>NZ_RAPF01000029.1 GCF_003610805.1 Altericroceibacterium spongiae | reverse complement strand
GGCATAACGTGGCCAGTACGCCAGACGACGCTAAGCGAGAACATATCAAGAATGGCGTGAGGGCTGTTACCGCCGGAGGTCACTGAGTCCAAGTTGGTTCCACATCGATGTGAAGTCATAGGTGCCGATCGGATCGGCAGTGCCAGCTGTTGCCGCGCCGTTTTCGATATATTTGAGCCAGTCGGCCACTTTCGTCCGTCCAGCCTTTGGCCGCGTTCTTGCCGATCACGCCCTTTGCTAGGAAGAAGACGATCCGGTGGAATACGAGATCATCGCCATCGGCGTTGATCATATCCGGAATGCCGCCGGGCAGCGCCTTGACCAGGCAACCATGCAGCTACATATTTGTGAACATCGGTCCCGATGCTTGCAGGAGAGCGTCCCGGTCGAGTGAGACCAATGCGACAGTATCATGAGCATCGTCCGAAAGTCGATCAAATGCGTCGATTACGCGCGCTGCACCTTCAACACTGAACGGCAGCAGCGCTCAGGAATCGCCACGCCCGATGCCGAAGCCCTGGCCCACCGGCTCGATGCCATGATGTCCCGCATCCGCATCACCAACCTGCGCACCGGCGAGCCGTGCCCCAATGAAAATGCGCTGCTCGCCACTATCCTTGCTGATGCTACCAATCTCGGCCTGTCGCGTATGGCGGCTGCGAGCTAGGGCGTCACGCGCGATCAGCTCCTGTGGACCCATGACGCCTATATTCGCGCCGACAGCTACCGCGCGACCTTGGCAGTTCTCATCAACGCGCACCACCACCTGCCATTCTCGCGGGTATGGGGCGACGGCACGACGTCCAGTTCCGATGGTCAATTCTTCAGGGGCGCGAAGCGCGGCGCATCGGGTGGCGGCATCAACGCCCGCTATGGCGTCGATCATGGGCTTCTACACCATAATTCCGATCAGCGCGCGCCCTACCACGTCAACGTGATCTCGGCGGCGACACATGAGGCGCCCTATGTCCTCGACGGCCTCTCCAGTCATGGGACCGATCTGAAAATCGTCGAGCATTACACCGACACCGGCGGGGCGGCCGATCATGTCTTCGGCCTGTGCGCCATGCTGGGATTCCGCTTCTGCCCACGCCTGCGTGATTTTCCAGACCGGCGTCTTGCTCCGATCGCGCCGGTAACAGCCTATCCGTCGATCGCTCCGCTCTTGGGCAAGCATATCCGCACCGACATCATCGGTGAGCAATGAGATGACGTGCTGCGCCTCGTAGGATCGATTAAGGCCGGCCATGTCGCGCCGTCGGTCATGCTGCGAAAGCTCGCTGCCTACGAGCGACAGAACCAGCTCGACGTGGCGCTACAGGAAATCGGCAAGATCGAGCGCACCCTGTTCATGCTGGACTGGCTGGAAATCCCGACTTGCGCCGGCGTGGCCATGCGGGCCTCAACAACAGCGAACAACGCCATGCCCTGACGCAGGCGATCTATACCTTCCGCCAGGGTCGCATCATTGACCGCAGCCATGAAGCTCAGCAATATCGGGCATCCGGCCTCAACCTGGTCATCGTCGCGATCGTCTATTGGAACACAATTTACATGGACGCCGCCGCCCAGCATCTGCGATCTACATCTGTCCTGGTGCCTGAGAATCTCCTTGCCCATACGTCCTCGGTAGGCTGGGAGCATATTACGTTCTCCGGCGATTTTCTGCCGCTTCCGCTGACCGCAAAGCTCTCAATCTGCCGCCGGATAACCGCTTCGCCTAGGCGTTCACTGATTGCCTTGTCTGGCGTACCTTCCACGCTATGCCCTCCAGAGGCAGCCGACAGGGC
>NZ_RAPF01000028.1 GCF_003610805.1 Altericroceibacterium spongiae | reverse complement strand
CATTTGGCATTGGCCCCTCGGTCATGACCGAGGCCATGGACGTGCTCAATCAGCATTTTGCCAATGCTGCCTGATCCCCAGACGGGGTGACGCTGCCCGGCCGTCACCAATGTTTGCAACAGAGCCGACGGTGAGGCATGAGCGTGCCACTTGTAGTCTAATTAGCAAGGAGAGTGATATGTCATTCAAAGCGGGTGTACAGTATGGCGACTTCGAGGGTTCAGCAGCGGCGGATCGCGCGGACAAGAATGATCTTGGCGACTACCTTCGGTCTAATGGACTGATGCAGGCGGGAGAGTTTCTTGTAGCAGTCGAATTATGGGTAGGTGAAAATCACGGAGGCAAGGTTACCCAGCCCTCCATACAGGCGGTAGTGGTTGACGCCCCAGACTACGAAGGTGCGGTCCGCGACGTGCTCAATCAAGAGCCGGTGCCGGTTCGGAAAATCGACCTGCCGATCTCACTTGATCAGTTCCTGGGCCTCTTCAAGCGATTTGCTGTGACGCTGACGATCCGAGGCGGTGACCTAAGTAGGAAGGACTATCGGGAGGTCTGACGGGCAACAATACCCACACCCAGTGTAACTACTCCCGGGTGCGGCCTAAGCGAACAGGCGCGGGGGTCGATGCCCTCCACCGGGCCGCTGCGCAGCTTCAGCGGGTCTGGTCGCGGCTGTTCAGCCGCCAGGGCGACAGCCCTCGCGGCGAGAAAGTATAATCAATCAGCGAAGATAGCCATAAGATCGTTGCCTAATAATTAGGCTGAGTGAAAAGTAAAATTGAGACAAAGGGGGATATATGATTTTTGGCACTATGCTGACAATATTAACAGCTGCTTCTGCCGACCCACAATTCAATCAGTTCGGTTATCCGACAGTACAATTCAGGGATGAGGTCAACGTAGCCCTAACTAATGGCATTAAAGAATATGCTATCTGTTCTCGAAATGAATCTAATAAATTTTACAAGGGTCCAGACGCAGCTCCTATTATTGCAGAAGCCGCAATGAACAAATGTTCTAAAATAGAGAGTCAGTTAGTCGAACTTAATGCGAATTATATCGCAATTAAATCGTCAATTGATTCCGGATTTGAGTTCAAAATGATGGCTCGAAATGCACAAGAGCGTCGTGATGAGCTATGGAAACCTATTCGCGATAAAATAAAATCTTCCATTATTTCTTATGTTTTGGAGTTACGGGCAAAGCGCAAATGATGGCTGATATGAGCTTTCACAAGCTCATGCCGCGATCCCGCTGCAGGACCAGCTCGTGCTCGTGGAGCAACTGGCCCATCGCCCGCGCCATCTGCGGCTCGCGCTGGATCTGCTCGATATAGAGATCCTTGGTGTGCTGGTTCGCCCCGTTGTAGGCGTCCACCGCTTTACGAAGGGCTCGGTTGCAGGCATTGGAAGCCCGCGCCGCTACCCTGAACCGCAAGGCCGATGCCCGACGCAAGATCATCCTCGGCGGTCTGCTCCTCGATGCCGCCATGAAAGACCCCGCATGGGAATCCCACCTCAATGACCTGATGAGCCGGATCAGCCGCGATCAGGACCGCAAGGCGTTCGAGGGCTGGACCTTCAAGGGTGGCCCCGCCGATGCCTGATCCCTTCGACCCTGCCGAGTTCGACGCGCCCCCTCCCTCCGATCCCGGCGCGGACTATCGCACCCTGCTCGACGCCATGCGCAAGGCCGGGGCCGAAGGGGTCGCCCAGCAAGTCGCCGCCCTGTCCCGCCAGATCGAGCAGGACGCCCGCCAGCGCGCCGAAGGGGCCGCACAGGCAGGCGCGGGGGTCGATGCCCTCCACCGGGCCGCTGGACAGCTTCAGCGGATCAGCGCCGGGGTCTGGTGGGACCGCCTGAAGGAATGGATCGCCGCCGCCCTGATCGGGCTGGGCCTGATCTTCGCCGCGGCCCTCGCCTATCGCTGGGCGCAGGAACCGAAAATCGAGCGCCAGCTATACGGATGCACCGCACGATGGGACGCCAAAACCCAAACGTGCAAGGGCAATTGGGTGCCGTTGCAGGCGGAATAGGGCAGCAATTTATGGGTGCACAAAAATTATTGCCCGACCGATTTAATGGGTGTACAGAATATCATGGAAATCGAGTTCGACCCGGCCAAGGATGAGACCAATATCGCCAAGCACGGCCTATCCTTGCTGGCTGCGGAACGGTTCGATTGGGAGACGGCGTTTGAGCGTGAAGATGACCGCTTCGATTATGGAGAGGTCCGGTTCGTCGCCCTGGGCATGATCGGGGATCGCCTGCACGTGCTGGTGTTCACCGAAGGCTCTCATGACGAGGCTCTGTTGCAAACATTGGTGACGGCCGGGCAGCGTCACCCCGTCTGGGGATCAGGCAGCATTGGCAAAATGCTGATTGAGCACGTCCATGGCCTCGGTCATGACCGAGGGGCCAATGCCAAATGC
>NZ_RAPF01000027.1 GCF_003610805.1 Altericroceibacterium spongiae | reverse complement strand
TCTCCGTGCCTGACGCCGTCGCAAACGGCGGCCTCAGACCGCTACGCCAACCTAATTCCGAATGGGACTTTTGAAAGGAAATAATGCCCCTTACGACACTTTCCTGTTCCGCTCAGCCGCACGACCCGTAAAGCCCTCGAGAAGGAAGTCATGCAATATGCAATAGACATCAATCGCGTGGCGCAAAGCGGCATTGATCCTGCCGAGGTTGCGATTTGCGCATCCGTGCTTGCGCGTATGTCGGCCAATCTCAAATCGCATCTTGACAATATGGATCTGGAAAATTCGTAGATATTTAAGAAAATTAATAGTCAGAACTTGATGTTTACATTTTTCAGTTGGCTGAATTCGTACATTTCCTCCAGACTCTCTTCTCGACCTAGCCCTGATTGTTTGTATCCGCCAAACGGTGCACCTGGAAAATGCTCGCTGACATTATTGATCCATACGTATCCTGCTTGCACACGCTGCGCAGCAAGGTGCGCAGTATTTAAATCTTGTGTGAATATCGCCGCAGTAAGGCCGTAGTCCAGCTCGTTAACCTGCTCGAACAGAGTGTCTTCATCAGACCAGCGGATCACCGACAGGACAGGCCCGAATATCTCTTCACGAGCTATCGCCATTTGTGAAGTGACGTCGGCAAAGATTGTCGGCTCGACGAACCAGCCTGCGGCGAGCGCAGGATCTTTCGGCACCTCGCCTCCAGTCACGAGCCTTGCACCCTGCTCTTTTCCCTTCGCGATGAGAACGGCGGAGCAATATTCGGCCACGCTAGCGGCGGGATAGTCCTGCTGCGGGCGGCGTAAAAGTCGTCCACCTTGAAGCCTTTCTGCCAAGTCAGGGAGGTGTGGGGATCTACAGCGTGGAACTTTATCTTCAGGTCCGTTTGGCTTGCGCGGATGGCATGAGCCAGCGGGCGGCGGCGAAGCGTTTCAATGTGTCGCGCGACACGGTGCGCAAGATGCTGTCGTTTTCATCGCCACCGGGTTACCGGCGTCAATCTGTCCCGCAGCGCCCGAAGCTGGACGGGTTTGTGGCGATCATTGATGGATGGCTTGAAGGGGACCGCTGCGTCCCGCGCAAACAGCGCCATACGGCGAAGCGGGTATTCGACCGCTTGCGCGCCGAGCATGGTTTCACCGGCGGCTATACGATCATCAAGGATTACATCCGCGAGCGTGAGCAACGCAGCCGGGAGATGTTCGTGCCGCTGGCCCACCCGGCGGGGGATGCGCAGGCCGATTTCGGGGAAGCGCTGGTGGAGATCGGCGGGGTGCAGCAGAAGGCCTACTTCTTCGCACTCGATCTGCCGCACAGTGATGCCTGCTATGTGCGGGCCTATCCGGCGGCGGTGGCGGAAGCCTGGGTGGACGGACACGTTCATGCCTTCGCGTTCTTCGGCGCGGTGCCGCGCTCGATCGTCTATGACAACGATCGCTGCCTTGTGGCGAAGATCCTGCCAGACGGCACGCGCAAGCGTGCCACGCTGTTCAGCGCTTTCCTGTCGCATTATGTGATCCGCGACCGCTATGCCCGCCCGGGCAAGGGGAACGAGAAAGGCAATGTGGAAGGGCTGGTTGGTTACTGCCGCCGCAATTTCATGGTGCCGATCCCGAAGTTCCCGACCTGGGAGGCCTTCAACCTATGGCTGGAGGAGCAATGCCGCAAGCGCCAGCAGGACAAGGTGCGCGGACAGAGCGAGACGATCGGTGAGCGCTTGCAACGCGATCTGGCAGCCATGCAGCCTCTGCCCGCTACACCCTTCGAGGCCTGCGATCAGACGAGCGGGCGGGTCTCCTCGCAATCCCTGGTGCGCTACAGGACCAACGATTATTCGGTTCCGGTGGCCTGGGGCCATCAGGAGGTCTGGATCAGGGCCTATGTCGATGAGGTGGTGGTCGGCTGCCGCAGCGAAGTCATCGCCCGTCATCCTCGTTGTTATGCCCGCGAGGAGGTTATCTTCGACCCGCTCCACTATCTCCCGCTGATCGAGCAGAAGATCAACGCATTCGACCAGGCCGCGCCTTTGCAGGGCTGGGATTTGCCCGAAGCGTTCACGACACTGCAGCGGTTGATGGAAGGCCGCATGCACAAGCATGGCAGGCGTGAATATGTACAGGTGCTGCGCCTGTTGGAAACGTTCACCCTCGCCGATCTCCAGGCGGCGGTGGAACAGGCCATTGATCTTGGCGCCATCGGCTTCGATGCCGTCAAGCACCTCGCCCTGTGCCGGGTCGAACGCGTACCGCCCAGGCTGGACCTGGACGTCTATCCCTTCCTGCCACGCACAACGGTCGAGAAGACCTTTGCCAGAGCCTATCTGAGCCTGCTCTCCGACCAGCAGGAGGCCGCATGAGCGATCAGACCCCGGAGCTTCTTCTCGCTCACAATCTCAAGGCACTCAAGCTGCCTACGTGCCTGCGAGAGCACCACAAGCTCGCCCGGCAATGTGCCGCTGAAGGCGTCGATCATATCCGCTTCCTCGCCCGCCT
>NZ_RAPF01000026.1 GCF_003610805.1 Altericroceibacterium spongiae | reverse complement strand
GGGTCGTGCGGCTGAGCGGAACAGGAAAGTGTCGTAAGGGGCATTATTTCCTTTCAAAAGTCCCATTCGGAATTAGGTTGGCGTAGCGGTCTGAGGCCGCCGTTTGCGACGGCGTCAGGCACGGAGAAGTCGTAGCGGCCGAGGAAATTGATGTGACGCCAAGATATCGGCGAGAGCCGAGCGATATCGGCGGGCAGCGGCGGCGTCCCGGCCTCGCTGAGTTGGCGCACGGTTTCCTGCATGTAGACAGCGTTCCAGTGGACGATGGAGTTGAGGGCCAGACCGAGGACCCCAAGCTGCTCCTCTTGGCCCTGACGCAGAGGGCTTCTGATTTCGCCCCGATCGCCGTGATGGACGCGCCGACCGAGCTTGTGGCGCAATTCCTGCCGGTTGAGCTGAAACAATATTCGTCGCCGGAACGGCCGGTCATCGATGTATCGCAGGATATGCAGCGTCTTGATGATGCGGCCGAGTTCAGACAGGGCCTTGGCCAGCGTTGTTGGGCGGTCTTTGACCTGCAGCATTCGCATGACGCCTGCGGCC
Organism: Altericroceibacterium spongiae; assembly: GCF_003610805.1. Taxonomy (GTDB): domain Bacteria; phylum Pseudomonadota; class Alphaproteobacteria; order Sphingomonadales; family Sphingomonadaceae; genus Altericroceibacterium; species Altericroceibacterium spongiae. The sequence goes on along the minus strand of NZ_RAPF01000026.1, from coordinate 3,248 downwards.
TTGAGGTGGCCGAGCTTGAGCGATCCGGCCAAGCGGATAAGGTCGGACCAGTTTTCCCGGATCAGATTGATTTTAACCCTGCCCCAGGCGGTCTGATCGAACGGCCCATAGCTCGCCTGGCGGTCGATACGCCAGAGTTTGGCGTCGCCGATGTCCGCCAGACGGGGGCTGAACCGGTAGCCCAAGAGCCAGAACAGACCGAAAATGGCGTCGGAATAGGCGGCGGTGTCGGTCATGATCTCCAGAGGATCGAGCTCGGTTTCCTGCTCCAGCAGGAGAGCCAGGACGACCAGGCTGTCGCGCAACGTGCCGGGGATGACCGCTCCGGTCAGACCGCTGAACTGATTGGAAATCATGTTGTACCAAGTGACGCCGCGCTCCTGGCCGTAATATTTGGGGTTGGGCCCGGCGTGTATGGCGCTCGACGGAGCGACAAAACGCATGCCGTCGGCGCTGGCCACCTCGCCTGCGCCCCAATGTTGGACGATATCCAGACGACTGTGAGCGGAAACGATCGCGGCGTTGGCCGCGGCGATGGTCTCGGGCCGAATGAAATTCTGACCGACCCAAGAAAGACGGTCGCGACGCAGAGCCGCAAATTCCGGGCGCACGATCGGCTCAAGACCGATGTTGCAGGCGCCGCCGACCAGGGTCGCGCACAGGCTTATCTCGAAGTGCTCGACGGTGGCCTGACGCTCGCTCAGATGCGTAAAGGACTTGGCAAATCCGGTTCGCGCCATGACTTCAAGAAAGATGTCGGGCATTCCGGCCTTCGGCATGCGCGTTTGGACGGCGGCGCGAAGTGCTCGAAGGCTCTCGGGTTCATCAAGCTTGTCGAGGGGCGTGACCACAATCCCCATCTTGTCGGCGACCGTCTCAAAACGCAGGTCCGGATTGTCGCCGGCGCGCGCAACGACATGTCGATATGCCTCGTCGAGAAGGCGGGAGAGACCGTCAATCTCAATGTCGGCTTCCAGAGATCGGCCCAGGGCGCGTGCTACCATCAACCTGGAATTGTGCCAGGACTCGCCCTCGAGCATCCCGCGCCGGGGATCCCCGTATCGGATGCCGGGCTTGGCGAACACATCGCGACGCTTGATCGCCAGACGCCACGCATCGATGATCGCGAAGACATAGGCCTTCGGGTCGCGCATCCTGCCATCGTCATCCAGGACATGTTGCCTCCACGCCTTCGAGACCGCAGCGATCGGTGCGCCGCGCATCTTGACGAGAGAGGACCAGTCGTCCACGCCCTTGAGGTAGCTGATCGCGGCCTTGACGTTTTTGCCACCTGGGGCAGCGTCGGTCTCGATGCGGGTAGCGATTTCAAAGAACAATCGCCGGGCGCTCCGCCATTTTGTTCGCAGTTGATCATAGGGCTTGGTCTCCGCGGGCTTGGCGATCGCCTCCACCTTGGACATGGCGGCCTCGATGTCGGGACGGGGCAACCGCTCGAAGAGCACATCTCGCCATTCATTGAGGGGCAGGGCGTCGTCGGTCAAAACCAACAGACCCATTGCGTGGAGCAGCATCGCGGCGCCATCGAGATCGCGCAGACTGCGCAGGCGGGCCTGTTTGTCGGCGGCTTCAGCCCCTTTCACCAAGTCGGCGAGCAGAGCCTCGGCCAGCTCGGCGGCGTCGTCCTGGGCCGCCGCTTCGAGCGTATGGAAGAGCGCGGCTACGGTCGCGGTTCGACGAGGCTCCTGAAGGGCGGCGATGGCCGAGGGCTTGCCGACGCGCGCTACCCGCGCGAGCCGCTCAAGGGTTGTGGCGGGAACGCCCCGCGGTGGCGCCGGCCGCAGATTGAACGCCCGGACCGCATCGAGCCGATCAAGGTGTCGGAAGAGTTCGGTCGGCATGCGCTTGGAGGGAACGGTCCGGAGCGCGTCCAGGGCGGCGAACGTGGATGTGTCGCCATCGTCAAACAGCGCGGCGATGCGCACGCGCTGGTCATCGCTCAAGCTGGCGACCAGATGGCGCCAAAGCCTGGTCCGCGCACGATCGCGGATCCTGCCAACCAGGCGCTCGACGACCGTGACGCCCGGCAGCAGCACCTTGTTGGCGATCAGCCAGGCCGCAGCTCGATCAATCAGGGGGCCGGGCCGATCGTCGCCGCTCCAGCAAAGGGCGTAGAGCCATCGGGTCAGCCGGAAACGTGCCACCGCGTTGTCGCCAAAGTCCGTGAAGCCGCAGTGCGTCCGGATGAGCGCGAGGTGCCGGATGCGTCGGCTTCCCGCAAAATAGGCGTCCACGTCCGTGCCGGGTTCAAGAGCGAGTTGTTCGATCACGGCCGCCAGGACCGACGCTGGGATCTCGGCGGGCGAGACTGGAAATGCGCCCAGAAACCGGGCGCTCGTCAGCATCACGGCAAAGCCGAGCCGATTGTGGTCGCCGCGCAGAGTTCCAATGAGGTCGCGATCAGTTTGGTCCAGATGGAAATATCGCGCGAGTTGATCGGCCGACGGTTCGCCATCAAAGCGGGCAAAGCCCTGACGCTGGGCGTCAGTGAGGTGACGGGTGGGCATACCGTGCGAAACTTTCAACTTTTGCGAAGGGGACGGCCCATGCCGATAAACAAGGCGAATTTCTTCGCAAAACATATGTGCGAAACAAAATTGTTTTGCAGTAACTTTCGCACAATATCTGGAGCAGTCGCATGAAGCTCGGCTACGCGCGCGTTTCCACCGAGGATCAGAACTTGGAAATCCAGCGCGGTCGGCTCTCGGAGGCGGGCTGTGAAATGATGTTCGAAGAGAAAATATCGGGGGCCGCTCGTGGCCGGCCCGAGCTTGAAAAGCTGATGGGTCACCTGCGCAAAGACGATGTTCTCGTCGTCGCCCGCCTCGATCGTTTGGCGCGATCCACCATCGAACTCCTGCACATCGCGGAACGCATCAAGGAAAAGCAGGCAGGATTACAATCGCTTGATGAACCTTGGGCCGATACCACGTCCCCGTCTGGCGTGATGATCATGACCGTATTCGCTGGGATCGCCCAGTTCGAGCGGACTCTCATATTGAGCCGAACCGAGGAGGGGCGAAAGGCGGCGATGGCGCGCGGTGTGAGCTTCGGACGCCCAAAGAAAATGCGCCCAGATCAGGCGGAGCTCGCTCGCCAACTCGTTCTCGAGGGTAAGTCCATTAGCGCCGTCGCAAGGACCTTCAACGTTCACCCGGCCACCATCTATCGCTGTATCGAGCCAAACAGTGCCTTATGACACTTTCCTGTTCCGCTCAGCCGCACGACCC
>NZ_RAPF01000025.1 GCF_003610805.1 Altericroceibacterium spongiae | reverse complement strand
CCTCCACGGTCCTTCAAGACCCAGAGGGAACCGATCCATCCGCCGCCTGCTCAGCACGGCATTAATGCCGTGCTGAGCAGTAGCTCCAGTATCGCACCAGAGCTTGAGAAGTTTAAGACAAGAGGGATATTCTAAAAAACTGCCCCCGGCTGAGCCCTCCTGTGTGCGGTAGAAACGGGTCGTGTTATGAAAGCGTCAGGAGGGTCGCGGCCGATAGCTTATTGGTGGCATGACACCCCGTTAAAAAACGTGGCCCGTGGGCATTTGCATACTTGAGAGTGGTGACGCCTGTATTGGCGATCCCGGTTAGCACTACTTTGGCAGAAGTTTAATTTTTGGGATTCCCCCTGACGCGAGATGCGTGATTCATAGGGAGCCAGCTTTTGTGGAGGCTGGCGATGGATGTGGATTGGCAGGCGGATTTGGAGCGGTGGCTTGCAGCGTATCTGGAGGGGCTGGGGAACAAGACGCGGCGTCGGATGTGCCCGGCCTATATCGCTGGTCTGATTGGTCCTGGTGATCGCAAGAGCATCCAGCCCATGGCGGCCCGTTCGGACGCCATTTCCTATGACCGGCTGCATCATTTCATCGGAGCCGGCCTGTGGGACAGCGCCCCGCTGGAAGCGACCTTGTGGAGCCAGGCGGATGAATTGGCTGGTGGCGATAGAGCCTGGCTTATCATCGACGACACCGCTTTGCCCAAGAAGGGCAAGGCCTCGGTTGGCGTCGCGCCACAATATGCCACGACGCTCGGTAAGAATGCCAACTGTCAGACGCTGGTATCGGTGACACTGGCCTCGGGCGAAGTTCCGCTCATGCTGAGCTTGCGGCTGTTCCTGCCGGAAAGCTGGACGAGCGATGCCACTCGCATGGAAAAGTCGGGCGTGCCTGCCCCTTTGCAGGAATATCGCACCAAGCCCGAGATCGCGATCGAGGAGATTGATCGTGTCATCGCTGCCGGCGTGCGCTTCGGCTGCGTGCTGGCCGATGCCGGTTACGGGCTGTCCGCACCGTTCCGGCAGGCGCTGAGTACATGCGGCCTCTACTGGGCTGTCGGCATTCCCCGGCACCAGAAGGTCTATCCGGCCGATGTACAACTGATCTTCCCGGTCGCAGGACGCGGTCGCCCTCGGGTGCGGCATGTGCCGGACGTCAAATCCATGATCGACAGCCTGAACCGCCAGTTGGCGGGTTGGGCCGCGTTCTACAGGTTCACCGACTTCACGGCGCGCACATTCCGGCGCATCGACACTGTCGTGTTCTGGAAAATGGCGCACTGGTTGGCGCAGAAGTACCGGTCCCGCATCAAGCCCTTGATGCACAAATGGTACCGCGTGCCGGAAATCAGCCAATCAAAGACGTGGCTGATCTACGGCCGAAGCAATCAAGGCAATGCCGTCGGCAAGGCGCTGCGACGACTGGTCACCAGCCAGAAGATGCAGTTCCGGTGGCGGAACCCGGAGCGAAACCCCTACATCTTCAGGGACGAACACCGAAACACCGTCACCTCCCGCTATCATGACGTCGCCATGGCCATGGGCCAAGGTTGAATGGAGAGCCGTATGCGCTGAAAGGTGCACGTACGGTTCGGGGAGGGGAAGCGCTCATGCGCTTCCTACTCCACTCTGGACACAGGAAGGCTGGCTCTACCTTGCCGTCATCCTCGATCTGCATAGCCGCCGTGTCGTGGGTTGGGCAGTCAGCGATCGGATGAAAAAGGATCTGGCGATCCGGGCGATAGACATGGCGGTGCGCCTCCGCAATCCGCCGCCAGGCTGCCTTTTCCATTCCGATCACGGCCGCCAATACTGCTCGTATGATTATCAGAAGAAGCTGCAGGCCTATGGCCTGCGGCCTTCAATGAGCGGAAAGGGAACTGTTACGACAACTCCGCCGTCGAGACGTTCTTCAAATCGCTGAAGGCGGAACTGATCTGGCGTCAGAGCTGGCCAACAAGACGTCAGGCTGACGCTGCCATCTTCCAGTACATCAACGGGTTTTACAACACCCGTCGGAGACACTCATATCTGGGCGGCATCAGCCCACGCGCTTTCGAAGCAAAGGTGGCATAGTAAGATAAGTGACCGGCGCAAAACCGTTACAAGTCCAGTCCAGTGTCCCAGATGCTACGGAACTCACGGACCCGGTACTGCTTCAGCTTCATCTCAAGCCCACCCTGTTGCTTCGCTGCGCGGTGATCGCAGGCACATCTATAAAGGAACAGAAAGCGAACGGCAATACGGACGACCCGCCGACTTGTGTCAAGCAAATGGAAGGAGTGGAAAAAAATCAACGCCGAATGTTGAACGACCGTCAGCCAAAGTATTCTGCGGACCGCGGCCTTCAATGGCGCTACGCCTGAAAAAAGTCGCGCTCTTTGTAGAGATCCGCCAGAACCGCAACGCAGAGGTGCAGCACTCGTGTTTCTGCCCGTCTGGCGTTGCCACGACGACAGTCTCGCGAGCACCAGATTGCGTCGTCCCATCGGAGTAGTAAGATCCGTCGCTGAACGCCGCCCCATTTCCTCTCACCAGATGCTCTGCTCGTAGCCCCACCAGCTCGGACTTTGGATGGCGAGTCAGCTCTACGTGCTTGCCCGCGTTCGCAATTGCTCGGATCGTGTGAAAGGCTGGTACCTTCAACGCAATCTCCTCCGCGACATCATGCGACTTACCACCCCGGACGTGAGCCACCACGTCAGCAAAGTGGTATAAAACGATGCAAGCTGAAATGGCGAGGTCGTAGAAGCTCGGCTCCGCCTCGAAGCGACGGCAGAGCGGTGCCGCGAGTTCGTCCATGTACACTTGAGGGTTTGAAAAGGCCATGGCTGGGGAATACTGGGACCCGGCCAACTATTCCATAAGGCAGCATCCCTGTCGTTCCAATCCCCGCAATTGGAGGTCCGCTTTCAGGGGATCGGCAGGGTCAATCTAATGACCGAGATTGGGGCGCGTTACCGACCGTCCGCTCCGATAAATCCCGATGGCAGCTTCCGCACATACCAGACGCTCGTCGGCACGGACCTCGACGACTGACTTCGGTCGGGAGCCGCCACTTCCGGCATGCACCGACGCCATGTCCACTGCCGCCAACATAGTCGTCATTCGCGACGCCTTGCTTCGTGGTCAAAACCGGTCGTTCATTCAGGCGGTGAACCACGGCGAATCTTGGGCCGTGAGCTGACTGTCCGGTGGGCAAATATAGACGTATAGCTGACATTTGCTCGCAGAATTTGTGTGCCAAGGCGAGGCAGCGAATTTGCGGAGAACGACCTTTATTGAGGCGTTATGCCACGCCGCGTACGAGGCAAGCGTCCACAAGGATAAAAATCGAGCTAGCTATCTCGGCCTGCAAAACGGTCGAGCCAGCGATTGCCTTCGAGCGACTCGCTGTAGGGACGGCGACTGGAAATGCTGGCGGCGCCGCCCTTTCCCCAGCGATTGTACTGTGACAGATCGTCAAGCAGCGGATCGAGCCAGTCATGGCCATGGTATTGGAATTGGCGATGTTCGCCATACCGAAATGCTTCAGTGAGTTCTGGCTTATCGTCGCGATAGAACAGGAAGCTACTAGCGTATACCTGCGTGATTGCGTTAACCTGCTCCACTTCGTTTGCGCTAAGCCGAAGGGTCACGAGCCGCGGCTCGGTCGGATATTGCATCGGGGACATGTAAATGATTGTCGCCGTCGGCAGGATCGGCAGCACCAGCTTGAGCCCGGAGTTGAGGGCGTCCCGCGATGCGGGGAAATTGGGTAGGAAACCATCACCGGCGATGAACTCAAGCTCGTCGCTGAAGAGGATCGCCCAGCGGCCGTACATCATACGCTTGCAGTATGCATCATACAGCCCGCTCTGGTTAGCTGCTATCAGGCTCTTGTCGGCGCTCGGATTGGCTAGGGTCTGTGGGGATTCATCGGGAATTTATGACGGCTGCTGCGAGGTAGATGAATGCTTTGAAGCTGTGGTCGGTTTTGCAGGCGCACATGGCGATGCGCTTGAACTCTTTGAGTTTGCAGAAGA
>NZ_RAPF01000024.1 GCF_003610805.1 Altericroceibacterium spongiae | reverse complement strand
TGGTTGCGGGGGCAGGATTTGAACCTGCGACCTTCAGGTTATGAGCCTGACGAGCTACCGGACTGCTCCACCCCGCGCTGGGTGTCTGTGTTGTTACAGACGCAAAAGCCGCCGCTCGGAGTGATCCGGCAGCGGCTTTTTGATTGATTGTGATGGGTTTTATCCGCAGGCGACAATGCCTGGCGACGACCTACTCTTCCAACGCTTGAGCGTTAGTACCATTGGCGCGGTCTGGTTTCACGGCCGAGTTCGAGATGGGATCGGGTGGGTCACAGACGCTATGGTCACCAAGCAATGTGGCCTGCGGATGTTATATATATATATCGAAGTCTGGCTGTGTTTAAGTCCGCCCCTGGACATGGTCTGCTGAGCAGGCCTGTCGTTGATGGCGGGGTTCATCAAGCATGAACAGAGTTATTAGGACCGGTTAGCTTCACGTGTTACCACGCTTCCACACCCGGCCTATCAACGTGATGGTCTATCACGACTCGAAGATACCTAATCTCAAGGGAGGCTTCCCGCTTAGATGCTTTCAGCGGTTATCCCGTCCATACATAGCTACCCTGCGGCACCCTTGGCAGGATGACAGGTACACCAGAGGTATGTTCACCCCGGTCCTCTCGTACTAGGGGCAACTCCTTTCAAGTATCGACGCCCACGGCAGATAGGGACCAAACTGTCTCGCGACGTTCTGAACCCAGCTCACGTACCACTTTAATTGGCGAACAGCCAAACCCTTGGGACCTGCTCCAGCCCCAGGATGTGATGAGCCGACATCGAGGTGCCAAACGATTCCGTCGATATGAGCTCTTGGGAATCATCAGCCTGTTATCCCCGGCGTACCTTTTATCCGTTGAGCGATGGCCCTTCCACGAGGGACCACCGGATCACTATGACCGACTTTCGTCTCTGCTCGACCTGTCGGTCTCGCAGTCAGGCAGGCTTATGCCATTGCACTCTTGCAGCCGGTTTCCAACCGGCCTGAGCCTACCATCGCGCGCCTCCGTTACTCTTTAGGAGGCGACCGCCCCAGTCAAACTACCCGCCACAGAGGGTCCCAGTACCGGCTAACGGTACGTAGTTAGACATCAGAAAACAGCAGGGTGGTATTTCACCTATGGCTCCACATCAACTGGCGTCAATGTTTCAAAGCCTCCCACCTATGCTACACAACTCTTTCCTAATGCCACTCTGAAGCTGCAGTAAAGGTGCACGGGGTCTTTCCGTCTAACCGCGGGTACTCCGCATCTTCACGGAGAATTCAATTTCGCTGAGCATATCCTGGAGACAGTGGGGAAGTCGTTACGCCATTCGTGCAGGTCGGAACTTACCCGACAAGGAATTTCGCTACCTTAGGACCGTTATAGTTACGGCCGCCGTTTACTCGGGCTTCAATTCGGAGCTTGCACTCCTCCTCTTAACCTTCGAGCACCGGGCAGGCGTCAGACCCTATACGTCGTCTTGAAGCCGACTTAGCAGAGTCCTGTGTTTTTGATAAACAGTCGCTACCCCCTGGCCTGTGCCCCCTGCCAAAAGTTGCCTTAAGACAGGGCCTCCTTCTTCCGAAGGTACGGAGGCAATTTGCCGAGTTCCTTCAGGATACTTCTCTCAAGCGCCTTGGTATACTCTACCTGACCACCTGTGTCGGTTTCGGGTACGGTCTATATGAAGAGGCTATTTCCCGGGACGGCATGGCTGCCCGATCAATCCGATAAGATCGAACAACTTCCGCAATCCGTCACACATCTTCAGGCCCACGAATATTAACGTGGTTCCCATCGACTACCCCCTTCGGGCTCGTCTTAGGGGCCGGCTCACCCTACGCTGATTAGCATTGCGTAGGAACCCTTGGTCTTTCGGCGAGAGGGCATCTCACCCTCTTTATCGCTACTCATGTCAGCATTCGCACTTCCGATACGTCCACCCTCGGTTACCCTCGAGCTTCACTCGCTTACGGAACGCTCCGCTACCGCTCAGAATAAATTCTGAACCCTAAGCTTCGGTGCATCACTTTAGCCCCGATACATTTTCGCCGCAGGAACCCTTATTTAGACCAGTGAGCTGTTACGCTTTCTTTAAAGGATGGCTGCTTCTAAGCCAACCTCCTGGTTGTTTTGGGGTTCCCACATGCTTTCCCACTTAGTGATGACTTGGGGACCTTAGCTGTAGGTTAGGGCTGTTTCCCTTTTGACGACGGACCTTAGCACCCGCCGTCTGTCTGCCGGATAAGACTCGATGGTATTCGGAGTTTGGTTAGGTTTGGTACAGCTCGCGCCGCCCTAGCCCATCCAGTGCTCTACCCCCATCGGCATACATCCGACGCTCTACCTCAATAGATTTCGCGGAGAACCAGCTATTTCCCGGCTTGATTGGCCTTTCACCCCTAAACACAACTCATCCGAGCATTTTTCAACATGCAACGGTTCGGACCTCCAGTGCGTGTTACCGCACCTTCATCCTGGTCATGCCTAGATCGCCGGGTTTCGGGTCTAATCCAACATACTCAATTCGCCCTGTTCAGACTCGCTTTCGCTGCGCCTACACCTATCGGCTTAAGCTTGCATGTTAGATTAAGTCACTGACCCATTATGCAAGAGGTACGCTGTCACTCCCTAAAGAAGCTCCAACTGCTTGTAAGCATTCGGTTTCAGGTACTGTTTCACTCCCCTAATCGGGGTGCTTTTCACCTTTCCCTCACGGTACTTGTTCACTATCGGTCATGTACGAGTATTTAGGCTTGGAGGGTGGTCCCCCCATGTTCAGACAGAATTTCACGTGTTCCGCCCTACTCGAGACTTTGCACATCATTTTCGCTTACGGGGCTGTCACCCGCTATGGCCACTCTTTCCAAAGTGTTCTGCTAATTGAATGCAAAGTACTGGCCTGGTCCCGGTTCGCTCGCCACTACTACGGGAATCTCGGTTGATGTCTTTTCCTCCGGGTACTGAGATGTTTCAGTTCTCCGGGTTCGCTTCACCAAAGCTATATATTCACTAAGGTGATACCTTTTCCACCTCGCTCACCCGATGATCGCTCATCGAACGAGAGAAATGGTGAAGGTGGGTTGCCCCATTCGGAAATCGCCGGATCAAAGTTTGCTCACAACTCCCCGACGCTTATCGCAGCGTGCCACGTCCTTCGTCGCCTGTACATGCCAAGGCATCCACCAAATGCTCTTACCTCACGCTTGAGAACCCGCACCATCAACGACAGGCCTGCATAAAACCTGCCGCATCCATTCTGGTGCGGACTTAATCTCAGCCAGACAATATAATATCTGTTGTGTCACACAGCTCATCCGGTCCGTAAACCAGACAATCCATGCGCCACGGCATCGATATAAAACCCATTCACAATGTCAAAGATCGCAAAGAAGTTACCCTTCCTTGCTAGCGGCAACATATCAAAAATATGCTCCCGAATATGATGTTCCATCCACCAGAGATAATCCACACGTCACCAACACCCAAAACTGGTGGAGCCTATCGGGATCGAACCGATGACCCCCTGCTTGCAAAGCAGGTGCTCTCCCAGCTGAGCTAAGGCCCCGCAGTTGTCAGAGAAATGGTGGGCCGAGCTGGACTCGAACCAGCGACCTTACGCTTATCAGGCGTACGCTCTAACCACCTGAGCTACCGGCCCATCCTTACCCTGAACGGCCCAAGGGCCGCAGGGCACGAAAGCCAGCTCAGATGCTGCCACACAACCACACAGACAATACCATGCGATCTGTAACAATCTCCAGTGATGAAAGGACATGAGGACGACGGCAATGTTCTTTGAAAAAGTGCGAAGCCCTTCCGGCCAATAACCGGCGCTTTCGAACTATTCCTTAGAAAGGAGGTGATCCAGCCGCAGGTTCCCCTACGGCTACCTTGTTACGACTTCACCCCAGTCGCTGATCCCACCGTGGTCGCCTGTCTCCCTTGCGGGTTAACGCAGCGCCTTCGGGTGAAACCAACTCCCATGGTGTGACGGGCGGTGTGTACAAGGCCTGGGAACGTATTCACCGCGGCATGCTGATCCGCGATTACTAGCGATTCCGCCTTCATGCTCTCGAGTTGCAGAGAACAATCCGAACTGAGACGGTTTTTGGAGATTAGCTTGCCCTCGCGGGTTAGCTGCCCACTGTCACCGCCATTGTAGCACGTGTGTAGCCCAGCGTGTAAGGGCCATGAGGACTTGACGTCATCCCCACCTTCCTCCGGCTTATCACCGGCAGTTTCCTTAGAGTGCCCAACTAAATGATGGCAACTAAGGATGAGGGTTGCGCTCGTTGCGGGACTTAACCCAACATCTCACGACACGAGCTGACGACAGCCATGCAGCACCTGTCACCGATCCAGCCGAACTGAAGGAATCCATCTCTGAAAACCAAAATCGGGATGTCAAACGCTGGTAAGGTTCTGCGCGTTGCTTCGAATTAAACCACATGCTCCACCGCTTGTGCAGGCCCCCGTCAATTCCTTTGAGTTTTAATCTTGCGACCGTACTCCCCAGGCGGATAACTTAATGCGTTAGCTGCGCCACCCAAGTTCCATGAACCCGGACAGCTAGTTATCATCGTTTACGGTGTGGACTACCAGGGTATCTAATCCTGTTTGCTCCCCACACTTTCGCACCTCAGCGTCAATACCTGTCCAGCGAGTCGCCTTCGCCACTGGTGTTCTTCCGAATATCTACGAATTTCACCTCTACACTCGGAATTCCACTCGCCTCTCCAGGATTCTAGTCTACCAGTTTCAAGGGCAGTTCCGGGGTTGAGCCCCGGGATTTCACCCCTGACTTGGTAAACCGCCTACGCGCGCTTTACGCCCAGTAATTCCGAACAACGCTAGCTCCCTCCGTATTACCGCGGCTGCTGGCACGGAGTTAGCCGGAGCTTATTCTCCAGGTACTGTCATTATCATCCCTGGTAAAAGAGCTTTACAACCCTAAGGCCTTCATCACTCACGCGGCATTGCTGGATCAGGGTTTCCCCCATTGTCCAATATTCCCCACTGCTGCCTCCCGTAGGAGTCTGGGCCGTGTCTCAGTCCCAGTGTGGCTGATCATCCTCTCAGACCAGCTATAGATCGTCGGCTTGGTAGGCCTTTACCCCACCAACTACCTAATCTAACGCGGGCCCATCCAAAGGCGATAAATCTTTGGTCCGAAGACATTATCCGGTATTAGCAGTCATTTCTAACTGTTATTCCGAACCTAAGGGCAGGTTCCCACGCGTTACGCACCCGTGCGCCACTAAGTCCGAAGACTTCGTTCGACTTGCATGTGTTAGGCATGCCGCCAGCGTTCGTTCTGAGCCAGGATCAAACTCTCAAGTTTGAGTTCATCAATATATCAACCAGCATAAACCAGCCAATATACCAACGTTCAAGGAGCCATTACCTGCACATCAAACGTAATGGATACGAAGGACATATATAGGTAACGACTTAATAATACCGGTTGCCAGAGCCTTAAAACCCCCGGACCGGACGCCGTCGCCCACATGTCCCTTCATCATATAACTACAATGTCAAAGATCACACCAATACAAAAACAGAAAAATAATCCCCGAAATTCCTCCCGGAGGACCAATATCCCGTTCCTGTTGGCGACC
>NZ_RAPF01000023.1 GCF_003610805.1 Altericroceibacterium spongiae | reverse complement strand
CCATCCGCCAGTCACTGATATCGAGCAGGTTTTCCCCGCTGATCGTCAGCACATTGTCACCGCTGCCGGTCAGATCGATCGCTTCCACAGAGCGCAGATCGCCCGGCAGAATGGCGGTCAGATCGAAGTTGAGCCCGGCTCCATCCAGCACCAGACTATCGAAACCGCGCCCGCCATGGATATCTTCAAAGGTGAAATCGGTGAGTGTGATGCGATCGTCGCCCGCACCGCTGCGGATCACATCCGCACCGCCTGCGCTGATAATCGCATCGTCACCATTACCGCCGATCAGGATATCCGCAGAAGCCGTGCCGGTCAGCGCCCGATCCGTCTGTTCACCCTGCTGGCCATAAAGGGCACTGCCATACAGCACATAGGCTTCCCCGGCATTACTGCCGCCATCGTCACCGGAATAAGCACCGACCAGCAAATCGTCATAGCCATCGCCATCGATATCCCCGGCTGAAGAGACCGCTATGCCGAGATAGTCATCTGCCGTATCGCCCTGGATGATAAAGCCATCGGCGGCGGTAAGAGTATCGAGATCCACCGTGCCGTAGCCCGAGGCCTTGCCGAAAATCACATAGGCCGCTCCGGCATCGCTGCCGCCATCGTCGTTGGCATAGGCCCCGATAATCAGATCGGCATAGCCATCGCCATTCACATCGCCCGCAGAGGACACCGAATAGCCCAGATAATCGTTAGATACGGCACCCATAATCTTGAAGCCATCACTGGCACTCAGCCCGCTGCCCAGATCCACTGTGCCAAAGCCCGAAGCCTTGCCGAAAATCACATAGGCTGCGCCTTCATCATCGCTGCCACCATCGTCGTTTGCATAGGCTCCGACGATCAGATCGTCATAGCCATCACCGTTCACATCGCCCGCAGAGGACACCGACAAGCCCAGATAATCATCGGTATTATCACCATAGATTTTAAAACCATCCGAGGCACTGAGCGAAGACGATGTATTCACCGTGCCGAAGCCCGAGGCCTTGCCGAACAGCACATAGGCCGTGCCTGTATCCGTTCCGCCATCGTCATTACCATGGGCCCCGACAATCACATCGGCATAGCCATCGCCATTCACATCCCCCGCAGAGGACACCGAATAGCCCAGATAATCATCGGTATTATCACCATAGATTTTAAAACCATCCGAGGCGCTGAGCGAAGACGATGTATCCACCGTACCAAAGCCCGAGGCCTTGCCGAACAGCACATAGGCCGTGCCTGTATCCGTTCCGCCATCGTCGTTGCGATAGGCCCCGACAATCAGATCGTCATAGCCATCTCCGTTCACATCGCCCGCAGAGGACACCGACAAGCCCAGATAATCTTCCGTGGTATCGCCTATGATCTTGAAGCCATCCGCGGCACTCAGCGTGTTGCCCAGATCCACTGTGCCAAAGCCCGAAGCCTTGCCGAACAGCACATAGGCCGCTCCGGCAGAAGTGCCGCCATCATCGTTGCGATAAGCCCCGATAATCAGATCATCATAGCCATCCCCGTTCACATCACCGGCCAGGGACACCGAATAGCCCAGATAATCGCTACTATTATCACCCAGAATGGCAAAACCCTGCGAAGCGCTGAGCGAAGACAGATCGATCACCCGGCGGCCCGTCGCATCCACTGTTCCGAAACCGCCCGCTCCGCCGAACAGCACATAGGCCGCTCCGGTATCGCTGCCGCCATCGTCGTTCACATAGGCCCCGATAATCCAGTCATCATACCCATCGCCATTGACATCGCCCATATTCTGCATCGAACGATAGCCCAAACGATCACCCGCTTCGTCACCCTGGACGATAAAGCCGTAATGTTCCTTGAGAATACTCGTATCGATCACCGGGGCGGTGCCGAGCGGGTCATTGGTGAACGTCACATCCTGTTCCACCAGAACATTGGCATAGCCGCGCTCATAGAGATTATAGGTCACACCCTCATAATCATAGGTGCCGCCATAGGTAAAACCTTCCAGACCGATGGCACTATCACCCGCATCGCCCTTCACTATCATCCAGGCTTCACCATCCATCCGCCAGTCACTGATATCGAACACGGTTTCCGCCGTGAAACTCAGAGAATTGTCACCATCGCCAGTAAGGTCCACCGCTTCGATAGAGCGCAGATCGCCCGGCAGAATGGCAGTCAGGTCCAGATTCATCCCCAGATCCTGCAATACCAGCGTATCGAAACCGCGCCCGCCATGGATATCTTCGAAGTCGAAATCGACCAGACGGATCAGATCGTCCCCTGCACCGCCACGGACCACATCCGCACCGCCGCCGGTGACGATGATATCGTCGCCCTCATCGCCGATAATGATATCCGCACCGCTGGTCCCCACCAGCGTATCGGCGTTGGACGTGCCCTGCATAATGTCGGCCCCCATATCGGGCCGCCCGAAGAGCACATAGACTTCCCCGGCATTGCCGCCGCCATCACCACCCCCATTAGCACCGACCAGCAGATCGTCATAGCCATCGCCATCGATATCCCCGGCTGAAGAAACCGATACGCCGAGATTGTCACCAATCGTATCGCCCTGGATGATAAAGCCATCGGCGGCCGCGAGAATATCGAGATCCACCGTGCCGAAGCCCGAAGCCTTGCCGAAAATCACATAGGCCGCTCCGGCATCGCTGCCGCCAGCGTCATTACCATAGGCCCCGACAATCACATCGTCATAGCCATCGCCATTCACATCGCCCGCAGAGGACACCGAATAGCCCAGAAAATCTTCCGTGGTATCTCCCATAATCTGGAAACCATCGCTTGCGCTCAGCCCGCTGCCCAGATCCACTGTGCCAAAGCCCGAAGCCTTGCCGAAAATCACATAGGCCGCTCCGGCTTCGCTGCCGCCATCGTCGTTGTAATGGGCCCCGATAATCAGATCGGCATAGCCATCCCCGTTTACATCGCCCGCCAGGGACACCGAATAGCCCAGATAATCGTTAGCTACGGCACCCATAATCTTGAAGCCATCACTGGCACTCAGCCCGCTGCCAAGATCCACCGTACCGAAGCCCGAAGCCTTGCCGAAAATCACATAGGCCGCCCCTTCATCATCGATGCCGCCATCGTTGTTGGCATAGGC
The DNA here is from genome assembly GCF_003610805.1 of Altericroceibacterium spongiae. Lineage (GTDB taxonomy): Bacteria > Pseudomonadota > Alphaproteobacteria > Sphingomonadales > Sphingomonadaceae > Altericroceibacterium > Altericroceibacterium spongiae. The sequence goes on along the minus strand of NZ_RAPF01000023.1, from coordinate 2,743 downwards.
TCCGACGATCAGATCGTCATAGCCATCCCCGTTCACATCCCCCGCAGAGGACACCGAATAACCCAGATAATCGCTATCATTATCACCATAGATTTTAAAACCATCCGAGGCGCTGAGCGAAGACGATGTATCCACCGTGCCAAAGCCCGAGGCCTTGCCGAACAGCACATAGGCCGTGCCTGTATTCCCTCCGCCATCGTCATTGTAACGGGCTCCGACAATCACATCGTCATAGCCATCCCCGTTCACATCCCCCGCCGAGGACACCGACATGCCCAGATAATCGCCAGATGCGTCGCCTATGATCTTGAAGCCATCACTGGCGCTCAATCCGCTGCCCAGATCCACCGTGCCAAAGCCCGAAGCCTTGCCGAACAGCACATAGGCCGCTCCGGCAGTGCTGCCGCCAGCGTCATTATCATAGGCCCCGACAATCAGATCATCATAGCCATCCCCGTTCACATCACCGGCCAGAGACACCGACAAGCCCAGATAATCGTTGCTATTTTCACCCAGAATGGCAAAACCCTGCGAAGCGCTGAGCGAAGACAGATCGATCACCCGGCGGCCCGTCGCATCCGGTGTTCCGAAACCGCCCGCTCCGCCGAACAGCACATAGGCTGCACCGGCATCGCTGCCGCCATCGTCGTTGTAATAGGCCCCGACGATCCAGTCATCATACCCATCGCCATTGACATCGCCCATATTCTGCATCGAACTATAGCCAAGATAATCATTCGCTTCGTCACCCTGGACGATAAAGCCGTAATGTTCCTTGAGAATGCTCGTATCGATCACCGGGGCGGTGCCAAACGGCTCATTGGTGACAGCCACATCCTGTTCCACCAGCAAATTGGCATAGCCGCGTTCATAGAGGTTGTAAGTCACACCCTCATAGATCTGCGTGCCGCCATAGGTGAAGCCCTGCGTCACCACGCTGTCCCCGGCATCGCCGGTCACCAGCATATACGCCTCACCATCCATCCGCCAGTCACTGATATCGAGCAGGTTCTCCCCGCTAATCGTCAGCACATTGTCACCGCTGCCGGTCAGATCGATCGCTTCCACAGAGCGCAGATCGCCCGGCAGAATGGCGGTCAGATCGAAGTTGAGCCCGGCTCCATCCAGCACCAGACTATCGAAACCGCGCCCGCCATGAATATCTTCAAAGGTGAAATCGGTGAGTGTGATGCGATCGTCGCCCGCACCGCTGCGGATCACATCCGCACCGCCTGCACTGACAATCGTATCGTCACCATTGCCGCCGATAAGGATATCCGCAGAAGCCGTGCCGGTCAGCGCCCGATCCGTCTGTTCACCCTGCTGGCCATACAGGGCACTGCCATACAGCACATAGACTTCCCCGGCATCCTCCCCGCCATCATCACCCCCATTAGCACCGACCAGCAGATCGTCATAACCATCGCCATCGATATCCCCGGCTGAAGAAACCGATACGCCGAGATTGTCACCAATCGTATCGCCCTGGATGATAAAGCCATCGGCGGCCGTGAGAGTATCGAGATCCACCGTACCGAAGCCCGAGGCCTTGCCGAAAATCACATAGGCCGCTCCGGCATCGCTACCGCCAGCGTCGTTCTGACGAGCCCCGATAATCAGATCGGCATAGCCATCGCCATTCACATCGCCCGCAGAGGACACCGAATAGCCCAGAGAATCATCCACAGCCGCGCCCATAATCTTGAAGCCATCACTGGCACTCAGCCCGCTGCCCAGATCCACTGTGCCAAAGCCCGAAGCCTTGCCGAACAGCACATAGGCTGCCCCGGCAGTGCTGCCGCCATCGTCGTTGTAATAGGCCCCAACGATCAGATCGTCATAGCCATCGCCATTCACATCGCCCGCAGAGGACACCGAATAGCCCAGAGAATCACCGGCAACCGCGCCCATAATCTGGAAACCGTCCGCGGCGCTCAGCCCGCTGCCCAGATCCACTGTGCCAAAGCCCGAAGCCTTGCCGAACAGCACATAGGCTGCCCCGGCAGTGCTGCCGCCATCGTCATTACCATGGGCCCCGACAATCACATCGTCATAGCCATCACCGTTCACATCCCCCGCCGAGGACACCGAATAGCCCAGATAATCGTTGGATGCGTCACTTGTGATCTTGAAGCCATCACTGGCATTCAGCGTGTTGCCCAGATCCACTGTGCCAAAGCCCGAAGCCTTGCCGAACAGCACATAGGCCGCTCCGGCATAGGTGCCGCCAGCGTCATTACCATAGGCCCCGACAATCACATCGTCATAGCCATCACCGTTCACATCGCCCGCCGAGGACACCGAATAGCCCAGAAGATCTTCCGTGGTATCGCCTGTGATCTTGAAGCCATCACTGGCGCTCAATCCGCCGCCCAGATCCACTGTGCCAAAGCCCGAAGCCTTGCCGAACAGCACATAGGCCGCTCCGGCAGTAGTGCCGCCATCATCGTCGCCAAAGACTCCGACGATCACATCGTCATAGCCATCACCATTCACATCACCGGCCAGAGACACCGAATAGCCCAGAGAATCCTCGGTATTATCACCCAGAATGGCAAAACCCTGCGAAGCGCTGAGCGAAGACAGATCGATCACCCGGCGGCCCGTCGCATCCACTGTTCCGAAACCGCCCGCTCCGCCGAACAGTACATAGGCTGCACCTGTATTCGTTCCGCCCTCGTCGTTCTGATAGGCCCCGACGATCCAGTCATCATACCCATCGCCATTGACATCGCCCATATTC
>NZ_RAPF01000022.1 GCF_003610805.1 Altericroceibacterium spongiae | reverse complement strand
CCCCGGAGCTTCTTCTCGCTCACAATCTCAAGGCACTCAAGCTGCCTACGTGCCTGCGAGAGCATCACAAGCTCGCGCGGCAATGTGCCGCAGAAGGCGTCGATCATATCCGCTTCCTCGCCCGTCTCGTCGAGATGGAAATGATCGACAGGGAGCGTCGTATGGTCGAGCGGCGCATCAAGGCCGCGCGCTTCCCCGCCGTCAAAAGCCTCGACACCTTCGACTTCACCGTCATCCCCAGGCTCAACAAGATGCAGGTGCTCGAGATGGCGCGCTGCGAGTGGATCGAGCGGCGTGAGAACGCCATCGCTCTGGGACCATCGGGCACCGGAAAGACGCACGTAGCGTTGGGGCTCGGACTGGCAGCATGCCAGAAAGGGCTGTCGGTGGGCTTCACCACTGCGGCGGCGCTGGTCAGCGAGATGATGGAGGCGCGCGACGAGCGGCGACTACTGCGCTTCCAGAAGCAGATGGTCGGATACAAGCTGCTCATCATTGACGAACTGGGCTTCGTACCGCTCTCCAAGACCGGCGCCGAACTGTTGTTCGAGCTGATCTCTCAGCGTTACGAACGCGGCTCCACCTTGATCACCAGCAATCTGCCCTTCGACGAATGGACCGAAACCTTCGGATCCGAGCGTCTCACAGGCGCGCTCCTCGATCGCCTGACCCATCACGTCAGCATCCTCGAGATGAATGGCGAAAGCTATCGTCTCGCTCACAGCCGGGCCCGCAAGGCCAAAACCAGACCCTGAAAATTACGCAAATGCCGGGGGGAGTGCCCCTCGGGCTACGCCCTCACGCCACTCCCCCCGGCATGTAACACGATGGCCTGGTTTTACGCCGCCCCATGGCCGACTTTTGCTCCGCCGTTGACACCCCTGCAGGTCTTCGTCGACAAGGTGGTCGTCACTGACGCGCAGAACTGTGACAATATCTTTGCTAGGATCGGTCCCGTCGCGATCGAGCGCGGATTTGTTGCCGCGACCGGCGACGAAACGCGGGTGGCGATCTGCATGGAGAACACCGGGCAGGCTGCCGTCGCCACCGTGCAGACACCGGGCGGGGCGGGGACCTACGCGGGCGATGCTGCCATTCACGGCATGCCCGTAACCCATGCTCCGGTGCCGCTGGAGATACGCGATACTGCAGGTTTCTCCCGCGGCGCGGTGCTGCCTACCGACAATGCCGTCGATGTGGTGAACGGCGTTCCGGTTACCTGATCGACAACGGCATGCCCTGCGTGGTCTTCAGGGCTGAGGACGTGGGCATCGCGGGTTACGAGGATCGCGAGACGCTCGATGCCAAGGTAACTCAAAGCGCGGATAGAAGCGATCCGCCTTGCCGTGGGGAGCGGATGAACCTGGGCGACGTTACGGACAAGTCTGTGCCCAAGATGGTGCTTGTCGCGCCGCTGAAGAATGGCGGGGCAGTGACGGTGCGCAGGTTCATCCCGCATCGCACCCATGCCACGATCGGCGTGCTGGGCGCGGTATCGGTGGCGACGGGCTGCCTGCTCGCAGGTTCGGGCGCCGCGCAAGTGGCGCAGGTTCCTGCAGGCCCGCGCAATACTCTCTCTCTCTCTCTCTCTGTCGAACACCCGACTGGCGACATGACTAGCGTGCTCGAAACCGATGAAGATGGCGTGGCGACCAGCGCTGCTCTGCTGCGCACTGCGCGCAAGCTGATGGTTGGGATTGTCTATGTCTGAACGTATCGTTTCCTGGCACAGCGCTCCGTCGAAGGCGCTCTACACTCCGCCCGCAGGCGCGATCGACGCGCATTGCTATGTCTTCGGGCCGATGGCGCAGGTCGCGAAAACCGTAGTGCCCTTCGATAAATGATTTGGTGTACTGATAGTTTGAGGAAGCGTAAGCGCACTCAAAGTTGCCACGCAGAGGGGAACCCCTCAGACGAACGCGACCGAAGCAAAGCTGGATACCGTCATAAGTTCGATACTGACAAATCCTCCGACACCGATCGTCAAAAACATCGCGAGGGCTTGTCGGGCCATCACTTGTCCTGAATTCGCGATCCCCGAAAGATTTATCGCCCAAACGATCGCGCTGGTGAGCAGAAAGCTCTCCCCATTACCTGCGAACACACGGCCGCAAAGTAGAAGGCCAAGAGAGAGAGGGGTATGAGCGGAGCCAGTGAGGGTACTGCCCAGATAGAGGCCTGTCGAAAGCAACAGAACCGGCATGGCGGCCAGGGCAATGGGATGCGCGCCGTGCCTGTCTACCATCGATCCTGCTGCGTGGCGGGACAGGATCGTGGCGCGCGACTGCAAACCGAAAGCCAAACCCGCCAAGGTCGACGCGAGCCCCAACTCCTCCCGCACAAAGGACACGATCGCCGGAAGAGGAATTCCAATGGCGAGAAAGCCCGTGAAAACCATAAGACAAACGAAAGAGACCGGGCCTTCGGTGCGGCAGGCGAGGCATCGATCATCCTGCGGCAGTCGCTTGCATTTTTTGCTCGGTCGCCATGTGGCGTTCGGTGACCCGGGTGCGGCGGTTTATCGAGACGCCCAACCCGATTGCAGCAAAAGCCGCTATCACTGGGAAGACGGCGAGGACAAAATAGACATCGCTGCCTGCAACGCCGACGGAAAGGAGGGCTGCCACAAGCATCGGCGACATAACCTGTCCCAGCCGCGAGGACGCCATTCCCCAACCGAGCCCGGTGGTGCGGATTTCGGTTGGGTACAGGGTAGCGGCGATCGAATGTGCTCCTGAGCCCCCGATACCGATGAGCAGTCCCACGCCGGCGGCCGCGCTAAGGACGAGCGTGAAGCTCTGCCCCGCGACGCCGAGAAGGGCAACGGAACCAGCGCCTAGCATAAGCGCCGGTGCAAGCGCCCTCGCGGCGCCAAAACGATCGACGAGATGTCCGGCCACTGCCATTCCCAATGCACAGCCGAGATTGAAACTTGCCTGGGCAAGGGCGGCATCCGAAACGTCAAAGCCGATGTCGGTAAGCAGGCTAGGCAGCCACACGACCATGATCTTCGTCATTGCATAGCAAAAGAAATACAGCACCCACAAAAGTATGGTCGATGCGAGCAATCCGTTCGTGAAAAGGCGCGAGATCGGTACTTTCTTCCTGCGGGCAGCAACGGGCGTCGCGGTCTGTTCCGAAGCCTCGATGGTGATCCCCAAGGATGCAGCTATGCGTTTGATGCTGTCTGCGCGCCCTCCCTTTGACAGCAGGAAGCGAAGCGACTCCGGAAGATAGAACCACAGGAGAATAAGCGTGAGAAACGGCATGAGTGCGCCGATATAGAAGACCCAACGCCAATCGTAGGAGGCCAGAAGGAAGGCGCTGAAAACGCCGCCGATCGATGCTCCCAGGGGATAGCCTGCGAAGATTGCACTGGCGACCGTGCCTCGCAGCCTTAGGGGCGCGTATTCAGACCCCAAGGCGAGGACGCATGGTATGGCGCCGGCTAATGCGATGCCTGCGGCAAAACGCACCAGCAAAAGCCCGGCAAAGGATGGGGTCAGGGCCGTCAGATAGGTGAATATTGTAATGCCGGAAAGCGCAACGAGTGTCGCGGTCTTGCGACCAAAGCGGTCCGCAAATGGTCCAAAACCCAGCGCCCCGAGGGTCGCGCCGATCTGCGCGATTGAGAAAACCAGTCCAAGGGAGGTTTTCGTTAGCCCGAGGTCTTTAGCCATCAGCGGCGCCACAACCCCGATCGACTGATTATCGATCCCGTCAAGCAGTGCCACCAAGGAGCACAATACAAATGTTCTAATTTGCACTGCGCCAAGCGGTGCGTCATCCAATTGCGCTAGCGCACACGTCCGCTCGTTGGCGGAGGCTCCTATCCCAGGCATTCCAGTCTCCAGCTTCGCCGTTGCGGCATGGTCGCAGCGGAACTTTCGGGCCTCTGTCGCAACCGATCTCTACGTCGGCTTGCTGATCCAGAGACTCGAGCAAGAATACCTCTAGATAGAAGTATTGCAAGAGCCGTACGCGATCGATTTTGGCAGGGGGAGGGGTGGGAAAAACGCCTGTTGCGGCCGACCTGGAACTCTCTTCGGGGGGCATATCGGATCAGAAAAATGAGGAAAACCGATACTTTTGGCTGCTGTTTCCTTCCGGATCGGTGATTTCCGCATCACCGCAAAAAACATCTATATCGAGGTAAATAACCTCTATATAGAACGATTTCTGATGTGTTTCCGGGGGTGCGCAGCACCGCAATGGCCGCCTGTACGGCTCAGGTAGCGGCGTTCTTGGCGTGCCGGGACCCCATAAAAATAGCGACCGCAACGACGGTCACCCTGCGAGAGGATTCAAGAATGCGTGCCTTCTCTGGTGCAGTTACCGGGTTTTTGATTGTTGCGTGCGCTTGTGAGGCGAGCGCTCAGGAAGATGCTGCGCCAGCAGTTCGCGACAAGCCTCGCGAGGAAAAGGAGATCGAGAGCCGGACGTCATCAGGCTCTCGTGTTATCCCTGAGAACGAGCCGTATCCGATGCAGGCGGCAGGTTGGGGTCCTGCTGCCGGACCGTTCTTTGTCGAACGATGGGCTGAAGACTGGTCTCGACTAAGGCGTGATGGTGAGGCGCCTGCCTTAAAGGCCATGCCCCTGATCGGCGATGATGTGACCTTGACGCTCAGTGCGGAAGCGCGTGTTCGCATTGACGCCTACGACGACGCCGCGTTGATGGCAAACAACGATTTCAGTCAGTTGGAGTCTCGCGTAATCGCAGGCGCCGACATGCATCTGGGAGAGCACCTTCGCGTGTATGGCGAACTTGGGAGTGCTCAGGTCGATGGTCATGGGAACGGCTTTACGCCGAACTATAGAGGCACGGTCGCTCCCGGAAATTACCGGAATGATGTGGCGGTCCAGCAATTATTTGCAGAGGCGGCAACGCATGTCGGTGATTATCTGATCGGTGCGATGGTTGGACGGATGGAGTTCTCCGATGGGCCGCGACAGCTGATCGCAATCAGCGACGGCCCCAATCTGCATCGGACATGGAATGGTGTCAGAACATACGTGCATGGCCGCAATTTTCGCGTCGGCGCCTTTTCGTATAAGGTGACGCGGCTTGGCAATGGGGCCTTCGACGAACAGGTAAATGGCGATGAACGTCTTAAGGGGGTGAACGCCAGTATCGTTGTTGCCCGGGCAAAGGGCGCGGGAAATTTCTACCTTGATCCCTTTCTATTTGTGACATCGAATGTCAGGGGCTTGGCTGGCCCGTCGCAAGGGGCCGACAAGCGCAAGAGTTTTGGCATCCGTCTGTGGGGTAGCCGTGGTCCCGTGTCGGTCGATTGGGCCGCCATTCGTCAGACGGGTGAGCACAAGGGCCGAAACATCGATGCGTGGGCCGCGTCGTTGGTTCAAAGCGTGCTCGTGAAGGAAAAGGGCGTTCGAGTTCGTGCGGGATTTCGTCTTGATATGGGCTCTGGAGGCAACAGCTTTGGCACGAATGGTCCTATCAAGAGCTTCAATCAGCTTTACGCGAGCTCGAATTATCTTGGTGAAGGTTTGCTCATCAGCCAGAGCAACGTCGCTATATTTGCACCTACCATTGCCGTTATTCCCACAAAAGGGGTGACTTTTACCGCTGATTACGCTTTTCTTCGCCGGCTCGCGCGCAATGACGCAGTCTATGGCGGTTTGATGCGACCTTATGCTGGAACACAGAACGTTGCCGGTCGGGCGGTAGGCTCGCAAGCCAGGGTCGTGGCTTCCTGGGCAGTAAACGACCATGTCGCCGTGTCTGCCGAAGGCGAGCATCTCTTCGCCGGTAACGTCCTGAAGCGGGCGGGCTATGGCGGTGGGACTTATGGCATGATGAGCCTGACGCTGCGATATTAAGCGGCTTCTCAGCATCGACATAGACGAAAGGCATGCACGATGAGTTTGGGTGAGCCATACCGGGGGCTTGCGCCGGGACAGCGTTGGATGGCGTCGGCGGCAATGTGGTTGGCCATCGGCATGACAACTATCGACGGCTCGATTACAAATGTCGCGCTGCCTGCGATTGGCGCGGCGCTCGATGTTCTGCCTGCAGATTCCATCTGGATCGTGAATGCCTATCAGATCGCGGTCATGATGACTTTGCTTCCGCTCGCGGCTCTGGGCGAGTGGATTGGCTACCGCAAAGTCTATCAGGCGGGGCTGATCTGTTTTGTGATCGCATCGGTCGGCTGTTCACTGTCAAGCAACCTGGAGGGGTTGGCGATATGCAGGGCGTTCCAGGGGCTCGGTGCGGGCGGGGTCATGTCCGTCAATGGCGCCCTCATTCGATACATCTATCCACAATCTAGGGTTGCACGCGGCATAGGCTACAATGCTCTTGTTGTCGCCATTGCCTCGGCAGCCGGACCGAGTGTCGCTGCCATCCTGCTGCAGGTTGCAGAGTGGCCGATTCTTTTTGCGATTAACCTGCCTATCGGCGCATTATCGCTTTTAGCGGGTTGGCGGGCGCTGCCTGACGAGACGGGTGGCGCCAAAGGCTATGCCAAGGGCCAGGCCGTTCTTTGCGCCGCAGGACTGGGGATGCTGGCGCTGTCCTTCGTCAATCTCGCGCAATGGCGTTTCGGTTATACAATTGTATTCGAGGCTGCTTTCGGCGTGACCGCGCTTGTAGTACTGGTGCGCAAGCAAAGGGATTCCTTCAAGCCGATGCTTCCCGTCGACCTGTGTCAACGGCGGAGCAAAAGTCGGCCATGGGGCGGCGTAAAACCAGGCCATCGTGTTACACGCCGGGGGGAGTGGCGTGAGGGCGTAGCCCGAGGGCCACTCCCCCCGGCATTGGCTTGCTTTTCAGGGTCTGATTTTGGCCTTGCGGGCCCGGCTGTGAGCGAGGCGATAGCTTTCGCCGTTCATCTCGAGGATGCTGACGTGATGGGTCAGGCGATCGAGGAGCGCGCCTGTGAGACGCTCGGATCCGAAGGTTTCGGTCCATTCGTCGAAGGGCAGGTTGCTGGTGATCAAGGTGGAGCCGCGTTCGTAACGCTGGGAGATCAGCTCGAACAGCAGTTCGGCGCCGGTCTTGGAGAGCGGTACGAAGCCCAGTTCGTCGATGATGAGCAGTTTGTATCCGACCATCTGCTTCTGGAAGCGCAGGAGACGCCGCTCGTCGCGCGCCTCCATCATT
>NZ_RAPF01000021.1 GCF_003610805.1 Altericroceibacterium spongiae | reverse complement strand
TTCGGCAGGATCAAGGACTGGAGGCGCGTCGCAACCCGCTACGACCGTTGCGCCCACACCTTCATGTCCGCCATCTGCATCGCCGCTACCGTTTGCTACTGGCTGTGATCAATGAGTCCTGAGCCTAATATATAAAAAATACAAAATACCAGAGGATTATAATAATAATTTATGGGAGAGAATAATGAAGAAGGGTGTTTTTTTATCTTCTGCAATAATAGCGTCTTGCGTTTACATCCCCTCGGCTCTGGCTCAGGAGAACAACCCACCCCCCGCATCTGACAAGAAGGGGATCGCAGAAATTGTCGTCACTGCCCAGAAGCGGGCGGAGAATGTGCAGGATGTGCCGATTGCGATTTCGGCCTATTCATCGGAGGCGCTGGAAACGAGAGGCATTCGCGAAATTTCGCAAATTTCCAATGTCACGCCCAATGCAACACTTGATGCCGGCACGCCTTTTTCGGGATCGAGCCAAGTTCTGGCAGCCTTTATCCGCGGTGTCGGCGCCAATGACTTTGCAGCCAATCTCGACCCCGGCGTCGGGGTCTATCTCGATGGTGTCTATCTTGCCCGCACGGTCGGTGCCAATCTCAACCTGCCCGATGTCGAGCGGGTGGAAATTCTCAAAGGTCCGCAGGGAACGCTTTTCGGGCGGAACACGATTGGCGGTGCTATTTCGGTCGTGACTCGCGACCCTGACGATGAGTTTCATTTCAAGGGCGATGTCACTTATGGCCGCTTCAACCGCTTCGATGCGCGCGGCACGGTGAATATACCGGTTGCGGACGGTCTGTATTCATCGCTCACTTTCTCGACCGAACAGCGCGACGGCTATCAGAAGCGTGTCCCCTACCCCACGGATCAGCCCTTTGCCGTTGATGCCCCGACCTATATTCCGCGCAACGATTATGCGGTGTCGGACAGGCAGGGCGGCAATGATAGCTGGACGGTCCGCGGCAAATTGCTGTGGGAGCCATCATCAAACATTACCGTCCGGCTCAGCGGCGATTACAGCACGACCGATACCTCTTCCACTCCCAACAGCGTCGTTGCCTGGGATGAAGGTTTTCAGCCGGCGCCTTTTGCCCCGCCGCCGGGGACCGGGCTGCCCGGCACCTCTTTTGCGCCACCCGCAGGAGGGCTGAACTTTGCCGGCCTGTATAATTTCTGCATTAATTCCACGGCCGACCAAATCGCAGCACGTTTTGCGCAGAATCTTTGCGGCATGCGCGGAACGCAGTTCAACCCGGCGGGTCTGAGTTCTGCATTGGGAGGTGTGAATACCGATGGCGATCCGAATAATAACCGGCTGACTTATGACGGGCGCTTCGTCAGCACCGATCCCGATCGCAGCTATGCGACCGGGAACAACTATAACACATTGGAAAGTTATGGCTTTTCCGGCACGGTGGATATCGATCTGTCGGATCAGATTGCACTCAAATCGATCACCGGATATCGCAATCTCGACTGGGGCTCAGGCGTGGATCTGGATAATAGTCCGGTCGACCTGGCCGAAGGGTCTCTCTCCATGCAGCAGGACCAGTTCAGCCAGGAACTGCAGGTCATAGGCGCCTTTCTGGATAACAGCCTGAATGTCGTTCTGGGCGGCTATTATTTCGAAGAACATGCCTCCCTTAATGACAGGATGGCTTTCGGACAGGGCCTGCTGCAAATCGACGGGCCGAACGATCTGGATACGGATAACTGGGCTGTATTCGGCCAGATCGACTGGCGTATCAATGAGTGGCTCGGGATTACGATCGGGGGGCGTTACACCGAAGAGAATAAATCTTTGCTTGGGGCCCAGAGCGATCTCAATGGCCTTCTCTACAAGGCTCTGAACTGCGCGACGCCTGACGGAACGGTCGATCCTTATGCGCAGATTCCGACAGGGCCCGGCGCAACGGCGCCTTGCTATGCTGTTGCCGGCTTCCCTGTCGAAGATGAGCCGCTGCGTTTTTATGTCGATGAGAAACAGAAAAAGAAGTTCTCCAATTTCTCTCCCAAATTCGGCATCCAGCTTCATCCTAGCGATGATCTCATGGTCTATGGCAGCTATTCGAAAGGCTATAAGACCGGTGGTTGGACGACCCGCCTCTCCGCGCCTTTGTCCTATGCGCCCGATTTCGATGAAGAAAAGGCCACCACCTATGAAGTGGGCATAAAGTCGACCTTGCTCGACCGGCGTCTGCAACTGAACGCAGCCGCATTCCAGACCGATTACAAGGACATTCAGCTCACCTTTTATTCGGGTGTGAGCCCGATTTTCCAGAATGCCGGTAATGCGCGCATCAAGGGTTTCGAAATCGAAGCTGTAGCGGCTCCGGTGGACGGGCTGACGATCAATGCTTCGGTCGGCTATCTGGATGCCTATTTCAAGGATGTGCTCGACCAGTCGGTGGTTGCGCCCAATGCGTTCCAGCTGGGCGTAAGAGACGGGACGGAACTGCCCAAGACCCCCGAATGGTCGCTCAATGTCAGCCCGACCTATGTCGCCGGGCTTGCCAATGGCGGCGATATCACCACGAGCGTTACCTGGTCGCATCAGACAAAGGTGTTCAACGATGTCGAGCGGACCGAGGCGCTCGCTCGTCCAACGCACGATATTGTCGATGGCAGCATCACTTATAATGCGCCCGGCAGGGAGTGGTTTCTGCAAGGCGGCGTGACCAATATTTTCGACAAGCGAGTCCTTGTGACCGGCGTTTCCAATCCCGGTTTCGGCCTCGCTTTCGGGACCTATAACCGCCCGCGCGAATGGTATCTCAGAGCAGGCGTCAACTTCTAACGCGCTCCTTCAGTCGCAGGGTCATCCTCCCCTGCGGCTCCTTTCAGGGGGTGTCATCGCATGTTCCTTCAATGGCACCCCCTTATTTTAAGGACCTGAATATGAGCAATCTCATCTATAATAGCTGGTATGTCGCCGGGTGGGCCGATGAGTTCGACCGGACACCGCGCCAGCGTATGCTGCTTGGCAAACCGGTTGTTCTCTATCGCCGGGAAGATGGAACATTGGTGGCACTGGAAGACCGGTGCATCCATCGCATGGCTCCGCTGTCGATGGGGCAGGTTGAAGGGGACGATATCCGGTGCCTCTATCACGGCTTCAGATTCGCACCCGACGGCCAGTGTAACGATATTCCCGGCCAGGATATGATCCCCAGGCGGGCCTGTGTGCGCAGCTACCCGGTATATGAAAAATCGAGCTGGGCATGGGTCTGGATGGGAGACAAGGAACCCACCGATACGGCCCTTATCGCCGATGCCAAAGCGCTCGACGATCCGGAATGGATTTTGCGCAGAGGGGAACTCGATTACGAAGCCAATTATCAGCTGATTAACGACAATCTGCTCGATCTGACTCATCTGACTTATGTCCACAGCAACAGTTTCGGTGCGGATGAGGCATGGTCGGTCAATCGTCCGGTCGTCGAGACGCTCCCTAATGGTGTACGCAATTCACGCTGGATCGTGAACACTCCGCCAGTGCCGCCTCTCGGGAAAGCGGCCGGGCTCGACAGAGTCGATATATGGACCAGTTACGATTTCATCATTCCCGGCGTATTTCTTTTATATACAGCTATTTACCAGAAAGGAACGGCACAGGATTGTGACTTTTCGAAGCCAGGCGAAGATCGGGAAGTGCTGTTCAACAATTTCACCAGTCAAGCTGTTGTCCCCACAGGTGAAAGTACGACACGTTACTACTTCAGCTGGGGCCCCGGTTCCGCTTTCGGCGATGATGCCATTGCCGATCTGATGATCGACACGGCCAGACAGGCCTTTTTCGAAGACAAGGTCATGATTGAGGCGCAGCAGCGGATCATTGCCTGCGAACCAGAGCGCCCCCCGATGCCCTCGAATGCGGACAAGGCCATCACCCTGTTCCAGCGCATGATGAAATCGCTCGATAAAACAGACGCATTGCAACAGGCCTGAGCGATCCTCAGGCCGGCAGCGCCGCAACGATAAACGGTACGAATAAGGAAAACAGTGTGGGAGAAGTCATTGTCACGACCCGTGAGGGCGAGGAACATCGGTTGGAGCTGCATCCTGGCTGGACGCTGATGGAAACGATCCGCGATGCGGGAATAGACGAATTGCTGGCGCTGTGTGGCGGGTGCTGTTCTTGCGCAACCTGCCATGTGCATGTCGATCCCGCCTTTGCCGAACGGCTCCCGCCCATGGGAGAGGATGAAGACGATCTGCTCGACAGTTCGGAGGATCGCGATACCGATTCCCGTCTGTCCTGCCAGATAGAGCTGAACGATAATCTGGACGGACTCAGTGTCAGAATTGCCGAAGAGGATTAGAGCGGGCTGTTTCGCTTAAAGCTCTATGGCGAAAGATCTGCCCTGTATCATTCATCGATAAGGGCGGGCAAAGGCAGATGCGCGATTTGGCGAGCCTCTTCATAGTTGACCCCCATCCCCAGCAGAATAAAGCCTGCGATCGCTTCGGGATAATCTTCCGGTGTCTCTTCGCGCACCATGGTTTCGACTGCTGCAAGCGAGGTTCCCATCAGCAGATCGCGACCGACCTGGCTGGAGGGCAGATTCAGCATGCCGGAATCCATCCCTTCCTGAATGGTCTGTTCCGCCTGCTGGAAGGTCTCGGCACCGAAAATAATGCCATTCCCGCTCATATTGATCATTGACCAGGCCCATTGTTCGTCATTGCGGGCGCGGTGGAGATAATAGCGAATGCCGACAGTGGCCCGCTCGCGCGGGTCCGGCTTGGAATCGACCGTGCGGCGCACCGCCACGAGAAAATCATGAGTGACTTCATGGCTCAGCGCCTGAAGCAGCTCTTCCATCCCGGCAAAATGGTTATAGAAGGTGGCGCGTGTCACATCGGCAGCCGCGGCGATATCCTCGATACGCGATAGCAGGCCGTTTTCGGTTCCCAGCGTATTAAAGGCCGCAAGCAGGATTCTGGCTCGCGTCCGTGCCCGGCGTTCGCGCCCTATCTGGGCACGTCTTTCAAGATCTTCTTTTGTGATGGCCATCATTATCCCCGGGTCGGCTCGGATTGTCACCTATCTTCTTTCACAGGTAAAATCCAAGCCCCCCGAGGCTGAAAAATTTATGCCGCTTTGCTGCGATAGCTCTCACGGGCAACCCGGGAATAGGGAACCGGGCTGACAATGGCACGAATGCGCTTCATCGGCGTGGCCTTGAAAAAATAGCTCCCGCTTTCACCCCAGATCAGTTCGACTTCATCGCCGATCTGAATATCGGCTTCGACCATTGCCAGTGACAGGAAGGCCCGTTCCGAACGCTGATAGCAGCTATTCAGCGACACGCCCACGCGCCTGTCCCCCGCCATGACTGCATTATACGGACGATAGGTCTGCATCTGATGCTCGGGCCAGGGGAAATCGAGCGGCTTATACCCTTCCCCTTCGGGATCGAGCATATCTTTGACGAGATCGGCAATGTCATCGGCATTCCAGGCAAGCGTTACCTTATGCCGCTGCTCCGCGGGATCCAGCGCGGCGAGTGCATCGCGGCCGACGAAATCGTGATCGAGATGAACGAAGGGGCCGTAACCCAGTTCATAAGGCGTGAAGTAATAGTCTTCGATATTGTCTGTATCGAGACTGCCGCGTAAAAGCAGAGACCCTTCGGCGCTGTCGGCTGCCAGCCATTCACGATAGGGTTTCATACTATGGGTGAAGAAGGCACCCATAGGTGCGCCGACCCATCCGGACTCCACCGAAGCAGTCACATAAGCGCGGTGTCCGACACAATGCAGATCGAATTCCTTGCCTGCCGCAATGATGGTTTCCCGGATGATATGCCGCTGTTCGAACGGTGCCCAGAATTCGCATCCAACGGCGCCGGCCATACCGTGCCGCAAGGCTTTGACGGGAATGTCCCCGATCTTGAGATCGGTCATATGAAAGAAGCCGATGGCCGGCATGGGTGCGCCGTTGAGTTTCTCAATCAGGGCGGCGGCATTGGGGCCTTGCAACTGGAACCGGCACAATGTCCGCGCCCGTGCTTCACCGTTCGGATAGGCTTCGGATTTGGGAACCTTGTTCAGCTCGACATTGTAATCGCCCGTCTCGGCATAATAGCGGATCAGATTGCATCCCGGTTCGAGCCCGTTGAACAGGAAGTGATTATCTTCCAGTCCGCACAAAATACCATCGGCCAGAAAATACCCTTCCGCATTGCACAGAATAAGTTGATTGCCGCGCCCTGTGGCGTAGTTTTTCGGATTATTCGTGGCAATATCCGAAAACAGCCGCACCGCATCGGTGCCGGTAATATAAAGATCGGTCATGTGGTGCGTCTGATCGTAGAGCACCACTGCATTGCGCCAGGCCTCCTGTTCCTGATCCCAACTGGAAAATTCCTGCGGGACGATAGGAATCATCGGCTGCGGCTGCATCGCCGCATGGGCCGGAGCGCCGGTTTCGGGCCGCGCGCTGCGCAACATTTTGAGCGCCCCGCCATGTGTGCTGACAAGATCCTGTAGCGAATTCATTTTCACTCTCCCATATGGATTTTTCATTGTGTCAAATTTCATATGGGAGCCGCTCAAGCGGTTCAAGTAGTTTTTACATTTTGTTTATTTTGGGTATGTCGCGCCTTGTCCTTCCCGGTCTGGCGAAAAGGCAGAAAGAGCCGGCAGCGTCTGCCGGATCACCCATCCGTTGCAGCCAGTGTTTCGATGCGGGCAAGGATTTCATGCAGCGCAACGGCGTCCTGAAAGCTCGGCGCGGTGCTTGTTCCCTCCTGAATGTCTCTGGCCAGCATCGCGTAAATACCGGCGACATTGCGCGCCCCGGCAAAGTCGGGCTGGCCATTATAGAGAGACGCATCGGGCATCAGATCGGCCATTTCGGATTGCTGGCCGCGCGCGCCCTTAATGTGCAATTGCGCCATCTGCGCATGGCCGAGATCGGCAGTGACCTGAATATCGCCTTCGGTGCCATTGATTTCCCACAGCAGATTGGTGCCCTTGCTGATCCCGCCGCGATAATGCACTGCAAGCGCCCCGCCGCTCGCCAGCCTGCCCTGCATCATGATCTGATCGGCAGCGGTTTTGGGTTTTTTCTCTCCGGTATCGGTTACGGTCACCGTGTCGAAATTGCTCATCATCGTGGCTTTGAGCACATCGAACCGGCCCAGAACGTCTTGCAGGGCTGCCAGCGTATGCGCCATGGGGATATCGAGCATGGTCGCGCCATTGGTTTTGTCGAACAGATAATAGAGCGCTGCATTTGTCTGATAGGCCCAGTTACCACCCGACCCGACAATGGTGGTGGACAGAACATCGCCGACATAACCATCGGCAATCAGCTTGCGAAGATGGCGGATTTCCAGCGCGGCCCGGGCCTGCGTTCCGGTAACGGCCACGAGGTTTCTCTCTGCGGCCATGGTGGCCAGTTTGCGCGCTTCTTCCAGCCCGTTGCCGAGCGGCCATTCGCAATAGACATGTTTACCGGCTTCCAGAGCCTGTGACACAAGCTCGAAATGATACGGCACTTTGACCGTCACCGTGACCAGATCGATATCGGGTGAGCGGACGAGATCGGCCGGTGTGTCGAAAGCATGTTTCAGCCCCAGCGCCTGAGCGGTCTTGCGCCCGCTCTCCGGGGTGCTGTTGGCGACCCCCGTAATCTCGAAACTGTCCCCAAGCGAGCGGAGCGCAGGAATATGGGCCGTTGCGGCCCAGTTGCTGTCAGGGTTCAGTCCGATAAAACCGACACGGATGGGGGCTGTCATAGGCTGGTTTTCCTTGTGCATGACCTGCAGATCGCTGCTGTCCCAATCATGTAAACTGGCTCTGCCGCTTTTAAAGCGCGGTGCGCTGCGTTTTGTCGCATATCTGGCGCAACAGACTGCGGCGCTCTGCAAGGCGCCGCAGTCGGTTCTTTGTCAGCGGGCCTCGGTGAAACCGCCGATATTGGCAATGGCGAGCACCGGCCGGTCGGTGGCAGGGGCTTTGAAAGTCAGGCGCAGATAGCGGGCCTTTGCCGCTTGCGGGAAAGCGATGCGCTGGGTTGCCAGAGCATAGGCGATATTGGCGAATTCGCCTTCTGCCTGCTGTGTCCAGTGCGTGCCGTCGAGACTGGTTTCGGCGATATAACCTTTGGGCGGTGTGGCATCGGCCATGACCTGCCGTGAGGGCGTGAGGCTGAAACCGGCCAGCGCGGTCTCGCTGCTTAGGCTCAGGACCTATTAAATTGCTTGCGTGGGGTATGATTGGTTGATTCAATGGTAGTGTCGAGGAGGCGCTGCCGATGGATGTACCGTTTTTGTTGAGCCGTGCGCAGATGCGCCGGATTGAGCCGTTTTTCCCGCTGTCGCATGGTATCCCGAGGGTCGATGATCGGCGGATCGTGTCGGGGATCGTCTACGTCATCAAGCATGGGCTGATGTGGCGCGATGCGCCCAAGGGTTATGGTCCGCATAAGACGATCTACAACCGGTTCGTTCGCTGGAGCCGCCTT
>NZ_RAPF01000020.1 GCF_003610805.1 Altericroceibacterium spongiae | reverse complement strand
GCCACGACGTTGCGCGGGCGCTGCATCGCTACATCAACGACGACCCGCAGGAGTTCCAGAGCGCGTTTGCGAAGGTGATGGCCTCGCCGGCGCTGGTCGAGTTGCAGCCCGAGCGCGCCCACGTAGTGGGGGACCCGGCAGCAACGGGCGAGATCGAGCTTGCCCGCTATTCGACCCGCGAAATGGTCGAGCTCGAATCCGGCATGATCGAGAGCGCGCAGCGGATGCACGGCGCGCATGGTCATGGCGTCGATCGCCGGCATGTCGAGCGCGCCATAGAGCGGCAGGACGCCGCCATTCAGCGCAGCGCCGGCGATGCTTCCGCCCGGCTGTCCGACGAGCAGCGCCGGGCGATCGAGCATATCACCGGCCCGGAGAGGATCGCGGCCGTTGTCGGTTATGCCGGCGCTGGCAAGTCCACCATGCTCGCGGCCGCGCGCGAGGCGTGGGAGGCCGAGGGCTATCAGGTCCACGGCGCGGCCCTGTCGGGCAAGGCGGCCGAGGGCTTGGAGGAAAGTTCCGGCATCCAGAGCCGCACCCTCGCGTCATGGTCCCGCGGTTGGGAGAACGACCGCGGCACGATCGGCCGCGGCGACGTCTTCGTGATCGACGAGGCGGGCATGGTCGGCTCGCGCCAGCTCGCCCGCTTCGTTGGCGAGGCCGAGGCGCGCGGGGCGAAGATCGTGCTTGTAGGCGATCACGAGCAGCTACAGGCGATCGGGGCCGGCGCACCGTTCCGGGCGATCACGGAGGAAATCGGCCATGCCGAGCTTTCCGAGATTCGCCGGCAGCGGGTGGACTGGCAGCGGGAGGCGTCGGTTGACTTCGCCACGCACCGGACGGCCGAGGGGCTGGCGGCCTATCGGGATCGGGGCAATATCAGCTTTGCCGAAACCGGCGAGGACGTGCGCGGCCAGATCGTGCGCGATTACCTTGCCGACCGCGACGAGCGCCCGGACGGCACCCGCGTAGCGATGGCGCATCGACGGGCCGATGTTCGGGCCATCAATGACGCGATCAGGACCGAGCTACAGGACCGGGGCGAGCTGGCGCAGGGCGAGGACGCCGGCGCGCTGACCTTCCAGACCAATGACGGCAAGCGCGAGTTCGCGCCGGGCGACCGCATCGTGTTCTTGGAGAACAACCGCGACCTTGGCGTGAAAAACGGGATGCTAGGCACGGTCGAGCATGTCGAGGCCGGCAGGATCATCGCCACGCTGGACGGCCGGGGCGGCGAGAACGTCAGCGTTCCGATGGGCGACTATCAGGCGATCGACCACGGCTATGCGACGACGATTCACAAAAATCAGGGGGCGACGGTCGATCGTTCCTTTGTGCTGGCGTCGGGGATGATGGACCGGCATCTAACCTATGTCGCCATGACCCGCCATCGCGACGGCGTGCAGCTCTACGCGGCACAGGACGAGTTCACCCATGCCGGCCGGCTGGTCGAGCATGGGGCCGCGCCGTTCGAGCACAAGGAAGGCAACAGCCAGAGCTATTTCGTGACGCTGGAGAACGGCAAGGGTGAGCAGCGCACGGTTTGGGGCGTCGATCTTGAGCGCGCCATGAAAGAGGCCGCGCCGGAGATCGGGGAGAGGATCGGCCTACAGCATGAGGGTTCCACCCCTGTCACCTTGCCGGATGGGACGCAGACGCACCGGAACACATGGAAGGTTCAGGACGCCGGCGAGCTGGCCTATAGCCAGCTAGAACGCCGCCTGTCCCGGTCGGGCGTGAAGGAAACGACGCTCGACTATACCCGCGACTTTGCCGAGCGGCGCGGGATCGCGGAGCAAATGGGCGTCCGCAGCGAGATCGAGATTCCGGCCGAGCGCGCCGGGCTACGTGCGGAACGGGAGTCGACGGCCGGGGATCATGCCCTTGATCGGAGATCCTCGCAAAAAGTCCGCGCGGATCTCGCGCAGGATCTTCGTGCAAATCCTCGCGAGGATCTCGCCGCCGATCGACAGCAGCGCCAACGGCCATTCGAGGGCCTGAAACTCGAGCGCGGCGCGGCGACCGAGAGCCGCGAGCCAGACCGCGCCGGCGAGGACGGCTCGCAGATCGACCAGAAACGGCCGCAACAGGCCGAGAAGCAGCGGCGCGGTATGTTCGCCGGCCTCAAGCTCAATGCGCGTCCTGCCCCCTCACAGGAGCGCACAGAGCGGCCGGAAAGAGAGGGGAGCTTGCGGCAGGCACCGGCGCCTGACCGGTTGGCCGAGCGGGCGCGGCGGCAGTCGCCGCTTGAGCAGGCTGTTGACCGCTATGCGCGGGCCTATCAGTCGGTCGCGGAGCATCGGCGCGAGGGTTTGCCGGTCCTCGACATGCAGCGGCAGGAAATGCGCGATGCCGGCCAGCAGCTCGACCAGGTGCAGGGCGGCATGAAAGATTTGCTGCGCTCGACGTTGCAAAACGACCCGGCGACGGCACGCGCCATAACCGAGCTTTCCGGCCGGGAGCGTGTCGCGCATGTCATCGACGGAATGAAGCGCGAAAACGCCGCGCTGCAAGACCCGAATATCAGGGCCGAGCGGTTCGTTGAACGCTGGCAGGAGCTACAGGGCCAGCGCCGGGAGCTTCGTGGCTGGCAACACGACGAGGCACGCGGCAAGGTCGAAAGCCAGATGAGCGGCCTTGCCAAGAGCCTTGAGCGCGACCCGCAGGCGGAATCCATCGTGCGGAATCGCAGCCGGGAGCTTGGAATCGGGCAGGACTTGCGCCGGGAGCAGAGCATTGCCCGCGCGCTGCAAGAGGAAATGACACGCAGCCGGCAGATTAGCCGGGGTATCGGCTTGGGAATGTAGGCAGGGAGATCATGGCGGAACTGGACGACGACAGGGAAGGAATCGAACCGGAAGCATTGGACGAGGACGCCGGCGACCCGGCCGCAGCTTTCGACGCGCTCCGGCGCACGATCGAGACGCAGGGCGCGCAGATCGGCGCGGAAATGACCGTGATGCGGCGCGGGCTGGAAGCCGCTTTCGACCAGCTCGACAAGATCGAGCCGCAGACCGATTACAAGCCCCAGCTCGCCCAGCTCGTGCAGGCTCTCGACACTGTTGCGGAGCGGCTGCACAGCGTCGAGCAGTCGCCCATTCTTCGGCAGGGGGCGCAGCACTATGCGGCCGCGCTCGAGCGTAGCGGCGAGGCCCTGATACGCACCGCCGCGCAGCAGCTCGAACGGCAGGCGTCCGACCTCGAGCGCGCCGGCCGGAACCTCGCCGCGCATGTCGCCGGCGCGCGGGAGCGCGATCGGCAAAATTGGTGGCTTGTCGTCGCCTTCGCTATCGGCCTGCTCGCCGGCGCGGTGGTGATGCTGTTCCTTCCGCGCCTGTTGCCGTTCTCGGCCGCGCCGCGTGTCGCCAGCGTTGTCATGGGGGAAACGCCGTGGCGGGCCGGTATGAGTCTCATGGCGTTCGACAGCCCGGAAGCGTGGCAGCGCGTGGTCTCGGCTGATCAGCTCATTGAGGCGAACAGGGAGGCCGTAGCGGCTTGTTGGGAGGCCGCGCGCACGGCCGGCGAGGACCAGCGTTGCACCATCACCGTGCCAGCGCCTCAGTAGCCTTGGCGCTTGTTCGAGCTGCGTCCTATATTTATGGAATCGATGTGATTTTGTTCTTCTGCGGGATGATTTGTAGACCCAGCAGAAAGGCAGCGCCTAAGCTGATCCATATATCTGCCAGATTGAACACGAAGAAATGCCAATCCCCAAAATGCAGGTTCAGGAAGTCGGTGACAGAGCCGCGTGCGCTTCGGTCGATCAGGTTTGCTAGAGCGCCCGCTGCGACCAGTGAAAGGGCCGCCCGGTGCCAACCTTGCGACCGATAGGCCCATACGGTCATGGCAAGGGTCAGCAATCCTGTAACGACCACTAAAGCGGCTTGGCCCGTATCGCCCTCGAAAGCGAACAAACCAAACGACACGCCCTCGTTAAAAGTCAGGTGCAGAGATACGAAGGGCAAGAAGTCGAAAGCAGGGCCATAGGGTTCGAGACTCGCCCGCGCCCATGCCTTCGTTGCAAGATCGAGCGCCGCTCCTATGGCGACTATCAATGCAGCGGGGCCAACCTGCACGCGCTCACTGTTCCGGTTCATTTGCCGCGCCACGTCAGCAGGCGTAGCGCATTTGCCGTAACGAGGACCGTAGCGCCCGTATCGGCGAGAATAGCCATCCAGAGCGTGGTAACGCCGAATAGAGTCGTCACGAGGAAGACGGCCTTCAATCCAAGTGCTATTGCTATGTTCTGCCAGATATTGCCGAGCGTCGTCTGCGATAATTCGATGAGATCGGCGATACCCGTCACCCGGTTTCTGAGCAGCGCGGCATCGGCGGTTTCAAGCGCGACATCGGTGCCCGCACCCATGGCAACGCCAACGGAAGCGGCAGCGAGCGCCGGTGCGTCGTTGATGCCGTCCCCCACCATGGCGATCGGCCCATCAGCCTTGAGGAGGCCGATCTTGGCAAGCTTGGCGTCGGGCAGGAGTTCGGCGCTCGCCTCAAGGCCGAGATGGGCCGCGATGGCGTCGGCCGTGCGCTTGTTGTCGCCGGTCAGCATCAGGGCGCGCACACCCCGATCCGTCAGCCGTTTCACACCTTCGATAGCGTCGTCGCGCGGCTCGTCGCGCAACGCGATCAATCCCTCTAGGGTCTTTCCTTTCATAAGCACGACAACCGTCTTGCCTTGGCTTTCCAACTTAGTGATCGTCTCAGCGATGCTCTCTTCAAAGGCAACCTGTTCAGCAGCGTGCCGAGGAGAGCCGACCGAGGCGAAGCCGTCTTTCAGCCGCGCCGTGACCGCTTTGCCGGGTGTCGCGATGCCGCCGCCGAAGGTGGCGGGCAGTTCGAGCCCGCGCCCCTCTGCTGCCTCCACGATTGCGACACCGAGCGGGTGGCTGGTGTTGCGCTCGACAGCCGCCGCGATGGCGAGAACCGAGTTCTCGTCACCTCTGATCGGCACAATATCTGTCACCTGGGGACGGCCGCGCGTCAGCGTTCCCGTCTTGTCAAAGGCAACCGTTATGACCTTCCCGAGTGTTTCCAGCGCCGCGCCGCCCTTGATCAACAATCCTTGGCGTGCCCCAGCGGCAAGACCGGATGCAATGGCCGCCGGTGTGGAAATCACGAGTGCGCATGGACAGGCAATCAGCAGCGTGGCGAGGCCACGATACACCCATGTCATCCAGTCACCGCCAAAGGCGAGAGGCGGCACGACAACGATCAGAGCCGCGACGACCATCGCGCCCGGCGTATACCAGCGGCTGAAGCGGTCGATCATGCGCGCCGTGGGGGCCTTTGACTCCTGGGCTTCCTCGACCATGTGGATGATGCGAGCAATGGTGTTGTCAGCCGCGACATGGTTGATCGACACCCGAAGCTCGCCATTCGCGTTGATGCTGCCCGCATAGACGGTTGCGCCGGCTTCTTTCAGCACGGGCACGGATTCGCCTGTCACGGGCGCCTCATCGACCTCAGATACACCGTCAATCACCGTGCCGTCAGACGGCACGCGGTCTCCAGGCCGAACAACGACGACATCACCGATGGCCAGCTCTTCGGCAGCGACCTTTTCAACGGCACCGTCACGTTCGCGGAACGCGACCCGGGGTACGAGATCGATCAGCGCTTCAATGCCTGCCCGCGCACGGCCGGCCGCCACGGTTTCAAGCAGTTCGCCCACTGCGAACAGGAAGATCACGACAGCAGCTTCTTCGGCCGCGCCGATGGCGACCGCGCCGAGTGCTGCGACTGTCATCAGTGTCTCAATGGTGAAGGGCGATCCGGATATCGCGCCGGCGACAGCCCGCTTCGCGAACGGGATAACGCTGATCAGCGCCGCGCCTGAATAGAGCCATTGCTCCCAATCCGGCAGAATACGCGCGAGGGCGAAGGCAAGAACGAACAGCACACCAGTAAGGAGGACAAGCCGACCTTTGCTGCCTTTCCACCACGCCTCAGTAATACGCTTCCGAGGCAGGCTCGCCTTTGGCTCGGCCTGCTCGACCACTGGTGTATACCCAAGTGCTCGGATCTTTTGCTCAATGGTGCCGAGGGCCGTGCGGTCCTCATCCAATTGCAATGCAAGCGTCTCGCTGGCGTAACTGACATTGACGTCGCTAACACCCGGCAAGCGCTGCATCGCCGTCTCGATTTTCAATGCGCAGGATGCACAGTCCATGCCTTCTACGCGCAGTCTGTAGGGGCTCGCTGCCGCCATGATCTCACCTCGACTTTTCCGATGTGACACCCCAGATAGACCCTGTAGTCACTATAGGGTCAAGAGATGAACGACAAAATTCTGATGATCGGCCAATTGGCCAGGCGGACAAGGACCAAGGTCGAGACGATCCGGTTTTACGAAAAGAACGGCCTCCTGCCGGCACCCTCGCGTACCGGTGGCAACTATCGTGCATATGAGTTGGTCCATCTCAGCCGGCTCAGTTTCATCAGGCGGGCGCGTGAACTTGGTTTCTCGCTCGATCAGATCAGGGAATTTCTCAAGCTGGCTGACGATCGTTCGCGGTCTTGCGCGGCGGTTGATGCGATTGCAAAGGAGCACCGGAAGGAAGTCGAGCAAAAAATCCAAGACTTAATCGCGCTTAAGTCCGAACTTGACCGGATGATCGACCAGTGTGGATGCGGCCTAGTTGCAGATTGTAGGATAATTGAGAGCCTGTCACCGCCAGCGAGGAACTACTAACAGCGCCTGGCCGAAGCAGCGTGATGCATACGGCTGTTCTTCGATCTTAGCTTGTCGCAGAACTACTAAAACCCGCGACAGATCGGCCGGCCCCGGAAAATCAGGGCTTTTCGTGTCGCACGTCTTTGTCGCAAGTGGTAAGACACTTGCGACATGATTTGCGACAGGGGGAGCCGTGAGCCGCCAACCAGATTCCAACGCCAGCCGGGCGTTCATCGGCTATGCCCGCGTCTCGACGCGCGGGCAGGACCTCGATGCGCAGCGGGCCGCCCTTGGCGCGGCCGGTTGCGTCCGCATCTTTGAGGAAAAGGCTTCCGGGGCGAAGCGGGACCGGCCCGAGCTGGCGCGGATGCTCGACCACTTGCGCGCCGGCGACGTGGTGACGATCACCCGGCTAGACCGTCTCGCCCGATCGACGGCCGACCTTCTGGCGATCGCGGAGCGGATCAAGGAGGCCGGCGCGGGCCTGCGCTCGCTGGCCGAGCCTTGGGCCGACACCACGACGCCGGCCGGCCGCATGGTGTTGACCGTGTTTGCCGGCATCGCAGATTTCGAGCGCAGCTTGATCGTGGAGCGCACGAGCGCCGGCCGGATCGCGGCGAAGGCCCGAGGTGTGCGGTTCGGTCCTTCCCCTGCCCTGTCGGCCGAGCAGATCGCCCACGCCCGCCAGCTCATCCATGAGGATAAGAAGCCGGTGGCGGAAGTCGCGCAGCTCTTGGGCGTGCATCGCGCCACGATCTACCGGGCGATAGAACGCATTGACGTGGATACGCATTGACGCAACTACGTTTAGTCGCCCGGCCCTAGAAGTAGTGCCTTTCTCGCTCCCTTACGCAAAGGGTTGCAGAATCGGGCGATTTCGTCTCTTCATGTAGACATGGCGAGTCGCACCCGAGAACAAGTTAAGCTGGAAAGTGTCCGAAACCTGCGCGCCCGTTGGCGCGCGGAGGGCCGGATTCTTGTGCAGGCCGATCTGCCCGGCGAGCTGGTCGCGGCGATTGACCGCCTGAAGGACGACGCGGGCTTGCGAGGGCGCGCGCCGATCATCGAGGAAGCGTTGAGGTTCTATATCGAAGCGAAGCAAGGGACATAACGGCAAAACGCCCGACCGTTGGCGCGGTCGAGCGTTTTATAGGCCGTCAGACACACCGTAGAGCCGGGGCCATCAAAGTCTCCCCTTATCTACGCTAGAGCACTCCAATTCGCAAGATTGATTCTTGCGGAAACGGGAGTGCCGTGCCTGCCGTCCGCGCCGTCATGTCCTTCAAATGGAAGGACGAGGGCATATGTTGAGGACGCACTACGCGGCCGCGATCGGCTGCGCGCGCGGGAACGCGCTTGATGAGATCATGCGGGAGGTTTGGAGCCGATACGGCGCGGGCCAGCTCACCGACGACGAGGCCGGCGAGCTTACGACGCTCGCCCATGAGCGCCGGGCCATCCTGCGGGGATCGGGACAGACCGCGCTAGGGCTGATCTTTCCGCCCCCGGCCCCGCGCTGCCCGACGCCAGTTCGCCGGCATAGTCATATCCGGGGGCGATCGGAGGGCCGCATATGGCGGCCGACAACGCGCAAGGACGTGCAGGCGATCTTGAAGGCGGCCGAAATCTACAACGAGGCCGGCTTGCACGAGAAGGGCGAGCGCAGCGGCCCGCTAGGATCGGTGGCGCTGGACGTGCTGCGGCTGTTCGTCAATCTGATCGACTTCCGCACCGGCCGGCTAGAGCCGTCAATCACCACGATCATGGACCGCTTGGGCCGGTCGCGCGATACGATCGTGCGGGCGCTGAAGAACCTGCGGGCGCATGGTTTCATCGACTGGCTGCGGCGCTACGAGCCGACCGGCAACGAGGGGCGTGGCCCACAGGTCCAGCAGGCGAGCAACGCCTATCGCCTGTCTCTGCCGGAGAAGGCCCGGCAGTTCCTTGGACGGTTCGGCAAGGCCCCTCCCCCGCCTGCGGATCATGGACAGGATCAGCGGGCATGGAGCGAGGCAATCGACGCCTACAAGACCACCCTGCCCCTCGATGAGAGAACGCAGCTCGACGCTGGCGACAGCCCGCTAGGACAGGCCCTTGTGCGCATGGCGAAAAACTTCATGAAACGTGAGTCCGATAACCAGACTGAATCCCCATCTGATCTTTATCTAAGAGGGAAAACATAAGCGGTCGCCGCTGTTCGGGCTGCTTACGCAGCCCTGCGGCGGTTCCGACCCGCCTATACGCGGGCCGGGAAACGGCACCCTCACCACCTAATCCGCACCGCTCGCGCCTGCGGCCAACGTCCTATGGGCTTTCGAGAGGGAGTGAGGGGCAAGGTCGGCGCTTAATTATTTACGTTAATACGTATTGACGTGTAAACGTATTACCTTGATAGAAGGCGATGGCGGCGGCCGGGACAACGTGCTAGAATGTACACAATTCAACACACGGAGGCGATTCCATGACCGCCAGCACCACCATGACGATTCGGGTTAGGCCCGATGTGAAAGAAAAGCTCGACCGGATCGCGAACGACACGCAGCGAAGCAAATCCTTCCTCGCCGGCGAGGCCGTCGCCGCCTATGTCGATCGCGAGCTTGAAATCATCGACGGTATCAAGCGCGGCATGGCTGATGCGGCGGCCGGCCGAGTGATCCCCCATGCGCAGGCCGTCGCGGAAATGCGTGAGGTTATCGAGGAAGCGAAGCGCCGGAAAGCCGCGCGCGGATGAGGCCGGTTGTCTGGTCGATTGAGGCGCAGCGGGATAACCTCGAAATCCTGCGCTATATCGCAGAGGACAACCCATTCGCCGCCGAACGGGTCGTGGATGCGATCGAGGACGCCGGGAACAAGCTCGGCGAATTTGCGACCGGCCGGCCGGGGCGGGTGAGCGGAACCTATGAAAAGTCCCTCGCCCGTCATCCCTACATCATCGCCTATGAGCTGCGGGACGTGGGGGGCCGGGAAAGCGTCGTGATCGTGCGCGTCATCCACACGTCGCGCGACTGGCCGGCCGAGGAATGGCCGCACTAGCTTAAAGACGTAGTAACGTTCTTAGCTATATGCTTTAATACGTATTCACGCAAAGAAGGATTGACGCATGAACGTCATTGCGTTTTTGAGCCAGAAGGGCGGGAGCGGAAAAACCACGCTTTCGGTTCATACCGCCGTGGCGGCCGAGGCGACCGGCGAACGGGTTTGCGTCATCGACGCCGACCCACAGGAGAGCGCGACCGCATGGGCGAGCGCGCGGGAAGCCGGAACGCCGATCGTCGCCACGGCGCAGGCCGGGGAACTGGACGCCGCGCTTAGGGCGGCCGAGGGCGAGGGCATGACCTTGGCCGTAGTGGACGCCCCGCCCCATGCCGCCCCGGCGGCCGGCCAGATCGCCCGAAGGTCGGAGCTGGTCTTAATTCCGGTCCGACCGTCCGCGTTTGACCTCGCTGCGGTCCCGGCCGCCGTCGAGATCGTGGCGGCCGCGAAGGTGCGCGGCGCGTTCGTCCTGTCTGCCTGCCCGTTCCGTGCGCCCGAGATCGGGGAGACGCGCGCGGCGCTGGAAGCCTACGGACTGCCGATCGTTCCCGGCGAGATTACCGACCGGCGCGCGTTCGCCCGCGCCGTCACGACTGGCAGCGCCGTGACGGAGTTCGAGGCCGAAGGGAAAGCAGCGGAGGAAATCCGGGCTTTGTGGGCGTGGATTAAAGGCACGTTAGAACGTAAATAGCTAAATACGTAAGCGCGTATTGAAGGAGCGAAACCTATGGCAAAGAAAGCAACCGGCCTCGCGGCCTTCACCCGCCCGAAGGCCGGCGCGGAGGCCACCAGCCTTGCAGCGATCGAGGACGATCGCCCGGCCGTGGAAATCCCGACGCCGAGGCGAAAGAGGGGAGGGGGCGAGACTGTCGCGCTTACGGTCAAGGTCAGGCGATCGGACTGGCAGCGCCTTCGCCAGCTCGCGGATGCAGAGGGAACGACAATTCAGGCGATGGCCGAGGCCGGGCTTTCGGCGGTTCTGGCACAGCACGGATTGCCGCCGATCGAGCCTTATGCACGTTGATACGTAAATAGCTAAATACGCTAATGCTTGCGTGTGTGGCCCGCCCCCGGCCGTCCCTACGGCCCTAGATGATGAGAGCGGGCCGGCCGGGGGGCTATCGTCGTGGCCGGGCGTTTCCCTGAATAGAGCTTGCACCAGGTCGGCGGTGGATCGCGGCGCAAGCCGCGCCGGCACGGAGGCGAACGCGCTCCCCAATAGCGCCGTAGAGAGCCGGAGGGCCGTTCGTAACAAAGTCCCGGCGCAAAGCGCCGGGTCCGCTTCCTGTCACGTCAGGCAGCGTCATACAGGCCCCGAAACTCGGGATCGGCATAGTAGGCGAGCTTTCCGGCAACGATCGGCCGTTGCCCGGCGAGGAACAGCAATTCGACATGCTGCGGCAGGTTGCGAACCTCATCCGGGGTCAGCAGCGGGCGGGCGGTGTGTTGCTCCCCGTAGGAAATGCCGGATTTGTCGGAATCGAGCGCCCGGCTCATGGTCTGGAACACAACGGTTTCCTGCCCGAGCAGATCGGAGACAAGCCGGGCGCTGTCGTGATCGTTGACGCCGAAGACCTGTAGGACGCCGGCGTTTGACAGGAAGGTGCCGGCGCGCTGCCCGTAGGTGGCGCGGAGCTGGTGAACGTCCTGCAGGATGGGCCAGAGCTGGACGCCGTAGCCGGCCATGAGGCCCATAGCGCGCTCGACGGGGGCCAGATGGCCGAGGGCGGCGAACTCATCCAGCAGGTAGAGGACCGGGGCGGCCGGCTTGGCAGGATCGCGGGCCATGTCGGTGAGGCTTTGCGACACGAGCAGGCGCAGCCATCGGGAATAGGTGGCGAGCCGATCAGGCGGCAGGACGAGGAACACCGAGGCGTTGCGGCGCTTGAGATCGGCAAAGCGGAAATCGGATCGGCCGAGGACGGCGACCATGCGCGGGCTGTCGAGGAAATGGGTATGGCGCTGCGCGGCCGAGAGGACGCCAGCGGCTTCCCGGTCGGATTTGCCGAGGTGGCGGTTTGCGGCGCGGGCGATCAGGCCGGAGGCGGCCGTTGACGCCTGCATGTCCTTCAGGAGCGCGGCGAAGGCTTCAGGGGCGAGGGTGAGATATTCGCGCAGGGTGGCGAGGTTTCGCCTGTCGCGCGGCTCGCTGGCGGCAATATGGAGGATCAGGCCGGCAATGAGCGCCTTGGCTTCCTCGTTCCAATGCGCCTCGCCGGCCATGCCCAGTTCATCGAACACGAGGGCGTCTGCCAAGGTGCTGGCATCTTCCGCGACATCGAGGCCGGCCGGGTCGAGCTGGTCGAGGGGATTGAAGGCGGCGGAGGGCTGGCCGGTGACGCCGAAGGGGTCGAGGACGTGGACCGGGCCGAATTGCTGGCGGGCGCGGCCGGCGATCTTGGCATTTTCGCCCTTGGGGTCGATGCAGATCACGGAGCGGTCGGCGGTGAGCAGGTTCGGGATGATGGTTCCCACGCCCTTGCCGGTGCGCGTCGGGGCCATCGTCAGCAGATGGGCCGGGCCGTCATAGCGCAGGAGCTTCCCGGTCTTGCCGTCGCGGCCGATCAGCAGGCCGGAATCGGCGCGGGCGAGGGCGGCGGTTTCCTTGGTCGTCGCGAAGCGGGCCGAGCCGTGGGTTTCGCCGTCCATGTCCCCGAAATGGACAATCAGGGGATTGGTGAGGAAGCGGAAGGCGAGCGCCAGCAGCACCAGCAGCGTGACGAGATCGAGCAGGAGAACCGGAACCGAGCCGACGCGAAAGCCGATTTGTTCGAGAGCGAAGCGGCCGCCGAAGCCAACGACGAACAGGACGATAACAAGGAGGAACAGAAGCCCGAGAAGCGGTTTCCAGATGCGAAAAGGTGCGGCGAGCAGAGCGACGAACGCCCATAGCGGATCACGCGCGGCCTGCCGCATCATGTTCTTGAACGCACCCCATGCAAGTCTCGCCTGACTCATGCGGCCGTCCCCCGGCGCTGCCTGTCGTCTCCCCGGCCTGCGCGTTGCCGATCAGGTCGGCAAACAGTTCCTTGTCACCGGGGCGCGTCAGGAAGTTGGGCAGCTCACGCTTGAGCCATTCGCCCAAGCGCCGGGAAAATTCCTCATCCTTGCCGCTTTCGAGTCGATGCAGGACGAGCGCGCCGAGCAGCACTTTGCGGCGCGTATCGTTGGCGCGTTCCTGCTTGGACAGCCGGGCCTTGAGCGTGGCACGCTGCGCGTCCAGTTCAGCCAAGCGTTGTTCGATCGTTTTACGCGCCATTCCTCAATCTCCCTTTCCGGTCATTAGCCTAGACTATCATTCCCGGCTGTCTTTTCCAGCGTTTGCCCGTTGCGCTTGAGTTTTCGACGGTTTTGCAGCACAATCCGGGCCTCAATTTATTGCATCGACCTTGCCGCAAGCGCCACACCGAGCGACGAAGGAGCGGAGCGATTGAGTTGAGAAGGGCGCACTTACGAGTTACTGCGTAACTCAGCGCGCCATTGGCTGGTCGGCCAATGGGAAAGGCGAAACGGTATCGGAGCTTGTTGCTTGGCGATCTACCATTTGAGCATGAAGCCAGTTTCGAGAGCGAGCGGCCGCAGCGCCGTCGCCTCAATGGCTTATCGTGCCGGGGAGAAGTTGACCAACGAGCGCGACGGGATCACGCACGACTACACGGCCAAGCAGGGCGTTGAACATGCGGAGATCGTCTTGCCGGAAGGCGTCAACGCCGATTGGGCGCGGGATCGGTCGGACTTGTGGAACGCCGCCGAGTTTGCCGAGAAGCGCAAGGATGCCCGCGTTGCCCGCGAGTTCGAGATTGCCTTGCCGCATGAGCTATCGGCCGAGCAGCGGCTAGAGGCGGCGCGGGAGTTCGCGCAGGAGCTGGCGAACCGATATGGCGCGGCGGTGGACTTTGCGATCCATGCGCCGCACGATGCCAGCGACGTTCGCAACCATCATGCGCATGTGATGATGACGACGCGGCAGGTTGGCGAGGGCGGCCTAGGCGACAAGACCTATCTTGAGCGCGAAAACAAATGGCTCTTGGCGCACGACCTGCCGACGACCGATATGCAGCTCCGCGACCTTCGCCAGAGGTGGGAGGGGATCGCCAACGAGCGGCTTGCGATGGCCGGGCTTGATATTCGGATCGACCATCGTTCGCACATGGAGCGCGGGCTAGAGATTGCGCCGACCGAGCATGTGGGCGTCCATGCCTCGCAGATGGAGCGGCGCGGCCTCGACGTGTCGCGGTCGCGGCTGGACGAGGATGCGGCCCGGCGCAATGCCGAGCTGATCCGGGAGAAGCCCGAGCAGGTTCTAACCCTCATCACCGGCGAAAAGAGCGTGTTCGATCGCCACGACGTTGCGCGGGCGCTGCATCGCTACATCAACGACGACCCGCAGGAGTTCCAGAGCGCGTTTGCGAAGGTGATGGCCTCGCCGGCGCTGGTCGAGTTGCAGCCCGAGCGCGCCCACGTAGT
>NZ_RAPF01000002.1 GCF_003610805.1 Altericroceibacterium spongiae | reverse complement strand
GCCTGTTCAACAAACTGAAGAACTGGCGCAGGGTCGCCACCCGCTACGACAAAACCAAGGAATCCTATCTCGGCTTCGTCGCTCTCGCTTCAATCAAGCTCTGGATACCCTTTGTCCACGAAGCCTAATTTCTCAATTAAGGTGACGTCAAATCGAACTTCCACGGTCGTTTATGAAATGCGCGGATCAAAACATGATGACTTGAGCATAGAAACCCTCGCTTCTGATATATGGAACAGATACTTCTGCATAAGTGATAATTATTGCTTGCGTGTCTATAAGTTGTTAGGCTCTCCTTTGCGATGGCATAAAGTTGATCAGTTGGGATATTTGTAGAAATTTCATGCTATTTCTGTTTCTTATTAATAATACGCCGAACCCGATTTCCTGGGATGGGAAATCAAGCAATATGGCGTAGGTGACTTTGTATCTTTCAGGCCCAGATCGCCTGTTACACTCATGACACCTGAACCGACCGGTGGCATTTATCGCAAGGAAGGTGTCGCTGCATTCATGAAACGGTTCGGTTACCCGGATCAGGCTGGCAGGCCCGACCGGTTCAATTTTGGCGGACGCTACGATTGCCAGCGTGCACCTCATTCCCTGACCGGCCTGCATATGACGCTGACAGGCTATAATGCCACTACAGAAAAAATTACCGACTTCGATGGCGGGATGGCACTCATCAATGCAACGCAGGAAGTCGCCGCATTCTGGTCGTTCAAAGGAATGATGGCCCACTGGAACCGCAAACATGCGCAAGCCGCCTATATACCTTCTGTATTTCGCACACCCCCTCCGGAATATAGCTATGGTGCGCGGATTCTTCTGTGCGAACAGACGGATTTTCTGTTGTTCCTTAAAGCTTTCGCATCCGGCAAGGTATATTACGACCCGGCGGTAAAAGTTGAACAGGCATCATCCCCAACGCCGAAAATCAAGCGGCGAAGCCAGTTTCGCGTAGCTCATGCAAATCTGACGCAACTTTATCGTCATCATGAGATCATTCAGCTCTGAACCGCAGCTTGCGGACAGCCCCCCTCTCCGCTCGCGCTGATCGGGCCGGACAATCCCGAACTGATTGCCGAAGCGG
This sequence comes from Altericroceibacterium spongiae, assembly GCF_003610805.1. Taxonomy (GTDB): domain Bacteria; phylum Pseudomonadota; class Alphaproteobacteria; order Sphingomonadales; family Sphingomonadaceae; genus Altericroceibacterium; species Altericroceibacterium spongiae. The sequence goes on along the minus strand of NZ_RAPF01000002.1, from coordinate 513,673 downwards.
TCCGCCTCAACCGGATATGCTTCCCCTTTCTCGGCACGATGGCGCTGGTGCAGGTGCTGAATGGCGTGTTTCGCGGCGCGGGCAGCACGCGGCAGGCGATGACGATTTCCATCGCGATGCAATGGCTGTTGCAGCTTCCCTCCGCCGCGCTGCTTTCCCTGGCGACAGCGCTGGGTGTGCTGGGCGTGTGGTGGAGCTATCCGATCGCCAATAGCGGCGCGGCGCTGCTATGCCTGATCTGGCTGGCGAAAGGGCCCTGGCGGAAAAATCTCGTCCGGCCTGCCGGGGAGGAAGAGCCGGCGGAGACAGAAGCCTCGGCGCGATAGAGGCAGCGAGAACCGGGCGGCCTGCGCGCTGGCATAAGGGCGCAGGCATATCGCTCACTGGCCCGGTCAGATAAGCGTCTGGCCCTGTCCGATGCGGGTCTGGCCCCGTTCGCGCGTTTATGGCCCTGTTCGGAGCCTGTCAGGCCCCCTTGTCACGTCCCCGCAATGGTCATTCCGTCAATTCTGAGGCTCGGCACATTGACCCCGCGGATCATTTCGAGGTCATTTGCCGGTTTCAGCGCATTGAACATGTCGATCAAATGCCCTGCAATGGTAAATTCTGCCACAGGACCCGCAATTTCACCCCCGATTATGCGAAACCCACTGGCACCCCGACTATAATCGCCCGTCACCATATTGACCCCCTGCCCGAACAGCTCGGTCACCAATATGCCATCGGCGATATCGGCAATCAGCTCCTCGCGCGAACAGGGTCCCGCCTCAAGGTGAACATTGCTGGCCGAGACACCCGGAGAGCCACCCGCTCCGCGCGCAGCATGTCCGGTCGGTGCGATGCCCAGCTGCCGGGCCGCCGCGCAATTGGCAAGCCAGCCGGTGATCCGTCCACCCTCGACCAGAGGGCGCGGCGCAGTGGCCAGCCCCTCTCCGTCAAAGGCGCGCGAACGCAACCCGCGTTGCCGGTGCGGATCGTCCAGAATCCGCAGATTTTCGGGGAATAACACGTCATTCTCACGGCCCAGCAGAAAGCTAGACCGACGGGCAATGGCAGGGCCCGACATGGCCCCGAGCAGATGTCCGATCAGCGATCCGCCCACTCTGGGATCGAGCACGACTGGCATCGGTCCGCTCGGCAAACGCCCCGGATCGAGCCGCGCCACCGCCCGCTCTCCGGCGCTGCGGCCGATCGCTGCGCAGGATGGCAAATCCGCGACATGGCGCCTTGTGGCATAATCATAATCGCGCTGCATGGCAGAGCCTTCTCCGGCAATGACACTGGCGCTGATCGAATGGCTCGTTCCGGCAGAAAAGCCCGAAAAACCGTGGCTTGTAGCCAATGCTGCGCAGCTCTGCCCGACACTGGCCGAACCGCCTTCGCTATTGGTGACACCTGTTACACCCCGCGCCGCATCCTCCACTTCCATCGCCCTGTCACGCAGCCATTCCGGCGAGGTTTCAAAGGAGTCGACAAGATCGAAATCGGGAAATGGCCCATGCGCCAGCTTCTCTTCGGGAGCCAGCCCGGCATAAGCATCTTCCGGTGCGGCCCGTGCCATCGTCACTGCCCGTTCGGCCAGTTCGGACAGCGCGTCATCACTAAGATCGCTTGCACTGATCGATGCGGATTGAGAACCGATAAAGACCCGCAAACCGATATCGGCGGTTTCCGAACGGTCCACCCCTTCGAGCTTGCCCAGCCGCACATCGACGCTCTGGCTGGCACTGCCAATTGCGATGGAATCGGCGGCATCCGCTCCATGGCGAAGCGCGAGATCGATCAGCGCTGCGCAGCGTTCCTGCGCAGTAACGGGGTCAAGCATGCAGATTATCCTGTCGCGGGTATGATCGCACCGTTCCTAACGATTCCGCGCGTCAGGTAAACCATGTGCAATGCGATTGGTCAGGATAGCGAGAAAAGCGCGGATATGCCCTTGAACAAAAGGGTAAGTGCAAAAGGCAGGCCAATGGCACACAACCACAAGGCCAGACGATCGCGCCGGAAAAGAGGTTCAAAAGAAGGGTCGCGTGCCTCGGCATCGGTGAGATTGTCCCAGCGCCTCTCAAAAGCCCGGCAGGCCGGAATGATGGCAGCAATCAGAACGATAAGAGCAAAATAGGGAAGAATCGATCCATGCCCGTTTTTCACAGCATGCATGGTCACAAAAATCTGCAGGCCGGTATAGGCCAAGAGAGCATAGGCGACATTATCGCTCATCCGCCGGCGCCAGTCACGCTTGCTTTTGGCGCTTTCCGGCTGCTTTTCAGAACGCTGAGCTACATCATGCATACGCCTGCTCCTGTTTGCATCTCACCAATTTATTCCACCAGAATGGCAAATAGACAAGACCGGCCACAAGCTGTTCCATGCGATGCGGCCAGTGGAAGCGGAAATACGAAGAGTTGCTTTGAAGCCATCATGCAGGATTCCTGCCAGAGCGGGCTTCAATAGTGCCGCACACCTGCTAATATCGGAACTATGACCACTACAGCACATACCGCACCGGATGCGGAAGCCTTGTCCGAAGCAATGGCAGAAGCGCCCGCCAATGCCTCTCCCCCCATTCCGCAAGGCGGGCTGGAAGTGGTGTCGATCGCCAAAAGCTATGACAAGCGGCCGGTACTAACGGACATTTCTCTTTCTGTCGGCAAGGGAGAAGTGCTGGGGCTGCTCGGTCCGAACGGAGCTGGCAAAACCACCTGCTTCTATTCCATCATGGGCCTCGTCCGCCCGGATAGCGGCCGCATCCTGATGGATGGCGTCGATGTCACCAAATTGCCCATGTATCGGCGCGCCATTCTGGGTCTCGGCTATCTGCCGCAGGAAACTTCGATCTTTCGCGGCATGACTGTTGAACAAAATATCGCCTGCGTGCTCGAAATGGTCGAACCGGACAAGGATGTCCGCGCCTCGGAGCTGGAAAGACTTCTTGATGAGTTCGGTCTCACCCGATTGCGGGAAAGCCCGGCCATGGCGCTTTCTGGAGGCGAACGGCGACGGTGCGAAATCGCCCGGGCGCTGGCCGCCAAACCCTCTATCATGCTGCTCGACGAGCCTTTCGCCGGCATTGATCCACTCTCCATCAGCGATATTCGCGATCTCGTGATCGATCTGAAGGAACGCGGAATCGGGGTGCTCATCACCGATCACAATGTTCGCGAAACACTCGATATCGTGGACCGGGCCTGCATTATCTATGGCGGTCAGGTGCTTTTTGCCGGCAGCCCGCAAGAACTGGTCGCCGACGAAAATGTGCGCCGTCTCTATCTTGGTGAGAGCTTTGCTCTATGATTCCCGGAAGGCGTGACATGCATATTTTGCCTGTCGTGCCTGGGCAGTATGCCATGAATAACTATCTTTCTGTAAGGAAGCGTGCGCCTTGAGCCTCGCTCCGCGCCTCGATCTCCGGCAAAGCCAATCGCTGGTCATGACTCCGCAGCTCCAGCAGGCAATAAAGCTGCTGGCGCTTTCCAATCTGGAAATCGAAGCCTTTATCGGAGATGCACTGGAAAATAATCCGCTGCTGGAAAGCGGAGATATCCACGCCGAGAGCGGCGAAAACCCGCCACTCGATAACGAAGCTGGCGATAGCCCGACTTCGGATGAATTGATGATGCAGGGTCAAGGCGAAGCCGATGCACCGCTCGACATCGATCCGGCAGCGCTCGACCGCGATCATGACACAGGAGACTGGTCCGCACAGGCTGGCAGCGCATCTTCAGCCGAAACGTTCGATATTGAGGAACGTGGCAGTCCTGAAGAAACGCTAATCGATCATCTCGAAGCGCAATTGCCACTCATAACGAGCGATCCGCAAATCGCTTTCATCGCTGCTACATTGATAGGTCAGCTCGATGAGTCAGGATACCTCCACACACCCCTGCATGAAACAGCCGGAGAACTCGGCATTTCCGACGAGGAAGCTGAAACGGCACTGAAACTGGTCCAATCGCTCGATCCAACCGGGATCGGCGCCCGTTCGCTAGGTGAGTGTATCGCACTTCAGGCTCGTGAAGCCGATCGCTACGATCCGTGCATGGCACGCTTGCTGGCCAATCTCGACCTGGTGGCGAAAAGCAACTTCGCTCAACTGAAACGGCTATGTGCCGTTGATGATGAGGATCTGGCTGATATGCTAGCTGAACTGCGTCAGTACGATCCTAAACCGGGTCTGCAATTTGGCGGTGTCAGCAGTGCCCCGGTCGTCCCGGATATATTGATCACCGCTTCGCGCGATCACGGCTGGGACATTGCGCTCAATCAGGAGACGTTACCGCGCCTGATCGTCAACCGCCCCTATTATGTCGAGTTGCGCAGCGGCAGTCAAAACCGCGAGGCCAAAAGCTGGCTCAATGAAAAGCTCGCCGATGCAAACTGGCTGATAAAGGCTCTGGACCAGCGGCAAAAAACCATTCTCAAAGTCGCTGCAGAAATAGTTAAACAGCAGGACGGTTTTTTCCGGCGAGGCGTTTCCGAGTTGAAACCGCTCACTTTGCGCGGAGTCGCCGAACAAATCGACATGCATGAATCGACCGTGAGCCGAGTAACATCGAATAAATATCTTCATTGCGACCGCGGAACATTCGAACTCAAATATTTCTTTACCAGCGGTGTGGCCTCCGCCGATGGCGAAAGTTCGGTATCCGCCGAAGCAGTAAAAGCGCAGATCCGTGCATTAGTGGATGCAGAAGATCCCAAAAAGGTTCTTTCAGATGACAAGCTGGTCGAATTGCTACGTGATAAAGGATTCGACCTGGCGCGCCGCACGGTGGCAAAATATCGCGAAGCCATCGGTATCGGATCATCGGTACAACGTCGCCGGCAGAAGAAGCTGGCCATGAACTCCTGAGACGAGCATCAAAGTTAATTGGCGCACTCGATTCTGTCACTGAAAAGCCACGCGAATCGGCACAAATCCTGACTTTACCTATAATTAACCTTTTTTGTTGACACATTACGTGGTTAACAAGGGTCAACACCTCGCTGGACGAGGCGTTATCACGAAGCAAAAAGGGGTCTCCCAATGCGCGTGCTGCTTATTGAAGATGAGCCGAATACGGCCAAAGCTATCGAACTGATGCTTAATGGCGAAGGTTTCAATGTTTACTCGACCGACCTCGGCGAGGAAGGCTTGGATCTCGGCAAGCTCTATGACTACGATATCATCCTGCTCGATTTGAACCTGCCCGATATGCATGGCTATGATGTACTCAAGAAGCTGCGCGTAGCGAAAGTGCAAACACCAGTGCTGATTCTTTCCGGCATTGCCGAAATCGATTCAAAAATCCGCAGCTTCGGCTTCGGCGCAGACGATTATGTGACCAAGCCGTTCCATCGTGATGAGCTGATCGCTCGCATTCATGCGGTGATCCGTCGCAGTAAGGGTCATTCGCAAAGCGTCATCCGTACCGGTAAGCTATGTGTCAATCTCGACGCAAAGACGGTGGAAGTAGATGGTGCGCGCGTCCACCTGACTGGCAAGGAATATGCCATGCTCGAGCTGCTCAGTTTGCGCAAGGGCACTACACTGACGAAGGAAATGTTTCTCAATCACCTTTATGGCGGCATGGATGAGCCTGAATTGAAAATCATCGATGTCTTCATTTGCAAGCTGCGTAAGAAACTTTCAACGGCTTGCGGCGGCGATAATTATATCGAGACCGTTTGGGGTCGTGGTTATGTGCTGCGCGATTCTGACGACGCACAGGAAGCTGCTTGAGATTTCCGGCGCACCTCCCCGGCTTTTATCTATGCGAAAATCCGGGGAGACAGGGCAGATAGCCTCACAAGCTATTCAGGCATCCAGGCTTGATTTTTCTCTCTCTTGCCTGATTTTTGATAAAAGCGGTTCCCACCTTTCGCTTCCTGCTATATCGGCCCGGCCCCATGACTGCTCATAAGCCCGGCGATCCAACGACTCTCAACCGTCTCTATGGCCGTTCGCAAGGCCGCCCCTTGCGCAAAAGCCAGCAGGAACTAGTAGATACTTTACTGCCACAAATCAGCATACCCGAAAAGGGCCCGGTGACAGCAGAAGCCTTGTTCGGGCAAGACGCTCCGCTTCATTTTGAAATCGGCTTTGGCGGCGGCGAGCATCTTGCCGACAGGGCCGATATGCTGCCCGACCATGGCTTCATTGGTTGCGAACCGTTCGTGAATGGAGTTGTAAGCGGGCTACAACATGTCCGTGACAAACATCTCTTCAATGTGCGGCTCCATATGGGCGATGCGCTTGAAGTGCTCTCCCGGGTGCCGGATGGCGCTTTGTCTTTCGTCTATCTGCTACATCCCGATCCCTGGCCCAAGGCTCGCCACGCTAAGCGACGCATGATGAATGACGGCCCGGTCGATATGATTGCCGATAAGCTCAAGCCTGGCGGTGAATTCCGTTTCGGCACGGATCACCCTGTCTATCTGCGCCATGCCCTGATGATAATGCGCCGTCATACAAGGCAGTTCGACTGGCTGGCAAACAATCCTCGAGACTTCCAGCAACGTCCCGGCGGATGGTGTGAAACGCGTTACGAAGCCAAAGCCCGTCAGCAGGGGCACGAAGTCTGGTATTTTCGCTGGAAGCGTACTGAGGCGTAGTACACTGCCACTTTTCGATAGCTACAAAATCGCGGTTCACAAATTGCTCTGCCGATCGCTGGCATACACCTGTACATATACATCCCTGCAGGCCATTCGGCTTAGGCAAAGCTCTCTTTAATTAGGTAAAAAGAGTGGGTTCTGCGAAGGAATAAGTGTCTTCAGCCTTGTCCGTGCTGGCACGTCCAAGTTACAGTTTTTGTGTCAACAGGCGCGCGTTTTATCGACCGCCGGCTTCGCGAGATTGTCCGTCATACTTCTGACAAACTATCGAATACCAAAAGCGCCGGATCAGAGACCGCAATCGCAAGCCAGTAGCTCGTCATCTGCCTTCTCATAAGGCAGAGACCGAAAAGCAACGAAGACCTCCGAGGGAAATGTGGTGAGCCCTGCTGGGTTCGAACCAGCGACCTACTGATTAAAAGTCAACATTCAGCGCATTTCATACCCTAACCAGTCAAAACTTCCACATCACCCAAAACCATCTGATTTGCGGGGTATTGCTCCCAATGTGAGGTTGCGTTACTAACGTGGGGTAACGGGCCTTATCACTGGAATCTGTTACCCCAGTGTTACCCCGATGGACCTACTGACTGACGGGGGCGAGCTACTGACTATGGCACGGGCGATGACAACAAAGGGCGTCGAGGCGATCAAGCCTGACCCTGCCAAGCGGATCGAGATTCCCAATCCTGCCCTGTCCGGGCTGTATCTGGTTGTGCAACCAAGCGGGGCGAAGTCCTGGGCCTTGCGCTATCGGTTCGGCGGCAAGCCTGCAAAGCTGACGCTTGGCAAATGGCCTATGATGGGCGTTGCCGATGCTCGCACCGCAGCGACCGAGGCGCTTGAAGCTGTCGAGCATGGGCGCAATCCAGCGGTCGCGAAAAAGGCGGCGAAAGCGGACCAGCGCGAAGCCATAGCGACCGAGCGCGACAAGGTGAAAACGCTTGTGGCGCAATTCGACAAGCGACACCTGTCAGGCCTGAAACGCGGGCGTGAAGTCCGGCGGGCGCTAGACGTGCATGTGGTCGCGGCATGGGGCGAGCGCGATATTGGCGACATTACCAAGCGTGACGTTATCGACCTGCTGGACGGCATTGCAGACAGCGGGCGCAAGGTCACGGCAAACCGTGTCCGTGCCTATTTGGGCAAGTTTCTGAATTGGGCCGTGGAGCGCGACATTATCTCCATGAACCCGGCAATGGGCGTAAAGGCTGTTGCCAAGGAAGTGAGCCGGGACCGGGTTTTGTCGGATGATGAAATCCGCTTGCTCTGGCTGGCTGGCGACAACCTTGGCTTCCCGTGGGGACCGTTCGCAAAGACCCTACTGCTGACAGGCCAGCGGCTCAATGAAGTTGCGCAGATGCCGCGCGCTGAAATTGACGGCGACCTGTGGAGCCTCCCACCGGACAGGACCAAGAACGGGCGCGCGCATGACGTTCCGCTATCTACTTCCGCTCTGGAAGTGGTTGCCGCCCTGCCCAAAACCAGCGCCAGCTATGTATTCTCGACGAACGGCACTTCACCGCTGCAAGGTTTCTCCAAAGGCAACAAGCACATCCGCGACAAGATGGCTGAAATTGCGACCGAGGAAGCGGGCGAACCAGTCGAGATCGAGCATTGGACATGGCACGATCTGCGCCGCACCTGCGCAACCGGGCTTGCGCGGATGGGCATTCCGGTGCGCGTCACCGAGGCTTGCTTGAACCATGTCAGCGGAACGGCTGCGGGTATCGTGTCGGTCTATCAGCGCCACGATTATGCTGACGAAAAGCGGCAGGCGCTTGAGGCGTGGGCACGGTTCGTGACGGAGCTTGTCGAGGGCAAGCCGGATAATGTCGTTCGGCTGGCGGAGGCAGGGTGATGGATATTTCGCGCCTGCTTGATCCAAACGCGATGGCTGCCGGGGAGGCGGTTAAGGCTGGCCGGGAAGGAGACTTCTCGAAGCTCGCGAGCCGTTTGCGGGACCCATCCGTATCGCTCGATGAATACGAACGCGACTGGCTAGCCGGGCATCTATTAGGTGAGTTCAAAAGGCCCAAGAGCCGACCAAAAAAGACGGATAAGCAGCTCCTGCAAGAAGGTTTTCGAACGTATCTCACTTACCTGAGGCACTTGCGCGGATTAATGAGGGATTATCCCACGGGCCGGCTTAGGCAGGCTGCAATTGAAGCCACCGCTTCTGACCCGGTGGTAATGAAGGACCAAAAGATTGTGAGGGCGCGGATAAGGCCCTTTGAGCGGGGTGAGATGTTTGCCCTTGGCATTGCAGCACGGAGCGCAGTGCTCACTGAATCCATGTCCGCAGAGGAAGGCGACTCATATTCCGATGAGGAATGGCTAACCTTGGTCGAAAATTTCGAAGCAGAAATTAAGTCGAGGACTTAATTCCCAAAGACATCTTTTGCGATCACATTCCAAATGCACTTAATAGGACGGGTTCTAACGATAAAGGACCCGTTACCATGAAAAGCAAACTGATCGGATCAGCCGCAGTCCGGGAGCTGTGCGGCGGTATTAGTGACATGTCGATCTGGAGATGGCTCAACGACGAAACACTCAATTTTCCCAAGCCAATTTACATTTCTCGCCGCCGTTACTGGCGCGAAGCTGAAATCATCACTTGGATCGAAGCGCGGGGTGCTGTGGCATGAGCGCGCGCTGGTCAGTTGTTTATATCGGCAAATCGCCAAGCGATCAGCCCGGCGGCCCTATTGGCGGCTATCTTTACATGTCCGACATTGACGGTCGCGAAAGCGCCCGGATCTGGTTCGAGAGTTATGCCGATGCCCAAGCCGAAGCGCGCCTTATCTCAACGAGACTGGGTTGCCGCCTTTCGATTTTGGAGGGCGGGGCATGAATGCGGTCGATGATCTGACAGTGTTTCTCGGGCAACTTCCGCCCGAGGAATACGAGCAGCGCCGCCGCATTCGCACCTGTCGCAATGCAGCCAGTTACAAGGCCACGCAAACCGAAAGCGCAACGGCGCGAAGCCTGTGCTGGTTGGTGACTGAGTGCGCTGCGGCATGGATTTATGCCCCTGCCGAAGCGGACGTGCTGGCCGAGATTACGCGTTATCTGCGCCGCTTGCTGATCGTGGCCGACCAAGCCGAGGAGATCGGCGCACCATGAATATTGACGCAAAGATTGAGGCGGACGCCGCAGCTTACGAGGTTCAGTGGCCTGCAGTTGATCCTGTTGGCACGGAAGGCGAAGCTGGCCATGTCAAAATCGCCCCGACGCCTTGGCAACGCAGTCTGCCTCCACCACGTCAATGGCTCTACGGCTATCATTTGTCGCGCAAGGTATTGACCGGCACAATCAGCCCCGGCGGCATTGGAAAATCGTCGCTTGTCATGGTGGACGCTCTGGCGATGGCGACAGGCCGCCAATTGCTGCACAATCGGGTTCACATCCGGGGTGGTTTGCGCGTCTGGTACTGGTGCGGTGAGGACACGACCGAGGAATTGGACCGGCGACTTGAAGCGGCCTGCATCCACCACCTGATTTTTGATGAGCAGATTGGGGGGCGCTTGTTCGTGGACAGTGGCCGCAATCAGCCGATCAAGATCGCGACTGCCGAGGGTACGACCGTTACGGTCGCAAAGCCGGTTGTCGATGAACTGGTTGCGCAGATGCGGGAGCGCCGTATTGACGTGCTGATCGTTGATCCCTTCGTAACCTGTCATGCAGTGAACGAGAACGACAACGGCGCAATCAATGCGGTTATCGATGCCTGGCGCGACGTAGCGGACAAGGCCAACGCTGCAATCGAACTGGTTCACCATACAAACAAGGCCGCGAACGCAAACGATCCGAACATCAACGATGGGCGTGGCGCTTCTGCATTCCGTGACGGCATCCGCGCTGGCCGTGTCCTGGCACCTCTTAACCCGCAGCGAGGGCAGGAAGAATGGGGACTTGAGCCGAAAGAAGTTGTCCGAATCTTTCAATCACTGGACGGCGCGAAGGCGAATATGTCTCCGCGCGGTGGGCTGGGCACTTGGTATCGGATGGCGTCTGTCAATCTGGACAATGGGACGCCTGAATATCCTTGGGGTGACGAAATCGGCGTAGTCGAAAAGTGGTCGCCGCCAGATGCATTCGAGGGCGTGAAACTCGACGATCTTGCAATGGTACAAGCGGCCATCGCAAAGCGCGCAACGCTCCCTGCAGCGAACCCCGCAAACAAGGACTGGCTGGGCTATCTCGTGGCAGAAGCGCTTGGCTTGGATATTGGCGCTCCCGGCTCCACAAAAGCGGATCGCGATGCTCAGCAAAACATGGCCCGAGGGCGGGTTACGTCGCTGATTAGGACATGGACGGCTAACAAGGCGCTTGAGCGCATAACTAGTCATTCATCGCGTGATGGTCGAGAGTATCCAGCCTTTAAGGTCGGCAAGCCTGCCCATGAACCGCAGTCACCGCACTCAACTGCGGAATGAGTGCGGAAGTGCGGATAACTGATGTGGGGGCGGATAAGCGGGGCTTAAGCCCGCATTCCGCACCGCAGTTATATATATTAGGGAAACGACTGCGGTGCGGATGCTGATCGTTACGCATCGTTACGGAATGAGATACTTACCATAAGTTGCGCAATGTTGTAATATCCGTTCATGGATTTTACATCGGTCAACGCGCGATTACTGACCCGCTATGGCGGTGATGTCACGCTATCGCGGCTCACCGAAGGCCCTCCACCTCAAAACCCATGGGACCCGCCCTCGACGTCCGTTATCGTGTCAGAGGCGTTGCGGTTCATTGCAACGGATGCCGCGACCGAACTTGTCGCATCTGGAGTTGTGCTTGCAGATGACCTGCTAGGCGTAATGGCCCTGCCCGGCGCAGCGCTGGTCGAGCCGAAGATTGGCGACACGGTGACTGCGGACGGTAAGGCTTACACCCTGCTGTCAGCCAAGCCGGTTCACAGTGTGGCAGGCGATGCGATCCACTATGCAATTCACGCGAGGACGGCATGACCGAGGCCGCCCTGAAGCGCAAAAGAGGCCGTCCGCGTAAGCAGGAAGCGTGCCAAGTGGTCCCAATGGAGGCCCTACGGGGGGAGGTGACAGCGCACGGAGGGCGGGCTGATCCTTTCTCTCTCCCGCAAAAAAATTCGGGAAATATCGCTGAAACGGTCATCGCGTTCCTTGAAACGCTGCGGGTTCCCGAAGGTCCGAAGGCTGGCGAGCCTCTGGTGCTGGCAGAATATCAGCGCCGGTTCGTGCGCGGTGCCATGGTGCCCGGCGTCATGGTCGGCTGTTTGTCGATTGGTCGCGGCAATGCGAAGACCGCTCTGTCGGCGGGTATCGGCCTTGGCTCGCTTATGGGCGTTTGGGATAATCAGCCCAAGCGAGAAATCATCCTTGCGGCGCGCAACCGCGATCAAGCGCGCACGGCGTTCCAATTCGTCATCGGGTTCATTGAGGGCCTGTCGGAAGCCGAGCAGGAACTTTTCATCATCCGGCGCGGGGCGAAGCTGGAGGTCGAATATCCGGCCAATGGCGGCGGCTTGCTGCGGGTTATCCCAGCCGATGGCAAATCCATTCTCGGCGGCGCGCCTACCCTAGCCATCCTTGATGAACGGGCCGCATGGGAGCAGGCCAAGGGCGATACGCTGGAAAATGCTATCCTGTCGGGCCTCGGCAAGCGTGATGGCCGGGCGCTGATTATCTCCACCTCGGCCCCGGACGATGCAAACACCTTTTCCCGCTGGCTCGATGAGCCTCCACCCGGAACCTATGTGCAGGAACATCGCCCCCCGTTCGGCCTGCCTGCGGACGATCTGGAAAGCCTGCTGATCGCCAATCCGGGCGCAGCGGAAGGCATCGGTGCATCGGCGGAATGGCTGGTCGCGCAGGCCCGCCGTGCCATCGCTCGTGGCGGTTCGGCCCTGTCCAGCTTTCGCAACCTCAATCGCAATGAACGCGTCTCAACCGAAGACCGATCTGTTGTCGTCACGGTAGACGAATGGATGAGCGGCGAAGTGGACCCGGAAGACCTGCCCGAGAGGGCCGGGCCTTGCATCCTTGGCATAGACCTTGGGGGTTCGCGTTCCATGTCGGCAGCGGCCTATTACTGGCCCGAAACCGGCAGGTTGGAAGCCGTTGGCAGCTTTCCTGCGCGCCCTGGGCTTGCTGATCGCGGCGCGTCCGATGGTGTGGGCAACCGCTATGTCGAGATGAATGAGCGCGGTGAACTCTCGACGCTGGGCGAGAACACGGTGCCTACCGGGCCTTGGCTTGCCGAAGTCGTGCGCCGTCTTGAAGGTATAACACCTGCCTGCATTTGCGGCGACCGTTTCCGCCATGCCGAGTTTACGGAAGCCATGGCAAAGGCCGGACTTGGCCGCGTGCCCTTCATCTGGCGCGGGTTTGGCTGGAAAGACGGTGCCGAGGATATTGAGCGGTTCCGGCGCGCCCTGTTTGACGGCGAAGTCAAAACCGTTCCCTCGCTGCTGCTGCGATCTGCCTTTGCCGATGCAATCACGCTGGTTGATCCGGCAGGCAATCACAAGCTGGCGAAAGCCCGTTCACTTGGCCGCATCGATGCCGCTGCCGCTTCCATCCTCGCGATTGCCGAGGGCGTGCGCAGGACCGCTAGGCCCGTATCCAAAGCGAGGCAACCGGTATGGGCATGAAGCGGGACACCGAACGCGCAGGCGCTGCCGTCTATCGTTCCGTGCGGTGGAAGGCCATTCGCCATGCCGCCAAGCGCCGTGACGGCTTCGCCTGTGTCGCCTGCGGCGCGCGCGGTGCGCGTCTGGACGTGGATCATATCAAGCCGATCCGAACGCATCCCGAATTGGCGTTTGATCTGGGCAACCTCCAGACCCTCTGCATCTCCTGCCATTCCGCAAAGACGAAGCGGGAAATGGATCGCAGGACCGAAAACGGCCCCGAGCGCCTCGCGTGGCGCGTCTTCACACGCGAACTGACCCGAAACCATCTCAAAATCAATGACATTGAAAAGGAAGCCTAGAATGCTTGATTCCGTTCGCATTCAGCGTCGCCAGTCAGAAATTCGCTCCGAACTGTCGGTGCTGGCCGGAAAGGCTGATGCCAGCCCCGATGAAATCCGCAGCATGGAAACGCTCGATGCCGAATATCGCTCGAACGAGACGCGCTATCGTGCCGCGCTCATTGCCGAGGACGGTGAACGCCGGGAAGCCGGAGCCGAAATGGAAAACCGCAGTGATCGTGAGTTTGCCGATCTGGTGGACCGTTTCGAACTCCGGCAGGTTGCCTTGCATCTTGACGAGGGCGCATCCCTCTCGGGCGCGACTAGCGAAGTCGTCACCGAACTGCGCACGCAAGGCGGCTATCGCGGCGTTCCGGTGCCCTTCGCCGCTCTTGAGCAGCGCGCAGGCGAGACGATTGGCAGCGGCCTTGTCGAGCCGAAACAGACCCGCGATCTGATCGGGCGCATCTTTCCGCAGTCGCTGGCAGCGAAGATGGGCGTTGCATCGGTCAATATCCCCTCTGGCGCGGTTGAATGGCCGATCCTGACTGCCGGTGCGGTTGCAGGCTGGGCCAATGGCGAACTTGCGGACGTGGGCACGGCCAATGCGGCGCAGACCGGCGAAGTGATGCTGAAACCCGATCACAATCTCGGGGCGCAGATGGTGCTTTCGCGCAAGTCGCTGAAACAGACCGCAGGCATCGAAAACGCCATTCGTGCGGATATGTCAGCGGCAATCGCGGTTGCCCTCGATGATGCGGTAGTGAACGGGACCGGCGCAACCGGCCAGCCTCTCGGCCTCATTCCCGGTGCTGCAACCTATGGCATCAACGTTGAAGCCGTGGCCGCGCTCGATAGCTGGGCCGCGTTTCGTGCCGAGGTGATCGCTTTCCTTGAGGCGAACGCCATCACTGATCCCTCGCAGGTTCGCCTTGCCTTCCCGCCTGCGGTTTGGGGCGCGCTCGACGACGCGCTTGTGACCGGCACTGCCGTTTCGGAACTGGACCGCATGGCAAAGCATGGCATCGCGCCGGTGCTGGCAAATCAGCTTCCTGCCGATCATGCGATCCTGACCGCGACCGTCAACGGCATCGCGCCTGCATTCCTGGGCATCTATGGTGCCGTCGATCTGATCCGCGATCCGTATACGCGCGCGGCATCGGGGCAGCTTGTCCTGACCGGCATTGTCACGGCGGACTTCACCGCAACGCGCGGTGTGCAGACCCGCATTCTGTCGGTGGCCTAAAATGCCGGGTATCTACCCCCTTGAGTTGGAAATCCGCGCCCGGAAAAAAGACGGCTCCCGTCGTATCCGGGGGCGGTTTCCTTACAAAAAGCGGGCGATTCTCGATGCTGGCGGTAAGGGGCGGCGTCCCAAGAAGGAAGAATTTGCCCCGAAGGCCTTTGAGTACGCAGTGCAAGCGCCAGAGCGCGAAGTGCATTTGTTGGTCGGGCACTCTTTCGACAAGCCGTTGGCCAGCAAAAAGGCGAAGACGCTTGCGTTTTCTGACACGTCCGAGGCCCTGACATTTGAGGCTGTTCTGACACCGCAAATCCAGCGCACGACATGGGCGCAGGACTTCATGGCCCAATCCGAAGCCGGACTTGTCGGCGGCATATCTCCCGGTTTTCGCGTTGCTCCTCCCGAGGTTGTGGAACTGCCCGAACAAACGACCGAGGAGAATCCCCGCGAAGGTCATGCCCTGATCCGCACGATCTTTCATGCGATCTTGTTCGAACTCTCATTGGTGACGCGGCCTGCATACGATGAAACAGAAGCTGAACTTGAGGATGAAGACGATGATGAGGAAGAGGAGCGCAGCGCAGGCGGCATCATCCTTCCGCGCCGCCGTATCATTCACGCATCGGGGAGATGGCGGTGAGCGCTTACGTAACCGAAATTACGCAATTTGAAGGCACGCCGGAAAGCTATCCCGCGATTGAAGGTGTCACGGGCGACCTGCTGGAGACGTGCTGGACGCGCGTTGAACATTACTGCGGGCAGCGCTGGGCACCTAGGCGCGTGGTATGGACCTTGCGCAGCGGCGGCGGTGAATGGAAGCCCCCACTTGGCCCTATCCTTATATCTGAAGCGTTCGGCTGGAAGGATGGCGACTGGCAGCCGGTCACGCTCAGGCGTGGACCATTCGGCCTCATGCTTCCCTGCGGCAATGTGCAGATTGAAGCATCGGTCGGTTCAAACTCTGGCGCGAGCATCCCGGCGGCGGTCAAGGAAGCGATCAAGCGCCTTGCGGCCTATCTGACGGCGCAAAGCCCGGTGCCAGCCGGTGCGCGCTCCTACAGTGCCAACGTGGGCCAGCTATCCGAAGCGGTGTCGATCGATCCCGCAGCAATGGCGCGAGCACTGCAATATTCCGGTGCGGCTGATCTGCTGCGGGCATATCGAAAGGCCAGCCATGAACCTGTTTGATCGTATATTCGGTAAGCGGGAAACCCGCTCGACATCGGGCACGGGCTACACCTCGCAAATCATGGCTGCGCGGGAAGCATATGTTGCCGGGCGCACCGGCCTGGGCGAACTGACGGCAACCGTGCAAACCTGTGTGAGCCTTTGGGAAAGCGGGTTGTCGATTGCCGATGTTCGGGGCACCGATCTGTTGTCGCGGTTCGATATGTGCATTGCAGCCCGGTCCCTTGCCTTGCGAGGGGAAGCGGTATTCCTGATCCGCGACCGGCTAATTCCGATCATCGATTGGGACTTGTCCACCCGTGACGGCATCCCGCGCGCCTATCGCGTATCTGTTCCCGAGATTGGCGGCGGACGATCAGAAACGGCATTGGCAGCCGAGGTGCTGCATTTTCGCCTTGCTCCCGATCCCGGTTCGCCTTGGACGGGGCAGGCCCCGTTGCGGCGCTCGCAGTTGACGGCAGGATTGCTTCACACGCTGGAAGCCGCGCTAGCCGAGGTTTACGAAAATGCGCCGCTGGGCAGTCAGGTTGTGCCGTTCCCGGAAAGCCCGGACGTGGACCTTGAAACACTTGGGCTGGGCTTTCGTGGTCGGCGTGGGCGCGTGATGTTGCGCGAATCCGTGAACGTCACGGCAGCCGGTGGGCCGGTTCCTTCGCATGATTGGCGACCGCAGGATGTGACGCCATCGCTCCAAGGTTCAATGGCCGTCGAATCGCTGGCCGATGCCCGAGGGGCGATCTTCGCCGCGTTCGGCGTCCTGCCTGCCATGTTCGCCGCGAACGCGCAGGGACCGCTTGTGCGGGAAGCGCAACGCCATCTTGCCCAATGGGTGCTGCAACCGATGGCGCAGGTCATGGCCGAGGAATGCACGGCGAAGCTAGCAACGCCCGTGACTATCGATGTTGTTCGCCCGGCGCAGGCTTTCGATGCTGGCGGTCGAGCGCGGGCGTTTGGTGCGATGGTGACGGCACTAACGCAAGCCAAAGAAGCCGGGCTTGATCCTCAGGCCGTGGAAGATGCCCTGTCGTTCATCGATTGGGCGGATTGAATGGAATTGGTGCGGCCTCCTCTCCGCACCATAGACCGCTGCGCGACTTGCCTTGTCCAGCGCGGTGGAAACTGGCCGGGGGCGGTGTCGGGAAATGCCGCCTCCGGTTCATTGTAATTAGACAGTCTCAATAGCATTGCTTATGCGCGGCGATCCCCATTGGATAAAATTTCTTCAATTCAATCAGGCTCCCGCCACCTTCTGGCGTAACTCGAAAAAGCAGCGTTATTCCCTGCCAGCCATTCTTGATTTGCACGAATTTCGAACCGTCCGCCGCCTCACGAACCTTTGCGCCGTTCTTTTCCGCAATACAGTTGACGACATCATCAACCGGCTTGGCGGAATGGAACACGCTGTCGGGCTCTTTATGCAGAACGTCTTGCGTAGATGCGCATCCGGCCAATGCCAAAACCAGCGCCGCTGTAAAAATCCGTTTCATCTCGCCCCCTCCAGATGATCGATAGTGCGGGGAGTTTTTCACCTTTGCTGTCAACATGCTAGAGATTTGCACGCTGTTACCCCAAACGTTACCCCATACAAAAAACCTCTCCAAACTGAAGAGGCGGAAGACATATAAGCTATTGAAAAATATGGTGAGCCCTGCTGGGTTCGAACCAGCGACCTACTGATTAAAAGTCAGTTGCTCTACCGACTGAGCTAAGGGCCCGACCACGCGCCGCTCCCTAGGGGGGGTATGCGGCTTGGTCAAGCGTGCATGCAACTGTTTCACAGTAAAATTTGTCGAAGGGTCTCGCCAGTCCCCACAAATTGCACTCGCAGGGCCCGTCACAAACCGGCGCTCACGGAACAGACGGTGTGGAATTGTGAGTATTTTAGACTCGTAGGCACCGCCGCTCCACAGAATAATATCCAGGTCGAGCGTGCGTGAACGCCAGCGTTGACCGCGATTGTCCCGATCATAAGCCGCTTCAATCTGCTTGAGTAATCTCAAAAGCTCTTCCGGTTTCCTCTCGGTAGCCAAAAGCAATGCGCCATTGGCATAGCGACGCATGGAGGGCCCAACCGGATCGCTGGTTATGACAGGCGCCACGGCCAGTACATTACATTCAGCACTTTCCAATATCCCGGCAACACTCCCCAGAATTACGCGCGGAGATCCAAAGCGATGATGGCGCTGATTCGAACCAAGCGCGACAAGATAGAACTCTCTCAAATGTCCTCGCAGATCCGGCCATAAAGTTGAGGACGGCGATCACGAAAGAAACCCATGCCTGCACGATGTCTGGCGGCGCGCGCCAGATCGATTGTCGCTACAAGCACGCCAGTTTCCCGCGCACCATATTCGGCAAGGTAATCGCCCCATTCATCGGTAATAAAACTATGGCCGTAAAAAGTCTGACCACCTTCCTCCTGTCCAATACGATTGGCTGCGATGACCGGCATGCAATTGGACACGGCATGGCCAAGCATCGCACGGCGCCACATACGACTGGTATCAAGATCCGCGTCATAAGGCTCAGAACCGATCGCCGTCGGGTAGAATAACAATTCAGCGCCCTGCAGAGCCATCACACGGGCGCATTCGGGGTACCATTGGTCCCAGCATATACCCACACCGATTCGTGTGCCGCAGACATCCCATGTCTTGAAACCGTCGTTTCCCGGGCGGAAATAGAATTTTTCCTCATAACCAGGGCCGTCTGGAATATGGCTTTTGCGATATGTGCCAAGGATATCGCCGTCCACACCGATCATGGCAAGCGTGTTATAATAATGGTGGCCGTCTCGTTCGAAAAAGCTGGTAGGGATGACAATACCCAGCTTGCGAGCCAAAACCTGCATGGCAATGACAGAAGGATGGTCTTTCACAGGCCTTGCCAGCGCGAAAAGTTCTTCTTCTTCAACGCGACAGAAATAGGGGCCGGAAAAGAGCTCAGGCGGAAGGACAATTTGCGCTCCCTGTGCGGCAGCCTCTTCGATCAGGGTAGCAACGGCAGCGATGTTTTCCTGCTCATCATCGTTTCCAAGCGGAAGCTGCAGGGCAGCAACGGTAATTTCAGACATAATTGTCTTCTATGTATGAGAGTATGCGCTGTCTATTCCTCATCCAGCCAGGCGATGAGCAAATGTTATCGCGCCATCAGCATAGATCGGATCGAGCTTCGCACCAGAGGCATTTTCTGCGCCACACGCAACGCCACGTGACGCATGACGCGCGATGGAGGGGCCTCATCGGTAAACAGACGAACGAGCATATTCGTGCCGCGATAAAGCGACGCTGCAGCCCTGCGATGCGCCTGTTCATAAGCCCTTAGCACTCTAGCCCCTCCTATATCCTGTCCCTTGCGCAAAGCACTTGAAACTTCCTCAGCGAGCAGACGCTGCCCGCTAAGACCGAGATTGAAGCCATGCGCTGTAACAGGATGCATACCCACAGCCGCGTCACCTATCAGCGCAGCCCTGTCAGACACAAAATGGTGCGACCAGGTGGTCGCCAGAGGATAGAGATGACGTGTCCCGTCAAGTTCCATATTGCCCAGATGGTGGCGATACCGTTGCGTAATCTCGGTACTAAATTGCTTTTCGCTCAGCCGCATCAGAGCTTCTGCCTCGCCTATAGGCAATGTGACCACAGCGGAGGAATAATTGTTTCGTAAGGGCAGCATAGCAACAGTCTGGTAGTGATCGAACCATTCTGTTGCGATTTTGCCGTGCGGTTTTTCATGCTGCATACGCGCCACCAACATGCCCCGCCCCAACCGATTGATCTCCGCCGCGATTCCGAGCTGATCTCGCACCCAGGAAAAGCGGGAATCTGCCCCCACCAGCAACTTGCCGGTCACATAGGAACCATCGGCAAGTTCCGCAGCTACATGCTTTTGCGAATGTGAAATTGATCGGATTGCCTGCCCTGCGAGCAAGGTAATTTTTTCTCGCCCTTCAATACAGCGGAAGAGCGCCTTGCGAATATGGCAATTCGAAACAAGACAACCTAACGCTTCCGCACCGGTCTGCCCCGTATCGAAACTGAGCGCAAAAGGCGAATTGCCATTCAGAACACGGGCTTCTTGCAAGGGCGCAATGTCATCATGCGGAAGATAAGCCCATGCTCCAAGATCGTGCAGAATATTCTGCGAATGATGGGTCAGCGCGATTTCCCGCCCGTCATATACCGGTTCAGCGATGGCATCTAAGGGCTGCCGATCTATCAGAGTGATTGAAAGCCCTGTTTTTGCCAGTGAACTGGCGAAAGCCAGCCCGGCAGGGCCTGCCCCGATAATGACAATATCGCATTCCATAGTTCCAAATCTCCTCCGCCCCTATCTGACGCAGAAGGAACCTTGAATCCTTGAGCCCGATCAATCCCGGGTGAACATCCGCCGGGTGAGTGTTACGGGCGCTTGCGGAAAAGCAATGTCATACGGTCGCTTTCCCCGATGGTTTGCAAGCGCGCCTTATCCGCCTCTTCAGCACCGGCATAGGTAGGAGGCAACGTCCAGACACCTCCAGGATAGTTCGCTGTATCTTTGAGATTGGCGTTGACCTCACTGGATGCGACGAGATCGAATCCATTGGCCTGGAACAGTGCAATCACATCCTGTTCGCGCAGATAGCCTTTGTTACCGTCCGTATACTCCGCAGAAGCATCAGCTTTAGCTCTGTGCTGAACCACACCGACCATTCCATCCTCCTTCAGCAGCTTGCGAGCAGCCACTAAAGCCGGGCGCAGCCAGTCGCGCCGATGCATATTATGTATCTCCCGAAAGATCATCACACGATCAACCGTTCCATTCCACTCTTCCGGTATCGAACCAACATTGGCACCGCGTACTTCGGCTCCCTCATCGCCAAGCCATTCGGCTGCCTGCTGTGGCACACGGCTTGCAGTATCACGCATAGTCGCAAGAAACCCTGTCGCATCAGAGGGTACTTCCGGATCAAGCCCAATATAGATTCCGTCTTCTCCAAGATAAGGAACAAGAACCCGCGTGTACCATCCGCCCGAAGGCATAAAGTCGACTACCGTCATTCCAGGCTTTACCTGGAAAAAGCTCAGCGTTTCGGCGGGATGGCGATACTGATCCCGAATGGAGTCCTTAGCTCGAAAATCCTGGGTCAGGACATCTTCAAAACTCACACTGTTCGACATATCTGTCTGGTCAGCCAGAGCGGGCCCTGCCCAGCATAGGCCAGCCGCAACTATTGTTGAGGCAAAAATTCGACGCATGGCACCTCTCCTCCTTGGAATGTCAATTATGAAGACTATCCTTTAAGGCAAGGATGACAAGCGCGTTTCGGTCCTCCATGGACGGCCCGAACAGACAACCTCGAAAGGAGGAAGGCAATGAGCGAGACGCAAACGGCTATTTTCGCAGGCGGTTGCTTCTGGTGCACAGAAGCCGTGTTCAACGATGTTATCGGTGTGGATAAAGTTGAAAGTGGCTATATTGGCGGAACTGTTGAAAATCCGACTTACAAGCAAGTCTGCGAAGGAACGACAGGCCATGCCGAAGCCATCAAAATTACCTTCGACCCCTCGGTAATTTCCTATTCCGAATTGCTCGATATCTTCTTCGCCACACACGATCCAACGCAGCTCAACCGCCAGGGCAACGATGTCGGCACGCAATATCGCTCAGCCATTTTTCCTATCAGCCCGGAACAACACGAAGAAACCGTCGCAGGCATTGAACGGGCGAATATCGAATATGGTGATCAGGTAGTGACTTCGATTGAAGATCCTGGTGTCTGGTATCCTGCAGAGAACTATCATCAGGAATATTGGCAAGGCGAGGGCCAAAGTAATCCCTATTGCAAAGCAATCATTCCGCCGAAACTTCAGAAATTGCGCAAAAGTTTTCAGGCTAAAGTGAAATCAACCTGATCCGGCCCGTTTACCGGAATATATCATGCGGCACGGTGGTAGCGGGAGATGAAGAAACCATCCACCCCCCCTTCCTCCGTGCGCATTCCCGGATGAGTGGTAATCCGATTGTCTGAACATGCCGATATCAGCACTGCCGGGCATTCTTCCGGCCCAATAGGGTCTGGCGAAAGCGAAGTTGGGAATATCTGCGCTTTCCCCTCTTCCTCTTCCAGCGAACAAACCGCATAGACAAACAGGCCCTGCGGCTTAAGCCAGGATGCAGCGCGTTTAATGAGCTTTGCTTGCAATTCGGCCATCTCTGCGATCTGACGCTCACCAATCCGGTGAAGAACATCGGGGTGACGACGACAAGTACCGGTCGCTGTACAGGGCGCATCAAGTAATATGGCGTCAAAAGATATCTCAGGCTTCCACTCTAACGCATTGGCCACAACTGTTGTGCAAGTGAGACCGGTTCTTTTGGCATTGTCACTTAATCGCTCAAGCCGTTTTGCACTGATATCGAGCGCTGTCACATCCCAGCCCGCTGCAGCCAGTTGCAAGGCCTTGCCTCCCGGCGCAGCGCAAAGATCCAGCGCCTTGCGCCCCATACCCTGCCCCAGTAAGCGCGCCGGCAGGCTGGCCGCAAGGTCCTGCACCCACCAGGCCCCTTCCGCATAACCGGGCAACTCAGCAATCGCTACTCCGCGACGCAGTCGTAAATGACCGGGCGCAAGGCTAATAGCATCAAGCCTTTCCGCCCATTTCTGTGTTTCATCCGGATTCCGGAGCGTGAGATCGACCTGTGGCGGAACTGCAAGGCCACTGGCAATGTTTGTCGCCTCAGCGCCCCAACGCGCCTCAACCTTTTCAGGTAGTGTCGGAGACCGGGGCAAGACCACTGCCCGACGGACCAGAGCAGAAAATACGCCATGCGCCAGCCGCCGCGGCCCGCCTTGTAATAAGGGTAGTCCTGTTGCCACGATCGCATGCGGAGGGGTCGCCAGACGCAACCATTGTGCAAGCATGATTCTTAACACTGTGCGAGCTTTGGCATCCTCCGGCAAAGGTTTGCGCGTTGCAGAATCGATCAGCGCATCAATGTCGACCAGATAGCGCAAAACTTCCGCAGCGATGGCCCGCGCCAGCGCACGATCTGCGAAGTTATCAAGCTCTTTAGTGGCAGAGCCCATGGCCTGATCGAGCGTATCGCCCCGGCGAAGAACGGCATCGAGTAAACGCATGGCAGCGCGGCGGGCGGGAAATCCAGGTGTTTCGGACATGGCCTTGCCATAGGGCATGGCACCGAAAAGAAGGAATGCTTTTTTACATCTGCCACTGTTCGCCGATCTGAGGATTGCATCGCAAGCTTTTCGCTCCCATTTAATGCTCATGAGCAGCGACACGTCACCCAAACCTCAACGCCCGGCCAATTTTCGCAAGCCCGACTACTGGACCAACGATCCGGCACCGCAGCCCGACGCTCCTCCACAGCAACATGAAGATGCGGATGGCAATCATGACGGTCTCAGCCCGACGCGTTACGGCGACTGGGTGAAAGATGGCATTGCTATCGACTTTTGACGACCTCCGGGACGGAGCAGAGCTTTACGATTAGGCTCTACCAGCAGGCTATCGCCATCTCCGGATCATCTGAGACAAGATCAACCGTGCCGTCATCGAAAGCGTTACCTGTCAGGCCACACCCCAAGTTTTAAAGGCTGCAGATTGGCAACTCTCCTTGAGTTGACGTGAACTGGCAGTCCGGTCATATCCAGCCAGCCAATTCACGACGCATCAGCGTTTCGAGCATGTCCATACCCTCCAGACCAGCATTAAGGCAGGATAAAGCTGCAAAGTATTCTCCTCCCGCACTCATAAACTGTTCTTTCCCGCGGATCGCCAGCTCTTCCAATGTTTCGAGACAATCGGCAGAAAACCCCGGTGCAGCAATAGCAACTCTTCTGATCCCTTTGCGCGCCTCTTCTTCCAATTTAATGTCGGTGGCCGGTTCGAGCCATCTGGCTCGGCCGAAGCGCGACTGGAAGCTTGTAACTATACGCAAATCAGGACGATTCAGCGCTTCTTCCAAAAGTCGTGCTGTCTTGCGACAATGGCAATAATATGGATCGCCAAGCTTCAACGTTCTTTCAGGCATGCCATGAAAGCTTAAAAGCAATAATTCGGGTGTAAAAGACAGGCCATCCAACTGCTTCGCCAAATCTCTTTCTAGCGCTCCAATATATGCCGGATCGTCATAATAGGGTGGCGCTGTGCGGAGTGCAGGCTGCCATCGCATGGCTTGCAAAGCTTCACCCACCTTATCCACCACCGTTGCATTTGTGGCTGCTGAATATTGCGGATAGAGCGGGGCTACCACAATCCGGTCACATCCCATTTCTTTTAGTTCAGACAGGCGCGAGGGAATGGAAGGGTTACCATAACGCATGGCAAAACTGACTTTTACCGCATTTCCCAACCGTTCCTGAAGATCGGCGGCCTGATCCTCTGTTATTACCGCCAAAGGCGATCCCCGCTCGGTCCAGACCTGCTTATAGGCATGGGCCGATTTTTTCGGACGGGTTCGTAAAACAATACCGCGCAGGATAGGTTGCCAGGCAATCGACGGAATTTCCACAACTCGCGGATCAGAAAGGAATTCTTGCAAATAACGCTTTACCGCTTCCGGCGTGGGTGCATCCGGCGTACCGAGATTGACTAGCAACAGCCCTACTCTGCCGCATGTTACTAGCGGATGATCGGCAGGCAGGCTTTGCGATTGATAAGTCATCCTTCTCCCCTGTGCAGTGGCAGATGCCGCAAGCGCAGGCCAGTTGCCGAATAGAGTGCGTTGGCAATGGCAGGAGCGACCGGTGCCACCGAAAGTTCCCCAGGATCGAAGGCTTCTGCATCGCTTTCAATGAGGTCAATCATGATTTCCGGCGTGCTCGCCAGCCTCGGGAGAGAAAGATCCGCAAGCTGCCCATGCGTGGGCAATCCACGCTGATAACCTGTGGCAGATCCCAGCGCCAGACCCAATCCATAGATCAGCCCGCCTTCGATTTGTTGCAAGGCGATATCGCGATTCACAATCCGCCCTATATCAACCGCCGCCGCAAATTGCTGCACCTCGATGCCATGCTCACCAACCACCACCTTAGCAATCAGCGCTATGCGCCCCCCACTTTGGAGCGGCCCCATATGATGGCAGGCAAGTCCTTGCCCGCTATTGTCTGCACCGCCACCCCATGCCCCAAGACGGGCAACGCGTTGCAAACATTCAGCCAAACGGGGATCGTCCCCCAGCATTTTCATACGATATGCAAGCGGCTCCCGCCTGGAAAGCGTCGCCACTTCATCAATCAGGCTTTCCGTGAAAAACGCTGTATAACCATGCGCATTCCCGCGCAGTCGGCCTGTAGGCAAGCCAATAGTCGCAGGCACATGATCGAGTGCCACATGGGCTATACTATAAGCAGGCGCCAACCCTTCCAGTGCCATCGGATCAGCCACGCCAGTCATCTCTGCCATAGCCGCCCAGTCGGTCATATTCTCGAACAGCCGCGCTCCGAATTCCCGCACCGTTGCCGGCAGTGCTACGCGACCGTGAAGCATCGCAATATCGCCTTCGGGTGTAAGCTTGACACTCATTTCTGCCGCAACAGGTGTACGCGGACGTAATGCCAGTTGCTCTTGCCAGCGAGACCATGTGAGTTGCACCGGTCGACCGGTTTCCCGCGCAATTAGTGCCACCTCAATCGCATGATCGTGATCGAGCCGCCTGTCGAAACTCCCCCCTGCCGGCATCGGATAAAGCACCACATCAGCGGGCGACATATCCAGTGCTCTTGCAGCCGCACGCCGTGCATGGTCTGGGGCCTGCGTAGCTATCCAGAGCTCAAGTTTTCCATCCAGTAGTCGAGCCGTAGCACTGGCTGTTTCTATTGTTCCATGTACGGCTGGAGCAACATTGTACCGGAAGGATAATGACGGCTCCCCCATTCCACCGTCACCATCACCCCGCTCATAAATTCGTTGTGCGTCTCCTTGCTTGACGGCCTGATCAAGCGTGCGTTCAATCCGTCCGCTGTCAACCGGATTGGGGAGGGTAAAACGCGGCGCCATTGCATCCAACGCCTTTTCTGCAGCCCACCAGTTCGTGGCCACAGCGGCCAGCCAGCGTTTGCCTTGCACAACGCCAACCAGATCCGACCGTTCGCTTGCAGCGTCGCGGTCGAAAGAAGACAAAACCGCTTCGGTCACAGGGCCATGACGAATTGCCGCAAAAACCAGGTCGGGCAACCGTACATCGCCAGAGAAAAGAAAGCTTCCATCAACTTTGGATGGCAGATCGAGCCGCGGAAAGGCTGTGCGCTCCTCCAGCTCGAGCGGATCGCTTGGATCACGAGGAAGCTCCGGGCGCAATGGCGCTGGGTCGGGTGGTGTTATTGCAACTGCTTCTTCTGCCAGCTCTGCAAAACGCAGGCGCTTATCCCCATGCACGATGAAACCGTTCTGTGCATCGCATTGCAGCCAATCCACATCCCAGCGCTTCGCCGCAACTTTCGCCAACATGGCACGCACGGAAGCCGCAGCTGCCCGGCAGGGCTCCTCATAAGCGGCAAGCGACATACCATCCGCTGTGACAGCAAACCGATTTGTTTCTGCCCAACGTCGCAACAACCAGTCATCAGGATCGTCAGCCAGCGCTGGAAGCGCTGGACGCCAAAGGGGAGCCCAGCGAGCCGCCAGTGCCAGATTGGGATAAGCCCCGCTAATCGGTGCGGGTTCAACTGCAACCTGCCGCCAATCAGCGCCCAGTTCCATCGCAACAATCTGGGCCAGCAAAGTTGTGACGCCCTGCCCCATTTCTATTTGCGGGATAGCCACTGTAACCACCCCGTCAGCGGCAATTTTTAACCAGGCATCAAAACTATATTCATCGCGCCCGGCAGGAAGCGGAGCGTCATAATGGCGCGGTACAAAACTCCACGCAACAAGCAGTCCACCTCCCACAGCAGCTCCTGCAAGAAGACCACGCCGGCTAATCGTCATCCGGGCTGGCCCTTTGATGTCAGCCAGTCGCTTAATTTGTGTGCGATCCCAGCAAACGCTTGTCCTTGTGGCGTATTATTGGCTGCCGGTGGCTGCCCGGTATCGCTTGCCACACGAATTTCCATGGCGAGAGGGATGCGCCCAAGGAAGTTCTCGCCGAGCTGCAGGGCTGCGGCTTCCGCTCCGCCGCTGCCGAAAGGATCACTGATTTCACCGCAATGAGGGCACATATAACCCGCCATATTCTCGACAATCCCGATCACGGGGACATGTGCCTGACGGAACAAATCCAGTGCACGTGCCGCGTCGATTAATGACAGGTCTTGCGGAGTAGATACAACCATAGCGCCATCGGGTTTGAATTTCTGGATCATGGTAAGCTGGATATCACCCGTTCCCGGTGGCAAATCGATCAGAATAATTTCGGTATCGCCCCAGTCAGCTTCCATCATCTGCGTTAATGCACCGCCAGTCATAGGGCCACGCCAGGCAATTGCTTTGCCTGGCTCGATCAACTGCCCGGTAGACAATAGTTTTACCCCAAATTCACTTTCAACGGGAATCAGTTGCTTATCCCGGGCCTGTGGCTTCTGATTCGCCGGATCGAGCAATGTAGGCTGAGAAGGCCCATAAATATCTGCATCAACCACACCGACTTTATGCCCAGCCCTCGCAAGCGCAACAGCAAGATTGGCTGTAAGGGTGGATTTTCCGACCCCGCCCTTGCCCGAACCCACAGCGACAAGTCTGCGTTTCACCTTATCCGCCATCATGGCAACACGCACATCCCGTACACCTTCTATAGTCGTAAGAGTTTGGCGTATCCGTTCTTCAAGTGCTGCTGCGTCGCTGCGGGCGAGACCACTGGCATCCACCACTAATGTTGCAATACCATCATTGAGACGGACCGACTGCACGCGCGCACCAATATTGTCTGGAAGTTCGTTCTTGATTGCGTTTTCAATTGTCATAACAGCCCTGCTAGCGCTTTCACGAAGGCCATGCAGCGAAAACTTGGCTTTCTGCCCCTGTTTTTCCGCCATTATGTGCCTATAAAAGATGGCATGAATATTTTGGGCGGGTTCAGCGGACGGATCGGATTGGCAATGGCCGGCAAAAACAGCCCCTGGGGAAAACCTCCTCAGGGCGAGAATAGTGACGACGATAGTGGCGGGCAGACCGGTGGCGACTCAGACAGCGGATCGCAGGATGGAGACACACCTCCTCCACGTGGACCTCGTAATCCCTGGCTCCCTGGAGGGAACGCTTCTTCGGACCGTCCGCGCCGTTCGGCCAGTATAGACAATATTTTCAAAAATCGCGGACCCGAGGGCCCGCGCCGTGGCGGTGGCGGAGGCCCTGGCGGCCCTAATTTTCATTTCCCTTCACGCCCTGGCGGCAAAAGCTGGCTGCCTTTGATTGTGGTGGGGATCGTGGCCCTTTGGCTCGTAATAACAAGCTTCCACCAGATCGGCCCGCGAGAACAGGGAGTGGTATCGACCTTCGGCCGCTATTCCCACACGATCGGATCGGGTATTTCCATGACTCTTCCATGGCCGGTCCAGCAGGTCCAGGTCACGGATGTGACATCTATCCGCCGGGAGAGCATTCCCGAAAGCGGTAAGGAAAAACTAATGCTGACAGCCGACCAGAATCTGGTCGACCTGTCTTATCTCATTCGCTGGAATATCAAGGATCTCAAACAGTACCATTTCCAACTGGCAGATCCTGATGAAACGGTTCGCGAGGTCGGAGAAGCGGCCATGCGCGCTTCGGTAGCCGAACATGATCTCGATCGTGTCCTGTCAGGCGCCGGCCGTGCCGAAATCGAACAGCGCGTGCGTGAAAGAATGCAGGAAATTCTCGACGCCTATCGTTCGGGCGTAGCCGTGCAGGGCATTGAAATCGAGAAAACTGATCCACCCGCCCGCGTGGTCGATGCTTTTAAAGCAGTGTCCGCAGCGCAACAGGCCGCAGAAACGGATATCAATCGCGCCCGTGCCTGGGCGCAGCAAATTCTCGCTCAGGCCGAAGGCGACGCGACCGCTTTCGACAAGGTCTATCAAGAATACCGTCTTGCCCCCGAAGTGACACGTCGGCGTATGTATTATGAAACGATGGAGCGTGTGCTGCGCGATACCGACAAAACCGTGATCGAAACCGACGGCGTTGTTCCCTATCTGCCGCTGCCCGAAACACGGCGACGGAATAGCAATGATGGCGATAACAATACCCAGACGGTTACTTCGACGGGAAGCCAATAATCATGGAACAGCTCTGGCAAACATATAAGCTCCTCATCATCAGCGCAGTGATCGTCATTGTGGCAGTGATGTCGAGCGTGATCGTGGTGCCTGAAACCCAGCAGGCGGTTATCATTCGCACAGGTGATCCGGTTCGCGTCGCCAATCGCTTCCGTCCGGACACTGAATTCGGCAAGACAGGCGCCGGTATTATCTTTCGTATTCCCTTTCTCGAAAGAGTGGAACGAATCGACAAGCGTGTGCTCGATCTCGACATGGAGCGGCAACAAGTATTATCCAACGATCAGCAACGTCTTGATGTAGATGCCTATGCCCGTTTCCGTATCATCGATCCTGTACGGATGGTAGAAACCGCAGGCACCGAACAAGCCGTTGCGGAGCAATTGAAACCTATTTTGACATCAGTTCTGCGGCAAGAACTGGGACGTCGTGAATTTGCCTCTTTGCTTACCGCCGAACGCGGTGATGCAATGAAAAATATTCGCGATGGCCTTGACCGGCAGGCCCGCCAATATGGCGCGCAAGTGATAGATGTACGAATCAAACGCGCCGACCTGCCTGAAGGCACACCTCTCGAATCCGCTTTCACGCGTATGGAAACGGACCGTGAAGAGGAAGCCGCGACGATTCGAGCGCAAGGCCGAAAAAATGCTCAGATCATACGTGCCGAAGCCGAAGCCAATGCAGCGGCCACCTATGCAAAGAGCTTTGGGCAGGACCCCGATTTCTATGATTTCTATCGCGCTATGCAAAGCTATACGACCACATTCGGCTCTGGCAGCGGGGATAGCCAGATCATTCTCTCACCCGATAATGAATATTTACGCCAGTTTCGCGGCGAAAAACGCTGACCATTCAAATCGTATTCAGCCCATATCGGCTGCAATAGATTCGTACCTGAATAGGCGCTTACAACGCCTCAGCCGAGAAGGAAGATAAAGGACGTGAAGCCCGTGCGTTATTCTTATGGCATCACATCGGCTCTGCTTGCAGGCGGAGCCGCCATCTCACTCATCACCGGCTATCCAGCTGGTGCGCAGG
Organism: Altericroceibacterium spongiae; assembly: GCF_003610805.1. GTDB lineage: Bacteria > Pseudomonadota > Alphaproteobacteria > Sphingomonadales > Sphingomonadaceae > Altericroceibacterium > Altericroceibacterium spongiae. Next base: position 483,452 of record NZ_RAPF01000002.1, on the reverse strand, counting down.
TTGCGCAAAACGATGCGCAGCATATGCAGCAGATTACTCCTCGAGCGGGAGCACCTTCCAGTTTTGCCGATCTGACGGAACAGCTGCAGCCTGCCGTTGTAAACATCGCCACTCGACAGCGTGTCACCGTCAACAACAATCCTTTCTCCGGGACCCCCTTTGCCGAGTTGTTCGGCAATCGCGGTCGTCCAACCACTCGTGAAGCTCAGTCCCTGGGGTCAGGCTTTATCGTTTCGGCAGATGGCTATGTTGTAACCAACAACCATGTGATCGCTGCGGAAGGCCATGCTGAAGTCGAGGAAATCACTGTCAGTACACCGGACGGCACCGAATATCCGGCCGAACTCGTCGGTCGCGATGCGGCATCCGACCTTGCCGTACTTAAAATTTCACGCGACAAGCCATTCCCATTCGTGAAGTTCGGCGATTCCTCGCAAGCCCGGGTAGGCGATTGGGTTATTGCCATTGGCAACCCCTTTGGCCTGGGTGGAACTGTGACTGCCGGGATCATCTCCGCCGTTTATCGCAATACCGGTTCTGCCGGGGCCTATGACCGTTACATCCAGACCGATGCTAGCATTAATCGAGGCAACTCTGGCGGGCCGCTCTTCGACATGCAGGGCAATGTGATCGGCATTAACAACGCTATTTTCTCACCTTCCGGGGGCAGTGTCGGCATTGGTTTCGCCATTCCGGCAGAAACCGCTTCGCCGATTGTCAAGAAACTGATGGCTGGTGAAGAAATCAAGCGTGGCTATCTCGGCGTGCTCATCGGCCCTGTTTCTGAAGATATGGCCGAGGCACTGGATATTCCGGAAAATCACGGTGAATTCATTCAGTCGGTCACTGCCAATGGCCCGGCTGACAAAGCTGGTATCCAGCCCGGTGACGTGGTGATGAAAGTGGACGGTAAGGATGTAACACCGGACCAGACTCTGTCTTTTCTAGTGGCCAATATCGAGCCCGGTACACGTGTTCCGGTCCAAGTTATTCGCGACGGCAAGCGTCAGACGCTCAATATCTCTGTGGGTGAGCGCCCCAGCGAAGAAGAATTGGCACAGCAGACATTTGATCCCGACTCAGACGATCTCGGGCCGCCCCAGGCACCATCTTCAGGTCAGGGGGTGCTGGAAGATGCGCTGGGGCTGCATGTCATTCCTCTCAACCCTCAGATCACCCGCCAGCTTGGAGTCAGCAGTGACACGCAAGGCGTCGTCATTACAGCAGTCGATCCCAGCTCAGATGCAGGTCAGAAAGGTTTACAGCGGGGCGATATTCTCCTGACCGCTAATTATCAGCGCCTCACCAGTGTTGAGGACCTCGAGAATGTCGTGAAAACGGCACAAGATCAGGATCGTGAAGCTGTCCTGTTGCGAGTACAGCGTCGCGGTCGCCCTGCTCAGTTCGTACCGATCCGGCTTAAAGAGTCTGACTGACGTCAGACAAACTTATAAAAAAGCCGGCAGGAACTGAGTTTCTGCCGGCTTTTTTATGGATAACCACTGAATGGTTATTGGTTAGTGCTTCTCTGAAAAACCGAGGCTCAATTGCCTCCATCAATCCAAATAAAACCCGGAGGACCAATAAACCTCTTCTCTCAATCCGGACGCTCAATAATTCCTTCAGGCGGATTGCTTCGCCAGCTCCGCCCCGTATCCATCTCGGATTCTGATGAAGGCGATCGCTGTTGCGGACGGTTTGAGCGAGTGGATCCATTCTCAAGACTCCCACCGATCGCCCGTTCAAGAAAATCGTCACTGGCTGCACTCGGCGCTGAATCATCCGTTTCATTGTCACGTGATGGCCTGCGAGGCTGATCTGCAGGAGATTGTTCTTGTCGTTCTGGCGGAAACGGCGATTTAGTCCCATTATCCGCGCCACCGCTCGGTTCAACGAGATTTCCCTGTTCATCGATGAAATAATAATCGTTCGGGTCACCGTAGAAATATTCATCATCAGGTTCGAGCTGCCACTGCGGCAATTGCAGATCGGTATCGAACTGCTCGACCGGGCGGTCCTTTACAGCATAACGCATGTAGGAGGCAAAAGCGCGGGCTGGGGCTGTACCGCCATAGAGGCCAGCCACCGGCTTGGCATCGTCGCGCCCCATCCACACAGCAGTGGTTATCCCACTGGAAAAGCCGACAAACCAGCCATCCTTACTCGAATTGGTCGTTCCCGTTTTACCTGCCACTGGACGGCCGATTTGTGCCGCACGCCCGGTTCCGGTTGCAACCGCGGTCTGCAACAGGTCGGTGATCCCGGCAGCGACATAATCCGGTACAAGCTGATGACCACGCTGCGGTTCCCGGCGATACAGGACGCGCCCCTTAGCGGTCTCAACCTTGGTGATGCCGTAAGGCTCGACAGATTCACCGCCTGCCGAAATTTCTCCAAATGCCCGGGCCATATCGATCACGCGGACTTCCGATGTTCCCAGCACCATCGAGGGATAAGTGGAGATCGGGGTGGTGATCCCCATGCGCCGCGCCATAGATGCTACTGTTCCAAAACCGACATCATTACCAAGCTGGGCCGCCACCGTGTTTTTCGAATAGGCGAAGGCCGAACGAACATCGATCTCACCGGCATAAGATCCACCGGAATTATGCGGGCTCCAGTTACCAATCGTCGTCGGTTCATCGACGACACGATCATCAGGCGTATAGCCAGCTTCCAGCGCGGCAAGATAAACAAATAATTTCCAGGCAGACCCCGGTTGACGAACAGCGCTTACCGCTCGGTTATAATTGCTTTCCACATAGTCCGTGCCGCCTACCATAGCGAGCACAGCGCCATCGCGATCCAAACTTACCAGTGCTCCCTGCGCACCTTTGGGAGCATTCGCCTTGATTGCCGCGGTTGCAGATTTTTGCTTGGCGATATCAATCGTTGTCCAGACTTGAATCGGTTCTCGTGAATCGCTGTCGGCCAGAAGCGTATCGAGTTGCGGAAGCGCCCAATCGGTAAAATACCGAATCGAGTTGCCGCCACTTTCCTTCTTGAGCTTGACGGCCGACACATCGACCGAAGCAGCTTCATCCGCTCTCAGGGCGCCATATTTCCGCATTTGCGACAGCACAACATTGGCACGGGCCACCGCGGCATTAACATCGGCAGACGGTGCATAGCGCGATGGTGCTTTGACCAGCCCAGCTATGATAGCTGCTTCTCCGGTTGAGAGCTGGCGCGCGGAATGGCTGAAGAATTTGCGGCTTGCGCTATCGATGCCATAAGCACCACCACCGAAATACACTTTGTTCAGATAAAGTTCGAGGATCTGATCCTTTGAAAACTTCCATTCCAGCGCCATCGCAAGCACTGCTTCACGCAGTTTTCGATCCATGGTGCGGTTTGAGTTGAGAAAGATATTACGGGCAAGCTGCTGTGTAATGGTAGACGTGGCTTCTGCTCGCTGGTCGTCGCGGACCGCTACCCAAACCGCGCGCAGCAACCCAAGCGGGTCGACCCCGATGTGTGAATAGAAGCGACGGTCTTCCACAGAAACCATTGCATCTTTCATTACTTGGGGGATTTCGTCGGAATAAAGCCACTCGCCATAACTGGGGCCTAGAGAGACAATTTCCGTTCCATCGCGTGCGCGCATGACAATTGTCTGCCCGTTCTCGCTATTCATCAAAGCAGAATAGCTAGGCAGGCTACGCTCGGCGAAATAGACCGCCGTGCCGAGAGCCAGTGCTCCCAGCAAACCCACCACAACACCCGCAACAATCAACCGCCGCAGCCATCTGCCAAGAAGACTGTTCTTATCCTTGCGATCCGCTGTCTTTTTCGAAGAGCGAGAACCCCGCCGACTTCCTGCCATATGGCCTATTCAACCTTGTAACCCGGGCGCATAACGTGGCCCCATCTGTCTATCCTATGTGCATAGGGGAAATGTAACCCAGCGTTAACGGGAAAAAGGTCGACTTCACTCGTCCTCGGGCTGAAAATCCAGAGATGCACTGTTGATGCAATAACGCAAGCCAGTTGGCGCGGGACCATCAGGGAAAACATGGCCGAGATGGCCGGCGCATCGGGCACAACGCACTTCGGTCCGCATCATTCCGTGACTGAAGTCGCGTTTCTCTTCCACTGCGCCATTCTGCGCCGGACGCACGAAACTCGGCCATCCCGATCCACTATCATATTTGTCATCGGACTCGAAAAGCGGTTGGCCGCAACCGGCGCAGACATATTCGCCTGCCGCCTTATTGGATTCGTATTTTCCTGTAAAAGCGCGTTCCGTTCCTCCTTCGCGCAACACATGAAATTGCTGCGGGTCAAGGCGCTCGCGCCATTCTTCCTGACTGAGTGAAAGCTTATCTGCCATTCATGATCTCCTTCAACCTGCCATATGGGAAGAAATTGCATCTGAGCCAGAGGAAGAAAAACACATAAAGCCTCAAGCATTGACGTCCGAATAATGACGCGGGGGCGGCAAACTTTCCATCTTGTCTGCCAGAAGCGGACGGAAGCTGGGGCGGCTTTTCATGACCCGGTACCAGCCATGTGCCCCGTCATGTCCGCTCCAGTCCACGCCGCCAAGATAATCGATCACCGAAAGCTGCGCCGCCGCCGCGAAGTCGGCCAGGCTGAGCTGGGCACCCGCCAGCCATCGACGATTATCTATCAACCAGTCGATATAATCGAGATGTTCATGCAACAATCGCATAGTCTCGCGCAGCAGACGCGAATCCGGCGGCGCTCGATAAAGAATCCGTTTCTTCATCTTTTCCTGAAGAATCGGATATGTGACATCGGTGAAGAAACTTTCATCGAACAAAGCCGTCAGCCGCCGGATTTCTGCACGATTAGCGGCAGTACCGAGGATCAGCGGCGACTTGTCGACCGTTTCCTCGAAATATTCGCAAATTGCCTGACTGTCGATCAATACTAGCTTTTTTTCGACATAACGCAAAACCGGTGTTCGCCCGGCGGGATTCAACGCAAAAAACTCATCACGACCTTCCCAAGGGTTTTCCCTAATAAGATCATAAGGAACGCCCTTCTCACCCAGCGCCAACCGGACCTTGCGACTGAACGGACATAGAGGGAAGTGATAAAGTTGCCACATGGTTCAATGTATTGCCGCAAGGCAGGAGCGGCGTCCACTCCTGCCTTACATAGCAATTTATAGATCTGAGCTTTCCAGCGACAGGAGGCAGGGCGGCATTGCTTCATCAAGCTTGCCCGGCTGCGCAAGATCGATCAACTGGGTCCGCAATTGTTCGATAATGGCCGTTCGATCCATCCCGGTATCATCCATGATCTGGGCCATGCCCTGCACAAAATATTCCCGTCCGCGTTCGTCCATAGGCGGATATTTGTTAGCCTCGGCATTGCCTTCGTCCTGCTGCCCGGCCACCATCGCGAAAGCCGCAGAGCAACGCAGTATGGTTTCATGCTCTGCCGTGAGTTTGCTCGCCGGATCACTTCCCTGTGCGGCTGCTGGCAAAGCGACAAATGCAAAGGCCGAAATCCCAAGAGCGATAAAGTGTCTCATCATGCCGCAGCTCTAGCACCAACAGGTGAGCGCGTCGTGAACAATCACTGGCTCATTACTGACTTCCAGACATTTCCTTACGCAGGGCATTCGTAAAGGCCGGTGCACGAAGCACCGACCTTTACGAAACCATCCAGCTCTATTTCAGTTCACGTGCCTTGCGGCGTGTTTCAGCAAAACGTTCACGACGCATATTTTCGAAACCGATGCGCTGTTCGTAGCCGGGATCCTGCGGATAATCGCGGAAATCCTCCAGCACTTCTTCTCCCAGCTCCCGGACCTCATCCTTATGTTCAGGATGCGGGAAAATGTGCATTTGGTTGTTGCGAATACCTTCCAGAATACGTTCCCCAATCACATCCGGTTCCATGCCGAATTCATGGACCCCTGCAAGCTGCTGCACCGCATTTTCATTGACAGGCTGCATTTCTCCTTTGAGCGCATCGGGGCGTATTTCATCACTGGCATAGATGTGGCTTTTGACCAGGCCAGGACAGACCATCGATACGCCAATGCCATATTCCGCCATCGAATAGCGCAGCGAATAGGATAATCCACGCACTGCGAATTTAGCTGTATTGTAGATACCCGGAATCGGCCCGGCGATAAAAGCCGCCATAGAAGCCGTGTTGACGATCTGACCGCCATGCACTTCACCAGACAGCGCCCGCTCTTTCATACGCGGCGCAAAAGTCATCACACCATTGATAACACCATCAAGATTGACACCAAGCACCCAGTCCCAATCATCATAGGAACTGTCTTCAATTGTCTGAAATAGATTGATGCCAGCATTGTTGAAGACCAGTGAGACTGGCCCAAATTCTGCCTCCACCCTGTCGGCCGCTTCCTTGAAGCTGGCACGATCGGATACGTCGAGCTGAACGCCCATCACTTCACGATTGTCGAGTGTGGCAAGCGCTTCATCAATGGCGTCCTGTCGGATATCGGCGATAGCCACTTTCACACCTTCATTGAGAAGGTTGCGGACGATTCCCAAGCCAACGCCGTTGGCACCGCCGGTCACAAAGGCCGTGCGGCCCGAAAAATCCTTCATCATCCTATCCTTATTTGCTCGCTTCTACAGCTACCCGATCCATTGCGAGAACCGGATTTTCAGTCGAAGATTCCCGACCCGGCAGAAATTCGTTGAGGATGCGGCGTTTGGAGAATTTCCATTCTCCATCAACTTTCACCAATTCATCTTCATACAAGCCGAACGTGCCCATCTTGAGCGTTTTTCCAGGCCCGTTATTCGCCATTTCGTACCAGAACGCACGGGTCCAGGCTTTATCTCCCTCGATCCTGATCGCGGTCTGTCCCAAAACATGCCGCAAAATCGCCGGGTTGCCATCGTCATCCTTGTAGCGTTCGCCAATTGCCTTCTTAAAAGCCGTTACCGTTGCAAGAATATCCGCTTTCCCAACAGCCGTGCCGCGCGCATATTCGAATTCGGCATCCTCAGTGAACATATCGATAAATGTATCGAGATCGTTCCAGTCCAGCGCGAACAGATAACGCGCCATAAGATCTTCAATTTCAGCACGATCCTGTGCATAAGCAGCAGTGTAGGACTGCTTTTCCGCATGAGCGGGCATGATAAAAACTCCCGAAAGAAACAGAGTGGTAAGAGCGAAATGAAAAAGCGCTCTCATGGGTGCAGCTTTTCCTGCCGCGCCTTTTCTTCAGCATGGACCGGATTGCGGAACAGAACGGAAAAAGTCTCCTTATATTCCGGATTTTCCGGAAGATGCCTGGGTACAGAGGCAATCATCGCTTCAGCGCGATCCTTCACGCCCTCATAAAATTCAGCATGCGTAAGAATGAACAATTCATCATTCAAAATGCCCTGCAATACACGCTGACCGACTTCTTCTTTTGTCTGGAACAAATGCATGAAATCGCCGGCACTCTGGCGACCCTTATCAGTCTGTGCATAGCCGGTATCGGCAAATTTTTCCGGTCGCGTCTTACCCGCTTCGGCAATATTAGACTGAACTGCACCGGGACAAAAAGCGGAACAGACAACTCCGCGCCCTTCCAGTTCACTGCGCATAGTTTCCATAAGAGCGACAATGGCCGCTTTGCCTGTCGTATAGGTCGCTGCGCCGCCATGAGGCATCATACCCGACATGGAAGCGGTCGAAACGATATGGCCGCCTTCCCCGTGAGCAAGAATACGCGGCAAAATAGTCACAATTCCATTGATCGTCCCGCCCAGATTAACTCCCAGCGTCCAGTCCCAGTCACCGTAGGAAGCCAGCTCAACGGGCCCCAGAGCAGCAACTCCGGCATTATTGACGAGAATGTGAATCTTGCCGAATTTGGCTTCGGCCTCATCCGCTGCCTTCGCATAGGCGTCCCGATCGGTAACATCGAGTTTCAGTGGCAGGACATCGTCTCCACCATTCAGTTCGGCCACGGCCTCTTCCAAATGGTCATCCCGGATATCGGCAATTGCGACTTTCATTCCTTCACCAAGCAGAGCTTTGGCAATTCCAAGGCCAATTCCGCTGGCACCGCCAGTAATGAAGGCTGTTTTGCCCTTCAGTTCTTGCATGTTTCTCACTCTCCCTTATGCCGGTGTGCATAGGCCCGGTTGCGGACCTAATCAATTTTTGCTTCGCCTTTTTGTATTCACCACATACAATTTGGCCAAGAGGAATCACAAAGGCTTCCGAAAAGAGAAGCCGAATTTGGAGAGGATTGCGGACATGGCGATAGCGCCAAGCACACCACAGGTGAGTTCCGAAACGGAAGAAAAACAAGGAGCTAAGGATGCTATGCCGTGGCCTTCGGAAAAGGCCGGCTTCTTCGCCCTCTTTGTAATCGTATTTGCGACCTTCCTGTCATTCTTCGATCAGACCGTTTTTGCGATGCTGGCAGAACGAATCAAGGTGAGCTTCGGCCTCAGCGATACTGCGCTTGGCTTCCTGCTGGGCCCGGCGACGGTTCTGGCCTATGTCTTTGTCGGCATCCCCCTTGCCCGTCTGGTAGACATTTTCCCGCGTAAATATGTGCTCGGTGGAGGCATCGCTGTAATTGGAACGATTACCGCTCTTGGTGGTCTTGCGCAGAATTTCGTGCAATTTATCGGCACACGCCTGTTTGTCGGTGCCAGTGGATCCGCCCATGGGCCGGGCTCCTATTCCATGCTGGCCGACTATTTCCGTCCCTTACGCATTCCATTGGTCTTCGCGCTGATGCAGCTTGGTTTCATCCTTGGTCAGACAGTCGGCACATGGGGTGGAGGTCAGCTCATCGGCTGGACGGCAACATGGCCCGAAACGAGCGTCTTTCTCGGTCTTACCATCTTCAACTGGCAATATATCCTCCTCATGATCGGCGCGCCGGGGCTTGTCATCGCAATATTGTTCATGCTGGTCCCGGAACCGCCCCGCCGTACGAAGCCCAATGCCGAACAGATCGTGCCGGAAGATGCCTCTCTTGGGCGTAAGATTCTCTCTTTCACCGGTATTGACGCGATCCGCGCGATCAATATGCGTGGCAAAGCCTATTACCCGCTGTTCATTGCACTGGCCTTGTCCGCAGTGGAAAGTCAGGGAATCAGCGCATGGCGGGTGCCATTCATCCTGCGCACTTATGGCTGGAGCGAAGCCGAAATCGGCAATATTCTCGCACCGATGCTGCTGGCTGCCATGCTCCTCGGTATAGCCTTTGGCGGTACTTTCGTCACCTGGCTGAGCAAACGCCACAAGGATGCGAATATTCGGGCTGCCGCCATTCTTTTCACCGGCACGACGATCGTCTCGATTGCCGCCCCTCTCATGCCGACAGCGGAACTCGCGCTCGGCTGCATGGCCGTGGCGGCCATGTTCGGTCTGGCCGGTGCCGTCCCGCAGAATGCCGCAATCCAGCGGATCGCGCCCAATGAGATGCGCGGTCAGGTTACGGCGGTTTACCTGTTCATGTTCACCTTTTTCGGGGCCATGGGCAGCTTCGTGATCGGCTTCGTTTCCGACATCATAAACCATCTTCCCGGTGCCACCGGCGCTTTGTGGGAAGCCATTCTGATTACCGCTGCGATCTTCATGCCGGCAGCGACTTTCTTCATGTATCGCGGCATCAAGCCGTATCGCAGGGAAGTCGAATATCTTGAAGCGCAAGGCCTTTAACCCGTAATGCGCCGTGGCCCGGTCAGGCGGGATACGGCGTGACAACAATAAACAGCATCGGCCAGGCACCGGTGCGAAGGAGAAAATGCAAATGAGCAACTATCCCGCCCTCTACATGATGATCGATGGCGAAAAAGTGTCAGGTGGTGACCGGCGCAATTTTGACGTCGTCAATCCGGCTACCGGAGAGACGATAGGCGCGCTCCCAATGGCCGATGCCGCTGATCTCGACCGGGCTCTGGAAGTCGCGGAAAAGGGCTTCAGAATCTGGCGCAAATCCACACCTCAGGAAAGGGCTCATGTCTTGCAGGGCGCTGCCCGGCTGATGCTGGAACGCAAGGAAGATCTTGCCCGCGTCGCGACCATGGAACAGGGTAAACCGCTCGCTGAAGCGCGCATCGAAGTGATGATGAATGTCGGCCTGTTCAATTTCTATGCCGGCGAAGTTTTCCGCCTCTACGGCCGGGAACTGGTGCGCCCTGAGGGGATGCGCTCCACGGTCCGTCATGAGCCTGTAGGCCCTGTTGCCGCTTTCGCTCCGTGGAACTTCCCGCTCGGCAATCCGGGGCGAAAGCTGGGCGCACCTATTGCAGCGGGCTGTTCGGTTATCCTCAAATCCGCTGAAGAAACCCCGGCTTCCGCACTGGGTGTGCTGCAATGCCTGCTCGATGCAGGATTGCCCAAAGAAGTGGCTCAGGCGGTTTTCGGTGTTCCCGACGAGGTGAGCCGGCACCTGCTGGGTTCGCCCATCATTCGCAAATTGTCCTTCACCGGATCGACAGTGGTGGGCAAGCATCTCGCGCGGCTCGCCACGGAGAATATGCAGCGTACCACCATGGAACTGGGCGGGCATGGCCCGGTGCTGGTGTTCGATGACGTGGATGTGGACCGGGTGCTGGATACGGCAGTAGCCGGAAAGTACCGGAATTGCGGGCAAGTCTGCGTTTCTCCGACCCGTTTTATCGTGCAGGAAAATGTCTTTGAAAAATTCCGCGACGGCTTTGTCGAGCGAGCGAAGGCGCTGAAAATCGGCAATGGTCTGGAAGCTGAAACGCAGATGGGTCCGATGGCAAATCCCCGTCGGCCAGAAGCAATGGATGCACTTATCGGCAATGCCAAAGAGAAGGGTGCGACGCTGCATACGGGTGGTGAACGTATTGGAAATCAAGGATTTTTCTATTCGCCCACCGTTCTGTCGGAAATCCCTCTGGACGCAGATATTATGAATGAAGAACCCTTCGGGCCGGTGGCGCTCATCAATCCTTTTGCATCGGAAGAGGATATGATCGCCGAAGCCAATCGCTTGCCCTTCGGGCTGGCCGCTTATGCCTGGACCGAAAATTACAAGCGTCAACAAAGACTTGCTGACCAGATCGAGGCCGGCATGGTGGGGATTAACAGCCACATGATCGGTGGATCGGACTCGCCTTTCGGCGGGGTGAAATGGTCCGGCCATGGCAGCGAGGATGGCCCCGAAGGTGTGCGCGCCTGCCTCGTCACCAAGGCAGTGCACGAAGGATAAGAGGGCCAGACAGGCACCGAACGGGGCCAGAAAGACGCCTGGCGGGGCCATAAGCGGCGCGGCCGGGCGTTTAACAGACAACACACAGACAGGAGAGGATGCCGGCAATGACAAACCAAACGAAAACCGGGGGCGAACTGCAAACCGGAGGCGGACGCGGCTATCTGCGCATCGCCACCGAAGAAGCTTTCGCCACACGCGAGCAGATCGAGGCGATCATGCAGCTCGTGAAAGACGGCAAGGCCGATAAGGGAACCGAAAGCCTGTGGGGCTTCTATGCGGTCAGCCCGTCCGAACGCGCGCAATGGATCATGGAGAGCCTGTACGATCTCGATACCAAGCGGCTGGCCGATATGGACCGGACGGGAATCGACAAAGCGGTTCTCTCGCTCACTTCGCCCGGTGTGCAGCCGCTTTTCGATGTCGAGCAGGCCAAAGGCATGGTGCGGCGCGCCAATGACTATCTGAAGGAACGCTGCGAAGCCCATCCCGATCGCTTTTACGGAACGGTGGCCGTGGTTCCGCAGGACCCGGAATGGTCAGCCGAAGAAATCCGCCGCGGCAAGGAGGAACTGGGCTTCCATGCGGTGATGGTGAACAGCCATACGCAGGGGCATTATCTGGATGAGGCGCAGTTCGATCCGATCGTGAAGGCCTGCGTCGAAAACGACCTGCCGCTTTATATCCACCCGCAAGGGCCGCCCGACAAGCTGATCGGCGATATGGTCGAGACCGGACTGGACGGCGCGGTATTCGGCTTCGGTGTAGAAACGAGCTATCATCTGCTGCGCCTGCTGACGGTCGGCATTTTCGACAAATATCCGAGCCTGCAGATCATGGCCGGTCACGGCTGCGAAGCACTGCCCTACTGGCTCTATCGCACCAATTACATGCATCAGGCCGGTGTGCGCTCCAACCGCTATGAACGAATGAAGCCGCTGAAGCATGACCTGTTTCACTATATGCGCAACAACATGCTCGGTACCACCAGCGGCCTGCCTTTCGAACCGGCGATCAAGCTGATGATCGAGGTCATGGGTGAGGACCGGGTGATGTATGCGATGGATTATCCTTATGAATATGTCGCCGATGAAGTGCGCATCATGGATAATCTCGACATCCCTGACAGCCAGAAGAAGAAGCTGATGCAGACCAATGCCGAGCGCTGGTTCAAACTGTAAGCGCCGCGCGCTCTTGCACACAGCCGGAGCGCGCCCCATGAGGGAGGAAATGAGGAGAGACTTATGACGACTTATGGCGTTACCGGTGCCACCGGCCATCTCGGCCATTTCGTGCTCGATTCCCTGCTGGAGAAAGTGGCGGCGAGCGATATCGTCGCCTTTGCCCGCGATCCGGCCAAACTGGCCGATTACGCTGCCAAAGGGGTGGATGTGCGCGCTGCCGATTACGACAAGCCCGAGACTCTGAAACCGGCTTTTACCGGTGTGGATCGTCTCTTGCTGATTTCGGGCAATGCGCTGGGCGAACGCCCGCGCCAGCATCGGGCGGTGATCGAGGCGGCCCGGGATGCCGGGGTCGGCTATATGGCCTATACCTCGATTCTCGATGCCCCGAACACACCGATTAAACTGGGCGAAGAACACCGCGCGACCGAAGAACTGCTGAGCGAGAGCGGGCTGACATACGATCTGCTACGCAATGGCTGGTATAATGAAAATTATGTCGGCACGCTGGCGCCACAGGTCGAAGCCGGTGAAATTGCCGGTGCGGCCGGCAAGGGCCGGATCTCTTCGGCTTCGCGCGCCGATTATGCCGCGGGTGCGGCCGCCGTGCTGGTCGAAGGCAAAGGCGGCGATATCTACGAACTGGCCGGTGACGAAGCCTGGACGATGGACGATTTCGCCGCCGAAGTCTCCCGCCAGTCGGGCAAGGACGTGAAATATGTCGATATGAGCGAGGAGGACTTCACCCAGTCGCTCATTCAGGCAGGCCTGCCCGATTTTGTGGCCCGCGTGGTCGCCAATTCGAATTACAGCACCAGCAAGGATGCGCTGTTCAATGACAGTCATACGCTGAGCAAACTGATCGGCCGCCCGACCACGCCGATCAGCAAAACCATTGCCGAAGCGCTCGGGACATAAAGCCGGCGCCCGTCTTTCATTCCACACCCTGCCGCCATCGCACAGAATATAAGGCGGCGGGGCCATACGGCCCGCTCTGTCAGGTATGGGCCGAATATTGCAGAGGATGCCCATGGCGACACATGACAATGCGGGTCAGAGTATGCCCGCTTCGACCAAGGTCAGCAAAGCGGGCTGGTATGCCCTGACGCTGGTTTCGCTTACCCAGGCGATGAGCCTGCTCGACCGGCAGATCCTGTCGATTCTGGCGACCAATATTCGCGAAGATCTGCATATCGGCGATGCTGAACTGGGCCTGCTTTACGGCACGGTCTTCGCGTTGTTCTACGCGTTGTTTTCATTGCCGCTCGGGCGGCTCGCCGATGGCTGGCTGCGCGGCAAATTGCTCGCCATCTGTATCACCATCTGGTCTTTTTCGGCCGGACTTGCGGCTTTTGCCAGCGGATTTACGCTCCTCGCTCTTTCACGCCTCGGTGTGGGGATTGGCGAAGCGGCGGCGCAGCCCGCCGGATACAGCCTGATTTTCGATGAATTTCCCAAGGCGAAACGCGGGATCGCCACCGCTGCCATGGCGATTGCCGTGGCGCTGGGCCTTGGCCTGTCCATGATGCTGGGCGGCGTAGCTGCGGACTGGTGGGATACGACCTATGCCAATGGCAATGCCCCGCTCGGCTTTGCCGGCTGGCAATTCGCCTTTATCGTCGCTTCCCTGCCCGGCTTTCTGCTCGCGATCATGCTCTACCGGATGAAAGAACCGCGTCGCGGCGCCATCGAAGGGATCGAAACTGCCAAAGATGCCCATCCTTTCAAATCGAGCGCGGCGCTTCTGGGTTCGGTTACACCGGGGCTCAACTGGATTTCGCTCTGGAAACGCAATGCCGGGCGCAAACAATGGATCACCAATCTGGCCGGTCTGGCAGTCATCATCCTGTTCACCTTGGGCATGATAAGCTGGGCGCAGGGTTTCTCGCCGCGTCCCGCACTCGATATTGGCGGCTTCCCGCTCAATCCGCATGTGCTGCAATGGGTGGTGGTCGGTTTCGGCCTGTTCGTGGTGCTCAACCTGTTCCAGTCCTTCAAATTGTCCGATCCGCCAACCGCGGCCGTTATCCTGTCTCCCTCGCTGATGCTGCTGGTGGGCGCGGGCAGCCTGCAATATGCGATCAATTACGGCGTCATGGGTTTTACGCCCAGCTTCCTGATGCGTTCTTACGGCCTGTCCGCCGGGGAAACCGGCCTGCAATTCGGCCTGCTTTCGGCAGTATTGGGCATTATGGGGCCGGTGATTGCCGGGCCGCTGACCGATATCGTCAATAAGCGGCTGGCCGGCCCCGGCCGGGTGGGCCTTGCCCTCTTTTCGCTCGGTGTCTCGCCGCTGATCGCCATCTGGGTCTATCACGCGCCGACAGCGGGCAGCTTCTATCTGCGCTTCACGCTGTACAGCCTTATTCTCACCATGTGGATGCCGCCGCTTTATTCGATGATGTACGATTTGGTACTGCCGCGTATGCGCGGGATCACATCTTCGATCTATATTATGGTCTCCACCCTTTTCGGCCTCGGCATCGGCCCTTATGCGGTGGGCATGATAAGCGATGCCAATGGCGGCGATCTGGCTTCGGCAATCCTGTCGGTGAACCTTGTGGCCCCGCTCATCGTTGTCATGCTTGTAATTGTCATGATCCGCGTGAACCGCGATGAAGCGAGCATTCTCGACCGGGCACGCGCTGCCGGAGAACCTGTCTGATGCCAAACTCCCGCCCCACTGTTCGTGAAGTGTCCTTCGAAATCTTTCAGCATTTCGGTGTGGACCGCCTTTTCGGCAATCCCGGTTCGACCGAATTGCCAATGCTCAAAGCGATGCCCGAAGGTTTCGACTATGTGCTGGGCCTCAATGAAGCGGTGGTGGTGGGTATGGCCGATGGCTATGCCCGCTCCAGCGGGAAACCGGCACTGGTCAATCTCCATTCTTCCGCCGGGACGGGCCATGCGCTGGGCAATCTGTTCACCGCTTTCCGCAATCATGCGCCGATCGTGGTGACGGCAGGGCAGCAGGCGCGTTCGATCCTGCCTTACGATCCCTTCCTGTTTGCCGAAAGGCCGACGGAATTTCCCCAGCCTTATGTCAAATGGGCCTGCGAACCCGCGCGGCCCGAAGATGTGCCGCAAGCGCTTCTGCGTGCCTTCCATATTGCGCTGACCCCGCCCATGGGGCCGGTTTTCGTCTCGATTCCGGTCGATGACTGGGACCGCGAATGCGACCGGCCCGGCCTGCCCGAACTGCATATGGAGACACTCGCCGCGCCGCATAATATCGATCTGCTGGCCCGGCGCTTCAACCGCGCTTCGCATCCGGCGCTGGTGCTGGGCACGGGCAGCGCGGACAGCCATTCATGGGACAGCGCGATAGCCCTTGCCGAACGCAGCGGCGCCTCGGTCTGGGTGGCCCCTTTCGCCGCGCGCGATGTGTTCCCCGAAGATCATCCGCAATTCGCCGGTTTCCTGCCGGCCATGCGCGAAGATATCGTCCGCCTGCTGGACGGGCATGACATGATCCTCGTGGCCGGGGCGCCGGTCTTCACCTATCATGTCGAAGGCGAAGGGCCGCACTGGCCGCCCCATGCCACGCTCGCCGCGCTCAGCGATACGGAAAGCCATCTCGCTGCCCTGCCCGGCGATGCTCTGGGCGTGCTCGGCAGTGTCGCACCGGCGCTCGCGGCACTGGCCGAAAAAGTGCAGCCGCGCGCTTTTGCGGGCAGCGCACATGCGCTTGCCGCGCCCGAAGCGCGGATGACCGACAGCTATGTCCTCTCGCGCATCGCCGCTTTGCGGCCGGCCAATGCGGTGGTGGTGGAAGAAGCCCCGACCGCGCGCGGGCCGATGCATGACAATCTGCCGATCCTGCGCGAAGGCGGCTTTTTTACCTGCGCCAGCGGCGGGCTCGGCTATGGCCTGCCTGCAGCGATAGGGGCCGCCCTGGGGCAGAACGATAAAGTGCTCGCCGTGCTGGGCGATGGCGGGGCGATGTACACGATCCAGGGTCTGTATTCGGCCCGGCTGCATCAGACCGATATCAGCTTCCTGATTCTCAACAATTCGGCCTATGCCGCCTTGCAGGGTTTCGCGAGCCATTTCGGCATGAATTCGGTGCCCGGCACCGATCTCACCGGGATCGATTTCGTGCAGCTCGCTCAGGCGCAGGGCGTGGCGGCACGCAAGGTGGAGGAAACGGGCGATCTCGATGCGGCACTCGAATGGAGCTTTGCGCAGGACGGCCCGTCCCTCCTCGATTTGCGGATTACGTAACCCGCCAGACCCACAGCCGGATGCCGAATTCATAACGCGCACCCGAGCACACGAAGATCGATTTGTTCAGCCAGTCATAGGGGCCTTCGGGGGCGATGAATTCGGGCACGGTGCGGAAATAATAGTCCGCCGGATCCACTTCCTCGCCCGCCGCCAGCCGCGCCATGACATCGGGCGGGCCGTGGCGCAGGCCGCGATTGCGGATCTGGATCAGCGTGCCGTCATCGGTCTCGATCGCATAGAGCGCGTCGGCCACGGTCACCCCGTCATGGCGGGTCAGTTGCCAGTCCGCCGAATTACCCATCAGCCGGCCACTGATTTTCGGACCTTTGACATAACCGCCATCGTCGATCGGAATGATCCGGCGTGTGCCGTCCATCGTTTTGCCGATCTGGCGCGGCGCACCCAGTCCGCCGCCGGCTTCATAGACAAACTCAAGTTCAGGCTTGATCATCTGGCATTTCTCCCGAAGAGTGTTAGAGAACAAGACAACGAATAACCCCGGCGTGTCAGGCAGGTGAATCGTGCAGTTGCGCCGAAAAAACGATGAGAGGAGTTTTGGATGGCTGCGGACCTTTATGCGGACTATGTCATTGTCGGAGCCGGTAGTGCCGGCTGCGTACTGGCCAATCGTCTGACTGAAAACGGCAAATATAAAGTGGTTCTGCTCGAAGCGGGGGGAGATGATCGTCCGCTCAAGGAACCCAGCCAGTTCATGTCGAATATGATGATCCACACGCCGATCGGTTTTGGCAAGACGCTGAACG
This sequence comes from Altericroceibacterium spongiae, assembly GCF_003610805.1. GTDB lineage: Bacteria > Pseudomonadota > Alphaproteobacteria > Sphingomonadales > Sphingomonadaceae > Altericroceibacterium > Altericroceibacterium spongiae. The sequence continues at coordinate 466,113 of NZ_RAPF01000002.1, read as the reverse complement.
ATCCGAAGGTCAACTGGCTCTACGAAACCGAAGCGGACGAAGGCTCGGGCAATCGCACGCATAAATGGCCCAAGGGCAAGGTGCTGGGCGGCTCCAGCTCGATCAACGGCATGCTCTATATTCGTGGCCAGTCCGCCGATTATGACGGCTGGTCGCAAATGGGCGCGCGCGGCTGGAGCTATGACGATGTGCTCCCCTATTTCCGCAAGGCGCAGAATCAGGAGCGCGGCGAAAGCGATGTGCATGGCGTGGGCGGACCGCTCAATGTCGCCGATTTCCCGCATCAGCATCCGGTCAGCGGGGCGCTGATCGAAGCCTGTGTGGAAGCGGGCATCCCCTATCGCGACGATATCAATACCGGCGATCAGGAAGGCGTAAGCTGGTTCCAGCTGACCTGGAAGAAGGGCCGCCGCCATTCGGCCGCAGTCGCCTATCTCCACCCCGCAATGCAGCGCCCCAATCTGCAGGTCGAAACCCGCGCCATGACCACGCGGATTCTGTTCGAAGGCAAGAAAGCGGTCGGCGTCGAATTCAGCCAGCGCGGTGAAACGCGCAAGGTGATGGTCGGGCGCGAGGTCATTCTCGCCGCCGGTTCGGTGGAAAGCCCCAAGCTGCTCGAAATTTCGGGCGTCGGGCAAGGCGCTCTGTTGCAGCAGCTCGGCATACCCGTGGTGCATGAATCGCCCATGGTTGGCGAGAATATGCAGGACCATTTCATGATCGGCTGTCAGGCGCGCCTGCGCGAAGACTGGCACTCGGTCAATTACCTGTCCACCGGGCTCAATCTCGCCAAGGAAGTCGCCAAATACGGGATCGTCCGCAAGGGTCTGCTCTCTTATGCCGTGGCCCATGGCACCGCCTTCGCCAAGACCCGCCCCGAACTCGAAACGCCGGACGTCCAGATCCACGTGATGGCCGCGAGTATGGATATCGAAGCGCTCAATGCCACACAGGCACTGCAGCTCGAAAAGGAACCGGGCCTGGCGTCCAATCCCTGCCAGCTCCGCCCCGAATCGCGCGGCTCGATCCATGCGAAATCACCCGACGGCACCCTTCATCCCAGGATCGTGCCGAATTATCTGTCGGACCCTCTGGATAAGGAATCGGCTGTGGCGCAGCTCAAGCTGATCCGTAAGATCTGGCAGCAGCCTTCGCTGCAACCCTATCTCAAGGCACCCGGCGATCCCTTCGGCGATACGGACGATCAGATGCTGGAATATGCCAAGATCGCGGGCGGCACGCTCTATCACCCGGTCGGCACCGTCGCCATGGGCCCAGATGAGCGCGCGCCGCTTTCCCCCGATCTCAAATTGCGCGGGGTCGAGGGTCTGCGCGTGATCGACGCTTCGGTGATGCCGAAAATCATTTCGGGCAACACCAATGCCCCGACCATCATGATCGGTGAAAAAGGCGCCGACATGATTTTGCAGGATGCCCGCGAAACCGCCATGGCCTGATCGCCCGGTCTGAACACTATACAAAAAGAGCCGCTCCGGGATGCCGGAGCGGCTCTTTTTGTTTGGACCTTATGTTTTGAACTGGCCCGCCCGGATCAGACGAGGGCGTCTTCCTTCAGCCCGATCTCTTCGGAGCGCACGAAATTGCCATGCAGGCCGAAGCGCAGACGGATCGGCACATTGATGGTCGCCACCGGCCCCTTCTCGATATCGAGCGCATCGAAAATCAGCAGGTCGGAGCGATGCTCTTCCAGCCGGTTGCAGATCATCACGATCCAGCCATCGCCTTCGGGCGCATCGGCATTGCGCGGAATGAAGCAGGGTTCCTGCAAGGAGCTGACGGGGCCGCACCACCAGTGCTGCTCATCCCCGGTTTCGAGATCCTTGAGGAACAGACAGTTCATCAGCAAGCCGCCGGCACTGCCGCCTTTCAGTTCGACCGGGCGTTGCATATCCATTTCCAGGCCCCAGCCATAGCGATTCTTCTTGCCGGTAAAACGGTCATCGATCCGCGGAAATTCGGATGCGGTTTCGGTCAGTGTGGTGATCGAATCGAAATCCTCCCCGTTGGAAGCCATATCCACCGTCCAGCGGGTTAGCCTGCTCATCGCTTCAAGCCCGTTAAAGGGTTCGCCATGCACATCGGGAAAGAAGGGGAACATATTGTTCTTCGCTTCGGGCGTAACGAAATGAACCTTGGTTCCTTCCTGCCAGGCATTGAGCACATGGCTGGCAAAGCAATTATCGCGTTTGAACCAGCGAATATCCTCCTGCTTCACATCGTCGCGACGCGGAATGATGCCAAGATAGACCGGCATGGTGGTGTCGAAACCGAAATGCGGCAGACCTTTTTCCAGCCGCTCCCAGCTACCGATCGACGGCACGATATGCAGCACCAGATAATCCGGCGTGATCGCAAAATCGTGCATCATGCAATAATAAGGCACCTTGAACCATACTTCGCGGATCAGCTCGCCCTGCGGGTTGACCTCGTAATAGGTCACATCATCGGTGCACAGCCCGCTCGCAGCATAGCCGATGGCTACCATATTGCCGGTGTCGGGGTCGATCTTGGGATGAGCGGTAAAAGTTTCGCCCGTCATCTTGCCACCGAATTTCTCGAAACCCTCGGTCTCCATGGTGACCGGGTCCATAATCAGCGCCGGGCTGTCTTCCTTCATCGCCCATAATTTGCCTGCATAGATCCAGGCATTGGTATTGGCGGTGGAACGATACATACCCTTAGTGGAAGGATCGTCGGTCAGCGGATTGCGATAGGCGCCGAACAGGCCCTTGCCCGCCTTGCGCTCGGCCTTCCACTTATCCGTATGGGCCCAGCGCTGCTTGAAATCGCATTGCCCGTCATGAATATGAAACCGGGTGACCATCCCGTCACCATTGAAGGCAATATCGTCCCCCAGACGCGGCGGAAATTGCGGATCGGGCTGGACGCGATAGAACGCCCCGTCGATTTCGCGCGGAATTTCGCCCTCATGCGCAAGATCGCGAATATCCGCCTCGATACGCGATGGCGTGTTAAAACCGGTGAAATTCGGTGTGTCTGGAAAATGGCTCATTTTTTATCCTCTCCTTGCGCCAGATTGTATGCTTCACTAACAAATTGGCAAGTTTAAAGAAAAGGGGCGAGGTTCATTGGTGCAGGATAGTGAGGTCTTGAAGGAAACCGGCACGATCAGCGGGCTGAACGATATTCTCGGTTTCCATATTCGGCTCGCCCATGGTGCGGTTAACCGGCATTTTACCGAAACTTTTGCCGATCTCGACCTGACTCAGAAGCAGGTTTCCGTCCTGTGGCTGACGGACGACAATCCCGGCATTTCGCAAATCGATATGGGGCGCGAATTGCAAATGGACCGGGCTACCACCATGACCATCGTCAACCGGATGCAGGAACGCGGCTATTTACGGCGTGAGCGCAGCACCACAGACGGACGCAAGCAGGCGCTGTTTCTCACCGATGATGGCAAAGCGGCGCTGGATGCCGCCAAATTATGTATCGCTCAGCATGAATCATGGCTTAAACGCCGTTTGAAATCGGGCGAAGTCGAAAAACTAGTGGAAATGCTCAGCCGAATCCACGAATGAAGGCGCCAGAGAAAGAGGATGACTCATGGCTACAAGTGACGCTGCGCTTCAGGATCCGCGCAGCATAATCGACGACAATCCGATGAATGTCAGGCAATGGATTGTCGTTATCCTGATGATTATGCTCAATGCACTGGACGGGTTCGACGTCTTGTCGAGCGCCTTTGCCGCCCCCGGCATCTCTGCCGAATGGGGTATTCCGCGCAGTGAGCTGGGTGTCGTTCTGTCTGCCGAACTGGTCGGTATGGGAGTCGGCTCCGTATTGCTGGGCGGCATGGCCGACCGGTTCGGCCGCAAGCTGAGCATGCTCGGCTGCCTTCTGGTGATGGCAGTGGGCATGTATTTCGCCCATTCGGCCGGCGGTGTGGCCACGCTCACCGTCTGGCGCCTGCTCACCGGCATCGGTATCGGCGGTATGTTGGCGGCGACCAATGCCGTGGTGGCCGAGACCACCAGCAAATCCAGCCGTTCCATTGCCATGGCCTTATATGTGATCGGCTATCCGCTGGGCGGTGTAATCGGCGGCTTTGCTGCACAGATGTGGCTGCTCGAAGTGTATGACTGGCGCGCCGTATTCCTGTTCGGTGCGGTCGTTACTGCGGTCATGATTCCGCTGGTCGCGCTTTTGATGCCGGAAACCCCGGCCTATTATGCAGCCCGGCGTCCGGCCAATGCAGTCGAAAAGATCAATCATGCCCTGCGCATTTTCGGCAAGCAGCTGATTGCGCAATTGCCTGAGATTTCTCCGACGGCCGCTAAACCCAAAGTATCGGATATTCTGACCAATCCGCGCCTGCGCCCGGTCACTCTGATGCTGGCTTTCGGCTATATGTTCCACACGATCACCTTCTATTTCATTCTCAAATGGGCGGTGAAGATCGTGGCCGATTCGGGCTTTTCGCAACCCGATGCCGCCAGCACGCTGACTTATGCCAATATTGGCGGGGCAATCGGCGGTCTGCTGTTCGGCTTCCTGATGAAACGCTGGCATATTCGGGCACCGACCGTTGCCATGCTGGCTCTGGGCGCTGTCGCCGTGACCGCTTTCGGTTTCGGGCAGGATAGTTTGTGGGGCTGGCGGATGACTGCTTTCTTCGCCATGTTCACAACCAATGCGGCGATTGTCGGTTTCTATTCGGCTTTCGCACTCGGCTTCCCCGCCTATGCCCGGGCCACCGGCACCGGTTTCGTGCTGGGTATCGGACGGCTTGGCGCAGCCAGTTCGCCAATCATTGCGGGCCTGCTGTTCGATGCACTGGGCAACGATCAGTTGCTGCCCGTCTCGGCGATCATGGCGATGGGTTCGGTCGCTGCGCTTATTCTGTTCCTGCTGCTGCCCTTGCGCGATGCTGATGCCGATGTGGGAGATAAACCGACCGATCCCAACGTACCCGTCTGAGCCAGCGCGAGGACCTCGTCTGGACCGGAACCGCCCTCCCGGCGCCGCATCGGAACCAATTCCGGGGTGGCGCCGGAGAGCAAGAAAGTCCATGAGACTGAGCAATAGTGGAACGATACAAGAAGAGAGACGCACCCCATGAAAACCCGCGCAGCCGTAGCTTTTGAAGCGAAGAAGCCGCTGGAAATCGTCGAACTGGATCTCGAAGGTCCGAAACAGGGCGAAGTGCTGGTCGAAATCATGGCGACCGGCATCTGCCATACTGACGCCTACACGCTGGACGGGCTCGATTCGGAAGGCCTGTTTCCGTCCGTTCTCGGCCATGAAGGCGCCGGCATCATCCGTGAAATCGGCCCCGGTGTGACCTCGGTAAAGCCGGACGATCACGTGATCCCGCTTTACACGCCCGAATGCCGCCAGTGCAAAATGTGCCTCTCGGGCAAGACCAATCTGTGTTCGGCGATTCGCGAAACGCAGGGCAAAGGCCTGATGCCCGACGGCACCAGCCGCTTTTCCTATAAGGGCGAGACCATTTACCACTATATGGGCTGCTCGACCTTCTCCAATTTCACCGTGCTGCCCGAAATCGCGGTCGCTAAGATTCGCGAAGACGCTCCGTTCAAAACGAGCTGCTATGTCGGCTGCGGCGTAACCACCGGGGTGGGCGCAGTGGTGAACACCGCCAAGGTCAAACCCGGCGATAATGTGGTCGTCTTCGGCCTCGGCGGGATCGGTCTCAATGTGATTCAGGGCGCCAAAATGGCCGGTGCCGACCGGATCGTGGGCGTCGACCTCAATCCCGACAAGGAAGAATGGGGCCGCAAATTCGGCATGACCGATTTCGTGAACCCCAGGGATGTCGGCAATGTTGTCGAATATCTGGTCAATATGCTCGACGGCGGGGCGGATTATTCCTTCGACTGCACCGGCAACACCACCGTGATGCGGCAGGCACTGGAATGCTGCCACAAGGGCTGGGGCACCTCGATCGTGATCGGCGTGGCCGAAGCCGGGGCAGAAATCTCGACCCGTCCGTTCCAGCTCGTCACCGGTCGCAACTGGCGCGGCAGTGCCTTTGGCGGCGCCAAGGGCCGGACCGATGTCCCCAAGATCGTCGACTGGTATATGAACGACAAAATCCAGATCGATCCGATGATTACCCATGTGCTGAGCCTCGATGAGATCAATAAGGGTTTCGATCTCATGCATGAAGGCAAGAGCATCCGGTCGGTCGTCGTTTATTGACCGGTCTGACAATATCCGCCCGGTTGCCCTCTGCACCGGGCGGATCTGTCCGTTGAGAGACGTGCCTCTGGGAGAGAAGCCACTATGTTCAGACATATTGTAATCGGTGCGGATGATATCGAAGAAGCACGCCGCTTCTACGATGCAATTCTGGCGCCGCTGGGCATTGCCGAAGCGGTGACCGACAGCAAGGGGCGGCTCTTCTACAGCCAGAGCGGCACGAATTTCGTGATTGGCCGGCCGATCGACGGTCAGGCTTCCACCTATGCCAATGGCGGCACGCTTGGCTTTCGTGCACCTTCTGCCGACGCTGTCGATAGCTGGCACCGGATCGGGCTCGAACAGGGCGGCACAGCCTGCGAAGACCCGCCTGGCCTGCGCATTTCGCCTTCGACCGGCAAGGAACTCTATCTCGCTTATCTGCGCGACCCGACGGGCCACAAGATTTGCGCCGTCTACGATGCGTCGGAGTACTGAGCGCGCATCCTTATCCCTGTTTCCCATCCGACACTGGAGAGGCCTCTTGTTCAACCATCTGTATATCGGTGCCAACGATATGGCAGCCGCCCGCAAATTCTACGACGCGATCATGGGCGTTCTCGGTCAGGATGCCCCGATCGACCTGCCTAATGGCGGTATCGTCTATGCCAGCGAAGGCGGCACATTCATCGTAGCGCCCCCGGCAAACGGGGAACCGGCCCCGGCCTATAATGGTTTCACTCTGGGCCTGAAGGCTGCGGATTACGATACGGTCGAGGCGTTCCACAAGGCCGGCCTCGACAATGGCGGAACGGATGCCGGCGCACCGGGCTTCCGCGCCAGTTCACCGGGGAATATGTATGGCGCCTATCTTTACGATCCGACCGGGCACAAGATCTGCGCCTATGCGCCCAATACCGGCCCCAGAGACTGATCCCGCCACACAATGATAACGGGAGCGAGAGAAGCATGACCATGGAAACGCTCAGCGAAAATAAGAGCTATAACGGCACGCAGGGTGTCTATAAGCACACATCCTCGGAAACGGGCACCGAAATGACCTTCGCGGTCTATGTGCCCGATCATCCGGAAGGCTTTACCATGCCGGTCCTGTGGTATCTCTCGGGCCTTACCTGCACCCATGCCAATGTGATGGAAAAGGGCGAATATCGCCGCTATTGCGCCAAGCACGGGATTATCTTCGTCGCGCCCGACACGTCCCCCCGCGGCGATAACGTGCCCGATGACGAGGCATTCGATTTCGGCAAGGGCGCGGGCTTCTATGTCGATGCGACACAGGAACCCTGGGCGAAAAACTATCGCATGCGTTCTTATGTCGAGAAAGAACTGCCCGAACTGATCGCAGCAAACTTTCCCGCCGATATGGAGCGGCAGGGCATTACCGGCCATTCCATGGGTGGCCATGGCGCGCTCACCATCGCTTTGCGCAATCCGGAACGGTTCCGTTCGGTCAGCGCTTTCGCCCCGATCGTCAGCCCGCTCAACTGCCCATGGGGCGATAAGGGCCTGCCCGGCTATCTGGGTGACGATAAAGCTCTGTGGCGCGAATATGATGCGGTGGCACTGATCGAAGACGGGGCGCGTCTGCCCGAACTGCTGGTCGACCAGGGCACCGCGGACAATTTCCTTGAAGAACAGCTCAGGACACCGTTACTGGCACAGGCCTGCGACAAGGCCGGTATCGATGCCACGATCCGGATGCAGGATGGCTATGACCATTCCTATTACTTTATCTCGACCTTCATGGGCGATCATATTGCATGGGCTGCTGAAAGGCTGAAAAAGTGAACAAGACCCAGCGCCTCGGTGAAATAATTGCTGAGCATCAGACCCGGGAAGGGCCGTTAATGCCCATTCTGCACGATGTGCAGGCTGAATTTGGCTGCGTCGATGCGGACAGTGAAATCTATATCGCCGAAGCGCTCAATCTCAGCCGCGCCGATGTGCACGGGGTGGTGAGTTTCTATCACGATTTTCATCAGACGGCCGACCCGCGCCCCGAAGTGCAGATTTGCCGCGCCGAATCCTGCAAGGCCCGTGGCGTCGAAGCCCTGATGGAAGATGCCCAGGCGGCGGCCGGTGAGCGTGTCCGTCTTTCCACCGTCTATTGCCTCGGTCTGTGCTCGGTCGGCCCCAATGCCCGCATTGGTGACGATCTCCACGCTCGCCTCGATGCCGACCGCCTGAAAAAACTGATCGAAACCGCATGACACTCATTCGTATCTCAGATGACGCCCTTGCCCGTGCCTGCGGGGCCGATGCTCTGGCCGCAGCCTTTGAAAAGAAAGGGTGTGAAGTCCACCGCGTATCGAGCTGGGGCATGCAATGGCTCGAACCGCTGGTCGAGATCGACGGTAAGGGCTTTGGTCCGGCTACACCGGCGGATGTCGATGCCATTCTGGACGGATCGAGCGATCTGGCCATCGGTATGATCGAGGATCACCCATTTATCGCCAGCCAGCAGCGGCTGACTTTCGCCCGCGCCGGTAAGACCCGCCCGACCAGCCTCGAAGATTACGAAGCGACCGGCGGATGGAGCGGGTTGAAACGCGCCCGCAATATCGGCCCCGAACGGATTATCGAAGAAGTGCTCCATTCCGGGCTTCGCGGCAGAGGCGGGGCCGGTTTTCCCGCCGGGATCAAATGGCGCACCGTGGCAGGCGCAGCCGGGCCGCAAAAATATATCGTCGCCAATGCCGATGAAGGTGACAGTGCCACTTTCGCCGACCGTATGGTGATGGAAGGCGATCCTTACGCGCTGATCGAAGGCATGGCGATTGCCGGTGAAGCGGTGGGCGCCGATCAGGGCTATGTCTATCTGCGCAGCGAATATCCCGATGCCATTGCCAAGATGAACCGGGCACTGGCGCTTTGCGCCGATATTATCGCGCCGTTCAAATGCGAAGTGCGCGTGGGTGCCGGGGCTTATGTCTGCGGTGAAGAAACCTCGCTTCTCAACAGTCTGGAAGGCAAGCGCGGCGAAGTGCGCGCCAAGCCACCGCTCCCTGCTCTGGAAGGGTTGTTCGGCAAACCGACGGTCGTAAACAATATTCTCACCCTCGCTGCCGTACCGCATATTCTGGGCGAAGGCGGAGCGAATGATTATGAATCGCTCGGCATGGGACGTTCCAAAGGCACAATGCCGATCCAGCTTGCCGGCAATATCAAGCATGGCGGTCTTTATGAAACCGCTTTCGGGATTACGCTGGGCGAGCTGGTGAACGATATTGGCGGCGGCACGCAATCGGGCCGTCCGGTCAAGGCAGTGCAGGTTGGCGGCCCGTTGGGTGCCTATCTCCATCCTGACCAGTTCGACATCAAATTCGACTATGAAGAATATACCGCCAGCGAAGCGCTGATCGGCCATGGCGGTATCACTGTATTCGACGATACGGCAGATATGGGCGGCATGGCCCGTTTCGCGATGGAATTCTGTGCGGCGGAAAGCTGCGGCAAATGTACACCCTGCCGGATAGGATCGGTGCGCGGCGTGGAAATTATCGACCGGATGCGCGCCGGGCGTCAGCGGGATACGCTCGAACAGCAGCCGCAAATGCACAACACGCCCAAACAGGATCGCTCTGCGGAAGATGAGATCACTCTGCTCGCCGATCTGTGCGATGTAATGAAATCCTCTTCGCTTTGTGCTCTGGGCGGCTTCACGCCCTATCCGGTGCTGAGTGCGATGCGCCACTGGCCCGAAGATTTCAGCGATAATCCCCAGGCTGTCGAAACCGCTCTGGAACGGGTCGGCCAGTGATTCGGGCTCGCACATGATTCTGGGCGTCGTCCTCGCAGGCGGGAAAAGCTCGCGTTTCGGGAGCGACAAAGCGCTCGCCGAACTCGGCGGGCACACGCTGCTCGCCCGCGCGGTCGATGCCTTGTCCGGCTGGTGCGAAATGGTGGTGATTGCCGGGCGCGAAGAAGGGCCGGCCCGCTGCATTCCCGACTGGCCGCATCCGGGCATGGGGCCGCTGGGCGGCATCGCTGCCGGTCTGCGTTACGCACAGGATATGGATTATACCTCCATTCTGACATGCGGTGTCGATTCGGTAGATCTCCCTCCCGATCTGCTTTCTCTGCTTTCCCCTGCCCCGGCTTTTCTCGCAGCGCAGCCAGTGGTCGGGCACTGGCCCGCCAGGGCGGCAGCGGCGGTGGAACAGATCCTCGAAGGGCCGGGAAAACATTCGATGAAGGCGCTTGCCGAAGCAATGCAGGCGACCCCCGTGAAAACCACGCATAAAACTGCTAATATCAACACGCAGGCGGATCTGACCGCGGCGGAGAAACATTATGGGATATGAGAAGCAAACGGATTTCGGCACCCCTGCGATCCAGTCGGACAAGCAGGTTACGCTGACCATTGACGGGCGCGAGGTGACCGTTCCCGAAGGCACCACCGTAATGCGAGCCGCATCTGAAGCCGGTGGCTCGATCCCGAAATTATGTGCAACCGATAATCTCAAGCAATTCGGTTCCTGCCGGCTGTGTCTGGTGGAAATCGAAGGTGCGCGCGGTACACCGGCAAGCTGTACGACACCTGCTGCCGAAGGCATGGTGGTGAAAACCCAGACTCCGCGGCTCGACAAATTGCGCAAGGGCGTGATGGAGCTGTATATCTCCGATCATCCGCTCGATTGTCTGACCTGCTCGGCCAATAATGATTGCGAATTGCAGGATCAGGCCGCCGCCGTGGGCCTGCGCGATGTCCGCTATGGTTATGAAGGCGCCAATCACCTTGCCGAGCCGACCGACCATTCCAATCCCTATTTCGATTTCGATCCGAGCAAATGTATCGTCTGCTCGCGCTGCGTGCGCGCCTGTGACGAAGTTCAGGGCACTTTCGCCCTTACCGTTGACGGACGCGGGTTTGCTTCCGAAATCAGCGCCGGACAATCGGGTGACAATTTCCTGTCCAGCGAATGCGTAAGCTGCGGCGCCTGTGTGCAGGCCTGCCCCACAGCGACCTTGCAGGAAAAAAGCGTCAAGGAAATCGGCAAGCCCGAACGCTCGGTGGACACGACCTGCGCCTATTGCGGCGTCGGCTGTACCTTCCGCGCCGAAATGCGCGGCGAACAGCTTGTCCGGATGGTGCCTTATAAGGACGGCAAAGCCAATCGCGGCCATTCCTGCGTGAAAGGCCGGTTCGCCTGGGGTTACGCCAACCATCAGGACCGGATAACAACCCCCATGATCCGCGACAGCATCGATCAGCCCTGGCGCGAAGTGAGCTGGGAAGATGCATTGGGTTTCGCGGCCGACAAGATCAATGCCATCAAGGCGAAACACGGGGCGAAGGCGCTCGGCGGCGTCACATCGAGCCGCTGCACCAATGAAGAAACCTTCCTCGTTCAGAAACTGATCCGCAGCGGTTTCGGCTCCAACAATGTCGATACCTGCGCGCGTGTCTGCCATTCGCCGACCGGCTATGGCCTCAAGACCACTTTCGGCACTTCTGCCGGGACGCAGGATTTCGATTCGGTGATGGATTCGGATGTGATCCTCGTGATCGGGGCCAACCCGACCGACGGCCATCCCGTCTTCGGCAGCCGGATGAAACAGCGCCTGCGGCAGGGAGCGAAGCTGATCGTGATCGATCCTCGGCGGATCGATCTGGTCAAATCGCCCCATATCAACGCCGAACATCACCTGCCTTTGCAACCGGGCACCAATGTCGCTCTGCTCACCGCCATGGCGCATGTGATCGTGACCGAAGGTCTCGCAAATGAAGACTTTATCCGCGAACGCTGCGACTGGGATGAATATCAGGACTGGGCGCGTTTCGTTTCGCAGGACAAGCACAGCCCCGAAACGCTGGAGGGCGTCACCCGCGTTCCGGCGCAGAGCGTGCGCGAAGCCGCGCGGCTTTATGCCACAGGCGGCAATGGCGCGATTTATTATGGCCTCGGCGTGACCGAACACAGCCAGGGCTCTTCCACAGTGATGGCCATTGCCAACCTTTCGATGGTAACCGGCAATGTCGGCCGCAAAGGCGTGGGCGTAAATCCGCTGCGCGGGCAAAATAATGTGCAGGGCAGTTGCGACATGGGCAGCTTCCCGCATGAACTGCCCGGCTATCGCCATATTTCCGATGCCGAAACCCGCTCGCTATTCGAACAGGACTGGGGCGTCAGCCTCGATCCCGAACCCGGCTATCGGATCAACAATATGCTCGATGCCGCAGTCGATGGCGATTTTCGCGCGATCTATATTCAGGGTGAGGATATTCTCCAGTCCGACCCGAACACGAAACATGTCGCTGCCGGGCTCGAAGCGATGGAATGCGTCATCGTGCATGACCTGTTCCTCAACGAAACCGCCAATTATGCGCATGTCTTCCTGCCCGGCTCCACCTTTCTCGAAAAGGACGGGACTTTCACCAATGCCGAAAGGCGCATTCAGCCGGTGCGTAAGGTGATGGAACCGGCCAATGGCATGGCCGACTGGGAAGTGACGCAGGCGCTCGCCAACGCCATCGGCCTTGGCTGGAACTATACGCACCCGAAGGAAATCCTTGCCGAAATCGCCCGCCTGACGCCGAGCTTTGCCGGTGTCTCGTGGGAGCGGCTCGACAAGGAAGATTCGCTGCAATGGCCGGTAAATGAGCAATATCCCGAGGGTGCGCCGGTCATGCATGTCGATGGCTTCGTGCGCGGCAAGGGCAAATTCGTCGTCACCGATTATGTCCCGACCGATGAGAAGACCGGGCCGCGTTTCCCGCTATTGCTCACCACCGGGCGTATTCTCAGCCAGTATAATGTCGGCGCGCAGACACGGCGCACGGCCAATACGGTCTGGCATCCCGAAGATCTCCTCGAAGTGCATCCCTCCGATGCCGAGAATCGCGGCCTGAAGGATGGCGACTGGGCAAAGCTGACCAGCCGGACGGGGGAAACCACTCTGCGCGTCAAGGTCACCGATCGCGTGGCGCCGGGCGTGGTCTATACGACTTTCCATCACCCCGCCACACAGGCCAATGTGGTGACGACCGACTATTCCGACTGGGCCACCAACTGCCCGGAATATAAGGTGACAGCGGTCCAGGTCATGCCTTCCAACGGCCCGTCGGACTGGCAGGAGGAATATATCGACCTGTCGGAAAAAGCGCGCCGGATCGAAGGCGAAATGGAGCCGGCAGAATGAGCGGGAGCACGATCGAAACCCTGCGCCGGATGGCCAATCAGATTGCCCGCAATTTCGAGGTGATGGGCCATATCGATGCGGTCGAGGCGACGGCGGATCATATCAATATGTTCTGGGATCCGCGGATGAAATCGCAGATCTTCGCCGATGCCGGAACCGATCTTTCGCCCATTGCCAAAGCGGCGATCGAGGAACTGCAAAAGGGCGAATGTCCGCCGCATCAGACCCGGGCGACCGAATTCAATTCAGCGCATGAAATCGGGCAGTCCGACGCTGGCTGAAGCGCGCGAAATCCGGGCCGACGGTTCGGAACAACCGGTCACACGTGAATGGGTGCCGGAAGTTCCGATCGCGTTGGAATTCAATGGCTTATCCTATGCGGTGATGATGGGCACCCCTGCCGATCTGGAGGATTTCGTCCGTGGTTTCGCGCTGAATGAAGGGCTGGCGCGGCAGGTTGAAGATATTTCCGGTATCGCCATTGCCGAAGTGGAAAATGGCTGGATTCTGCGGGCTACGCTGGCCGGGCTGGGAATCGAGAAGCTGACCGAACGGGTCCGTACACGGGTTGCGGAATCGAGCTGCGGCCTGTGCGGAATCGAGAATCTCGAAAGGGTGGCTCAAAAGCTCCCAACAGGGCCAGAACACGCTTTAGCAGAGCCAGAAGCGATCTTCCGCGCCCTCTCAAGGTTGCGAGAGCATCAGCCGCTCGCCCGCGCCACCGGTGCGGCTCATGCCGCCGCCTTTGTGGCGATGGATGGAACCATCCGCCATGCGCGCGAAGATGTCGGGCGGCATAATGCGATGGACAAGCTGATCGGCGCGCTGGCTCTGGCCGGAGAAGACCCCGCGCAGGGCTTCATCCTGTCGAGCGCGCGCTGCTCCTATGAGATCGTCGAGAAAGCCGCGCGCGCCGGTGCCGCACAACTGGTGACAATTTCGCTCCCTACCAGCATGGCAGTGGAACGTGCCCGCGCCGCCGGGCTGAGCCTGTGGTCACTTGCGCGTGACGACAGCGTTCTGCTGGTCAATGACGGGTCCGGCCCACGCAGCGATTAACGCCGGACAGCGCACTTACCGACTGAGCTGATAGACCGCATATTCGGCCCGCCAGTTGGCCGCGAAATGGCCGATTTCCCGCTCCCGGTGGAAGAACCAGCGATTAACCGTGGAAACCCCTTTCTCCCGCAGCAGATCTTCGAAATCGGCCACGGTGAGATGATGGATATTCTGCGTTTCATACCAGGTCACCGGCAGACGGTTGGTGACCGGCATCCGCCCGGTAAAGAGCAGATCGGCCCGCACCTGCCAATGCGCAAAATTGGGGAAAGAGACGAAGGCTTCGCGCCCCACACGCAACAATTCATCGAGCATCAGATCAGGCCGCTCGGCCGTTTGCAGCGTCTGGCTCAATATCGCATAATCGAAAGCATCATCGGGATATTCGGCCAGATCGTGATCGGCATCGCCCTGTATTGCCGAGAGCCCCCGGCTGACGCAATGTTCCACACTTTCCGGATCGATCTCTATCCCGCGCGCATCGGCCTGTTTTTCCTGGCTGAGCACCGCCATCAGGTCACCGTCACCGCAGCCGATATCGAGCACCCGGCTGCCCGGCTTCACATGCTCGGCAATTACCCGGAGGTCTGAACGTAAAGCCATCAGCCGAGAAATCCTTCCACCACCCGATCCAGCGCCGGCACGTCGAGCAGGAAACTGTCATGACCGTAAGGCGCGGAAAGCTCCACAAAGCTGACCGGCGCAGCCACCGCATTCAGCGCATGAACGACATTGCGCGCATCGCTGGTCGTATAGAGCCAGTCCGTATCGAAACTGATAAGGCAAAAGCGCGATTGCGCTTTGGCGAAAGCATTAGCCAGCCGCCCGCCATGTTCTTCCGCCAGATCGAAATAATCCATCGCACGGGTAATATAGAGATAGGAATTGGCATCGAAGCGGCTGGTAAAGCTCAATCCCTGATAGCGCAGATAGCTTTCCACCTGAAAATCGGCATCGAAACCAAAACCAACCGCCTGCCGGTCCTGCAAACGACGGCCGAATTTATGCGTCAGCCCGGCTTCGGAGAGATAGGTGATATGCGCGGCCATACGCGCCACGGCGAGGCCCGAATCGGGTTCCTTTCCGGTGCCGTAATAGGCCCCGTCCTGCCAGTTCGGATCGGCCATGATGGCCTGTCGGCCGACCTCGTGAAAAGCGATATTCTGCGCCGAATGGCGCGCCGTGGTGGCAATTGCCAGCACCCGCGCGGTCCGGTCGGGGAAATTGGCCGCCAGTGAGAGCGCCTGCATTCCGCCCATCGATCCGCCGACCACGGCATGCAGCCGGCCTATCCCGAATTCATCGAGCAGCGCCAGTTCCGCGCGCACCATGTCGCGAATCGTGATGACCGGAAAGCGCATCCCGTAAGGCTCACCATCGGGAGCCAGACTGGCCGGGCCGGTGGAGCCCATGCAACTGCCGATGACATTGGTACAAATCACGAAAAAGCGATCCGTATCGATCGGCTTGCCGGGGCCGACCATCCGGTCCCACCAGCCGGGTTTGCCGGTGATCGGATGCGGATTGGCGACATGCTGATCCCCGGTCAGGGCATGACACAGCAATATCGCATTGTCTTTTTCAGGCGCCAGCGTGCCATAGGTCTGATAGGCGATCTGGACATTTTCCAGCACCTGCCCGCTATCGAGCGGCAGTGCATTGGAAAGCGTCAGGCTGGGGCTGGTATCAAGCGCGGTTGCCATAGGTCCGGCGGCTTGGGCCAGTCCAGCCGGACTGTCAATTGCTGTCAAACAGGTCTATGCGCGCGCGGTGATGGAAAAACGCCCAGAGATGAAACCATGGATTCGGGAAATCCATGCCTATGTGCCCGGCAAATCGCGGTCCGCCAGCGGCCGCGAGCTTATCAAGCTGTCGGCGAATGAAAACCCGCTGGGCACCAGCCCGGCAGCGCTGGAAGCGCGCAGGGCTGCGCCCGGCCCGGATCGCTATCCCGATCCCGATTCGACCGGTCTGCGGGAGGAAATCGCCGCATTGCACAGGCTCGATCCGGCGCAGGTCATCTGCGGCACCGGATCGGACGAATTGCTCAATCTGGCGGCGCAGGCCTTTGCCGGGCCGGGCGATGAAGTGCTCTATGTCCGCTATGGCTTTTCGGTCTACGATATTGCCGCAAGGCGTTGCGGGGCCACGCCGGTTGTGGCGCCCGATACGGATTACGGTACCGATATCGACGCGCTACTGAACCTCGTGACAGACAAGACCCGCGTGGTGTTTCTGGCCAATCCCAACAACCCCACGGGCAGCTTTCTGCCCAAAAGCGAAATTGCCCGGCTCCATGCCGCCTTGCCTTCCGATGTGCTGTTCGTGCTCGATCAGGCCTATGCCGAATATGTGCCGCCCGAAGAGGATGATGGCGGGCTGGCACTGGCGCAGACTGCGGAAAATATTCTCGTCACCCGGACCTTCTCGAAAATTTACGGTCTGGCCGGGGAGCGGCTGGGCTGGGGCACCGCAGCGCCGCATATTATCGATGCACTCAATCGCATTCGCGGGCCGTTCAACACCTCGCTCACCGCACAGGCTGCCGGGCTGGCGGCCTTGCGCGATCAGGATTTCGTGCAACGCTCACGCGAACACAATCTCGCCGAACGTGCGCGTTTCGTGTCCGCTCTGGAAGCGCTGGGCAATCACGGCATTCGCCCACTGCCGAGCGCCGCCAATTTCGTACTCATCCTGTTCGAAGGCGCGCTCACCGCCGAAACCGTGCATGAGGGGCTGGCCGAGCGTGGCTATGCAACCCGCTGGCTGCCGGGGCAGGGCCTGCCGCAGGGGCTGCGCATCACTATCGGCGCGAGCGCGCATATGCAGGACATCGCCGCGGCGATCCGCGAGATGGCGGAAGCGGCGCAATGAGCTTCGGGCGCGTTGCGATTATCGGCCTCGGTCTGCTGGGCGGCTCTATCGGTCTTGCCATCAGGCAGCATCTGCCCGGCGTCACCACCACAGGTTACGATGCCGATCCTGCCGTGCGGCTGCGCGCCGGGGAGCGTCGTCTGGCCGACCGGATCTGCGCCAGCGCCGAAGAAGCGGTAAAAGACGCCGATCTGGTGATTTTCTGCGTGCCCGTGGGCGCGATGGGCGCGGCCGCGCGCGATTGTGCCGGAGCGCTGAAGCCGGGCGTGGTGGTGAGCGATGTCGGCTCTTCCAAAGCCACCATCACCGAGGCTTTATGCGCAGCTTTGCCCGGCCTGGCCGTAATCCCTGCCCACCCCGTTGCCGGGACCGAAAATAGCGGCCCCGATGCCGGTTTTGCCAGCCTGTTCCAGCAGCGCTGGTGCATCATTACCCCGCCCGAGGGGGCCGACCGCAAACAGGTCGATCAGCTGATCGATTTCTGGGAAGCGCTGGGCGCCATGGTCGAAACGATGAGCGCGCCGCATCATGACCGTGTGCTCGCCGTCACCAGCCATATCCCGCATCTTATCGCCTATACGATTGTGGGCACCGCGTCCGATCTGGAAGAAGTAACGCGCAGCGAAGTCATCAAATATTCGGCCGGCGGTTTTCGCGATTTCACCCGTATCGCAGCATCGGACCCGACCATGTGGCGCGACGTATTCCTGAATAATCGCGAAGCGGTGCTCGATATGCTCGATCGTTTCCTGACCGATCTGGCCCATATGCGCGAAAGCATCATTGCCGGTGACGGCGAAGCGATGTTCGATCTCTTCACCAGAACGCGCGCCATTCGCCGCTCCATCGTCGCGCTGGGGCAGGACGATGCACGGCCCGATTTCGGGCGCAGCGATCACGAAGGATAGGCGGGGAGACAGGCAGGTTAACTGGCTGGCAGACGGCGCGCCGGGCTCAATTCAGCGCATTGATGGCACTGTGCACCTTCTCCTCGATCTCGGCGCGCGGCAGCCCTGCCGGGATCGCTTCGCCGAAACGGAATGTAATCGTGCCGGGGCGTTTGAGACCGCGATGATAAAGCGGCCCGCTATCCACTGCGACCGGGACGACCGGCAGACCGATCATCTTGTAAAGTCCGGCAAAGCCTGAGCGCAATTTGCGCGCCTGCCCGTGCGGCACGCGCGTGCCTTCGGGGAAAATCGCCAGCGGGCGGCCGTCATCGGCATGGGCTCTGGCTTGTGCGATCATATTGCGCAGCGCTCTGGCCCCGTCCATCCGGGCGACCGGTACCACGCCGTAAATATGCGCTGCGCGGCCCCAGATGGGGATCGAGAACAATTCCTGTTTAGCGAAAATCACCGGACGCCGCAGCGTGGTGGGGAAGTCTATCGCTTCGAAAAAACTCTCATGCCGGAAAGCGAAGAGACAGGCGCCTTCCGGCTTCACCCCTTCCTCGCGAATCGTAATACCGAGCAGGCGGCAAACGCACCAGCGATGGAAATGCGACCAGCCATCGCACATCGGGGGCACCTTGCGCGGTGCCAGAAAGATCACCGGCACCGCCGCCAGCAGCATCGCAATCGTTCCGCCATAAAAGATGACATAGAACAGCAGATTTCGCAGAAGGATCATCATCAGCCCGGCCATGCTTCCGATAGGAAAGTCAGCAGAAATTTATTATATTCGAGAAACAGCATCCGCAAAGATGGCCGCGTCCGCACACCGTCTTCGAGCACCTCGATATTGTCGGGGAGCGCCTGATTGAGCTCCTGCACGATGCGGCGCATATGCCAGTCACTGGTGACGAGGCGGATCGACCGGTAATCGTTCTTCTCCAGCCACAGCGCCGTTTCGCGGGCATTGCCTCGCGTGTCGAGCGCATCGAAGCCCAGCGTGATGCAACATCTCATCAGCCGGTCGGACACATCGTATTGCACCGCAAATTCATGCGGGCGGACATGGATATCCACACCGCTCACCAGCAACGCTTTCGCCCGCCCGTCGCGCAGCAGCTCCAGCCCGCGGTCGATCCGCCCCGCCCCGCCGGTGGGTACGACGATGGCGTCGGTCGTCTCGGTTCCGGCAGGCTCGGGCAGAGCCACCGCGAACCACAGAAAACCGACCAGCCAGATCAGAATAATCGCAGCGAAAAAGCGGCCAATCACAACATTCGTCTCAGAGCGTTCAGCACAGTCACCCGGGCAGTCAGAAAAGCGAGCGCCACACCGATAAACGGAATTGCGCCAATTGCCAGCCAGTCTCCGGTCAAAAGCCATGCACTGTCCACCATTCCGGAGCCCAGCGCCCCGAAGCGGCGCGCCAGCACCGCAATCGCCGCAAGGCCGATCAGAAAGCCGATCGCCGCTCCCAGAGCCGCGTCGCGCGCCGCCGAACGCTGAAAGATGCGGGCGATCTGATCGTCGCTCGCCCCGAGCATATAGATGATCTCGATGGTTGTGCGATTGGCCGCCATGGCGCTGCGCGCGGCAAGCCAGACGGCGGCGATACTGATGGCGCCGATCAGCACGATCAGCCCGAGCGCCAGCCAGCGCAGCGAATCGACCGCGCGCAGGACCGGCCCCAGCCAGGCCGATTGCGCATCCACCCGCGCCGCCGGAGCCACCGGCTCCAGCGTGGCCTGCAACTCATCGAGCCGCGCGGGCGTTACTTCTCCGGCCAGCCGGATATCGATCAGCGAAGGCATCGGAATGGTGCTGTCCGCCGCAAAATTATCGCCCAGCCAGGGTTCGAGCAGATCGTGCAGTTCAGCATCGGGCACCCGCCGCAACTGCACCACATCGGGCAGGCTGCGCAGCAGGTCGAGCGCCAGCGCGGTCTGCCTTTCGCGCTCGGTCCGGTCGGCTTCGACCACCTGCACGGTCACCCCGCCGGCAATCTCGGCCTGCGCATTGCCCGCCAGATTGCTGAGCGCCAGTGCGGCAGCGGCAGCCATCACGCTCAGCGCGATCATCACCGCAATTACCGAAGGAATCGGCCCGATCAGCCGCGCACGCGGGATCAGGCCATGCGTATTGTCCGACCGGCCGACCATATTCGCGAGCCGGATACGGACCGACGACAGCGGTGAGCGGCGAGCGCTCATCTCCCCCCTCCCCGGTGGCTGCCGCCATCCTGCGCCAGCCGCCCGCGTTCGAGCACGAAACGCTGCGGATCGGGCAGCCGGTCGAGCAGATGCACATCATGCGTCGCCACCACCACCGTCGTCCCCAGACGGTTGAGCGCTTCGAACAGACGCAGCAATTTGAGCGCCATATCCGGATCGACATTGCCGGTCGGTTCGTCCGCCACAAGAATTTCGGGCCGTCCGATCACCGCCCGGGCAATAGCCACGCGTTGCTGCTCCCCGCCCGACAGCGAGGCCGGGCTCGCTTCGGCCCGGTGCGACAGCCCAACCCAGTCGAGAATATCGGCCACCGGCCGGGCGATGTCGCGCTCGGGCAGACCGGAAAGGCGCAGCGGCAAGGCCACATTATCGAAGGCCGACAGATGCGTGACCAGCCGGAAATCCTGAAACACCACGCCGATCCGCCGGCGATAGGATGGCAGCTTCTCACGCGGCGTCGTGATCAGATCCTGCCCGAACATCTCGATAATCCCGCGCGAGGGGCGCTGGGCCAGATAAAGCAGCCGCAACAGCGACGTTTTGCCCGCCCCGCTCGCACCGGTGAGGAAATAGAACCGTCCCGGATCGAGCGTAAAGGAAATATCGCTCAGCACTTCGCGATCCGTACCATAGCGCAATCCGACATTGTCGAAGCGAACGACCGCACGGCCGGCGGCGCTCATCGAACAGAATCCTTGCACCGGACAGGAAGAGAATTGCGATAGCCAAGCATGGGCGGGTGCTATAGCTTGTGTTGAATGTGGAAAAAAGCGGTGGTGTGTGTGAGGGATAGGGGTTCCTGCCTTGTTGGCATAATCATCCCGTGCTTTAGAATTAATCAGTCATGATTATTGCCTGCCCAGCCTGTTCCACACGCTATGTCGTGCCCGATGATTCGGTTGGCCCCGAGGGGCGCACCGTACGTTGCGCCAAATGCCGCCATAGCTGGTTTCAGGACGGTCCGCAGATCACCCGGCCCTCTGCCCCCGATCCGGCGACGGAACAGCCATCGGCGCCGCCCGAAACCGCCGCCGGCCCTGCGAAGGAAGAGCGGCAGGAAAAGCCAGCGCCGCCACGTGACGAAGCACCCTCTCCCAGGCCATCGGCGCCGCGCCCGGCTTTCGCTTCGGAAGAGCGCACCCCGCCGCCGCCCATGGCGCCTTATCCCTCGACAGAGGGCCACGACCGATCTTCGCAATTCGCGACATCGCCGCCCTTCCGCCCGCGGCGCAATCCGCTCAAATTATGGACCTATGCAGCGGTTGTTTTTGCGCTTTTCGCCGCTGTCGCGCTGGCGGCGATATCCTATTGGGGTCTGCCCGACTGGATTCCGGTCAGTCGCCCGGTCTTCGCACAGGCCGCGCCCGATCTGGAACTCGATTTTCCCGCCGATCAGCAGGAAAGGCGGCAATTGCCCAATGGTACCGAATTTTTCGGTGCCAGCGGCACGATCACCAATATCGGCAGTTCGACTCTGCGCGTTCCACCGATTCTCATCGTGCTGCGAGACGGCAAGGATCGAATCGTCTATAGCTGGGAAATCATGCCGCCCCAGCGCAAGCTTGGCCCCGGCGACAGTATGACGATCAACGAAGCCAAAACCGACGTTCCACGCTCGGCTAAATTTGCCGAGATCGGCTGGAAACCCGAATAAACCGGGGCGGCCACCACGCCTGCGAACAATTTTTTCCGAAAAGTGCAATTATTTTCACAGACGCGCTTGCGGGGTCTCACCCCCTTTGCTAATGGCGCGCTCCTACCCCGCGAGGCGGCCAGCCGGCACCTCGTACACGTGCGGTCGTGGCGGAACTGGTAGACGCGCAACGTTGAGGTCGTTGTGGACGAAAGTCCGTGGAAGTTCGAGTCTTCTCGACCGCACCATTATCCTTTGAGAGCAAAGGATAATCCCGGGAATACGGCACATTATTCTCCCCAAAAAAACCACGTATCGCTTTTGAAAAGTGAGCTGGCTGATAGCCTGTTTCACCCGATTCTTCATCACACTTTGCGTGGACGGCCTCACAGAGCGTGACGGCTTCCGAAAGCTCATCTGCGCCATAGCTTATATGCGCATCCAGCGGGCCTTGTTGTGCTGTAAACGGACCGATTTCATCATTTTCAACAATGGCCCGGCTACCCGGCCCCACCCAGATGTGGGGCCGGGCCATCGTCTGACAGAGAGTCTCCTCCCCGTACCCGGCTCCTTGAAATGAGGGTGAGCGCCCCGGGGGGAGCGCTTTGAATCTCATTCGTCATGCCAATCATTCTCGATTGCCACACTTCAATGACGGAAGGGGCGGCCGGTTTTCACTGGTTGGTTGAAAATCTCCGGTGAAGGGCACGGCTGCCAATTGGCAGGCAGATTCCGTTTTGCGGCGTCTTTGCGGCGTTCGGGCCGGGTGGAGAGATGCCGCGGGATGTGGCGGGCATCAGAATCCCACCCGCAATTTCACCAGCACATTGCGCGGCTCGCCATACCAGTTGGAGCCGGAACTGGATCCGACGGTGGCGTAATAGGTCTTGTCGAAAAGATTGTTCAGATTGGCCGACAGCGAAATATTCGGGGTGAACGCATAAGCCACCCTTGCGTTCACTACGGCATAGGCAGGCTGCGTATAGTCGAAGCTTTCGGTTCTGATGACCTCCGGGGGCGTGGTGTTCCGATTATATACCGAGACGGTTCCGCGCACGAAATGGCTGCTTTGCCAGTTTATGCCGCCGGCAAGCTGCCATTTTTCAATTGGCGTATAGGATGCCCAAAGCCGCAGCATATGTTTGGGTGTGGCAGTGCTATATTGCTGATCCGCGTCGAGATCGTCATTCTTGTTATAGGTATAGCCCGCCGAAATTTGCACATTGGGAACCAGTTCGCCGCTTACGTCCATTTCGACACCGCGGCTGCGCTGCTTGCCGACCACATTATATGCGGACTGAGAACCAACCGTGAAACCGGCATAAACGGGAACATCGGTCCGGTCGATCTGATAGGCGGCAATGCTCGCATTCAGGCGCCCGTCCCGAAATGCACCTTTAACACCGATTTCGAGGTTGCGGCCATTGGTAGGCGACAGCGGATTGCCCTGCACCGTGACGCCGTTGGGGAACTGGCGAAGTTTCGCATAGGTGCCGTACAGCGAAAGCTGGTCGGTAAAGTCCCAGATCAGCGCAGCATTGGGGGTAAAGGCATCGCCCTTGGACGTAAAAAGGCGTGTGAGGACGAAGCTATTGTCCGTTCCTGTCGGATCATAATCGAAAGTGCCGTCTTCGACATCCGTATATCGTCCGCCGACGACCAGATGAAGCTGATCGGTCGGATTCAGCCGAACGCTGCCATATAGCGCCACATCTTCGCGCCTGCCTTTGCGAAGCCCGTCTACTTCGTCGCGCTGAATTTCGAATGCGTCCCATGCTCCGGGATCAAAATCGAAAATGTCCACCGGAGGCGGCGAGCCGGGCATGAGAAAGCTATTGCTGCTCGTTTTTCTATGTCTGTATTCGCCACCGAAGACCATATCATGCGACTGGCCGAACAGTTCGAAACCGCCGCTGATATTCGCCGCGAAGGAATAAGTATCATCCTTGCCCAGGTCGGACGACATGCTGGCCAGAAGAGCGCCTTCATTCGTGTCGGGTATCAGTCCTCCGAAAACATAAGCGGCTGAAATATCGCGTTCATAGGTCCGATAGGCGCCATTTGCACTGATCTTCCAGTCATCACCCAGCACATGTTCGATGCTTGCGAATATTTCGGCTGTATCGTGGTCCCAATGGGAAAAATCGGCGGCGAAACTGGTGCTTCTGGGCAGGTTCAGGTCCTCGCCGGTCTGATACCGCATAAGGCCGGACTGGCCATACCCATCCTCCCGGTGCGTCTCATAGGCGCCGCCCAGCGCGATCACCGTGTCGGGAGTCGCGTCCCATTCAAGGCGACCATAGAGCGATACGATCTCACGATTGGCAGTGTCATAGAAGAAGTCCCGGTTGTGATATACGGCGACGGCCCGGGCGCGCAGCGTCCCGCTTTCGTTCAGCGGCCCCGTTATGTCAGCTTCGGCACGGTAATTGTTCCAGCTACCTGCCGACAGGGCCAGCGCATATTTCGGCGTCGAAAGCGCGCGCTTTCGCGAAAGATTGACCGCGCCGCTCGGCTGACCGTTGCTGCCGTAAAGCCCGTCCACACCGCGCAAGACCTCAATATGATCATATTGGGCGAGATCGAAAAAGGTGAACGCGTCATTCGAGATCGGCAGCCCATCGATCCGGATGTCCTGCAGCGAGAAACCGCGCGACTGGATCTGCGACTGCTGTGAATTATAGGAGGTCACGGTTATGCCGGGCGTTTCCGCCAGAATGTCTTTCAGCTCGAACAGGCCGGCATCCTCGATCCGCTCACGCGTTAACACGGTGACGGTCGCCGGCGTTTCACGCAGGGAGCGCGGGACCTTCGAGCCGATGGTGATCGCCTTGCTGGTATAGGATGGGCTGTTTTCCGTGATGAGGTCGGCAGCATAGACTGCATTGCCTGACCCATCCGCCCCCTCGACCCGCACCGGCCCGAGCCGGATCGCGCCGTCACCCGATGCCTGTGGCGCGCGTTCCAGCGTCACGCCTGTCGCGCTGATGAAGCGAAAAGTAAGCCCCGTACCTGCAAGCAGGCGGCTGAGCGCCGCACCGGGCGCGAGCCTGCCCGAAACCGCCGCCGAGCGCTTGCCCGCAATCAGCGCCGGATCGGCCGTGACTTCCAGCCCCGACTGACGGCCGAATTCGACCAGCGCATCGCCCAGTGGCTGCGCGGCGATCTGGAATTCGTTCTGCGTGGCGGGCGTGTCCTGCGCCATCGCGGCAGGCGCAAACGGCCCGGCCAACGCGCTGCTCGCCAGTAATGCAACGGCCAGCGCCATGCTGACACGCTTGCTGCCCGTTCCCCTGTTCCCCCTCAACATCGATGCACAACTCCTTATCTGCAATAGTGCGCCATTTCTGCTAATGCGTCGCAGAAAAGGCCATTCATCAGAGTTGACGGATGAGGGGTGCCCAATTCAGCAATTGCCGGAAATTTTTATCCGCTTGGGGGCGTCAACCGCCCGAAACGATAATCAGCCAGGGTGTGACCGTGGTCACCTTGCCGCCATAAGGACCGACGAGATTGCGGATGGTGCGCACTGCCTCATCGGTCCGGTAGAAGCCGGCAACGGGCTGTGCACCCAGCCCGTCGCTCGCAAGGACGATATGGCCGCTATACCAGGGGCGCAGTTCGTCGATCACGCTGGCTATGGTGCTGCCGTTACGGGCCACGATTTCACCATCGCGCCACAGGCCGAGCGACGCAGGTCTGCTGTTCCCCCCGGTCAGGCGACCTGCCGCAGCCTTCACCCATTGTCCTGCGGTCAGCAGGCGGGACGCGGAATTATTCGCAACGCGCACGCGCCCATGCGCCACGCTGACGCGTGTGGTGTCACCGATCATGCGCACATCGAAGCCAGTGCCGAGCACGGTGGCGGTCAGCCCTTCGGCCTGGACACGGAAAGGGCGCCCCGGATCGCGCTCGACCTCGAACCAGGCCTGTCCCTTGAGCAGGTGCACGGTGCGCGCATCGGCTGTGTAATCCACATCGATTGCGCTGTCGGGGCCAAGGGCGACGCGGCTGGCATCCGCCAGCGTCACATGGCGCACCTCGCCGGTCGCGGTCAGCATATCGGCGTTCAGGCGTATCATCGCACCGGGCGCGATCACTGCCAGCGCACAGGCGGCGACGGCCGCTGCCGCGAAACCTTTCAGTCTGACATGCCGCCGCCAACCTCGGCGAGCGGCGCGATGCGCAGTCTTGCCCGTACGGGCGCGCGGCGGCGCCTCCCTTGCGACAAACGGCTCGGTCCAGTGGCTCCGACGGATCGGCTCGGTCCGCGCGATGACGGTGGCCGTTCCAGTGATCTGCGCCCAGCATTCAACATGCAATGGATCCGCCTCAAGCCAGGCATCGAACCGGGCTTCGACATCCGGTTCGTCCGCTTCGAGAATGCGGGTATACCATCGGGCCGCTTCGTCGAGAGCGCGGTCTCGGTCAGAAGTCACGACCGAAACTCCCGCCACTTAAGAGGGACAAGAATGTCCGCGCGCCCATGGGATAAGAAAATGCCGTATATGGGACAGGCGAAGGGGCCGATCTGTTTTCAATTTTTGAACGGTGTAAACATATTGCCATCGGATCAATGCCCCTCCGCCAGAAATCGCGCGCAGCTAGCCAGGCCCTTGGCGACCAGATCTTGCGCATAGGCAACCGAGATGTTCAACCGCTCGGCAATTTCGCGCAGCTTATAATTGCCGATCCGGTGCATTTCCACCGCGATGCGTTGCCGTTCGGGCAGATGCGCCAGCGCCTGCTGGAAGCGCTCCAGTTCCTGCTGCGCAGCAAGCCTGTCATCGGCCCCCGGCGCGATATCGGCGACGTGGTCCATCGCGGTGTCATAGCCGCCGTGCGCAATCTCGCCATAGCGGTCGCGGCGCCGAAGTGCATCGATGGCCAGATTGCGCACGGTTAGTCGTAAATAGGCACCGAACTCGCGAACTTCCACCAGTCGCGCTCGCCGCGAAGCCGCGATCCAGGCATCCTGCACCACATCCTCCGCCTGCGCCGCATCGCCCAAAATACGCGCGGCATAGGCAATCAGCGGCGCATATTGCGCACGATAAACAGCAAGCGCGACATCCTCTTCCTGCACCCGCACAGTGGTTTGCCCGCCAAAAGCGCCGGACGAACCGGCAGACAGAGAGTTATTGCAATACATTCGCAACAGGCGGATAGCGATATTGCGACCGGGCTGCAACTGTATCGACAGAATGCACACGCACCAGTCCGGTAATCATATGGAATGGAAGAACCGAGATTCTATAAGCCGTGCCTCTGATATGCACCTCCGTCCCGCTTACACAGCTCCTGATATGTGGCTAAGCCACCACCGCGAGATGCAGACTCGTGGACACCATAGTCATCGTCATGTGCCAAGCGTAAAGGCACCGCTGCTCCCGACTTTATCCCGCTGTCATTCGATATCCGGCTGTACATTGGGATTGTGCATGGCCAGCGCCGGGAGACGGATGCCCAGAGCATCCAGTGTACCGGCGCAATGGACGATGGTCATGGTGAGCATGGGATCGGCATGGAACGAACGGGTATAGCTGGCAACGCGCTGCGCCTGCGCCAGCCAGGCCAGCAAATTCAGCTCGGTAATCGACAAAAAGCGCGTTCCCGGTTCCTGAATACTCAAATCGTTGCGTGCAGCATAAAAGCGCAACTTCTCGAACTGAGCATTGCAGACCGCAGCATAATCATGGCGGGCCATCTCCTCACCCCGTATCATGCGGATAACCCGCTGTTCGGTCGTCGAGCGACGATACAGGGCAATGGGCGCTCTGCGCGTTTCGCCGGACATATCCTCTTCCCATGTCATCTCATTATCGAGCGCCGATAAAAAACTCGATCGGAACCACCAGTTCGATGGTTTCGCCCTTGACCTCTTCTGGTGGTTTGGGGAGTGGCGCAGCCCGTTTCGGCAGCTTCACTGCTTCTGCATCGAGCGAGCGAAAACCCGAGGAGCGTTCAAGTTTGACCGACAACACCTCACCTGCCCGGTTCATCACGAAGCGGATCCATGGAATACCCTGTTGTCGGCGGAGCTGCGCGGAGCGGGGGTACCGTTTCTTCTTATTCAGCGCGCCCAGCACCCTGCCTTCCCATGTCGGCTTGGCATCGCTGACCTGCGGCGCAGGCGGGGCCGGTTTGCTCTCGGGCACGCTGGTCAGTTCAACCGGCGGCCCCGGATCGGGAACCGGCTTTATATCGGGCAGAGTGACCGGCGTTTCACGTTGAATTTGTATTTTCGGCGGATCTATTTTCGTCCGTTCGGGCTCCGGCAGCGCTTTTTCTTTTGCGACTTGCTCGGGTCCTGGCGGGATATCGCTCTCGGGCTCGGGCGGAGCGGCAGGCGGCGCGACATCGAAAACACTCAGCGTCTGCGGCTCCTGCTGCACATAACTGACACCCCAATGGATCAGAAATGCGCCGATAACAAGGACATGAAGCGCCACTGTCAGCAACAGACCAAGCGAACGCTGCCCTTTACTTCGGCCAGTATAGCAACCTTCCCTCCGGTAGATCGTATCGCCGCCACAGGCTGGCACAGGCCGAGCGGACCAGGCCGTCTCGTTCGCCTCTTCCGCCGACATATCATGCCATTCGGCTTGTTGCTGATAGGTCATGCGGCTTCCCTTGTCCCGACACCCGTCGCAAATATCGTCACCATCTTCTATTTCCGCACCCAGCCCGTTCTGCCACGCCATGCAAGAACAAGCCCGCAACCAACAAACCGCGGTGCCTCTCGCTTTGCGGCCGGTCTTGTATCGCACAAATCATGCTAATCATTCTCAATTGCTACACTTCTATGACGAATCTCGCGGCAAGTTTTTCACTGACTGGGCAAAAATTTTTGGAAAAGCAGGCGAATGCTATCCCTGCTTTGCAAAAGTTTCATATGAATAAGACAGAAAGGAAACGATTTGGAAGCAAGCCGCCCTGTCAAGACGGCTTGCTTGCGTGCCGGGTCGTGCCCACAGAGCCATCGCTACCGGAAACGATACCGGATACTGGCTTTGAAACTTCGCGGTTGTCCCCAGGTGTAAAACAGGTCGGTGAAGTTGGTCACGCCAGAAAAATATCGTTTATCCAAAAGGTTATCGATATTAAGCCCGACAGTCACACCTTCACTCACCTGATAGCCCGCCATCATGTCGACAAGCCAATAGGCATCCTGCCGCAGCCTTACCGCCGTGTTGGATACCGATATAGCGCTTTGCCAGCGCACACCGCCTCCCAATGACAGGCCTGCGAACCTTCCTTCGCTGACATGATAACTGCTGGTCAGCTTGAACTGATGCTTTGGATTTCGCGAGGCATTGCCAAGGCTGCTGTCATTGAGCGTAAAGCCACCCTGCGCCTGCCAGCCCGGCAGAAGCTCACCGGAAATTTCCACTTCGAAGCCGCGCCGGGTAGCACCCATGACCGGACGATAGGCGGCCTGGTCCGTGTCCAGCACGTATTCGCCGGTGGCTTCCGCTTCATTGTCCGCCTTCATCCAGAAATAGGACAGGCTGGCATTGAGCCGCTTGTCGAAAAACTCGCCCTTAGCACCCGCTTCATAGGTGATCCCGCGCAGAGGCGGGAGGGTGTTGCCATTGACGTCGAGCGAATTCTGCGCCTGGAAGATCCGGGCGTAACTGCCATAGAGCGTGACATTGCGCAGCACATCGAGAGTGATGCCTCCATAAAGCGTGACAACGCCACGCTCGCGCAAGCTATAGTTGTAAAAGTCGTACGCATCGCTGTGATTGCGCTGGTCGAAACTGGAAACGCGGATACCGGCAATGACATGGAGCGGGTCCGCAATGGTGAACCGCCCTGCGGCATAGACATGATGCCGTTTGGTGAACCATCTGTCCGAGGAAAAATCCGCGGCAGCCAGCTCGTCTGCTGTCGGGCGCGGAATGACTGCGCCGCCAGTGGCATAGTCATAGGTGAACTGATCGCCGGACAAGTGGAGTCCGATGCTTTGCCTGTTGCGGGTGCGCGAGCTTGAGGCGCCCGCGCCGATCACCAGTTCATGCGTCTGGCCCAGTAAATCGAACGGACCGCGAAACTTGGCCGATACGAATTCGTTGCGTTGCCATATGTCCTCGAAATAGAGCCGTAATGTAGCGCCATGGTCGTTCCCCAGAACGCCGATCCGCATCTCCGGCGTCTCAATCCGCTCCCGGCCGAATTGCAGCTTTGCCGTCCAGCCATTGGCAAACTGGTGCTCAAGCGAGCCGAACAGGTTGAGAGCATCCTGCTTGTATCCTGCCCAGGGTGCGCCGGGGTTGAAGGAACGAGGCTGGAGCCCGATGAAATCACCGGCTCCGTTATAGGCCATGATCGGGCGGGTCGCGCCATATCCGCGCTGGACCCGGTGCTTGTAGTTCACCCCCAGATTGAGCAGCGTATCCGGGGTTAAGTCGACATCGACCGTCCCGTAGAGCATGATGTTCTTTTCGCTTTCGTGGTCGCGGAACGTGTCGGCGTCCCGCCATGCGGCCACACCTCGCGCCCGGATCGTGCCGCTGGCATTGACCGGGCCACTGATATCGGCATCGGCGCGATAGCTGTTCCAGCTTCCCGCCGTGCCGCTCAGGCTGGCCTGAAATTCCGGCGTCGGCCGTTTGCGGATGAGATTGATCGTGCCGCCATAATATCCGTCCCCATCGGTTAGGCCGGTGGAGCCCTTCACGATTTCGACCCGATCGATATCGGCCATGTCGTCAAGCGAATACATGCTGCTGGTGAGGAAATACCAAGGCGCCGAGGTGTAATGGCGGTTGCCGTCGATCCGCAAGTTGAGAGCATTGCCACGGCTGCCGAAATCGATCGCATTGGCTTGCCGCGAAACCGTAACGCCGGGAGCCTGTTCCAGCACATCGGCCAACGTTTCGAGGCCGAAATCGTCCATTTTCTGGCGCGTCACTACCGTCACAGACTGCGGCGTTTCGCGCAGTGACATGGAAAGACCGGTCGCGGTCACGCTGGGACCGGAGGCCGTGTATGACCCCGATCCCTCAGTTGCGGCCGGATCGCTGGTGGGGCTATAGTTTGCACTAGCTGCACTTTGCCCTGCGACACGCACCGGGCCGAGCCGGATCGCGCCATCGCCCGCTGCCTTTGGCGCTGGTTCGAGCGTCACGACGTCCCCGTTGATCCGGAAGGTAAAGCCCGTGCCCTGCAGCAGGCTGCTGAGCGCCCGCATCGGTGCCATGGTTCCCCTTACCCCCTTGCTCTGTATGCCGCGCAAGGGGGCTCCATTGGCTGTAACCTGGAGACCTGACTGGATACCGAAAGAAACCAGCGCATCGGCGAGCGATTGCGCCGGAATGTCGAATCTGCGGGCTGCCATATCCTGCGCCTGCACCGCCGGAGCAATCATCATCGGCCCGATAGCAGCCGAGGCCAGCAGAATAGCGCTCATTGTCTGTCGAGCGCGCCCCGCCCCCATTTTTCCTACCACTTGAAAATCTCCAATCGTCAAAATCGCCCAAACTGATAGGATTGCATCGCAATATCATCGGACTTACGGGCTCAACGATATGAGGCGGGAATTTTTCGGTAGAAAATTTCGTTTCAGGTCAGATCGCAGGATTTTGGTTCATTTTGCGATGGTCAGGAAGCTGATATTACCATCAGCCATGGCGTAATCCGGCGCACGATACCGCCATGCGGCTGCACGATCAGCTTTGCTGCTTCAACCGGGTCATCGGCATTGAACGTGCCGGTGACGCTTTTACGTCCCAGTTCCGTACTGGTAAGCAGGATGGCACCGCTATGATACCGTCTCAGATCGGCCAGCACTTCGGCAAGCGGGCGGTCGACCGCTGCAATGCGCCGGCCGGTCCATCCGCCGACCAGATCGGGAGACACATATCCGTTATGCAGGGCGCCATTTTCCGGCATATGCACCCACTGACCCGCCTCCAGGACAGCAAAACGACGTCCCTGCTTGACCGAGGCCACCCGTACCCGCCCGTGTTTCACGGCAATGTCCGTCCCACTTTCGCCCAGTCGAACGTCGAATCCGGTGCCCAGCACCGTGATGGTAGCCTCTTCGGCCAAGACATTGAACGGCCGGGCCGGATTGCGCGCCACTTCGAAATAGGCTTCCCCGGAAAGGAGCGTCACCTGCCGATTTTTATCGCTATAGGCGACACGCATAGCGCTTTCCGGGGCCAGCCGGACGGTACTGCCATCATCCAGTGTAACGGTCCGCTGCCGCCCGACTCCGGTCACATAATCCGCCTGAACATGCAGAAGAATCTGAGGCGCCATAATCCATGCCAACGCCGCCGCGACCGCTCCTGCCAGTATGGCACGGCGGCTCAGCCTGAAATGCGCTCTGCGTGGCACCGAAGATGTCGGCTCCTCCTCCCACTCCGCCTCAGGAAACAGGGCGACCTTGTCCGATTGTGCAATCAAATTAGAAGCGTGAGAAGCCTCCGACCAGACGCGTTCATGCAAAGGATCTGCTTGCCGCCAGCGCTCGAACTGCACGTGAAGATCGGCATTATCGGGATCGTCATCGAGAAGGATCGTCCAGTCGACCGCTTCGCTCGCGGCCCGTTCCCATGCCTCATCGCTTACGGTTTCGGAGGAGACAGATTCAGAATCTCGTGATCGTGTCATGCAGCCTCGCCCATCATATCTGAGAATATGGCTATGCGACACAGCATCACGCTATCCACAGTGAGCGGCAGGTCACGTTGTCCCGCTATTATCTGCCCCGGTTTCATGAGCGTTTGCGCGAAAGGCGCCTGAGGCAATGCATCTTACCCTTTGCAACCAATTGATGCGTGTACGTTACCGAAAGCTCAAGGCGTTCGGCGATCTCACGCAATTTCAGGCCCTCCACACTATGCAGCAGAAGCGCCATACGCGTACGTTCGGGCAGTTCGCCCATACTTTCTATAACGATGCGAAACTCTTCCCGGGCAGCAGCAATAGCATCCGGTTTGGGCGTATCGTCCGCTATCTTATCCGATATATCGGTCAGTGTGCCGCCGCTGCGCTGCGCCTCCCGCTTCCGTATCCGTCGGTTATCGAGCGCGAGATTCTGCACGATCCGGTAAAAATACCGCAAGGGCTCGTTGATAATACGGGTGCGCTCAACGCTCTGTATCCTTTCCCAGGCTTCCTGAACCACATCTTCAGCCCGGGCGCGATCCCGGAGGATATTGTTGGCATAATCGACAAGGGCGGTTCGATGCATTTCATACAACGATGTCGACGAATGCTCGGAAGAGACAGGGTTTGCTTGTCTTTGCTCCGGTCGCACTGACATTTTCCGATGCGGTGAAATGATAAGGCCCCTTTTGCGATTTGTTCGCAAAAGCTCATTTGGAGTATAGTGTCAAGAACCGCCTGTACCGACGCATCCCTGCGTGTCGCCCAAACCTTCAAACCGGGCTTAATCGGGTATCAGCGAAGCTGTTTGACACCATACAATTCGAGCCGATGATCGACCAGCCGGTATCCCAGCTTCTCGGCAATCAGGCGCTGTAACTGCTCCAGTTCGGGATCAACAAATTCCAGCACTTTGCCGGATTCCACATCGATCAGATGATCGTGATGCGTATCGGGTGCAGCTTCATAGCGCGCCCTGCCGTCGCCAAATTCATGCCGGTCGAGAATACCCGCCTCTTCGAAAAGACGAACGGTTCGATAAACGGTGGCGATCGATATGCTCGGATCTATCGCGGCCGCTCTTTTGTGCAGCAGATTAACGTCTGGATGGTCTTCAGAGTCCGACAACACATTCGCGATAATCCGCCGCTGCTCGGTAATACGCAGGCCTCTTTCGGTGCACAGGGCCTCGATATCGATCTGGTGTTTCATCGGCTGTCCCTTTTCCCCTCCCCGATATGGGCAGGTTGTGGCCCGGTAGTCCGGTCTTGCCGGATATAGGGGGCTCTGTCTCTCCAGCTCATCCGCATAAACATCCGCAATCTTATTTGCAAATGTTTATCATTATCATATAGTGACTGCATTCGCAGCGGAGATCACCCATGTATCGTTTTATCGACCGCTCACCGAGCCGTCTTTCCGAAGGAAGCCATTTTCTGCTCCGAGCCATGCGGGGCTGGACACTGGCCGCTGCGGCACGCCGTTGCCCGCCGGTCAGCCTCGCCGGCTCCTTTGCCGGGATGGAACTGCTCCATGTGCTGGGCGATTTTCACCAGTTTATGTGTGAAATCCATTGCTGCGGACAACGCCTGAAAGCAATGGGCGCGATAACGCACCCTCGGATTACCGAATTCGAAGCGGTGATGCTCGCTTTATGGTCGGATGTGGCGCAAGGTAATGAAGAACAGGTATCCGCAGTTCTCGACCTTCTGGTGTCGCAACCATCTATCGAACGTCTCGCAGCCAGAATGACCCATATAGCCGCGGATATGAAACAAGCCGATCTCTCACCGACAGGGCTCGCTAATGCGCCTATCGATATTACGCGGCGTCACGGATAACGCGCGACAGAGCAGATCATGTTGGATCAGGGCGATGTTCAGGAAGAAGCCGCACAGGAAGAGTGGCCTGCCGCTCCTGCACAATATAACAATAATACAAAAATCTCATCGCACGTCTCGACAAACGGCCGCGCAGCACAACGCTACACACCGGGCAAACGGGCAGCCGGTATTGCGCTGTCCGCTGCGTTACATTGCGCCGTCACCTTTATCCTGCTGCAAAGCTGGATCTATCGCCCCCCCTCGGGCACCGCTATCCCCCCTCCGAAACTGGTTGTGTTCGACATTCCCTCCTTACCACCGGCCCCTCCCGCAGCCGAACCCCCTTCTCCGGCATCGCCTGCGGGTCCCCCTGCAAGAAACGATAACAAAGCCCTCTCACCCTCATTTCCGGCGGCAGAGGCGCTGCCGGCACCACATCTTGCCTCGCTCGCGATCAGCCCCATTGCGCCCGATATCATTCTTGCTCCTGCTCTTGCAGATAGTGTTCCGCCACCTGCAGGTACACCGGACGGGCAAGACAGCTTTGAAGGCCGCTTGCTGGCCCGGATCGAACAATTTCGCCGATATCCTGAAGAAGCCCTGCGCAAAAACCATCAAGGTATAGTCGAGATCCGTTTTACCATGAATCGAGATGGAGAAGTGCTCGATATCGCCGTTGTAAAAGGATCGGGAACACCGAGCCTGAATCGCGCAGCCATCGCCACTGTGCGACGGGCACAGCCGCTGCCCGGAATTCCGGATGACCGCCCGGATATTGTTACCGTCACGGTACCGGTCGAATTTTTTATCACTGACGGCGCAGCGGACATCCAGCCTCGGACATCCGCAAGTGATCGTGAATGAGGGCAGTATATGTTCAAAAGTTTAGACTGAGGTTCCGTAAGGAGGCGGCATGCAGGAGGCTTACCGATACTTTACGGCAGTTTCGCGTGCCTTAGTGCGCTCCCCCTCAATGTTCATGAGCGTCATCACCGGGTGTATGATGATGATCTTCTGTGCCATGGCCATGATGCTCTTCCCCATCATGATGATGATCGTGATCGGCCTTGTAGCTGGCATATTGCTCTGCCGACATATCGGGCAAGGCTTTGACGAAAGCTGCAATATTCCAAATGGTGGCATCGTTATGCGTGGGGCCGAAAGCGGGCATTCCGGTCATCTTGACCCCATGCTTGACCAGCCAGAAAACCTCCTGTGCCTTCCATTGCCGGGCGGCACTGACCAGTGCAGGTGGTTTAGGCCGAATTGTTTCTGCCCATTCCGCCCGGCTTTCTCCCACACCGCCATGGCAGCGGGAGCACATCGCTTTATATTCTCCGGCACCGGCCGCAACCATTGCAGGGGTGAATTTCGCCGGAACAGGGATTTCGCTGGCACGGCTCTGCACGGAATGGGTCATCGTAGTGGTGAGCGCCCATGCAACGACCGGATTATGCCGGTCAGTCGCAGCAACATTATAGCCACCTGTGAAGATCACGATGAAAATGATCGCCAGTATAACGAGCAGCAAAGTGGCTGCTCCGATCATCACGCCCTTTAAAGTCGCACTCACACGTTTTCTCCCGATAAACCGCACCCGACGGTTGTGCTACGCAGCTAGTAAACTCACCCCTCAATATTTTTTGAGGGAAATGAGAGCCCGTTGCGTATGATTGGCTGTCAAAGCGGGAAGCGAGAAAATGAAACAGGATCATCGATTGAACGAAGCGCTGCAGTCCCTTGGCGATAATGACCCGGACAGACTCCCCGATGGTTTCATGGACGGTGTATGGCAACGTGCCGGAGAAATGGTCGAAGCGATGAACACACGTCGCCGCCTGGCTTTACTTGCAGCTATATTCGTTGCCGGCCTGGGAGGTGGCTTTGGCACGATTCATGCGCCGGGACGGGCTGAACCGGAAGCACAGCCGCTCTTCGCCGGATCCGACCTGTCGCCAGCCGTTCTGCTGCATGTCCAGTCATGAAGCTGTCCGCTTTTCATATCGTTCTTGCTATCCTGCTGGCCGCAGCGGCAGGCTGTCTCGGTGCGCTGGCTGCGACGCAATGGTCCGGCGAGAAACAATCCGGCGGCGGGCTCCATGATTTCGTGCATGAAGAACTCGACCTTACTCCCGATCAGAACGCCAGACTGAACGTGCTGGAAGATCGGTTTGAAAATAAGCGTATCCGCCTCGAAAGCACGCTGCGCGCAGCCAATGTCGATCTTGCCACAGCTATGGAGGCAGAGCATTCCTACGGGCCGAAAGTTGCCGCAGCTATCGACCGGGTCCATGCACAGATGGGCGAACTCCAAAAAGCCACCGTGCGCCATGTTTTTGCAATGCGCGAATTGCTCAATGAGCAGCAGCGTAAAAAGTTCGACCGGCAAATATCTGTGTCGCTTACCGGCACTGGCCGCAAATGATCGCTCGTGGCCGAACCGCAGGATGTCCTTGAAGCCGACCTGATCGAACAGGTGAAAGCAGGCCGGAGAAAAGCATTCGACCGGCTTGTCGAACCTCACGCCTTTCGCCTGCTCACGCTGGCGCGGCGGATGCTGGCTTCACCGTCGGAAGCGGAAGAAGCCGTGCAGACCGCCCTCGCTTCCGTCTGGATCGGCCGGGAGCGGCTGGATACTGCACGCGCGCTTGGCCCCTATCTGACCACGACGGTGCTCAACAAATGCCGGGACCGTCTGCGGCGACGGAAAGCAGCCCGATTTCTTGGCTTCGGGTATGGTCTGGAGGAGGTCATCGCAACCGATCACCGCCCCGGTCCCGAAAACACTGCAGCGAACCGCGAGGAACTCATGCGCGTTCAGCAGGAGATCGAATGTCTGCCCGTCAGACTACGTGAAGCGCTGATACTGGTCACAATTGACGGCCGCAGTCAGCGCGAAGCGGCCATCCTTCTCGGCGTGTCGGAAAAGACAATCGAAACCCGCATATATCGGGCCCGCAAAAGACTGCGTGAGAAACTGAATTTTCCTGAGGGGTAGCCCTCGCCGCTGCGTAACAAGGATCGTAGACGCAATACGGAAAAGCCAGATGTCCCTTATCGATCGCCGCAAATTCCTCAGCTATACCGCAGGCTCCGCAGGTTTACTGGGCTTATCCGGTGCCATGCCCGCATGGGCCCGAGCGGCGTCAGACGGTACTCTTGCCCGCAAAGGCAGCGATGTCCTCTCGGGCGATCACCTGACCTTGACGGTTGAGGATGCGCATTTTGTAACCGGAACGCGCAATGGTCCTGCCGTTACCGTCAACGGCACATTGCCCGGACCACTGTTGCGCCTGAAGGAAGGACAGGATCTGACCGTCGATCTGGTCAATAATGCTTCGGAAGGCACATCCATTCACTGGCACGGCATGCTGGTTCCCTTCCTGATGGACGGCGTGCCGGGTGTGACCATGGCGGCTGTCGAGCCCGGAGAGACATTCCGTTATCAGTTTCCGATCCGGCAGTCCGGCACGTATTGGTGGCATGCCCATACCCTACAGGAACCTATGGGCCATTACGGACCGATCGTCATAGACCCGGCCGAGCCCGACCCGTTCGACTATGATCGTGAATATGTGCTGATGCTGACCGACTGGTCTCCTATATCGCCACATGAGATTATCCGCCGGCTGAAAGTCGGTGAGGGCTATTTCAACTATCAGCAGACAAGCTGGACCGACGACTATCCACTAAGCGGCAAAGACCGACGGATGTGGGCGCGGATGCGTATGATGCCGACGGATATTTCCGACGTGACAGGCTCTGCCTATACCTATCTCATCAACGGCCATGGCCCTGCAGACGGGTTGGAGCTGGCCTATAATCCGGGCGAGCGTATCCGTCTCAGGATCATCAACGGCTCCGCCATGACTTTCTTCAATGTGCGCATCCCCGGCCTGCCGATGACTGTCGTGCAGGCGGACGGCCAGAATGTGCAGCCCGTCGAAACAGATGAATTCCAGATGGGCGTGGCAGAAACCTACGATGTCATCGTTCAACCCCAAGGCAGCGATGCTTTCGCCTTCGTCGCCGAAGCCGTAGATCGCTCAGGCATGGGTGTGGCGATGCTGTCCGGCCGGGCAGGCGCAAAAGCAACAGTGCCGGCACTGCGCGACCCGCCCCTTCTCACCATGACCGATATGGGCATGGGCGCTATGAGCAAAGGGGGAATGGATCATGCCCATGGCAGTCGCGACATGGCCGGAATGGACATGGCAGACGACATGAAAATGCGTGACACGTCGAAACTGCCGCCCGACGTGAAAGTCGGCCCCGGCCTCGACATGGTAGCGATGAATCCGATCGATAGAATGGACTATCCCGGTCTCGGCCTCGACAGTGTCGATCACCGTGTTCTCACCTATAAGCAGCTTGTGTCTGCCGAGCCAAACAGGGACAATCGGCGCCCCAGCCGGCTCAAAGAAATCCACCTGACCGGAAATATGGAGCGGTATATGTGGTCGTTCGACGGCAAGAAGTTCTCCGCCGTGACCGACGACCCGATCCGGTTCGCCTATAATGAACGCGTCCGGGTAAAGCTGGTCAATGACACAATGATGGCCCATCCCATCCATCTGCACGGCCATTTCTTCGAACTGGTCAACGGCGCTCCGCCCAACCATCAGCCCCTGAAGCATACAGTGATCGTCCAGCCGGGTGGTTCTGCCCAATTCGACCTGACAGCCGACGCACCGGGCGACTGGGCGTTTCACTGTCACCTGATTTACCACATGCATACGGGAATGTTTCAGGTGGTCACCGTTCGCCCGCTCGACGGAGGAGACAAGTGATGCGTTACGCAATCTGCCTTCTGCCACTCACAATGCTGCCTGTCCCCGCCATAGCACAGGCGCAGGAAACGCCTGCCGCCGGAGACGAAGCCGGAACCATGGAGCATTCGCAAATGCAGCAGGGTGAAATGGATCAGGCAGAGATGAACCATAGCCATATGGACCATGCACGGATGGAACAGATGGACATGACTTCCTCTGAAACAAACACAGATGCTTCGATTCCCCAATCCCCGCCGCCACCGGCGGCCTTCGATGGCCCGCTTTATGCCGCTGATGAGGTTGTAGGTGCAGAGCGAATGAACAGCTCGCGTCTGAATGTGATGCGGCAAGTCAGCGGCATGCCAGTCACCTGGTTTCAAGCCGAACGGGCCGAATATCGTGCGCGTAAAGGCGGCGATGGGTATTTATGGGACGTGCAGGGCTATTATGGCGGAGACTACGACAAACTCTGGCTCAAATCCGAAGGGGAAGGTACTTTCGGCGAAAAGGTGGAGGATGCCGAAATACAGGCGCTGTGGAGCCACGCTATCGGCCCCTGGTTCGATCTGCAGACAGGCGTCAGACAGGATCTGACCGGCCCCACCCGCACGCATGCCACGATCGGCGTGCAAGGGCTTATCCCTTATGAATTCGAAGTCGACGCGGCGGCCTTTCTTTCCAATAAGGGCGATCTGACGGCCCGTATCGAAGCCGAACTGGACCAGCGCATTACACAACGCCTGATACTCCAGCCCCGCGGCGAGGTGGAATTATCCGCCCAGGACATCCCTGAAGCAGGTATCGGGGCGGGTTTGCACAAGGCTGAGCTGGGCCTGCGCCTGCGCTACGAATTTACCCGTGAATTCGCACCCTATATTGGGGTCGAACAGGAATGGAAAATAGGCGACAGCGCGGATTATGCGCGTGCAGAGGGCGAGGATCCGAGCACCACGAACTATGTAGCAGGTATCAGATTCTGGTTCTGAAACCGGCACCGTTCAAGGGCGTAGCCATAGCCCGCTCTGCGAGATCGAAAAGAAGCGAACACACCTGCGAAGCTGTCTCCAGTCCCAAAAAAGATACATCTTCGTCAGGTGGATCCTGCTCACCACACTCAAACAAGCCAAATGCCGCCCAACAAATCGCTGAAGGGGCTAATGCACTGCCAAGCTATTGAGAAAATGGAGCGGGCGAAGAGATTCGAACTCTCGACCCCAACCTTGGCAATCCGATTCTAACCTTACGCCACAGTTTTCTATTATACGATTTTCTACGCTATTTCAAATAGATATTGATTTTCTTCTTCGCCGCCATATCCTGCAATTCGCCACGAGACGGCGTATTCTGGAGACAATATGGAGACAAAAGGTGCTCTCCGGAGCTTTGTCTCCAAATGGAGGCGGCAATGCCGACAGCCAAGCTGAACAAGCGCACGATCGATGCGCTCAAGCCCCCTGCTGATAAGCAGTTCGTCCTGTGGGATAATGAGATCCGCGGGTTCGGCCTTCGGGTGCTGCCATCGGGGCTCAAGACGTTCATCATCCAGTATCGAAATGCCGAAGGCATCAAGCGCCGTGTGAATCTTGGCCGCTTCGGCGTGCTGACGGTGGATCAGGCTCGCGATCTGGCGAAGATCAAGCTCGGTGCGGTGGCATCCGGGGAAGACCCGGCCGAAGACGCGCGCCGCGCCCGCAACGAGATGAATGTCGCTGAATTGTGCGAATGGTATCTGACAGAGGCGCGCGCAGGCAGAATCCTCGGTCGCCGAAACCGGCCGATCAAGGAGTCATCGCTTACGATGGATGAGAGCCGGATTCGGACTCATATTAACCCGCTGATCGGTAAGCGCATCGCCCGCCATCTGACGATTGCCGATGTCGAAGCGATGCAGGACGATGTTGCGAAGGGAAAAACCGGCAAGGCTCGCACTGGCGGTCGCGGCGGCAAGGCGACTGGCGGCCGTGGTGTCGCGGCACGGTGCCTGACCACGATTCAGGCGATCCTGGGGCATGCGAAACATAAAGGCCTGCTCGCCGAGCATCCGACCAAGGGCGCCAAGAAACTCGCCGGACACAAGCGAACAAGGCGCCTCAGCGTCGCCGAGATCGAGACGATGGGCAAGGCGATGGTTTATGCAGAACAGCAAGGCGTCAGCCCGACCGGGATTGCTGTAATCAGGCTGTTGCTTCTGACCGGCTACCGCCGCGAAGAAGGGCAAGCCATGCAGCGGGAATGGGTCAATCCGATGGGCGGCTTCGTCGCCTTCCCCGACACCAAGACCGGCGAGCAGGTCCGGGCGATCGGGCCGGAAGCGATAAAGGTGATCGTGGCGCAACCCCGAATCGCCGGCAATCCCTATGTGTTTGCGGCGACAACGGGCGATGGACCCTTCACGGCTGTCAGCGCCTGCCTGCAACGCGTTTGCGGTTTTGCTGGCATCACGGGCGTCACACCCCACGTGCTTCGGCACACCTTTGCGAGCATTGCCGCCGAACTCGGTTTCTCGGAACTGACGATCCGCGCGATGCTGGGGCACGCCTCGCAGAACGTGACGCAGGATTACATCCACGTCGATGAAGCGCTCAAGCTGGCCGTGCGACGAACCTCCGACGAAATCGCCAAGTTGCTCGCCCACGGGGCCGCCAAGCTCGACCGCCTTCGCCTTGTGGCCTGAGCGACGATCAAAGCTGGACGAATGGTAACATATACGTTACCTTAAAGGCCGTGAATTGATCGTACAGGAATGCATCTGTGAGGATGGGTCCTGCACGTTCCGATCCTGGTTCGATGATCTCGATACTTACGCCGGGGCCAAGATTGCGACGGCGATCGTCGGCTGGAAGTGGGTAATCTGTCGAACATAAATGGATCAGCGGCGGGCTTGGAGAATATCGGATCAATTGGGGACCGGGTTATCGGCTCTATCTGACGCAGGCCGGGAATGAGCTGATCATCCTGTTCGTCAGCGGAACGAAGAAGCGACAGCAGGCCGATATCAACGAGGCCACTGCATTGTTGAGCGAGTATAAGGGCCGCAAGGCCACTGCGAAGAAGGCCAGGAAATAGCGACATGGTGCTGACACGGGATTTCAAGGAAACGGTGAAGGAGCGTACCGCTCGCGATCCCGCTTTCGCCAAGGCCATGCTTGACGAGGCTGCGACGGCCTTCCTCAACGGCGAGCCGCATGTCGCGCGGCTGATCCTGCGTGACCTGGTGAACGCATCGGTCGGTTTTGAAGCTTTGGCGGCCGAGACCAACCGGCCAAGCAAGAGTCTGCATCGGATGCTGTCGGAAAAGGGCAACCCGAGCATGGACAATCTCGCGGCCATTTTTGGAGCTGTGCGCAAGCGCCTTGGCGTTGCCATCGAGGCCCATGCGGTCGAGGCAGCCTGACCCCCGCGACACCTGTACAGAAAAACCGCCCATCAGAACGCCAAGCCGAACCGATCGAACGCTACAGTGCAGGGTTAGCTGCACTCGTCTGCAGCTCAATGGGAAGGCGATGCTGGAAGGACCCTGACCGGAGCCAAGCGCGAGCAAATGTTCCTACACCAGCAATGCTTGCTCAACGCGGAGAGAACGTACCATGAAGATCATGTGTGGAGTAGACTGGTGGCGGCAGCGAACAAATCGAGAGCGAACCCGGCAGCCAAGCCCATCAGGAGGGTGAGCGATCCGGCGACAAGAACCGCCGCGCCACTAGGCCAGCCGAGAAAGTTTACCGGTCGATCAAACTCCCCGAAATACGCCTGGCCGATGACCCGCAGGTAATAGAACAGCGAGATCACGGTGTTGGCGACGGCGAGCACCGCAAGCCAGCCATAGCCACCATCGAGTGCTGCGAGGAACACCGTCAGCTTGCCGACGAACCCCGCCAGCGGCGGCACGCCCACAAGCGAGAACAGCGCGAGGATCAGTCCTGCCGCCACCCAAGGGCGATCGCGCCATAACCCCGCGTAATCAGCAATCCGCGTGCGCCCCCGCAGATGCGTGACCACCGCGAACGCCGCGAGATTGGCGACGGCATAGCCGAGCAGAAACATGAGCAGCGCCGGCATGGCCTCCGGACTGCGCCCCGTCACCGCCACGGCGACCAGCGCATAGCCAGATTGCGAAACCGAGGACCATCCGAGCAGGCGGCGCAGGTCCTGCTGCCACAGTGCGGCGAGATTGCCGAGCGTCATGGTGAGCACGGCCAGCAAGGCGATCAGCGGGCGCAGATCCAGCACGCCCGCGGGAAACAGCGCGACCAGCCGCGCCAGAGCCACAGCCGCGCCGATCTTGGGAATGACGGTGAGGAAGGCGGCGGAAGGCGCCGGCGCGCCTTCGGCAACGTCCGGCATCCAGGCATGGGCCGGCACGGCTCCCATCTTGAAAAGGATCCCGAGTACGATCAGCCCGGCGCCCAGATCGAGCAGCGGCGATGCGGTACTTTCGGCAAGCGCTGCGGCAATCGGTCCATAACGCGTGTCGCCGAGCATGCCGAAAACCAGCAGGATGCCGACCATCAACAGCGTGTTGGCGAAGGCGCCGATTAGG
This sequence comes from Altericroceibacterium spongiae, assembly GCF_003610805.1. GTDB lineage: Bacteria > Pseudomonadota > Alphaproteobacteria > Sphingomonadales > Sphingomonadaceae > Altericroceibacterium > Altericroceibacterium spongiae. Next base: position 422,318 of record NZ_RAPF01000002.1, on the reverse strand, counting down.
AAATACTTCATCCCCGCCTCGACCGAGATCGACCAAGCGCGGTGATAGGCGGCCAGCGCATAGCCGGTGATCGAGGACAGGAGGACCGCGACGGCGAGCTCGAGCAGGTCCGCCGCGCCGGCCATCAGCATGGCGCCTGCGGCCGAGAACAGCAGCAGCGTGTAATATTCACCGTGGCGGCGGTCGCCGGCCATCCAGTGCGGCGCCATCAAGGCGACAAGACCGGTGCCGCCCGCGATCATCACGCGTGCCCAGATCGCAGGCGCGTCGAGAGCCCAGGCACCGGAAAAGCTTGCGGTGGGCGCATCGCCGAGCTGGTTCAAGCACAGGAGCAGGCTTGCCATCGCACCAACCACCGCGATCGCCGCGCACCAGCCCTGTCGCGGTTGCGGAATGAACGACGCGAGGAGCAGAGCGGCCACGCCCGCGAGGACGAGGCAGATTTCCGGGAGGACGTCCCCGATCGGCACCGCTCAGCCTGCTCCACCGACCAGTATCCGCGCCGATGCCATGATCGGCTCCAGCAACCAGGCCGGATAGACCCCGATAGCGACCACCAGCGCCAGCAGTGCCGCCATCACGATCGTTTCGGAGCGGGAAAGGTCCGGAAAGCTGCGGCCTTCCGGCAGCTTGCGATCGCCAAAGAAGAGCGCCCGCACCATCGTCAGGAACAGCGCGGCGGTGACGAGGATGCCGAGCAGCGCCAGACCCGCGAGCCAGGGGTGGACCGCGAAGGTGCCGGCGAAGATCTGGAATTCCGCCACGAACCCTGCGAGCCCCGGCAAGCCGAGGCTGGCGAAAGCCGCAAGGATGAAAGCGGCCGTCAGCTTCGGTGCCACGCCCGCCAGACCGCCATAATCCGCCATCTCGTAACTTTGCGTGCGCTGCCAGAAGCTGCCCGCCATCAGGAACAGCGAGCCGGTGATGAGCCCGTGGGCGACCATCTCCACCACCGCCCCAGTCAGCGCCAGCGCCCGGGCCGCCTCGTGCCCGGCCACCAACGACCCGGCGGCGGCGATGCCGAGTACCGTATAGCCCATATGATTGACCGAGGTGTAGGCGATGCGCCGCTTGATGCTCGTCTGCCCCAGTGCCACCAGCGCGCCCCACAGGATCGAGACGAGCGCGACGATGCCGATCCAGAGCGCATAGCGAGCGAATGTCTCGTGCATCATCGCCATCGGGATGCGCAGCAGGCCGAAGGTACCCATCTTGAGCAGCACGCCGGCAAGGATCGTGGAGGCCGGGCCCGGTGCCTGCACGTGCGCGGGCGGTAGCCAGGTATGCACGGGGAAGAGCGGCGTCTTGATGCCGAAGCCGAACACGAAGCCGAGCAGTACGAGCCCGCCGCGCAAATCCATGCCGGCGAGCGGCTGGCGCGCGATCAGCTCGCGCATGTCGAAGGTCAGCGGCCCGTCGCCGGCGAGCACGAGTCCGAGGATCGCGAGCAGAATCGCAAGCGAACCGGCCAGCGTATAGAGGAAGAATTTGAGCGCCGCGGCTTGCGAATCGCCATGGCCCCAACGGCCGATAAGGAAATACATGCCGACCAGGCTGAGATCGAAGAACACGTAGAAAATCAGCAGGTCGAGCGTGAGGAACACGCCCAGCGACACGCCGGCGAGAAACAGGATCCACGCATAATATTCGCGCGCGCGCTCGCCCAGCTCGATCGGCCAGGCGGCGGCCGCGACGAACAGGAGCGCGCTCATCGTCGCCACGACGAGCGCGATGCCGTCTACGCCCATCCGCCAGGCGACGCCGAGCGCGGGTATCCACGGCACTTCCTCGAGATGCTGGAACAAGGGTGCCTCGGGCGACGCGTCGAACCCGACCCAGACGGCCACCAACAGCGCGAAGGGAACGGCGCTGACCCCAATCGCGGTGGCACGCGCGGCACGCGTGCTGGCGGATGTCCACAGCGCCAGCACGAATGCGCCGATCAGCGGCACGAGAATAGCCAGGCTCAACATCAGGCGGCCCCCCAGAAAACAAGTGCGACGATCAGCAGGATACCGCCTGTGATGGTCGCATAATATTGGTGCGTCATGCCGGTTTGCATCCGCACGGCTAAGTGCCCGCTGGTGCCGACACCGCTGGCGGTCCCTTCCGGCACGGCATCGGCGAGCCATTCGCCGATACCGCTGGAACGCTGCGCCAGCCATCGTCCGAAGGCGCTGCTTGCCCGCACGCCGCGATCTACCACCGCGCCGTCGCCGCGTGCGAACAATCGTGCCGCCGCCCTGCCGAATGTGGCTGCGCCTCGCGCGGGTGCGTCCACGATGTAATCGTCCACATAGGCTGCTGTGCTGGCGAGCGCGAAAGCCGGTCGGGTCACGCTTGTATCGATAAGCGTGGGTAAGCCTAGCCAATCCGCCGCGTTCGACGTGACGCCCTGCGTGCCGAGCGCCGACCGCCGTGCCAGCGCGGCTCCGGCAAGGATGCCGCCGACGATCAGCGCCAGCGACAGCGGCAATTCCCATGACTCGGCGTGCGGCAACTCGCCGTCCCACGCCCGGGCGAGCCCTTCGTGGACGGCGGGAACCCACAACAGGCTGAGGGCAAGGCTGGCCAGCGCGAGCAGCAGCAAGGCGGTCTTTTCGATCGCTCCGGGCTGATACGTTCCTTCCACGTCACCGCGCCCGAACGCCGCTAGCTGAAAGCGCGTGGCGTATGCGGCGCTCAGCGCGCCCGCCAGCGTCACCGCGATCGCCAGCAGCGCAGAATGGTGGCCGGCAGCGCTCACAATCTCCTCCTTGGTCCATGCCCCGCCCAGCGGCGGCACACCGGCGAGCGCAAGCGCGCCGACCGCGCTCGCCGCCCCCGTCAGCGGCAGCGCGCGGCCGAAGCGCATGTGGCGAAGCTGATAGTCACCCGCGCGCTCGCCCGCGACCCCCGCCGCGAGGAACAACAACGCCTTGAAGAAGCCGTGCGTCAGCAGGTGAAGGATGGCGATCAGCGGATATCCGGCGCCCGTCGCCACGAACATCAGGCCGTAATGCGCCGATGTGGAACCGGCGAGCAGCTTCTTGGCATGCGGCTGGATCAGCGCGACCACGCCGCCGGCAAGCGCGGTCACCAGGCCGATCGCGATCGCCGCGGGACCGAACCAGACGACCGGCGCCAGCATCGGCTGAAGCCGCGCGAGCAGATAGGCGCCCGCCGCCACCATCGTTGCCGCGTGAAGCAGCGCCGAAACGCTGGTCGGTCCGTCCATCGCGCGAAACAGCCAGGGTGCGAACGGCATCTGCCCGGACTTGGACGCCGCCGAGAGCAGGACGCCCGCCGCAACGAGCGCCAGCAGGCCCGGAGACACTTGAGCCAGGTCCGCAAAGGCGAAGCTGCCGCTGCCCGCGAACGTCGCCATGGCCGCCAGGAACAGGCCGAGGTCGCCCGCGCGCGTGACGACGAAGGCGTAGTTTGCGGACGCTGGCGGCGCGCCCTCGTGCCAGCGGTGCCCAATCAAGGCCCAGGAACAGGCGCCGACCAGTTCCCAGCCGATCAGCAGCGTCAGGAAGTCGGCCGCGATCACCAGAAGCTCCATTCCGCCGACGAAGACCAGCGTCAGCGCGATCATCCGGCGCAGCCCCTGCCGATGTTCGTGCTGTGCCGCATAAGCGACGACCATCGCGGCGACGGCGGGCACCAGCATGGCCACGACATGCGCCAATGGCGTCAGCCCGGCGCGAAGGGTCAGCCCGCCGCCCCAGCGCAACACCGTGCCAGCGTCCGATGCCGCCAGGATGGCGAGAACGAGCGTCGAGGCCAGAACGCCCCCTGCCCAGACCGCCAACCAGCCGCGTGCGCGCGGCCCGATCGCCGCTGCCAGCCCGCCCGCCACGGGACACAGGAAGAGCCCCCAGAGCATCATTCCTTCAGCGTTCCCAGTTTCTCGGTCGTATCGACCTGACGGCGGCGGAAGACTGCCGTCACCAGCGCAAAGCCGACCGCCATTTCCACCGCCATCACCGCCATGACCACAATTGCCAGCACTTGTCCGCGCGGGGGGCCGCCGACGCCCAGCGACCAGAAGGCGATGACGGCAAGAAGCACGCCGTTCAGGATAAGCTCCAGCCCCATCATCAGCATCACGAAGCTCTGCTGCGACAGCGCGCCATAAAGCCCTGTGCCGATCAGCGCGGCGGCGACGATCAGGACTGCGGTCAGGGTCATTCGTCCTCCTGCTCGCTTTCGGGAATGCGGCCAGCGGGCTCTCCACCCGGCTCCAGTCCCGGCGGGCGCGATCCCTCGTCGGAGGGGCCGAAGCGGCCGCTGCGTGCCGACAGGACGACGCTGGCCACCATCGCGGCAAGCAGCGTGACGCCTGCGCTCTCGAATATCAGCATCGAGGGGCCGAGCAGTTCGTGCCCCAGATCGCGGATCACCGGTGCCTGGCGCGCGACCTTCTCGTGCGGAAGGTCCGTGAACAGCACTGCTACCGTCAGCCCGACAAATGCTGTCGCGCCCGCGCCGATCGACAGCCGGTTCTGGTGGACCATGTTCATCGGATTGAGCCCCGCCGGGTTCATCATGAACATGACCATGAACAGCGCCATCACCATCATTTCGACCGCCATCATGAACACGGTCGCCATGCCGATATAAGGCGCGGCCAACATCAACATGATCGCGGCGACGGCGATGAACGATAGCATCAGGAGGAAGGAGGCGCGCACCATGCTGTCGGTGCGGAACACGCGCCAGCCGCTGACGACGGCGATCGCGGAAAGAACGTAGAAGGCAAGGTCGGCGGCGGTCACAGCAGCGCCTCGACGCCGGCGATGACGAGATCAAGGAACGACAGCGGCAGCAGCACGAGCCAAAGCGCCGCCATCATGCGCGGCGCCGGCATGCGCGCCAGATTGCACCCGAGCCATGTCAGCACCAGCAACAGCGCGGCGGTCTTGAGCGCGAGCCAGGCCGGCCCCGGCAGCCACGGACCCAGATAGCCGCCAAGGAACACGCTGGCCCCCATCGCCGCAAAGGCGGTCAGCATCGCCAGCCGGGCGATGCCCCAGGCGAGGCGGTGCGGCCCGGACACTTCGGCGGCGGTTCCGCCCGAAAGATCGGAGGCATCGCCATAGTCCATCGGTCCGCGCAGGCTGATCGCAAGCCCGAGCAGGAGGAACAGCGGAAGCCCCAATGGTTGCCGCACCATATTCCACATCGATCGCTGCGATTCTACGATTGCGCCAACCGCAAGCGATTGTGCAGGCAGCGCGGCCGCGATCAGCACGAACATGGACAGCAGCATCGCCGGAAGGCCGATCGCCACGAAGCGATAGCCGCCGATCAGCGGCAGCATCGAATTGGCCGACCAGCCGTGCAGGAACACCGCGACGATCGTCAGCGCCTCGCAAGCGCCCCACAGCACGATGCCGGTATCAAGCGGTGCAACGACCAGCCCCGGCGCGAAGGGCACGACCGACAGCCCGGCGACGGCAAGCGCGCCATAGACAAGGGGCGCGAGCGCCCAGTTGAGCGCATCGGGATACTCGGTGCGAACGCGCTGCTGGCTCAGCAGCCGAGCCGCTTGCCATAGCGGCGCGAGAACAATGGCTGACGGGAAGCGGCGAGCGGAGGCGAAACGCTCGGCGATCGCCGCAAACCATATGCCGGCGGCCAATAGCGCGAAGACGAGCGGGATTGCCGTCATGCCGCCCTTTCCTTCTCATCGCCATCCTCCTCATCCTCATCCGGCTCGGCGGCAGGTGCGATTTGCGCAAGCGTGGCGGGATCGAAGCTGGCGATGCGCAGCAGTGCGGATTGCCACTCCATTCCCGCCAATCGGTCGACCAGCCATTCCTCGCCCGGATCGGGCGCCGTCCCGCCGCGCAACGCCGCTTCCAACCGCGCGCGCACGTCGGCAAGCTCGGCCGGCAAGGCAAGCAGGGCGCCACATCGCCGCGCCGCTGCAAGCAACCCCTCGGCGCTGTCGCGCATCGCGGAAATTTGCGCGCGCCGCGCCAGATCGGGAAGCCCGAGCGATTCCAGCATGCGCGCCGCGCGCAGCAATGGTTCTGATGCACCGCCGGATGCGGGATAGGCGGGGGTCACCACGCGCGCCTGCTGGATAACATCACCCTGCAGCGTCAACTCGAGCGACAGACCGGGCGGCAGCGTCCGAAGGAAGGGACCGATGGTGATGGTCATCGCATCAAGCATCAGCGCGTCGCGCATCTCCTCGCCCATCATTGCCATCGGACGTCCGTAGGGAACGCCCCCCATCATGCCCTCGCCGCCCTGGCCGTGATCGCCCTTGCCGCGCCATTCATTCGGCGGCTCGTCGGGCAGCCAGTCCGGCTCCGACGCACGCTCGCCGCGCAGGAGATTGCGGTCGAGGCGGCGGAGTCGGGCCACGGGGTGGTCGCCTTGCGCAATCGTCACCGCATCCTGCGCCTCCGCGAGCGGCACCGCGCCCCACCAAACCGTCGCGCGCGGATGCGGCAACTGATCGTGAAGGCGGCGCAGTGCGGGACGGTCCGCATCGCGGTAAGGTCCCGCCACCAGCAGGATAGCGGCATGGCGAATGCTGTGTTGAAGCGAGATTGCGGGCACCTGCGCCAGCCGTGCCGCCATCGCGTCTCCGTCCTGCCCACAAGCGATGTAGACCGGCGTTGCCGACCGCTCGGCGAGCCAGGCGAGCGCCCTTACTGCCAACGGAACACGCCCTCGCGCCAGGCATAGACGATACCGACGCCGAGGATCGAAAGAAACATGCCCATTTCGGCCAGCGCCTTGATGCCAGTCTCGACATAGACGACGGCCCATGGATACATGAACATCATCTCCATCTCGAAAGCGATGAACAGCAAGGTCATCGGATAATAGCGGATGTGAAAGCGCTGCCAGGCGTGCGCCGATTGGCTTCCGCCGCCCAGAAAGGGGACTTGCTGCGATTGCCCGCTCGCACCGCCTAGCTGCATGGGCCACCAAAGCATGGGCAGCAGCAACGCTGCGCCGACCGCCATCGCCAGGATCAGATTCGCTAAAGCGCCCATGCTCGCTATTCCTCCAGGAGTGTCACTGATGAACGCTTCGATTTTCCGGGAGTTTCTGCCAAGAATTGTCAATAACTGTTGGACCGTTCCGGATTGCCTTCACGCTGATGCAAACGTCTAACGAAGGGAGTATGAGGTTGCGCCAAATTATTCCTTTACTCGTAGCTATGTCTATACCGATATCGACAGGGATTGCTTTCAAATCTCTATATATGATCGTTGTGATACTTGGCCTAACGGTAGAGGCCAATACAGTCTTGATTTCCATTTCCTACGTAATACTGCTTCTAATCGTAAAAGATTTTCGTCGATCGATAGCGATCGTCGTGCGAAGCAATCTTCCGTTCGATCTTCCGGCAGTCTGCAGCCTTGGGATTTCGGTCTGGGTTGCGACATATCATGCGTAAGTACTTGTGAATGGGCGCCACGTTTCAAGTTTTTGTGTCGAAGGCGGTACGCCATCCTGCCCTGCCGCCTATCTGATGGGAATCAATGTGCTAGGCTCTGACTGACCGTTCAGAAACTGCGTTTTCTTCTCGCGGCCAACCAAAAGAATGTGCAAACCGGCAGACTGGCGCACAGAGCGCAATCTGCTGCCGCTCGGGAGAGCGGAACTCACGCCCGGAACGGTTTTCGCCGCTGCTTCGATCTAATTTCGGATCGGGGGCACCCAGACGTTGGAGAGGCCCGGTACCTTCCCCAAGCGATCGAACTCATCGACCAGCTTGTCCGCTCGAGCCGGAAGGTTACGTCAGCGGCGCGGTTCCGCCGCGAACATATAATCCCGCGTACGCGGCACAGCGTCGCGTCGACGGGTGACCTGGAGCTGAAAAACCATGAGGTCTCCTTGGCGGAAGGCCATTTCACAGGCGGCGAGATAGAACTCCCACATGCGGCAGAAACGCTCGTCATAAAGCGCGCACGCTCGGGCACGGTTTTGCTGAAAGCGATCATACCAATGGAGTAGCGTGTCTGCATAATGCAGCCTTAGAATCTCGACGTCGGTCACCCAGAGCCCGCTTCGCTCGGCTGCGCCCAGAACTTCCGAGAGGGCCGGAACATATCCGCCTGGGAAAATATATTTTGAGATCCAGGGGTCATCGCTTCCTGGCGGGGACCTGCGTCCGATCGAGTGAATGACGCCTATGCCGTCAGGCGCTAGAGAACGAGCGATCGTCGAGAAGAACATGTCATAGTGGCTTGGGCCGACATGTTCGAACATGCCGACCGAAACAATACGGTCGAACCGTTCGTCGATGTCGCGATAGTCCAGCATGTCAAACCGGACCTGATCAGCGAGCTCTTCTTGTTCGGCTCGCGAGCGGGCCACCTGGAGCTGTTCTCGAGACAGGGTGATGCCGCGTACCGACACGCCATGGGTCCGTGCGAGTTCGAGCGCGAGACCACCCCAGCCGCACCCGATATCAAGCAGTCGCTGGTCGGGCGAGAGCAGAAGCTTTGCGGCCAGATGGCGTTTCTTTGCGGCTTGTCCCTCGTCGAGACTCTCGGTTCCCTGTGGGAAATAGCCGCAGGAATACTGGCGGTCGGAATCAAGGAAGAGATCGTAAAGTGTACCTGAGAGATCGTAATGATGCGCGACATTGCGGCGCGACCGGGCCTTATGATTACGTCTCCCGCGGAGGGGCGCGAATGTCGCGATCTTGAAGCGGATCACTTGCATGGGATGCTCGTCGAGCGCTTGAAGATTGGAGGTGGCGATCCTCAGCAGGTCTCGGATCGAGCCCGATTCGATCGTGATGCGGTCATCCATATAGGCTTCGCCCAAGGCGAGTGTAGGTGACAAAGCCAGTTTCAGCGGAAAGGACTTGTCGTGCAGACGCACCGTCACATGGTCATCGCAATCCTCGCTCCCGAAATGATGACAATGACCCGCGCGGTCGATGATCGTGAGGCGACCGTCCTGCACGAGCTTGTGCACCAGGCCTGAAATCAGAGGCAGTCTCGGGGTATTTGTGCGAAGCATTCGTTGATTCCGACTTCGTTTGCTGCACCTAAAGACGTAATCGGGTGCCGAAGCTTACAGTCTGATGCCCCATAGGGGTGGATTTCCGCGGTCCAACGTTGAAGTCGATCAGGCGAGCAGATGCTGTCCGCTATCAACAGGAATAACGGTGCCGGTAATCCGGCATGCCGCATCGCTGACCAGGAACGCAGCGAGGGCGCCGACATCGGCGACGGTAACGAGCTGCCGTTCCGGAACGGCGGCTGCTGCGCGATCGAGCATCTCGTCGAACCGGTCGATACCGCTTGCGGCGCGTGTCGCGATGGGGCCTGGCGAGATCGCATGCGCGCGGATACCTTTCGGCCCAAGTTCGGCCGCGACGTAGCGGGTGGCGCTCTCCAGCGCCGCCTTGACGGGGCCCATCAGATTGTAGTGCTCAACCACGCGCTCGGAGCCGTAGAATGTGACGGTCAGCAAGCAGCCGCCCCCGTGCATGAGCGGTTCCGAGCGGCGCGCCATCTCCAGGAAGGAATGGCAGGACACGTCCATCGCTGTGGCAAATCCCTCCGCCGAGCTGTCCACGACCCGACCTTGCAGATCTTCCTTGGGCGCGAAAGCGATCGAGTGGAGCAGGAAATCGAGGCTCCCCCATTCGCGCTCTACCCGCTCGAACAGCGCTTCGGTCTGGCCGGGTTCGCGCACGTCGCAGGGCACCAGCCATTCCGCGCCCAGGGCGTCGGCGACCGGCTCCACAGAGGGGCGGGCCTTCTCGTTGAGGTAGGTCGCGCCGATCCTCGCGCCGCAATCGCGAAATGTCTGCGCGCAGCCGGCGGCAATGCTGTGTCCATTGGCGATGCCGACCACCAGGCCGCGCTTGCCGGAAAGATCGACGAGCGCCTTCATGATCGCTTTGCTCTGAGGATGGCCTGAGTATCGATGGCGATCATCCGTTCCTCGTCGGCGGGCAGCACCATCAGCTTAATCCGGCTTTCCGTGGTACTAATGAGGAAGTCGCCTCGCTCGTTTGCGGATGGATCGAGCCCCGCACCCAGCCACTGCAGCCCTGTTGCCACCTGCTCCCTAATCTGCGCCGCGTTTTCGCCAATACCGCCGGTGAACACGAACGCATCAATGCCGGCGAGCGAGGCGGCCAGCGCGCCCGCCTGCGTCACGATGCGATAGACGAAGAGTTCGACGGCCTCAGCCGCAGCAACATCATGGCTGGCCAGCAGCGTTCGCATGTCGCTCGACACGCCGGACACACCCAGCAGCCCCGATTCCGAATAGAGCATGTGCTCGACGGCCCCGAGGCTCATGCCTTGTTGCATGAGGTATATGAGGATGCCGGGATCGATGCTGCCGCAGCGCGTTCCCATAACCAGCCCGTCAAGCGCCGTAAAACCCATGGTGGATTCGATGCTGCGTCCGCCATTCATCGCGCACAGGCTGGCACCGTTGCCAAGATGCGCAACGATCACCCGGCCTGTCGAAGTCACCGGGTCCAACTCTGCGAGCCGGCGCGCGATATAGGCATAGGATATCCCATGAAAGCCGTAGCGCCGGACGCCCTGCTCCCCCAGTTTGCGTGGCACGGCCACGCGGCTTGCCACACGCGGTTGGCCATGATGGAATGCCGTGTCGAAACAGGCGACTTGCGGCAGGCTAGGCCGGTGGCGAGCTACGGCGCGCACGGCCGCAAGATTGTGGGGCTGGTGCAGAGGGGCAAGCGGGGATAGCGAACTGAGGATGGAAAGCACGCCCTCGTCGATACGGACAGGCGCGCTAAACTGCTCACCACCATGCACAATACGGTGACCCACTGCCTCTAGGCCCGATCCGAGGCGACTTTCCAGAGCCTCCAGTAAATCGCCCAGCAGTTCCTCATGGGTCAACGCTGTGTGTTCCCACCGGTGCTCCAGCGTTACAGCCTCATCGGCACCCCATACGACCAGAGAAGGTGCGATTCCGATTTCCTCGATCTTACCGTGTCCAAGCCGCAGAGGCTCGCCCTCGGTGATTGAGAACAGCGCGAACTTGATACTCGACGACCCCGCATTAAGGGACAGGATCGTCACGTCGGCCGGCCTGGAAGCGTGCCGGGTGCCGCCTTGGTTGCCGCGCGCGCAAGCAGCAGCGCGACGGCGCAGGAAGCAAGACGAGTGCGTACGCTGTCCGCCCGGCTGGTGAGGATGATCGGCACGCGCGCGCCGAGTACCACTCCCGCCGCGTCCGCCCCGCCGAGAAAGGTCAGTTGCTTGGCCAGCATGTTGCCGGCCTCCAGATTCGGTACCATCAGGATATCGGCCTGTCCCGCCACGGGCGATACGATGCCCTTCTCCTCTGCGGCTTGTGCGCTGACGGCGTTGTCGAAGGCAAGCGGCCCGTCGACAATTGCGCCGGCGATCTGCCCGCGATCCGCCATCTTGCACAGCGCGGCCGCCTCCAGCGTGGTGCGCATCTTTGGGTTGACCGTCTCCACAGCCGCGAGGATCGCCGCCTTTGGCCGCTCGATGCCCATTACATGTGCCAGGTCTATGGCGTTGCGCAGAATGTCAGCCTTGTCATCCAGAGTCGGCTCGATGTTGATGGCGGCATCAGTGATGATGAGCGGACGGGCATGGCCAGGAACGTCCATGATGTAGGCATGACTGATCCGGCGCTCGGTGCGCAGGCCAGCGTCGGACGCAAGCACCGCGCTCATCAACTCATCGGTGTGAAGCGAGCCCTTCATCAGCAGCCCTGCTTCTCCCTTGCTCACAAGCGCCACCGCTTCTGCCGCGGCGGCATGGCTGTGTGGTACGTCGACGATCCGGAATGTGTCGATGCTTCGGCCTGCAGCTTGTGCGCTCTGCCTGATCCTCGCCTCCGGACCGACCAGAATGGGCGTGATCATTCGGCCGTCCGCCGCGTCGGCAACGGCGATGATCGCGTCCGGGCTGCACGGATGGGCGACTGCCGTCTCGATCGGACCTTGAGTGCGGACTTGTTCGAGCAGACGCCGATGGCCCTCATGTCCGATCAGGCGTATTTCGGGCAGTGGAACGCGCGGGCGGGACACTTTCTCGCTCGGCGCCGCCACCTCGGCTTGTCCGGTGATGACTTCGCGACCTCCGGCGCTGACACAGCGGCAATCGAGCAGAATCACATGATCCTGGTCCGATTTCTCGGTGACGGTCACGCTGGCGGTGATGATGTCCCCGACGCTTACCGGCGCCAGAAAGCGCAGCGACTGGCTCCGATAGATCGTGCCGGGACCCGGCAGCTCGGTCCCGAGCACAGCCGAGATCAGGCCCGCACCCCACATGCCATGGGCAACAACATGGTGAAACATGTCAGTTTCCGCGTAATCCGGGTCCATATGCGCCGGGTTTACGTCACCGGACACGGCCGCGAACAACCGGATGTCATCGGGCGTGAGCGTGCGGGTGACGCTTGCCGTATCTCCGATCTCGATGTCGTCGAACGTGCGATTCTCGATCATCGGGCCAGTCATGTTAGCGCTTCGTCAGCGGTGGCGGGGATCGGGAATGATGCCGGCATCGTGCTCGCCAAGACCGCTTTCGACAATTCGATACCGATCACCGACGCCACCGTCGTCAAGCGGCAAGCGCATGCACCGGCTGAATATTCAGGGCGCACTGGTTTTTACACCGTCGCCGCTTTGCCCGGTGCTGCACCGTAAACCAGCGCGAAAGCTCTTTCCTCGGTGGCGTCGCGATGCTCGCGAGCCTGTTCGATCATCTTGGCAATTCGCTCACTCGCGTCCCGTTCGGCCGTCCGGAACCGATCGGTGGGCGGCAATGGCTTCCGGCCGCGTTCGACGATCGGCGCCAGCGCGGCGATGACCCGCATCCAGGGGTTGAATTCCTCCGAGAAGAGATAGCGGCTGGTCCGCATGGGATGCAGCCATTCGAGCATCGAAGCCGTTGCGGGGTTGGAAAGGCTCCGGACGAAGGGGCTTATGAACGTGCTGTAGATTTCCTCATTCGCCTCCGACATCTCCCTGACCCGCTCGAAGGCCTGGCGTGGCGTGTCCACCTCGATGTCGGAGACATCACGCTCTTCGAAATTGACGGTATATTCGGGTTTGTGGCAATCGGGATCGCCTGAAGGATTATCGATCTTCATCTCGTAAAGACCGGGCGGCAGTGCCGAGATTTCGTCGATGCTTTCCAGGATCGCGCGGTGTTCGAACCGCGCCACCTTCGCCGACACGAAAATGCCGAGATGACCGATATGCGGATTGGTCAGATAGACGATGCGCTGCCCAGCAGCCTTGAGATCAGCCGTGTCGTGATAGACGGCCGGTATCCAGTCAAGCGCCTGTTGCGGCGGCGTGATGTTGTCGCCGTATGACGCGAATATCACCAGCGGATTACGGATATGGCGCAAGTTCACCGCGCATCCGTCGCAAATGTGCAGCTTGCCCTCTTCGAGCTTGTTGCCGATGAACAGATTCTCGACGATCGCCACGATTTCCTCGCGGCTTAGGAAATACCAGGCATTCCACCAGCGTTCGAACTCGAGAAACCGTTCGCGTTCCGTGTCGACGTTCGTGAACAGATTGGCATATTTGTCCCATACGGATTCGGGCTTCAGATTCTCGAAATTCGCGATCAACCACGCCCCGTCGAGACGCCCGTCGTCGATATCGGCGAGGAAATGCGTCATCCATGCCCCGCCGACGAAGCCGGCGGCGATCCGCATCGGATTTACGCCGGACTTACCCGCCCAGTAGGACAGCGGCGAGCCGTTGAGGACGGTGGGGCCGGCCAGACCTTCGCAATCCGCGGACAAAAGCGCAGCGGCCCAGCCGGCCTGGCAATTGCCGTACAGGATGGGTGCTTGAACCGCATGCCTGCGCGTCACTTCCTCAACGAAGCGGCGCAGTGCGTGCAGGACATCCCTGAGCGTCTGGCCGGGACACGGCTCCGGAAAGAAGGACACGAAATAGATGGGATGCCCTTGATGCATCGCGATGCCAATTTCAGAATCGCGCTTGAACCCCCCGATGCCGGGGCCATGCCCGGCGCGCGGATCCATAACTACAACCGGTGGCTTGCTCGGATCGAAACAGTCTTCGAGACAGGCCTCGTCGATACGCGTGATACGCAGCAGCGCATAGTTCGCGGGTTCGTCGAAGCGTCGCGCATCGAGGATCATTTCATATTCGAAATCGAGCAGCGGCGGTTTGCCTGCGCGTTCGTGCGCGATCATGTTATCCGCGCGCTGACGAAGCGTGTCCCAGAACAGGATGCCGCGCTCCCAGACGTCTCGCTGATACGCCCAGAAACCTTGCCACGGGCTTTCGTCCTTGCGGTCGTCCTGATGAGGAATGACCGCTGGAAGGGTCGTTGTCGGCTCTCCGCGGGCCGGCAGCGATTCCGTTGCAGAACGCGAAGCTTTGGTTCTCCCGGTGTCTGTCGACTGTGCGTGGTTGTTGTCGGTCATGCTTTGCTCCTGCGGCTTGTCCGTGCGGCCAAGAAGTTGAACAAGGGGCAGAAGATCAGCGCGACGTACCATGCGTAAGCGAAGCTCTCGATCAGCCCCAAAATGAAGCTGGGCCAGTTCAGCCAGCTAAAGCCGGGTAGCGAGCGCTCCCAGCCCGGATGCATCGCCTGTGCCGGAAAGAGCAGGTCATGGCCGACGCAGAGCACATAGGTGATCGCGAGAAATATCCCGAGGCTCATGCCGAATGTGACAAGCGGGATCTGCGGAACCCTTGCTATCCTCACAACAGAAATTCCGGCACCGTTTTGCGCCGGTCTGACCGTCTCAGGCATGACGATGCTCCGTCGCAAGGGCTCTGGCTTGCTTGCCGAGATACCGTTCCGGCGCGGCTTCAAACGTATCGCGGTGCTCGGCCGAACAGAAATAATAGACACGGCCGCTATAGACGCTCGATTTCGCGGTATTCGTCTCGACGTTCATGCCGCATACCGGATCGATATCGCGTGTCGGCGGCGTCCAGCCGCCTGCGGGGCCGGAATTATTTCCTGAATGGCCATGATGGCCGTGACCCATCACATGGGCGCCGCAGCCGAAGCGCATCATTACGAAGAAGAGACCGGCCCAGAAGGCGAAGTACAGAAGCGTATTCATGCTCGCTATGAGGCCGCGCCGCTTTGCGGTTTTGTAGGCTTCGGCGACGACTTCTCATGCTCGGCCGCCTGCCGGCGCGTTTCACCCGCCATGTCGTGAGCCATCGCCATGCAGCATTCGCCGATCTTCTGCGTCGTTTCCGACCAGCGCTTGGCCTGCTGCGACGAACGCTCGACAAAGAGAGACAAAATCTCGGCTTCGGTCGCCAGCACGTTCTGCGGCTGCCGGAATTGCAGCATATCCTGAAACGCTTGACGGATGCGTTCATTGCTCTCGATCGTTGCGCTGACTTCCGAACTGAAGCTCTCGGTCAGAACCTTCTGGAGTTCGCGGGCGAGCGTTTGAGCGCCGCGCAAATTGCCTTGCGCTATGCCCGCACCGTTGGCGATCGGGAGCTTCCACCAAGCGAGCAAGTCGTTCATTTGCCCGAGGCCTGTCGCCGCACTCTCTTCATGGCCGTTCATCGACGTCATTCCCTTTCAAATTTCCGTGCTTTGCTTTCGCCTGTTCGATCTCTTCGCACTCGCATTCCAGGAACCCGTGTGTCGGGCAGGACAGGCACATTTCCTCAAGCCGCTTGCGCAGCGTCTGCCTCGCCCGATGAAGACGCACCGTCACATTGTTCAGGGTCGTTCCGAGGCTAGCCGCGATGCGATCCCTCGGTTCGTCCAGAATGTCGGAGCGCCACAGGACGTCGGCATATTCGGGCTTCAAGGTAGGCAGGAGTTTGTGCAGGCAGTTGCAGATCGCCTCGTCCATTTCATGGTCCGCCTCGATCGCCATACTTTCCAGATCGGACGGATCCGTGCCGATTTCCGTCTTGCGCTGGCGGCCAGCACGTCGATGATGGTCGATCAGCGTTGTCGTGAGAATCCGACCGAGCCACCCCCGGACACTTCTGATGTCTCGCAGCTGCGCGGCGCGTTCGAGGGCTTTCAGCGAAAATTTCTGGAGCAGTTCCTCGGCATCATTCCTGTTGCCCACCCTTTGATACAGGAAGAGCAGAAACTCCTCCCGAGCTTCGATCAAGGCACGGCGAACGGCGGCGTCCGCAGGCTTTGCGGCCGCCAACTCAGGCTCTTCGAGTGCCTTGCGTGATGTGCTTTCGTTCTTCGCCATGATCGTCCGTTCACATCAATTGACGCCGTCCGCAGCGATTCATTACAGTTGCGGGATGAGGTCGGAGCGCATCTTCAGAACCAGAAGCGCACACCCACGACATAGTTGGTGACGCTGGGGTCTTCGCCTACCGCGCGGGCATAGTCGGCGCTGTCGCCCACCTTCCATTCCTGTTCGACGCCGATGTACGGCGCGAACTCGCGCGCGAATTCGTAGCGCAGGCGGATACCCAGCTCCGCCGTGTCGAGACCCGCGCCGATGCCGAGTTCGGGAATGTCCTGCGCGGACAGGTTCACCTCGGCGCGCGGTTGCAGGATCAGCCGCTGGGTGATGCGCTGGTCGATTTCGGCTTCGATGCGGCCGGTCAGGTCGCCCTTGTCGGACAGGAAGGCGGCGGCATCGACTTCGAATTCATAGGGGATGATCCCCTGCACGCCGAGTACCGCATGGGTACGCGTGGGACCCGTGAGGTCCTGTCGGACGCCCGTCTGAAGATCCCACCACGGACCGATGGCGTGGCTCCACAGCACCTGCACCTCGGCGCTTTCGGGCTTTTCCCCGAAACTGCCCTCGCCTTCGGACTTGAGCCACAGCTTGTCGATATCGCCGCCGTAATAGCCCTGGACATCCCAGAGATAGCCGTCCTTGCCGGCGCGCGCGCGATATTCGGCGCGTTCGGCCTGGAACCAGTAGACGGGCATTTCGCCGCTGACCTGCTTCACCACCTGGGTGCGGGACGTGGCCATGCGATCGACGCCGACAAAGGCGTCCGCAGCAAAGGCCGGACCCTCGAAGGCCTCGGGCGGCGGCGGCCCCTGCGGAATGGGATCTTCGGCGACGGGGCCCGATGCCATGGCATCCTGCTCCATCTGGGCATGATCCATATGGCTGTGGTCCGGCTGGTTCCGGTCCATCATGCCATGGTCCATCGCATTGTGGTCCATCGCGCCGCTATCTGGTGCGTCGGGCGTCGCCGTCTGCGGCTGCTCGCCCATGTCGTGCCCGGCATGTTCCTGCGCGAGCGCCGGGGTGGCCAACGCGAGGAGCGGGAGAGTGAAGATCGCGGTGCGCATCACTGGTCTCCTCCGTCGAGCGGGCGGACGGTGACCACCTGAAACATGCCGGTGTGCATGTGGTAGATGAGGTGGCAGTGAAACGCCCAGTCGCCGGGTTCAGTGGCGGTGAGGTCGAACTGGGCGGAGCCGCCCGGTTGCACGACGATCGTGTGCTTCATCGGCTGGTGGCCTGGAGGGGCGCCGTTGACCAGCTCGAAGAAATGGCCGTGCAGATGGATGGGGTGCGCCATCATCGTATCATTGACGAGCTTGACCCGGACGCGCTCGTTATAGGCGAAGCGGATCGGCTGGTCGGTGACGGCGGAGAATTTCTGCCCGTCGAACGACCACATGTACCGCTCCATGTTGCCGGTCAGGTGGATTTCCTTCAGCCGCGTCGGGAGACGGTCGTCGGGGTTGGGCTTCGCTGCGACGAGCTGCCTGTAGTCGAGCACCCGGTGCCCGACGTCGGCGAGGCCGATTCCGGGATCGCCCATCCGGTCGACCGGGTTCATCGACACCATGTCGAGCCCGGGGCCGGCCTTGACGTTGGGCGGCAGCAGCGAAGTGTCGCGCATGTTCATGCCGCCCGACATGTCCATGCCGGCCATGTTGCCGCCCTTGTCCGCGCCGCTCATGCCGTCCATGCCATGCATGCTCCCGCCGGACATACCGTTCATGCCGTCTGCGCCGGGATCGCTCGCGCTCATGCCCATATCGGCCATGGTGAGCAGCGGCGGATCGCGCAACGGGGGGAAGGCCGCTTTCGACCCGGGCCTGCTCGTCAGCGTGGCAATGCCCATTCCGGAGCGGTCCATCGCTTCGGCAACGAAGGCGAAGGCCTCGGCGCCCTTGGGCTCGACGATCACGTCATAGGTTTCGGCATTGCCCATCTGGAATTCGTCGGTTTCGACCGGCCGGATATTCTGCCCGTCAGCGGCGACGACGGTCATCGGCAGGCCGGGGATGCGCACATTGAAGAAGGTCATCGCCGCGCCGTTGATGATCCGGAGGCGGATGCGCTCACCGGGATTATAGGCAAGCTCCAGCCCGTCCTCGGGACCATGGCCGTTGACGAGGAAGGTGTAGGTGGAGCCCGTCACGTCGGAGATGTCGGTCGGCATCATCCGCATCTGCGCCCACATCCGGCGCTGCTCGCCGGTCAGCGGATATTTGTCGGTCCAGCTCGTCTGCTGATAGTTGAAATAGCCTTCGCCGACCTTGAGCTTGCGCATGATCTCGTGCGGGCTCATCGGCGACCAGTCGGTCAGCATCAGCACATATTCGCGATCATATTCGAACGGATCGGGCTCGATCGGATCGATGACGATCGGGCCGTAATGGCCCATCGGTTCCTGCAGCGTGTGCGCATGCCACCAATAAGTCCCCGCCTGCCGAACGGGAAAGCGATAGCGGAAGGTTTCTCCGCGTTCGACCGCGGCCATGGTGATGCCCGGAACCCCGTCCATCAGGAACGGAACCAGCATGCCGTGCCAGTGGATGGACGTGCCTTCCGACGCATTGTTGACCAGATCGACGGTAAGGTCCTGACCCTGTTTCAGGCGCAGCAACGGGCCCGGCAGGGTGCCATTGATCGTCACGGCCGGTCCGCGGCGCGAGCCGGTGGTGAACAGCGCATCGTCGACGGTCATGGTGAGGTGTTCGCCGGAAAGCACGTCGCTGCCCTTGCGCGCGAGCGTCCCGCCCTGCGTGCCGCGCGCCCATGCCGGCATGACGCCCGCGAGACCTGCCAGGCCCGCTCCGTATGCGCTGTAATGCAGGAATTTGCGGCGATTTAACGATGTCATCGCGATTGTCCGTTCTTGAGGGTCTGCCCTCCGTTACGCGGCGGGCAGCTTCACCCCTTAAGAAAATTCCAGTTTCTCGCGCAGCCGGTTGCGCGCGCGGTAGACGCGGGTCTCCACGGTCTTTTCCGACACGCCGAGCAGCTCCGCCGCCTCGCGCTGGCTGCGCCCGTCAATGGCGACCAGCACCAGCGCCTCGCGCAACCGGACCGGAAGCCGTTCGATTTCCAGTTTCACGCGCGCCAGTTCCTGGCGATCCAGTGCGCTATTCTCGGGATCGGGTGCATCGTCGGGCGCGACCGCTTCTTCCAGCCCCTGACCGAAGCCGAGAAAGCTCGCCGCTTTTCGCCGCCGCAACCGGTCGCGGCACTTGTTTAGAATGACTGTCGTCAGATAGCCGCCCACCGGGCGGCCCGAGTCCAGGCGTCGGCGATTGATCCAGACCGATGCGAGCGCGTTCTGCACCGCTTCCTCGGCTTCCGATGTCGATGCGAGCATACGCCGGGCGAGCGCAAGCAAGCGCGGTGCATGAGGCTCGACGAGGCGGTCGAAAGCCCGCCGCTGGCCTGCTTTAACCTGCTCGATCAGGTCAGCTTCGTTCGTATCCTTGATCCCTGCCACGAGCCGTCATTCGCGGCCATCGCCGGTCAAGGACTTGGAGATTTGCCGATCGAACTTCTCCTGCTGCGTTTGGTCAAGCAGGCCCCGCATGGCGAAGACGTGGCGCACGGTTGCCTTCTGGAGTTCACCCATCTGCACATGGACCTGATCGATGGCCGCACCGACCTTGGGGCCGTAGGAATGTTCCTCCTCCATAGCTCTCGCCAGATCGACATTGGCCGAGCGAAGCTTCGCCTCTAGTCCTGCACGTTCTGTTGCGAACTGTTGTTCAAGCTGCTCCAGCCTGGCGCTCTGATCCGGGCTGAGGTCGAGTTCGTCGTGCACGAAATCATGCAAGCCCTGGCTTTGCGGCTGCGTCCACCACTGTCCGGCAACGAACGCACCGATACATCCTGCGGCCATGGCAAGCAGGACAGCAAGGACGATGTGAACACCCGATAGCTTCACGGCTCGACGTGCAGCAGAACGGCAGGCGAAAGGTCGGCGCCGGCGAAAAGCTCGTGCGATGTCGGCTCGGCCTTTGCCGGTGTCTGGATGGTGCCAATCCCGCCGCCCATACCGGCGGCGAATATGACCGCGAAAAGGGCGAGACGCCGACGTGCGTTCGCGGCTTCGGCCATTTCCCCGGCACGCGACCAGACGCTGTCCATAAAGCCCTCAGGGACGACTTCGGACTGCATGCCGCCCAGTGACCGCAGCGCATCGTTCAATCGGGTTTCCTGATCCATCTCGCGCGCTTCTCGCTTTCTACTGTAATCTCATACGCATCCCCGCGTCATAGCCCTCATACGCCTGAACGCTTCACGCCCCTCAAAAAAAGTGAGGGGTAAGGTCGCCTCGCGCGTAGCGGGGATATCAGGGCCTGTAGTTTCGGCCCGCCCAACCGGAGAAACGATGTGCAAATGCCCCGTGTAAACCGCTTCCGGCCGGCGATGGCTTCGGCGCTTCTGTTCGCGCTCGGTGCCTGTTCGAATGCGGCGCAGGCCGCAGAATACACCATGTTCCGGGACCCGTCGTGCGGCTGCTGCGAGCAATGGGCCGAACACGTCCGGCATGGCATGAATGCAGAGATCGCTGTGAAGGACAGCGCCGACATGGCGGCCGTCAAGGACGACAACGGCGTGCCGGAAACGTTGCGCTCCTGCCATACGATGGTGGTCGGCGGCTATGTGATCGAGGGCCATGTGCCGGCCGCGGATATCCAGCGGCTGCTCAAGGAACGACCCGCCGGCGTCCGGGGCCTCGCGGTCGCCGGTATGCCGCTCGGTTCGCCCGGCATGGAGATGGGCGACCGGACCCAACCCTATCAGGTCATCGCGTTCGGTGAGGCGGGCCGCTCCGTCTTCAACAGCTACAACTGATCTTCGGACGCGCTCGAAGGTCCTTCAAGGAATCACCGCAATGAAAAAGCTCATTTTTGGACTCGCCGCTTTCGCTCTCGCCACTCCCGCCACGCTGCTGGCCCAGCAAAAGTCGGGCACGCAAAGCGGACATCAGGACCATGGCCAGACGAAGACGGATGAAAGCGGCGAAATGTCGTGCCCCATGATGGACCACGGGACGATGAACAGTGGTCAGATGGATCATGGTCAGATGAACCCCGGGCAGATGGGCGGACAGGGCATGGCCCATGGTTCCGCCGATGGCCATGCGGACATGGCGCATTGCGGCATGATGGACGGGACTAGGGACCATTCGGCGACGGGCCATGATGGCCACGCGCAACATCGGGGCACCGCCGACCACAGCCAGCATCAGGGCCACACACCGCAATGATCCGGAGCGGGCAGGACGGGGACAGAGACAAGAGCCGCCGGAGAATTGAAGGATGACGACCTACACATGTCCGATGCACCCCGAAGTCCGACAGGAAGGGCCCGGCGATTGCCCAAAATGCGGCATGCATCTCGTTCCCGCAGACGATGCTCCGGCGCAGGGGCATTCACATTGTCACGGTCATGAAACGCATCAGTCCGCCGGCGCGGCAACGGGCAAATACGATACCGTTCCCCCGGGCTATGGCGGCGCCGTCTATACCTGCCCGATGCACCCGGAGGTCCGGCAGACCAGGCCAGGCTCCTGCCCGATCTGCGGCATGGGACTCGAATTGGAATCGGCCGCGATGGCGGATGAAGGCCCCAACCCCGAGCTGGTCGACTTCACCCGCCGCTTCTGGATCGGCGCGGTGCTTACCGTTCCGCTGCTGGTCTTCACGATGGGGCCCTATGTCGGCCTCGGCGGCGTGCGGGAGATATTCGGCGAGCGCACGACGCTCTGGATCGAATTCTTCCTCGGCACGCCGGTCGTTCTCTATAGCGGATGGCCGTTCCTCGTGCGCGGCTGGAATTCCTTCCGCACGATGAACCTCAACATGTTCTCGCTCATCGCCATGGGCGTGATGTCGGCCTGGCTGTTCAGCGTGGTCGCGGTCCTTGCACCGGGCATTTTCCCGGACGGCTTCAGGGACCCGGAAGGCCATGTCGGCGTGTATTTCGAGGCGGCCGCCGTCATCGTCACGCTGGTGCTGCTGGGGCAGGTGATGGAACTGCGCGCCCGCGAAGGCACGGGCAAGGCGATCCGGGCATTGCTCGATCTCGCCGCCAAGACCGCGCGGCGCATCGGAGCGGACGGCAGCGAGGAAGAGGTCGCGCTGGAGGACGTTCAGGTCGGCGACCGGCTGCGCGTGCGGCCCGGCGACAAGGTGCCGGTCGACGGCGTGGTGGTCGATGGCCGTTCCTCGGTCGATGAAAGCATGATCTCGGGCGAGCCCGTCCCGGTCGAAAAGGTCGCCGGCGATCCCGTCACCGGCGCGACGATCAACGGCACGGGCAGCCTCGTCATGGAGGCGACCCGCGTCGGCTCCGAGACGATGCTCTCGCAGATCGTCGAGATGGTCTCGAACGCCCAGCGCTCGCGCGCGCCGATCCAGAAATATGCCGACAAGGTCGCAGGCTTCTTCGTGCCTGTCGTGATCGGCATCGCGGTGCTGGCGTTCATTGCCTGGGCCGTTTGGGGGCCGGCGCCCGCGCTCTCCTATGCGCTGATCGCGGCGGTCGCCGTGCTGATTATCGCCTGCCCCTGTGCATTGGGCTTGGCGACGCCGATGTCGATCATGACGGCCACCGGTCGTGGCGCCCAGGCCGGTGTTCTCATCAAGAACGCCGAAGCGCTCGAACGGTTCGAGAAGATCGACACGCTGATGATCGACAAGACCGGCACGCTGACCGAAGGCAAACCAAGGCTCGTCGCCGTGATGCCCGAGTCGGGACATGATGAGAGCGAAGTGCTCCGCCTCGCCGCGACGCTAGAGCGGGGCTCCGAACACCCGCTGGCCGAGGCGATCGTGCGCGGCGCCGAGAAGCGCGGCGTAGCGATGGACGAGGCAAGCGATTTCGAGGCGATCACCGGCAAGGGCGTGAAGGGCACCGTGGACGGCAAGGCGGTCGCGCTCGGCAACATCGCACTCGTCCGGGATTTCGGCCTCGAAGGTTCCGGGCTGGCCGAGAAGGCCAATGCTCGGCGCGATGAGGGCGAAACAGTCATGTTCGTCATCCTCGACGGCGCGATCGCCGGCCTGGTGAGCGTCACCGACCCAGTTAAGGAAACCACACCCGACGCCATCAAGGCGCTACACGACCTCGGCTTCCGGATCATCATGGCGACCGGCGACAATGAACGCACCGCAAAGGCCGTCGCCGCGCGTCTCGGCATCGACGAGATCCGTGCCGACGTCCTGCCAGAGGACAAGGCCCGGATCATCCGCGAGCTGCAAGAGGAAGGCAAGAAAGTCGCGATGGCGGGCGACGGCGTGAACGACGCGCCCGCGCTCGCCCAGGCCGATGTCGGCATCGCCATGGGCACCGGCGCGGACGTCGCCATCGAAAGCGCTGGGATTACGCTGGTGAAGGGCAATCTCGACGGTATTGTGCGCGCCAGGCGCCTTGCCCACGCAACGATGAGCAACATCCGACAAAACCTGTTCTTCGCGCTGATCTACAACAGCGCGGGTGTACCGGTCGCCGCGGGCGTCCTGTTCCCGTTCTTCGGCATTCTCATCAGCCCGATGTTTGCCGCCTTCGCCATGAGCGCCTCGTCGATTTCGGTTGTGCTCAACTCGCTGCGGCTCAGGGCGGCGAAGGTGTGAGGCGTGAAACAAACCCAATTGAAAGGACGTGACGATGGTCATGGAGGATTCGCACGGCGAGGCTCACACCGCGCAGGAGAAGCATCGGCGGGGTTTCTGGAAATCGCGGGCGGGCACCGTATTCCTCGCCTTCCTGGTGCTCATCGCCTTCCTGCTCGCCTATGAGCATCGGGCGCATATTTTCACGGGCACAGGCCTGTTGCTCCTGATCGTCCTTCTTTGCCCGGCCATGCATCTGTTCATGCATCACGGGCATGGAGGGCACGACAAATGAACCACGACGCCCCTGCCTATGGCCTTTGGTTTCTGGTCGTCGCGAATTCCGCGATCTTCATTTTCTTCGCCTTCAGTTTCTTCAAACCCCGGACGAAGCGTGACTGGCGCAGCTTCTCGGCGTTCAGCGCGTTCCTCGTCGCGCTGTTCGCGGAAATGTACGGCTTTCCCCTCACCATCTATTTCCTCTCGGGATGGCTGCAGTCGGCCTATCCCGGGGTCGATTGGTTCTCCCACGATGCGGGGCACCTGCCCGAAATGATGTTCGGGTGGAAGACCAACCCGCATTTCGGCCCTTTTCACATGCTGAGCTTCCTGCTGATCGGAGGTGGCTTCTGGCTGATCTCTGTCTCCTGGCATGTACTCTGGAAGGCGCAGCGCGACGGCGAAATGGCAGTTACCGGCCCATATGCCCGCGTCCGGCATCCGCAATATCTCGGCTTTATCCTCGTCATGCTGGGATTTCTGTTTCAGTGGCCGACGCTGTTGACCTTGGCGATGTTCCCCATCCTGGTCTTCATGTACGTGAAGCTGGCGCGGGCAGAAGAAGCGGAAACGCGCGCCCGTTTCCCGGAGAGCTTCGCGCGGTACCAAGCGCAGGTGCCTGCCTTCATTCCGAGATGGAAGCCCGCCTCTCTTTCGGAAGCGGGGAAATAGGGTTTGGAGCACGACCACGAAAAGAATGATGCCGTCGGTGGCGACAGCGATCTCAGCCGGAACTCGATAACGCTTAGCGGCGCCGTCGCCATGGGTACCGGCGTGATGATCGGTGCGGGTATATTCGCGCTCACCGGCCAGATCGCCGAGCTTGCCGGGCCGCTCTTTCCGTTATCTTTCGTCGCAGGCGCGGTCGTGACCGCGCTCGCCGCCTACAGCTACATCAAGATGTCGAATGCCTGGCCTTCATCGGGCGGCATCGCGATGATCCTGCAAAAGGCCTATGGTCCGGGCACCGTCGCGGCTTCGGCCTCACTTCTCATGGCGCTGTCGATGGTGATCAACGAGAGCCTCGTTGCCCGGACCTTCGCGACCTATGCGCTGCGGCCATTCGGCCTGGAAGAGAACACGTTGCTGCTTTCGGTCGGCGCGGTCGTGCTCATCGTTTTCGCCTATCTCGTGAATGCCGCGGGAAACCGGTCGGTAAGCGGCTTCTCGCTCATCATGTCGGCGGTAAAGATCGGCGGCATCGCGCTCTTTGCTATCGCTGCGATCTGGGCGAGCGGGTTCTCCGGCGGCGCATTCGCCGAGCCGGTGGGAATGCAGGGCGCCGAAGCCTTCATCGCATCGGTCGCATTCTCCATCCTTGCCTTCAAGGGATTCACCACGATCACCAACAGCGGCGGCGAAATCGTCGATCCGCATCGCAATGTCGGTCGCACGATCATGATCGCGATCGGCATCTGCGTCGCAACCTATCTATTGGTCGCCGTTGCTGTGGGGTCCAGCCTTACGATTGACGAGATCGTGGAGGCTCGAGACTATTCGCTCGCCGCGGCAGCCGGTCCGGCTCTTGGTGACGCAGGGTTTTACTTCACAGTGGTGATCGCGCTCGCCGCCACGGCCTCGGGCGTGATCGCAAGCGTCTTCGCGGTATCGCGCATGCTGACGATGCTCACCGACATGAAGATGATCCCGCACAGCCATTTCGGCATGAGCGGAAGCATCCGCAGCCATATGCTGATCTACACGGTGGTGGTTGCCGGCGTGCTGGCTGTCTTGTTCGACCTGTCGCGCATCGCCTCGCTCGGCGCCTTTTTCTATCTGGTGATGGACATGCTCGTGCATTGGGGCGTGTTTCGTCATCTGAGACACGAAGTCGGCGCCAAGGCCTCGATCCTTCTTGTTGCTCTGGCTGCCGACGCCGTCGTGCTTGCGGCGTTCACGGCGGTGAAGCTGCAAAGCGACCCCTCGATCGTTCTCTACGCGCTCGCGGGCATCACAGCGGTGTTTGCGGCCGAGCACATGTTTCTTCGCCGCAACGAGGCCGATGCCTCACAACGACACAATCATAACTGAGAGGATAACGCGCTATCGCCGTCGCAATTTTCCTTGGCTCCGCCCTGTTCCTGATATCGGCCTGGATCCATCTTTGGTTGATCGGCCTCGCCAAGATCGCCCTGCCCCCCGGCCGACCCGGCGCGGTTCGACTGAGCGCGTCATACCTCATCATTCTGGCAAGCCATCTGCTGATCGCGGGCCTGTTCGCGGCAGGTTTCTTTCTCGCCGCACAATTGGGCCTCGGCGGCTTCGAAAGCCCAGTTCTCGATAGCTGGATGGACCTCTTCTACTTCTCGCTCATTAACATCACCACGCTAGGCCTGGGCGACATCTATCCCACCGGTCACCTGCGCGCGATCACCGGCATCGAATCTCTGACCGGCTTTCTGCTGATCAGTTGCACGGCCCAGTTCGTCTACGCGACCATGAACAAGGAGGAGAGGCTGTATGCCAAACGGTCATAAAATGGAGGCAGGCGGGAGCGCCAACTACTGGCGCTTCATGGCGATGGTGGCGACATCCACCGTCATCATGTTCTTCCTCATGTACGCCAACACCTATGATGCGGACCATATCTTCTGGAGCGAGACCCGCTTCTGGATGGCCTTCGTCATGGGCGCCATGATGATGGTGGTCATGCTCCTCTTCATGTGGGGCATGTATCGCGACCGGAAAAAGAACTTCATCATTCTAGGAATCGCGGCGCTCGTCTTCGCGGTCGCGCTCTGGCTGGTGCGCAGCCAGGTCACCGTGACCGACACCGAATATATGAAGGCGATGATCCCGCACCATTCGATCGCGATCATGACCAGCGAGCGCGCCCATATCCGCGATCCTCGCGCGCGCAAGCTGGCTCACGACATTATCGTCGCGCAGCGCCGCGAGATTGCCCAGATGAAGTATCTCATCGCCGATATCGAACAGAACGGCGTGCGCACGACCGAGCGGCTGCCGAAGGGGATCGAGAAATGAGAGCTATCGTCCCTCCCGCTCTTCTCGCTCTGTTGTTGGCCGCATGCAATCAGAACAGTTCGATCGGCAATGACCGGGAGGCGCGGGTCGATCCTGCTGCCAGTCCGGCGCCGATCATCGCAGCAGGCGCTGCCCTGCAGAATGTCGAAACCGCGATCATCAAGCCCGAGACCATGCGCAATGCCGATATTCAGGCGCTGGGCGGCAACGCCGGCCGATGCGCGATCAAGCTGACCGAGGTCGGCTTTCCCTCGTTTCTGTACGAACCCGATGGTTCCGGCGCGATCAAGCTGAACGGCAAGCTGATCGTTCTGCCGAAGACCGGCCCCGGTCGCTTCGAGGCCGATGATCTGCTCGTCGTCCTCCGCCCGGTCGACGAAGTCGGAAACGCGGGGCTCAAGGCTGCCGAAATGATCATCGTGCCTCCGGAATCCAGGGAGGAGATGGGCTACCGGGGCTACATCCAGTGCTTCAAAGGAGGCCAAGCATGAATGCGACCTGGAAAGGCGCCATATTGGGCGCAGCCGCGCTGCTGATCTTGATGATCGTCGTCGCTCTGATCGTGGTCTTGACCGGTGGCTATAATGTGGCCGCGACCGATCGGCACAATCCGATCGTCGGTTGGGCGCTTACCACAACGATGGGCAATTCCGTCCGACGGCAGGCGACGGATATCCAGCCCCCGGCCGAGTTCACGCCAGCCATGATTGCGGCTGGCGCCGGGGAGTACAAAGCGATGTGTTCCCATTGCCATGGGGGAGTCGGTCAAAGCCGCGCGGAATGGGCGGAGGTCATGCTTCCGAAGCCACCGCCGCTGGCTGAAGCCGCCAAGGAATGGGAGCCCAAGGAAGTTTTCTGGCTGGTTAAACACGGCGTGAAGATGAGCGGGATGCCCGCCTTCGGCCCCACGCATGATGACAAGACCATCTGGAACATCGTCGCCTTCGTGAAAGCCTTGCCCGAAATGCCGGCAGAGCAATATGCGGGCTACAGCAGTCATCATGACGAAGAGATGCATGATGATCACGTTCACGAAGAGAGCGAAGCTCCCCACCACCATTAAATTTTGTACTTCCATGAGGTGGATTTTCGAGAAAACCGTTGTTCATACGCTGTCTCATCGGGTGCTCGGGCCGACAGAAGGCATTGGACAGGCGCTGTAAGCCTCAATGTTTTCTATCGGTTGCGCGATTGGAATGATCGAGCTGCGTCAGCTCCGCTACCTGATTGCGGCGGCACACTCCGGCAGCTTCAGTAGGGCGGCACGCACCTTGAACATCAAACAGGCAACCCTCAGCCGCCACATCCTCGAGGTGGAACAGCGTCTTGGAATTACCCTCTTCGATCGCAAAACCCGAGGCGCCACTTTGACACCGAACGGTCAGCGCTATCTCCGTACTGCCCGTCGTATCGTAAAAGAGTTCGAAGAGCTGAACGCCTGGGTTCGAGAAACTCGCGACGGCGAAAACGGAAGATTGGCAATCGGCTTCTACACGTCCTTCTCAGCGGGCAATCTGCGCGCGACACTGACAGAATTCAGCGACCGTTTTCCTAACATACAAGTGCGTGGATTCGAACGAGATCGCCAAATGCTGCTGGCGGGTATCGAGAATGGCCTGCTCGATATCGTGATCATGATCGGCGAGGTGCGGTATCATCATCTCAGAAGCCGCTCATTCTGGAGTGAACGCATTTTAGTGGCCATGCCGGAAAGCCATCCGCTGGCTTCTCGCGAGCGCATTCATTGGAC
This sequence comes from Altericroceibacterium spongiae, assembly GCF_003610805.1. GTDB lineage: Bacteria > Pseudomonadota > Alphaproteobacteria > Sphingomonadales > Sphingomonadaceae > Altericroceibacterium > Altericroceibacterium spongiae. Next base: position 393,515 of record NZ_RAPF01000002.1, on the reverse strand, counting down.
GGATCTGACTGGCGAGCGGTTTCTTCTGACCGAACGCGATCCCGGCCCCGAAACGCGCAACATGCTCCTGAGCAAGCTCTGGATGCCGGGTTATACGCCGGAAATCGATATGGACGACATTGGCCGCGACACGGTGCTGAGCGCCATTGCGCTCGGTGGACGCGTCTCGATCATCGCCGAGTCGGCGTTCGGCATCCAGGTGCCAGGCGTCGTGTTCCGCGAGGTCCATGAAAGCAACGGCCACATACGGATCGGTTTTTCCGGTTACTGGCGCGAGGACAACGACAACGCGGTGCTGCACCGCTTCCTAGAGTTCGTAGCCGACCGTTATTCGCTGCCGCCCTTATCGGGCCAGCAGCAATCTTCTCACAAAACGGGAAAGGAGATGCCGTGACACATGGCAAGACACTCATCCTCGTGGTCGTTGCGCTGGTCTCTGGGTTCGGTGCCGGCTTCGTGCTGCGCCCCATGATCGTTCCAATGCATCCGGTTGCGGCAACGCCCGGTGATGCTCTTTCCACGCAATACCCGGTCGCACCGCGCAGCAAGCAATATTTCGCGGCGCATCTCGACAAGGCGCGGCAGGTTCTCGCTGCCTGCAAGGATGGCGCAGTGGGTGGCGATGAGTGCGCGAATGCTGAACGGGCGGTGATCGAGGCTGATGGGCATGATCGCTTCAAGCGTTTCATGGGCAACTGACGGCGCGGTCAGCCTTCCTGCGCGCGGCGTCGGCGAAAACCGCGATCTGTATCCATGAAGCGCGCGAGCATCGGCGCCACCAGCCTTTCGGGCTTGGCCGGCGAGCTTCCCGTTTCGGCCGCGAGCGCGGCGGCATAGGCGACAAGGTCGCGATGCACAGCCGCGGGGAGTTCTACCGTCAATTTGACGGGTCTGTCGTCTTCGAGCGGCCCGAGTTTCAATTTCGTCATCGTGTCGCTCCAAGAGGTTCGAGCACGAGATCGCGGGTAACGATCACGCGCAGGGGATAGCCCGGCCGTATGGTGAGAGTCGGCCGTATGTTGAGCTGGCGCTGGACGATCTGTTGGCCAGCCTGATTGATGGTGTCCTGCGTGCCGAGCCGAAGTGCGCGCACGAGATCGCTGTCATCATCGGTGGTCAGTTCAGCCCCGACGCCAAGCAGTGTCGAGATCATCGCGGCCTTGAGCACGCCGCCCCAATGCTCGTTCACCTTGTCTTGCAAGCCCGCATGTCCGGCAGCGTCGGCGCCGGGCTGGCGCTCAAGGACGATCGAGCGGCCGTCCGGCATGATTAGGCGGTCCCAGGCGAGCAGCACGCGGGTCTGGCCTGCGGTGATCTGGCTGTCATATTCGCCGATCAGCCGCGCCCCCTGCGGGATGAGCAGGATGCGGCCCGTGGGGCTGTCATAGACATTCTGCGTCACCTGGGCGGTGATCTGCCCGGGAAGGTCCGAACGGATGCCGGTGATGAGCGCGGCGGGGATGATGCTGCCAGCCTGCACGATGTTGGGCGAGGCCGGCGCGGTCAGCTGCTCGACGCTGACTGTGCGCTGGTTGGGCGCCTGCGCAATGAAGGCGCGCTTGGCGGCCTGATCGCCTTGGGCGGCCGGGCTGGTCTGCGGTGCCGTCGTCAGATCGGCCGCGGCGGCGATCTGCGACGCGGTTGCACTAGCGCCCGCCGCACCGTGACCGAGGAACACCGAGCTGGTGCGGGCGGCGTCGCGCTCCTGCTGCGCGCGCTGGCGCGCCGCCTCGGCGGCCTGCGCCTGCGGATCGCGCTGTCCGTTCGCTCCAACCGCTGGCACCGGCACGTCCTGTCCGCGTTGCTCGGCCGCGACGATCGGGCCGCCGAGATCGCCGGGAAGCGGCGGGCCGAGCCGCGGCGCCTGCGTATAGTCCTTTGGCCCGGAGGTGATGGTCTCCGCCGTGTTGCGGGCCTCGGTGCTATAAAGCTCCTTGGCCTGCTTCTCGGCCGGCGGCCGCAGCGCGTAGATCAGCGAGCCGCCGATGCCGAGGCCGGCGGCGATGCCAACGACGGCAAGGGCCTTGCGCGACAGGCGCATGACGCGCGGCGGATCGCCCCGGAGCTGGAAGGCCCCAGGATCGGGACGCGGCAACGCCGGCTCAGCGGCGGGCGATTCGACAGGATCGGTCACCGCCGCCCCCTGCGCCCGTCGTCACGTTCGATGCGAACATGCTGTTCGCTGTGCTTGTCGCCCAGACGCAGCTCGGCGGCCGCGAACAGCCGGTCCACCACCATGTAGCGGCCCTGGACGCGGTAGTTGACCAGCTCGGCGTCGCCGGCTGCGCCGATCACGAACAGCGGCGGCATCTCGCCCTGCGAGATCCCGGCAGGAAACTCGATATAGACCTGACGCCCATCGTCGAAGGCGCGCAACGGCCTCCACGGGGCATTGTCGCCGTCGATGCGGTAGCGGAAATTGAGCGCGGCGACATCCACGCCGGTCGCAACCGGTGCGGCGGCGACCGCCGCTGCGTTGCGCGCGCGGAGCGCGATCAGCGCATCGTGCGGATAGGTCCAGGAGACGGACGCCATGTAGGTCGCCGCCGTCGCGCGTAGCTCCATGTGATAGGTGCGCCGGTCGGTGTTGATGACGAGATTCGTGGAAAGGTCCGGCCGGGTGGGCTTCACGAGAATATGCACGCGCGCCGATGGCCCGCTGCCACTGGTCGTGTCGCCGATGATCCAGCGCACGGTGTCACCGGCCGCCACCGGGCCAGCGCCCACGAGCTGTTCGCCCGGCTGAAGGGCGATGTCCGTCACCTGGCCGGGAGCGGCATAGACCTGATAGAGTGCGCCTTCGGCCCAGGGATATTGCTGGATGGCGTTGAGGAAGCCGTTGCGCTCAGGCTGCATCCGGGCGGCGGCATTGGCTGCCCCGACACGCTGGCGCGGATCGGCAGGCTCGGGCGGCGACGTATGTTCCGCGGGCGCCGGCTTCAACTGGCTGGGCAGCGGCAAGGGCTCGGGGATGGTCACGACCTCGACGGGCTTGGGCGCTTCGGGCGCGAGCGTTGCGGCAATCTCGGCCGGCGGGTTGTCATAGGCGATGGCCGGCGGCTTGGCTGATGTGGTGGCGCAGCCGGCCAGGGCCGCGGTGGATACGAGCAGGACCGCCGGGGCGGAACGACGAAATCGCGTCATTGCGACAGCTCCTTTGACCAGTTGAAGGCGTTGACGAAAATGCCGAGCGGGTTCTTGCGCAGGCCGTCAGGGGTGCGCGGCGGTTGCACGACGATGGTGAGGATGGCCGACCAGTGCTCGGTGGCGGCGAGACTGCCGTCCTGATAGCGGCGTTCGATCCAGGCGACCCGGAAGCTGTCGGCTGAAGCGCGGATGACGCTGGAGACCTCCACGGCGACCTGCACCTTGCCTACAGCCAAGAACGGGTCCTTCGCGCGGGCGTAGTCGTTGAGCGCGAGCGCGCCCTTGTCAGTGGTGAAGTCGTAGGCCCTCAGCCAGTTCTGACGGACGACGACGGGATCGGCCGGGATCGAGCGGACATTCTCGATGAAGCGCGCGAGATGGAACGCGATCTGCGGATCGGTAGGCCGATAGCCGGCCTCTGCCGGCGCGACCGCCTGCGCCTCGCCGAGCCGGTCGACCTGAACCACCCAGGGGACGATATGGCCGCGCACCGACTGCCAGATCAGGCCGCCGGTCAAAGCGAAGTTCAATGATGCCGCACAGAAGAAGGCGAGCCGCCAGTTCTTCCCCTGCACGACCGGCTCGCCGATGCGTCGATCCCATTCCTGCCGGGCGGCCTGATAGGGCGTGACGGGCTCGGGAGTCTGCGCAAAGCGGATCGAAGGGCGTCGGAACATCTAGTCTCTCTCCCGGATGTCGGGACCGGCGCCGCCGCCGTGGCTGTCGCCAGCCTTGAGCGTGTGCGCGGCAAGGGTCGCGTTGTGGGTCATGGATTGGCGGCGCTTCATCGCGGCCGCCCAGGCGGGCGGCGCGGCGGGGCCGGACGCGGAGGCGCCAGCGGCCGCGGCGGTGGGTGCGGACCCGCTGGTGATCGTGCCGCCCGATGCGGTGAAGCCCGCACGCGCGCCGGAGCGGAAGCTGGCCTTGATCGTGTCGCCGCCTCGGGCGGCCGCTTTGCGCAGGGGGGACATGACGGTGTTGGTCGCCGCGCCTGCGGCCGCCTGGCCGACCGCGCCCATGCCGCCGGCGACCGCGCTCGCGCCGCTTTTGCCGAGCGAACCGAGGCTGTAGGCGCTGGCGGCGCCTCCAGCGATTCGCGCCCCGCCACGCGAGGCCGCGCCGGTCATCCGACCCGCCGCGCCGATAGCGGACCCTGCGGCGCCGACGCCAAGGCGTGCGGCGGCTGCGCCGCCAACCAGCGCACCACCGGCCGCGAGCGCGGTGCCTGCCGCCGCGCCCGCACCGAGCTGCGGGCCGCCGGAGACGATGCCGTTGGCGATCCCGGGACCGAAGATGGCGAGGCCAAGCAGCGATAGCGCCGCAAGGGCGATGGCCATGACCTGGTTGATGTCGGGTTCGACGCCCAGACTCGCAGCGGTGAACTGGCTGAACAGCGTGGTGCCGATGCCGGTGATGACGGCGAGCACCAGCACCTTGATGCCGGTCGAGACGATATGGCCCAATACGCGCTCGGCCATGAATGCCGTGCGGTTGAAGAAGGCGAAGGGCAGCAGCACGAAGCCGGCCAATGTCACCAGCTTGAACTCGATCAGGGTGATGAAGACCTGAACGGCGATGATGAAGAAGGCCAGGACAACGATCAGCCAGGCGATCAGCAGCACGAGGATCAACGCGAGGTTGGCGAAGACGGCCCAGAGGCTGGAGAACTGGCCTGCCGCATCGAGCAGCGGCTTGGCGGCCTGAAGGCCGGTCTCCGCGATGCTGCCCGGCTTCATGAACTCGGCCAAGGTGAGGCTGTCGCCGCTGGCCTTGAGACCGAGGCCGGCGAAGCTCTCGAAGACGATCGTCGCGAGGGTGGGGAAGTTGCCGATGATGAAGGCGAAGAAGCCGATATAGAGCGTTTTCTTGATGAGCCGCTGGAGCACGTCCTCGTCGGCGCCCCAGGCCCAGAACAGCCCGGCGATGGTCACGTCGATCGCGATCAGCGTCGAGGACAGGAACCCGACTTCGCCCCCCAGCAGGCCGAACCCGCTGTCGATGTAACTTCCGAAGACGCCCAGGAAGGTGTCGATGACGCCGGTGTCGTTCATCGCCCTGCGCCTTCGGGATCGTCTTGGTGGAAGAAGCGGCGGCGGTTCTCCGCCCAGGCCGCCTCGCACCCGCTGTCCGGCATGGTGAGCGTGGCGCAGCGTTCCAGCTCGCGGGCGAGCCTGCTGCGCCCTTCGGTGTCGCGCACGATCGCAGGCATCGGCGGAGGCGCGGGCGCGCGATCTCTTGTGACGGCGAGGATCGCCACCGCCATCATCAGACCGGCCAACGCCGCCACGCCCGCGATTTTTGCCGTGCGCGAGGTTCCATGGAGCATGGCGCGCGCCTCAGTTGCCCATGAAGCGGCGGAAGCGTTCACGTCCTTCGGCCTCTTCCGCAGCCTGGCGCGCGGATTCGAGCGCCTGCGCCCGGCCCTGCGCGGCGACCGTGGCGGTCAGGTCCGCGAGTTGCTGCGATTGCAGCGCGAGAAGCTGGTTTCCGGCCTGCGCCGCTTGCAGGGCGCCGGTCGCCGACTGGCTGGCCGTGACCAGGCTGTCCATCGAAGTCCGGGCGCCCTCGATATTGCCGACGGCGCCGGCCTGCACCTTCAGCGCATCCTCGAAGGCGCCGACGCTATCCTCCCAGCGGGCGTTAGCGTTGGCGACCATCTGAGCGTGATCGCCGGTCAGCGCCGTGCCGGTGTAGCGGCTGTTGAACGCCTGCTGGATGTTCTCGACATCATAGGCGATGCGCTGCGCCTGGCCGAGGAGCTGCTGGGTGCGCTGCACCTGTTGCTGCAATGCTGCAAGCGAGCTGAACGGCAGCGCGGCCAGATTGCGCGCCTCGTTGAGGAGCGAGGTCGCCTGGTTTTGGATTTGCTGGATCTGGTTGTTGATCTGCTGGAGCGACCGGGCGGCCGTCAGCACGTTCTGGGCGTAGTTGCTGGGATCATAGACGATCCCGCCGAACTGCGCGTAGGCCGGCGCGGCGACGAACATCGGCGTGACGGCCGAGACGGCGAGGACGCCCGCCATCAGGGCGCGGCGGAACGGAAGCGATTTCATGGGATGATCTCCATGTCTGGCGTGAGGGGGAGTTCGGGCTAGAGGCCGGACGCGGGTTCGGGCAGCAACTCGGCGGCCCAGGCGCAGCCGCGATGCCGCAGCCATTCGGCGGCGAAGGCGGCAGCGCCGTGGGTTTCCATGATCTCGGCGATGGCGAGCTGGTCGGACTTCGACGATGCGGCGGTGAAGGCCAGCGCCACCTCGCCCAGGCCCAGCTCGAACAGGCGGTTGCCGCGCCGCGACTGGCAGTAATAGTCGCGTTTGGGCGTCGCCCGGCTGAGGATTTCGATCTGGCGCGCGTTGAGGCCGAAGCGTTCGTAGATCGCCGCGATCTGCGGTTCTGCCGCTCGCTCATTGGGCAGGAAGATGCGCGTCGGGCAGCTTTCGATGATGGACGGCGCGATGCTCGACGTTTCGATGTCGGCAAGGCTCTGCGTGGCGAAGACGACGCTGGCGTTCTTCTTGCGCAGCGTCTTCAGCCATTCGCGCAGTTGCGCCGCGAAGGCCGGGCTGTCCAAGACCAGCCAGCCCTCGTCGATGATGATGAGCGTGGGCGAGCCGTCGAGCCGATCGGCGATGCGATGGAACAGATATGAGAGCACGGCCGCCGCCGCGCCGGCGCCGACCAGGCCCTCGGTCTCGAACGCCTGGCAACGCGCCTCGCCGATCTGCTCGGCTTCGGCATCGAGCAGCCGGCCCCACGGCCCGCCGACGCAGTAGGAGCCAAGCGCCTGCTTGAGCGGCTGGCTCTGCAACAGAACCGCAAGACCGGTCAGGGTGCGCTCGGACGCCGGCGCGCTGGCGAGCGAGCCAAGCGCCGACCAGATGTGCTCCTTGGCCTGTGGATCGACCGCGACGCCTTCGGACGCGAAGATCGCGGCCAGCCATTCGGCCGCCCAGGCGCGCTCGGCGGGATCGTCGATAGCTCCAAGCGGCTGGAGCTGCACGCCTTCGCCGGCTTCGTCCGCCAGCATTCCGCCGAGATCCTGCCAGTCGCCGCCCATGCCGAGGGCGGCGGCGCGGATCGAGCCGCCGAAATCGAAGGCGAAGACCTGGGCGTTCTCATAACGGCGAAACTGCATCGCGATCAGCGCGAGCAGCACCGATTTGCCGGTGCCGGTCGGGCCGACGATCAGCGTATGCCCGACGTCCCCGACATGGAGGGAAAACCGGAACGGGGTCGAGCCTTCGGTCTTGCCGAACAGCAAGGGGGACGCTTGCAGATGCTCGTCCCGTTCCGGCCCCGCCCACACCGCTGACAGGGGGATCAGGTGGGCGAGATTCAGCGTGGAAATCGGCGGTTGCCGGACATTGGCGTAGGCGTGGCCGGGAAGACTCCCCAGCCATGCCTCGATCGCGTTCATCCCCTCAGGGATCACGGTAAAGTCGCGGCCCTGGATGACCTTCTCGGCGAGCCGCAGCTTTTCGGCCGCGACCGCCGGATCGCGGTCCCACACCGTCACCGTAGCGGTGACATAGGCCATGCCGGCATAGTCGGCGCCCAGCTCCTGCAGGGCGGTGTCGGCGTCGGCCGCCTTGTTGGAAGCATCCGAGTCCATCAGGACCGACGCCTCGTTGGTCATCACTTCCTTGAGGATGGCGGCGACCGATTTGCGCTTGGCGAACCACTGGCGCCGGATGCGGGTGAGCAATTTGGTCGCGTCGGTCTTGTCGAGCATGATCGCGCGGGTGGACCAGCGATACTCGAAGGCGAGCCGGTTCAGCTCGTCGAGCAGGCCGGGAAAGGTCGCGCTCGGGAAACCGACGACGGTGAGGGTGCGCAGATGATGCTCGCCCAGGCGCGGTTCGAGTCCGCCCGTCAGCGGTTCATCGGCCAGGAGCGCATCGAGATACATCGGCGTCTCGGGCACACGCACGCGCCGGCGCCGGGTCGAAATGGTCGAGTGCAGATAGGTCAGGGTCTCGGCGTCATCGAGCCAGCGGACCTCTGGGACAAAGCCGTCGACCAGGCTCAGCACCCGGTCGCTGCGGTCGGCGAAGCCGCCCAGCAGCTCCCACGGATCGACGCCGGTGCTGGACTTGCCCTCGTAGAGCAATCCTTCGGCGCGGGCCGCGTCCTCGGCCGGCGGCATCCACAACAGGGTGAGGAAATAGCGGCTCTCGAAATGCGCGCCGTCCTCGCGGAACTGTTCGCGCCGCTCCATGTCCACGAGCGCCGACACCGGATCGGGGAAGATGGAGTCCGGGTAGTCAAGCGCGGGCGTGCGCTGCGCCTCGACGAAGATCGCCCAGCCCGAGCCCAGGCGGCGCAGCGCATTGTTCAGCCGTGCCGTGGTGGCGACCAGCTCGGCGGACGTGGCGCTGTCGAGATCGGGGCCGCGGAAGCGCGCGGTGCGCTGGAACGAACCGTCCTTGTTGAGCACGACGCCCTCGGCGACCAGAGCGGCCCAGGGCAGGAAGTCGGCAAGGTAAGCCGCCTTATTGCGGTATTCGCGCAAGCTCATCATGGCCGCATCCACGCCGGGTAACGGAGGTGGCGGCGGGCCACGTCCACGAATTGCGGATCGCGGCGCGCGGCCCAGACCGACAGCGCATGGCCGAACGCCCAGATAACTAGGCCGGCGATCCAGAGCCGCAGGCCCAGGCCGATGGCGCCCGCCAGCGTGCCATTGACGATGGCGAGCGCGCGCGGGGCGCCGCCGAGCAATATCGGCTCGGTCAGAGCCCGATGGACTGGCGCATGGAAGCCGGCGATCAGCTCGCCAGGATCGGCCGCGTCGCTCATGCGACCAGCGCCCCGCCGCCGAACGAGAAGAACGACAGGAAGAAGCTCGACGCGGCGAACGCGATCGATAGGCCGAACACGATCTGGATCAGCCTGCGCGCGCCGCCCGACGTATCGCCGAACGCCAGCGTCAGGCCGGTAATGATGATGATCATCACCGCGATGATCTTGGCGACCGGCCCCTCAATGCTTTCGAGGATGGATTGCAGAGGCGCTTCCCAGGGCATGGACGAGCCCGAGGCGTAGGCAGGCGCAGAAATGATGAGGGCGACAAGGCTGGCGGAGGCGGCGAGCACGGCGCGGCGTGCGCCATGCCGAACGGTATGGATCATGGGAGAACTCCCGGTTGGAGGGTGGAGAGCGACGCGAGGCGGTAGTCGCCGGTCGCGGCGTCGAGCCCTTCGACGCGGGCCAGCTCGGAGAGCCGGCGGCCGGTCCCGTCGCGGACCAGCACAGCAATGAGGTTGATGGTCTCGGCCAGCAGCGCGCGGGGCACCGCGACGACGGCCTCCTGGATGAGCTGCTCCATACGACGCAGCGCGCCGAGCGCGGAACCGGCATGAATGGTGCCGACGCCGCCGGGATGGCCGGTGCCCCAGGCTTTGAGAAGGTCCAGCGCCTCGGCGCCGCGCACCTCGCCGATCGGGATGCGGTCGGGGCGCAGGCGCAGCGAGGAGCGGACGAGATCGGACAGCGAGACGACGCCATCCTTGGTCCGCATCGCCACCAGGTTCGGCGCGGCGCATTGCAGCTCGCGCGTGTCCTCGATCAGGACAATGCGGTCGGTGGTCTTGGCGACTTCGGCCAGTAGCGCGTTGACCAGGGTGGTCTTGCCGCTGCCGGTGCCGCCGGCCACCAGGATGTTGGCGCGGACGGCGACGCCTGTCCGCAGGGCCGCGGCCTCGGCCGCCGACATGATCCCGGTGCCCACATAGTCGTCGAGCGTGAAGACCGCGACGGCGGGCTTACGGATCGCAAAGGCAGGGTTCGCCACCACGGGCGGCAGCAGGCCCTCGAATCGCTCGCCCCCTTCCGGCAGTTCGGCCGAGACACGCGGGCTGCGTGCATGAACCTCGACACCGACATGATGCGCGACCAGGCGCACGATGCGTTCGCCGTCCGCGGCAGTCAGCGTCATGCCGGTGTCGTTGATGCCGTCCCTGAGCCGATCGACCCAGAGGCGGCCATCGGGGTTGAGCATCACTTCGATGACGGCGGGGTCTTCCAGCCAGGCTGCGATCGACGCCCCGAGCGCTGTGCGCAGCATCCGCGCGCCGCGTGACCTGGCCTCGGAACGGATCGGGTGGACGGTCAAGAAAAGGCCCCTGAGTTGGGCCGGGCGAACCGCCGCCCGGCGTCAGGGGCACATCAAGAGAGACAGAAAGGGATGCGGTTCAACAAGTAAATGCGGGCGTAGTAGTGTAGCGAAGTAATACAGGGAGCAGCGTAGATGATTGCGCGTCAATCACCTGACGGGGCAGCTCTTTTATGGACAGCCGACGATAGGGTGCTATGCGTACTTTGGCATGCCGCCAAGGCGGATTGCACGTTGCCCGGAAAGAGCCGCAACGCGAACGAGTTGGCAATCTGTCGAGCACATGATTCAGACAGACCGGTCACGTCCCCGACCAAGGCGCTGCCGTCAAAAAAGCTCTTGGGCTCAACGCCGGCAGCAATCAGCTGATAAGTTCGAAACAAAACTTTCCCTATATCGCCCTCGGGAGATTGTCTAACCATTTGATCATATTCCGAATTCAGGCTGATATGATCCCAGTGAACCGAATAATACTTCGTTGCCTTTGATATGTGCAGAAATGGAATCTGGCGCCGTTGGCATTCATAAAACCAGGCGTTCCGGGCGGCGGAGTGTCGCTTATTGAAAAGTCTCCAAGCTGGGTCGGGCCATTTGATCCCTTTGAAAATGAATCGCAGGAATTCCGATGAAGTTCTGTCGTAACCTAGGTGCGCTGCGCGATCCTCGAAGGCATCGAAATCCGCCTCGTAAACCGTCACGTCGGGCAGATGATTGGAAGTCGCCAAGTAAGCCGAATTGGATCGAAATCCTATTAGGGCGGCAATCGCCTCCGTGGCGTGCGCGGAGCGCATTTCAAAATCACCCATCAGGGTGGTTTTGAGCAAACGAATATTCGCAGATGTTGGCAGCAGGATAGCCATACGAACTCCAACGGGTCGTGTCGGTCGCCATTTAATCGATCTGACCACTGGTTTCGCGGGCAGACTAAAGATTTAATCGAAACCTATTTAGCTTGGCGACAGGCATGGAGGTAAGGCCAGCAACAAAGCTGGTCGCGTATCATGCGACTGTCAACCGTTGCTCTGCGTTTTGCTCGATCACGGCTGCGGCTACCGGCGCTTGTGCGCGTCCCGCCTCATGAGCGCTGGCGCACATCCAGCACGATATCGAATTCATCAGGCCCAGCGTCGGAGGCTGTGCAAGGAGTCATCGTCGCGCAAGCCTCGAAAATTCGCGCCTTGTCCGGTCCCTCCGATGTCAGCCAAACGCCAATGACTGCCTCACGGATGCGAGTGTTGGAGTTTTCAAAAACATTCTTGAAATAGCTCGTGGCGGCATCTTCCGGAGAAGCGCAGCCGAATACAATCGACGGGTCTTTACCCATTTTATCGTCATTCATATCCGCAAAGTAGTCTCGATGGGTTCCGGCGATTGCAAGATTTCTATTTCCCATTCGATCCCCCGTCTATCGCGCACAACGCTTCTATTGGCGTCGACATGTGAAAAAGGACAATATGATGATTTCTCGCTTGTCATTTAACATGTATCCCATTGAAAGTCATTGGCGATCCGCAAGAGAGCGGCATTACCACTCTTCAGCGGCACGGAATGGCGCCTTGCTCCCCTTTGCCTCTTCCTTTTCGGTTCTTGAGAAGATTGGTGCGAGGGCGCCCCATATTTTCCAAGGAGCTTGGGCAGAGGATACGAAGCCAAGATCAGCGCGCCAGGTTTCGAGACGGAGGGCGCGGGTGCCGCCACTCCCGTAAACGCGCCCGACTCGTCGATGAAGATATGTAACGCTGCCTCCCGTACAAACGGTTCTATGCGTCAGCATTCAACTCACGACCACTTGCCGTATTCCGTCAAACATTGCGCCCCACGTGCTGTTTGATGAATGCGGCGTGGGTGTCCCTAGGTTTCCCGCGCGATTCCTCGAATTTGGTGGATGCCGCTTCCAGAGCCGCAATCAACCTATGGATCTTGAGAAGCATATCAGCCCTGATCTGGCCTCCAAGGGCGCGCAGCCGTCTCTACCAAGCGCCCTTCGCGGTCGTGTTCGCGAGCGCGAGATGCGTCGCCGCGCCCTTTTCGTCGGCCATCGCGAAGGTTGGCGCCTGGCCCGCGCGCCGCTTTCCGTACCATGCGGTCGCGACGTTGAGCAGGTCGATGTTGAGCTGCCGGTCGAAGAAATGGTCGACCAGTTCTTGGGTGAGATCGGGATTGGGATAGTAACGAAAGTCGCCGGCCTGGCGCAGTGCGTCGAGGCTGGGCGCCTCGTCCTCGAGGCGCCTCTGCATCATCTTGCGTGGCAGCGTGGCCGCCCCGGGCACGGCGGCGAATGCCTCTCGGTAGATGGGAGCCATGAAATCGAAAACGTGCGTTTTAGTCTGGACCCACATGTGGAAGGCGTCGTCCGCCGAGACCAGCTGGTCTTTCTCGATCCTGCCGAAAAAAGCAATCTCGTCGGCGTCACTCATAGCAAAGCTGAAAGCCCCGGCCACAACCCGCGCGTCGATGCCATATTCTCGGTTCAGGACATAGGCGCCGAAGGTCGCGAAGAAGATGCAGGCTTTCTCGGCGTTTGCCTCGGGAATGCCAAGCAGGACGCCATGAACCACCTGATAGACTCGATTATATTCGGTGAGCGGCAATAGAAATCTGCTCATGGGCCTCCGGCGTCGCCCCAATATTGGATACGGACAGCACGGCGACTATATCGCGGACATGGCGGAAAACTATATCAAATTGGGGTGCCGATCCTGGCTTGCGAACGAAAGGGATGAGCGTCCTTTCGTGAGACTGTTCGATCGAAGTTTTCGCGAGGAAAGCTGCGTGGGAAGAAGGCGAAGGTAGGGTGAACCAGCATGACCTGATGGTGTCGGTGCTCACCGCCGCGGGCGGCGAGTCGATCGAGAATTATGTGGCGCCCGGCTATACGGGCAAGATCGCGGATATCTTGTTTCCGGCGGAAAATGTGATCGTCGAGGTCAAGTCGCTCACCACTGATCGGGCTGCATCGGACGAGACGTCGGAGGCGGTCGGCGAGATGTTTTCGCGCCACACGCATATGGGCGCGCCGGTGATATTCGGCACAGTGACGGTGAAGTTGCACGAACTACCGCCCGCGATCGCCATGAACACGCTGCGGATCGCTGGTAAAAGGGTCTTGGCCGAGGCGAAGGCCGCGAACGCGCAGCTCAAGGCAACGAAGACGGCGCTGGACCGGCCGGAGGCGATGGGGTTGCTGGCACTGATCACCCCACCTTTTCGGTTGGACCGGCATTCGATCGTCGCCCTGGTCGGTGATTCGATGCGCGACAATCGCTGCCGCTCCATCGACCAGCTCTTTCTAGTGGAAACTCCGCTCGCAGCACCGGCCCCTTGTCGGCGATGGGGAAACAGCTTCATGTCCTTGCATTCGCGGCCCGATGGGGAGCGCTTTCTGCCGCAGCATCTTGCCGAAGCGATCGGGCACGCGTGGAGCAAGATCACCGGGCAATCGGCGGGCCAAGGAAAAGAGGAGGATTATAATCAATTCGGAGCGACGTCATGACCCACCGACAAGGCTGTCGTTTAGCGGTTCGAATGCTCCGTTTGATGACCATCATTCGCAAATCTTGTTACCTTCACGGGATAATTTAGAATCTGAGAAAATTTATTCCGGAGTTCAATTTATCGGCAAGTTCCTTCATTTCTGATACGGCAGAGCTAATGGAGCGTGATGGGGACGAAGGAGGGGCTGTTGGCGTTAAAACCGAGGGCAAACGTCGATATTAGGGAAATAGTTGAGCGTAGCGACATCGTGGCGGTCGCAACTGCCCTCGGGCTCCAAGTCGACCGAAAAGAGTCTCGACCTCGTAAGGCGCTCTGCCCGTTCCATGACGACCGCAATCCCTCACTCAATCTTTATCAGCGGGCCCACGAACGGGACAACTTTCATTGTTTCGCCTGCGGCGCGCACGGTGATGTGCTCTCGCTCGTGCAGCGCCGGAACGGCCTCGATTTCTGGGATGCGGTCAAATGGCTGGCGCCCCACGCAGGTATTTCGCTTGCCGAAGGCGCCCGGAGGCCTTCGATTGATCGGCGGAGCGGCGCCACAAAGTTTGCCGAACGCGTGCGGGGCGGATCCGACGAAGAGGAGCTTGTGCGCATCGCCGAGCGTCGGGGGTTTGCGCCCGACATGCTCCGCGAGATCGGAGCTGGCGTTTATGATCTTACCGCGTTGCGCCGCGAAGCGTCCGGCGATCGCGTGCTCGAAGAGGCGCTGTGCGGCGCCGGAGTTCTACGCCCCGAGGCCGCGGCGCTGCCGGAGGGCGAAGCGCGAAATTGGCTGCGAGGCTTTTACTCGGGCAAGCGGATCGTCTTCCCGCTCGGGAGTAGCGGCGGTGCACCCGTCGGGTTCGCTGCGCGCGCTCTCGGAAATGAGGATCCGCGCTATCTCTATTCGTTCGATTTCCCACGCCGCGATACGCTTTACGGCGCCGACCGCGTCGAAGCGAAGCTCAGTCGGCACGAGCTGCGTGGAACCGCGGCGCAAGTTTATGTCGTCGAAGGTATTTTCGATCAGTTACGCCTGGAATCGCTCGACTTCGATGCGGTTGCCTTGCTCGGATCGCGCGCGGCGCCCGGCCAGATCAAAGCGCTGGAGCGGCTTGCGGATATCGCCAGTCATGCCGATCGTCCCCTTCATTTTCGCCTGTTTCTCGACCCCGACTCCGCAGGGCTGAATGGCGCTTACGATTTGATTCTGTCGCTGCTGCGCCTGCTCGACGGCGGCGCCGCCTTCGGGGTCGAGGTCGTGGTACCGCCGGCGCAAGCGGACAAGGCCGATCCCGACACCTATCTGCGCGGATTGGTCCAGGCCGATGCATCCGCCTTACTTAACCAGAGAGCGTACGGCGCGCTCGAATTCATGCTCGGGGTGCGAACAGGCCTTAGCGAATTTCCCATCGATCCGGGCGGCTTGTCCCCCGTGCAACTGGCGAGCAGCGCGCGCCGAATCGCCCACAGCCTTCCCGATGTAAATTGGGACAGGGTCTTTGCACCCCTCGCCATCGAGGATAGGTTGGCCGGGTTCGCCGCGACGATCCGCAGCTACGGCGAATTAACGGCGGTCGCGGCACCGAGCTTGGTGGATGGGCGCGAGACCTCGGGTGATCCGCGCGCGGACTTAATCACCGCCTTGACGGTCGGGCGATCATCCACGCAGCGCCGCGAATATCCTCTCGATGACGATGCTTGGGAGCGGCTGGCGGTAGCCGCGACCCCACTGTTCCATATCCACCGCGAGCGGCTGCAAATAGGCGACGGTCCGATGGCGCCGCTCCTCGCCCGCCATCTCCCCAAGGGCGGCGGGCGCTACCGCCTCAAGGCCGGGCCCGTAGCGGCCGACGCGCTACTGCAGCAGTACGCGCTGATCGAGCTGCTGCGCGATCGTCCTGGTGCGGCGGGATTTTCCGACCGGATCCCCGCCGTCCGCTTTGATGGCCGGACAGGCGGCAAGGGTATCTACCGAACCGGCGCTGAGGGCGAGACCGAGGCGCTGAGTTTCGCCTACCAGATCGATATGGGGATCGTGAACGGCGAAGCCCCGCCGGTGCGCGAAGGCATCTTTCGCCCGTACTTTGAGTGCTGGCGCGCCTTTATCGACCATCTCGACGGCAAGATCCGCCGCTATCGTCACGAGGATCTGCAGATACTGCGGCTTGATATCACTGGCTTCTACGAGTTCGTCCGGCGCGACGTGATCGGCGACGCGCTGCAAGGGCCGCTCGAGCGAGCACTCGCTCAATTCGCGCAGACCGACGGCGGGCCGCTGGGTTTCGCGCCACTGCTGCTGCCCGACACTGGTGCAGACGCGGCCAACCGCGCCAACGTCTTCACCGACTTCCTACTTCGCCATGCCTTTCACAGCGAGCATGCCGATCCCGAGACGGGCACCGTCGCGCGCCTCAGCGGGTTGCCGCAGGGTCCCGATCTGTCCGCCTATCTCGCCAATATCTCGCTCTTCGACCTCGACGACATGATGCGGGCCGAGATCCAGCGCATCGACGCCGCCCATCAGGACGATGATGCCGAGAACGACTGGGGGCTAAGCGGTCGCAGCGCCAATGACACGGCGACGGATCGCGACGATGCCCGGCCCGAACGGCACCGAGGTGGATGCAGCGCTGCCTACGCGCGCTACGTCGACGACATCATCATCATCTGTCCCAACGCCGACGTCGCCGGACTCCTGCGGCGAAAAATCGAAACCCATCTCCAACTGCGAGGACTGTCGCTCAATCGCAAGAACCCGACCCCCCCGCTGATGACGCGCGAGGAGGCGCGCGAATGGCTGACCGACAGCCGCATGGGGTTCGGCTTCTCCGGTCCCTTGGCCGACATGCCCGTGACCGACACGATGGATCCGCTGGCCGACGCTGGCGACATCGATCGCCGTACCGCGCTGGGCCTACTGTTCGACCCGGAACTCGACGACCTCAGGCGTCCGGAGCGGATCTACGAGCGACTGGAACGCGCCTTTCGCGCCGCTGAAGTGCGATTCGGCGACCGCGCGAACGCCTACCGACGTCTCTGGCTGATCGCGGCTGGGCAAGATGACGTGGGTGCGGCCGAGATTGCTCGCTTATTTCGCAACGAAGCGCTTCGCGTCGACGTCGGCGCGCGGATGGCCGACGCTCCATTCGATGTCGCGCTCGCGGCGCTCGAAGCACTCGAACGCGCGCTGCGAGCCCATATACCTGAGGCGCTGGAGGAAGATGCTCGCGACTGCTGGGCGGATCGGCGGGTTAGACTTGCAAGGGCGGTGCTCAACGACCTCTTTGCGCCTTTGGCCAGCGCCTTCCTCGGCGCGGGGTCGCAATCGTTCTTAGAGCGTCACGATATCCGCTGCCAAGTCGCCATCGTCGCTTGTCTGGCGCTGTCCGTGCTCGAGGACGCGAAAATCGCCGTCGGCGCTCATCCGTTTGCAGCATTGATGCTGTATCTATCGCCCGTCGAGGGCGTCAATCTGTTACCCGAGGGCCTACGACTGTCGCTCTATCGCCACGATGGCGACCTCGATCCAGGTCTTCCCGGACTTTCCGTCCCTTCCGAACAGCAGACGCGCAGCACCTTTCGCCGCCTCGAAACGGCACTGGTCAACTTGCAACGGCTCGGCACCGATGCTTCGGATCTGTCACCAGCTCCGCCTGCCGATCCGCAGGCGACTCGAATCGGGCAGGTGGTCGACAAGATCCTGAAAATCTGGACTCCCGGTGCGGCGGATCAAGGCGAGATCGATCCCGTGGAAGTCGATGCCGCCGCGACACTCGTCAACGTAGCCCATCGACACTTCGCCGCCCTCGCGCAGTCTCGACCGCGGCTGATACGGATGATCGCGAACCAGAGCGATGCCAAGGCTCTACCATCACCTCCGGGCCTCGAAGCCTCGGGTGTGCTGCTTTGGTGCGAGGCCGGACATCTGCTCTTTGCCTCCCCGCGCAGTGATGCGCCGCGTCCGGTGGGCGCGCAGTGGCGGCAGGAAACCTCCAGCACACACGATTTCCTCCACCTATGGAAAGCCGATTTGGCTGCGGGTATCAGGCCGATCTTCGATCTCGAATTGCAGTGGGATGCGCGGGATATCGCCGCGTTGTACGAAGGGGGGTATGGATCTTACCGCGACCTGTTGATTGCCGCGACCGAACAGATACCGGTTCCGACTGCCTTCTCCTTCTTTGCCCCTGTCGATGCGGGCGGTGCGCCCGATATTCACAGCGCGATTCTCATCTGCTGGACCGCGCCACGCAAAGCGGTCGATAGTCACGCCTTCGTACGGAATGGCAACGCGCTGGAAGCTCGGCCGGTTCATCTTCTCGACGCCGACTACTGGCGGTACGGGTGGGCGGTCCGTGACCTTTGCCGCCGCTCCGAAGGCCCCGCCGAAGATATCGCAGGGCTGGAGGGCCATGGCGATATCAAGCTCGATCGAGACGGACACCGCCGCGACGCAATCCTGGCGCGCGTACTGCCCCGGCTTTCCGGCGCCGATCGCTGGGGCGCTGGCTTGCGAACCGAGGACGGCGCTATTCCGACCCGCATCGCGCGCGCGCTGCGACTCCTCAACGCCTTCGGCACAACCGAGCTTCCCGACCGGCAGGCGACCTATCTCGTTGCTGCGACGGCCGAAGGCGTGTTCATGAACGAACGGCTGGGCACAGCGGGCGATGCGAACCATAGTGGCCGGCCGGCGGCGATCGCGGCGCGGGCTGCGCGGCGGGTGAGCCGAACCCTCCCTGCTGCAGGCCGATTGTGGCCCGACGGGGATTCGCTTGCTCCCAGTCTGAGACGGAGCGCGGCGGCTTGGTTTGCCGCGGCACACCGCGTCGAGGCGCGGCGCGAAGACGTCGACGAGGCGGCCGCAGTTCCAATCGCAGCGTTCGGATTGGGGCTCACCCTTTTAGGAACCATGGCTGAGCTACGCGCTCTGGCTTTTGAAATGGCGGCCGCCTTGTCTTCGGGCAGCCTTGAACAACTGCAAGACCTTCCGATCGACCTCTCCTTCGTCACCCCGTGTTTGGGCGGTGAGATCGCGCTGATCGACGACCCCGAAAACCTCATCGATGGTGATCCTGAAGTCCAGACACGACACATGTTGCTAGTCTTTGGACAAATCATCGCGGGTCGCCGTACCGCGGCGGCGGCGGCGCGAGATGCGATCACTCCGCTCGGTTGGTTGATCCTCGTGTCGACATTGTTGCAGGTGACCCCTCCGGCGAATGCTGGGTCCAGGGACGATCGGCCAGCTCTGTGGCGCATGACGTCCGATGGGTTTGAACAGGCGGCAACAGCGATTTCCGCCTTGCTGCCCTTCGTCGCGGCCGCTGCGCCCGAAACCGCAGACGACGGTGATTGGCCGTGGAACGCGTTCGAGCCACTTCGCGCCGCCATTCCCGAGGGCCTCAGAGACCACTTGGCCAAATTGTCCACGGCTGCGGCGATCCGCATCGACGTCCTGCGCTCAACTGTTAATCCGCGGACCGGCGAAGTCGTCGACGGAAGGCCCGTGCTACGCCTAGCGGACGGCAGTGCGCATCGGTTGTCCGAGTGGCAGATCGACGTAGCCTACGTCGCGGGCGAGCGTCGACTATCGACCGAGTGCGACGAGCAGGACGGTCGCATTCACTACCGTTACTCCGTGGCCTGGAACAACGACCGAGTCGTCGGACTTCATCTCGTGTCGCAAAGCCTGGCCGAGGTGGCGTTTTGCGGCTCGCCGGGGCCGACAGACAAAAGTGAGCCGCTCGGGAGAGACGCGCCGGTCGAAATCGGGCCGGCCGAGGCAGATCAAGCTCCGACTGTGGCATCGAGCCAAGGAGCGCAGACCAGTTCGCCTGTAAGCGACTCAGTCGCTCAAGGAGATGATGCAAGAGCTGGGAGTAGTTCTCGACCCATTCAGTCGGTCCCCGAGGCGCACCTTGCGGCGCTGCCACCAAGCGGTAAAGAACCATCCTCCGCATTGGCGCCCGCCGATGCGATGGCCCGCATCTTTCAATGGCAAGACGGGCTATGGCGCCAACGAGCCAAGCGTGCCCAGGGCCTCCAACGGGTCGCGATAGTGCAATGGGATGTCGCCGACACCTATTACGCACCGGGCACGGGAGGTGGAAAGCATGAAGGTTTGCGCGGTCTCGATGGGAAGGCGATTGATGCGAAGACGGTAAACCGTGGCGGCGTTTTCCAATCTGTTGCCGAAGGCCGGCGGCGGGCGATCATGCGCGAAGTGCTGCGCGCCTGCGCCCGCTTCGAAGTGGATGGTCTCGTACTTCCAGAATACAGCATGCGGCCCGAGACGGTGAATTGGCTGACGCGCCAGCTTGCCGCGATGAACTTGTCGCTTACCATCTGGTGCGGAACGTTCAGGGTTCCCGATGGCGCGTCGATCTCGACGACCATCCCGTCGAACGGGCCTTCTCCATTCTTCCGGCCAGTCACGCCCGGGGCACCCGGCACCATCGAGTGGGAAATGCATTCGGCCCTAATAACCTGCATCGACGCTTGGGCCTCCGAAGACAAAATCCAAATTCAGTGCGCGGTCCGGCGCAAGCGCTATCCTTCGCCGGCCGCAGGCGAGCTGATCAGGCCTTCGGCAAAAGAGGTGTGGCAGCCTATGCTGACGCATCAAAAAGATCCCTTCCGGCTCGGGACCTACACGGTGGAGCTTGTGTGCTCGGAGATGTTTCTCCACGCCAGCAGCTCCAATTACATCGGCATCCTGGAGGAAAATAGAAACCTCGCCTTACGCTACGCGATTCCTTGGCCGACCTCCGGCGCTGTTGAATCGCTCAACGACGACATGCACGTGTTCGCTCGCTGGACGTCATATCGCAGTGTCGAGGAGCCTCCGGAACTCGCTCGCGGCAAAGCCATGCAGCGGACCCTGATCATTCTTCCGGCTATGACGTCCCGGTCGGCCGACTATCATATCTTCGGGCAGAACCAGTATCTTGCAGCCGGGCTCGTGACCGCGTTCTGCAATGCTGTCGAACCAACGGCAGGTGTCGGTGGCAGCGCATTCATCGGGCTCGATGGCTGGAAGTCCGGAATGGAGACCGCCACGCCTTACGGCTCATTAGCGCCGGGGATCTTCCAGCTCGGTAGCAAGCACAGTGATGCGCTCGGCGCGAAGGAGGCAGCGATGGTGATCGCGGACATAGACCCGATCCGCACCACCGACCTCAAGCCGCGTCCGCACTATCAAGGAAGATCGCTCCAGCTCGTCGCGCATCTTCCGCTCATCTTCGCTACTGAGGCCGACCCGTCGCCCCAAGCCCGAGGCACGCGCGCGCGAATGCCGCGGAAGCGATTCGTCGGGGGGGCGCAAAAGACCTTTCTCGAAGCCGCCACATCCATCCAGGAGGTTTTGGATGCGCCCGAGCCGAGCTGGCGTCATGAACGTGCTGCGCCGGACCCGAATCCGGACGTGGAACAGCGACGCGCGGCAATCCTGCAAAAAACGGTGGCAGCGCTGGATATGCTGGTCTGCTTTGCCGACGATCCCGAATGGCTACGCCGCCGCGCTGCAGCGTTTAGGGAAAAGCGGTGGCACTACTCGCCGCCGTCGATCCTTCCTGCCCTGATCGATTGGCTGTACGTCGACGATAGCTGGCGCGAAGGCACCGTCAACTTGGGAGACAAGCATCCGTGGGAAGCCGACGAGAACGTGCTCGACGTGCCGCGCGATTGCGGCACTTCGGACTTTCAGGCGTAAGTTGTGGGTAGTGCGACTGAAGACACGGCATCGGAAAAGATGCTTGAGGCAGCAGCCCGCCAACTCGAAGCGTCCGGACGCTACCGCGTGCTCCGCCGGCTGGACTTAGGCGCATGCCTGACTGATCGCGACGGCAGTCAAACGCGGCTTGGCATGTTCCTCGACATCGAAAGCACTGGTCTCGATCCCTTAACCTGCGAACCAATCGAAATTGCGATCTTGCCTTTCGAGTATCAGCTCGATGGAGCGATCGTTGCGATCTATCCTCCTTTTCACCAATTTAACGAGCCATCAAATCCCATACCGCCCGAAATTACGAGAATTACCGGAATCAGCAGTGAACTAGTCGCCGGACATCGAATTGATCCCGCTGCCGTTGCGAGCTTCATCGACGATGCCGCGATCGTTGTCGCGCATAACGCAGCCTTCGATCGGCCCATCGCCGAACGCATCTCACCCGCGTTCATCGCCAAGCCTTGGGCATGCACGATGTCGGATGTGGATTGGAAAGTCGAAGGGGTTGAAGGTCGGCGGCTCGGCGAATTGTTGTCGGCATTCGGGCTATTTTTCGACGCCCACCGAGCCTTGGATGACTGTGAGGCCGGAATGGCGCTCTTGGCTCAAACGGCCCCACGTTCAGGTCGCCGCGTGCTTGAAATGCTGTTGGCAACAGCTCGAAAGCCATGTTGGAGGATCTTTGCATTGGAAGCGCCTTATGACGCCCGTGAAACACTACGGCAACGTGGATACCGTTGGAATGCAATCCCGGAATTCGGACCGCGATCGTGGTGGATTGATTTAGAGATGAAACGGGTGGAGCCGGAACTTCAATATCTTGAAAATGAAATCTTTCAGCGTCCCCTAAACTTACCAATGCGGGAAATCACCGCCTACGATCGCTACTCTATCCGAATGAGCACACAGCCTTCTCGCTAGTCCACTTACGAGTGGACGTTCCAGTTCATCGAACTGACCAGACTTCTATGATGCAGCTTCTATGTCCTCGCCGATCTCCTGCCGGACCTTCGGACCTTTCGCGAGGCGTCGGCCTAACGCTTCGATGAAAGCGTCGTAGCGATCGTTCCCCAAGCGGCGCATCGCGGCGCGTTCCGTTTCGGGCGGCTGCGGTGTGTTCGACAGCCAGAAGCGGACGAACAGCGCGATCATCTCGAGGCCGATCCCGACATCGCGCTCAAGCCGTGTCTGGCGTCGATCGAGTCGATCAAGACGCTTGGCAATGGCCGCCTCGCGCTGCTCGTCGGCGTCAGGCGACAGGAAGGATGCAATGGCCGCCTCGGCGACCAGCGAGCGCGACTTGCCGCGCCGGTCGGCATAGGCGGCAAGAGCCTGCATCAGCTCCGGATCGAGATAGACCGAGAACGGCGTCTTGGTGGTCATAGCTCGATGCCGTCATCAGGATCGAGCGACGCCTGCCGTGCCATGCCCCGCATCTGTCGCCGCACTGTTGCCTGCCACACCGCGTCGGTGTCCTGCTCGTCCAGCTCGAACTCGTTGGCGGGCGTCGGGCCCGGCGGCGGCGCGATGTCGATATGCCGCTCCATATCAGGCTCGCGGCGCAGGTCCGCATTCTCCGCATCACCCTCCGCTCCTGCTTTCCTGGTCGCCTTTTTCTTCTTCGGCTTTTTCGGCGCCTTCTCCTCGGCCGGCTCGGGCATCGGCGGCGCCGCGATTGGCGGCATGCCGCTCCAATCATCGGGGCGCGGCTTTCCGACGCCGGCCTTGGGGTCCGGCGGCGGCAGCACCCGCTCGGTAAACCGCCGGTCCTTGAAGTAGCGAACCTTCCTGGCGCGGATCGGATGCACACCTGCCACCATCACGATCTCGTCGTCGGGCGGGAGCTGCATCACCTCGCCGGGCGTGAGGAGCTGGCGGGCAGTCTCGGAGCGCGACACCATCAAATGGCCGAGCCATGGCGAGAGCCGATGGCCGGCATAGTTCTTCATCGCGCGCATTTCAGTGGCGGTGCCGAGCGCGTCGGAGATGCGCTTGGCGGTGCGCTCGTCATTCGAGGCGAACGAGACCCGGACATGGCAGTTATCGAGAATCGCGTTGTTGGGGCCGTAAGCCTTCTCGATCTGATTGAGCGACTGCGCGATCAGGAAGCATTTGATCTTGTAGCCGGCCATGAAGGCGAGCTGGCTTTCAAAGAAGTCCAGGCGTCCCTCGGACGGCAGCTCGTCGAACATGATGAGCAGCTCGTGGCGCTCGGCTGCAGGCTTCAGATCCTCGGTGAGGCGCCGCCCGATCTGATTGAGCATGAGCCGGATCAGCGGCCGGGTGCGCGAGATGTCGGAGGGGGGCACGACGAGGTAGAGCGTGGTGGGCAACGCCCCTTCCACGAGATCGGCGATGCGCCAATCGCAGCGACTCGTCACCTGGGCGACAACCGGATCGCGATAGAGGCCGAGGAACGACATGGCGGTCGAGAGGACGCCGGATCGCTCGTTGGCCGATTTGTTGAGCAGCTCCCGCGCGGCGGAGGCCACGACGGGGTGGACGCCGGCTTGTCCAAGATGCGGCGTGGTCATCATGGCGCGCAGGGTGGATTCGATCGGCTGGCGCGGGTCCGACAGGAAGGCGGCGACGCCGGCCAGGGTCTTCGTCTCGCCCGCATAGAGAACGTGGAGTATCGCGCCGACCAGAAGCGCATGGGAGGTTTTTTCCCAGTGGTTGCGCTTCTCCAGGCTGCCTTCGGGATCGACCAGCACGTCGGCGACGTTCTGCACGTCGCGCACCTCCAGGGCGCCCTTGCGGATTTCGAGCAGCGGGTTGTAGGCGGCCGAGCGCGCGTCGGTCGGATCGAACTGCAATACGCGGCCGTGGCGTGCGCGAAAGCCCGCGGTGAGTTGCCAGTTCTCGCCCTTGATGTCGTGGACGATGCAACTCTCCGGCCATGTCAGCAGCGTCGGCACCACCAGACCCACGCCCTTGCCGCTCCGGGTCGGCGCGAAGCACAGCACATGCTCGGGGCCGTCGTGGCGCAGATAGTCGTGTCCGAACCGGCCCAGCGTGACGCCGTTCGGCCCGAACAGGCCGGCCGCCTCCACCTCCCGGCGCTCCGCCCAGCGGGCCGAGCCATAGGTCTCCGCGTTCTTGAGTTCGCGGGCGCGGCGCACCGACATGGCGATGGCGACGATGAAGGCGAGAAAGCCGCCCGAAGCGGCGATCAGCGCGCCGGTTTCGAATATCCTGGGCGCATAAGCATCGTAGAAGAACATCCAGACAAAGAAGGCGTAGGGCGGATAGACCGGCCAGCCAAAGGCGACGAACCAGGGCGGGCCGAGCTGCGGCTGATAGTCAAGCGCCGCGGCCGTCCATTGGGTGGCGATCCAAAGCGTCGCGACGATGATCGCGAGGACGGTGACGACCTGGCCCCAAAGAATCTTGCTGGCGGGCATATTCAATCTCCTTGAAAGCATCACAGCCCGAGCCCCCGACCTCGGCCGAGCGACCAGTCCACACCGCCGTCACCGCGCATGACGCCGGAGATGTGCTTGCCGATCTGCCGGTCCAGCGAGGGGGTCCACGGGACAAGCTGGAAACTCAGGCCGTCATCGATCATGGCGAAGCGGCCCGAGGCGAGCGTGAGGCGCTGGCGCACAGTGCCGGCGACATATTCGCCGGCCTTGGACGGCGTGTGCGGCAATCCGATCTTGGTCGACAGATCCTTGGCCGCCGTGTCCAGTTCGCGGCGCTTGAGCCTGTCGAGCAGGCCGCGTGCAAAAATGATTCGCTGACCTTGCCGCCGCGCCAGGCCGATGTCGGCGAGGTGCTCGGCGCGCGCTTCCATTGCCCCACGCACTTCGGTCCCGAAGCCGCCGCCGAGATCGCGGCCTTCGCCCGACAGGTTGCGGCGGTCGAGCCAGGTGGCTCCCGGCGCGTGAACCTGTCCCGACAGGTCCAGGTCCGAACGCACGGCGAGCGCCACCCGCTGGCGGCCCTTACGGTCCTCGAAGCGGCGCAGCTCGACGATCGCGCCGGGCTTACAATCGCCGGTCGCCTCGATGTCGGGAAACTGGACATGGTGGGTGCGTCCGTCGATCCCGTCGACGATCGCGTAAGCGCGGCCGGTCAGCTCGTCATGGAGCCCGCGGTCGACCAGCTTGCCGATGAGGGGCTGGGCGGGATCGGGTTGGAGCACATAGCTGGCGGCGCCCCGGTCAACGCCGCGGTCGCTCATCGCCTTGTGCATCCGCTTGATGATGTCGCCGCGCTCGCCCAGCTCGCGCAGCGCGGCCTGCGCATTGTCCGCAAGCGTCCACTGGCCCGGCGCGATCTCGCTGGCGAGGCCGAGCCCCTCCAGCTTGCGCAGCCGTCCAATCTTCAACACATGGTCGCCGTCCGGGCGCATGCCGGCCTCGGGCGCCATGTCGATCACCCCATCGCGCTGCATCGTGCGTGACAGGTCGCGGTCGATCTCGGTCCAGCGTTCGGCGTCGACCTGGCGCTCCAGCGAGGCGCGGATGTCGAGGTCGTTGCGCAGCCCCAGCTCGCGGGTGACGATCTCGCGCGCGGTGGCGCGCATTCCCTCGCCGATATAGTCGCGCGAGATAACGAGGTTCTGGCCGTCTTCGGCGACGCCGCGCACGATGACATGGACATGGGGGTTGTCGGTGTTCCAGTGCTCGACGGCTCGCCAGTCGAGGCGGGTGCCGAGATCCTTTTCCATTCGCGTCATCAGCTCGCGGGTGAAGCCCTTGAGGTCGCCCATGTCGGGCGCATCCTCGGGCGAGACGATGAAGCGGAAGTGGTGCCGGTCATCCTCACAGCGCGCGGCGAATGCGTTGCGATCGAGTCCCTCGGCATCGGCGCCGAACAGCACGCCCTTCTCGCCGTCGCGGGTGACGCCATCGCGTTGCAGATAGTTGAGGTGCGCCGCGAGCGAGGCGCGGCCGCCGTGGCGGACCACCCGCGCCTTGACGACGACCTGGCGTGATCGGTGGCCGAGCCGGTGCGTGGCGCGCAGGCTGGCGACGCGGCCGCGTCCGAAGGTCGAGCGGCCCGGCGCGATGATCCGGCCGCGTCGCGAGACATGGCCGCCGGCGCGCTGCGCGGCGACAAGCGCCTGCGCGATGATCGGCCGTGTACGCTGACTTCCACGCGAGCGGATGCGCCCGGGCCGGACGCGGAAATCCTCGTCGCCGCTCATGCCGTGACGCTCCGCACAGTGCGAAAAACCACGGTGAGGACTGACGTTCTGCAAGCCACACACAGTGCGAGATTTCCGCACACATTGCGCAGCAATGCCCAAAAGCCTTGAGAATCAAGGCCACGACCGGGGCGCAGGGGCTTCGCACATTGCCGCCCTTTATCTTGCCCTCGACCCTTCCCCTGCAAAAGCTGAAGCCTTCTCCCTTCCGGCGCTGCGAGAAGCTGCGACTGGCAACGCCAGGGCGCGTGAATGCCGTTGCCGACAGCAAATGGGCGGCCGAAACGCTGACGATCACGCGCGATCATCGTGTGATTTCGTCGGAAAGCGGGACGAACAAACTGGCTTGGCGAGGCGCGACAGGCTCTGCGGCGGCGGCTGATGGAAAGGCCGGCGTACCTTTCGAAGGTGCGGTGGCGGCAGTAGAAGACCCACCCGCGCGCGTCGGAAACAGCGCTGCACGTCGCCAGGCGAAGGGGTCGGGCGGCTGCGCGACTGCGAGCCGGGTGTCGTCCGAACCACCGGTGATCGACGCCAACTTCGCGATATAGGCGCGCGTGGCTACAGGTAGCGGACGACCGCGCGAAAGATATTCGTCGGTGCGGCCAGGGCCGGCGTTGTAGGCGGCCAACATGGCAGTCACATCGCCATAGCGGTCGTACATCTCGCGCAGATAGGCCGCGCCTGCCAGGATGTTGTCGCGCGCGTCGAACGGGTCGGAACCGAGTCGATAACGTGTGCGCAGGCTGGTCCAGGTGGTGGGCATGATCTGCATCAGCCCCATCGCTCCGACCGGAGAGACGGCGCGGAGATCGCCATTGCTCTCCGCGCGCATCACGGCCCATATCCAGCGCTCGGGGATGTTGAAGCGCTGCGCCGCCTCGGCGATGGGTGCGCTTGCGATGGTTTCCCCAGTCCCTGCTTTCTGCGCCAGCGCCGCGCCCGGCGAGCCCAGCAGCAGGATCGCCAGAGCGACAAGCGGGCCGACTCCACTCCGCCGCCAGCCTGCCAATGTGCTCGCTCCGGTAAAGGGTGCGCGCGAAGCGCCGGCCGGTGGCCGCCCTTGACCTTCGCTGCGCGCACCGGCCGGCCTGCGACCGAGCGAGACGAAGGGATGAGGCGCCTTTTCCGCGAACAAAGGGATGATCGGGTCAGGCACTGATCAGCTCCGGTCCCCGCTGGATCGCGGATGGCGCCACGACAGCCGGAATGTCTGCGCCTCGGCATCCGCACGGAACAGCTTGGGCTTGAGCCAACGCGGAAAGAGCGGACTTTCGATCTCCAGCGCGATGTAATCACCGGCCCGTTCGCTGGTACGTTTGCGGGCAAAACCGACGATCGGACCGTCTGCGTCGTCGAGATGGATGCGGTAATCGGCCGCGTCCTCGGCGTCGCTCGGTTCGGCTGGAACGAGCATGATCGCTTCGTCGATCGCGAACAGCCGGATGCGGCCGGCATAGCCGTTGTCGGTCGGCTCAAAGATGTTCACTGGCATGGTCAGTCTCCTTCGGGCTTGACGGGTGAAGGCGTTGCGGAGGGGCGCTGAGGTGCAGCGGCAGGGCGCGTCCGATGACGGCTGACGCCGGCAGCGGGCCGAAGTAGCGGCCGTCCAGACTGTCCGGGACCGCCGGATTGAGCAGCAGCAACTCGCCGGCTTGCAGCTTGTGACAGCCGTGCCAGACCGGCAGTGGGCGGCCTCGGCCATCGCGCGCACGAGCGATGACGACGGGACGCGCGTCGATGCTCACGACGGCACCGTGTCGGCAGATGCGTTGTCCGGCCTTGGCCGCGATGTGTTTGAGCAGTGGCAGTCCGGCGGGCAGATAGCCGCGCCCGGCGAGCCAGCCCGCGAGTCCGGCGGGCGGCATGGCAGCGACCAGTGCGCCCGTGGGCGGATCACGGTCGGGCTGGATGCGGTAGAGACCGATCGGCGCACTGGCGCTGGCGTTCCAGACGAGACGTGGCCACGGATGGACGATGGCGAGAGCAACGAATGAGACCGCGAAAGCAGACGCGGCGATGGCCGTGGCCACAGCGTAACGACGGCGGGTCATCCTTCGATCTCCCGGCGTTTGAGCCAAGCAGTATGGCGTTCGGCCGTGTAGAGCCGCGGCTGATGTCCGGCGGTGATGCGCTGGTGGACATGCCGCCAGTGATCGGGGGCGGCGTCGCACGGATCGACACCGGCAGCTTCCACTGCGTCGATCGCGGCTAACACCTGGCTCACCTTCGGCCAGCCTTCGATCTTGAGCAGGATATCGCCGCCCGGTCGCACGAAGGGCAGCGTCGTGTAGGGCTCGTTCGCTGCCACCGCGCGCACCACGTCGATACGCGAGACGATGGTGCCGAAGTCGTTGGACGCCCAGCGGACGAAGGCGAAGACCGCGCCCGGCCGGAAACCGACTACGCGCGTGCGGCGCGTCAGGATACGATCCTCCGCGACGCGACCGAAGCGTATCCAGTGCTCCAGTTTTTTCTCGATCCAAGTCAGCTCGACATGGGTGAGCCCGTCGCGGGCGAACGCGCGGAACGCGCCGCCCGGGCGGCCAACCAGGGGCCGGTCGTCGGTCATCTTTTGTCTCCGGGGATAAGCGTCGCGATGGGCGCTGCGCGATGGCGGCGGGCGGGCCGCTGGCCGAACCGCGCCGTGTCTTCCACAGCCGCGCGCGCCGTTAGCAAGAATCCGAAGGATTCTTTTCTATTAGGATAGTTAGAGAGGGGCTGGTTCCGCGCGGTTTTCTGCGGGTTTCCGGGGAAGAAGTGTTCCCGATAGTCCGTGTTTCGCGTTCCTGATCGTCCGACTCCGGGCGTTCCTGATAGTCCGTGTCTCATGGCCGGTTCTCCACAGGCTTGAGACCGACGCGGCGCATGGCGGCATCGAACGGATCGACCGGAACCGGCGTGAAATTCAGCCGGTCGCGGCCGAGCGCATGTTCAAGCGCGAGGACGTAACCGGGCAGTGGCTGGCGCGCGACGATAGCGCGAAGCTCGAACGCGAAGCGGCGGAGCGGCGAGAGCACGCCCGACTTGAGATGAAGGTGCGGAACGTCGAAGCTCCAGCCACCGGCCTGCCGTCCGCCGTGCTTGCGCACGATGCGGTAGAGCCAGCGTTCGAGACCACCCGTCAGGTCGAAATAGGAGCGATCGATCGTCAGAACGAGCGCGCGATCGAGCACGCCGGCATAGAACCAGTCGGGCAGGATCAGTTCGATGCCCAGCGCACGGCCGTTGCCGTCCGCCAGTTCGCGCCACTCGTTGATCCATGAGAAGCGATGGCGCCGGCGTTGGTGCTCCTGTCGGATCGAGGTGGCGACGGTGGTGGATTGGAGCCGGTCGAGCGCCGCCTTCAGTCGCTCATAGCTCGCCTTACCGGTCCCGCGCCGGGTGAATGCCAGTATCTCGTGGGGTGTCGTCACCATAAGGCGCGAGGTCGGCCGTCCAGCGTCCCGCGCGGAAACGAGCTGACTGGCGGCCCAGATGAGCACGTCGGCGTCCCATATCGTCGCCATGCCATGCTCCGGCACGGCCTCGACCGAAATCCATGTCGCGCCCATGCGAAAGTCGATCGGTGCCTGCCGTCTGGTCTTGGCCAGGCTGAAGAAAGGCCAGGACATCAGGTCCTGAGCATCGCGCGCAGCAAGATCGCCGGGGATCGAGCGGAACAGCTCAAGCTGCGCCCGCTCAGCGCTGGTCCGGCCGGAATGGGGACGTGCAGCCTGCATGAGCCTGTCAGCGCCGGACGCAATCGGTGGGCAGGCGCTTGGCGGGATGAACCACGCCGGTGCCGGTGTCGGAGGTCGAGCGACGGGTGCCCAGCGCCGCCCAGGCTTCAAGGTCGTCGATCGCATAGACGATGCGGCCGCCGAGCTTGCGAAACACCGGCCCGGTGCCGAAGCAGCGGTGTTTTTCCAGCGTCCGGGCCGACAGGCCAAGGTGGATCGCCGCGTCGGGCGTCTTGAGGTAGCGCGGCGTGGTCACGGCCACAGGTTCGGTCATGATGATCCTCCTGGTGATGGCCGGCACCCGCAAGGAAGGCCGGCGGTAAGGAGGCGATGATGGCGAAATGACCGCTTTCTGAAGAAGGGACATCGCCGGTGGGCGCGAAAACGTCCCCTCAGCCGCCACGCAGCAGGCGGACATAGCCGCCGTCGCGCAGCTCAACGGCTTCAGCGATCCAGCGGCGGACGCGCTTGCGCTCGCTGCTTTCAACCCAGTCTGCGGCGCTGTAGCGACGAACCTTCTGGTGTATCAGCGAGGCCGCCAGTTCCCGCTGCGTGGCGCCCGCCTGCAAGCCGTCGAGCACCTGCAGCAGCGTGAGCAGGTGCAGGCGCCGAAAAGGTGGCGGCCGCAATGTCGGCGGTCCCGCCACCATGCCGTTGAGGCGGCGGCAAAGCCGCTCGGCTGCGGCAAGACGTGCGAACGGATCGGCCTCAATGGGCAGCATCATTGCCAACGGGCCGTCCAGCGCGCCTGCGATCCAGATGTGCTCATCGCCATCGGAATCGGCGAGAATGACGTGCAGATATTTTCCGATCCGCATCCGCGCGCGGACGGCGCCGAGCTGCTTTTCGTCAATGATCTGTGTCGCGCCAGTGTCGGCTGGCGCCGGGGCCAGGACAATATTTGTCGGCGACAGGTCCGGTCGAGCGACCGCCAACTTCGGATCGAAGGCTGTCGACGGTTCTGCGTGGAAACTGATGCCCCAGCGGCGCACCAGCGCAGCGGTCGCGTCGTCAGCGGTGGTCGTCCCGCGCTTCACACGCCGTAGCGCGCGGGTGTAGTCGGCGCGGTAGGCCGGGTTGCGGCTGAGATAGCCGAGGGCGATGTCGGAATATGCAAGCGCATCGCTCCCGGCTTCGTCCGGGGGCGCGCGCCAGTCCCTCTCAGGCGGCATATGCCCCTCCCAAGCATGGCTCTCTGCGGAGCGCGACGAGGGATGTTGTTCGGGCTGGCAATCGCAGGGAAGTTCCGCTGCGCACTCAGGTACATAGCGGAATTAAGACAGCGGCAGAGGAGAATGCCGGCGCGTGGCGCGGATTCGATGGACCGGATCAGGACCGCAAATAGTGGCGATAACCACGCTCGCACATCCAGCGAGCGCGCGCGAGATGGCTATCATAGACGGTCTTCGCGCGGTCCGGGTCGGCGGCCGGGTCTAGGCCGAAGATGATGCGAACCGCCTCCTGCCAGTCGGCCTTTTCCTCAGCCGCATCGAGCAGCCGCCAATAGGTGTGATGGTGGCGTTCGTCGTAAGCCGTGACGCAGGGTGCGTCCGGGGCGTGATCTTCGAAGGCTGTTATTCCCATCGTTCGCCTCGTGCCTCGGCCCTGATCCAAACTCGTGCAGATTTACCGAACATACACCGGAATGGATCGACGCAATCCTCCCGCATTCGCTATCGCAACATGATGATTTGCGGATAACTCGGTCGCGCTTCTATCCTTCGGCCGGAGCGTCTCGCCGGTGATACATGCACAGAGTCGTGGTGGGCGAACCTGATGGGCACCAACGCAGCGAAGGTCGTTTACATACTATAGTTGATAAACTCAAAGTATGTAAATCACGATCCTGCAGCGCATGGATATGCGCAAATTGGTTGGCCGGAACTTCGCGCGTTTGCGCCGAGACAAGGGGCTGACCCAGGAAGAGGTGGAAGCGCGGTCCGGCTTCAGTCAGCAATATCTGAGCAGCCTTGAACGCGGCAAAAGGAATCCAACGGTCATCACGCTGTACGAATTAGCCCAGGCTCTTGGCGTAAGCCACGTCGAATTGGTGCAGCCCGACGATCAGGCCTGACCCGCTTTTATCAAATCCTTGTGAGCCATTCGGCACATTGAAACGCGAGCCGGGCGAACGCCCGGCGAGCCCGTACGCTTCGACCGGCGCGCGGGCCTTGGGCCGCGCGCCGGCAGCCGGCGGGGTCGGGAGCCTGCGCAGTCGGGGGAAGCCGTAGGGCCGGAACCGACCCTACGGCGTCGCGATCAGGCGGACTTGAGGCGCTGCATCCCTTCGGCCAGCGTCCAGAGCGCCCGGTTGAGCGTCACATTCTGGTCGATGCCGTTGATCGGACGCGAGCGGCTGCGACGAATGCGTCCTTCGGCATTGCGCTTGCGGCCCTGCAAGCCGCCCCGAATGACATTCTCCTGAATAACGTTGAACGTGGTCCAGAGGCTCGGGTCCATATCCTCGCGGCGGCGCGGCTCGATGATCTGTTCGGGCCGGATCGGGCTTTCGTCCTCGCCATAGCGGGCGACAAGGCTGACTTCGCCAAGCAAGCGGCGTTCGTCCTCGGAAAGCCGCACCTCCTTCATGTTTTCGCTGGCGTCGATCAGACGGGGGAAGTCCTCCGCCACCGTATAGACGCCCTCGATAATGTCATGCTGGATATTGCCCTTGTGCGGCACGCGGACTTCCTCGAACCGCTCGCCTGCGATCATGGAATTGGTGCAGACAAAACGCAGCATTCCGGCGAACATCTGATAGGCGCTGGTCCCGTCATGGCTGTTAACGATGATAACCTCGGCGGCTTCGGGCTTGCCGATGCCGTCATCCCGGCGCAGGCGCAGCATGTGCTTGGCATGGCCGTGACGGCTGCCATCGCGGGGGACCGACTGGACGGCAAAGAACGGAAACCATCCTTCCCGGCGCAGTCCCTCCACAATGTCGATGGTCGGGACATAGACATAGCGCTGCGAACGGCTGTCATGCGCCTCGTTGGCGAAGATTGACGGGACGTGGCGATAGAGCGCCTCATTATCGAGCGGCTCGCGTCCGCTGATCTGATGGGCATTGCGGCCGAACCGGGTGGCGAGATGGTGGATGCTCATGGCTTTTCCTTCCTTGGCTTGGGTTTCCGCGCAGCGGTACTGCCGCGCTGAAACCCTGCCCGTCGGCGAGACTGGGGTAGCAACGGACAAGGGCGACCGGGCCGGAGGGGGATCACCCGGCCTGCACGCAATGAAATGGAGGAAGGCCGGGGATACCGGCCAGAACGGCGAAGCTTCCCTTGACCGGCGCGAGGGCAAGGCCCTTAGCCATCACGGCGCGGCGTCAGCCGCGCCGACAGAGATCATCCCATGCTCTCAGAGCGGGGGCTGTTTCTTGAAATAGACTTTTTCGGCCTTCGGTTCGGCGATCGCCTCGAACCCGGCATCGAGCCAGGCATGACGATGCGACGCGTGGGCATCGGCGCACCCGTTCGCGCACCACCATTCTGGCTCGGTTGCTCCGCGCGGCAGCAGTCCGCCGATAATGTCCTCGATATGCCCGAAGCGCAGTTCGACGCCTTCTGCGTCGTTGCGCCGCCGCCAGCGTCTCAGGAAAGTGCCGAGTGCATCATATTTGCCCATCCCGTCGTCCCCGCCCTCTCAGTTCATAACAGGCGGGACGGATTGCTTGGGCATAGCGCGGCTATGGATATCGCCGGTATCACGAACCAGGGCGAGGCCCATCATGATCCGTGTCGAGCAGATGGCGCAATCGAGGGCCGATGCCGCGCCTTCGGCGCAGTCGATGCAGGTTCGGCGCGGTTTCGATCCATCGATCAGGCCGAGCAGCAGATGCTCGTCACCCGAAAGCGCCGCGTCTTCACCGATAGCGACCGCACGCCCAAGTGCATCTTCGCACAGGTGCATCAGGCTATCGAACACGGGAACAAGCATCTCGCAATTATGGGACGCCAGGATCTTGTAGAGACAGGGCTGAACCGATTGACCTGTATCGCGCGCATTGCGCCAGCACCGTGCCGCCTCGACCAGCAATGACCGATGCGCGGCATCGTCGAGGTTTGGCGGCAAGAAGTGGCGGGTCATCGATCTGTCCTTTCTGCGCTTTCCCCTCATGCCGCTTATTGCGATTCATTCGCAAATATTAGCTGGCTATGACGGCAACCGCAAGACGAAAGCCGGTCGATCTATCCGATGACCGATGCGCCCCGCCCGAAGGGACGGGGCGCCGTTGGCCGTCAGCGCGACCAGATGAGGGCGTATTCGCCGGCGGTGTCGGTTTCGGACAGCGTCGCATAGACCGGAGCCGGGAAGCTCGGATCGTCCAGCTTGACCGAGATATAGTCGCGGCCTTCGCGACTGGTCTTCTTCCAGGCCGCACCGATGTCGAGATCGCCCGTGCTGACGCGGAAGTCGGGAGATTTCTCACCGTCCTTGTCGACGGGGCGGAGAATTGCCTGGGTGTTGAGGGTGAGCGTCCTGATGGTGCCGCGCAGTTCGCCTTTGTCGTTGGCGTTAAAGGTGCCGAAGGTGGCCATGTCGTAAGTCCTTTCGTGTTGCTCGGACCGCGCCCGTCGCGGCCTCGATGGCGGCTCAAAGGACCGGAGCGATCGACGCCGCATCCCAAAGGGACCGCAGCGAAGCGGAGGATGGCGGCAAGCCGCTTTTTTGTTTCGCGATGCAAAGCCGACAGGCGGCGGAAAAAAGCGGCGCACCCGTCATTGCGGCATAGCCGATCGGGCGAAGCTGTCTCCGGTCAGACCAGCCATGAGAGAGGCCGTCTGGGTGTGGTTCTGACGGCAGGGAACAGAGATTGCAGGTGTGCGATCGGAATCGCTACGCCACAGGTGCAGGTGTTTGGGCACCTGTCGAACAGAACGCTCTCCATACCACACAAGGGCAGATTGAGCGCCTCAGGTGGCCGCGCGTGCCCTACTTCCGGAAAGTCCCCGCAATTCGGACCGCGCCTGCCGGACGATCTGCCATCCGCCACTGACACCAAGACTGGCGAGGATCATGGCAACGGCGATATCGGGCCAGGCGGTACCCGTGCCGAACACGCCGAGCGCGGCGGCGACCACGGCCACATTTCCGATCGCGTCATTGCGCGAGCAGATCCACACGGACCTGCGATTGGCATCGCCGTCTCGGTGGCGCCATAGCATGACAGCGCAGGCGCAATTGGCGATGAGCGCCAGCACGCCGATAATGCCCATCGTCTCCGCCTGGGGGAGTGTGCCGGCGAGCGCCATCCACATGGTATTACCGAGAATCCACAGGCCGAGCAGGAGCAACGAGGCGCCCTTGAGCCATGCAGCCCGCGCACGCCATTGCAGTGCCATACCGGCAACGCCCAGACTGATCGCATAGTTGGCGGTATCACCCAGGAAATCGAGCGCGTCGGCCTTGAGCGAGGCCGAATGCGCGGCGACCCCGCCCATCATCTCGACGCCGAACATGCCGGCATTGATGGCCAGCACGATCCACAGCACTCGCCGCCATGCCTTGTCCGTGGTCGGTGCGGTCGTTTCGCAACCGCCGCAACATCCGCCTGCCATATCAGTCACCTCGATTATTGCGATGCGACCGCCTATATGCACCCTGTAGCAACTACAGGGTCAAGGGCATGGCGTTCACGATCGGCGAATTGGGCAAGGCGACGGGGACCAAGGTCGAGACGATCCGCTATTATGAGCGGATAGGATTGCTCGCGAAGCCCGAACGAACCTCGGGGAATTACCGCTCCTATGGGGAAGCAGAACTGGGCCGGCTCTCATTCATTCGCCGGGCACGCGATCTCGGCTTTCCGCTCGATCGGGTGCGGGCGCTGCTGTCACTGTCGGATGATCGGACACGCGACTGCGCCATGGTCGATGCCTTGGCCCGTGACCACCTTGCCGAGGTTGAGCGCAAGATCGCCGATCTGACTGCGCTTCGAAGCGAGCTGTCCGCATTGCTCGACTCCTGCGAGGGCGGCAGGGTCGGGGATTGCCGGATTATCGAGGCGCTCGCACCGCCTGCCACTTCAGGAGAGACCCTGTGAGCCTCACACCGTTCGCCTATCTCGGCGCAGCCTTGGCCGAGATCGCAGGTTGCTTCTCCTTCTGGGCTTGGCTGCGGCTCGGCAAGTCACCTTTTTGGCTTCTTCCCGGCATGGTCTCGCTCGCCTTGTTCGCGTGGCTGCTGACGTTGGTCGACAGCGATGCGGCGGGACGAACCTATGCTGCCTATGGCGGCGTCTATATTGCTGCCTCTCTGGGCTGGCTATGGGCGATTGAAGGGCTGCGCCCCGATCGATGGGATATTACCGGTGCCTCCATCTGTCTCGTTGGGGCGGCCATTATCCTACTTGGTCCCCGTTCTATTTGAGCCGGTAAACCGGGTCAATTCTTAGCGGCGTTGATCCTACGCATAACAAGACGGCCGCGCCCCATCGGCGCGGCCGCATTTTTTCAGCAGGTGACGAATGAAAGCCGGGACCGCTCGCGCGGTCCCGGCTCATGCCGCTATTCGGCGGCGACGGCGTAGAAGTCTTCGTCGTCCTCGGCTTGCGCTTCGAGAGCGTGGGCCTCTGATGGCCGTTCAGCTTCCGCCTCCGGCGTCCGCAGAATCGCAGGCAACCATCCCGTCCCGGCCAGAAGCTGCTCGGCGGACTGCGCCATGTCCGCCTTCTTCATGTCCGCGATCCGACGTGCGGCATCCTCCGACACACCTTCGGTCACGGCCTCGACGATATGCGCCTTGGTGACACGGCCAAGATAGCTGTCCACGGTAGGCGTCCAGTCCTTCGCCATGTCGAGCGACAACGCGCTTGCCAGCCTGTCGGCGGTTTGCAGCGAGCGGGGCTTGCGATCCCATGGCAGACGCAGCGCATTGACGGTGCAGGCCACGCAATGCGCCAGCAGCGCCATCCGGTCCTCATCGTTCAGAGCGACGACGAATGCCCACAGGTCCGCCACATCACACGGCATGCGTTCGGCCCATGCCTCATGCGCCGCGTTTGCCTTGGCTGCCAGCGGCGTATCCTCGATCCCGTCCGCATGACTGCCAAGCGGGGTCACGGTCGGACGAACCTCAAGGCAACCGGCCTCGGCATAGCTGTGGAACAGTTGCGAGGTCAGCGTGTGGGTAAGCGCGATCAGCGCCATGTCGGGCCGCTCGCCAAGCGCCACGCGCAAGGCCAGCGTGCGATGGGCAGACAGGTCGCGGGTCAAGGCGTCGGAAATCGGCTTGCCGACTTCCTCGTCCTCGATGTCCTGCTCGTCCTCACCTCCTTCCTCGATCTGCTCATCCTCGACCGTCTCCGGAGCGATGGCTGCATCTTCGGGCTGCGGATCGGCCAGCGCCTCCTCGGCACGAACGAAACCGCGCTCGATCCTGACCGTGCCGTCATGATTGAGCACCACGAACACGCCGCCATGCGCGATCACATTGGCATCATAAGCATGCCGCTTGTCGGAAATCGCGTCGATCTCCGCATCCAGCGCTTCGACCGTCGCCGCCACGCCCTCGGGCATTTCGTCATAGGAATCGAAGCCTTCGACAAGCTGGTCATATTCGGCAGATGCCGCTTCCAACCGCTTCTCGTCCTCATCGGACAGGGCAACGGGTTCGGGATAGAAGCGCCGCATGCCGTGGGCATGGGGATAGTCGATATGCGCCTCGGCCCATTTCCAGCCCTCGGCCTGCACTTCGGCGGCAACCTCGCGCAGCTTCTCGATGGCAAGCATGTCGAGCAAACCCGCATCCTCGAAATAGCCTCCGCCTTCATCGGCAAACAGGTCGCGGATGATCGCGCCGCCCGCTTCCTCATAGGCTGCTTCGCCCACGAAGATCGCGCGGCGA
Organism: Altericroceibacterium spongiae; assembly: GCF_003610805.1. Classification (GTDB taxonomy): domain Bacteria; phylum Pseudomonadota; class Alphaproteobacteria; order Sphingomonadales; family Sphingomonadaceae; genus Altericroceibacterium; species Altericroceibacterium spongiae. The sequence continues at coordinate 355,320 of NZ_RAPF01000002.1, read as the reverse complement.
TCATGGCCGGGAACATTGGCGGCGGTCAGATCGCGCCGGATGATCCACGGCTCGCGGTTGTGATGCAGGCTCTCGAACACCTGTTCCTGCCGGTCGTGGTCCTCCGTAATGGCAAAGGCCATCAACTGGTCCAGCGTCAGCCCGTCCTCACGATAGACCTGCAACAGCTTGGGAGAGACAGCACCAAGGCGAAGCCGCTGCTTCACGACATGGGCGGACACGCCGAACCGCGCGCCGATTTCCTGCGCGCCCCAACCCTTGGTTTCGGAAAGCTCGCGGAACCGCTCGAACTGGTCGGCGGGGTGCATAGGTGTCCGGGTCACGTTCTCATCCAGACTGATCTCGGACGGATCGTTTTCGGTATCGAGCCAGCAGCGCACCGGATCGGACTTCTTCGTCTTCCTCCGCTTGGCGCACAGCAGCATCGCCTGTCTGCGGCCTTCACCAGCGGTAACGAAATAGAAGCCTGTCGGCGTCCCGTCCTCCTTCACTTCGGGTTCCACCACAAGGTTCTGGATTAGACCCTTATGCGCGATGGATGCGGCCAGCGCCTCAATGGCGCTTGTCCCATGCGGCACCTTGCGCGCATTGCGCGGGGACTTCTTGAGCTTATTCAGCGGCACGAAAATCTCGACGCCCGACACAGGCTCGGCAGCGGTGGTTTCGGTAACAGCGTTCATCACACTTCTCCTTCAACACACACTCACCCCGGAATGGGGTGGGCGGCGAAGGAGCGACCGGCAGGCCCGCCGGCAGAGCCGGGGCGCATCCGTAAGGACCGAAACGCAGAGAAGGTAAGCGCGGCCACGCGCGTTGCGCCCCGGCGCGGCGGGCCTAAAGGGAAGCGTCGCCCACCCCATCGACGGAGAGAGTCACAAACAGGCGCGATCGGGACGGCGAATGCCCTGGCTCGATCTCCGCAACTACGGAAAGACACAAATCCGTGGACACGGATTTACGGATCGGCGTGAATGCGCCGCACCCGCGTCAGGGATTGAAGCCGGATGGCGGAGACGGGCAACGCCTGGCTCCGGTGCAAACCGAAAGCCCGGCCCAAAGGGCGACGCCGTCGCAATCTTCGCTATTCGACGCCAGAACCAACCCGATTTTGCCGATTTTCTGGAGACAATGTGGAGACAACAGCCTTCGCAGCGGGCTTTGTCTCCAGCGAAAGAGCGTGCGCCGTAGCACTAATTCGCTGGTTTTCTTTGAAAAACTGGAGCGGGCGAAGGGATTCGAACCCTCGACCCCAACCTTGGCAAGGTTGTGCTCTACCCCTGAGCTACGCCCGCTCACTGGCGTTTCCGGGAGCATATCCCGGTGGGGTGGACGGGCCTCTAGCAACGGCTTGTGAGTCCGACAAGAGGAAAATTGCATTCGCAGCACATTTTCTTTCCGCCCTTCACAAATGCGCTAAAAAGCCCACATTGGCGCCACGGATTCTTACGCAACAGGAGCATCACCTTGGCGAGCATGGGCCTCAGCATCGACGAACAAAAGGCTGTCGAGCGGTTTCGCAAGGAGGTTGTCGAACCTTCGCAGACAAAACTGGTCATTCTCGACTTCTGGGCAGAATGGTGCGGCCCATGTAAAGCTCTGGCACCAACGCTGGAAAAGGTCGCTGCAGATTATGCCGATAAGGGCGTGATACTGGCAAAACTGAATGTTGATGAAGAACAGTTCATCGCTTCACAGTTTCAGGTTCGCTCTATCCCAACCGTTTATGCTCTGTTCCAGGGGCAACCAGTGGCCGATCTGACACAAGCGCGCACGGAAGCGCAATTGAAGCAAATGATCGACCAGATTCTCGAAAAGCTGCCTGTTCAGACGGGGGCCGCCGATCAGCAGGGCAATGACGGACAGCAGGCGCCCGATCTCGATCAACTCGTTGCCATGGGTGAAAAGCTGATGGCTGATGGTGATCCCGAACGCGCTGCGGCTGCTTTCACACAGATTGCCCAGATGGCTCCAGACAATCCTTCCGTGCATTCCGGGCTGGTTCGCGCTCTGCTCGCCGCCGGGCATAAAGACGAAGCCCAGGCCACTTTTGACGCCCTGTCTGACGAATTGAAAGCGGATCCGGTCGTTGCTCAGGCAGGCAGCGCTCTGGAGCTGGCTGAAAGCGACGTTGACGATAGTGAATTACAGGCTTTGCGCGCCGCGGCCGCCGAAAAGCCCGCCGACATGCAAGCTCAATTCGATTTTGCTCAGGCTGCTTTTGCTGCCGGTGATCGCGATGACGCCGCCGACACATTGCTGCGTATGGTGCAAAGCGACCCCGAATGGGACGAAGGCGCCGCCAAAGCCAAGTTACTGCAGATATTCGAAGCGGTCGGACTGGAAGACCCCTGGGTGTCGGAAAAGCGCCGCAAGCTCTCTCTGATCCTTTTCGGATAATGAATACTGCACGGCTTTCAATCTTTCCGCTAAGCGGAGTGGTTATGTTTCCGGGGCTACAATTGCCTCTGCATATCTTCGAGCCGCGCTATCGCGCTCTTGTCGGCGATGCACTGGCCCGGGATCGTAAGATTGCCATGATCCAGCCCCGTGCACCGGGGGAACGTGCCGAGCTGTTCTCTATCGGTTGTATCGGGCGGATCGACGATGTCGAAGCGCTGGAAGACGGACGCTATAATATCGTTCTCGAAGGGGTCACGCGCTTCCGCTTGATCCGCGAGCTTACCGTCAGCACAGCATTCCGACAGGTTGAAGGCGAGCTGATCGAAGAACCTGCTGACGAAGCGCTCAGTTCTATCGAACGGGCAAGCATCGAAAGGGAAGCGCAGAATTTTGCCGAGCGTCAGGGATACAGCGTCGACTGGGAATCGGTTTCCCAGCTCGATGATGTAGCTCTGGTCAATGGCATCAGCCAGATCGCGCCTTTCGACGCAGCCGCCAAACAGGCATTGCTGGAAGCTCCCGACCTGCGCTCGCGCTGCGAATTGCTGGTTCAGCTGATGCAGTTTTTTGCGCGCGGAAATCCCGATGAAGGACGCGCAACTTTACAATAACCGCCCGCTTCACAGCATGAAAGAACCGCGCACACCATCAATAACATATTGGGAAGCAAGCGCCGCCAGCAGCACGCCTAAAAGACGTGTAATCACCGCTTCAACCTGATCGCCGAAAAGTCGCATCAAAGGCGTGGCAGCAAGCAAAGCCAGCAATGTCAGAACCAGCACAGAAATCAAAGCAGCGAGCACAACCGCCATGTGTGACAAGGTGGGCGCCTTGCTCATCAGCAACATGATGGAAGCAATAGCCCCCGGCCCGGCCAGCATCGGCATGGCCATGGGGAAGACGGACACGTCCTCGATCTCAGGGGTTGCCATAACCCTTTCTGCCCGTTCTTCACGCCTTTGCGTGCGCTTTTCGAACACCATTTCCAACGCGATCACGAACAGCATAATGCCGCCGGCAATGCGGAAAGCATCAAGTTCAATATGCAACGCATTCAATAATGGCTGCCCGAAAAAAGCGAAGCCCAGTAAAATAATTCCGGCAATCAGCGTGGCCCGAATAGCCATTGAACGCCGGTGGCTGCCTGGGGCATTGGCTGTCAATCCGGCATAGATAGGGGCACATCCGGGTGGATCGATAATCACAAAAAGTGTGACAAATGCAGAAAGGAACAGTTCAAGCATGCAGCGTCACCTCGTGCTTGCCAGCGTCAGGACATTTCTAGGCTGACCATCCCGTTTGGCCATAACCCGCAAAACCGTGCCTTCCGCCTGCGGCGCGTAGTGATAGGACAGGCTGCGATCTGCCGATAACCCTCCCCCTTCAGATTGGCTTTCCTGAGATATTGTGGCCTCCCGATTCCTTTCAGCCTGAACGGCAGATCGATCCGGCGCATCGCAATCAGCAACCTTCGCGGCGATAAATTCGGGTGCTGCAGGGGCTTGCCCGTCGAGCCGTTCCATATGGAATACCCATTCATAATCCCCACGGTTGCGGCGATGCCAGACAGTCGCATATTGGCCCTCGGCTCCACCACCGGCCTTGGCGATCGCTCCATAGGTAACGGACAAAGAGCCGTCGCAACTCGACCATACTTTTTGCGGTACCCACTGATCGACCTGAGACAGATTGTTTTCTGTCGGGAAAGCGCCTTCAACGGATACCAGCCCTTTGGTGCCGACCATAATGGCACCGGATGCGGCATATTTCTTATAAGCCTTCCTTTGCCCTTCTTCCCGCGCGAGGCGGGCAAAGGCCAGATCCTGTGCCAGAACATCGCTGGGATGAGCCACCCGTTCGAGTGCCCCTCTGCCATTGCGCGGACCGCCCGCACAGGCGCTCAGCGCAAAGCCGAGCGCCAGGAAGGCAACTCCGCGACGGATCACAATGCTCCTTTGTCCAGAGTAAGGTTTTCACGCCGATAAGCCGAAACCATTGTATTGCGAAGCAGCACAGCAATGGTCATCGGGCCAACACCACCCGGCACGGGCGTAATGGCACCTGCCACTTCGCTGGCACCGGTATAGTCTACATCCCCGACCAGCCGTGTCTTGCCTTCTTCAGCCGCCGGAACACGATTTATACCCACATCGATCACTGTCGCACCCGGCTTGATCCAGTCACCCTTGACCATTTCCGAACGACCGACAGCGGCCACCACAATATCGGCCCGCCTGACAACCTCAGGCAAATCCTTCGTACGGCTATGGGCGATTGTCACCGTTGCATTGGCAGCAGTCAGCAACTGGGCCATTGGTTTGCCAACAATGTTGGATCGTCCAATCACAACAGCATTAAGACCGGAGAGATCCTCACCCAGCCTGTCCTGCAACAGCATCAGACAGCCAAGCGGCGTGCAGGGGACGAATCCATCCTGCCCGACCGCCAGACGGCCAGCATTGATAATATGAAAACCATCGACATCCTTGTCAGGGTCAATGGTCGCAATAACGTTTTGTTCGTCAAGATGATCGGGCAATGGAAGCTGTACCAGAATGCCATCGACATTTGGATCACTGTTGAGCTTTTCGACAAGGTTAAGAAGCTCTTCTTCACTGGCAGTGTCATCCAGCCGATGCTCATAAGAGTTCATGCCGGCAGCGATAGTCGCCTTACCCTTGCTGCGAACATAAACCTGGCTTGCCGGATCTTCGCCTACCAAAACCACGGCAAGACCCGCTTTGCGGCCAACTGCCTTTTCAAATTCAGCAGCGAAGCCGCCTACTTTTTCCCGCAGATTTGCGGCAAATGCCTTCCCGTCAATGACGTCAGCACTCATGCGATACTCCCGTAAGCCAAGTTTTGCAGAATAATATTCAGGATGTTCAGGCCGATTATCAGAATCAGAGGCGAGAAATCGATCGCGCCAGTGTCCGGCATGATCCGGCGGATCGGCCTTAACATAGGATCAAGCAGCGCATTCACCGCTCGCCAGATCGCCACAACGAAATCGTTGCGTGTATTGACGACGTTGAACGAAATCAGCAGGCTGAGAACGAACTGAACGATCACCAGAATGATGATAATGTTAATCAGGTAGCTGATAATCTGAGAGAGCGTGAGCAATAACACTGCTATGGCCTTTCCTTAGTCCAGCGGTGAACTAACCGACACGGGGTGGTGTATCAACAGCGCAATACAGATCATTGATCGAAGTGAAGATCGCGCACTCGCCAGGCGAGCTGTTCTTCACTAGCACCGGGAACGTCATTGACACGGCTGAGCGTAATGATGCCTTTACGATTCACGCTTCCCTCATCGGCTGTCAATGTTACCGGCACCTGATAATACAGTGTTCCGGCAGCACCCTCTTCTTCCCCTTCGCCATAATCGAGCTCCATATCGGGATAGTCACCCAACTGTTCTGTCAGCGTGGCTCCGGTCATTTCCGCTTCCGATCGCCAGGCAAGTGCCGCATCGGCCAGACGATGCGCATCAATTGCAGCTTTGACATAGGCCAGAACTCGGCGGGGATTATCGCGCTCCTGCAGCGCATCACTAGACAGAATATCGGTATCACCACTATCGTTTACCTCGTTCTTCACCGAGGCCGGTGCCGGTACAGACCCGGAGGGAGCGCTTTCCTGTTCTTCCGGGGGTGCCGACGACTCGTCGGATCCACAGGCCGAAAAAGCCAGCAGGAGCAGAGGGGCGAGATATAAATGTCGCATCAGCCAGCCTTCACCAAAGTCCCCGCCCCACGCGAGGTAAAGAATTCGAGCAACATGGCATGCGGAACGCGGCCATCCAGCACGACTGCTGCATCACAGCCCGCTTCGACAGCCGAGACGCAGGTTTCCAGTTTAGGAATCATCCCGCCGCTAATAGTCCCGTCCTGCTTCAAAGCCGCAATATCCGCAGGTGTCAGATCGGTGAGCAATTGTTTCTGTTTATCGAGCACACCGGGCACATCGGTTAGCAGGAAAAGCCTTGCCGCACCGAGCGCTGCAGCAATGGCGCCAGCCATAGTGTCGGCATTAATATTGTAAGTATGGCCATCTTCACCGGCCCCGATCGGTGCCACGATTGGAATCATCCCGGCATTGACGGCGGTATTGAGTATGGTCGTATCAACATGCGCTGGCTCACCAACGAAACCTAGATCCACCGCTTGTTCAATATTGCTATCCGGATCACGCGTGGTGCGCTGCACCTTGGTGGCCGTGACCAACCCGCCATCCTTGCCCGAAATACCAAGCGCTTTGCCACCTGCACCCATAATCCAGCCGACCAGTTCCTTATTGATCGCACCGGAAAGAACCATTTCGGCCACCTCAGCCGTCGCTTTATCCGTAACACGAAGACCATCAACGAACCGGCTTTCCACACCCAGTTTCTTGAGCATGGCGCCAATTTGGGGCCCTCCACCATGAACCACCACAGGATTGATGCCGACTGCTTTCAACAAGACGATATCTTCTGCGAAATCCTTGGCTGCTTCCGGATCGCCCATGGCATGACCACCATACTTCACGACAAAAGTGCGGCCAGCATATCGCTGAAAATAGGGTAATGCCTCGATCAGTGTCTCCGCCTTGGTCAGCATTGCCCTGTTCTCGCCTATGCTCATCAACTAGTCACTCCGTTACACGTCAGGATCGCGTGCCTTATCGGCTTTTTTGGTGCAAATGCAAAATATCGAAATGTGACAACTCCGCTCTTTCAAGCGCCCTTTGCGGTCAATCAGATTCAAATCACAATAATTGATTTTCCTGTCGAACAATTGCACAGATGATGTATTAAGCTACATAAATTGACGAGAGCCTTTCGGGAATTCTGTAAATGAAGAATTTTGCGGCTAAGCTTCAGGCCGCTTACGAGGCATGGGGTGAAAGTGGCGGGCGCACACCGGACCGTTTTATGGCTCTGGTTACGCCAGAAATCGAATTACATTCGGTTGTGGACACCAGCTTACCTCATGTATCAACGGCGGGGCCCTATTATGGGAAGGCTGGCATTTTCCATTACTTCGCCAAGATGGCAGAAAAGTGGGAAATGATCGAAATGCACACACGTAATATCATCGTAGGGCAAAGCAGTGTGGTATGGTACGGCCACTCTAGCTGGCGCAACCTCCAGACATTGCGCAGATATGAAAGCCCCAAAATCCAGATTTGGAATGTCGAAAAAGACAGGGGGCTGGCGTCCAGCGTTTTCATGATGCTGGACACCTACAGCTTTGCCGATGCTATGGGAATGTTACCTTCGCCTGAAAACAGTTGACCCGCTTCAGCTGATCCCCATCTTTCAGCGCCAGATCGCTTACTGTGCCTGCGTTTCCTCAGCAGGTGCTGCGCTATTTTCCGTTGTCGGCGCAACGCTCTCCTGCATGGGCGTTTCGTCGGTTGCAACAGCCGCATTATCCGGCGTCACTTCTTCCACTTGCGAGGTTGGATTAGCAAGCCACACGATCACCAGAATACCGAGCAAGACAATCAATGCGAGCCACAACCATTTTGCATTGGATTTCGAATCCGGCGTATCTTCCTTGATCGGTTCTTCCATGAAAATCTCCTGTTGCGAAACAAGACCCAATCAATCTACGCAACCTGCAGATTACCGTTCCGAAATTCTTTTAAAAATCGGAGGGCAGATTGGCGCTTCAAGCCATAATACACGCTTAAACGTGTAGCTGATGGCCTGGTTATTTTCACCTTATCGCCAAAAAACGCCAGCCGATCGCACAGTCTGGAAACTATAGAGACCACGTCCCTTAACAGAGGTGATTGCGTATCTTGCTGCATCCGGGCCCAATTGCAGCAACCTGCAAACTGCCGATCACGGTAAAGGCTGGCAGATGTTGCGCAATCACTGGATCGGGGTGTGTATTATGCCCGACGCCCCAGGAACGAGCCGGCTCCTCCCTCCCGGTTCGGCCCTCCCCAGATTAGAAGGCGGTGGCTGACGAGCCGCCGCCTTCTTTTCAAACCCTCTTCCAAAAAAGGATTAGAGCACCTTGCTATTCGGCTGCAACGCCGTCCTTATCGCCGAACAGGCCCGGCCCCAGATCTTCACTGTTGTCTTCTTCGTCATTCGCTTTGAGCTTACGGCGAGAATCGAAGCTTGCCCACACGTCGTTCCAGTTACCGCGCGTAGCAGCCTTGGAATATTCGGTGGCACGCGTTTCGAAGAAATTGGCATGTTCAACACCATTCAGCAGCGGCGTCAGCCAGGGCAGAGGGTGATCTTCAATCAGGAACATGGGTTCCAGTCCAAGCTGGTTCAGGCGCCAGTCCGCGATATAGCGAATATAGCGCTTGATATCTTTCGCCGTCATGCCGGGTACGGGCCCCATTTCAAATGCGAGATCGATAAAAGCATCTTCCAGCCGCACCGTAGTGTGACACTGGTCATAGATATCTTCTTTTACCGATTTGCTCAGACAGTCCCGTTCCTTGGTGAAAGCGTGGAACAGATGGGTTATGCCTTCGCAGTGAAGTGACTCGTCGCGGACCGACCAGCTGACGATCTGGCCCATGCCCTTCATTTTATTATAGCGAGGGAAATTCATCAGCATGGCGAAGCTGGCGAAAAGCTGCACACCTTCTGTGAAGCCGCCAAACATGGCGAGCGTACGTGCGATATCCTCGTCAGAATCTACACCGAACTGCTGCAGATAATCGTGCTTATCCTTTAATTCGGCATATTCGAGGAAAGCACCATATTCGCTTTCCGGCATGCCGATCGTATCGAGCAAATGGCTGTAGGCCGCAATATGGATTGTTTCCATATTGGAAAAGGCCGTCAGCATCATCTTCACTTCAGTCGGCTTGAACACCCGGCCATACTTCTCGTGATAGCAATCCTGCACCTCAACGTCGGCCTGTGTAAAAAAGCGGAAGATTTGGGTCAGCAGGTTGCGTTCATGATCAGCCAGGTTTTGTGCCCAGTCGCGGCAATCTTCGCCAAGCGGCACTTCTTCGGGAAGCCAGTGTACCTGCTGCTGCTTCTTCCAATATTCATAGGCCCACGGATATTCGAAGGGTTTGTAGGTCTTGCGGGCTTCGAGCAACGACATGTTGTGTCTCCGTGGATAGGTTACACCACCCATATAGACACAGATCAGTGCCAATGGGAATCGGGTGCAGGCAACAATAGGGGATAAATTTTGGTCTCTCCCCCTCTTGAGAAACAGCAAAGTGGCATCTTCACACGATTCCCACTTCCCGGAACGGGATCTGCTTTCAACGCATTATTCAATCACAGTACTTCACTGCAGTTCAAGCGAAAGGATGGCGGATGAATCAGCAAGGCCAGAGCAGCAAACCGAATAAGGGATGCCTCGCAAGCAGCGATCAATATCGTGTTAATCAACCCGCGATGGATCATTCCGATGACGCGGACGCCGATGCGATAGAGGAAGAAGAAGCGTCTGATCGCAAGGATGTGATTGGGCATGAACCTTTACCGGAAACAAAGAACCGGAAAGAAAAATCCAACAAGAATTCCGAAGATTAACTTTCACATCATCCCAAACGCGGAGCCCTGCCGATCAACAATAATATTCTACAGCAGAAATATCTATTTCACACCAAATAGAAGCCTTCGATCAGAACCATCTTATCAATGAAGGATCCGCGACCTGTTTATAAGCTGCGATAAAATTCGGAACGACATGACCACCCGTCCCGTTGGTTCAATATAAGCAACGGATAAAAAAGAGGTTTTTATGTTTGAGAAGATTCGCATCAAAGAACATATGGAAGTTGCCGACGCTAATGGTCAGCATATTGGAACGGTTGACGAAGTTATGGATGATGACCGTATCAAGCTTACCCGCAGTGACAGTGATGACAACATGCACCACTTCCTGCCGCTCGACGCCGTAGAGAAGATCGATGACAACCGCATCTATCTGAAAGCCGGAACCAAAATTCCTCTCGGCGTGAACTGATATAATGTTCAGTCAGACTAAAGCCCCCAACTCTATGGAGAGTTCGGGGCTTTTTATATATCCGAGGACTGTAACAAGGCCGGAGAAAATTTCCCCGGCCTGAAATGTTCAAGCAACCTCAGGCAGCCGATCAAGATATTTGTCGAGAGTCAGCGGATAATCGCGCACTCGAATACCTGTTGCATTATAGATTGCATTAGCAATCGCCGCACCAACACCACACAAGCCCAGCTCGCCCACGCCTTTCGCTTTCATCGGGGTCGATGCACTGTCGACTTCATCAAGGAAAATAACTTCCTGATGAGGAATATCGGCGTGAACGGGTACCTCATAACTTGCCAGATCGTGATTGATGAACAGACCGAAACGCGTGTCCACCGCCAGTTCCTCTGTCAGAGCGGCACCCGCGCCCATAGTCATTGCACCGATCACCTGACTGCGGGCCGATTTCGGGTTGAGAATCCGCCCCGCATCGCAAACGGCCAGCATCCGGTCGATCCGGGTCACGCCGGTAAAACGATTGACAGACACCTGTACAAAGTGACCGGCAAAAGTGGACTGGAGATATTTGTCGCCAAAATCCCCGTATTCGATCGCATCTTCTGCTACCAGCTCGCCATCTTCAGCAGCGCCCTGCAAAGCAAAAGACTGTTTGCCCTGCCTGACCTGCCCATCAGTGAAATCCGCTTCCGCTGGATCGAGCCCGAATTTTTGCGCCACCTGTTCACGCAATTTGACACAGGCAGCATAGGTGCCAGCCGTGGAATTAGCTGCTCCCCACTGACCACCAGACCCGGCTGAAGCCGGATAATCGGAATCACCCAGCTCTACTTTTACTCTGTCGAGTGGAAGGCCCATCATTTCAGCTGCAGTCTGCGCGATGATTGTATAGCTGCCCGTTCCAATATCGGTCATGTCTGTTTCAACCGTCACAACGCCATCCGGACCCAGCCGGACACGGGCGCCCGATTTCATCAGCATGTTATTGCGGAAGCCACCAGCCATGCCCATGCCGACCAGCCAGTCTCCCTCGACTTGCGATGCCGGCTCCGTATGACGTTTATCCCAGCCGAATTCCCTGGCGCCTCGACGCAGACATTCGATCATATGCCTTTCGGAATATTCGCGATCAGGTTTCATAGGATCGACCTGCGTATCGTTAAGGATACGGAAATCAACCGGATCCATGCCCAGTTTTTCAGCCATTTCGTCCATGGCTACTTCCAGTGCCATCAACCCCGGCGCCTCGCCGGGAGCCCGCATCGCATTGCCTTCCGGCAGATTGAGCACCGCCAGACGCATGGCCGTAAGCCGGTTTTCCGCAGCATAGAAGCTCTCGGTCTGGTTGACTGCCGTCTCCGGTGAGCCGCCCGGCAAATCGCCGGAGATGCTCTCATGACCGATAGCGAGCAATCGGCCATCCCGGTCCGCACCCAGCCGGATATGCTGAATAGTGGCAGGCCGATGGGTGGTGTTATTGGCCACCAGCGGACGCTGGAATGTCACCTTGACGGGTCGTCCCACTTTCTTAGCTGCCAAAGCCGCGACAATAGCATCAGCACGAACAAATAATTTCGCCCCGAAGCCTCCGCCCAGAAAGGGCGAATCCAGCCTGATATTTTCAGCCGGCATTTGTAGCGATTTGGCCAGAGCGGCTTTGGACCAGGCAATCATCTGGTTGGACGTCCAAAGGGTGACTGTATCGCCTTCCCAATGCGCCAGCGTTGTATGCGGCTCCATCATCGCATGGGTTTCGTCGGGTGTGCTATAATGAGCATCCAGCTGCACTGGGGATGCCGCATAAGCTCCTTCGAAGTCCCCATAACGGTTTTCACCCGTATCATCTTCTCCATTTGTGTAGAGCGGTGCAGAAGGTGCGGCGGCGGCCAGGTCGAATTGGCCTTCTGTACGGTTATAGTCCACACGGATCAGATGCGCTGCCGCCCGGGCCTGTTCGAAAGTCTCAGCCACGACAAGAGCAATTGCCTGATGGTAATGCTGAATTTCATCTCCACCGAACAAATTGGCAGTATTGTAATCGCTGAGTGGCACCGGCTCATAGTCGAGAGTGGATATGACATCCACCACTCCGGATGCCCTCCGGGCATCATCAAGTGCCATGTCGGTGATGCGCCCGCAGGCAATACCCGAGCCAAGAATATAGCCGTAAAGCTGCCCCGGCACGGCCTCATGCCGTTCATAAGCATATTTGGCCCGACCGGTAACTTTAAGCGGCCCGTCAATCCGATCCTGCGCCCGTCCCACTACTTTCAATCGGTCGATCGGATTGCTGTCTGCACGTTGGTCAAATTTCATGGAGATGTCCTCCTTCAGCCGCGCGCTTGCTGAAGCACCGCGGCAATTGTGCGTTCGATGAGGGCCAGTTTAAAGCGATTATGCTCCGTGGTCCGGGCCCCTTTGGTAAGCACACGAGCCACAGCAGATGCCCCGTTCGGCAGTTGTGCATCCGCAGCTTCGTCACGCCAAGGTTTCGGAGCGATCCCACCTACCGCCACACGTCCGGTACCATCTGGCTGCACCACAGCCGCAACAGAAACCAGCGCAAAAGCATAGGATCGGCGATCGCGAACTTTGTGATAAAAATGGCGACCGCCCAGCGGTTTGGGTAAGGTGACAGCAGTAATCAGCTCTCCCTTATCCAGCACATTGTCTTTGTCGGGACTGTCACCGGGCAGGCGATGGAAATCAGCTATCGGTATAGTCCGTTCGGTACCGTCAGGCCGCGCGGTCTCGACAGTGGCATCAAGTACCCGCAGAGCCACAGCCATATCGCCGGGATAGGTGGCAATACAGGCATCGCTGACCCCCATAATACCAAGCTGACGGCTATAACCCTCTTTCGCCGAACATCCTTCACCCGGCTGACGTTTGTTGCAAGGCATATTCGTGTCATAAAAATAGGGACAACGCGTACGCTGCAGAAGATTGCCACCTGTCGACGCCTTATTGCGGAGCTGGCCCGATGCCCCTGCTACAATAGCCCGCGTCAGCACACCATAGTCACGCCGCACGCGCCGATCGCTGGCAAGATCGGTGTTACTGACCAGTGCGCCGATTCTGAGGCCGCCTTCTTCGGTTTCTCTGATGTCATCCAAACCAAGGCCATTCACATCGATCAGATGCGTTGGGGTCTCGATTTCAAGCTTCATCAGATCGATAAGATTGGTCCCGCCGGCGATGAATTTCGCTCCCTTACGGGCCATAGCTGCTTTTACAGCCTCTTCGGGGCTTTTCACGCGTTCGTAAGTGAAGCTTTTCATGCAGCATTCCCCGCCATTTCAAGCCCGGCCACATCCGCCATAGCTTCGGCAATGTTGGAATAGGCTCCACAGCGGCAGATATTGCCGCTCATCCGCTCTCGCATCTCCATGTTAGTGAAATCCGGTACGGCGTTGATGTCTTCCGTGACATGACTGGGGACACCTTTGCGAATCTCATCCAGCACCGCCACGGCGGAACAGATCTGGCCCGGCGTGCAATAGCCACATTGATAGCCATCATGCTTCACGAATGCCTCTTGCATCGGGTGCATGTTGTCAGGTTCGCCCAATCCTTCGATCGTCGTAACTTCATCTTCATCATGCATGACCGCAAAGCTGAGGCAGGAATTGATCCGCTCTCCATTTACCATCACGGTACATGCTCCGCACTGACCGTGATCGCAGCCCTTCTTGGTACCGGTCAGGTGCAAATGCTCACGCAAAGTGTCGAGCAGCGTCGTCCGTGTGTCGAGTTCCAGTTCGTAACGCTCTCCATTCACGATTAAATTGAGCTTGTTCATAGCTGGCCCCCTGGAGGATGTATCGCTTTTCGCTTGTGCCGCAACAGGCGGAACCGCGGTCAACGCCGCAGATGCCACGCCACTTGCCAGCACGGAGCGGCGGGACAGGTTGAGAAAACCCTCTCGAGTCATGGATAGGCCCCTTCGATACCAGATGTTCAGACTATTCGGCTTTCAAAGATAACGCATGAAATGGCTCGAGGTTGCATAAGCTTTCAAATTAGCTTTCAATCACAAAGCCTTACCCTGTCGCAGCAATCGAATATGCTTTCGCACCGCCCCCTCATTTTGCAACCGGCGGTCAAGTGGGGCCTCTTCCAGTTCGAGGCATCTTGGCAAAATCGCCTATAACAGCCATGACAGGGTTATGAAAAAGCTGGCTCTTCTCCTTGGCGCCTTGTGCGTACTGTGTTCCTCTCCTGCCGCGATAGCGCAGAGTGATGACGAAGCAGCAGCTATAGCGCGTTTCCGCAATGCCTTACGCGAAGCGCCCCTCGTGCCCAAAGATGCACCGGAAGGTTTCGATGTCACCATTGTCGAATTTTTCGATTATCAATGTGGCTATTGCAAGAAGCAGCATATCGCCTTTCAGCAATTAGCGAAAAGCGATCCCAGAGTTCGGATAGTCTATCGCGACTGGCCCATTTTTGGCGGCGAATCCAATTTTGCAGCGAGGGCCGCCCTTGCTTCCCAATTTCAGGGACGTCACGATGCCTTTCACGATGCGCTGATGCGCCATCCGGGCAAACTTGATCGAGCCGGCATAAAAGCTGCAGCACGCCAAGCCGGGGTGGACTGGGAACGGCTCACGGCCGATATCGCCAAACACGAAAGCAAGATCGAAGCGGTTTTGGCTCAAAGTGACCGGCAGGCTCGTATTCTCGGCTTGCAAGGGACGCCCGGCCTTGTAATCGGCGACTTTTTGGTCCCTGGTGCGCTCGACCTGGATGCCTTGCGCGACGCGGTGGCGGAAGCGCGCTCAGCTTCCTGACTATATTCCGCACTGCTCAACCGGCATGAAATGAGGATGACACGCCGGATACGCGCCCGTATAGCACTTTGATGCCCAAAGCCCGGTCCCTTTGTCAGGCGCATTGTCATCTTGCTGCCATGCTGGTGGCTCTGGCGCTATGCCTGAAAGTTCTGGTTCCAACCGGCTATATGATCGATTCCGGAGACCGTTTTCTGTCTGTCCGGATCTGTGACGGACAGGTCGGCGGCAAAGCGTTGCTCATCAAAGTCCAGACAAATAAAACAGGCCATTCTCATGGCTCTGGAGAAGGCGAGCATACCGACCATGCCGCCACGCATTGCCCTTTCGCAACCATGGCCGTGAGCGGGCTGGAAGCGGATGATCCGTTTTTCTTTGCTATTGCACTGGCTTTCATTCTGGCCCTTGGCTTCGCACCTGTCGTCACACCATGCGTGCGGCGGATAGTTTATGCCAGACCACCCTTGCGCGGCCCTCCTGCCATCATCTGAACGGCCTGCGTCCCGAATGGCGCACGCCCCCTTCTTTCACTTACCGCTCCATCGAGGAGCGGAACTGTATGATGGATGGCTCATATAGTTGGGCCATGATGGATGATGACAATGATCTCATGGAAAATCGCGTTTCGCGCTGCGCTGGCTGCTGGCTGCTGTTCTTTACCAATATTGGCACAGGCTCAGACAGATTCATCTGCCGAAGATGAGGACTCTCTGGGAGCGCGGATCAACATAGCCCTGCCTGACCCAGCCGCCGAGCTAGATCGCAGCGGGTTGGAAAAACAGCAGGCGCGAACGAGCGATACAGCACAATTACTGACACGCATACCCGGGGTCAGCGGCGCGACTGGAGGAGGCATTTCTACGATGCCTGCCATTCGGGGCTTGGGTGAACAGCGTCTGACCATACTGGTCGATGGCCAGACAATTGATGCAGCCTGTCCCAATGATATGAATTCCCCTCTTTCCTATACTGATCCGCAAACTCTCTCTTCAGTCAATGTGCTGACCGGCGTCGCACCTGTCAGTTCAGGAGGTGACAATATTGGTGGCATCATCTCGGTCGAGAGTGCGCCACCACTTTTTTCTGTCTCCGATTCATTGCTGGTCACAGGGAGCGTTTCCACATTTTACCGGTCTAATGGAGATGGATTCGGCGGAGCGGTGAAACTGACTGCAGCGGGACGCAAGCTCAGTGCGAGCTATACCGGCTCTTATACCCGGTCAGAGCAATATGAGGGTGGTGGCAGTGACGAACTCGTCCGCTCAACCGAATATGCCAAGACCGATCACGCGCTGGAACTTGCCTATCAGGCAGGTGCCGGGCTGTTCAGATTGAAAGCCGGTTACCACTTCTCACCGTATGAAGGGTTCCCCAATCAATATATGGACATGACGTCCAATAAGAGCTGGTTCCTCAACGGAAGCTATCGCGGAATTTATGATTGGGGCGATCTCGATCTGGCGATAGCCTATCGCGACACCGATCACGCGATGAACTTTCTCGAAGACAAATTACCTGGCGACATGCCGATGAATACCGAGGTGCATAGCTTCAATACCTCGGCAAAAACCAGCCTGCCGGTCTCAAGCCGCGACACGTTGCGACTGGGTGGGGAATTCCACCATCAGTGGCTCAATGATTACTGGCCGCCTGTAGAAGGCAGCATGATGATGGGGCCTGACGTTTTTCTGAATATCAATGAAGCCACGCGCGACCGCATTAGCCTTTACAGTGAATGGGAGGCGCAATGGAGCGACCGGCTCAAAACCATAGCCGGCATCCGTTATGAACATTTGCGAATGAATACGGGCGATGTACAGCCTTATGGTACGGGTATGATGAATATGGCCGATGCCATGGCAGCCGACGCTTTCAACTCCGTTGGGCACAAGCGCCATGACAATAACTGGAACGCCTCCATACTGCTAACCTATGCCATGAATGACTGGGCGGTGCTTGAACTGGGCTATGCCCATAAAACACGCTCGCCGAATATTTATGAACGCTACACATGGGGCCGCGGCTCTATGGCAAGCCGAATGATCGGCTGGTATGGTGACGGCAATGGCTATGTCGGCAATCTGGATCTCAAACCCGAACGCGCCGATACAGTCAGTGCTGCATTGGCATTAGGGAACGACACAAGCGGCTGGCATCTCCGGATTGCACCTTACTATACCCATGTCGACGATTATATCGATACGATCTTTCTGCAAGATCTCACCGATATGATGGGCATGCCAACCGGCTTTGTACAGCTGCAATTCGCCAATCAGGAAGCAGAGTTTTACGGTACAGATCTATCCGGCTCTGTGGATCTTTGGACAGGTAAGGCGCAGGAGAAAACCAGTATTACTGCCTCCGCCTCCTGGCTGCGAGCGAATAATCTGAGTGATGACGGGCCGGTTTATCGCCAGATGCCGCTTCATGCGCTTCTGGGACTGACACACAAGCAGGGCGCGTTGGAACTGGGCGCAGAACTGGAATGGGTCGATGCCAAGACTCGCCTCGATGCTACACGCCATGAGATGAAAACCGGTGATTATGCTCTGATGAATCTTACTGCGGCTTATACAATCGCCGGAATTCGCCTGAGCGTGGAAGCGACCAATCTGTTCGACAAAGCCTATGATTTGCCGATGGGTGGTGTTTCGCTTGGCGATTACGGTGTGACGGGCAATCTGCGCAATATTCCGGGACGCGGCCGCTCAATCAACCTCGGTCTGAGCACAAACTTCTGAAACAAAAGCCCTTTAGGGAGGGTACAAGCCCTCCCTAAAGGGCGCTCTCTGCATCTGACATGCTGCACTGCGCAAAAAGGCTGGACACAAATTTAACTATGAGATAGTGTAACATCTCATCGCGAATTCAAGTCCAGAAAGTCTCTCTATGTTGTCCAAATATGCGTTGCTCTGTGCGGGCGCACTGCTCCCATTTGTGCCAGCCCATGCACAAACTGCCCAGAATACGAATTCCTCCCAGACCTCGCGTGGCACGACCGAAAGCGATGACGATTATCACACGGATATCATCGTGAAGGCGCCCGGCCTTTCCGAACTGAATCTATTGGCCGGCAGGTCGGTAGTGAGCGGCATCGAATTACAGCGCAATCTCGACGGCCAGGTCGGCAATGTTTTGGCCAAGCTCCCGGGTGTTTCGACATCCAGCTTCGCACCGGGTGTTTCACGTCCTGTGTTACGTGGTCTCCAGGGAGATCGTGTTCGCATTATGGTTGATGGGATCGGCCTTAGCGACGCATCAGGCGTGTCCGCCGATCATGGCGTATCTACCGATCCTTTGACGGCCCAGAGCATTGATGTGGTGCGAGGTCCTGCTGTACTCCTCTATGGCAGTTCGGCCATTGGCGGCGCGGTTAATATTCACGACAAGCGCATTCCACGTTCGGTTCCTGATGAACCGGTTCATATTGACGCACTGGCAGGGCTCGACTCAGCATCCGACCTGCGCGAAGGTGGCGCTTCTCTGGATGTACCGGTCAGCAAGGAAATCGCTTTCCATGTAGACGGCTCCTACCGCAAGACAGACGACATTGATATTCCAGGATATGTCCTGGCATCGGGCCTGCGGCAGGATGCGCTGGATGCAGCCGATGCGATCGAAGGCTCCGATCCCGACAAGGCCGCCGAATTACGTGAAACCGCCAATCAGCATGGTACACTGCCGAATAGCGATACGCGGACCTATTCACTTGGCACAGGCCTCGCCTGGGTCGGCGAAAATGGTTCATTGGGCGCTTCTTTCGGCTATTACAATACACGCTACGGCACGCCGGACCGCCCTAGCGTGGATATTGGCGGAGAAGGCGAAGAAGAGGAAGAAGGTCCGGTCCAGATTCATATGCGCCAATACCGCGGTGACCTGAGAGGTTCGCTCAATCTCGCAAGCGGCCCATTTTCCGAAGTCCATACACGCTGGGGATACTCCGACTACAGTCATACCGAATTTGCCAATGGAGAACCGGGCACCACCTTTAACGTAAAAAACCTCGAAGGCAGGCTCGAACTGGTACAACAGCAGGTCGGCGACTGGACCGGTTCGCTAGGCGGGCAATTCGTTCATCGTGACTTCGAAGCCATCGGTGATGAAGCTTTTGTGCCCCCGAGCACAACAGATGAATACGCCCTCTTCACGCTGCAAGAAATTAATAGAGGTCCTGCGCAATTCCAGGGCGGTCTGCGCTACAGCCATACCGATATTGACGTCGATACGCTCAATACGTCGAAAAGCTACGACAACATTTCGGCATCGCTCGGCGCATCCTATGAAATCGCTGACAGTCTGCGGTTGGGTATCAATGGCTCACGCGCGTCGCGTTCTCCCAATGCTGAAGAGTTATTTGCCAATGGCCCGCATGAAGCAACTGAACAATTTGAAATCGGCAGTCAGGACCTGAGCAAGGAAACCGCATGGGGCCTTGAAGGCTATCTGCGCGGCGAAGTAGGCCCGGCTACTGTCAATTTCTCCATCTATAAGAACTGGTTCAAAAACTACGTTTATCTGCAAGGTTCGGATGACATAGAAGATAATCTGCCGGTTTATTACTATCTGCAGCAGGATGCCGACTACTTCGGTCTCGAAGGTGAAGTGACCGTTCCGCTTTATACTACCGAGAGCGGGATGCGCTTCCTGACCGATCTGCGAGGCGACTATATTCGCGCTACGCTGGATGACGGATCCGCGGTACCGCTGATCCCGCCGCTCAGCTTGCTGGGTGCTCTTGAAATGAAGAGTCCGCGCTGGGGAGCGAGAGCCGAAGTCCAGTGGTTCGACGACCAGAATCGTACAGCCGATTATGAAACCCCCACAGATGGGTACACTTTCGTCAATCTCTCAGTTTCGTGGAAGCCGATGCGCGGCAACAACAATGTGACGCTCATGCTGCAAGGCAACAATATTTTCGATGTCGAAGGCCGGATGCATACCAGTGCTACGAAGGATTTCGCACCTCTGAGAGGACGCAATGTTAAGCTGAGTTTGCGTATGAGCATTTAGTGATTGGTGCCGCGCGCGAACCTCCAGTCCCGCGCGGCACACCCCCGGACGAGCCTCGAAGCCCCCCATCGAGGCTCGTCCTTTTTAAGGCTCATCATAATGGAAGGGGGCCACTACCGGCTCGGGATAAGCTTCATAGTTAAAGCTTGGCTGTAGATCCGGCTTCAGCCCATCAACCGACCGCAAGAGCGGTATGCCACCTTTATGCCAGCCCTTGTCATATTCGGCATAAAAATTGATGATGCCATGCAGTTTCGCTATGCGCCATTTGCCATTTTCGCGACTATATTCATTTTCGTAAGTGGCTTCGCCCCAGCGTGCTTCCTTACCTAGCCAGCCGATCATTATGAATGTACGCCACCGGGCCTTGGCAGTGCCGCATTCGCTATTGATATGAATCACAGGCTGAAGCTGCATATGATTGAAAATCACGCCGTAGCCATATTCGGGTAAACGTGTGAGATAAGCTCGCACCCGCTCTCTGCCTACGTAGATACCGCGACCGGCAATTTCCAACGTACCGTCTTCGGCAAAAAGATCGGCGGCTTTGTCCCACATTGCCTTATCCACATAATAGCCATAGGCCGATTGCAGATTCATAAGGTCACGATAGTCCTCGCTTTCTTGCAAGCGGCAAGCCATTCGCCGCTGCTCTGCTTTCAAGACAGCGATTTCCTCGCGTAAAGCGGTGATTTCGGCATGCATATCTCTCTCCCACGCTTTCCAGCTTGTTTCCAGCCAGTATGGAAGCGCACGATCAGAGAGATCAAGCACAATGCAGCACAATATTCACCTGTTACGCAGACAGGTAATCATCCCCTGCTCATGCTTTTAAAGACGAGGAAGCGTAACACCTTTCTGCCCCATATATTTTCCGGCCCTGTCGGCATAACTCGTCTCACAAGGTTCATTCCCCTGCAGGAAAAGAAACTGGCAGGCGCCTTCATTGGCATAGATCTTTGCCGGCAGTGGTGTGGTGTTGGAAAACTCCAGTGTCACATGGCCTTCCCAACCCGGCTCCAGCGGAGTGACGTTCACGATAATGCCGCATCGTGCATAGGTCGATTTCCCCAGGCATATCACCAGTACATCCTTAGGTACGCGAAAATATTCGACCGTCCGCGCCAGCGCAAAACTATTAGGCGGAATGATGCAGACATCCGTCTTCCGGTCGACGAAGCTGTTGGATGCGAAATCCTTTGGGTCCACCACCGCATTATCGACATTGGTAAAGATCTTGAACTCATCAGCCACGCGCGCGTCATACCCGTAGGATGACAGGCCGTAGCTGATACATCCATCCCGCCTTTGTCCTTCAACGAAAGGCTCAATCATTTGTTCGGTGACCGCTTTATCGCGGATCCATTTATCACTCAGAATCGCCATCCGCACGGGATTGCGGATGGCGCTTCTCGGAGCAAGCGGAAAGTTTCTACAAAAGTTCAGGCACCGGCCATCAGACTGGCATTACCGCCTGCAGCCGTGGTGTCGATCGTCGTTACCCGTTCTGTGGCGAAGCGAGCTACATAATGCGGACCGCCGGCTTTGGGGCCAGTGCCGGAAAGGCCTTCCCCCCCAAAAGGCTGGCTCTCTACCACCGCACCGATTTGATTGCGATTAACATAGAAATTACCGACTTTGGCGTGGGCTTCAACAAATTGACGCGTGCCGTCGATACGACTGTGCAGCCCCAGTGTGAGGCCATAGCCTGTCGAATTGATCTCATCGATGATCTTATCGAGTTCAGCCCCCTTGAAGCGCACCACATGCAGGATCGGGCCGAAATTCTCCTTATCCAGATCCTCAATCGAATTGATCTCGATGATGGCGGGCGCAAAGAAGCTACCTTTTTGCAATTCGGGAGCCAGGTCTCGCTGCCAGACACGGAAGCCTCGTTCACGCATATTAGCGACATGGTCATCCAACCCCTGCTTGGCTTCAGCGTCGATCACCGGACCCACATCGGTAGCCAGATCGGCCGGGTCGCCAATCACCTGCGCTTCGAAAGCCCCTTTGATCATCTTCAGCATGGTATCCGCGACATCTTCCTGGAGATAAAGAATACGCAAAGCCGAGCACCGCTGACCCGCGCTCTGGAAGGAAGATGCCACCACATCGCGCGTTACCTGTTCCGGCAGGGCGGAACTGTCCACGATCATGGCGTTCTGTCCACCCGTCTCTGCCACCAATGTCGCAATTGGCCCATCGCGTTCGGCCAGACTGCGATTGATTGCACGAGCCGTATGCGTGGACCCTGTAAAGGCCACGCCCGCAAGACGCGGATCGCTGGTAATCATGCCCCCGACTTCACCTCCGCCGGGCAGCAATTGCAGCACATCATTGGGAATACCTGCTTCGTGCATGACACGTACCGCATGAGCAGCGATGAGCGGGGTCTGTTCTGCGGGCTTGGCAATTACGGTGTTGCCTGCCGCTAATGCGGCAGCAGCCGGACCGACAAAAATAGCCAGTGGGAAATTCCACGGCGAAATAGTTGCAAAGACACCCCGACCGGCAAGACGCAAACGATTTTCTTCACCCGTCGGCCCCGGCAGTGGCATGGGCGACGCAAATTGCATTCGTGCTTCACTGGCATAAAATCTCAGAAAATCGACCGCCTCACGCACCTCCAGAATGCCATCGATAAGTGTTTTGCCGGCTTCCCGACGGCAAAGCGAAATCAGTTCGAGCGTATGCGCTTCGAGATTATTGGCCGCGCTTTCCAGAATATCGGCTCTGGCAAGTCCCCCCACAGCATCCCAGCGCCTTTGAGCATTCACAGCACGGGTAATGGCCAGATCGACATCGTCAGATGTGGGATAAAGGGCAGTCCCTACCACATCATCGGGGTCTTGCGGCGAGATGACATCATGTTCCTCCCCGCCCTCATCGACCAGAACGGTGGGCGTAGCGCTCCACTGATGCGTTTTCATTTCATCCAGCTTCGCAAGAATATCCGCACGGATATTGCGATCCGCCACATCGACTCCGGCACTGTTCAGGCGATTGCCAAAAATCTCAGGTGGCAGCGGGATGGACATATTGCGCATCGGCTGCATCGCATCCAGTTCTTCCATTGGATTACGCGCCAGATCCTCTGCCGGAACAGCAGCATCCGCCATACGGTTAACGAAAGAGCTGTTGGCTCCATTTTCAAGCAGACGGCGCACAAGATAGGCGAGCAAATCCTTGTGTCCGCCCACCGGCGCATAGATACGGACAGGTGTCCGCGGCTCGCCCTTTTTCTTCTCGATTTGCGCGAGAGCGCCATACACTTCTTCACCCATGCCATGAAGGCGCTGGAACTCGAAAGACTGGCCCCGAGCCAGTTCTTTGATTGACCCGATCGTGTAAGCGTTATGCGTGGCGAAGGCAGGAAATATCACATCGTCAGCCCGCAGCAGTTTGGAAGCACAGGCCAAATAGGACACATCGGTTGCTACTTTGGTCGTAAAGACGGGATATTCTTCAAAACCACCGACCTGGCTAGCCTTGATCTCCGTATCCCAATACGCCCCTTTCACCAGACGAACCATCAATTTGCGGTCATGCTTACGCGCAAGCCGGACAACCCAGTCACAGAGGGGAGCAGCTCGTTTCTGATAGGCCTGAATGGCCATGCCGAAGCCTTCCCATTGCGAACCATCATCACGGGTGAAAAGCTCATCATCAGCTGCCAGAGCTTCTATGACATCAAGCTGCAATTCAAGCCGGTCTGCCTCTTCGGCATCGATGGTAAAATGAATATTGGCGTTGCGCGCCGCCACAGCCAGCTCACGAGTAATCGGCACCAGCTTTTCGATGGCCGCCTTCCCATGAAGATAATCATATTTAGGATAGAGCGCCGACAGTTTTACTGAGATGCCATGCGAAGCGACGATACTGTCACCGGCACCTCGTTTCAGCTTTTCGATCGCATCATGGTAAGATACCCGATAGCGCTCCGCATCCTCGAAGGTCATTGCTGCTTCACCGAGCATGTCATAGGAATGCGTCAGGCCCTTCTTGCGCTCCGGCACAGCCCGTTTGAGCCCTTCCTCAATGGTGCGCCCATAGACGAACTGCCCACCCAGAATGCGCATGGCCTGCAAGGTCGCATTACGAATGACTGGCTCACCCAGACGACTCACCGAACGGCGCAAAGCGCTGCCAAGGCCTGCTTCCTTCAGACCCGACCCACGCAGCACTTCGCCCGTCAGCATCAAAGAGAATGTCGCAGCATTAACGAAGCTGGAGCTACTTTCCCCCAGATGCTCCTGCCATTTGGCATCGCCTAACTTATCATGAATCAGCGCATCGAGCGTCTTGGTATCGGGAACACGCAACAAGGCTTCGGCAAGACACATAAGTGCGATGCCTTCCTCAGTACCGAGACCATAAGCGTGAAGAAAGGCATCCAGACCGTCTTCCTTATGATCGCGGGCTCCTTCGATCAGTTTGACGGCCAGTGCCGCGGCCTTTTCATGGGCCTTGCTGGCATCTTTCGCCTGGGCGATCCGCTGCGCATTGCATTCGGGCTCGTCCTGGCGAAAAGCAGAGCGAAGGGCGGTGCGATCGATCATGGGCGGGCTTCCTGAAATATGGGTTAGTCATTAGTCATCTGGCCCCATATCTTTCGGCTTCAACCCCTTGCAAACCTTGGATGAAGTTCGCTCCCTTGCCATGACTTCATGATAAACAAGCCTTTTACAGCCTGTTATTCATACCAATAAGCAAATGTGCGCATCTCCACGCTGGCACGCGGTTCGCTGGTTTCGCCAACAGACGGGTCCGTAAAGGCTGTATGCGGGACATAACGCGCACGCCCTGCATCCGTATCCCATCTCTTGAAAACAAGTACTTCATCGGGCGTCATGCCGGAAAAATAATACCAGCGATGACCTGGCGAATAACGGAAATTCATCGAAGGAAGACGCCAGATGACTTTACCGTCCACATCAAACGCCGCGCTAGCCTCTATCACATCGTCATCCGACACGCTTTGGGCATCACAAATGGTCAGCGGTACATCTATGGGCGGCCCGGAAAAAGTGCGCCAGACATTATGATGCGCGCAGCGTTTCACCTTGCAGTCGGGGCGCGGATTGTTCTCGATCGTCTGCTCTTTAGCCGCGGTGAAATAGGAATCCGAATGAACCAGCCGCGCAGCATAGGAGTTGTTGCGCGTACCCGCTTCTTTCGACCTTTCCCCCCAGCGCAAAATTGGCGGACCTGTCACCAATACCTCGTCAGCCCCCGTAATTTTCTTTACGAAAGCAGCAATCTCATCCGGATGCAGCGCATTGACCCTGTCAGTGTCACGCCAGTCAGTTATAACGGACGGCATTGTAAACAGTTCGAAACCGTTTTGATCGAGTTGCGGTGGTTCGGCGAGACTTCGTGCATCGGTGATCGCAACATCGTGCGCCTCTTTTTGCACTGTATCGAGACTGAGATCATTGGCGTGAAAGCTCTCGATCTGTCCCGTATCTTTCGAATAAAACAATCGCCCTTCAACCGTCCGAGGCTTTGTCAGCATATCAGTCATTAACTCTCTCCCTTTTTGAGAGAGATTGCCGTTTTGCCTGTCCCGAGAAAAGGGCTTTTTTGATGTTGTCTGCTTTTGCACGAGCGGTACAACGCTCGGTCTACCACTTGCTTTGCCGGTGCGAAACGGAGCGGCACGATGAGGATCATTTTCAGCCGCAAAGGTTTTGACAGTGCTTCGGGCGGCGGGCCGTCTCCGATCATCGATGGACGCCCGGTCAGTCTTCCGATCCCGGCCTCCGTGTCCACAGGTGTCAGCTACGCGTCGCTTGGCATGGAAACGATGGTGGAAAACGCCAGCAAGGGCCGCGTATGCGCTGAGATGCCTTGCCACTACGATCCTTTATTCACCTCTCAAGGGACATGTCTTTTCGGACAGGTCGGTGCCGCGCAGACGCATCTCGCCAATCACAAGATACGAACCGGTGACGTATTTCTTTTTTTCGGTCTCTTCCGGGAAAAACAGGAAAAACCGCACCATCGGATCTTTGGCTATCTGCGCATCGAAGAGATTGTGCCCCTGCATGAATGCCCGGAAGAAAAGCTCCGTTTTTTCGCCGATCAGGGGCACCCGCATGCCCTTTCGCCACTGGGCAACAATGACACGATTTATTGTGGACCCGGCACTACTGCAGCGCATGCATCGCCTGCTTTGCGCCTTACGGCACAGGATACGAAACCTAGCCTCTGGGCCATCCCTTCATGGTTGAAACACACGGGACTTTCCTATCATCATAAGCCCGAACGCTGGCTACGCGGCAATCGCCTGCAAAGTGTTGCCCGCGGACAGGAATTTGTCGCCAATATTGGTCGTCGCAAAACCCCGCGCGAGTGGCTGAAAACGATCATTAAGGAGATCGAAGCCACTTAAAGCCAGTTCAGCGATCATCGCGTGCAGTCCGGAAAGGGGGCGATATACCCGAATAAAGCTCCGGTCGGTGCCACAGATAAACAATCGATCCCATAGCCACTGCACCAATGACCGAATAAGCAATGGCAGTCGGACCAAGAAAGCGTATCGAAGCACCGAGAATAAAAATGTCCAAAATAACTTGCGTGCGTCCTGCATTCCATTGCCGGGTGGCCAGCAACCACAATGCAACGATGCCGACGCCACCGACACCAGCCCCATGCCGGGCTATAGCCAACGTGCCAAGACCCAGAATGATTCCGCTCGCAAAAGCTGCCAGTGCAGCGTTGTGGATCGTGAAATCGGCAGTGTGGTCAAACAGAAGTGAAAACCCAGCCACACCTATGCTGACGATCAGCGTTTTAAATGTGAAAGTCATTCCCATTGTGCGCATCGACAAAATGAAGAACGGCACATTGAGCAAGGCGAAAAGAAAGCCCGGTGAAACCGGTAGAAACTGCCCCGCCAGCAGAGCCAGTCCAGCCATTCCGCCAGTCACCAGTCCGGCAGCTTTCAGGATCGCAATACCAAGCGCCAGCATGATGCAGCCAACGGTTAACGCATAAGCATCTTCCAGCCGGGTATGAGGGCGTCCGGTTTCGGGCGACATCGACATTGTAAATTATCCGGTTCCTATGAGCATAATGAACTTACAAGAGAGCAGATTTTTCGACAATAGATTTGTAATTAAATTATACGCGCGCGGCATATTACACTCCGCAGCGGGCAGCAATCATACAGTGGCGGTTGAGTCACGCTCATCGAAGTATCGCACAGACTGGGAATAATCATTGCGAAGCGCATCATCTAAAGAGGACGCTATTTGCGGGCTGTCTCGCATGAGACATTATCGAATGGAGCGAAACATGGCCAAAACAGCCGGTCTCGATCAACTCAATCCAAACACTGAGGGATCAGACCAAAAACCCGCGCATTGGAGCGCCGTCTTTGCGCTCACATTATGTGTGTCCACCCTGATTGCCTCAGAGTTTATGCCGGTCAGCATCCTGACTCCCATCGCTTCCGATCTGCATCTGACTGAAGGTACCGCAGGGCAGGCGATTTCTGTCTCGGGGCTTTTTGCTGTTCTTACTAGCTTATCCATCGCATCTTTGACTCAAGGCATTAATCGCCGGTCATTATTGCTAGGGCTAACCGTATTGATGCTGATTTCCGGCATCCTTGTGGCGCTAGCGCCCAGTTTTCTCATGCTGATGGCAGGCCGTGCGATACTTGGTGTTGTAATAGGCGGTTTCTGGTCGATGTCTGCCGCCACAGTCATGCGTCTGGTTCCCAGCCAGCAAGTGCCACGTGCTTTAGCGATGCTCAATGGCGGCAATGCCCTGGCTACAACAGTCGCCGCCCCGCTCGGCAGCTTCCTTGGCCAGTATATCGGATGGCGCGGTGCTTTTTTTCTGGTCGTGCCGCTCGCTGTTCTGACCTTTGTCTGGCAATGGTTTACCCTTCCTTCGATGCCTTCGGATCGCACCATTCAGGAAAGTAGTGCGCTGGGTGTATTGCGCAAACCCAGCGCAAGGCTCGGTATGACGGCCATCGCCCTTCTATTTGCCGGGCAGTTCGGCTTGTTCACTTATGTGCGACCGTTTCTAGAAAACGTCACTCAATTAAACGTTTCGTGGCTTTCCTTTGTTCTACTACTAATGGGCATTGCAGGCTTGATAGGCACATGGCTGATCGGCCGGATCGTAGCACGCCATCTTTCTTCCATTCTTATTTTGGCACCGCTTGCTCTGGCCGCCATTGCCATCGGCCTGGTGACCGGGGGCACACTAGCAGTCCCCAGTGCAGTACTTATTACGCTCTGGGGACTTATCGGCACAGCACTACCGGTTGCGTGGTGGACATGGCTCGCACAGCGTTTGCCCGATGATGCAGAAGCCGGCGGAGGCCTCATGGTCGCGGTCATTCAGTTATCCATTACTTTAGGTGCAGCTGGCGGTGGCCTGCTCTTCGACGCGGCTGGCTATCAACTAGCCTTTCTGGCCAGTGCTGTGCTGCTGGCGATTTCGTCCGGTGTCGGCTTTCTGGATAAGCTTAACGCCAACCGGCGATACAATGCCTACACCCAAGAAACCTGACACAGAAGATCATCTCACAAAAAATGCAGCCATAATGCTATTGACTTGCATTATGGCTGCATTTAGCGCGCGCCCTGTCCTCAGGGGAAAGCAATGAAAACCTCCACATTACTGTCATTAACCACCGCTATCATATTGATTCCTTCCCAAGCCTTTGCGGAAAGCGCGCCGAGAGACGACATCATCGTTAACGGTATCGTAGAACAGGAAAGCGATACGGCCATCGGCATGCCGTTGACTCTGCGCGAAATTCCCCAATCAGTCACCATTATCGACGAAAAACGGATCAAAGACTTCGCGCTTAACAATATCAACGATGTGATCGACCAGACAGTCGGCGTAAATGTGGAACGCGCCGAAACCGACCGCACCTATTACACGGCGCGCGGTTTTGAAGTGAGCAATTTCGAAGTCGATGGGATCGGCTTGCCACTACTGTTCAATATTCAGTATGGTGATCTCGATACAGCTTTGTTTGAGCGTGTTGAGGTTATCCGGGGCGCAAATGCCCTCAGCAGCGGGATCGGCACACCGGCTGCCACGATAAACTATGTTCGCAAACGCCCGACAGAAGAGTTGCGCAGCAACATATCAGGCCGTTACGGTAAATGGGATCAGTGGCGCGCTGAAGCGGACATTTCTGGGCCTATCAACAGTTCCGGCACATTGGCTGCCCGACTGATTTACGCCCATGATGAAGGCGATTCCTATCTCGATTATCGCCACACCAATCGCAATGTCTATGGCGCAATCCTGTCCTGGAATGCTTCTCCGGATCTCACTGCAACTGTTGGCTATACGCGTCAGGAAAACGATGCAACCGGGGTAATGTGGGGTGCGCTGCCACTGGTTTATGCAGACGGAGGACGGATTGATTATCCTCGGTCCTCATCCAGCTCGCAGGACTGGACCTATTGGGATCAGACCAACCAAAGCGCGTTTGCCGAACTGGCTTATGAGCTCGGCAATGGCTGGGATCTTCGCGGAACCTTCACCTATAATGGCTGGAAAGGCGATGCAAAGCTGCTTTACGGCTATGGTTATCCAGATCGAAACTCTCATGAAGGGATTTTCGGCATGGTGGGTTATTATCCCGACACGAGCGATCAATATCTCGGGGACGTCGTTGCCAGTGGACCATTTACAGCATTTGGCCGTGAGCATGAATTATCGATCGGTCTATCCTCTGCCTATCAGGACTATATAGAGGCACAGGGATTAGGAGCCACAATTCAATATCCTGGCATTCCCGGGATCGACACCTATACAATCGATGAACCGGCCGTCTCCGAAGCTCTGGTTGAAGCCGACACACATGATGAATTGCAGCGCGCCTATGTCGCCATGCATCTTAACCTTTCGGACCGGTTAAAAGTTCTGCTCGGCGCCAGTGCCATGTGGCTAACTACAAGCGGCACATCCTACGGAGAAGATGCGGCACGTGATGAAAGTGCACTCAGCCCCTAT
This sequence comes from Altericroceibacterium spongiae, assembly GCF_003610805.1. Lineage (GTDB taxonomy): Bacteria > Pseudomonadota > Alphaproteobacteria > Sphingomonadales > Sphingomonadaceae > Altericroceibacterium > Altericroceibacterium spongiae. Next base: position 325,158 of record NZ_RAPF01000002.1, on the reverse strand, counting down.
TTCGGACTGACCTACGATCTGACGAAAAACATTTCGCTTTATGCAAGCTACACCAATATCTTCAATCCGCAGAATGAAGTAGACGACACACGCCAGCGCCTTGATCCGGTCAAAGGGTCGAGTATCGAAGGTGGTATCAAGAGCGAATGGCTAGACGGACGTCTATATGCAACCGCCGCGCTGTTTAAAGCCAAGCAGAACAATCTTGCTGAAGCGGCCGGACAATTTGCGAATGGCGATACCTATTATGCAGGAGTCGACACAACTTCCAAGGGATTCGAGATCGAAGTCAATGGTCGGATAACGGATCACTGGACATTGAGCGGTGGGTACACCGGTATCGATATCGAAAATGATGTTGGTGAAGATACTCGTATCTATGTGCCGACCAAGTCGCTCAAACTTGCATCCACTTACACCATTCCGGAATTGAACGATCTGCAATTCGGAGCTCAGTTGCGCTGGCAGAATGCTGTCCGTCAGGACGGTATCGGACCCAACGCCGATATTACAGTGTCGCAGGACGATTACGCTGTGCTGGACCTAATGGCGGGTGTAAATGTGGTCGACAATTTGCGGGCTACCGTCAATCTGCGCAATGTCACTAATGCAGATTATCTGGCCAGCCTGATGTGGACGCAGGCGCTTTACGGAGCCCCACGCAGTATCTCCGGATCATTGACTTATACTTTCTGAAATATCTGACTATTGGCCCAACAAAAAGGGGGCCGGAGCGTTCAATCGCTCCGGCTCCCTTTTTTAATCGATGCGATCTACACTTACTGGCAGGCAAGACATTCTTCATAATCGGTCTGTTCTGCCGCGTTGAATTCGTATTTGGCAGCTTCAGGCGTATTGTCCGCTTCCACACCTCCGGCAAAACCGGCGCGCTGCACACTCTTCGAGCGCAGATAATAAAGCGATTTAATGCCTTTTTCCCATGCTTGGAAATGCAGCATGGCCAGATCCCATTTATCGACATCAGCCGGAATGAAGAGGTTAAGGCTCTGCGCCTGATCGATAAAGGGCGTACGGTCCCCTGCAAATTCGAGCAACCAGCGCTGATCGATTTCAAAACTGGTCTTGAACACAGCCTTTTCTTCAGGCGAGAGAAAGTCGAGATGTTGTACTGAACCACCCTTTTCAAGGATTGAGTTCCACACATTCGTGGAATCCTTGCTCTTCTCCTTGAGAATTTTCTCCAGATACGGGTTTTTCACAATGAAACTGCCTGACAGCGTTTTGTGCGTATAGATATTAGCCGGAATGGGCTCGATACAGGCACTTGTGCCACCACAAATGATGCTGATCGAAGCGGTTGGCGCAATCGCCATTTTGCAGGAGAAACGTTCCATCATGCCCATATCTTCGGCATCGGGACATGGACCACGTTCCTTGGCGAGCATCATCGAGGCTTCATTGGCTTTGGCATTGATGTGTTTGAACATCTTCAGGTTCCATGCCTTCGCCATGGCGGTTTCGAAGCCGATCCGTTTGGACTGAAGGAAGGAATGGAAGCCCATCACACCCATACCAACAGACCGTTCGCGCGATGCGGAATACTTGGCGCGCGCCATTTCTGTTGGAGCGCGATCGATAAAGTCCTGCAAGACATTATCGAGGAAGCGCATAATGTCCTCAATAAACTGCTTATCCGTATTCCACTCATCCCAGCGCTCCAGATTGAGTGAAGACAGGCAGCATACAGCTGTACGGTCATTACCGAGATGATCGAAACCGGTCGGCAAGGTGATTTCCGAACATAGATTGGAAGTCGAAACCTTGAGCCCCAAATCACGATGATGCCTGGGCATCATACGATTCACCGTATCGGAAAAGACGATATAGGGCTCACCGGTGGCGAGACGCACTTCAAGCAGCTTCTGAAACAACGAACGCGCATGCACTTTACCGCGCACAGAACCATCCCGCGGGCTTCTCAGTTCGAAATCCGTGCCGGCCCGAACCGCTTCCATAAATTCATCGGTCACCAGCACACCGTGATGCAGGTTCAGCGCCTTGCGGTTAAAATCGCCGCTGGTCTTACGAATTTCGAGGAACTCCTCGATTTCCGGATGCGAGATATCGATATAGCAGGCCGCTGAACCGCGACGCAGCGAACCCTGGCTGATGGCCAGCGTCAGACTGTCCATAACGCGCACGAAAGGAATGATACCACTGGTCTTGCCATTGAGACCCACCGGCTCGCCGATGCCACGCACATTGCCCCAATAGGTGCCAATGCCACCGCCCCGTGAGGCCAGCCAGACATTCTCGTTCCAGGTATTGACGATCCCTTCAAGACTATCCTCAACCGAGTTCAGATAGCAGCTGATCGGCAAACCCCGATTGGTGCCGCCATTGGAAAGTACCGGTGTTGCCGGCATGAACCAGAGACTGGAAATATAGTCATACAGGCGCTGCGCATGCTCGGCATCGTCCGCATAGGCATCAGCGACACGGGCAAAAAGATCTTGATAGGATTCACCTGGAAGCAAGTAACGATCCGTCAGTGTTTCCTTACCGAATTCGGTCAGCAGCGCATCGCGAGACGTATCGGTTTTCACATCAAAGCGTCGCGGATTGATTGTCTTGGAATCCGGCTTGGCCGCCGCGTTATCCTCAGACGCTACAGCAGGCTTGGCTTCAGCCTTGCTTGCTTCAAAGTCCGCTTCAGGCGTCGTTACTGCCGGTTCCTTTTCCACCACAGCACTATCCAGATCGTCGAGGTTCATCGCCGCCTTATCTCCAGTCGTGAAATCCATGCTCAAAGCCCCGCTATCGTTGCGATGGCACTACCTAAAAAGTGCCGGAATCAGTATTGCCGCGCCGGGGCGAAGCAGCTCTCATACCAAGCGAACGGCAGCTCAAAAGGGAAACTTATCCCCGGCTTTTGCCCGTCCAGCTGTTGGCCTTTGCTTCACCACGACCCGAATCCGTGAGCCGTCTTGCACCAAAGCGAGACAGTTCGGAAACTCAGTATTGTGGGGCCATCACATTGCCCTACCACTACAGATAGTGGTTCAACACGAGTCTCCTGACAAGGGGCAATTCGTCCTGCCTGACGTGCAGAACGGTGTTTAGGTGCTGGTGATATATTCACATAATACACGCGACGCAGGAGGTCCGCTGGCTTTACGATCTGCGCAAGAGGAAAAACCGTTCTGAAGAAAAAAAGATTGTTCACTTTCGATGTTACCGCGGTGTGAATCTTTCGATAAAATTTCAGCAATTTTTTGGCGTCGGAAAGATCGTTTGCGTCACTGTGATTCACCGACTTTATGATGTGTTCAATATGTAAAAAGACGGTATCCGGAAGCCCGAACACCGTCTTTGACATCAAATCAACAGAAGGTCAGGCTTCCGCCCACCGCCGGATCAGTTGATGGTATATGGCCGTGAGACGACCGACTTGATCATCCTTACGACCTCGTTCGGCTGTCAGACTCTGGATCGCCCGATCCAGCTCATACAATGTCCGCCGTGCAGCACTGTCCCCAACCAGCGACTGCATCCAGAAAAAACAGGCCAATCGGTTCCCCGATACGACCGGAGCCATGCGGCGGAAGCTACCAGGCGCAAAAATCAGCATATGCCCAGCAGGTAAACGATAGCCTGCCTGCGCAAAACGGCCGGATAATTGCAATTCACCTCCTTCATAATCTGCCGGATCGGACAAAAATAGCATCGCCGCCATATCCGGCCGAAACGGCGCCCCCGTCTCCGGATGACATTGCGGCACTTTGCTCATTTGTCGTGTCAGCCTATCCCCATCTGACGAAATCTCGAAAGAAGGCGGGGTAACGGAATGGGGCAATACGGAGGATAGGAAACCGGAATGATCCATTAGCGCCGCTGTGATTTCCGCCTGTGCGGCCTGCCTCGCCCGACTACAAGCGGTTATATCCCGACCCGGTGCATCCGTTTCATAGCCTGCCATGCGCACGCTTTCGCTGAGTCTGGCAGCCATATCGGGAGTTAGAACATCCTGCAGTTTCACAACCATGGAATCCCCCAGCCATGTAGGAGAAGGAAGCTGTTTTAGGGGTTCGGACATTGGCGGGTCAGGTCTGGCGAGCGACATTGCCAGACCCAACCCACCCAATCCGCCGCAACCGTGCCGCCCCGAACAACCTCGCCCGCAATGGGAGTGGAACGGGCGCTGGAACAGGACTGGAGGGCAGACATCGGTTCCCCTCACTGGCGGATCCTCCGCTCGCCGACCAGCCGGACAACCGCGAAGGATGGGTCGGCTAGGTCAATCATGGCCACCGGTGGCCGGCGAAGCGAAGCTGTGATTTTCATATATTCCCTTACTTCGTGTAAAACGGTTATTGCGACGCATTTGCAATTCGTCAACTGCTTTTTTAAAGGGATTTGTCCACAAGCGATCAACCGCCCGAAGACTTCGATGCATCGAAGCTACAAAAGCTAAGCAACCAGTCGGAGTGTTCATGCTTTTCAGGCATTATTTACACAGACATGGAAAACCAAACCGGAGGAAACGCTTAATGCTAAATGTTTTTAGTGCCATTCTGGCCGGTCTGCTGATCGGAGGGCTCGCTCGACTCTTTTATCCCGGCAATGTCGATATGGACTGGATATCAACAATCCTGCTCGGCATTGGCGGATCGCTTTTCGCCGGACTATTCACTTCACGCGGCAGTCGGGATTTCAATCAGGCTGGTTGCCTTGCATCGATAGTTGGCGCGATGGCGCTGATCCTGATCGGCCGGGCACTGGGAATCGGATGATATAGGCAGCTGCCTTCGACACAAAAACTGGCATGCGCAGCACAGTCCCGCGGACATATGCCAGCACAGTTCATAAAATTTTTCGGGAAAGACCTTTTGCCCTTTTTATCACATCTTATCTATGTGATGTTATATCATACATCATTGAGAGTTTACCATGCCTTCAGGATATGCCTTGAGAAGCAGAAAACAGGTCACCGATATTGTCGAGAGCACTGCCCTGACTGCCTCATTCCTGTGCCTGATCCACTGTCTTGCCCTCCCGCTTTTATTGCTCATACTGCCTGGTATTCTTGGTGTTTTCGCGGCCTCCGAAGGATTCCATCTGGCAGCATTCCTGTTGGTCGCTCCGGCCGCTTTTATCGCTTTCTGGCTCGGCTATCGCCGGCATGGCGCCATAGTTCCCGCTCTGACGGGTCTAGCAGGCGTCATTTGCCTCGCCGCCGCTCTATTGCCTCGGCTACATGACTGGGAGACTCTGATCACCGTAGCAGGGAGCCTTTTACTGGTTACAGGCCATATCTGGAACTGGCGCAAGCGCCGGGAAACGCATTGCCAGTCAGGGAACCAGCACAGTATCGCGCGGCGCCATTGAAGATTGCGGGTAATCCAGTGTGAAATGTAGCCCGCGGCTTTCATGCCGCTTTAAAGCACTCCGGACAATCAGATCGGCGCATTGCAACAAATTACGTAATTCAATGAGATCAGTGGTGACACGGAAATGCCCATAATAATCTTCGATCTCGTCGGTCAGCAGTTTGATCCGATGTGCCGCACGTTCCAGCCGTTTGGTGGTGCGCACGATCCCGACATAATTCCACATAAAGCGGCGGATCTCGGTCCAGTTCTGCTTGATAACCACTTCCTCGTCGGAATCGGTCACACGGCTTTCATCCCATTCGCGGATCGGAGGAGGAGAATCGAGCGTCTCCCAACACGCAAGAATGTCCCGCGCGGCCGCTTCACCAAAAACAAAACATTCAAGCAAAGAATTCGAGGCAAGACGGTTAGCGCCATGCAGACCACTTTCAGTACATTCGCCTGCAGCCCATAGTCCTGGCAAATCGGTGCGAGCGTTAAGATCGATCAGAATGCCACCGCAAGTGTAATGCTGCGCCGGCACGACCGGAATCGGCTCTCTCGTCATATCGATACCGAGCCCGAGCAACTTTTCATGAATAGTCGGGAAGTGCTCCTTCACGAATTCGGGTGGCTGATGGCTTATATCGAGGTGAACGTAATCAAGGCCAAGACGCTTGATTTCATGATCGATAGCACGTGCAACGATATCTCTTGGAGCAAGCTCAGCACGGTCATCGAAATAGGGCATGAAGCGCTCTCCCGTTTCGGGAATCTTCAGTTGACCGCCTTCACCCCGCACCGCCTCCGTTATGAGGAAATTTTTGACTTCGAGATTATAGAGACAAGTCGGATGGAACTGCATCATTTCCATATTGGACACACGTGCGCCGGCCCGCCAGGCCATCGCGATACCGTCCCCTGTCGCCCCGCGCGGAGCGGTAGAGAAACGATAGACCCGCCCCGCACCACCTGATGCCATAATCGTCGCCCGCCCGGTATAGGCCTGCACCTTTCCGGTTGCAGCATCCAGCGCATAGACGCCCCAGACCCGGCCAGATCCTGAGTAACGCTTCTCATGCTGGCCATTAATCAGATCAATACAGGTATGGTCGGGCAGCAGAGTGATATTGGGATTTTCCTCCGCCGCTTTGAGCAGTGCCGTCTGCACCGCCCAACCGGTCGCATCGTTGACATGGACAATACGACGATGTGAATGACCGCCTTCCCGGGTCAAATGAAGATTGCTGCCCTCAGTGTTGAAAGGCACACCCAATTCCACAAGCCCTTCAATCGCATGAGGTGCTCGCTCAATCACAAATTCCACCGTCTCCCGGCGATTAAGCCCGGCCCCGGCATCCATCGTATCTGCGATATGATTTTCGAATGTGTCCCCGGTATCGAGAACTGCAGCGATGCCGCCCTGAGCCCAGGCTGTCGACCCGCTGGTCAGCTTGCCTTTCGCCAGAACCAGAACTTTCAGTTTCGCAGCAAGCGCCAGAGCAGCGGTAAGCCCGGCGGCACCCGAACCGATAACAATAACATCATAAGACGATGTTTCGTGACTGTTTGTGTCCATTAAGCGCTCATGCCGCGCCAATCGGTCAGCCGCAAGCATCCTGTCGATTCATCATACGCCTCTTGCGCCGATTCCTTTTTTGCCGCAAATTTTGCAGCGCACCATTGATGATGAGTCGCCAGCTCGGAAATCGATCGACAGGCAAGACCTAACAAAGTGCTGAAGCCTCACTTTTTCGCACTTTTGCCGAAGGAGTGCCATATATGACACCCAAGCCGCTCTCTCCGCTGCTTTGCAGCATGGACAAGCACGACCCTGAACCGGGAAGTGAATATAAAGAAAATCTGCAACGCAGGGCACAGTGCCGCCACTGCGACAGTCCCATTCATCTCGACCATCAAGGGCACTGGATAGCCGACAAACCCAAGACGGGCAGGACTTCCGGCTGGCACCGCCTATTTTGCATCTTGAATCGTCACACACCCGCCAACCATGCCGCTAAATGGAATGGTAAAACCTATGTCAGTCGCTGTGCATTCTGTGAGGCCCCCATCATTCGCAAACGCCATAAAGTATGGCGTTTGCTCCGAGATAGAGACCGATAGCCAACTTCAGATCGCGTTATTTTCGCTGGTAAGCTTTACAAAGACATCTTCCAGATCAGCTTCGCGAGTAGAAACGTCCTTGATTCGGAAGCCCTCATCCTGAATGAGCCCCATCACCTGCCCTGCAGTGATCTCGTCCTTGTTATAAGCAATCTCAAGTATCCGGTCACCCTGTTTATCACAACGCAGAAAGGCCGGGCTTTGCGGAATGATCTCGATGTCCTGATCGACTGTCAGCACAATGATTTTCTCCCGCATCATGCCCACCAATTCGCGTGTCGGTTTGTTCGTTATCAACTCGCCATGATTGATAATCGCAATCCGTTCACACAGTTCTTCGGCTTCCTCCAGATAATGCGTGGTGAGAACCACTGTGACACCCTCAGCATTGAGCTCGCCCACCAGTTCCCAGAGCTGGCGGCGCAACTCCACATCTACACCGGCAGTAGGCTCGTCCAGAACAAGAATAGGCGGTGAATGGACCATAGCTTTGGCAATCAGCAGACGGCGCTTCATCCCCCCCGAAAGCGATCTTGCATAGGCATCACGCTTGTCAGCCAGATGGACAGCCCGCAATAGTTCCTCTGAGCGACGCAGCGCTTTGGGAACACCGTACATGCCGCCCTGATTTTCCAGAACCTCAAAGGGAGTAAAGAAAGGGTCGAACACGATTTCCTGAGGGACAATGCCAATACTGGCTTTGGCATTACGCTGATTGCGATCGATATCGTGCCCCCAGATTGAGACTTCACCAGAGGTTTTCATGACCAGTCCGGCCAAAATGTTGATGAGGGTAGATTTGCCCGCGCCATTCGGCCCCAGCAATCCGAAAACACCGCCTTGCGGCACATCGAAGCTGACGCCTTTCAACGCCTTCTTCGGTGGCGACTGCCCTTCTCCGGCATATTCCTTGACGAGATTACGGATCGAGATTGCTGCTTCGCTCATGAGGGCGTCTCTAGGCTTCCAAGTCAGTTTCGCCAAGCACCTCTTAATTGCAACACGCCATTCTCGTTCACACGAAAAATATTCACCAGCTCAGCCGCGGTTCATAACACGCCTCACAAACACCCACACACTCTCCCGATGACAGGTGATCAATGCCAGTATCTAAACGCAAGCACCGCTTTTGTGCCGCCATACTGGCCGGTCTGAGCCTTGCTCTTGCCGGTGCAGGTATTGCGCAGGAACACCGCACATCGCAACGCGATCAAGCGGACTGCTATCTCGTTTCCGACAATGTTATGCGAACCAAGGGGCCAACCGGTTCACTGCGAGCACAGCAGGTGCGAAACTATTATCTGGACCAGCTCTCCAGTTCGATGGGAGCATCTCAGGCACAGCGCTTCATCGCGAGTCGAGAACATGTTATGGAAAGCGATCCGCAATATTATAATGATCCGGAAGCTTTGGTGGCGGATTCACAGCAAATGTATCGGCATTTTTGTCTGCCTGGCTACCATCCGACCGAGTGAGTCCGGGCTTCACGCGACATGACATATTGCGGGAATCATCGCTTGGCGGTAAGAACGAGGCATGACCGACGTGCCTGAAACAACCATTGTCGAAACCCACCGTGTATGGTGTGACGGTTCCGGCTCGATCCGCCCCGGTGCAGGATACAAGCCTGCTGCTCTCGGCCATCCCCGCGTCTATATGGAAATTGACGAAAAGGGTTATGTCGAATGCGGTTATTGTGATCGTCGCTTTGTGCTCAAGGGCAGCCCGGCCGAACACGGCATTCACGAATTGCAAGCCGGCGACCTGCCGGAACCTGGCGATGCAAGCGTCGCCTGAAAGGTAATGGCGGTCCGGTCTTTGCGGAGTGGTGAGCCTGTGTAGCAGAGCCTCTTTCTACAGACGATCTTTCCCCGGAGAACCTATCAGCCTATAGCGTAGGTCATGACACAATCCGATCCGCGCGCTTTTCTCTACACAGAGGATAAACTTTCTCCTGACGAAGCTCAGCGTCTTGCCTCCCGGACACTGGCAACCTGCGATGACGGGGAGCTTTATCTTCAGTTTTCCGCCAGCGAAACATTTGTGTTCGATGACGGGCGGCTGAAAACCTGCGATTATTCGCGCGATGCCGGTTTTGGTCTGCGTGGCGTCACGGGCGAAACGACTGGCTTTGCCCATGCCAGTGATCTCAGTGCGGCCGCTATTGCCCGCGCGGGAGAAACGCTGAAGCTGCTCGATCCGACGACAGCGAAACGATCCGCTCCGCCGCGCGCAACCAATCGCCATCTTTATACTGACCAGTCTCCACTCGACCTCATTCCCTTCGCAGACAAACGCGCGCTTCTCGAAAAAATCGATGCGGCGGCCCGCGCCCGCGACCCTCGCGTTGCCCAGGTAAGCGCCTCATTGGTGGGAAGCTGGAGCGTGATCGAAATCGTCCGCCCGGATGGTTTTGTCGCCACCGATATCCGCCCGCTCGTCCGACTCAATGTCAGCATTGTCGCGGAAAGCAATGGACGGCGCGAGAGCGGCAGCTTCGGTATGGGCGGGCGCTATCTCTACGATCGCCTGTTCGACGAAGCGAACTGGAACCGTGCAATCGACGAGGCGCTAGCACAGGCTACAGTCAATCTCGAGAGTGTAGCTGCACCTGCTGGTGAAATGACCGTTCTGCTCGGTCCGGGCTGGCCCGGTGTCTTGCTTCACGAGGCAGTGGGCCACGGGCTGGAAGGTGATTTCAACCGAAAAGGGACCAGTGCTTTTTCCGGCCGGATAGGTGAACAGGTTGCCGCCTCGGGTGTGACTGTCGTGGATGACGGTTCAATCGCTGACCGGCGCGGATCACTCTCGATCGACGACGAAGGCACACCAACAGGCGAAACAGTGCTGATCGAGGATGGTGTGCTCAAAGGCTATATGCAAGATCGCCTCAATGCCCGGTTGATGGGTGTGGAAGCGACCGGCAATGGCCGACGCCAGAGCTATGCTCATGCACCTATGCCGCGCATGACCAACACCTTTATGAAGGCAGGCAAGGATGATCCTGCCGAGCTCCTGTCCGGCATGAAGAACGGAATCTTTGCCAAGAGTTTCGGCGGTGGTCAGGTCGATATCGTATCGGGCAAATTCGTCTTTTCCTGCACTGAAGCCTACAAGGTGGAGAATGGCAAGCTGGGTGCACCGATCAAAGGTGCCACCCTGATAGGCGATGGTCCCTCAGTGCTGACCCGCGTGATCGGCATCGGCAATGATCTGGCACTTGATGAAGGTGTCGGCACTTGCGGTAAAGGCGGTCAAAGCGTTCCGGCAGGAGTCGGCCAGCCCTCTCTTCTGGTGAACGGCCTGACCGTCGGCGGAACCGGTTGAACGGCCTGTCGTTGAGTCAGAACAGATTAACCCCTGTTTGCTAGACTATGCTCCTCGTTAGGAGGTTATCATGAAGAAATTGATCCTGGCTCTTGCTGGTGCGTCCATGGCGTTATCCAGCACTGTCGCTTATGCCGAAACCCAGAAAGAAAAGGGTGAGGCCCGTCTCGCAAAAATGCTTGAAGGACGAGAGGCGGGGGAACCGCGAAACTGTATTTCCACGCCTATTCAGGATCGCTTGCAAATCATCAATCAGACGGCAGTCGTGTATGATGCTGGCAAAACCATTTATGTTGCCCGCCCCGACCGGCCGGAAGATCTGGATGACCGGGATATTTTCGTGTTCAAGCGGTTCGGCAGCCAGCTTTGCCGGCAGGATGTCATCCGTACGGTTGATCGCAGCAGCGGTTTCCCTACCGGCTTTGTCTTCCTGAGCGACTTCGTTCCTTATACCAAGAAGGACTAAGCTGCATGACCGCCCCGCATCGCCGCTGGGCGAGAGAATTGCTGCACTTCTGGTTCCATACACTCAAACCGTCGGACTGGTTTCAACCAGCTCCGACGGTCGATGCCGAGCTACGCAAGCGCTTCGAGCCTGACTTGCTGATGTTGTGGAATCGTCCTGCACACGAGTTTCTGGGTAATGCGCAGACCGCTCTGGCAGCCGTGCTGCTGTTCGATCAGGTGCCTCGCAATATTTATCGCGAAACGCGGCGCAGCTTTGCCTTCGATCCGCTCGCCCGAACAATTACACGCCGGGCACTGGTCGATCGTTACGATCTGACCTTACCGCGGCAGCAACGTCACTTCCTTGCCATGCCGCTGATGCATAGTGAATTTATTGCCGACCAGCTCTGGAGTCGCGAGTATTTTACCGGTCTTGGCCGCAACTATGGCATGCCCCATGCCCGCTCCCATTACGCAATGATAGCTCGCTTCGGGCGATTCCCTCATCGCAACAAGCTGCTTGGCCGGATCAGCACACCAGCCGAAAAGCGTGCGATAAAAGCCGGCTTCGTCTGGTAAAAACCGGGAGACCGTTGAAGCACCGGCATATCACGGCCGAATGAGTATCTTTCCGCCCCTGGCTTTCTCGCGTGCAGCTTTCACGGCTTCGCCAATCCGATCCAGAGAATATATATTTCCGGTTTGCAGGGTCACGCTTCCCTCGCTCAGCAGTTCCACCAGTGCGCCAATCGACTGCCTGAGCTTTTCAATTGGCATGGTTTCCAGCATTTTTCCAAGCCAGAAGCCTTTTACCTCTGCTTGTTTCATAATCAGATCGCGAGGCGATAATTGCAGCGCTTCACCGGACATCGCACCGAAACTGAGAAACAGGCCGTTGTTCGCCATAAGATGTAGCATCTGACCGGCGAGATCACCGCCCACACTATCGATGATGCCGGTGATGGGCTCACCATCGACAATTTCGGCAACACGATCCGGCCAGTCTTCACTGGCCGTCACCACTGCATTACCGATACCCAGCTCTTCCAGCTCCGCAACGGCATGTTCCCGACGGACGAGATTCACCACCCCGATACCCCACGCCTTGCCGAGCTGAGCCACAACTTTGGCCACTGCACCGGTACCGCCACTCTGCAGGATCCAGTCGCCCTTCTTCGCACCCAGTGTCTCTATCGCAAATAGCGCGCTCAACGGCATAGCCAACATTTGAGCCGCCGCTTCATCAGCAACCGTATCTGGCAAAGGAACCACATAGTCCGCCTTGACCGTAAAATACTCTGCCCATGTTCCGCTGGTAAAACCGGTAGCCACCCGCATGCCGGGCTTCAGGTTGCCAACACCTTCTCCAACCTTGTCGATCACACCCATGGCTTCACTGCCACCAATCGCCGGAAGCTCCGGCTGGTAGCCGTAATTACCGCTAACAAGGCTCAGATCGTGATTATGAATGACGGCAAGCCCTGTGCGCACTCGGACTTCATCGGCACCGGGTTCGGGCATTTCGGTTTCAGCAGCACTGAGAACTTCTGCAGGGTCACCAAATTCGTCAAAAATGGCAGCTTTCATGGCAATTCCTTTCGCTGCCCCAATGGACCATTCTTACAGATGTTCCGACCCAAAGCTGTTGAAAGCTGTTGACGGTCAGGCGGCAAACGAAACAAACGGACCAGCTGTCCACCTCCACCCTCACGATGCAGGTGGCGAGCGCCGTTCGCTACTATCGAAAAACTTGACGGCCAGATCTCCCGCCGCACCGACCAGCATAAGCAAAGACCCGCCGATAAACAGCCAGACGCCTGCAGTTTTCCAGGCTTCGAAATCAGGCAGAAAAAAGATGCTTCCAATAAAGAAAGCGCAATTGCCGACCAGACCAATCGTGCCGTGAATCCAACCGTAATCCTTTACGATCAGTCTCAACAGTTCGATCAATAGTTGCTCCCTTTTACTCCCACTCAATCGTGCCGGGCGGCTTGGAGGTGTAGTCATAGACAACACGGTTAATGCCCTGCACTTCATTGATAATTCGGGTGGCCACCCGGCTAAGAAAGGCTGAATCGAATGGGTAGACGTCTGCCGTCATCCCGTCGGTCGATGTCACTGCGCGCAAGCCGCATACGCTGTCATAGGTGCGGCCATCGCCCATTACGCCCACTGTCTTGACCGGGAGCAACACCGCAAAAGCCTGCCATATCGCGTCGTACAGGCCGGCGTTACGAATCTCTTCTAGATAGATCGCATCGGCTTTGCGTAAAATATCGCAACGCTCCTTGGTGACTTCACCTGGAATGCGAATCGCCAGACCCGGCCCGGGAAAGGGATGACGGCCGACAAATATTTCGGGCAGCCCCAGTTCACGCCCCAGATCGCGCACTTCATCCTTGAAAAGTTCGCGCAAGGGTTCAACCAGCTTCATATTCATTCGCTCGGGCAAACCACCCACATTATGGTGGCTCTTGATCGTCACCGAAGGACCGCCGGTAAAGCTCACGCTCTCGATAACGTCGGGATAGAGTGTACCCTGAGCGAGAAAGTCAGCTCCGCCAATAGCCTTTGCTTCCGCTTCGAACAGATCGATAAAGGCTTTGCCGATGAATTTACGTTTCTTTTCCGGATCCGTGACGCCGGCAAGCCCGCCGAGAAATTCTTCTTCGGCATCCACATGCACCAGCGGAATATTGTAATGGTCGCGGAACAGAGTCACGACCTGTTCGGCTTCGTTCATCCGCATCAAACCATGATCGACGAAGACGCAGGTGAGCTGTTCGCCTATAGCTTCGTGAATCAGCACCGCCGCCACCGCGCTGTCGACCCCGCCGGAAAGGCCGCAAATGACCTTACCGTCACCCACCTGTTCGCGGATTTCCTGAATCTTCGTCTTGCGAAACTCTGCCATGCTCCAGTCTCCGGCGAGACCGCAGACATGGCGCACGAAATTGGCCAGCAACCGCCCGCCATCAGGCGTGTGGAACACTTCAGGGTGGAATTGCGTGCCGTAATAGCGTCGTTCATCATCGGCGATCAGCGCGAAAGGCGCACCATCGGATGTGGCAACGATCCGGAAGCCCGGTGCAAATTCGGTGACTTTGTCACCATGGCTCATCCAGACCTGATGACGTTCGCCGACCTTCCACAGACCGTCAAACAACACACATTCATCGCTGACTGTCAGGAAAGCACGGCCGAATTCGCCACCGTCGCCTGTTTCATGACCGGGCCGCACTTCCCCCCCCAGTTGATGGGTCATCACCTGCTGTCCATAGCAAATGCCAAGGATCGGCACGCCGCTATCAAACAGGATTTGCGGTGCGCGCGGGCTCCCCTCGTCACATACCGAAGCAGGCGAGCCGGACAGGATAATGCCTTTCGGCTGCATCCGGTTGAAGGCGTCTTCCGCCTGCGTAAAGGGTGCGATTTCGGAATAAACACCTGCTTCACGCACACGACGCGCGATAAGCTGGGTCACCTGGCTGCCGAAATCGACAATAAGGATGGAATCGGGAAGATGTGCTGCGTCCATGCCAGCCCCGTTAAGGTTCCTGTTCGAGCCTGTCCAGACGGCTTGGACACCTGATCCCGACAAAGCATAGAGAACTTGCAAAAGGTGCAACAAGTTTGACCTTTTTGTCATTTGAATATTGCCGGACTGCACAGCATATGCAGCCTCAAGAAACAGAAAAGACCCACGGATGACCGGGAAGGTGCCCAACATATTTATGGAGGACACCATGCTCATCTTCGCAAAGCGCTTCATCGACATGTTCATCGCCGGAGCCTCACAGCGCCCCCTGATGATGAACTGGCCGATCTGAGCAGATCTGCAAGTATATGAAAGGCCGCCTTACAGGGCGGCCTTTTTTATGAGCGGTTTGCAAACGGACTCATCTTGCATCCAATTTTCCGCTGCAGCGACATAAATGCTCCTTATTTTGAGCATGTTTCGAGATGATCGAAAACCCATAAGAATATGTTTTAAAACACTATTTTTCAAAATAGAGGTAGAGTTGCACGTTTTGCAACGACTTTGGCATATTTCGCATTTGTGCGCAGCAGCCTGTCCATGCAGGATACATTTCAAAGAACAACGAAAACAATTCGGGATGACCAGAGAAAGGCGGCTGAAACCTATTGGAAGGACATCTTATGCGTAAATTCACCCTCCCTGTTTTCGCCGCTGCCTGCTTCGCTGCCATTGCCACACCGGCAGCCGCAGCAGAAGTGACAGTTCGCGTTGACGTTGCCGATCTCGATCTGACAAATCCGGCCGATATTGCTGTCGTTAAGGGCCGCATCGCTGAAGCAACCGATAAAGCCTGCCGCAACAAGGTAGGCAGCCCGCTCTTCAACGCGGCCGCATTTGAGGACTGCAGCAAAGCCAGCACGCAGCTCGCTTTCGAACAGCTCGAAAAGCGTCAGGCACTGGCCTCTGCTGAACTCAAGGCAAAGCGCACCTGAGATTATCGGCACCATAATTGAACAGACATCGGGCGTTCTTCCACGGAAGAACGCCCGCTTCTCATTTTCAGCCTAACGTAATTCACCAAGCCATAGGGCCAAAATGAGGCCAAGGGCCGTAGCAATTCCGGCGAGATGGCGATCTTCGCGATAGGCCTGGGGAAAAACTTCAGTGGCAAGGCTGGCCACAACCGCACCTGCGGCGACACAGCGAATCGCTGCCAGCGTTCTTTCTCCCGCATTTTCCATCGATAAAAACCCAATGAGGGCTGCGGCCGACAAAATGAGAGCAGTCAACGCCCAGATACCTAGCACCCGCCAGCCGGAACGGCCTTGCTGCACCATCAAGCGCGCACCTCCGGCCGCTTCAGGAAGGTTGGACAGGAAAATCGATCCCGCCAGCGCAGCCACTTCCGTCGGCCCTGCACCAATCAAAGCCACACCCAACGCAAGATTTTCCGGAATCCCGTCGAGCGAAAGCGCCGCCAGCAGCCCGCCGCCTGAATCGGGGCCCCATTTCTCGTCGATCAGATAGTCGACAAAAGTAAAAACCGCCGCCCCAACAGCAACACCGCCCAATGCCACGATCGCCGAACTGCGCTCCACCGACGGTTCGATCAGCTCTGTCACCAGAGAGAGCACAAGCGCACCTCCTGCAAGAGCGATCAGAAAACCCCGCAGCCTGTCGGGCAAATGGCCAAACGAGCCCCATGCCGCACCGAGAAGTAGGGCGCCGGAGACCACTATTATCACAATTACAGTCATCATCATCGAAGTCTTATGGCCCCCTTCTTGCCCTCTATCGGTCTTTTTCCGCCTCTCAGGCGCATTTGGCTGTGGATGAGAGCAAGCAAAGCTTCCTTCACGCGCTTGCCATGCTTATATGTCACGCATGGCAGAAACACCTGAAACCCCGGCACACACCAACGCCTATGGCGCGGATTCGATCAAGGTTCTCAAAGGGCTGGATGCAGTCCGCAAGCGCCCTGGCATGTATATCGGCGATACCGATGATGGTTCCGGCCTTCATCACATGGTCTTCGAAGTCTCCGACAACGCAATCGACGAAGCGCTGGCCGATTATTGCGACCTTGTCCTGATAGAACTCAACCCGGACGGTTCCGTCTCCGTGGAAGATAATGGCCGCGGCATTCCGGTGGATATGCATAAAGAGGAAGGTGTCTCCGCCGCTGAAGTCATCATGACCCAGCTTCATGCGGGCGGGAAGTTCGAAAATACTTCAGATGATAATGCTTATAAGGTCTCGGGCGGCCTGCATGGGGTGGGCGTCTCGGTGGTGAATGCGCTTTCCGAATGGCTTGAATTGACTATCTGGCGCGACGGCAAAGTTCACTGGATGCGGTTCGAGAATGGTGACACCGTGGCCCCGCTCGAAGTGCAAGGCGAATGTCCGCCCGAGAAGACGGGCACGCGAGTCACATTTCTGCCTTCGACCGAAACATTCAAAAACGTCACTGAATTCGATTTCGAAAAGCTGGAGAAACGCTATCGCGAACTCGCTTTTCTGAATTCGGGCGTCCACATCCTGCTACGCGACCGCCGCGGGGAAGAAATTCAGGAGCATGATCTGTTTTATGAAGGCGGCATTGCAGCCTTCGTACAATATCTCGACCGGAACAAGCAGGCGATGATCCCCGCACCGATCGCCATTTCCGCAGAGAAAGACGGAATCGGTATCGATGTGGCGCTCGAATGGAACGATTCCTATTACGAAAATGTTCTGTGCTTCACGAATAACATTCCTCAACGCGATGGCGGTACGCATCTCGCAGCGTTTCGCGCTGCGTTAACCCGCACCCTCAATGGCTATGCCGATCGTTCGGGCCTTCTGAAAAAAGAGAAGGTATCGCTTTCTGGCGAGGATATGCGCGAAGGGCTGACCGCAATCGTCTCGGTCAAACTGCCCGATCCCAAATTCGGCAGCCAGACAAAGGACAAGCTGGTCTCATCCGAAGTACGCCAGCCGCTCGAAAGTTTGATGAGCGACAAAATGAGCGAATGGCTGGAAGAAAACCCGGCCGACGCCAAAAACATCATCCAGAAAGTCATCGATGCGGCAGCGGCGCGCGAAGCAGCACGCAAAGCCCGTGAGTTGACCCGCCGAAAGGGGGCGATGGATATTGCTTCACTGCCCGGCAAGCTGGCCGATTGTCAGGAACGCGATCCGGCCAAGTCCGAACTCTTCCTCGTCGAAGGGGATTCAGCCGGCGGATCGGCCAAGCAAGGGCGTGACCGCAAGACGCAGGCTATTCTGCCGCTCAAGGGTAAGATTCTCAATGTTGAACGTGCCCGGTTTGACCGCATCATCGGGTCCAAGGAAGTCGGTACGCTGATTCAGGCAATGGGCACTGGCCTGCGTGACGAATTTAATCTCGACAAGCTGCGTTATCATAAGATCGTCATCATGACCGACGCCGATGTCGACGGGGCGCATATCCGGACATTGCTGCTCACTTTCTTCCATCGGCAAATGCCGGAAATTGTAAAAGCCGGGCATCTCTTCATTGCCCAGCCGCCGCTCTATAAGGTGGCCAAAGGCCGATCCGAAGTCTATCTCAAGGATCAGGCAGCCCTCGACCGTTATCTGATCGATGGCGGCTTGCAGAATCGTATTCTGGAAACCAAAGACGGTGCACGGGCCGGCGCCGATCTGGTAACGCTTGTGGAACAGGCCCTGCGTCTCAAGAATATGATGGCGTTCATTCCACGCAAATACGATCCGGCAATTGTAGAATCGCTGGCGCTGGCAGGCGCGTTCAAGCCCGAACAGGATCGCGCCGGGCTGGAAGAAGCCATTGCGCTCGCCGCCCGGCGGATGCAGGCTGGTGACACCGAAGCCGTATGGACTGCCGAAGTCGAAGAGAGCGGTGCCGTCAGGGTGGATCGTTTATGGCGCGGCGTGCGCGATGTACGCCGCATCGAAGCGGCATTCCTCACCGGAGCCGAAGCCCGCAAGCTGCATTCGATCGCTGCGCCGCAGGCCGAAGCTTATGAAGCCCCGTCACGGCTTGTGCGCGGCGACGCGGAAACCGAAACACCTGCGGAAGGCGAAGATATCGAAATCAGCGCCAGCGATGACGATGCCATCATTCGACCGACCCAGCTGGTCGAGGCGGTTCTTGCTGCGGGTCGTAAGGGCTTGTCGATTCAGCGTTATAAAGGTCTTGGCGAAATGAATGCCGAGCAGCTTTGGGAAACGACGCTCGATCCCGAAAACCGCGCTCTTTTGCAGGTGAAGGTTGAAGATGGCGATGTGACGGACGAGATTTTCACGCGGTTGATGGGTGACGTAGTGGAACCGCGCCGCGATTTCATCCGCGAAAACGCGTTGAATGTCGCTAATCTCGATATCTGATCGCATCTTACGGGGAAATACTCATCGCCTGTAGGCTATACCGCTATACAGGCTTACAGGTGATGACATTATTCAGCGCTATTAGCTGCGTCCACGAGGTTAGGACGAGCAGCCAGAATTAACGCCGGCAGCAAAGAGGCCTGCATCATCTCCCCGTGACTTAGTTCGGGGAAGCGACGGTAATGAACATCGGCTCCGGCTTTGCGCAATGCTGTGACCACCTTTTCCATCACATTCGGCATAGGAGATCGGCCGCGGCTGGTATCCGGCAAGCGAGGAGCATCACCGGAAGGGCTAAACTGGTGCCGTCTGGTTTTGCGCTGCTGCAAGCGAGACTTGTCACTTCCCGCCGCACTATGACCCGCACCGCGCATCACCCTTACGCTCTTACCGGACAAGCTCCCCTGAGATGTCGCAAGGAGGTCGTCTACCAGTTCTCCGTCATGGTACCATAGAGACGGATCACCCGCGACATAGGCCTGATAATCGGCGGGATGCGCATGCAGCATATAAAGGGTGAACAATCCTCCATAGGAATGCCCCCACAAGGTTTGCCGTTGGCGGTCGATCTGCGCAAGTTGTTCTACACGCGGCTTGATTTCTCGTTCGATCAGCTTCGCGAAGGCGTCCGCTCCGCCACCTGGACGTCCGCGGACAATCGGCGTGATCGGCTGGCCATCCTGCATAACCGGCGGGGTATAATCCAATGCGCGCGACATCGTATCGACGCGCGCATAGGTGTCATAACCAAGCGCCACTAGAACAGGCGCGGACAGAATATCCAGCGCCTCGAGGGTGGATTCGTCGATCAGTCCCATCGCCGCATTGCCATCCACCATGTAAAGAACAGGGAAGCCCCTGGGCGGTGCGGCGCGTTTCGGAATGCCGATCTGCACCCAGTAATGACGCTTGCCATCCTCGGAATCGAGCTTGAAGGACGTAAAATCATACAGGGCGCTACCCCGATTTACGATCGTGGGACCGACAGCGCGTTCGAAAGGGGAGTGACCGACTGGCGTACCGGCAGGTGGAATATCCTCTGCTGGGGCAACGCTGTTGTGAGCCGATGCCGGATGCCCTGCCGACAACCAGAGCATGAGACAGATGCCAAATATGAGCGTAAAAAGTCTGCCGGAAATCACGATATACCGCTCCCTTTCAACCGGCCCCTATATCTTTTTGATACCGCCATGCAATATCATCAAGATCAGTCATTGGGCAGAAAAGAGTGGGAGCAGTTTTCTGCATTGGTCAACGTGCGGCATCGGCTAAGAGGCGCTCTACACAGACCGCAAACATGGTTGCGGGAGCGATGCCGCCTCTCCTCTGATGGCCAGATCATTTCAGAGGGCCATATTTACCGTTCTATCGCAGGGAGGCCGTGATCCAGCCGGTCGAGAATTTCTTCAAAAAATGTATTGAACATTTCGACCTGCTCCTCGGAATAACCCTGTAACAGGCGCATGCGCAAATCGTCAGCTATGCCGAGAATGTCTTCCAGCGCCGCCTCACCCTTTTCGGTCAGACGCAATTGCTTTGTCCGCCGGTCGCGCGGATCGGGCAGACGCTTGACCAGCCCGTCTTTTTCCAGCGTATCGAGCATTCGGGTCAGGGTAGGTCCTTCGATACGCAAACGGCGCGCAATATTAACCTGAGCCTTAGGCTCAGGTGCATTCATGATAGCCGCCATGGCTTCCATCCGCGCCGAACTCTGATTGATCCGCCGCAAATGTTCATCCAGTAATCCGCGCCAGCGCCTTGCGGCGAGCACCATATAAATGGTGAAACGAATTTCAGAGGTTGTATTGCCTTCGCGATAATTGGGGAACCTGCTTGCATCCTCTTGAGAAGTCTGCTTGCCGGTCTTGGGAATATTGCTCATGCGCGTTTCGAGTCCAAACCTAGAATTATCCTCCCCATTTAATTTGTTACGTCCCTATCGAGGGTCTTCCCCCCGGGGAAGCCCCCAGTAGAAGAAAATTACACTCTCATTTTAATTCTTTGCCAGTCCCCCAGCAAAACGGCCCCGATCCATGCGTCTTTTCCCTTTGATTTTACCTTTCTTCGCTCTGCTCGGCGCTTGTGCCAGCATATCGCAAGCCCCGGCTCCGGCCGCTCCCTCAGCAAAAGCGCCCGAGCCGGTGGAAGTGGGGATCATTGCGCTGAACGATTTTCATGGCGCGCTTGAACCGCCTAAACTGGCAATCCCCGTTACATCCCGGAATGGTAGCAAGGTCCTGTTGCCCGCCGGCGGAGCTGCATGGCTGGCCGACGCCGTGAAAGAGTTGCGTGCCCATTATCGCTATAGCCTGACGGTTTCGGCCGGCGATCTTACCAGTGCATCGCAACTGGCATCTTCGCTCTTCCTCGATGAACCGAGCGTAGGGGTCATGAATCGCATCGGGCTCGACTTTAACGCAGTGGGCAATCACGAATTCGACCGCGGATCGAAGGAATTGTTACGCCTGCAAAATGGTGGGTGCGAAAAGAACAGTCTGCGCCAGCCCTGTGCAGTTGAAGACCATTTTCCCGGCGCCTCCTATCGCTATCTCGCCGCCAATGTGGTGAGACAGGATGGCTCGACGCTTTTTCCGGGCACGGCGCTGCGTCAATTCGGTCATGGTGCCGAACAGGTCACCATCGGTCTGGTGGGGCTGACACTCAAAGGTACGCCCGCGCTGGTTTCGCCCGGCGGTGTAAAGGGCCTTACCTTCACGGATGAGGCGGATACGATCAATCGCGCCACTGCATCGCTGCGCCAACGCGGTGCCGATGCGGTGATTGTGCTGATCCATCAGGGGCTCGATCCGGCGGAAGACAACGATCCCAATAGTTGCGACGGCGCTGCCGGGGGCCTGCTGCCGATCGTCAACCGTCTCAATCCCGGCGTGGACCTGATCGTCTCAGGCCATACACATCGCGCCTATATTTGCAAATTACCGCAGGCCGGGAGCGACAGGAAGCTGCTTGTCACCAGTGCCGGTAAATATGGTACGATGCTCACCGATATTCGCCTGAAGATCGATCCGCGCTCAGGCATAGTGCAATCGCGCTCAGCACATAATGTGGTGGTTCAGTCCGAAGCCTTCCGGCAGGGCGACACATCTTATCCGGTCCATGCCGCCTTCCCGCATTTCACACCGGACCAAGCCATTGCCGATTATGTAGGCCTTTACACTGCAGCGGCCGACCGCTTCGCCTCTCGCAAGGTGGGCCAGCTCGCGGGTGTCGCCGAAAAGGAGGAAGGGCATCCCGATCGCGGCGGAGCGCTGGGCCGGCTAATCGCCGATTCCCAGCTCGCGGCCACGCGTGATGCCGGAGCCCAGATCGCTTTTATGAATCCATTCGGTATCCGGGCCACCCTTGCTCCGGCCGAGGACGGATCGGTAACCTTCGCTGACATTTACAAGGTTCAGCCATTCAATAACCAGCTTATCACTGCGACTTTTACCGGCGCACAGCTGAAACGTCTGCTCGAACAGCAATTCGATGCCGAGGGTCCACCGCAGATTCTCTCCGCCTCACAAGGTTTCCGGTTCACCTATGATACGAGCCGCCCGGAAGGCGAGCGAATTCTGTCCATGTCGCTCAATGGTCAGCCTGTCATGCCGCAGGAGACCTACCGCATCACGAGCAACAGTTTTTTGGCCGGAGGCGGGGACTTCTTCACAGTATTCACCGAAGGAGGCGATCCTACCATCGGTGTGCAGGACCTGGTGGCGCTCGAACAGTGGCTGGATATCGATCATCCGCGCCCGCTTCCGCAGGAACCCCGCGCTATCAACGCAGATGAATGAACCGGCCGCAAGCTGACTTCCTTCGCGTTGACCGTAAATAGAAGGCTCATGCCCGATGACGGGCATGAGCCTTTTTCCAATTGCATCAAACCGAAATCAATTGGCTGTATCTTCAGCGGCTTCTTCCACCTCAGCGGCCGGATCGTAATCCTTATCGCGCGAATACATGGTTGCTTCGCTCACCTCGGTCAGCGGCGTATCGGCGCTTTCCATCCGATAGATAGCGCCCGTTCCAACGGCAAAAATGGCCGACTCGCCATTGAAATCTTCCAGCTGCACCCGGCTGCCATCCTCCATCCGGGTATAAGAGCCTTTGACAATATTGCCGTCACCAGGATCATATTCATACGTATCGTCGCCATTCAGCGTGATATGGGCGATGCCCCCGTCCTCGGTTTCCTTGCTGTATGTGCCGGGATATTCGATCGTAGTAAGCGAATTGACCGGAATGGTCGGCAAAGTCACCGGCACATCTGCCTCAACCGGTTCCGGTGTCGCTTCATCGGCCGGTGTTGTTTCTCCGCAAGCGGACAGAGCAACAGCCAATGGCGCTGCAATCAGAACAGGAATGATTTTACGCATCACAAAATCTCCTTGTTATGGTCGAGCCAACTCTTCGCGCATAGACAGGCGCGCGTCAAACGCCGTTAACCGCAAATCGAAGGCAGGCAAAGCGGCGCATATTCTACAATCGTTGTGTGATTCGAAAACGATACAGGTTGAGGAAAACAAACCGATACAATGAAACAAAAAGGGTACAAACCACCAGTCCCCCTTTTAATCTTTTGGTTTTCAGGTAATTTCGCCGCGTAACGCAGGATACATGATTTGAAGACCGTCTTTCCCTCCCCCGCATCTTCCCCCCTTCCTCCCGTCCAGACGGGCACAGCCGAAGGGGAAAAGCAACGTATGCATCTGATGGAGATGTATGGACTCGAAGCGCTGGAAGATGACCCTGAGCTGGCACAAATCGTTCAGTTCGCGTCCCGACTTTGTGACGTACCCATTGCGCTGGTCAGTCTGGTGGAAGAAGAAAGACAACGCTTTATCGCCCGTCAGGGACTGGCTACGCGCGAAACACCGCGAAGTTCTTCCTTCTGTGCCCACGCCATGTTGCTCGGTAGCATCATGGAGGTGCGAGACGCCACGCGGGATGAACGTTTTCATACCAATCCGCTGGTCACAGGCCCGCCCAATATTCGCTTTTACGCCGGGCAGCCCCTGCGCTCACCCGAAGGTGTGCCGCTGGGAGCACTATGTGTGATCGATTCGCAGCCAAGACCTGAAGGCCTGACCGAATTTCAGCGAGAAGGGCTGGCTGTTTTGGCCAATGCCGTGATGCGACGGCTCCGCTCACGGCGCGAGACCCTCGCCGCCCGGCGCGAACTGGAATATAGTGAAAGCCAGTTTCAGGCGATTGCCGACTCGATCCCTGCCATTGCCTGGTCCGCCGACACGCAGGGCAATTTCGACTATTTCAATCGCCGACTGATCGAATTCACCGGCTTCGGGCCGGATCGCACGACTATTCATCCTGACGATTTGCCCGCCGTGCAGGAAAAATGGGCTTCCTCATTGAAGACAGGCGAAGCTTTCCAGAGAGAATTGCGACTGTTGCGCCATGATGGCGAATATCGCTGGATGATGGCCCGAATCGTGCCGGTCCATAATTCACGTGGAGAAATTATCCGCTGGTTCGGCACGGCTGTCGATGTAGACGAAATTCATCGCCTGTCCGAAAGCCGGGATTTACTGGCGAAAGAATTATCTCATCGAATCAAAAACATATTTGCTGTTGTCGCTGGGCTCGTATCACTTTCCGTCCGGCGTCAGCCAGAACATAAGGCCTTCGGCGAGGAATTGATCCAGACTATTCGTGCATTAGGCCGCGCGCATGACTTCGTTCGCCCGGCCACCGATGCGGTCAGGGATAATCTGCGGGGTCTGCTCGAAGAATTATTCGCCCCCTACGGCACGGGCGATCATGCCCGTATCCGCATTTCCGGCGATGAAGTGCAGATCGGATCACGGGCAGTCACCCCGCTTGCGCTTGTCTTTCACGAACTGGCGACCAATTCCGCCAAATATGGCGCACTCTCGGTAGAAGAAGGCTCGGTGGAACTCGAAATCCTCGAACAGGGCGACATGGTGGCTTTGCTATGGCGTGAGAAAGATGCTCCGCCGGGCGATTTCAAAGGCTCTACGGGTTTCGGATCGCGTCTGATCGATACCAGTGTGGCGGGGCAGCTGGGCGGATCGTGGGATCGGCGCTGGGAAGATGATGGACTGTTTGTCGAACTTCACCTGCCCAAAACGGCTCTCGCCCGTTAAGGGATGGCGGCAGGCGACCGCCCTTTCCTTCGCTTCGACAGCGTAACCCGGCAGTTCGGTGAAACCACCGCTGTTGCCGGTGTTACACTCGATATCCGGCAAGGCAGCTTCGTTGCCCTCGTGGGTGCTTCGGGATCGGGCAAATCAACGCTGCTCAAAACCGTCAATCGACTTATCGAACCGACCGCTGGCACAGTACTTCTCGAAGGAAAGGACGTGGCAGGTTCTCAGCCATCGCGGCTGCGCCGCAGGATCGGTTATGTCTTTCAGGGTGTCGGTCTGTTCCCGCATATGACAGTGGCGGAAAATATCGCCATTGTCCCGCGGCTGGAAGGCGAGAAAATCGGCCACGGTGCAATCGCTCGTCTGCTTGAACTGGTGGAACTGGAGCCGGCACTAGCCCGGCGGAGGCCGGATGAATTGTCCGGTGGACAACGCCAGCGTGTCGGTGTGGCACGCGCGCTGGCCGGCAATGCCCATCTGCTGCTGATGGACGAACCGTTCGGCGCACTCGATCCGATTACGCGCGACGCGCTGGGCCGAAGGGTGCGCGACCTTCATCAGGAACTGGATTTGACCACTATTATGGTGACCCACGATATGGCCGAAGCTCTGCTTCTGGCCGATCGCATTCTTGTGATGGATGCCGGCATGATCGTCGCCGATGCGACACCCGCCCAATTGCTTGCCGGGCAAGGGGGAAAGATTGCGCAGGCACTGGTCGCCGTTCCGCGCGAACAGGCGCAGGCGCTGGCAGATCTGACGCGATGAGCGATCTGATCCTCGCTCTTTCCCGTCTGGGAGGCCCGCTGGCCTCGCATGTGCTGCTCAGTGCTTCTGCTATTGCCCTTGGCACATTGATTGCTTTGCCGCTTGCTATCTGGGCCAGCCGCGCGCCCCATATCGCCCGTCTCACGCTGGGTTTTGCCAGCCTCATTCAGACAATTCCGGCGCTTGCCCTGCTTGCCCTGTTTTTCCCCCTGCTCCTCGCTCTGCGGGGCCTGTTCGGGCAGGGCTTGCCAACACTGGGCTTCCTTCCTGCCTTGCTGGCTCTGACACTTTATGCCCTGCTGCCGATCCTGCGCAACGCGGTCACCGCACGTGCCAATATGGATCCCGGTATACTCGAAGCCGCCGATGGCATGGGGATGACTGCCGCGCAGAAATTACGACTGGTGGAGGCACCGCTGGCCGCGCCTTATATCATGGCCGGAATCCGTACCGCCGCGGTCTGGACCATCGGCGCCGCTACGCTGGCCACCACTATCGGGCAACCCAGTCTCGGCGATCCGATATTCGCTGGATTGCAAACCCAGAACTGGGTTCTTGTGCTCGCCGGATGTATTGCTTCTGCAGCCCTCGCCCTCATCGCCGATACGCTTCTGGGACTGGTCGAACGCGGCTTTGCCATCCGCAAACCTCTGCTGGTCTGGATCGGACTGAGCTTAGCGCTGGCCGGAATAGCAGTGGCGGGCTGGAGCAGTAGAGACACTGGCGAGCGGGACACGATAGTGGTGGGTGCGAAGAACTTTTCCGAACAATTTATTCTCGCCCGTTTGATCGGACAGCGCCTCGAACAGGCGGGCTACAATGTCGAATATCGCGAAGGTCTCGGATCCGCCGTCATCCACACTGCGCTCACCAGCGGAGCCATCGATGTCTATGTCGATTATGCCGGTACGCTCTGGGCCAATCAGATGGAGCGGAAAGAAACACCGGCACGCAGCCGGATGATCGCCGAAATCGCCAAATGGGAGAAGGACAGCACCGGAACCCGCATGCTCGGAGCGCTCGGTTTCGAAAATGCCTATATATTCGCCATGCGGCGGGAACGGGCACAGGAACTGGGAATCCGTTCGCTCACCGATCTGGCGTCGCTATCCTCACGCCTCAATGTCGGGGGAGATGTGGAGTTTTTCGAACGACCCGAATGGCATGCCGTGCGCGATGCCTATGGGCTTAACTTTGCGCAAATTCGCAATTACACAGCAACATTCATGTATAATGCGCTGCAAAGCGGGCAATCCGATGTGATTGCGGCCTTCTCTTCCGACGGCCGCATTGCCGCAGACCATCTGACCGTTCTGAAAGACCCGAAAGGCGCCTTACCTGCCTATGATGCCCTGTTGCTCATTACGCCCCAGCGCGTGCAAGAGAAACGCTTCGTAAATGCACTGCGCCCGCTGGTCGGAGCCATTCCGGTTTCCCGGATGCGCGAAGCCAATTATGCGGTCGACCGCAAGGATAACAAGCTTTCTCCGCGTGAAGCCGCCAGACAACTGGCCAAAGACATCGAAACTGGAAACAGCACCGGCAGCTAAGCCTTAAAACCTGCCCCCCGCGGCCAGCCCGGCGCAGCCAGGCCCATTACCTTGAATAACCGGCCCATCTGATCATCGCCAGTCAACCGGTCCTTTGCCACCTGCAGGCTCTCCCGATGCGCGGGCGACCGCCGCGCAAGCGCTTCAGCACGATGATCGATACCCATAGCCCGCAGCCATTCGCCCTGTGTCGTAACACCCAGACAATCACCGCCTCTATGGGCCACAATGTCACGCAAAGTCGCAAAGTCCACCAGCGCTGTGAGGTCGGCTTCACCCGGCATGGCAAAAGGATCGACCTTCCGATGCGCATGCACCGCCTGAAGAGTAGAACCTGTCTGCACCCGATCATAGCCATAATCGATCAGCAGAGCGGCCCCACCCTGCTTGTCAAGCCGCTGGACGACTTCCTCCATCACTGCGGAAGCGCCGGGACACACTTCGATAATCGTTCCCTCTTCGGCCTTGCGGCGCTCTTCCGGAAGAGCTGCATCCATCGGGTTCTGTCCGGCTACACAGATAAAGGATTCCTTCTCCAGCGCCACCATGCGTTCGCGCCATCCGCTTTCGGTCTTCACCAGCTGTCGAATGGGCAACGCATCGAGAAATTCATTGCCAGCCATTAGCAAAGGCGCATCATCGGGCAGAGACGACAGATCGTCATGGAACTGCGCATTGGGCAAAAGGCCGCCCTGAGCGGTCCGCAAAGCCGCCGAGCCTTCAACGAAATGCACCTCAGGTGATAGTCCGTATTGCCCCATTGCGCGTAACGCATCCCTGGCCAGCGTGCCACGCCCGGGCCCCAGCTCGACATAATGTACCGGTGCAGGTTTGCCCGCGCGCATCCAGATATCGACCAGCCACAGGCCGATCAGTTCGCCGAACATCTGGCTGATTTCAGGCGCGGTGATAAAATCGCCCTGCCCGCCCAGCGGGTCTTTCCCCGCATAATAGCGGGCATTCGATTCCCCCATATAATGCTGGATGCTGATCGGCCCCGTGCGGGTAATCAGCCGGCGAAAGGTCTCGGCAAGCGGCTGTTCGCTCATGCCTCGTCCCGTTTGGCTCCACTGGCAATCGCCGGACGTGAAAGCGACCAGATAATCAGTGCAATTCCCAGAAGAATCAGTGGAATGGTCAGCCATTGCCCCATATTAAGCCCGCTGCGGGCAGCGAAATCGGCCAGCTGGGCATCGGGTTCACGGAAAAATTCCACGGTGAAACGCGCCATAGCGATGCCGGTCACGAAAATGCCGGTCAGCAGGCCGGTACGGAAACGGGCGCGGCTGAGCCAGAAGGTTAGCAACATGATGACCATCATCAAAAAACCTTCCAGCGCTGCTTCATAGAGCTGGCTGGGGTGGCGCGGCAGTGGCCCTGCCCCCGGAAAGATCATCGCCCAGGGTACATCCGGCCCGGCCGGGCGTCCCCATAATTCACCATTGATAAAATTGGCGATGCGTCCGAACATCATGCCGAACGGTACGTTCACGGCAATATAGTCCGCCACGCGGATAAAAGGCAGCTTTCCGCGCCATGACACATAGGCCATGGCGATTACCGTACCGATCAGCCCGCCGTGAAAACTCATACCGCCATGCCACACGGCCACCAGCGCCGCCGGATCGGTCCACAGATCGGGTTCGTAAAATGTGGCATAGCCAAGCCTGCCGCCGAGAATTACACCCAGCGTACAATAGAAGAACAGATCGTCCACATGGCGCTGGGCCATAGGCGCGCCGGGGGCCTTTATCATGCGCCCGAGATGCCAGTATGCCAGCAGGATTCCCGCAAGATAAGCGAGCGAATAATAGCGCAAGGTGAAAAAGCCGAGATCGATACCGGGCCGCAAGCCCAGATCCGCCCAGTGAATCGCATCACTGCCGCCGGCGGCGAGAAATTCCATCATAGACCTTGCCTTATATCCACTGTCCTGACCGCAAACCATGCGGGCACGCCGTCTTTGGCACAGGCCGGCCCTGTGCGAAAGGCCAAGAGGAGCATTTGCATAGGCTCGTCGCATAGCTATCTAGGATTTGTGACTGCCATCAGAATCCCCAATCAGCGCGCGGTGATCGACCGGCGCAAGCTTACCGCCGCCATTGCGGAGGAAGTCGCTGCCACTTCAGCCGAAAAGGCGCGCCCGCGCGTTGTTGAGCTGCTGCGTGAAGCACTGGCCAATGGCCGGGCGGAACTGGCCCGTCGTTTGCAGGAAAAGCCCTCGGCCGGGCATGAATGCACGCATGGCCATGCCTTCCTGATGGATCAGCTTATTCGCGTGATGCACGATCATGTTGTGACGCATGTCTATCCGGCACCCAACCGCTCATCCGGGGAAAGGCTCGCGATTATCGCTGTGGGCGGATATGGCCGCGCCGAAATGGCCCCGCATTCCGACGTCGATATCGGCTTTGTCACGCCAACCAAAGACACGCCCTGGTGCGAGCAGGTCATTGAGGCCATGCTCTATTTCCTGTGGGATTTAAGCCTTAAGGTCGGCCATTCGAGCCGTTCGCTGGACGATCTCATCCGCATGGCGAAACAGGATCTCACCATCCGCACCGCCCTGCTCGAGGGCCGCTATCTGTGGGGCGATCAGGATGTCATGGAAGAGGCCAGTCGTCGCTTCTGGGCCGAAGTGGTTCGCGGCAGCGAAGCGCAATTCGTCGCTGAAAAGCTTGCCGAGCGCGATGCCCGGCATAAACGTATGGGTGACAGCCGCTATGTCGTCGAACCCAATGTAAAAGACGGCAAGGGCGGGTTGCGCGATCTTCAGACGCTCTACTGGATCGGTAAATATATTCACAAGGTGCGCAATGCGGCCGAGCTGGTTGATGTCGGCCTGTTGACCAAATCGGAGTATCGAGCTTTTCGCCGGGCGGAAAATTTTCTGCTCGCCACGCGCTGCCATCTCCACACGATCACAGGCCGGGCCGAAGACCGGCTGACATTCGACCTGCAACCGCAAATTGCCAAAGCGATGCATTTCGCAGACCGCACCGGCAAAAGTGCCGTAGAACGTTTCATGCAGTTCTATTTCCTGCAGGCCAAACATGTCGGCCATCTGACCGGCGTCTTCCTCGCTCAGCTCGATGAGCAGATTGCCAGCAAGCGCAAGGCACGCGGATTGCTGGCCGGGTTCCGCGCCAAACCGCGCAATGTCCGCGGCTATCGTGTCAGCGGGGGCCGGATCGCCGCACCGCACGATCTGTGGTTCCAGCAGGATCCGGTCAGGCTGATCGAGATTTTCCAGATTGCCGAAGAGGACAATCTGGAAGTCCATCCCGAAACGATGCGCATGGCCAGCCGTGATGCAGGCCTCATCAAGGGAAAAATCCGCAAGGATAAACGCGCCAACGATCTGTTCATGAAACTGCTGACCGGCCATAACAATCCGGAAGTGGTGCTGCGCTGGATGAATGAAGCAGGCGTTTTCGGCCGGTTCGTGCCCGATTTCGGCAAGGTCAATGCGCAGATGCAATTCGATATGTATCACCATTATACGGTGGATGAGCATACGATTCAGGCCATCGGTCTGCTGTCCCGTATCGAAAAAGGCTCGCTGGAGCAGGAACATCCGCTGGCCAGCGAAATCATCGGCACCGTATCTTCGCGCCGCGTGCTCTATACCGCGACCTTGCTGCATGACATTGCCAAGGGGCGCGGAGGAGACCATTCGGTTCTGGGGGCCGAGGTAGCGATGAAACTGTGCCCGCGTCTGGGCCTCAGTGCAGAGGAAACCGAACTGGTCGCCTGGCTGGTCCGCCATCACCTGCTGATGAGCGCCACTGCTTTCAAGCGCGACCTGTCGGATATGAAAACGATCATCGATTTCGTCAGCCAGGTGCAAAGTCTCGATCGCCTCCGCTTGCTCGCCACATTGACGATTGTCGATATTCGCGCTGTCGGCCCGGGCATCTGGAATAGCTGGAAAGGCCAGCTCCTGAGCGAGTTGTTCGAATTATCCGAGGAAAGGCTGCGGCTGGGTCATAAACGGCGCGGACGGGCAGAACGTGTTGCGCAGCGTAAGGCGGTCGTGGCGGAACTTCTGGGAGACAAGGCCTATATTATCGAGGCGCTGGATGACCGCTTCGACGATTCCTACTGGATTGCCGAACCTGAAGACGTCATCGCAATCAATCTGCCGCATTATTACGCCGCTAAGGAAAAGCAGGACAAACTGTCCATTCATGCAGAATATTACGAAGCCCGGGGAGCGACGCTGGTCACGGTGATCGGTGACGACCATCCCGGTCTGTTTTATCGCATCGCCGGCGGTATTCATCTGGCCGGCGGCAATGTGATCGATGCCCGCATTCACACGACGCGGGTCGGCAAGGCACTCGACAATTTCCTCGTACAGGATCCGCTTGGGCGGCCTTTCCGGGAAGAAATGCAGCTCGACCGTCTGCGTGTCGCCATTGAGGATGCCTTGGGGAACAAGGTGGAATTGCTGCCTCAACTGGCCAAGCGCCCCCATCCCCGCGCACGCGCCGAAACATTCGAAGTACGTCCGCGTGTCTTTTTCGACAATATGGCCAGTGAACGCTTCACCGTGATCGAGGTGAATGCCAAGGATCGCCCTGCTTTACTCAACCGGCTGGCCCGCGCCATGTTCGAAGCCAATCTGATGGTCAATTCCGCGCATATCACCCATTATGGCGAACGTGCGGTAGACACATTCTATGTCACCGATCTGCTGGGCGGCAAACTCGATACGGCCGACCGGCGCAAAGGGGTTGAACAATTGCTGCTCGAAGCAGCCAGCGAACAGGTGGAAGCCCGGCAGGTAGAAGAGGTGGAAGACGCCTGAAAACTACGTCTGCAAGCTCTGTATGAACGAAAAGGCCGGGACGCTCCATTGAGCACCCCGGCCTTTTCCTTAATTTGGCAAAGGACAATCAGCGCGGCAATTCACTGAATCCCATTAAGGCTTCATCAACGGCACGTGCAGCCTGACGGCCTTCGCGGATCGCCCAGACAACAAGGCTCTGGCCGCGGCGCATATCGCCGCAGGCAAAGATCATATCCTGACTGGTCCGGTAATTCTGGGTGTCAGCCGCCACATTGCCGCGATCGGTCAATTCAACGGCGGACTGATCGAGCAGACCGGTCTTGCGCGGGCCGACAAAACCCATGGCCAGCAGAATGAGATCGGCAGGCAAGACGAATTCGCTGCCCTCGACTTCCTTCATCTGGCGTCCTTCCCATTCGAGACGGACACATTTGAGACCGGTGACCTTGCCATCTTCGCTGACCACTTCCTTGGTCAGAATAGCCCATTCACGATCAACGCCTTCTTCATGGCTGGTCGAAGTGCGCAGCTTCATCGGCCAGTCAGGCCAGGTCATCAGCTTATCTTCTTTTTCGGGCGGGCGGGGCATGATCTCGATCTGAGTCACGCTTTTCGCCCCTTGCCGGTTGGACGTGCCCACGCAATCGGAGCCGGTGTCACCACCGCCGATCACGATCACATCCTTGCCCGTCGCCGTCAGCGAACCGCGCGGGGCGGCGCGCATTTCATCGTCGCCCGCATTGCGCTTGTTCTGCTGGGTCAGGAATTCCATCGCCAGACGCACGCCGGACAGTTCCGAGCCCGGAATGTCGAGCCAGCGGGCTTCTTCCGAACCGCCGGCCATCACGATGGCATCGAAATTTTCCCTGAGAGACTTCACTGACACATCGACACCGACTTCCGTCGATGTACGGAAAGTAATGCCTTCGGCTTCCATCTGCACCATGCGGCGATTGATCAGATGTTTTTCCATCTTGAAGTCGGGAATGCCGTAGCGCAGCAAACCGCCTACACGGTCGCTTTTTTCGAATACCGTCACTGTGTGGCCTGCACGGGCGAGCTGCTGGGCGCAGGACATGCCAGCCGGACCCGAACCGACCACAGCGACCGTCCGCCCGGTCCGCTTTTCCGGAACCTGCGGCTTGATCCAGCCTTCCTTCCAGCCACGATCGACGATCGCACATTCGATCGATTTGATCGTCACGGGCTGGTCGATAATGTTCAGCGTGCAGCTTGCCTCGCACGGGGCGGGGCAGACGCGACCGGTGAATTCCGGAAAATTATTGGTCGAATGCAGCACTTCGAGCGCATTCTTCCAGTCCCCTTCATAGACCATATGGTTCCAGTCGGGGATGATGTTATTCACCGGGCAACCATTGTGACAATAGGGAATGCCGCAATTCATGCAGCGGGCGGCCTGATTCTTCAGGCCTTCCTCGCTATGCGGAATCGAGAATTCCTTATAATGCTTCACCCGTTCCCTGGGATCGTCATAGGTGCGATCCTGCCGGTCGATTTCGAGAAAGCCGGTTTCCTTACCCATTTTCGTAACCCTTACTCAGCCGCTTCAGCAGCAGCTTCTTCCCGTTCGGCTTCGAGCTGCTTCAGCGCGCGGGCATAATCGCGCGGCATCACCTTGACGAATTTGCCGAGTGCATTGTCCCAATCGGCGAGCAATTCCGCCGCACGTGTCGATCCGGTGTGAAGCTTGTGGCGCTCCACCAGAATTTTCAGCCGTTCCGCATCGTGGCGCAACATATCGCCCATACCCAGATCGTTGACGCTCTGAGCGCGCTGCTGCGGCCGGCCGGTACCTTCATCGGCATCCCCTTCAGCGGAAACTGCGCTCAGTTCGACCATCGCCATATTGCAACGCTGTTCGAATGTGCGTTCCGGATCGTAAATATAGGCGATACCGCCCGACATACCCGCCGCAAAATTGCGCCCGGTATTGCCGAGAACGACGACCACACCGCCGGTCATATATTCGCAACCGTGATCGCCCGTACCTTCGACAACTGCAACGGCACCCGAATTGCGAACCGCAAAACGTTCACCGGCCACACCATTGAAGAAGGCTTCTCCTGAAACGGCACCGTAAAGGACCGTATTGCCGACAATGATATTGTCATTGGCCGTACGGTTCACATCGTCGGGCTGGCGAACGATCACGCGGCCGCCCGACAGGCCCTTACCGACATAGTCATTGGCATCGCCAACCAGGTCGAGCGTCACGCCATGGGCCAGCCATGCACCGAAGCTCTGCCCGGCCACACCGGTCAGGTTGATACGGAGCTGTTCGGGGCGCAGGCCGGCATGACCATGCGCCTTGGCGATTTCACCCGAAAGCATCGCGCCGACCGTACGGTTGACGTTGCGTACCGTGCGATCGAGCACCAGCGTTTCGCCCTGTTCGATAGCGGGCCGGGCGGCTTCGATCAGTTCCACATCCATGGCCGCAGCCAGACCGTGTTCCTGATGTTCGGTATGGTAAAGCGCATGGCCTTCCACCGGCGGAACCTGATGAAGGATGCGCGACAGGTCTATGCCTTCCGCCTTCCAGTGATGAATTGCCTTCTTCATGTCGAGCCGGTCGACCCGGCCAACCATTTCATCAATCGTACGGAAGCCCATTTCGGCCATGATCTGGCGCAGTTCTTCAGCCACGAAGAAGAAATAATTGATGACATGCTCGGGCTGACCCAGAAAGCGCTTGCGCAATTCGGGGTTCTGCGTCGCCACACCCACCGGACAGGTGTTGAGGTGGCACTTGCGCATCATGATGCAGCCCGCCGCAATCAGCGGAGCCGTGGCGAAGCCGAATTCATCGGCCCCGAGCAAAGCGCCGATAGCGACATCGCGACCCGTGCGCAGACCGCCATCGACCTGCACGGCGATCCGGCTGCGCAGATCGTTGAGCAGCAAGGTCTGCTGGGTTTCGGCAAGGCCGATTTCCCATGGCGATCCTGCATGGGTGAGGCTGGTCAGCGGCGATGCACCGGTGCCGCCTTCATAACCCGAAATGGTCAGGTGATCGGCCCGTGCCTTCGAAACACCGGCAGCCACCGTGCCCACACCCACTTCGGAGACGAGCTTCACCGAAATCCGCGCCGTCGGATTCACATTTTTGAGATCGTGAATGAGCTGCGCAAGATCCTCGATCGAATAGATATCGTGATGCGGCGGCGGCGAGATCAGGCCGACGCCCGGTGTAGAATGCCGCACCGAAGCGATATTCTTATCGACCTTGTGGCCGGGCAACTGCCCGCCTTCGCCGGGCTTGGCACCCTGCGCCATCTTGATCTGGATATCGTCCGAATTGACGAGATATTCGGTCGTCACACCGAAGCGACCCGAAGCGACCTGCTTGATGCGGCTGCGCATGGAATCGCCATTGGGCATCGGCGTGAAGCGGTCCACTTCCTCGCCGCCTTCACCGGTATTCGAACGACCTTCGATCCGGTTCATGGCGATGGCCAGCGTGGTATGCGCTTCGCGGCTGATCGAGCCGAAGCTCATCGCGCCGGTGGAAAAACGCTTCACGATTTCGCTTGCCGGTTCGACTTCTTCGAGCGGAACCGGCTGATCGGCCTTATGGAACTCCATCAGCCCGCGGATCGTCAGCAGACGTTCCGACTGCTCATTCATACTGCGGGCGAATTCCTCATAATTCTGAGGGTTATTGCCGCGCACTGCATGCTGGAGATTGGCGATATTGGATGGCGTCCAGGCGTGATCTTCGCCCCGCAGGCGATATTGATAGATCCCGCCTACATCGAGCATGTTTTTATAGATCGGGTTATCGCCATAGGCCGAATCGTGTCGCTTCACGGCTTCTTCGGCCACCTGCAGCAAGCCGATCCCTTCGATCGTCGTGGCGGTGCCGGTGAAATATTTCTCGACGAATTCGGAGGACAGGCCCACCGCGTCGAAAATCTGCGCACCGCAATAGGACTGATAGGTCGAAATACCCATCTTGGACATGACCTTGCGGATGCCCTTGCCCACGGCCTTGATGTAGTTCTTGCGCACTGTGGCACAATCGAGATCGGGGAATTTCGCTGCGCGCAGCGCTTCCATGCTCTCGAAAGCGAGATAGGGATTGACCCCTTCGGCTCCGTAACCGGCCAGCACACAGAAATGATGCACTTCGCGCGCTTCGCCGGTTTCGACCACCAGACCGGTCTGCATTCGCAGGCCCTGCCGGACGAGATGATGATGCACCGCTGCGGTGGCCAGTGCAGCCGGCATCGGAATGCGATTTTCCGATTCGGCCCGGTCTGACAGGATCAGAATATTGCGATCCTGCAACACCGCTTCGGTGGCCGCCCAGCACATTTCCTTGATCGCCATTTCGAGACCTTCGGCCCCGGTCGACGCATCCCAGGTAATGTCGATGGTTTCGGTGCGGAAAGCGCCGTCCAAGCTCTTTTCGACCGAACGGATCTTTTCCATCGCTTCATTGGTCAGGATCGGCTGGCTGACTTCGAGACGCTTATGCGTGCCCGCATCGCGGCCCAGCAGATTGGGGCGCGGACCGATCATGGACAGCAGATCCATCACCAGTTCCTCGCGGATCGGATCGATCGGCGGGTTGGTGACCTGCGCGAAATTCTGCTTGAAATAGTCGTAGAGCAGGCGGCTCTTATTGGAGAGCACAGCAATCGGCGTATCGGTGCCCATGGAACCGATCGGATCGTCCCCCGCCGTTGCCATCGGTTCGAGGAAACGGTCGATATCTTCCTGCGTATAACCGAAAGCCTGCTGGCGCTGGAGCAGACTGCTGCCCGTATAGCGCACCGCTTCATGATCGGTCTCGATCGCTTCGATATCTTTCAGCTTATACTGCGCCTGATCGAGCCATTCGGCATAAGGATGCGCATTGGCGAGATCGGCCTTGACCTCTTCATCCTCGATGATGCGGCCCTGTTCGAGATCGATCAGCAGCATGCGACCCGGCTGAAGGCGCCATTTGCGCACGATATCTTCTTCCTTGAAGGGCAAAACGCCGCTTTCGGAAGCGAGGCAGACCATATCGTCCTTTGTCACGCAATAACGTGCCGGACGCAGACCGTTACGATCAAGCGTGGCGGCAATCTGGCGACCATCGGTGAAAGCGAGCGCCGCAGGGCCGTCCCACGGTTCCATCAGCGCCGCGTGATATTCGTAAAAGGCGCGGCGGGCCGGATCCATCAGATCGTTACCGTTCCACGCTTCAGGCACGAGCATCATCATTGCATGGGCAAGGCTGTAACCGCCCGCCAGCAGCAATTCGAGCGCATTGTCGAGGCAAGCCGTATCCGACTGGCCATGCGGAATGATCGGCCACATCTTGTCGAGATCGGCGCCCAGCAGGTCCGATTCCATCGTGCGGCGGCGGGCATTCATCCAGTTCACATTGCCGCGAACCGTGTTGATTTCACCATTATGCGCGATCAGGCGGAAAGGCTGTGCCAGACGCCAGCTCGGGAAAGTATTGGTCGAGAAACGCTGATGCACGAGGCCAAGCGCCGAGACACATTCGGGATCGC
This sequence comes from Altericroceibacterium spongiae, assembly GCF_003610805.1. GTDB lineage: Bacteria > Pseudomonadota > Alphaproteobacteria > Sphingomonadales > Sphingomonadaceae > Altericroceibacterium > Altericroceibacterium spongiae. The sequence continues at coordinate 287,303 of NZ_RAPF01000002.1, read as the reverse complement.
GCAGATCGTCATAGAAAGTTTCGACCTGATTGGCGAGCAACAGGCCCTTATAGACCACCGTCCGGCTCGAAAAGCTCGGCATATAGAGCCGGGCGATATCCGGATCGTCATGCTTTTCGGCCAGTTCCTTGAGCGGATTCTGCAACTGCTTGCGGATCGCCAGAATCTTGCGCTCGAACGCATCCTGATCGACGCAGCTTTCGCCGCGAGCGATGAAAGCCTGACGGATAAGCGGCATGGAATCGAGCACCGCCTTGCCCAGACCGTCCAGCGTGGTGGGCACATCGCGCCAGCCAATCAGTTGCTGACCTTCCTTGGCGATATATTTCTCGAACTGTTCGACGACGAAGCTGCGCGCCTTCTCACCCTGCGGCAGGAAGCACATAGCCACTGCATAATCACCTTCCGGCGGCAGGGTCAGCCCTTCGTTCTGTGCCCATTTTCGATAGAGAGCATCCGGAATTTGCATAAGGATACCCGCGCCGTCTCCCAGCAAGGGATCGGCACCCACCGCACCGCGGTGATCGATATTGGCAAGAATCTCCAGCGCCTGACTTACAATTGCGTGGCTTTTCTCGCCTTTGATATTGGCCACAAAACCAACACCGCATGCGTCATGCTCATTGCGCGAATCGTAAAGGCCCTGGGGGGCGGGAAACTCGGTCAATTCTTCCATCCTGTTTTGCCCGGCATAATCACCACCTCATCGCCCGGCCCAGTCCGGCAATGAGGCGCGACTCACCCTCTTCGGGTGGCACCGAAAATGTCGCGAAATGCCCCCATGGCGACATGATTGTTTTTTTGCAAGCCTCGGGAGACATCATCTGCTCCCTTTTGCGGGAGCATTGACGCAACAATCCCACTTTTCCTCACCTTTGCCAAGATGCAGGCAAGTATGAATTTTTAGCTTCCTGCGCGAGGGAGGCCTTTTGGCAACAGGCCTCAGGCCGCTCCGGTCATTTTCTGCAATTTTTCCAAAGCCGCGCGTAAGGCTCTTTCAGTCTCGGCTCTGTCGCCTGCAGGCGCCTCTTCAGAGTCAGAAGGCGACTGGCCGTCCCGCGACGCCTTCGCCGTATCCTCCGCAGGCGGATCAAAGCGCCGTTGCGCCTGCTGGACCGGCATAGCCTGCCCGGCCCCGTCCTTTGGCTCATCCTTTACGTCGGGACCGGAACTGTCCCCGGCAGAGGGCCGTGGATTTCCGGGCGCTCTGCGCCGTGGCGACAGGCGCGCAATCGGTTTGGGGGCGGAGCGTTCCTGCGTCCGGTTTCGCTCCTGACTGGAGACAAGCGACAGGCGGCCGGAATCCTTTTTCTCCGGTGCGGATTGTGCTGCTTCATCATTTCCCGCCTGAGCTTCGGCTGCGGGCCGACCGGTTTCCGACTGCTCCGGTGCGGGACGTGGATGCGATTGGGTCCGTTGCCCAAGCGGCAGAGAAAGCGAGCGCGCAATGGCTTCATCCTCCCCGGAATCGTCGATCCAGTCCGCCGGAATGCCACGTAAAGCAGCCGGCTTGTCTGGCTTGTTATCGACCGGATTCACCGTGCCCGCAGCACCATTGTCTGTTTCAGCAGGCTTTTCGGTATTCTGTCTGCCGAAAAACTCGGCCATGGCCAGACGCGCATCACCGGCCTCGGCCGCTTCGATATCGTCGGATAGCGGTGTCTGGCTTCCCCCCGATTGCACAGGGAAGGAGGTATTCTTTTCGGACTCTTCGCGGTCCGGCTCCGAGGAAAAGGGAATAATCCCTTCCGATTCTTTTGCCTGCGCCTTTTCCTGTAACCAGGCACGTCGTTTCTCTATCGCCTTGCCAAGCCGTTCAGCCAGCTGGACCAGCCCCATAGTATCAAGCTCGTTGATACGCGCGGGCGCGGCCTCTTCCATTTCAGCATCAGGCACCAACATATCGGCCCTTGTCGGCTCCACATGGTCCTGCGCATCGGCAGGCTCAGGCGATTGGTTGGCACCGAAAGAAGGCACACCATCCATATCGGATGCTAAATTCTCATCGGCCCGATCCGCTATGTCGGTCGAAGGGGCGGAATCCTCCTCTTCACCCGGCTCCGCTTCATCCTGCCAGTCTGCCATATCTTCGCCAGCGGACCGTTCTCTGGCAAAATCGTTCCAGTCCCAGCCGCCCATCATATCGCTGGCCACAGCGCGTTCATTACGTTCGGCCTCACGATCTGCAATCCACTGATCCTGCGCCGCAGTTCTGTGTTCGGCCAGTTGCGACAATTCGAACAGATCGGGTGGCATATCCGCCGGTGCATCGAGCCCTGCTTCCCCCAGTTCTTCGCGGGCGGAAAGCGGCCGTCTTTCGCTGTTATTGGCAAAATCGCGCCGCCGGGCCGGGATCGATCCGTCACCATAACCCTCATCCTCATGGGATTCGGCCAGTCCGGAAGAACGGGTCGACAGATGCCGCCCCAGCAACCATCCCCCGAGGCAACCGGCAATCGCTGCACCGAAAGCAATAACAAAACGCGCGGTTCCACCAAGCGGCGGGGCAGCCTGTGGAACGAGAGAAGACAGGCCGGTCAGCGAAACAACCCGTTCGAACAGCCCTATCGGCAGAACGAGGCTGCCCAGTCCGAGCAAAGCTGCGAACCACAAGGCGACGATAGCAGGGAAAGCCGGATGCGCACTGATCGGCGCTGATCTGTGCGGCCGCCCGGTTGCTTTGTCGCTATAATTGCTCGCCATGTTATCCACTCTTCCTGTGCAGCCTGAGCGAATCGCCGCATATTGGCGTATCTCAGGATTGAAGCTTATTTCCTCTCACTTAGCAGCGCATTGTAAACGTCCTGATAACGGCGGACATTATGCGCCCAGTCGTGATGATCCTTCACATAATCGCGTGCAGTCTGACGGATCACAGGCCAGCTTTCCTTGCGATCGATCATTGCAGCCAGCGCCTGTGCGCAGGCTTCGGGATCGTCCGGCGCAAAAAGAATGCCGGTTTTGCCATCATGGATCAACTCCCGATGCCCGCCGACATTCGATGCCGCTACCAGCTTGTCCTGCGCCATGGCTTCCAGCGGCTTGAGCGGCGTCACCAGATCGGTGAGACGGCTTCTTTTGCGCGGATAGGCCATGATATCGCACAGCGAATAATAGCGTTCGACCTGATCGTGCGGCACACGTCCGGTAAAACGGATCGCCGCAGCGGCAGGTGAATTCTCCGCCTGCGCGGCAAGGCGCTCCGCCATCGGCCCGCCTCCGACCATCAGCAGACGCACATGGGGATGGCGCGCTGTGAGAAGCGGCATGGCGGCAATCAGATCGTCGAGCCCTTCATAATCGTAAAAGCTGCCGATAAATCCGATCACCGGACCATCCCCCAGCCCGAGCTTTTCCGCCAGTGCGTCGTCGCGCGGCAGAGCCTTACCGAAAAGCCGGAGATCGACGCCATTGGGCATGATGCTGATTCGTTCGGCTGGAAAACCGCGCGCCAGAAGGTCATCGCGCAGACCCTCGCAGATCGTCACGATGGCATTGGCCGACCGGATGGCGTGATTCTCCAGTGCGCGGGTCAGGCGATATCTGACCGATCCCTCACGCCCCGTGCCGTTGCCGACTGCAGCATCTTCCCAGAAGGCGCGGATCTCATAGACCAGCGGCAGGCCGTGCCGGCGCGCCACACGCGCCGCCGCCGCACCGCACAAAGCCGGTGAATGGGCATGGAGAATATCGGGCTGCCAGTCCTCCACCACACGCTCAATACTGTCGGCAAATAGCTTTATTTCGCGCCATTCACGCAGGCCGGCAGGGCCCGAGGGGCCGCCTGGCGTGCGATGGAAGCGCAATCCGTCCACCTCTTCCACCGGCGGGCCACCGGCACTGTGGCGCTGGCCGGTTACGCCGCACACTTCCAGCCCGAGCGCCTGCTGCGCTTTCAGAATTGCGCGGCTGCGAAATGTGTAGCCGCTCTGCAAGGGCAGCGAATGGTCGAGAATATGTAAAATCCGGGTCATTGCCTTATAGCTCTGCCTCAGGAACCTTAACGAGGTATCAACCGGCTTATATTAGCGCATGGGACGGGTACTCCTTTTAAAGGATATGAATTCGTGGTCGACCTTTTTGCCATTGGCCTGACGCATGGTCTGATCGCCATCGCCATATGGCGGTTGCTGATGCGCGACGATCTCGATCATGACAGCGATACAGCCGCTGAAGGGCGCAGGCGCCCCTGGCTAAAGTCATCCGGACCGGACAGCAACGCTGGCGGAGATTCGGGCAGGCATGACTGATCTTGCCCTGCTCGGTTTTGTCACCCTGCTGATGCTGGCGGGGCTTCGCCGCCCTTTCATCTGGGTGCTGGCCTATATTTATATCGATATCGTCATCCCGCAGAAGATCGGCTGGTCGATCATCAGCGCCATTCCGCTCTCGCTGCTCAGCTTTATTGCCGCTTTTGGCGGATGGCTCGCGCTCGATTCCAAAAAAGGCGGGCGCTTCACCTTCCGGCAGGGGCTGCTGGCGATCCTACTGCTCTATTGCGGCATAACTACGCTGACCGCCGCCTTCCCAGAATCCGCCCTGACCAAATGGGACTGGGTGTGGAAAGCACTGCTTTTCGCCATGTTCCTGCCGCTCACATTACGCACCAGACTGCGCATAGAGGCTATGGTGCTGATCTATGTCCTGTCGCTCGCCGCGATCATCATCGACGGGGGAATCAAGACGCTGGCCGGCGGCGGCGGGTACGGCGAACTGAAACTGCTGGTGGTGGAAAATGCCGGAATTTACGAAAGCTCGATCGTATCCTGCGCTGCCATCGCCATGATCCCGCTGGCGCTGTGGCTCACCAGATACGGAACGATTTTCAAACCCGACATCCGGGTAAAACTATTCGCTGCCGGGCTGATCTTCGCCGCGCTCCTCATGCTCGTCGGCACGGAGGCCCGCACCGGCCTCCTATGCATTGCAGTGCTGGGTGCGCTCATGCTGCGCTCTGTCAAACACCGCTTCCTTTATCTGGGTCTCGCGGTCGCTGCGGTTCTCATGACCATTCCGTTCCTGCCGCAAAGCTTCACCGAGCGGATGGATACGATCAGCAGCCACGAAGGCGATGAATCCGCCTCCACCCGGATTGCCGTCTGGCAATGGACCATCGATTACGCGTCGCAGCATCCGCTGGGTGGCGGGTTCAATTCCTACCTCGCCAACAGCTTCACCTATCAGACCCGCACCGTCACCAAAGTCGGCGACACCACCGAAGTGCATTACGATACCGTTACCGACGAAGGCCGCGCCTTCCATTCCTCTTATTTCGAAATGCTGGGCGAACAGGGCTGGCCGGGGCTGATCCTGTGGCTCTGGCTGCACCTGCTCGGGATCTGGCAGATGGAAAGGCTGCGCTGGCGCTTCGGCAAACGCGAAGGCGGCAAGGAAAGCTGGCAATGGGGTCTCGCCACCAGCCTGCAACAGGCGCAGATCGTCTATCTGACCGGCGCGGCCTTTGTCGGCATTGCCTATCAGCCCTTCGCCTTCATGATCGTGGGGATGCAATGCGCGCTGTGGAGCTATGTCCGGCGAGTCGATCGCGAGGAAATCGAACGGGCGCGTCCCCATACGCAACCCTGGCTCCGGCAAAACCCGCAAACAACAGAACCGGTGACAGGAAGTTCTGTCACCGGCTCCTGAAATCTTGCCCGCCGCTACTCTGCCGCTACAGGGCAATGAAAAGGTTTACTTCACCTTGCCCGGATTGGCCCGGATCCATTCCTCGACCACCGGCGCGGTGCGCTTGCGCCATTTGCTGCCGTTGAAAATGCCATAATGGCCAACATCGCGGGCGAGATGATATTTCTTCATCCGTTCGGGCAGTTTTTCCGCCAGATCGAGCGCCGCGCGGGTCTGTCCGATGCCCGAAATATCGTCCTTTTCGCCTTCAATGGCCAGCAGCGCCGTATCCTTGATCGCATGAGGATCGATCGGCGTGCCGCGATGAACAAATTCACCTTTGGGCAGCGTATGGCGCTGAAAGACATGCTCGATCGTCTGAAGATAAAATTCCGCCGTCATGTCGCAGACCGAGAGATATTCATCATAGAATTTCTTGGTCGCTTCGGCACTCTCCTGATCGCCGACATTGAGATATTTGAACATCTCGTAATGGCTCATCATATGGCTTTCGAGATTCATCGAAATGAAGCCCGCCAGCTGAAGGAAGCCGGGATAGACCTGCCGTCCGGCACCCGGATGGTTGAACGGCACCGAAGCGATCACATTGTTGCGAAACCAGCTCAGCGGCCGTTCCATGGCAAGGTCGTTAACCGATGTCGGGCTTGCCCGTGTATCGATCGGTCCGCCCATCATCGCCAGAGTAGCCGGACGGTAGGGATGGTCTTCCTTGCCCATAATCGCCGCTGCCGCAAAGGCCGGGACAGCAGGCTGGCAAACCGCCAGAACATGCGTATTTTTTCCGATGAAAGTCAGAAATTCGATCAGATAATCGATATAATCGTCAAGGTCGAAATGGCCCGTTTCCAGCGGCACCATCTTGGCATCGGCCCAGTCGGTGATCCAGACATCCTGATGATCGACCATGCGAGCCACCGTTCCGCGCAAAAGCGAGGCATAATGCCCGCTCATCGGAGCGACGATCATAAGGCGCGGAGCATCTTCTGGCAGGCCTTCGCGCCTGAAATGGCGCAGGCTGCCGAAAGGTTTTTCCAGCACCACCTCTTCCGCCACCGGCCAGCTTTTGCCGTCCAGTTCGACATCGGGGATGTTGAATTCCGGCTTACCGCGATCTTCATAAAGATGCGCAAACACCTGTAAGGCGCTCGCGACCGCCGGTCCGCCGCCGAAATATCCCATTGGCAAAGCGGGATTATTGAGAAGCTGCGCACCGATAGAGGCCCAGTTACTGGCACTGGAAAGCAGCGAGCGTTGCAGTTCATACGCCTGATACAGCATGGTTTATCCCCTGATAGTGTGCGGCCCAAAGCACCGCCACTGGCTGGATTCGTATGGATAACGATTATTTACACATTATGTTGCACTGCGGAAAGATCTTTCAAGTGCAGGATAATCTCGGGCCCTTCAAACTTGCCGCCCGATGGTCTAACGGGCTTGCATGGCCCGTTCTTCCACACGAAGCGATGTGCAGCCTGCCGATTCCATCGGCCCGCTGACAATGATCTGGCGCGCTGCGGCGCATTATCCTGGCCGGGTCGCTCTTGCCTGCCTGGCGCTGTTCGTCACGGCAGCCGCTACACTGGCCATTCCGGCGGCTTTCCGCCTGATTATCGATCGCGGTTTCGAAGCCGGCGGCGATATGGCCGATATCGGTCGCTGGTTCCGCTATCTGTTCCTGATCGTGCTGGTTCTCGCCATCGGTACAGCCTGCCGTTTCTACAGTGTGAGCTGGCTGGGCGAACGGGTGGTGGCCGATATCCGTCTTGCGGTGCAGCATAATCTGCTGCGCCTCTCCCCGTCTTTCTTCGAGGAAAACAGCCCCAAGGAAATTTCCTCACGCATGACCGCCGATACCGCCCAGATAGAGCATGTCGTGGGCACGACCATCTCGGTCGCCCTGCGCAATCTCATCATGGTGCTTGGCGGAATTGCCTATTTGCTGTTTCTCGCCCCGGGCCTCACCGCCATGCTGGTCATTGCCGTACCCATCGTGGTTCTGCCGCTGGTCTGGTTCGGCCGCCGCCTGCGCCGGATTTCGCGCGAAAGTCAGGACCGGGTGGCCGATGTCGGCTCGATGGTATCCGAAGTGCTCGGCGCCATGAAGATCGTGCAGGGTTTCAATCAGGAAAAGCGTGAGGAAGGGCGGTTTTCCAAAGCCGTCGAAGCGACCTTCGATACGGCACGTCAACGAATTCTGATGCGTGCCATCATGACCGGTGTGCTCATCACCTTCATATTCGGTTCGATCACGCTACTGCTCTGGCGGGGCGCAATTCAGGTCGCCGAAGGCACGCTGAGCGGCGGCACGATCGCCGCTTTCGTGCTGACCGGCGTGATGGTAGCGGGCGCTTTCGGCTCGCTGACCGAAGTGTATGGCGATTTGCTGCGCGGTGCAGGCGCTGCCAGCCGTCTGGGCGAATTGCTGCAGGAAAAACCCGAAGTCGCACCGCCCGCCCGCCCGCAGACCCTGCCCGAACCGCCGCGTGGCAGCATCGCTTTCCAGAATGTCACCTTCCGCTATCCCACACGGCCCGAACAGGCCGCCATTGCCGATTTCGATCTGACAGTGGAACCGGGCGAAACGGTGGCGATTGTCGGCCCCTCGGGTGCGGGCAAATCGACCATCTTCCAGCTTGCCGAACGGTTTTACGACCCGCAGGCCGGGCGGGTGCGGATCGATGGCGTGCCGCTCACCAGCGCCGATCCCGCCGCCATTCGTTGCCGAATCGCCCTTGTGCCGCAGGAAGGCATTCTGTTTGCCGCCAGCGCGCGGGACAATCTGCGCTATGGCAAGTGGGATGCGAGCGACGAACAGATCTGGGATGCCGCCGCTGCCGCCAATGCCGAGGATTTTCTGCGCGATCTGCCGCAGGGGCTCGACACGTTTCTCGGCGAAGGGGGCGCCCGGCTTTCGGGCGGGCAGAGGCAACGCATAGCCATTGCCCGCGCTTTGCTGCGTGATGCGCCGATCCTGCTGCTCGACGAGGCGACCAGCGCACTCGATGCCGAGAGCGAAAGGCTGGTGCAGCAGGCGCTCGACCGGCTGATGGAAAACCGCACCACGCTGGTCATCGCCCATCGCCTCGCTACGATACGCGCGGCAGACCGAATCGTGGTGATGGACAAAGGCCGGATCGTTGAACAGGGCACGCATGGCGACCTGTCCGGCGCCGGAGGGCTCTATGCCCATCTCGCTTCACTGCAATTTGACGGCGTAAACGCGGCGTAAGGCGGTGCTGCAGTGCTGCCCCCGGCAGGTCCCCGATGCGCTACAAATCGACGAACCGCCATTACGGAGCGACCAGCGTTTGCTCTGGGGGCCTCGCTTGCGATAGGAGTAAAGCATCGATCCGCAGCGCTTTTCCGTTCTGCGGCTACCTTTAAAGAGGTCGAATATGCTAAAATACCTTCTGACGGCCGGCGTTTCCGCGGCCGTTCTGGCGTTGACGACGCCTGTTCTGGCGCAGGACAACGCCGCACAGGACCAGACATCCGCAAGCGAAAGCTCTCAGAGCGAGACAATTCCCACCCCGACCATGGATTTCGGCACATGGGGCTTCAATCCGGATTCGCTCGATCCATCCGTCAAGCCGGGCGATGATTTCTTTGGCTATGTGAACGGCAAATGGGTCCGCAACAATCCGATCCCGCCCGAATATACCCGTTTTGGTGCTTTTAATCTGCTCAGCGAGAAATCGACTGCCGATGTGAAAGCGGTGGTCGACGATCTGATCGCTTCCGATCCGGCGCCCGGCACCGACGAACGCAGGATTGTCGATGCCTATCAGTCCTATATGGATCAGGCCGCCATCGATGCCGCCGGTCTGGCTCCGGCACAGCCTTATCTCGACCGGATCTTTGCCGCGCCCGATCTCGATGCGCTGGTCAAAGTAATGGAAGAGCCGGGTCTGCCCGCACTGATTACCGGCGGAGTTACGGTCGATTCCAAGGACCCCGATTCCTATATTGTCAGCATCGGTTTTGACGGTATGGGTCTGCCCGACCGCGATTATTATCTGGTCGACAGTGAACAGAACCGGACCATTCAGGCGGCCTATAAGAAATATCTCGCTTTCCTGCTGGGCCAGGCAGGTTATCAGGATCCTGAAAGCGCAGCCAATTCGGTCTATCATTTCGAACATCAGGTGGCCGAACTCGAATGGGATCGCACCGCGCTACGCAACCGGGACATCACCTATAACAAGCTGAGCCGTGACGAACTGATCGCACTGGCGCCCGATTTCCCGACGCAGAAAATGCTCGCTGACACAGGCGTGGCCGATCAGGCCGCTTTCCTCGTCCCGCAATTGCCGCCGAGCGACGAAGAAGCCGAAAAGCTTGGCCTGTCGCAAGACACATTGTCGGGCATCGGCGGCGGCCTTCCGGCCATGATGGAACTGGTGGCGCATACCGATCTCGCCACGCTCAAGGCCTTCATGGCCGCGCAGTTCCTCTCCGGCCACGCCGCTGTTCTGCCCGGCGAAATCGACGATGCGCGGTTTGCGCTGTTCGGCAAGCTGCTGAGCGGTCAGGAAGAGCAGCGTCCACGCTGGAAACGGGCAGTTGCCGCCACTGAAGGCGAGCTGGGCGAGTTGCTCGGCAAGGCTTATGTAAAGCGCTATTTCCCGCCCGAAAGCAAAGCGGCGATGGACGATCTGGTGGCCAATCTGCGCAAGGCACTGGCCCGGTCGATTGCCGAAAATGACTGGATGACCGATGCGACCAAGGTGGAAGCGAAAGCCAAGCTGGACGCCTTCACCCCGAAAATCGGCTATCCCGACACCTTCAAGACCTATGACGGGCTGACTATTTCACCGGACGACCCGCTGGCCAATGCGGTTGCGGCCGCAAAATGGGAGCATCAGGACGAATTGTCGCGTCTCGGCCAGCCGGTCGATCGCAATGAATGGTTCATGCTGCCCCAGACGGTGAATGCCTATTACAATCCGGTGATGAACGAGATCGTCTTCCCCGCCGCGATCCTGCAACCGCCTTTCTTCAATCCCGATGCCGATCCGGCGGTCAATTACGGCGCGATCGGCGGGGTGATCGGGCATGAAATGGGCCATGGTTTCGACGATCAGGGCGCCAAATCCGACGGCACCGGCATGTTGCGCAACTGGTGGGCACCCGAAGACAAGAAGAAGTTCGAAGCGGCGACCAGCGCGCTGGCCAGCCAGTACGATGCCTTCTGCCCCTATGATGACGGCAAGACCTGTGTGAACGGCCGGTTCACTCTGGGTGAGAATATCGGCGATCTCGGCGGCCTCAGCCTTGCTTATCGCGCCTATAAGATGTCGCTCAACGGCAAAGAGGCGCCGGTCATCGACGGGCTGACCGGCGATCAGCGCTTCTTCCTCGCCTGGGCGCAGGTCTGGCGGTCCACCCAGCGCGAAGCCGCCGGGCGCCAGCGTCTGCTGATCGATCCGCACAGCCCGGAAAAATATCGCGTCAACGGGCCGGTGCGCAATATCGATGCCTGGTACAAGGCCTTCAATGTGAAGCCGGGCGACGATCTCTATCTGCCGCCCGATAAGCGCATCAAGATCTGGTAAAGCTAAAAGCCGGTTCCTTTTTATATAACTTTATACAACGGGAACCGGCTTTTATTCATGCTACCTTCAGGAACATACGTAAGTTAACTAGGTTACACCTTTGCGGAACAATCTATCCTCTCAACATTTTCAAATGCTGAGAGTTGTGAAGGATTGTTACATGGGCGTTGTCTTTTTGATCGTTGTGGGGGCCATCTTCGGATGGCTGGCTTCGATCTGGGTGAGAGCCGAAAGCAGCAGCGCCATCTTGCTGAATATGGGGATCGGCATTGTCGGCGCTTTGCTGGCGGATATATTTATCAGCCCCTTATTGAGTAATAGCAGCATTTTTGGCGGAACCAATTCGGTAGGCACCTTGTTGGTGTCCCTGTTGGGATCGGTGGCCCTGCTTGTTGCGTTCAATTTTATTCGCAATCGCCAGTTGCGATAAACGTTATGGGCAAATAGCCTGTTCCAAAATATAATTCGTCAGGCTAGCCTGTATCGGGTTAACCTATTCAAAGAAGGGGAAAGTTATGAAAAAGATTGCTATGTTCGCTGCCGCCGCAGCTATGGGTCTGGGCCTTGCTGCCTGTGACAGCGCTGCTGAAAACAACATGGAAGACCAGGCCGACGCGGTCGAAGATCAGGCCGATGCTACGGCCGATGCCATGACCGAAGGCGATGTCAGTGAAGCTACCGAAGAAAAGGCTGACGCTATCGAAGATGCCGGTGAAGCCAAGGCCGATGCCATGGAAGACGCGGCTGACGATATGGATGCCGATCCGCAATAAGCCATTTCTATGGTATGACAGAGCCGGCGCCGATCCGTTCGGGGCCGGCTTTTTCATGTCCGCCATCCGTCTGCGCCACTATCGCATCGGGTGCTTATACCGGTGCGGCATCCGATCCGCGCCCGCCGCACAGGTGATATTCCTGCGTCCCGCGATGCAGCACATGGTCGGTATCGATCACCGCACTGTTGGCATAGGTGAAGCCGGGCGGCAGGCTGTCGTAAATATCGCCGAAATCGCGCTCCACCGTCTGATGATATAGATCCGCGAAACTATCGATTACGAAATAGGTCGGCTGCAGATCGTCGATGACATAATCGGTTCGCATCGCGCGATCGACGCTCAGCATCAGCCGGTTGGGCGATTGCGCTTCGAGCGAAAACACCGCTTCGCGCGGGCCGGAGAGAATACCCGCCCCGTAAATGCGCAGCCCCGCTTCTTCCCGGATCAGGCCGAATTCCACCGTATACCAGTATAAGGCCCCGAGCGCCTTCAATCGGTTACGCTGCAAAGCGGTCCACCCCGCTTTGCCATACGCCTGCATATAATCGGCAAACACCGGATCGGTCAGCAAAGGCACATGGCCGAACACGTCGTGAAACACATCCGGCTCCTGCACATAGTCGAATGTTTCGCGGGTACGAATGAAATTGCCCGCCGGGAAACGGCGATTGGCCAGATGCCAGAAAAACACATGATCGGGAATCAGCATCGGTACGGGAACGACCTGCCAGCCGGTCAGCCGCGTCAGCTCCTGCGACAACAGGCCGAATTCGGGCACACCGCCGCGGCCGAGATCGAGCATGTCGAGCCCGGCCATAAAGGCACTGCAGGCCCGGCCCGGCAAAATCTCCATCTGTCGCGCGAACAGGTCGTTCCAGATCGCATCCTCATCGCTGTCATAGCTACGCTGCTGCGGTTCGAGCCAGTCTTCCCCGATATGCGCCGGACGGCGGAGCGGTGCCGTAAACGTGCCCGCCGGGACGACAGGCAGTTCCGTAAAATCGGCAGAAGAAGAGGTTTGCACAGCCATGGTTACGAATGAAACAATACCATTCAAACCATGTGAAAGCAAATCATTGCAAAGGTTCCACAGAGGAAAATCCGGCGAAAGGAAAGACTTAGAGACAGGGATGGCGCGATGGCGAACGACCAGAATCCAATGGAAACCCCAATGGCATAATTTGGTGGAGAAACGCGCCCACGCCGCCCTTCCATAGGAGGACAACCGGCTGTACCGCTTGCGGCAATCGAAAATATGAAGAGTAGCCATGAACCAGAAACAGGACGTACTGAACTGCGAAGAGCGCCTGCGGGCCGCCATGGTGGCGGGCGATGTGGAGACCTTGTCCGAACTGATCGAAGATGATCTCGTCTTCACGGGTCCGATGGGAGATGTAACGACCAAGACGGAGGATCTGGAAGCGCATCGTAGCCGGACCTTGCAGATTCAGCAGCTCGATCTGTTCGAGACAGCGCTCCACCCCGTCCATGGCTTTATCGTCGCCATGACCAAGGCAAAGCTCGAAGCGACATACGATCAGCATCCGGTGTCGGGCATCTTCGCTTATACCCGTCTCTGGCATAAGGGCGCACAGGGATGGCGTGTCGCAGCCGGCCACTGCTCCCGGATCGGCGACCTGTAGACCGGCTTTTTACCGTCCGCTTTCGGCAAAAAAGCTCAAGCGCGCGGCATTGACGGCATCAAAATACCGGCGGGCACTACCGGAATGTGCCCATGCCGTTCAGGCCCCCTCGGGACCTTCGGACACTTCCTGCGGCCTGGCCTGTTGTTCGTCGGGCGCGGGTTCCTGCCCGGGCTCCAGCGCTTCCTCGGGCAATTGTGGCTTTTCCAGCATTTCGGCCGCCTCATCCAGCGCTTTGGCTTCCCCCACAGTAACCCCGCCGGGGCCAGGATCGCTGTCACTTTTCTGGCAGGCGGCGAGGGTCGATGAGAGGGTCATCAGCAGAAGGAAAGGCAGCGAAATTCGGGGCATTTCAGAAACAGTCCTCAGCATATGAACGAAGGATAGGCCGGCATCATAACGGCATCCTCCGCCAGCGGGCAATAATACCGGCAAGGCGCGCAGCCCGAACCGCCTTCCCGGTGCCAGCAAAAAAGCGGGCAGAGCACCCGGCTCCGCCCGCTTTTGCATCACAAGCCATAACGGCCTTGAATTACATATCGTCTTCAGCAGCCTTGGTGGCGGCTTCTGCCGCAGCCGCCGCATCATTGGCAGCTTCTTCGGCATCATTGGCAGCAGCCTGCGTGGCATCGGCAGCATCTTCGGAGGCTTCGGCAGCATCCGTTGCAGCTTCGGCAGCGTCATCCGCGCTCGGCGCTTCCACGCCTTCCGTGCTCATAGCTTCGTCAGCGGGCATTTCGACATTGTCGGCCGTCGCATCGTCCGAGGCGTTGTCCGTGCCGCCACAAGCAGCCAGAGCCAGGGCAAAAGCCGAAGCCATGGCGGTGTAAGCAATCTTCTTCATCGGGTAACCCCTTCATCAATTTCGAATGCAGGGAATCAAATGCTTCCCTGCGCGGCGGGCAAACTAGCCGCGAGACGCCCGGTTGCAAATCGTTAATTATCCCACTGCGAGGTGTTCCCCAAACCCGTGCCTTCTGGCAGGGATACGTCATGGCTGATGACACCACGCTGCTTCCCGACCCGCGCGACACGCTGCAACATGTGTTCGGCTTCCCCGATTTCCGCGGCGTACAACGGCAGGTGGTGGATCGTGTGCTGAACGGGCAGTCCACTCTGGCCGTGATGCCTACCGGGGCAGGCAAATCGCTGACCTATCAGCTCCCCGCGGTGATGCTGGAAGGCACCTGCATCGTGATCTCGCCACTGATCGCATTGATGCACGATCAGCTTCGCTCGGCCCGGGCGAATGGCGTGCGCGCCGCCACGCTGACCAGCGCCGATGCCGACTGGCGCGAAACGATGGATGCTTTTCGCGCCGGCACGCTCGATCTGCTTTATGTCGCGCCCGAAAGGGCGAGCCAGCCGCAATTTCTCGATTTTCTGACCAGTGCCCCGGTGGCACTTTTCGCGATCGACGAGGCGCATTGCGTTTCCGAATGGGGGCATGATTTCCGCCCCGATTATCGCGGGCTGCGCCCCTTGCTGGACAGTTTCCCCGAAGTGCCGCGCCTCGCTCTGACGGCGACTGCCGATCATCATACGCGCGGCGATATTCTCACCCAGCTCGGCATCCCCGAAGACGGGCTGATCGTGGCCGGATTCGACCGGCCCAATATCCGCTACACGATTCGCCACCGCGACAATCCGGTGCGCCAGATTGCCCGGCTGATGGAAGACGAGCCCGGCCCCGGCATCGTCTATGCCCCCACCCGGCGCAAGGTGGAGGATATGGCGGTCAAACTCGCCGCTGCCACAGGGCGCGACGTGCTGCCCTATCATGCCGGTCTGCCGCCCGAGGAACGCGCCGCCAATCAGGCCGCCTTCGTCGCCAGCGAAGATATGGTGATCGTCGCCACGGTGGCCTTCGGCATGGGAATCGACAAGCCCGATGTCCGCTTTGTCGCCCATGCCGGCATCCCCAAATCGATCGAAGCCTATTATCAGGAAACCGGCCGTGCGGGGCGTGACGGCGATCCTTCGCAGGCGGTGATGTTCTGGGGCGCGGAAGATTTCGCCATTGCCCGCCAGCGGCTCGGCGAAATGGGCGATGCCCGCCAGGAAGGCGAGCGCAAAAGGCTCGACGCGCTGGCCGCACTGGTCGAAACGCCTGCCTGCCGCCGCGCGATTCTGCTGCGCCATTTCGGCGAAGATCCGCCTGAACAATGCGGCAATTGCGACAATTGCCTCGCCCCGCCCGAAGTAATCGATGCGACCGAGCTGGCCCGCAAATTGCTGAGCGCGGTCTATCGCACAGGGCAGACTTTCGGTTTCGGCCATATCCAGAAAGTGCTGGTCGGCATGGAGGATGAGCGGGTGCGCCAGCGCGGGCATGACAATCTCAGCGTGTTCGGCATTGTCGAACGCGAAGAAGCGCCTCTGCTGCAACCGCTGGTCCACACGCTGAAAGCCCATGGCGTGCTGGTACAGACCGAACATAACGGGCTGGCGCTGGGCGGTGCTGCGCGGGCCATTCTGCTGGGCGAAAAACCGGTTTCGATTGCCCGGCCTCCGGCCCGCAGCCGCTCGCGCGGAAAGCGAGCCAGTCAGGATGCGAATCCGGTGGGCAATCCGCTGTTCGAAGCGCTGCGCACCCTGCGCCGCGAAATGGCCGAACAGGCCGGTGTGCCGCCTTATGTGATCTTTCACGATGCGGTGCTGCGCGAAATGGCGCTCTCTTCCCCGTCCAGCCTCAGCGAAATGGGCCGGATCAGCGGAGTCGGGCAGAAGAAGCTCGATGCCTATGGCGATGCTTTTCTGGCCGTGATCCGCCAATATTGATTGCTCTGGCGCTCCACCGCCTTATCCTTACGGCATTATTAACCGTTTGGGGGCAGGACGACCGGCCATGGATAGAAACCCTTCCGCAATCGCGGCACGTTTTTCGATGAAACATCTGCCCGGCATTGCGCTGTGTCTGGCCGCAGGGCTTTCCCTGTCCGGCAATGCCGCATGGGCGCAGAGCGGCAACGCGCCTTTCACCCTGGCCGGCACGGGGCAGCATTTCCCTACATTGCAGGCGGCAGTGAAAGCCATCGGCACGGGCAGCGGCACGATTTCGATTGCGCCGGGCACCTATCGCGAATGCGCGGTGCAGGAAGGGGGCGCGATTTCCTATCTCGCCGAAGAGCCGGGCACAGTGATTTTCGACGGCGTCGCCTGCGAAGGTAAAGCCGCGCTGGTATTGCGCGGGCAAAGCGCCGAAGTGTCGGGGCTCACTTTCCGCAATATCGAAGTGCGCGATTATAACGGGGCCGGCATCCGCCTCGAAGGTGGCGATCTGACTGTGGCGGAAAGCTGGTTTCAGAACAGCCAGCAGGGCATTCTGAGCGCTGGCGACCCGACCGGCACCATTGTCATCGACCGCTCGACTTTCACCGGGCTGGGCACCTGCGCGGGACCGGGCGGTTGCGCCCATTCGCTCTATATCGGCGATTACAAATTGCTGCGCGTCACCCGCAGCCGATTCGAGAAAGGGCGCGGCGGCCATTATGTAAAATCCCGGGCCGGGCAGGTGCAGATCGCCAGTTGCAGTTTCGACGATTCGCAGGGGCGGGCGACCAATTACATGATCGATCTGCCAGCCGGGGCGACCGGGCAGATCAGCAATAACTGGTTCGTGCAGGGGCGCGACAAGGAAAATCACTCCGCACTGATCGCCGTGGCGGCCGAGAACCGTCACAATTCTTCCGCCGGGCTGACGATTGTCGGCAATGATGCCCGACTGGCTCCGGGAGTCGGATGGAGCACGGTGTTCGTCGCCAACTGGTCGGACGATCAGCTCGATATGGAAGGCAATGCGCTGAGCAACGGTATCAGGCCCTATGAAAAGCGTTAATGGCCCTCTTCGGGGCCGGTCTGGCCCTGTTAGGGAACGCTCTGGCCCCCTTGTCGATTGATCCTGTGCAAGGAGGTTTCCCATGGCAGGTGGCTGGAGCCGCGATGGCGCGGTGCAGGAACAGATCGACGATACAATCAGCGATGCGGTGCAAAGGGCACGCGCAAACCTTTCAAATCGTGAAGGAAGTTTATATTGCGAGGAATGCGGGGAGGAAATTCCCGAAGCCCGTCGCAAAGCCCTTCCCGGGGCGCGGACCTGCGTTGCCTGTCAGCAGGAACGCGATCGCACCAGCCGGGCATCCTCAGCCTTCAATCGCCGCGGCAGCAAAGACAGTCAGCTACGCTAAAAGACGATTTTTCCTCTTATTAATCAAGCAGATGACCCGCCCGATCACGTTTGGTATCGAGATAATGCGCATTATGCCGATTGGCTGGCAACTGATGCGGAACCCGTTCCACAACCCGCATTCCCGCTCCTTCCAGAGCGGTAACTTTTTCAGGATTGTTGGTCATTAGCCGGATAGCCTCAACCCCCAGTAAATCCAGCATTTTTGCCGCCACCGGAAAGTCTCTTGCCTCTTCCGGCAATCCCAGCCGCCGATTGGCTTCCAGCGTATCGAATCCCTGATCCTGCAAGCGATAGGCGCGCAACTTGTTGATAAGACCGATCCCGCGCCCTTCCTGCCTCAGATAGAGCAACACGCCCCAACCGCCATTTTTCGCAGATTCCTGCGCCATAGCGCGCAAAGCCGCATCGAGTTGCGGCCCGCAATCGCATTTGAGACTGCCCAGAATATCGCCGGTCAGACATTCCGAATGCAACCGCACCAGCGGCGTGGTTTCACCCGAGGGATTCCCCACAATCAGTGCCACATGCTCCCGCATATCATCGGGCGAGCGGAAAGCCACGATTTCCGCATTTTCGCAAGCCTCAACCGGCAGTCGGGCACGTGTTGCGATGGCCAGCGAAGTTGCATCGCGCCAAGCCTCCAGATCGCCTGACTCCACCGGCTGCGCCTCTTCGGCATTGTCCGGTGCGACCAGAAAAGCCGGCAGAATTCCGGCGATTCGGGCCAGTTCCAATGCCGTATCGGCCGCCTGTTGCCAGTCAAGTATCTCCGCCCGGAACGGCCCTTTCAACGGGCTTTCCAGATCGCGTGAAGGATCGGCCACCGGTAAAGCTGCAATCAGCGTAAAGGGCTCTGCACCGCGCAACAGTACCGGCCCTTCATCACGCGCAGCCTCGCGCTGATTGGTCAGCTTCAAGGTCGCTGCACGGCTCGCTCCAAGGAGCATATGCCGGGCCCGCAAATCGTGCCTCGCCGAGGTTTCCACCGGCGCCAGTATGGGAGCGCCCTCAATGGCCAGCGGCCAGCCATGGCGCAAAGCATCCACCGCCTGCGCAACACGGCGGGACGGGGATGGCACGGTCGGAATCAGAGATCAAACTCCGTGGTAATCGGCACGTGATCCGAGGGTTTTTCCCAGTCCCGGGCAGCTTCCAGCACACTATGGCCAACCGCCTGCCCCGCCAGCTCAGGCGAAGCCCACATATGATCGAGCCGCCGCCCCCGGTCGTTTTTCTTCCAGTCCTTGGAGCGATAGCTCCACCAGCTATAATAGCGTTCAGGATCAAGGATATGGTCGCGCCCGATATCGGTCCAGCCATGCGCATCCCTGAAACGCTGCAAAGCTTCCACTTCGATCGGTGTGTGGCTGACTACCTTCAGAAGTTGCTTGTGGCTCCACACATCGCTTTCAAGTGGCGCAATATTGAAATCACCAACAATCATGGTCGGCCGATCGATAGCCTCGGCCCAGCGTGTCATACGCTCCAGAAAATCGAGCTTCTGCCCGAATTTTACATTCACCTCACGATCGGGAACATCACCTCCGGCAGGAATATAGACATTCTCCAGAATCATGCCTTGTCCCGGCCCCAGCAGCTCCACACCAACATGGCGCGCTTCACCGTTATCCTGCCAGTCATGCCGGGAAAATTCCCGAAGGGGAATTCGGCTGACCGTGGCCACTCCGTGATACCCTTTCTGACCGTGAACAGCGTGATAGGTGTATCCCAACTCTTCGAAAGCCTTAAAGGGAAACAGCTCCTCAACCGTCTTGATCTCCTGCAGGCACAGGACATCGGGCGCTTCCTCCCGGAGAAAACGTTCGACGATCGGCATCCGCAAACGTACCGAATTGATGTTCCAGCTCGTGATCTTGACCATGGGAGGGCTTTAGGGGGCGTATAGGAGGGCTGCAAGCTGTCAGGCCCGACCGGATATGGAAAAACCCTCGCCCCGGGGGCATGGGGACGAGGGTTTCTCTTGAGCGTTCGTCACGCTTGCAAGGCGTTTGTCGAAACCGGGGCAACAGGGGGGAAACCCGGTCTTCGCTGCCTTGCCCATTCTGTCTAGGCGTTTATGCCTTTCGGTATTATGAACAAAATCCGCAAGTCGGTTAAGAAACCGGCTGCTGCGACAAGCGGTTCACTTAGGCCGACGGGATGAGGGTCGCGGGTCCTTATATGTGAAAGCGGAATCCTTCACCGACACCCCGTAGCGCTGATTATCGAGGCGTACAGTGGTTCGCTTGTTCTGCGAATCGAGTGCCACCCAGCTTGCCAGCTTGTAGCCACCCGGAGCCGATGAATCGCGAACGAAAATCAACGTAATTGTACCGAATTCAGGCTTTTTCGGATCGCGTACCTGTACACTGATAACATTGGAGTCCCCGGTGGGCTGGACCGTGCCATATTGCCTCACATCGCGTTCCGGGTCGAGCAATGCGCCAAGAGGGGACTTGCTGATCGGCCAGCGTTCGACCTGACGGACATCGTAATCCACCAGTGTGAACACCTTGCCATTCGAAACGATCAGCATGTTGACCGCATCTTCATATTCAAACCGAATCTTGCCCGGCCGTTTGAGCGTCAATTCACCACGTACCACTTGCCCGGACCGGTCAGTCTGGGTGAAATCGGCTTTCATGGTGGAAATTGCGCGCAATGCAGTAACCGCTTTATCGAGCTGCGCATCGTCATTCGCAGCCATAGCAGTATCGGCCGGGGCTACAACAGCAACCGGCAAAGCAAAAGCGAGCAGCCCGGCCATCATGGCACGGGCTGGTTTACGAGCATAAAAAGCGAGTTTGTCTGTCATACGAGTTCCAAAAGCATTACGCCATTGAACCCGCACTGAACCTGCCTGGTTCCTGCGGTTCAGGCAGGAACCCAAGATTACTTGATCTTGGCTTCCTTGAACTCGACATGCTTGCGTACGACCGGGTCATACTTACGGAAAGTAAACTTCTCGGTCTGATTGCGCGGGTTCTTCTTGGTGACGTAAAAGAAGCCGGTGTCAGCAGTGGAGACCAGCTTGATCTTGACAGTTGCGGGCTTCGCCATGGCGTGATCCTAGAATTCTCGAAAAATGGCCCGGCGGGCCGAAACAATAAGGCGGCGCATAGTACGCCGCCCTTCCGGCGCTGCCATTGCGGCAGAGTGAAGTAAAAGTCAAGCCTGTGACGTTATGAAGCGGTTTTACCAGTCCACTTTGCCGCGGTTGGCCTTAACCTGAGAACGCGCTTTCTTGCCTTTGAGGCGCTTCGTCTTGCCAACGCGATTAACCCGACTTTTCTTTCGCGTCCTGGGCTCTTCCTGTGCCTGTTCGATGAGGCGAGCCAGCCTTTCACGAGCATCCTGCCGATTCGCTTCCTGCGTCCGGTAATTGCGCGCAGTCAGCACGATTTCACCACGGGCATTCATGCGGCTGCCAGCGAGCGCTTTCAAACGGTGAAAAACAGGCGGTGATAAACGCAAAGCAAAAACATCGAGCCGCAATTGCACAGCGGTCGCTACCTTGTTCACATTCTGGCCGCCCGGCCCGGAAGAAGCGATGAAGCTCTCTTCGGATAAAGCAACAGCCCGATTGGCCAGATCACTCATCGCTAAAACCAAGATCCCTGAAAGCCTCAGGAAGCGGTGAAAGGGCCTCGATTGCCTCTTTCCCTTCTCGCGGAAGAGAAAGGCGGCTGGCATGAAGCATCATACGACTAGCTTGCGAATCGCGGCCCCCATAAACAGGGTCGCCTAATAGTGGTGCCCCAAGACCAGAAGCTGCATGAACGCGAATTTGATGGGTTCGCCCCGTTTCAGGAAGGAATTCGACGAAAGTACGGCCATTCGCTTCAGCCAGCCGCCGCCAATGGGTGACCGATGGCTTGCCTTTCTTCGCCGGAATGATTCGCCAGCCCTGTTTCGGCGTGCTCACTTTCGATAAGGACAGGGCAATCGTTCCTTCCTCTTCCTCCAGCACGCCGGCAATCACTCCGAGATAGCGCTTGCTGACCAGCTTTTCCTCAAAACTGCGGGCGAACCGTTTCAGGGCCTTGGGGTTACGCGCCAGCAACAAACAACCCGAGGTGTCGGTATCAATTCGATGCACCGCTACCGGTGAACGCTGAAATCCCAGTTTGAGAGAATCGAGATAATCCTCCAGTGACACTTTGCCTGAACGCGGCCGTTCCACAGGCAGACCCGCCGGTTTGTCGATCACCAGCGCTTCAGCATCTTCGAAGAGAATCGGTATAGTACTCACGCCAAAGCCTTTGCGATACGATGCAGGGCTTCGTCCAGCACCGAAACATCTGCAGCAAAACTGATACGGAAACCATTCTTGCCGCCAAAGGCCGATGCAGCGACAACAGCCACACCATGTTCCAGCAGATGAAGGCACAAGGACTGATCGTCCCCAAAACGCTCCATCAGCGGCGTAGCATCGATAAAACAGTAAAAGGCACCGTCGGGCCTTGGCGTGGAAAGTCCCGGAATCATATTGATCGCCGCCACGACATTGTCCCGTCTTTGGCGAAACTGTTGCCGCCACTCAGTGAGGAAGCCCTGAGGCCCGTTAAAAGCAGCAATAGCACCGGCCTGCGCGATTGAGCAGGCATTGCCGGTCGAATTGGATTGCAATCGCCCCATCGCTTCGATGAGCCAGTCCGGCCCGGTGACGACACCAATACGGAATCCGGTCATCGCATGACTTTTGGACACGCCGGAAATTGTGCAGATGCGCGTTGCCAGATCCGGACAAAGTGCCGCCAATGTCTGATGCTGTTCTTCGCTGTAAATCAACGGCGCATAAATATCGTCAGACAGCACCATCATCTGCGGATGGCGGCGCAGAATATCGGCGATGCCGAGCAGCATTTCACGCGGATAAACGGCACCGGTGGGATTGCCGGGCGAATTGAGCAACAGCCATTTCGTACGCGGCGTTATAACGGCTTCGAGATCGCCCGGATCGAACCGAAACTTATGCTGCGCATGGGTTATGAGCGGCACAACGGTACCGCCCGCATAACGCACGATCTGCGGATAGCTCACCCACCAGGGGCATGGCACGATCACTTCATCTCCTTCGCTGACAGTCGCAGCCAGCGCTTCGAAAATGGCCTGTTTTCCTCCCACCGTTACCAGAATACGCGCAGGATCGGCCTCAATTCCAAGATCGCGCCGGTAATGGCGTGCCGCTGCTTCCTTGAGCTTCTGCATCCCGGTGACTGGCGTATAGCGGGTCAATCCGTCATCTAGCGCTTGCTTCGTGGCTTCCACCACATGAGCAGGAGTAGAAAAATCAGGCTCTCCCACCGATAACGAAATAATATCCCGGCCGGCTTCGCGCAGTGCCTGTGCGCGATCGGTCATCGCATTGGTGCCAGATACTTCCATGCGGTTAAGCGCCGGGGAAAGGATATGGGGTACAGTGTGTCCGCTCATGACTGCAACCTTGCCGGCATCAATCCTCGCAATGCATTGCCAAGGAAAAAACCATCGCCCAGATCATCGAGCGTCAATTCAGCTTCTGCAGCCTTACCCTCAGCAATCAGCGCCCGACGCAAAATACCCGATAATAAACCTGACGATGTCGGGGGAGTAAGAAACGTATCGCCTCGTTTCACAAAAATATTGGTGTAGCTGCCTTCAACCACCTGGCCATTCTCACGCACCAGCAGCGCTTCATTGGCATTGGTCAGTTTCGCTACATCGAGCGCCGCCTCATAAAAACTGCGATCACTGGTCTTGTGAGCCAGACGCCAGTCTCCCGCTACCAGTGGATGCGGTAAAGCAACACATTGCATCGTTCCGCTAAACGGAACCGGCAATGGTCCGGTTTGCAAGGTGATAGCACCGCTGCGTGACAGAAGCAGGCGCAACCGGGCCGCCGCGTCCAGTTCAAAACACAGCGCCTGTATCTGATTGCGGGCTTCATGTCTGTCGAAGGAAAAACCAAGTTCCACCGCGCTAGCCTTCATCCGTTCAAGATGAAGCTCCAGCATCGGTATCCCCTCCTGCGGATCGAAGCGCATCGTTTCGATCAGCTCGAAGGAAGGGGCCTGACATTCGGTAGAGGACTGGCGGAGGAAACTGCCCTTGACCAGACATTCGCGCCATTCGGCCATGCCATCGCTATCCGCCACAATCGCTCCGCCGACACCAGCAACCGCATGATGCCGATTATTTTCGCCCGGTGTGAGGCGCACAGTTCGAATGGCAACATTAAAGCGGGCATTCCCGGCGCCATCGATCATACCAATCGCCCCGCAATAGGGCCCACGTGGATCGCATTCCACTTCGTCGATCAGCTCCATAGCGCGGATTTTCGGAGCACCGGTTATCGACCCGCAAGGGAATAAAGCACGGAGCAGCGCAAGCGCATTCTGCCCTTCTGCGAGTTCTGCCGTAATCGTGGAAACCATTTGATGCACAGTGGGATAACTCTCGATCGCGAAAGGACCTTCTACGCTCACACTGCCCGGTATCGCCACACGAGCGAGATCATTGCGCATCAGATCGACAATCATGAGATTTTCTGCCTTGTCCTTCACCGATTGCGCCAGTTCCGCAGCAAAAGCCGCATCCTGCTTCTCATCTGCACCGCGTGGCCGCGTCCCCTTCATCGGGCGAACCGTGACTTGATTCTCCTCCAGCGTGACGAAAAGCTCCGGACTGAAACTAAGCAGCCAGTGCATCCCGTCAAAACACAACGCACCATGGCCTGCATGCGCCGCCGGACGAATTGCAGCATAGATGGCCTGCGGATCGCCGCGCGCCGCTCCTGCTAGCGGGAATGTGAGATTGGCCTGATAAATATCCCCGGCCCGAATAGCCTCCTGCAAGCGCTCGAAAGCAGCGAGATAGGCTCCGGTCGAAATTTGTGGCTCTAACGGCCCGATAGTGGCAGGGCCAGGTTCGGCTCGCGCCGCGAGCCAGGCGGGCACTTGCGCCGCCGGAAGGCGTTCCTCTTTTTCGAAAAGACCGAACCAGACCAGTGGCCCGTCGGCCCCGCTACGTGCAGCAGCCAAAGGCTGAAGGCGAGGTTCCAGTGCCAAACCGGTCTCATAAGCGATATAGCCCGCCAGTGTGCCGCCTGTCTCCTGCCTCGCCGCGTCCGCGCGCGCCAGCACATCCGCCACCTCTTCGGGGCGCCGCGCCACGAATATTTCGCGCGGCGATTCGAAGATATGCGCATCGCCCGCTCCTTCGCTGCGAGCATCATCAAGCAATATAAACGGTTCTCTTGCCACCATTCTCCCCGCCTTAATGACAAATCCGCGCAAGTCTATTGCTTGACCGGTAAGTGATCACTGCGCCAGATCTGTCGAACGATCCCGATAACAGCAAACGGACTCCGTATGGCGCATATCTTTCTCGGCCTTGGAAACAATGGAAAGCAGCAGAATCTCGACCTTTCCCGGGCAAATCGGCATGGATTGATTGCAGGCGCGACCGGAACCGGCAAGACGGTAACACTGCAAGGCCTTGCGGAAAGTTTTTCAGCACAAGGCGTGCCGGTTTTCGTAGCCGATGTGAAAGGCGATCTTGCCGGAATAGCCCTGGCCGGATCTCCCGCCTTCAAACATGCCGACAGTTTGGAAAGCCGTGCTCGCGATCTGAACATGGAAGACTATACCTACAGCGATAATCCGGCAATTTTCTGGGACCTGTATGGTGAACAGGGTCACCCAATCCGCACCACCATTTCAGAGATGGGGCCGTTGCTTCTCGCACGCCTGCTCAACCTTAACGACACACAGGAAGGTGTACTGAATATCGTGTTCCGCTTTGCGGATGAAGAAGGGCTACTTCTGCTCGATCTCGACGATCTGCAGGCCATGCTCGCTTATACTGCGGAAAATACGCAGAATCTGCGTGCACGTTTCGGCAATGTCAGCCGTGCCAGTGTCGGTGCAATTCAGCGGCAATTGTTAAGCCTCGACAGTCAGGGAGGCAGCCAGTTTTTCGGCGAACCGGCGCTTGAGATCAACGATTTCCTGCGATGCGATGAACAGGGTCGTGGCTATATCAATGTACTGGCTGCGGATCGATTGATGCGCAGTCCAAAACTCTACGCCACATTTCTGCTCTGGTTGCTCGCCGAACTGTTCGAAACTCTGCCGGAAGTGGGTGATCCTGAAAAACCGAAACTCGTTTTCTTTTTCGACGAAGCCCATTTGCTGTTCAACGATGCTCCCAAAGTGCTGGAAGACAAGATCGAACAGGTCGTCCGCCTGATCCGTTCCAAAGGTGTTGGGGTCTATTTCGTCACACAGAATCCGGCAGATATACCCGAAGATGTTGCAGGCCAGCTCGGCAATCGGGTGCAGCATGCGCTGCGCGCTTTTACGGTGCGTGACCAGAAAGCCATCAAGACGGCTGCCGAAACCTTCCGTATCAATCCCGATCTGGATGTCGAACAAGCCATAACCGAATTGCGTGTGGGCGAAGCTCTTGTCTCCACTCTGCTTGCAGATGGCGCGCCTTCGATCGTCCAGCGTACCCTGATCAAACCGCCCCGCTCACGGCTCGGTCCGGTGAGTGACAAGGAACGCGCTATCATTCGTTCGGCCTCACCGGTCGCCAATAAATATGATGAAAAAGTGGATCGGGAGAGTGCCGAAGAAGTATTGCTCGCTAAAGCCGCAGATGCCGCTGCCACAGCGGAAGAAGTAGCCGACAAAGGTGAAATTGAAGTCCGCAAGCGGGAACGGCGTCACACAAGCCTATGGGACGGACTGGGGGATAAGGTGGCCAGGGCCGCTGCATCGGCCGCCGCAGCAAGTGCCGGGACGATCCTTGCCAGTAAACTACGGGGTAGAAAATCGCGTTCCAGCCCCACCGCTCGTGCCTCCAGTGCTGCGGCAGGGACAATCGGCAACGAGATCGGCAAGGCTATCGGCATTCCCGGTATCGGCCGTTTCGCTCGCAATCTGATTGGCGGATTGATGCGCTAACCAAAAGTGCATTCCTGCCGGTATTATCCGGCAGGAATGTATGCGTGACATCAGGATATTATTGCTGCTTCAGCCATGCCTTAAGCTCAGACTGCATTCGCGGGCGGCTTTCCAATCTCTGCTTCAAGCTAGCAATTGTCTGATCGACCGGCTTGCGCTCATCCGCATCGAGCGTGTCGGCATAAGCCTCAAGTTTTTCAAGCACAGCAGGATTCTTGGCTGTGTCGACCAGCCGGGTAATGAAGCGTGACCGGGCGGAGTTATCGACCAGTTCATCGACACGCGCCTGATGCGCCATCACGAAATCGAAAGCCATTTCGGGATAATTGCGTCCCACGCTTCTGATAATAGACGCGCTCACCGTCTTGCCCGGAATATCGGTCAGGGCAAGGTCCAGGGCCTTTTGCGCCAGTGCCCGGTCCTGCGCTGCCCCCAGCAGACTATAATAAGTCTGCCGCTCGACAGCCGAGTTAGAACCGGCCGCCAGCTCTGCCAGCAGATCCCAGTCATCGGCGGTAGCGTTACGCGCGGCGACGCTCAGCAAAGTGGTCTTCAGCGGGCCATCCAGCGCCTTCGGATCGTTTTTCAGCCTGGCGAAACGAGTGCGAACCTGATTCACAACCTGCTCGTTACCAATATTTCCGAGGGTTACGATCAGGGCCGCCCGAAGATTGGCGTCGATAAGAGTATCGTCATCGCTGGCATCGAAACCGAGCTGTTCCAGACGCGGTAACCAGTTTTGCTCGATCAGCGTGTTGAGATCGGCTTGTTCGGGCTGGTCTTCAAGCAGTTTCGACAGTTCGCCCCAGGTTTCGACGGCATTTTCAGCTACGACCGGATTAGCATCACCCGGCACAGCAGATAACAGGTTAATAGCCGAACCAAGCGGCTGATAACCCGCTTCAGCGAGCGCAATATTGTCATCTACCAGCCCCATCTGGTCTATCGGGGCCGCTTGCGGCAGTGTGTCAGCCAGCTGCTCGAGCATATCGGGCGCATAGAGCGTGCGGAAATAGCCAAGCTGCCCACTATTGACGATCACCGGTCCGCAACCATTCACTGTCAGCGAAGCGGAACCGTCAAGTACTTTGCGCTCGGCATCGCCATATCCAACAGAAATAAGCAAAGGAACTTTCCAGCTTTGCGGATTAGCAGCGGTTTCCTGCCGGCGGTCACGGCTGAATTCGCTTTGCGTCAGCGAAAGTCGTGTGCGGCCGGCAGCACATGTGCCGGAGACTTTGACCAGCGGCACACCGGGTTGACGGGTAAACTGGTTAGCGATTTCGCTCAGACCCGGTGCACCGGCCTGCTCCACGGCATTCCACAGATCGTTACTCTGCGTGTTCCCATAGGCATGAGCCTTCATATAATGACGGATACCGTCGCGCCATACATCCTCCCCGGCATAGGCTTCGAGCATGGCAATGACCGCTTCACCCTTCTGATAGGTGATGGCGTCAAAGGCCTGATTGGTTTCCTCGACCGTGCGAATAGTCTGAACAACCGGATGGGTCGTTTCAAAACCATCGAGCTTCATCGCATATTCGCGCCCGTT
This sequence comes from Altericroceibacterium spongiae, assembly GCF_003610805.1. Classification (GTDB taxonomy): domain Bacteria; phylum Pseudomonadota; class Alphaproteobacteria; order Sphingomonadales; family Sphingomonadaceae; genus Altericroceibacterium; species Altericroceibacterium spongiae. Next base: position 258,988 of record NZ_RAPF01000002.1, on the reverse strand, counting down.
CACCCGGCCAAGCAGCGCCTGCCATTGCGGATTGAAATGATCGGTCGCCTTGGTCTCCATCCAGCTTGCGAAGCCTTCATTCAGCCAGAGATCGTCCCACCAAGCCATGGTGACGAGATCGCCAAACCATTGATGAGCCACTTCATGTGCCTGCGTTACATAAATCTGCTGACGTACAGCCGGGCTGGTGATAGCAGGATCGTTGAGCAGAATGCGTTCGAATGTAAACACCGCCCCCCAGTTTTCCATCGCCCCAAAAAATTGTGATTGGCCCGGGCCAGCAATATTATCGAGCTTGGGCAGCGGATAATCGACTCCGAAATAATCATTATAATAGCCTACCAGCGGTGCCAGAGAATCCAGCGCATAGCGGGATTGCTCGCCACTGCCTCTGGGGGCAACGATACCAACTTCTGTGCCGCTAGGGGTGGGCTCACTCATTCGCTCAAAATCGCCCAGCCCGAAGAACAACAGATAGGATGACATTTTTGGCGTCGTGCCGAACACGACCTGCTTGGTGCCATCTCCCATATCCTTCTCGCTTTTTACCGGCATATTGCTGACCGCCATCTGATCGGCCGGAACCACAGCGGAAAGATCGAAGGTCGCCTTGTAGCTAGGCTCATCGAACATCGGCGCAAAACGACGGGCATCAGGCGCTTCGAATTGCGTGAACAGCCCACGTACTTCGCTGCCCGTCTCCTTGTCCGGATAATCAAGTGCAAAAAGCCCGTTAGCCTGCGTATTGATCGTTCCCGTATAGACCGTGTTCAACCGATATTTTCCTGGAGTAATCGACTGTGCCGCCGCGAAATGGACAGTTTGCTTTCCAGCATCGAATGAAATGGTGAGCGGAATCGCTGCCCCTCCCGCCTTTGGAACAAGGCTGGCTTCGCTGATATCGAGGGCCGCCGCGCTCAGCGTCAGCACATCGGTGGCATCATAGACTTGCAAATCGATGCTGGTTCTGCCGGAAAATGTCAGGTTTTCGGCATCCGGACGAATGGCAATAGCATAATGCGAAGGGCGAGCCATACGGGGCAGGTCGCTGGGAATGGTTTCGGGAAGCGGGGCATCGGCAATGCGGCTTTCGGCAGCCAGAGCAGGTGGTGTAAAAATGACGGCACTACCTGACAGCAAAGCAGCAGCCAGAGCAGGAAAAGCAAAACGCATGAATTGTCGCTCCGGATAGAAGTTTCGGATGCAATCACCTAGCAGCTGTCACATTCTATGGCGACGTGTTTGTCACAAGCGTTCAATTGTGAATCGGCAACCGTAATTCCGCTACCAATCCGCAGATTTGGCCATCCGCATCCAGCCTGTTTTCGAGCGCTAGTTGGCCCCCGTGCTGCTCGGCAATCGCACGCGCCAGCGTTAGGCCCAGTCCGGCACCGCCCGTCCCCCGATTGCGTGACGGATCGCCGCGCTGAAATGGCTGAAACATGGCATCCATATCGGCATCGGCAATCCCAGGCCCGTGATCCGCAATACAAATCACGGCTTCGTCTTTTTCGCGGCACAGGGAAATTTCAGCATCAGCACCATAACGCAGCGCATTACTGATGAGATTGCGCAAGGCCCGCCGCAACCAGGTTGCACGTATGGGTAAAGAAATTCGCTCGCACTCTCCTAAGGTAACGGGTTCTCCCATATCTTCATATTCTTCAACTACCGAAGCAGTCAGCGCCCCGAGCTCGGTTTTTTCAAGAGGATCGGTCGGTCGTCCGACGCGAGCCAGCGAGAGAATATCGTCCAGCGTGTGGGTAATGTCTTCAATCGTCGTCGCCATACGTTCGCGCTCAACCGAGTTTTCAACCGATTCGATACGTACCCGAAGCGAGGCGAGAGGTGTTTTAAGATCATGACCTATAGCACCGAGCATCACATCCTTTTCATTCAGTAGTGCGGCAATCCGGCCTTCCAGCCGGTTATGAGCGAGAATGAGCCGTTGCATGTCCTGCGGCCCTTGCGGTTCGAGCTGCCCCTCAAGCGCGCGTGTTTCGGCGAAGCTGTCGACCCGCTGGGTCAGTGCCGCAAGAGGCCGCGTGATCCGCCTCAGAACAATCGCCAAACCACCGACAAGAATGATGAAAAGCAGCACCGTGTTAAGAAGCAGACCACCAATCGCCCAGAAACTGCCTTGCGGAATCGGCATACGTACTATGGCCCAGGGAGATGCCGTTCCCTGAGGTCGGATCGCCGCCACCAGTATCGGCGTGTCTATCCATTTATCGCTCCGCCGCGCCAGACGCGGGCGCTGACGGAGTTGTTCGAGGATAAAAGGGTCTTCCCTGGGATGCCTTTCGGTCACCGCAATATTGACATTTGTCACACCATGATCGGCCAGAATATTGCGCAGCATGGCTTCCCGCCCTGGCTGTCGCGTCTCATCCGGCTGGATCGGCGGCATCATTCGTCGTTCAATGGCTAGTTCACGGCGGCGATGGCGGCGTCTGTCTTCCTGCCGGCGATCATCCAGTGTTGAACCGAGCCGAAAAGCCACCGCATTAATCAGCAGAGCTTCCTGCCGCTGCTGCTGTGCACGATAAAGCAGAATAGCAGAGAGCCCCTGCGCCAGAAACAAGGCCAGAGCGATGGCCAGCATAACTTGCCCAAACAGGCTCTTCGGAAGAAATCGAGTCATCAGGAGCTTTCTGCAGCCACTCGCTTTACATCCGCCGCGAGCCGGTATCCGCCTCCCCAGACCGTCTGAATCAGTTTGGGGTCGCGGCTGTCCATCTCTATCTTACGACGCAAACGACTGACCTGATTATCCACCGCCCGGTCAAACAGATGAGCTTCACGCCCCTGCACCATGTCGAGAAGCCGGTCGCGATCAAGCACTTGCCGGGGATGATCGAGCAAAGCCCTAAGGAGACGGAATTCAGCAGAGGAAATCGGCACAACCGTGCCTTCCGGATCTGTGAGGCGATGTTTCAGCGGATCGAGCAGCCAGCCCTCAAAAGTATAAAGTGCATCTTCTTCGGGTTCGGCAGGATGCTTCTGTACGCGCCGCAACACCGAGCGGATACGTGCGACCAGCTCACGCGGCTCAAAAGGTTTGACGACATAATCGTCCGCCCCGATCTCAAGACCGATAATCCGGTCCATCGCTTCACCCTTGGCAGTCAGCAGGATGACAGGCAGACTCTTCGTCTCAGTCAGGTGGCGGCATAACGACAATCCGTCTTCGCCAGGCATCATAATATCCAGCAGAACAATATCCGGGTTTTGTTCGATCATGAGGCTGCGTGCCCTGGCTGCATCGGCAGCCTCGCTTACACGGAACCCCTGACGGGCAAGATATTCCGCCAGGGGTTCGCGAAGGTCGGGCTCATCATCGACAAGCAACACATGGATGGATGCCGTCATGTCCGTCATAACTGAGCCGATCTGCCTTATTTATTGCTGGTCTGCGCTTTACGTGCCTCGCGGAACTTGGCCCGCATTGCATCGCGCGCAGCTTTACGTTCATCCGCAGTTACCGTGCCATCGCCATTAGTGTCCATCCGGCTGAACATTGACAGCGCCTGCGCATCAAATTCCGCGCGGGTAACGGTACCGTCTTTATTCGCATCGGCCATCATGAACATCGGGCCTGAACCACCTGGTCCACCGTGACGCATTCCGTGGTGTCCCCGCCTGCCCATACCGGAACCACGTTTGCCAGCCTGTTTGCGGGCAGCGAATTCTTCAGGACTGATCGAACCATCGCCATCGGTATCCAGGCGTTCGAAACGCTGCTTTTCTCGCGCTTCGCGATCTGCATCGTCGAGCACGCCGTCGCCATTCGCATCCATCCGGTCAAACATAGATGAAGCGCGTTCCTGAGCCTGCTCACGGGTGAAATCGCCACCTCCCTTGGGCTGGGCGAAGGCAAGCGTAGCACCACCGGCAAGAGCAACTGTGGCAGCGGCGATAGAAAGGGTCAATTTACGCATCGTTTTCAATCTCCAATAATCTGGAGAATGACAGGGGCCGGCAGAAGGGGGAGGAAAACCGGCAACCCCGCCACTCACAGGATGCTTTCTATGGTTCGCTTGTCGCACAGATTTGCCTGATCGGACAAAAAATGTCGCAATTTGTCGCAAGGGGCGCAGCCTGTTCACACAGGAGCAAGCAGGAGGCAGGCGACCGGTCTCTCATATAGGCCGCCTGCCTTACTCTTCTGCTCGTTCAAAGAGGCTGACAGGCCTCATCAAGCCAGCTACGCACTTCGCCTTCAAGCTGCGGAGCAAGCAGATCATGCACTTTAGCATGGTAAAGATTCCACCATTCCCGCTCATCCGCTGTCAGCAAATCACGCTCAACCAGAGTCTTGTCGATCGGCACAAAGGTCAGCGTTTCGAAACCGAAATATTCCCCTTCCATACCTTCAATCTTGCGTTTTTCGATCAATACCAGATTTTCGATCCGGATACCGAAGGCGCCTGGTTTGTAGTAACCCGGCTCATTCGAGAGGATCATACCCTCAAACAATTCCTGTCCCGTGCCGGCCTGACCGCCGCGTGATTTACCAATACGTTGCGGCCCTTCATGCACGGCAAGGAAACTGCCGACACCATGACCCGTGCCATGGCCGTAATCGACTCCTGCCATCCACAGATATTGTCGCGCCAGCGTATCGAGCTGTCCGCCGCTCGTTCCTGCCGGAAAAACCTGTCTGTCGAGTGCGATATGCCCCTTGAGCACGCGGGTAAAACGGTCTTTCACTTCAGCCGGCGGCGTATCGGGCCCCACCCAAACGGTCCGCGTAATATCGGTTGTTCCATCGGGATATTGCCCTCCGGAATCGACCAGATAGACGCTATTTGGTTCCAGTTGACGGTTGGTTTCCTCATTCACCCGATAATGCGGATTGGCACCGTTGGGGCCCGAACCGGAAATCGTGTCGAATGACAAATCTCGCAAATCGCCGCAATTTTTACGGCATTCATGCAGCTTGGCAGCTGCCGACAGTTCATCCACCCGGCCTTGCGGTGCCTCGACCGACAGCCAGTGAAGGAAACGTGAAACCGCAGCCCCATCGCGTTTTTGCGAAGCGCGTTGGCCGCGAATTTCCGCCTCATTCTTGATCGCCTTGGGCAAAACCGCCGGATCCATCGCCCTGACTGTTTCAGCTCCGCCGGCTTCGAGAGCCTGAAAAACCGCCGCGACAGTGCGATCGGGGTCGACAGCTAAGCGCTTACCAGCATAATCCTTCTTCAGCGCTTCTTCAAAGCCATCACGAGGACGAATGCGCACCGCATTGCCGAGTTGACGAGTTACATCATCGGGCACTTTGTCGGGAGCAATAAACCAGTCCGCCGTACCGTCCTGATTGAGGATAATGTAAGACAGGGCCACCGGCGTGTGCACAACATCGGTTCCGCGAATGTTGAGCAGCCAGGCCACAGAATCGAGTGCTGAAATCACCGTGGCATCGTAACGCATCTCCTGCAGCCATTCGGCGATTTTTGCGCGTTTATCCGCGCTCGACTGCCCAGCCAGCTCTTCATCCTGCACAAAAACCGGCGCATCGGACGGAACAGGCTGATCTTTCCACACGGCATCGAGCGGATTGCTGTCCGCTTCAACCAGCTCAACATCATATCCAGCCAGCACTTTCGCGGCAGCTTGCGCCCAGCCCCTCGTATGAAGCCAGGGATCATAGGCGATCCTTGCTCCCTTCGCTGCGTTCTGCCCCAGCCATTCAGCCATGCTGTCTGCCGGAACGGACTTATATTCCCACAGCGAACCATCGACCTGATCCCGCACCTGACTGGTATAACGGCCATCCACAAAAATAGCGGCCTTGTCAGCCAGTAGCGCAGCGGAACCGGCAGAACCGCCGAAACCTGTCAGCCATTCAAGCCTTTGCGCATAAGCTCCGACATATTCGCTCATATGCTCATCGGAGATCGGAACGACGAAACCGTCGAGCTCACGGCGTTGCAATTCCTTGCGCAGAGCGTCGAGACGGGCTTCATGGGTTTGCATCAACATATTGCGGTCCTTTCCCTGCATACATAGATGCTTCGCATGACCAATTCCACCGGCACCCTGCCCGCTCACCCGCCCGTTGCGGCCAAGAAACCCTCCAGCTTCACGCATCATGGAATTACCGTTGAGGATTCCTATGCCTGGCTTCGCGATTCCAATTATCCGGACGTCTCCGACAAGAAGATTCTTGCGCATCTCGAACAGGAAAATTCCTGGTTTGAAACGCGAATGAAGCCGCATCAGCCGCGCATAGATAATCTGTTCAGAGAAATGCGCGGACGGATCAAGGAAGCGGATAAATCCGTACCGCAGAAAGATGGCGATTATCTCTACTGGGTCGAATATGAGGAAGGTGCCGAATATAAGAAATGGTGGCGCCGCCCGGTGGGGGCTGCCGAAGATGGCAGCAAGGATCAGCTGATCCTCGATGAAGTGGCTCTGGCAGAAGGGAAAGACTATTTCCGCCTCGGCGCTTTCTCGATCAGCCGGAGCGGCAAATTGCTCGCTTATGCTGTGGACGATAACGGGTCGGAACGGTTTACTGCGCGGATCAAAAACCTCGAAACGGGCGAATTACTTACTGATGAAATTCCCGGGACTCTGTCTTCCCTTATCTGGGTAGCGGACGATACAGGCATAGTTTATTCATTGGCTAATGCGAATTGGCGGACGGATAATGCACGGCTTCACTGGCTTGGTGCACCGCTTTCCGACGATGTCGAGCTATTCCACGAAGACGATGAGGGTTTCCGCGTTTCCGCTTCGCTTTCGGCCAATGAGGAATGGCTGATTATCGGCACCGGAGACCATGAAACCAGCGAAGTGCGGCTGGTCCCCGCGGCCGATCCGCTGGCATCGCCGATCCTCGTAAAACCGCGGAAAACCGGCGTGGAATACGATGTCGATCTGCGCGAGGATACGCTTTTTATCCATACGAATGACGAGCATGAAAATTTTCGTCTCGCCACGGCACCGCTATCCGATCCTGCCGAATGGACCACGCTGATTGCAGGATCCGACGAATTTTATCTCACCGGCTTCGAACTTTTTAAGCGTTTTTTCGTGACCGAAGGGCGGCTGAACGGACTCGATAAGGTCCAGATAAGGACCTATGAGGGCCAGAAGCCGGTTGAAGAGATCCCTTTCCCCGAAGAAAGCTATTCGGCAGGTCTGGCGGATAATCCCGAATGGGACATGAGCGCTTTGCGCCTTTCTTATGAAAGCATGATAAGCCCGGCGACCACCTACGACTACCATGTCGAAACACGGCAGCTCGAAGTGCTCAAGGTTCAGGAAATCCCCTCGGGCTATAATCGCGATCTTTATACGACCGAGCGGCTGACCATCCCTGCGCGCGATGGCACCGATATTCCGGTAAGCATCATGTATCGCAAGGATCGCCCCCGGCCCGGCCCGCTCCATCTCTATGGCTACGGGGCTTACGGCATTTCCATTCCGCCCGGCTTCTCCACCACGCGCTTCAGCCTGGTCGATCGCGGCTTTGCCTATGCCATCGCCCATATTCGCGGCGGAGACGATCTCGGGCGCGCCTGGTATAAAGCGGGTAAGCTCGAACACCGCACCAATGCCTTCACCGATTTCGTCGATGTAGCGAAAGGGCTGATCGACCGTGATTACACTGCAAAAGGCCGGATCAGCATTTCAGGCGGTTCGGCCGGTGGCGAATTGATGGGCGCGGTTATCAATTCCGATCCCGAACTGTTCGGCGCCTGTGTTGCCCATGTGCCCTTTGTCGACGTGCTGGCGACCATGCTCGACGCATCGCTGCCGCTGACACCGGGCGAATGGCCCGAATGGGGCAATCCGATCGAGGATCGCGCAGCCTTTGAACTGATCCGCAGCTACAGCCCTTACGACAATGTCCGTGCGCAGGCTTATCCCCCGCTCATGGTCACCGCCGGGCTTAACGATCCGCGCGTAACCTATTGGGAGCCCGCCAAATGGGTCGCCCGTCTGCGCGAACTGAAGACCGATTCCAACGAACTGATCTTCAAGACCAATATGGGCGCAGGCCATGGCGGCAAATCGGGCCGTTTCCAGTCGCTGCATGAAACCGCGGAGGAATTCGCCTTTATCCTGTGGCAGCTCGGCATCGAAGGATGAGCGCGAATAGTTACAGCCTGACTTTCACCGCCCGGGCAGAACATATCGATGTGAACGGGCATGTGAACAATGCCGTCTGGGTGCAGTGGATGGAAGACCTGTCCACGGCCCATTGGGAAGCCATCGCCCCGCCCGAACATCAGCGCCGCTATGCCTGGGTGGTGACGCGCCACGAGATCGATTATCGTGGCAATATAAAGGAAGGTGAAAGCGCGCGCGGTTTCACTGAAATCCGCGAAGGCCCGCGCGGCGCCCGCTTCACCCGGCATTACAGCTTCACCAATGCCGGGGGAAAAGAAATTGTCCGCGCCCAGACACAATGGGCGATGATCGATCTCGAAAGCGGGCGCGTCATGCGTGTCCCGCCCGAAGTGGCGGCACCCTTTTTGCCGGAATCCACCAACTGATCAGCCCAGCACTTCGTCCAGACTGAGCAGATCGTAACCCAGTTCCTGCGCCACTGCGGGATAGGTGACATGCCCGGCATGGACATTGAGCCCGGCGGCAAGATGCGGGTCGGTGCGCATGGCTTCCTGCCAGCCGAGATCGGCAATCCGCAAAGCATGCGGCAATGTGACATTGTTGAGCGCATAGGTACTGGTGCGGGCCACCGCGCCGGGCATATTGGCAACGCAATAATGGACGATCCCGTCCTGCACATAAGTCGGATCGTCATGCGTGGTGGGATGGCTGGTATCGAAACAGCCCCCCTGATCGATGGCGACATCGACCAGCACCGCACCGCGTTTCATATCCTTCAGCGTCTCCTGCGCCACCAGCTTGGGTGCGGCCGCTCCGGGAATCAGAACCGCGCCAATCACCAGATCAGCTTCGCACACGCTTTCATAAATATTGGTCCGATTGGCGAAACGGGTGGCTGCCCGGTTCTCGAAATGAGTTCCTACGGTTTCCAGAACCGCCGGATTACGGTCGAGAATAGTGACCTGTGCGCCGAGCCCGACAGCCATCTGCGCAGCATTGAAGCCCACCACACCACCACCGATCACAGCCACCTTGCCCGGCATAACACCCGGCACGCCGCCCAGCAGTACCCCGCGCCCGCCATGGACTTTTTCCAGTGCAGTAGCCCCCGCCTGGATGCTCATTCGCCCGGCGACCTGGCTCATCGGTGTCAGCAAAGGCAGGCGGCCGCCCGGCCCGGTCACCGTTTCATAGGCAATGGCGGTGACACCGGCTTTCACCAGATCGGCCGTCTGCGCCGGATCGGGCGCGAGATGGAGATAGGTGTAAAGAATTTGCCCTTCGCGCAATTGCACACGCTCTTCGGGCTGGGGCTCCTTCACTTTCACCATCATGTCGCAAGCGGCAAAAATATCCGCTGCGCTGTCGGCAATGGCAGCGCCAGCCTGCCGGTATTGCGCATCGGCAGCGCCAATCCCCTCGCCCGCCCCGGCTTCGATCAGCACCTCATGACCATGCGTGGTCAGTTCGAAAGCGCTTTCCGGTGTGAGCCCGACGCGATATTCATGATTCTTGATCTCTCTGGGGCAGCCAATACGCATACGCTCTCTCCTGTGCCGGGGCAGTTTTAAATCTTTACCCGTCAACGGCGGAGAGGCTTTTGAGTGCCCGCCAGACACTCGCCTGACACGCGGCCTACTCGTAAATCCTGGCCAGCAACCCGCGCAACTGATCGATTTCCTCCGGGCCGAGCTTGCGCGTCAGGGCGTCATCGGCTTCGCGCACACGGACCCGCAGCCCTTCCAGCGCCGTTTTACCCTGTGCCGTCAGATGAATGCCGAAAGAGCGGCGATCCTGCGCCGCAATGCGCCGCTCCACATGGCCACGACCTTCCCAGAAATCGATCGTCAGAGAGGTGGCCGGACGGGACAGGCCCAGCGCGCGGGCAAGCTGTGTCTGGGTCAGTCCCGGATTGACGCCGATCAGTTCGAGCATGGAGAATCGCTGCGGTGTAATCCCTGCATCGTCGATCGCCCGGGTGAGATAAGTGTAGCCCAAAATCCACACCAGCTTGACGGAAAAGCCCGTCATCTCGGCCAGCAGACCGAAATCCACCTCCTCATCAGCCAGCCGGGGAAGCCGTAAAACGGCGGAATCTTCGGACAAATTCGTCATATCGCTCAATCTCACACGACCCTTTCTCTCAAGAATTACGATATGATTACCTATTGGCAACCCAATTGTTATTGCCTGTATTTGTTATAGTGATTAACAAATACAGCGATTAGTCAAACTGCATAAAGCAGGGACTCAACAGGGAGAGGACAGGGTATGAAACGTTTTTCGACGTGGTGTAAGGCACCTCTATTGTCAGAATGCGCCTGGGCCGGGATTGTCTCGGCCGGCCTGTGCTGGGCCGTGCCTGCCAGCGCACAGGATAGCGATACAGATACAGCACAGCAGGGTGTTGCAGCCCGCACACAGGCCCAGCCCGATACCACTATCGTAGTGACTGCGCGGCGGCGTGAAGAATCGCTTCAGGAAACCCCGATTGCCGTCTCGGCCTTTTCCGCCGATACGCTCGAAAACCGGCAGGTAACCCAGACGCAGGATCTGGAAAAGATAACCCCCAGCCTGCAATTCAAACCCGCCGGGCAGCTTTCGGGCAACAGCGCAGCATCGGTCGTTTTCATTCGCGGCATCGGGCAACTCGACCCGACCGCTGCGGTAGACCCCGGTGTCGGCATGTATATTGACGATGTCTATGTCGGCCGCTCGGTCGGCGGGACCATCGAATTCGGCGATATTGCCAGTGTAGAAGTGCTGCGCGGCCCGCAGGGAACGCTGTTCGGCCGGAACACGATCGGCGGGGCCATTCTGGTCCGCACCAAAGACCCCGAATTCAACGAATTATCCGGCAGCGGCCGGTTCCGCGTCGGGTCGGACAGCCTGTATGAAGGCTTTGCCGCCTTCAACCTGCCGATTGCCGACAATGCCGCGGCGCGTGTGTCCGGTGGTTTTCGCAAGCGCGATGGCTATGTCATCCGCGCCTTTGACGGGCTCGATCTGGGCAATGATGACAGCCGGACGCTCAATGCCGCCTTCCGCTGGGAGCCGACTTCCGCGCTCACCATTTCGCTGCGCGGCGATTATACCAAGCGTGACGAGAACGGTGCGCCTTTCGTCTTTGCCGGAATCAATGAAAACGCGCCCGTACCCGCGATTGCCAGCGTGGCAGCAGGATGCCCCGGCGCGACCATTCCCTTCGCCCCGCTCACCCCCGGCGATCCGCGTTTCGGTGCCCCTTTCGTGCCGATGATCGACGATGCACGCTGCGCCAATGACTTTCAGGCCGACGGTAAATATGTGAATGGCGGCACCGCCGATGTCCTGAGCACGTCCGAAGTCTGGGGCGTATCGGGCACGGCCACGCTCGACCTCAGCGACGCTTTTACCGTAAAGAGTATCACCGCTTACCGTTCGACGGAATCGCGCGGCATTCGCGATGCCGACAATACGCCTTTCCCGATACTCACCACCGATGTCGGCTCCAAATCCAAGCAGTTCAGTCAGGAACTGCAACTGCAATATGATTCGGGGCCGGTCAGCGGCATTCTCGGGGCCTATTATTTCGATGAGGACACCGATGAGCGAGCCACCGTGCCGCTCGCCTTCCCGCCCACGCCGGAAGTGATCGGATCGTTGCTCGCAGGTGGCCCCGGTTCGCGCGATTTGCAGGTTTCGGATCTCGAAACCCGTTCCATCGCCGCTTTTGGGGAACTATCCTATGAAATCCTCACCGGCCTCGAACTGACCGGCGGGCTGCGCTACACCGAAGACCGGAAAACCTATCAGGGCACCGTCTTCAACCTGTTCCCCGAAACGCTGCCCGATCCGGACCCGCTGCCGACAGAAGCGATCCCCGATGGCGGCCCGCTTTACATTTACAACACGCCCAATCGCGAAACCTTCAATGCGCTGACCGGATCGGCCAGTGCGCGGTATGAATTCACCGACTGGCTGAATGGCTATATATCCTATGCCCGCAGCTTCAAATCGGGCGGTTTCAACACGCGCTACAATGCGCCCCCGCCCGATTTCGAACCGGTGCCCTTCGATGAAGAAACCGTCGACAGCTATGAAATCGGGGCGAAAATGGATTTCGGTGATTTCCGCCTCAACCTCGCTGCCTTTCAGGCCGATTACAAGGATATCCAGCTCGTCTTCCGCGAAGGCGCGGTGCCGCTGCTCTTCAATGCCGGTAAGGCGCGGATTCGCGGTTTCGAAGCCGAAGCGAGCTACCATCCATGGGGCAGCGGTCTGCGGATCGATGCCGGGATGAGCACGCTGGACGACAAGATTCTCTCGATTACCGAAATTCCCGGCGCCACCGCCACGGTCGAGCCGGGCGAGGGGTTGCCTCTGACCCCGTCCTTCCAGGGCAATTTCGCGATCAGTTACGAATTGCCGCTGGGCGAGCGCTACACGCTCACGCCGCGCTTCGACGGCAGCTATACATCGCATGTCACTTTCATCACCGGCAGCGTGCCGGAGATCGAACAGGATGGCTATTTCGTGGCCAATGCCTCGCTCGAACTGGCGGTGGATGATCGCTGGAAAGTGCAGGCCGGTGTTATCAACCTGTTCGACAAGGATTATCTCATCCAGGGTAATGCCTCACTCGCCACGCTGGGTTATGCCGAGAAAATCTATGCCCGTCCGCGCAACTGGTATGTGCAGATCTCCGCCGAGTTCTGACCTGCCTGCCTGACGGACAAAAAGAGCGGGTCATCCCCGAGGGGACGGCCCGCTCTTGCTTTTCTGTGGGCCGGCGAATGATCGCGCCTGCGCGCGAAATCCCGGCTGAAACTCCGGTCAGAGAGGATTCCCGTCCCGGTCACGGAAAATCTCGCGGCGGCCGACATGGTTGGCCGGGCCGACCAGCCCTTCTTCCTCCATGCGCTCGATCCATTTGGCGGCGGTATTGTATCCCACACTCATCTGTCGCTGGAGCCAGCTTCCCGAAGCTTTCTGATTCTCGATCACGATCTGGCAGGCCTGACGATATTTGCGTTCCTCGGGATTATCCGAAGCGGTCAGATCGTCTTCGAATGTCAGTCCGCCATCCTCGGGCTCTTCGGTGACCGAAGCGACATAATCGGGCTGCCCCTGCGCGCGCCAGTGTTCGGCCACATGCTCGACTTCCTCATCCGAGACGAAAGGGCCGTGGACACGCACCAGCGGGCCGGTGGTCGGCTTATAAAGCATGTCCCCTTTGCCCAAAAGCTGTTCAGCCCCCTGTTCGCCCAGAATGGTGCGGCTGTCGATCCGGCTGGTGACATTGAAGCTGATCCGGGTCGGCAGGTTGGCCTTGATAACCCCGGTGATGACATCGACCGAAGGCCGCTGTGTTGCCATGATGAGATGAATACCCGCCGCACGCGATTTCTGCGAGAGGCGCTGGATGAGCACTTCGATTTCCTTGCCCACCGTAACCATGAGATCGGCCAGCTCGTCCACGATCAGGACGATCTGCGGCAGCACTTCGTAATCGAGCTGCTCCTCTTCATAGAGCTCTTCCCCCGTATCGGGATCGAAGCCGGTCTGCACCCGGCGACCGAGCGGCTTGCCCTTGGCTTTGGCGGCGCGAACGCGTTCGTTGAACCCGCCGAGATTGCGCGCACCGATAGAGGACATCATGCGATAGCGCTTCTCCATTTCCTCGACCGCCCATTTAAGCGCCCGAACCGATTTATGCGGTTCGGTCACCACCGGGGAAAGGAGATGCGGAATATCGTCATAGCTCTTCAGTTCCAGCACCTTCGGATCGATCAGAATCATCCGGCATTCACTGGGGCTGAAGCGATAGAGCAGCGAGAGAAGAATACAGTTGAGACCGACCGACTTACCCGAACCGGTCGTCCCGGCAACCAGCAGATGCGGCATGGAGGCAAGGTCCGCCACTACTGGCTCCCCGGCAATATCCTTGCCCAGAATAATCGGCAGATTGCCCTTGGCATTGGCGAAAGCCTCGCAGGCAATCAGCTCCTTGAAAGACACCATTTTACGGTCGGCATTGGGCAGTTCGATACCCATCACCGTCTTACCCGGAATGGTCGCCACACGCGCGGAAATAGCGCTCATATTACGGGCGATATCTTCTGCCAGACCGATCACACGCGCCGCTTTGGTACCCGGTGCCGGCTCCATCTCATACATCGTCACGACCGGACCGGTCCGCACCGCCGTGACTTCACCCTTCACATTGAAATCATCGAGCACATTTTCGAGCAGACGGGCATTGCGCTCCAGCGCCAGCTTGTCGAGCGCAGGCCCGGTATCGGCCGGTGCATCTTCGAGGAGATCGAGGCTGGGCAGGTCGAATTCGTCGAAGAAATCCTTCTGCTTGGGTTTGCCGGTAAAGGTCGCCAGTTTGGGCGGTGCCGAAGGGTCGGAAATCTCCGGCGGTTTGCGCGAAGGCTGCGGCTGCGGCACGCTTTCGGAAACGGGCGTATTGCTGATGCTTTTCACCTCTTTGGGTGGCTTTTCCCTGGCGGAAACGAAAGGCAGATCCTTCGTGGATAGCGAAGGCGCCCGTTTCAGTACGGCAGGCAATGTCAGCAATTGTGCCCAGTCTATCGCAAAGACCCGGGTGACCAGCACACCCCCTCCGGCCAGACACAACAGCGCCACACCCAGAATGGCCCAGCCCTGCACGCCATCGGGCAGCCGCCCGGCCAAAGCTTCGATTGCCCCGGCCCCGAGCAGGCCGAATATCCCGCCCAGCGAAGCCGGCAGGCTGCCACCCGGTGCATCGAAAGTCAGCGACATGACAGTGCAGAACAGCAGCATGGCCAGCAAAACCATCGCCACTGTACGCCACCATCGGCGGCCATGCGGCGTTTCTTCCTCTTCCGCATCGCGCCATAATTTGCTGGCAAAGACATAGAGCAAAGGCAGCCACAGAATGGCCACGGGGCCGAAGAAAAACAGCGCCCGTTCCGCGATCCAGGCCCCCGGCAGGCCCATCCAGTTCTCCACCAAACCCCCGGCCGCGGTGGATGGCGAAGGATCCGTCTGATGATAGGACAGCAGCGCCAGAGCGAGGAAGACCGCTCCCAGAATCAGGATTCCGGCCCCGCCAAGCTGCGCGGCGCGCCGCATCGAACGGCGAAAAGCCGCGCGCCAGTCGGCTGCGGGCGCTTTACCGCCTGCGCGTGTCGCCATGTCAAATCCCCTTCAAAGCAGAACCGGATAATGCCCGCACTGCGGACTCGCCGTCAAGAATCGTGATTCTACGCGGAGGCGCGAGGGACCGGATTCCGGCGGGACAGCCCGTCAATGGCGGCCCAGTGAAACGCATGATCGCGATTCAGCGGGCCGCCTCTGGCAAGCATGGCCGCTTTGTGCCGGGTCATCCCGCCCAGCGCAATAACCGGCATGGCAGCCCGTTGCGCCAGCAGGCGAAAACGCAGCGGACCAAGTAGCTTGCCCCCCGGATGCGAACGGGTCGAAAAAACCGGGGAGAGCAGAACCGCATCGGCTCCGATCCGACCGGCCTCACCCACTTCGCGCAGCGAATGCGCTGTGGCGAGCCGAAGCAGCCCGGCGGGCGCCTTGCG
This sequence comes from Altericroceibacterium spongiae, assembly GCF_003610805.1. Lineage (GTDB taxonomy): Bacteria > Pseudomonadota > Alphaproteobacteria > Sphingomonadales > Sphingomonadaceae > Altericroceibacterium > Altericroceibacterium spongiae. The sequence continues at coordinate 243,338 of NZ_RAPF01000002.1, read as the reverse complement.
GATTTGCTCTGCTGCACCATAGACACCATCGGCCCGCCAGCATCGCGCCACTGGCGGCGGTCCGGCCAGAATAACGATATGCCCATAGCGTCGTGCCACCGATTTCAGCGATTTGAAACGCGCTTCACGCGCCTCGGCAGACAGGTGATAATGACGATAGATAAAACCCGATCCGCGCGGCAGGGCTGCCAGTGACTGTTCGAGCATTGCATCGTTCCGTGAATCGGAGATCAGCCATATTTCCGGCAATTCGGGACATTTCTGGGTCTGGCGCTCAGGCATGGGATTTGTATAGCGCAATGTTATGGAAAGCGCAGTCACACCCCTCAGCCAGATTAACGAGAAAATCGCCCGCAGCGCCCGGATCGCCGGACGCCAGCCGGAAGATATCACGCTGATAGCCATCAGCAAGACGCATCCGGCGGAGCGAATCGCACCTCTGCTGGAAGAGGGGCAGCGTATTTTCGGCGAGAATCGCGTGCAGGAAGCCGAAGGCAAATGGCCTCAATTGCTGGAACGCTATCCCGATACGGAACTGCATCTGGTCGGCCAGCTTCAATCCAACAAGGCCGATGAAGCGGTCGCGCTGTTCGACTGCATCCACTCGCTCGATCGGCCAAGCCTGGTCAAAGCCCTCGCCAAAGCCATGGGAAAAGCCGGTAAGCGTGTGCCCTGTTTCGTGCAGGTCAATATCGGCGAGGAGGAGCAGAAAGGCGGCTGCGCCATCACCGATCTGCCCGATCTGCTGGAACGGGCGCGCGAGGCCGATATTCCTCTTGCCGGGCTGATGTGTGTGCCACCTTTCGGCGTCGAACCGGCCCCCTTTTTCGCCCTTCTCGACAAGCTGGCGCGCGACAATGGCCTGTCGGAAGCAGAAGGCGGCGGGCTCAGCATGGGTATGAGCGGCGATTTCGAAACCGCTATCATGCTGGGCGCCACACATATTCGTGTCGGCAGTGCATTATTCGGAACTCGCGAAGGCTGAAACAGAGCGATGGGAAATTGACGCTGAAGCTCTGAAACCGTCGCTCTCAGGATAAGGGCTCCGGTACGAAATCCTCCCGGGGCTGGCCGAAAACCGTCATGAGCCGTTCTGTCGGCAATTTGACCGTCAGCCCGGTGTCCCCGACAGGCAGATCTTCCACCGCGCCATTCAATCCTGCCATGGGTGCCCCCTGCACAGAAGCCCCCATTGCCGCGAAACCGACAGCCAGCCCCTCTCCCATGCTGCCTGTCCAGCGCCCGACACGAATGACCGGCAACCTGTCGCGATGCCTGCCCTCACGGGGTAGAACCTGTTCCACCCACTGCCGGGCAATACCCGTTTCACGCTTTTCAGCAGGCCTATTATGAATCTGGTAATTCTGCGCTTTGCTGACGAACCATCCCATGATCGCCCTGGCAATGGTGGTGTTACCGCCCGACGGTGTGTCGCGAAGATCGAGCACCAGATCGTTTTGAGACGGAACCCGGCGCATGGCCTCATCGAAAGCAGCGATCGTCCGCTCATCGCCAAGACTGTTGTTAAACCGGATGACCGTATGCGACCCGTCCGAACTGACGCTGAGCGGCACCTGCGACACCTGCTGGCCATATAAGGAGGGCAACACCACTTGCCGCAACGTACCGGCGCGATCGGCAATAGTCAGATGCCGGTCGCGATCCCGGCGCCCGGCTGCCAGAACCCGCGCGGCATAGGCAGCCCGGCGGGGTGTGACTTCGAGACCGAGTTCGTCCCAGAATGCCTTGACGGCCTGATCCGCCGGAACACCGTTCACCGCGACAAGGCGCTGCCCTTTTTCGATCCCGGCTTTCGCCGCGACGCTGTTTTCGCGAACCGCATCGACAAGGAAACCGTCATCGGCCTGTATGATCCACAGGTCCGTATAGGTCGGAATAATAGCCCAGCTATCGGCAAAGGAGCTTCCGGTAATGGCATGGTGATCCGCCAGAGAAGCCATTCTGTTTTCCGCATAATGCAACAGGGAAGTCCGGTCGTGGACCGCCAGGCGCTGTCGGCTCAATTCAGGCGATTGCGGCAAAACACCACCCGGTAATTTGTCGGGATAGGCATATTCGGTGCGAATCGTATCATCCAGCGCCCGGGCAGCGATGGCATAACGGTTCTCTTCCGCAGCCGCCCCCAGTGACAATGCCGCACACATAATCAGAACGCATCGCCTGATCCCGAGCCGCATAGTCTTCACTCCCTTTTGCTAATACATAGAGCGGATGCCGTCTGTCCCTCTCAGCTCACTGGCGGAACGGCCCAGTCGATCGCACCACGGCCATGTTCTTCGAGAAACGTATTTGCCCGGCTGAACGGTCTGGAACCGAAAAAGCCGCGATGGGCGGAAAGCGGGCTGGGATGCGGGGATGCAATCACGAGATGGCGCGTGTCCGCACCCAGCTCGGGAACATTGCGAGCCTTTTTCTGCGCGTGGCTGCCCCATAGAATGAACACGCTGGGTTCTTCACGCGCGGCCACGGCCGCCACCGCAGCGTCGGTGATTGCGTCCCAGCCACGCCTCTGATGCGATCCGGCGCGCCCCGCTTCCACGGTCAGCGAATTGTTGAGCAACAGCACGCCCTGCTGTGCCCAGTGTTCCAGATTGCCATGGTCGGGAATCGGCACACCGCAATCCTCGCGCAATTCCTTGTATATATTGACCAGTGAGGGCGGGATTTTCACGCCCGGTGGCACCGAAAAAGACAGGCCGTGCGCCTGCCCGGGTCCGTGATAAGGGTCCTGCCCCAGGATCACGACCTTCACCTTGTCGAGCGGTGTCAGCTCCAATGCGCGCAAACGCTGGCCGCGCGGAGGATAAACGGTCTTGCCCGCCGCTTCTTCAGCTTGCAGCCAGCCGCCCAGACGACGGCTTTCGGGTGTCGAAAGAACAGGCTCCAGCACGGGAGCCCAGCTAGGGGGGATTGCCTCTTTGGCCATGATCCCCATCTAGCGCGTTAATCAGAGTTGCAAAAGCGCCACTTTCCCTCTTTCCGCAATGCGCCTAAGGCCTCAGACATGGCTGTATATTTCCACGAAGAAGATTTGCCCGAAGGCGTGCTTGCGCCCGGGCCTGTTGCCGTCGATACCGAAACCATGGGGCTCGTCACCCGGCGCGACCGCCTGTGTGTGGTGCAGATCAGCGATGGTAAAGGCGATGAACATCTGGTGCGCTTCGGTCCTGACAGTGCATATGATGCGCCCAATCTGAAACAGGTGCTGGCCGATCCCGAACGGATCAAGATCTACCATTTCGCCCGCTTCGATATTGCTGCACTCGAATATTATCTCGGCGTGATGGCTGCTCCGATCTTCTGCACCAAAATCGCCAGCAAGATGACGCGAACCTATACGGATCGCCACGGACTCAAAAATCTGGTCAACGAGCTGCTCGGTGCGGAAATCTCCAAGCAGCAGCAATCGAGCGACTGGGGTGGCGCGGTCCTGAGCGATGCGCAGCGCGATTATGCCGCATCCGATGTGCGTTTTCTCCATCGCCTGCGCGAAATTCTAATCGAACGGCTCCGGCGTGAGCATCGGCTGGAGCTTGCCCAGGCCTGTTTCGACTTCCTGCCGACCCGTGCCCGGCTCGACATAGCCGGCTGGGAAGACAAGGATATTTTTAGCCACGAATAGGCCCCGAAACCGCGACATACCCCGATGACCATTCAGGCTGATCAGATGCGCAACAGGCGCCGCCACGTCGCGGCTCCCGGTGGTGCGCATGACCGAATGGTGCGCTGGCTGGCCATCGTTCTGCCGGGGCTGGTCGGGGTGGTCGCCGCATTGATGCTCCTCACACCGCTCAGCCCGCGCGGCGAAGTCAGTTTTCTGCTCGATCGTAATGAAGTGAATGTGGCGCAGGATCGCCTGCGGGTCGACAATGCCATGTATCGCGGACAGGATAATCGCGGACGGCCTTTTTCACTGCGCGCCGGAGAAGCAGTGCAGGAAAGCGCCGCCACTCCGGTGGTGGAAATGAACGACCTGATCGCCCGCATTCTGCTGCCCGATGGCCCCGCTATGTTGCAGGCCGGAAAGGGGCGCTATAATTTCGGTGAAGACAAAATGTTCATCGATGGCATGGTTCGTTTCACAGCCGCAGACGGTTATCGCATGTCCGCCAGCAATGTGACGGTCAATCTGGCCGACAAGACGTTATATGGCGATGGCAGGGTGGAAGGCTCCGGCCCGGCCGGAACATTCCATGGGGATGCGATTCGCGGCAATCTCGCCGACCGCACCCTTTCTCTGGAGGGCAATGCGGGCCTGCGCATGATTCCCAACAAAGTGCAAACGCCATGATCTATCGCCCTATTCAGTTGGCGAAAAAGCAGGAAGGTTCTATCAGCGTTTCATGACCCGTCTTTCGCTCAAACACCTTGCCTTGCGCAGCCTGTTCGGTGGCCTGCTGGCTGGCGGCATCGCCACGATCGGTTTCAACACGCTGGCTGGCGCACAGGATATTGCCGGTTTCAATTCCAACGCGCCGGTGGATTTCGCTGCTGACCGGATCGAATTGCAGGACCGGCAGGAACGGGTTGTGCTTTCCGGTAATGTCATCATCGATCAGGGTGATTTGCGGCTAACCGCTGCGCGCACCACCGTCGCCTATCAGAATGGCGACAAGCTGCGCATTCAGCGGATCGATGCGACCGGCGGTGTGAATGTCACGCGCGGCAACGAATCAGCGCGTGGCTCTGCCGGAGTCTACGATTTCAATAAACGGATCATCACGCTGACGGGCAATGTGGCCCTGCGGCGCGGAGGCGATACGTTGAACGGCGGACGGCTGGTGATCGATCTCAATACCGGGCTGTCCAGCGTCGATGGCCGTTCATCGGGCAGCAGCAGCGGGCCAGGGAACACCAGCACAAACAATGGCCGTGTGACAGGCACCTTCTCGGTTCCCGACCAGAACTGACAGGCAGAACAGTCCGCAGAAGGCCCGTTCACCGGCGCGGCGCAGCAGCGCGGGTGATTTCCGCCAGCGCCTGCGCCAGCAGTAATTCGGCCGAACGATTATCGGCCAGCAAAGCGCGATGCGTTTCCACCAGCCGCGCCACCAGCCGGTCCAGCTTGCGCCCCCGCCAGTTGCGCAATTGCACGGCGAGATCGGCGCGGTCTTTCCAGAAAATCCGCCGCGCCTTTTGCTCTGCTTCGAGCAATCCGTTCACATCGCTGCTATGGCCGAGCTTGGCAGCCAGCGCAGCAAGTTGCGCGGCTCGCCGTTCTAACGCCAGCAACAGACCGACCGGATTCAATCCCAGTTCGCGCATACGTTTCAGCTCGCCAGGCAGCTTCGCTCCGTCCCCTGCGAGCGCGGCATTGACCAGCGGCATGAAGCCTTCTTCTTCCGTACTCGCACCGACCGCATCGAGCGCTTCGGCATCGGCGAGCCGCGGTGCCTGCGGCGAAGCATCGAGATACAAAGCAAGCTTGTTCACTTCCGATTGCGCCAGCCGCACATCGAGCCCGGCACTGCGGGCGATCCGTTCCGCCAGATCACCATTGAGGCGCAGGCCAGCCGCGTCGGCCATACTGCGCACATCGGCCGTCACGCTGCGCAGATCGGGCGGATAGAACATCGCCACCAGCGCATCGTCCCGACCGGCAAGCAGTTTGGCACTGCGAGACTTATCGGTCGCCGATGTCGCGACGATCAGCACCGGCCAGGCGTCTTTCGCTTCTCCCGAATCGATTGCTTCGGTGAGAATTTTCAGTGCATCATGCGTTTCATCGCCCGAAGCGCGCACAAAAAGATGCCGTGCATCGCCGAATAAGGAGGTCGAGCGGGCTTCGTCGCTCAGTCGCACCGGATCGCGTCGCAGATCCGATCCGCCCATCTCGATCCGCTCCCCGGGAGTGTTGAGTGCCGCGGTAATCTTGGCTGCTGCCGCCGAAGCGCCTGCCTCATCCGGGCCGCAAAAGAAAAAGATTCGGCATTGCCGGGCCGCTTTCACGGCCGTTGCGTTGAAGTCGCGTTGAGTGGCTTTCACGAATCCTGCTTGCGCAACGTCAGCGACAGCCGGGTCACAATCCGGTCGGCCACTTCCCTGGCGAGATTTTCCAGCGCTGTCTGTTCCGCCGCAATCGTGGCATATTCCGAGGAGACCACATCGATACCGGCATCCGAACCGGCAGTGGCATCGAGCAGCACTTCATCGCTGGCCGTATCGACAAGCTGATAACGCGCCCGCAAAGTGCGCCTTTCCCGCCCGATCGTATCGTCCGTCAGCAGCCCCAGCCCTTCGAGCTTGTCGTCCAGCACGACATCGAGCCGGTAACGCGGGCTGACATCCGCGCCGGACTGGCCGAGCCGGTCGCGCAATTCGTTGCGCATCAGCCAGCCGGCCCTGCCCTTGATCGGAGCCACTTCCACCGCTGCCAGCCCACGCGCCACGGCACCATTGCTGCCACCCGCATACATGGGCTGCAATCCACAGCCCGAAAGAGCGGTGGCCAGAAGCAGAAGAAGCGCAAAACGGATCATATAACGATATTCACCAGACGGTCAGGCACCACGATCACCTTGCGGATATCGGCACCATCGAGGAAACGCTGCACCTTCTCGCTTTCAAGCGCAAGCGCTTCCAGCTCATCCTTGGGCAAGCCCTTGGCCACAGTCAGCGTATCGCGCAATTTGCCCTTCACCTGAACGGCGATGGTGACTTCGTCATCCACCAGCAGATTCTCATCGACCGCCGGCCATGCCGTCTCGGCCACGAGACCGCTTTCCTGCATGGACACCCAGCCTTCTTCGGCCAGATGCGGCATCATCGGGGCAATCAGCAACAATATCGCGCGGATCGCCTCGCTGCGACTGGCTGAGGGGCTGGCCTTTTCGACTGCCCCGGCCAGTTCGTAAATCCGTGCCACTGCCTTGTTGAAAGAAAGCGCTTCTATATCCTCGGCCACAGCGGCAATGGTCTGATGCGTTTTTCGCGCCAGAACCTTGTCATCACCTTCTGCAGCAGGGTCATATTGCCCGAACAAACGCCACAGGCGCTGCACAAAACGCGCACAGCCCTCAATGCCTGCTTCGGACCAGGGAAGATCGCGCTCGGGCGGGCTGTCGGACAGCATGAACCAGCGCACCGCATCGGCCCCGTAGGAATCGATAATTTCATCCGGGTCGACGACATTTTTCTTCGACTTGGACATTTTGATGACCCGCCCGACATCGACCGGATCGCCATCGACTTTCAGAACCGCCCCCTCGCCGGTGCGATTCACTTCCGCCGGATTATAATAGATAGTCTGACCGCTCTTCGCTTCCTTGCGCGAATAGGTCTCATGCGTAACCATACCCTGCGTAAAAAGCTGGGCGAAAGGTTCCGCTACATCGAGCTGGCCGATATATTTCAGTGCCCGGGTCCAGAAACGGGCATAGAGCAGATGCAAAATGGCATGTTCGATGCCACCAATATACTGGTCCACCGGCAACCAGGCTGCCGCTTCCGCCGGATCGAACGGCTTGTCCGCCGGCTGGCTGGCAAAGCGGATAAAATACCATGAACTGTCGGCGAATGTATCGAGCGTATCGGTTTCACGAAGCGCCTTCGCGCCGCATTGCGGGCATGTCGTATGCTTCCAGGTCGGATGGCGTTCCAGCGGATTGCCCGGTGTCGAGATATCGACATCCTCGGGCAATGTGACCGGAAGCTGATCCTTGGGCACCGGCACCACACCACAGCTTTCGCAATGGATAAAGGGAATCGGCGTGCCCCAGTAACGCTGGCGCGACACACCCCAGTCGCGCAAACGCCAGACGGTCTTGCCTTCGCCCCAGCCTTCGCTTTCGGCACGTGCAATCACCAGAGCCTTAGCTTCAGCCACACTCATTCCATCGAGCGGCCCTGAATTGACCAGTACACCGTCACCGGATTCTGCTTCGCCTTCGAACGGCTTGTCGGCTTCTTCCACCGTCGGCGCCACAACGCGCGGGATCGGCAGACCATATTTGGTCGCGAATTCGAAATCGCGCTGGTCATGCCCCGGTACGGCCATAACCGCACCCGTACCATAATCCATCAATACGAAATTTGCGATATAGACGGGCAGTTGCCGCGCGGGTTCGAGCGGATGCTGCGCGGTCAGCCCGGTATCGAAACCGAGCTTTTCCGCCGTTTCCAGCTCTTCAGCCGTGGTCCCGCCTGCACGACATTGCTCAATAAAGGCCTGCGCCCCGGCATTACCTTCGGCCACTTTCTGCGCGATCGGATGATCGGCTGCAACAGCCACGAAGCTCGCCCCGAAAATCGTATCGGGCCGAGTGGAATAGACTTCCACCGAATCGCCATCGGACAGGGCGAAGCGGAACTGCAGGCCACTGCTCTTGCCGATCCAGTTTTCCTGCATCAGCCGGACCTTTTCGGGCCAGTTTTCGAGACCTTCCAGCCCGTCCAGCAGATCCTGCGCGAAATGTGTGATCTTGAGAAACCACTGGCTGAGCTTACGCTTCTCGACCAGAGCGCCCGAACGCCAGCCCCGCCCGTCGATCACCTGCTCGTTGGCCAGCACGGTCTGGTCTACCGGATCCCAGTTGACCGCGCTTTCCTTGCGGTAAACGAGGCCTGATTCGTAGAAATCGATAAATAGTGCCTGTTCATGCCCGTAATAAGCGGGATCGCAGGTAGCGACTTCGCGGCTCCAGTCGAGCGCGAAACCGAGGCGCTTCAGCTGCGCCTTCATATTGTCGATATTCTGATAGGTCCATTCGCCCGGATGGACTTTCTTTTCCATCGCAGCATTTTCCGCCGGCATGCCGAAAGCATCCCAGCCCATCGGATGCAGCACTTCATGGCCGCGCATCCGTTTATAACGCGCCAGTACATCGCCCATCGTATAATTGCGGACATGGCCGATATGAATGCGCCCCGAAGGATAGGGGAACATCTCCAGTACATAGCTCTTCGGCTTGTCGCTCGCGCTGTCAGCCCTGAAGCAGTCTTTTTCGTCCCATGCGCGCTGCCAGCGCCCGTCAGCCTGTGACGGATCGAAACGTGTCTCGCTCATTTGCCGTGCCCCCTGCCGCGATCAACCGATTGCGGAGCGACGAATGTCGCGGGCCTTGGTGAGGATAATTTCTTCAAGCTTCTGCACGGTCGCAGCCTGTACCGGCGCGTCGACCCAGACACCGTTCTGATAAACTTGACGGCTCGCTGCTACCCGCAGGGCATCGGCACGCAGGTCCTGATCGAGAATCGATACCGAAACCTTCATCCGCTCGCCGGGAGAATCGGGCTTGGAATACCAGTCGGTCACGATCACACCGCCGGAACTGTCGGCCTGTGCCAGCGGCATGAAAGACAGAGTTTCGAGCGAAGCGCGCCAGAGATAGGAATTCACGCCGATTGTCGTGATCTTGGCTGCCGCCACATCCGCCTTGGGACGGTCATTCCCGCCGCCACAGGCCGCCAGACCCAGAGCAACGCCACCGGCCATTGCAGCCCGCAAAGCCAGTCTGCCTTTTGTCAGGCGCGGGGACATGCCGGTTCCAGTCTTGCGGATATTCGAAATTACCATGCTTGGTCCTGTTCAGAATGAAGGCCACCTGTGCAGAATGAAGCGGGCGACCTCCAGGGCAAATTCAGTGCTGTTTTCTCTTGGGTCTCTATACCTTGCACACAGCCTGCGACAAGGCCGCGTTTTGGCAGGACATTGGCGGGAAACGCGGTGAATAGGCGCTTAACACTGAGATTTATGTGTACTCTGTGCAACACTCAGACAAAACCCGGAGTTGCAAAAGGCAAAAGAACTGGTCATCCCTAGACTAGAAGCGTAACACGCATTCAAAATAAGAGCATATGTTGTGGTAATTGGAGAAGCCTGCCTGGCGATGGCGCAAGTCATCCTGTGTTCAGCGGAATTATGATTGAGCATAGTGCAGGTCTGAAATTTAGGGGCTAGTTGGTAAGATGGGGTTTAAGCGGATCAGGCGTTGGAGCAGCGGCAAGGCCGTTTGCCTGCTTGGTACGGCGGCCCTCGGCATTGCTGCTTTACCGACAGCGGGCATGGCCGTTGGATCTCTCGTCCGGGATAGCAATGAGCCGGTAAGTCTCGCGGCACGCGGTAGTTTCGCTTCCTTCACCCCTGCTTCTGTCGACCCCAAAATGGCCAGACTGATTGCCGATTATGGCAATGGCAAAGGCCGTCTGATGCGCTTTACGCCTGCGGGTATGGATGAACGGCCCAACCGGGCAGTCACTGTGGCCGTTCGCGTCGATGAAGAAACCGCCCGTGCTATTTCGGTGCGCTCGGCTCTGGCTAAAACCAAGGATAAGGTTGGCCTGGAGCGCAATCTCGGTATCACTCCGACACGCTACAATCTCGGCATTTCCCGCGGTTATCAGAGTTTCGCGCAAGCATCTCAGGCACCTTCCTCGCTCAATAAAGCATTAAGCGAAGCAGCCATGCCCGATCTGGCCGAATTCAAGTTCGTGCCCGAGAAAGACAAGGAAAGCACAGCGTCCAAACAGAGTCGTTTCGGCGCCCGTATCTCGCTGCAGGAAGAAAGCAAGCATGGTCGCGCGCCCAACACGGTCGATTCGGTCAGCAATCAGACGCTTGATGTCGCTGGCAGCTACAGCCTGACACGCAACCTCAATGTTACAGCCGGTGTGCGCTATTCGCAGGAACGCGATCGCCTCGCACCGCTGACCGACAGTGATGAAAAAGACAGTCAGGCTGTTTATGTCGGAACCCAGTTCCGCTTCTGATTCCATCAAACTTACAAGTCTCGGTTAAATCAGCAATTCATCGTATGAATAATGCGGCTCAACCCGTTTCAGAGGCTATATTGTCTCGGGCCTGATTTTCCTTTGATTACGTGATTTTTGCTGCCTACGCTGCCCTCTGGTTACCATGACGAGAGAGGAGTAACTGGCAATTATGGCACGTGTGGCAATCGTTACCGGCGGAACAAGAGGCATCGGCAAGGCTATCTGCCTTGCACTTCAGGAAGACGGCGTCACTGTTGTCGCCAATTATGGCGGCAATGAAGAAAAGGCCAAGGCCTTTACTGAGGAAACCGGTATTCCGGCCTATAAATGGGATGTTGGCGATCATCAGGCGACGCTGGCTGGCTGTGAAAGAGTCGAACAGGAAGTCGGCCCCATCGATATCGTAGTCAATAATGCCGGCATCACGCGCGACGGTACGCTGCAGAGAATGTCTTTCGAGGATTGGGACGAAGTTATCCGCATCAATCTGGGCGGCTGCTTTAATATGGCCAAAGCCTGCTTTCCGGCCATGCGTGAACGCAAATGGGGCCGCATCGTCAATATCGGGTCGATCAACGGGCAGGCCGGACAATATGGTCAGGTGAATTATGCCGCAGCCAAAAGCGGCATTCATGGTTTCACCAAGGCGCTAGCCCAGGAAGGTGCAAAATACGGTGTGACCGTGAACGCGATTGCGCCGGGTTATATAGACACCGATATGGTTGCAGCCGTTCCCGAAAATGTGCTTCAGAAGATTGTGTCCCGCATCCCGATCGGGCGCTTGGGCCATGCGCATGAAATCGCCCGTGGCGTGGCATTTCTTTGCGCGGAAGACGGTGCTTTCGTTACCGGTTCCACACTTTCCATCAATGGCGGCCAGCACATGTATTGATGGCAATGTGCTCCGGGAAAATAACCCGGGGCACACCGTTTCCAGGAGCATTATCCTTGACGGACAGTCCGTATCATCCACCGGTCAAACATTCGGTCGAAATTGCGGGGCACAAGACCTCGATCAGTCTTGAGCCGGTTTTCTGGGAATTGCTGCGCCAGGCTGCTGCCAGTCGCGCCCTTCCGCTCAACGCTCTGATTGCGGAAATAGACGCGCAGCGTATTCGTGCGGATAATCCTCCCGGACTTGCAAGCGCTATACGCATCTGGCTGACGCTTTATCTCAGCCGGGAAACGAGCAAACATTCGCAAGGGGCATGATGGAAGGACATGCTCCTGCCATCATGCCGAATTGCTTTTCTCAATATTTTGCAGGCGGATCACTGGCCGGAAAACTCTCGTCGCTGGCCTGATCTACATCGTTCCAGTGCCGTCTGGGCTTATCCGCCATGGCCTCCGGGCCGGCATCGCGCACCGAACCCGATTTCTGTCCGCCAGCATAGGCAGCGGCATGGTCGCGCCGGTTTTTTTCATAATATTTGTAGCCTGCATAACCGAGGCCACCGAGAACTGCGAGCTTAAGAAGCATAATTGCACTCCTTTCCGTTACATAGGCCCAACGCCCGCATGATCGGAAAGGTCCAAAACAAAGCACAGCAGAGCGATTGCCCTGCCGCGCTTTACTTTTCATAATAGTGGCCGAATTGCCTCGCTCCGGCGTATCGTCCGAGGCAACCTGCCCGCCTGCTTATTCGCCGACCCGTTCGATATCCGCGCCCACCAGCGCCAACTTTTCTTCAAGCCGCGCGTAACCGCGGTCGAGGTGATAGAGCCGATGCACCACCGTTTCGCCCTCTGCAGCAAGCCCGGCAATAACCAGACTCATCGAAGCGCGCAGATCGGTGGCCATGACTTCAGCACCCATCAGTTTGGGGACACCGTGAACAATCGCCGTCCGCCCCGAGGTTTCGATATTGGCTCCCATGCGATTGAGTTCAGGCACATGCATATAACGGTTTTCAAAAATGGTTTCGGTCAGCACGCTTGTCCCGTCTGCCCGACACATTAACGCCATGAGCTGCGCCTGCATATCCGTGGCAAAACCGGGATAGGGAGCAGTCGATAAGGTTACCGGACGCAGCGTTTCATGTGCATCCACCGCTATGCCGTGTTTATCCGTTTCGACATGCACCCCGGCATTGCGCAAGGCATGAATCGTGGCAGACATATCCTCCGCCTTCGCTCCGTCGAGACGCACCGCGCCACCGGTAATTGCCGCGGCACAGGCATAGGACCCCGCCTCGATACGGTCTGCCATGACCTTATAGGTTGCACCATTGAGACGGCTGACACCATGAATCGTCAGTTCAGCTGTCCCGATGCCTTCGATTTCCGCTCCCATGGCAACAAGGAGATTGCACAAATCAACAATTTCGGGCTCACGCGCCGCATTGTTCAGATGGCTGATGCCATTGGCCAGAACCGCCGCCATCACAGCGTTTTCGGTCGCCCCAACCGACACGATCGGAAAATCGAAATCCCCGCCGGGTAGCCCACCATCGGGGGCTGTGGCACGGACATAGCCCTGTGCCAGCTCAATTTGCGCACCCAGTGCTTCAAGTGCCTTGAGATGCAGATCGATCGGCCGGTTACCGATGGCGCATCCTCCGGGAAGTGACACAGTCGCTTCGCCCGCCCGTGCCAGCAGCGGGCCAAGCACGAGAATCGACGCACGCATCTTGCGCACCAGATCGTAAGGTGCAGTTGTACCGGTCAGTCTGGTTGCTTGCAGGGTAATCACACGCCCGAAATCATCCGGCCGACTGCCTGCAATCGCAACCGAAACGCCAAACTGGGTCATGAGGTGCTGAAAACCGTCAATATCGGCCAGTCGAGGCAGGTTACGCAACGTCAACGGTTCTTCTGTCAGCAAAGCGCAAGGCAGCAATGTCAGGGCCGCATTCTTGGCGCCGGAAATCGGAATCGTACCGGAAAGGCGATTACCGCCACGTATAATAATCTTGTCCATATTCAGCGTTTAGCGCGATCAGCAAATCGAACAAGAGATAGCAGCAAATCAGACTGTTGACCCCGGTGATTTCACCTATATTGTGCAGTGCAATGAGCACACATAAACCCATCAAGAAAGCCGTTTTCCCGGTCGCCGGGCTCGGCACGCGCTTCCTTCCTGCCACCAAGGCAATCCCAAAGGAATTGCTGCCCGTGGTCGACCGGCCATTGATCCAGTATGCGATCGATGAAGCGCGCGAAGCTGGAATCGAGCAGATGATTTTCGTAACCGGGCGGGGTAAAACCGCTCTGGTCGAAAATTTCGACATCGCTTTCGAGCTCGAACAGACAATGAAAGAGCGGGGCAAAGATCTCAGCGTGCTCGAACCGACCCGCTTCACACCGGGCGATCTCATCACAGTACGCCAGCAGGTGCCGCTTGGCCTCGGCCATGCCATCTGGTGTGCCCGTGCCATTGTCGGAGACGAACCTTTCGCCATTCTGCTGCCCGACGAATTGATGGTTGGTGAGACCGGCTGCATGAAGCAAATGGTCGACGCTTATAATGAGGTTGGCGGCAACCTTATCTCGGTGCTGGAAGTACCGCATGAAAACGTATCCAGCTATGGCGTGATCGATCCGGGCGAAAGCCATGGCGCGCTCACAGAAGTCCGCGGGCTGGTAGAAAAACCGCCGGTCGATCAGGCGCCATCGAACAAGATCGTTTCGGGCCGCTACATTCTTCAACCCGATGTGATGCGTACCCTGGAAACACAGGAAAAGGGCGCCGGCGGCGAAATCCAGCTGACTGATGCAATGGCCAAGATGATCGGCAATCAGCCGTTCCACGCTGTGACATTCGACGGCAAGCGCTATGATTGCGGCAGCAAAATCGGATTTGTCGAAGCCACACTTGCTCTGGCAATGGAGCGGGACGATCTCGGCCCGCAGGTCCGCGAGATTGCGAAGCAACTGCTCGACTGATCCTGCATTGGAACTAAAAAAGGGGGGCCGGAAACAAATTCCCGGTCCCCTTTTTTATGATCTGTGTTTCGAAAGCAGCGCATATAGCACAGAAAAGGCGGCAGAAACTGCCGCCTTTTCCCTCTCTCCAACTCTAAAACTATACGCTTATTCAGGACCGCCCTGACCGCCCGCTTTTTCATTCAATGCGAGTTGTGTGTCAGTTGTCACCATATAAGGGCGAGGGTCGACCGCCTGCCCGTCAACCCGCACTTCATAGTGCAGATGCGGCCCCGTCGAACGCCCGGTCGTACCGATATAACCGATCAGTTCACCTTTCTTCACATGCTCACCGGCATGCACCGTGTAGCTGGAAAGATGAGCGTAGCGTGTTTCCAGATCGCCACCATGTTCGATCTGGACATAATTGCCATAAGAACCGAAATATTGCGCCTTGCCGATCGTGCCGTCGGCCGTGGCATAAACCGGCGTGCCGCGCGGCCCGGCCAGATCGACACCTTTATGAGCAGCACGCTTGCGCAGGATCGGATGGTTGCGCATTCCGTAGCTGCTGGTGAGGGTCACACCTTCAACCGGCATACCGGCCGGCACAAAAACTTTGGGCTGAGCGGCAGCGAGTTCATTTTCTGAATCGAGATCGCGCCAGCTGGCAAAAAGCTGCTGAAATTCACGTTCGCCGTTACCGATACCGGCATCCTTATCGGATTTTACAGCGCTGGTGATCTGGGTGGTGGTGGCGTTGCTGCCTGCGTAAGCCGGGCTGGCAGCCATAATGATCAGTGCAGATGCGGCAGTAGAAATGGCTCGGATAGAATGATTGAACAGCATGCGACCTCTTTATTCCCGTCCATAGTCGTGGATGCCTCAACGACATCCGTCGGCTTCCCCCGGTGAGGTCGACCCGCAAAGCAAAGGGCCGAACTCGCTTTTTTCTGTTTGCGGGAACTTCCCGCCCTCCGTCTTGTTACTGACTATGCGGGAAAAAGCTTTTTAAGCAACCGCATCATAGAAGTCGCGCGACAGACCGGCTGCACTGCGCGCTGAGTCGTTGAATGGGGGCTTAAGAGCCCCGCGAAAATGCTGTTCGACCAAAGTTTTCCAGTGATTCTGCGGTATTTTCTCATACAAATTACACCATGCGGTGAAATGTTTGGTCCCGTACCGGACATGGCGAATCTCGTCATCTAGAATGCGCTGGAGAATTTTCGCGCCCTTGTGATCGCCCTGGCCCTGCACACGATTGAGTGTGGCAGGCGTAACATCGAGCCCGCGCGCTTCGAGAACCATTGGAACGATAGCCAGCCGCGCCGCGACATCATGAGCCGTTTCCTGCGCGGCTTCCCATAAGCCATCATGCGCGGGAAGGGCAGTATAATGGCTGCCCAGCCGTTGCAGTTTGCGCTCTATCAGTGCGAAATGCATGGCTTCATCGGCAGCGACCGACAAAAAATCGCTGACAAATTCCAGATTCATCTGTCCGCCGAATCTCCCGACCATGTCCAGCGCGAGAGCGATCGCAACAAACTCGATATGCGCGAGTGAATGCCACAGAGCGATGCGGTTCTTTTCCGAACCGCCTTTACCCCGCTTTGGCATCTGACTGGGGGGCAGCAATGTCAGGCTGTCAGGCCATACAGGGCGTTCGGGCATGGCGGCCGGAAAGGCTGTTTCCAGTCGCCCCTGCCGCCAGTCTCGCACCAGTTTGCGCGTTGCCATCACTTTGGCATACGGATCGCCGGTCAGCAGAGCCTTCCGGATGGCATTCCCCAGAGTTTTCATGAGCAAGCTCTATAGTGCCCTGGCTGCTTCAAGCACTTCCTCGGCATGACCTTTCACCTTAACCTTGCGCCAGACCCGGGCGATTGTGCCATCCGGTCCGACGAGAAAGGTAGAGCGCTCCATCCCCATATATTTCTTGCCATACATGTTTTTCTCAACCCAGATGCCGAGTGCTTCGGCTATTCCATCCGGGCCATCGGCGGGCGTATCGGAAGCAAGCGGTGCGGTCAGCTCCTGCTTTTCGATGAATTTCAAATGTTTGGCAGGCGGGTCCTTGCTGATGCCGAGCAGGGCTACCCCTGCTGCATCGAACTGCTGTTTCAGAGCGGAGAAGTCCTTGTTTTCTGTTGTACAGCCCGGCGTTGCATCCTTGGGATAGAAAAACATCACCAGCTTCTGCCCGGCGAAATCGGATGGTTTTACCTGTCCGCCATCGGGTGTTTCGAGGGCAATATCGGGCATCGTATCGCCAATATCAGGGCGTTCGCTCATCGTGCTATCTCCAGTTGTTCGCCGAACAGATCGGCCCAGACCTGTGCCACCCCATGCCGTGCTTTGGTCAGGTCTTTCAAGAGCGTGTCGAAAGACGCGTGGCCGCAAATCCGTGCCATCGCCTGCTGCCCGACCTCACCCGGCACATGACCGTCAGGCGCAAACAAGCGCGCAGCGACCAGCAAACGGGTAAGACTGTCATACCAGGATCGGAAATCAGCAGGCAGCAGATTGCCTTGCACCAGTTCAAGAATCGCCTCGCCGAGATCCGGCTTCAGCGCCACGCCATCGCGCAACTGAAGATAGTGAATCGCGAATTCGCAATCGATCAGCCCGCCGCGCTGCAATTTGGCATCGAGAGGTCCGCGCGGCGGTTTGTGCCGGGCCATTTCGTTGCGCATATGCAGAATATCGGCGCGCAACACCTCCCTGTCACGCGGCGCGGTCAGGACATTCTCGACAATTTCACGTAGGCGCTGCTGCGCTTTTTCCGGGCCGAAAAGAGGGCGCGCCCGTGTTAGTGCCATATGCTCCCAGGTCCAGGCATCTTCTCGCTGATAGCGTTCGAAACTGTCGAGGCTCACGGAAAGCGGCCCCTGCGCACCTTGCGGACGAAGCCGCGTATCCACCTCATAGAGCGCCCCCTGAGCCGTTGGCACACTCAAAGCCGCTGTCACGCGCTGGGCCAGACGGTTGAAATAGAGCGAGGCTGTGAGCGGGCGGCGGCCATCCGATTCCACACCTATGCCACCACTGAACAGATAGACGATATCGAGATCGGATGCGTGGGTCAGCGCGCCGCCGCCCAAACGCCCCAGACCGAGTATCACCAGATCGGCCCCCGCCACGCGGCCATGAGCCTGAGCGAATTCTTCGGCAGCCGCTTCGGCGCCGGCTTGCAGAGCCGCTTCCGCGACACGGGAAAGACCGGCGGCAATATCCAGTGGATCATGCCGTGCCTCGACCAGTTGGGTGCCGAGTGCAAACCGCTCCTCCCCGACGACTTGCCGGATACGATCGAGCCGCCTTTCATAATCGTCACCACGCTCGCCGCGTGTCATCCGCCTGCGCAGATTCTCGACCGATCCGGGCAGGTCCAGCGCTGTGGCATCGATCAGCGCATCGAGCAATTCGGGACGGCGGGACAATTCGTCGGCCAGAGGCGGAGCCAGCGTCAGCAGACGCAGTACCTGATCGAGCAGGCCGGGCCTTGCTTCGAACAGACGAAAGAGGTTGATGGCACTCGGCAACCTTGCCAGCAGCGTTTCCCAGCGTGACAGCGCATGCGCAGGGTCCGGCGCCTTGGCGAAAGCATCGAGAAGAGCCGGCAAAATCGAATCGAACGCCTGTCGCGCCTCGGTGCTGCGGAGGCTGCGAATGGTTTCAGGCCAGTTCTCGATCCGGGCAGTCAGGGTTTCAGGATCGGCAAAACCGAGTTGCCTGACACGCTCGCCCAGCCCCTCTTCCCCGACAGACACCGCCAGAGACGACTTTTCCTCACCCGGCCGGTCCAGCAACCGATCGTACCGTGCCGCCACCTTTTCGGTAATAGCGCTCAACTCCTCGATCAGCGCACGCCCATCGTCGAGACCGTCGAGACGAGCGACACCATCCAGTGCCTCTTCATTATCGGGCAGCGAATGCGTCTGCCGGTCATAAACCATTTGCAGCCTATGCTCGATCTCGCGCAAACGGTCATAACTGCTCCCCAGCATCATCGCATCGTCTGCGCTGATAAGCTCTTCCTGTGCCAGAGCATCAAGCGTGGCGCGCGTTCCGCGCTGCCGCAAGGCAGGACGGCGACCGCCGTGAATAAGCTGATAGGTTTGCGCGAAGAATTCAACTTCGCGTATCCCGCCGCGCCCTTGCTTCACATTGAAGCCGGGTCCCGGCTCACGCGGGCCGCTGTGATGATCGCGAATCCGGCTTGTCAGTCGCCGGATTTCCTCCAGTGCCGTAAAATCGAGACTGCGCCGCCAGATGAAGGGCCGGATATCATCGAGAAAACCCTGCCCCGCCGCCATATCGCCAGCCGAAGCCCGTGCACGGATAAAAGCCGCTCGTTCCCAGGCAAGCGCCGAGCTTTCATAATGGCTAAGCGCAGCCGGAAGCGAGACAGCAAGCGGGCTCACTTCGGATGCGGGCCGCAAACGCAGATCGACCCGAAAAACATAGCCATCACCGGTCTGGCGGGTCATCGTCTCCATCAATGTCCGGGCAACACGCTGGGCTGCTTCTCCCGGCTCGTCACGCTCGCGGCGTGGCAGTGTTTCGGGGTCGAACAACAGAATCGGATCGATATCGGAGCTGTAATTCAGCTCCTGCGCCCCATGTTTCCCGAGAGCGAGGGCGATGAAGCCCCTGGGTTCGGCGTCGGGCACGCGGCGCCTGATGGCATCGCTTATCGCCCGATCCAGCGCCCGATCGGCGAAATCGGATAATTCGCGCATCACCCGTTCGAGCGGGAATAGCCCTGCGAGATCGCCTATCGCCAGCGCCACGGCAAGGCCCAGCCGTTCCTTGCGCAAGGCGACACTGGTGTCGGTTATACCGTCACCCGCCCTGTGCGCCCATTGCAGAGCGTCCTCCCCCCTGCCCTTTTCAAGCAGGTCCGCAAGCTCGGGCTGCCGATCCAGACCGAGCGACAGAAACGGCGAAAATTCGCGGGCACGCTGCACGGCCGAAGTAAAATCATAAGACATTATGCGTGAGTGCATGGGCAAGGAAAGAAGAGCAAGCCACTCTTGAGACTATTGGCAAGCTTTGCCACAAGACCGTCATCACGAGACCCATGAGGGGACTATCCATGTTTCGATTTACCTGCGTGGCTGCCGCATCTCTGGCGCTGGCAGCCTGCAATTCTTCTTCCGATTCCGCCCCGGATTCAGCCGCTGAACTGAATATTCCCGAAGTTGCTCCCGGCGATCTTTCCATCGACACGATGAAAGAAGTTACCAAAACGCTGTCTTCCGATGAGTTCGAAGGACGCGCGCCCGGCACGGAAGGAGAGAAAAAGACACTGTCCTATCTGGTCGAACAGTTCAAACGCGTCGGCCTTGAACCGGGCAATGATGGCAGCTGGTTTCAGGACGTACCGCTAGTTGAAATCACGTCGAAAGACTTCAAGCCGATGACCGTGACCGCGGGCGACAAGACGCTGTCCTATGATTTCGGCGATGACTGGGTGGGCACCACCTACCGCGAAGACAAGACCACCAGCCTGAAAGACAGTGAGCTGGTCTTTGTCGGTTATGGTATCAATGCACCTGAAAAGAACTGGAACGACTATGCCGGGATCGACATGAAAGGAAAGACTGCGGTCATCCTCGTCAACGATCCCGACTGGGAAAAAGAGGATCAGGAAGGCACATTCAACGGCAAGGCGATGACCTATTACGGCCGCTGGACCTACAAATATGAAGAAGCCGCAAGACAGGGCGCGGCCGGGGCGATCATCATTCATGACACCTATCCGGCGGCCTATGGCTGGAATGTGGTCGAAAGTTCCTGGTCCGGCCCGCAGGCTTATGCCCAGCGCAAGGACGGCGGCGCTGACCAGACACTGGTGAACGGCTGGGTGCAGAAGAATGTGGCCAAGGAAATTTTCTCAGCCACCGGGCATGATTTTGCCAAGCTGATGGACGATGCCAAGAAACCGGGTTTCACACCTGTCGATCTTGGCGCCAAAGTTTCCACCAGCTTCGACAATGACATTCGCACATTCAAATCGAAGAATGTCGTAGGCATTCTGCCGGGTAGCGAAAAACCCGATGAATATGTGCTCTATACCGCTCACTGGGATCACCTCGGCCATTGCAAAGCCAATGCCGAAGGCGACGATATTTGCAACGGCGCAATCGACAATGCGACCGGCAGCGCCGCGCTTGTTGCCCTTGCCGAAGCCCAGAAGAAGGCAGGCCCAGCCAAACGCAGCATGGTCTTCCTGGCGGTAACAGCCGAGGAATCGGGGCTGCTCGGTTCGGAATATTATGCCGATAATCCGGTCTTCCCGCTCAATAAAACCGTAGGCGGTGTCAATATGGATGCCCTCCTCGTTGGCGGTGGCCCGGCCAAGGACGTTACCGTTATCGGTGGCGGCAAGAGCAATCTCGATGCTTTCCTCGACAAGGCTCTGGAAGAAGAAGGACGCGTCGCGACACCCGATCCTGAACCGCAGAATGGCTATTACTACCGTTCCGACCATTTTGGTTTCGCCAAACGCGGCGTACCGATGCTCTATATCGATGGCGGACAGGATCTGGTCGATGGCGGCCGGGAAGCCGGCGCCGCCATGGCCGCAGACTATACGGAAAACCGTTATCACGGGCCCGATGACGAATATGACCCCAATTGGGACTGGTCGGGTACGCTGAAGGATTTGCAGCTTTTCTACCGTATCGGCCGTATGCTGGCCGACAGCGATAGCTGGCCGAACTGGAAGGAAGGCGACGAATTCCGCGCGGCCCGCGATAAAAGCTGCTCTGCTTCCGATTCCGGGTGCTGATTTCCCTTTAAAGCGGTATCCGGGGCGGGTAATGGCTCGCCCCGGATTGCCTTTGAGGGAGTATTAAACCGATGCCTGCCACCATGCCGCCCGAATGGTACAAGCAAGACTGGCTCTGGATCGGTTTCCCGCATGATGAAGCCGAATGGCCCGGCTTGCTCGCCCGGGCGCAGGAACAGATTGCTGAATTCGCCAATGTCGTTGCGGAAAGCGGACAGGAAGTTCGGCTGGTGGTGCGCGATGGCGCCAATGAAATGCGTGCACGATCGCTGACCAGCGGTGCAGTCAAACTGGTTCGTCACGAATATGGTGATATCTGGTTACGTGATACGGGGCCGTTAATCCTGATCGGCGATCATGGCGAACGCATAGCCCAGCGCTTTGCCTTCAATGGCTGGGGCGGCAAATATCTGATGGCGGGCGATCAGACCATCGGTGACGATCTGGCCGCCGAAGCCGGTCTGCCCTGTCGCCAAGCGGACTGGGTGCTTGAAGGCGGAGCGCTGGATTGCGACGGCACCGGGCTAGTGGTGACGACAGAACAGGTGCTGCTCAACGCCAACCGCAATCCGCATCTGTCCCGCAACGATATAGAAGCCCGTCTGGCCAGCGATCTCGGATTTGATCGGGTCTTGTGGCTGGGCAACGGGCTGCTCAACGATCACACGGATGGCCATGTCGATAATCTCGCCCGCTTCGTGGCGCCAGGCGTGCTGGCCCTGCCCCATGCGACCGGGCCGGACGATCCTAATAAAGCGGTGTATGAAGATGCAAAGGCCCGCGCCGAAGCTTTCGGCCTGACCGTCCGCACCGTCCCTTCTCCCGGCCTTGTCGATTCAGGCAATCATATCGAACCGGCGAGCTATATGAATTTTGTCATCACCTCTTCGCTCGTCGTCGTACCTCTTTATGGCACGGTACATGACAAGGACGGAGTTGCAGCGATTGCCAGTCTGTTTCCGGATCGGGCCGTGGTGGGCGTGATGGCCGATGCGGTGGTGGCGGGCGGCGGGAGCTTTCACTGTTCCAGCCAACAAATGCCCAGCCGGCCACAGTAACGCTTTTTTAAGGGCGACCCAGCCATGATCGGAACATGGTCGCAACCTTTCAATCTCTATCCGACATGCTCGTCGATCACCTGCGCTTCATTCTGGTATCAGGCAGCGCGCTTACTCTGATCTGCGCTGACGCAGCACTACCGTTCTGATTAAAACAGGCGCTGGAAAGGGCAGCCCGCGAGGGCACACCCTTCCTCATCATTCCGCTTATTTAAGATCGGGCGCAGTCGCGCCATCTTTCAGGAAAGCGATGGCATCGTCGAGTGAGAGGAATTTCTGTTCCTTTTCGCCCAGAGTCCGCATGGCGACAGTACCTTCCTCCGCCTCACGCTTGCCGACGACCAGCAGGTGAGGGACTTTTTTCAGCGAATTATCCCGCACCTTATAATTGATCTTCTCGTTGCGCAGATCGGTTTCCACGCGAATCCCCGCTGCCTTGAGCTTTTCCGCCGCTTCTTTCGCATAATCGTCTGCATCGGACACGATGGTCGCCACCACCGCCTGAACCGGGGCAAGCCAGAGCGGCAGTTTCCCGGCAAAATGTTCGATCAGCATGCCGATAAAGCGCTCATAGGATCCGAAGATCGCGCGGTGCAACATGACGGGGCGATGGCGCTCACCATCTTCACCGATATAGCTGGCATCAAGTCTTTCGGGTAAAACACGGTCGGACTGGATCGTACCGACCTGCCAGGTCCGGCCAATCGCATCGGTCAGATGCCATTCGAGCTTGGGTGCATAGAAAGCACCTTCACCGGGCAATTCTTCCCAGCCATATGCTTCGGTCGCGAGGCCTGCTGATTTCACGGCATTGCGCAATTCTTCCTCGGCCTGATCCCACATTTCATCGCTGCCGAAACGCTTTTCCGGACGCAGCGCCAGTTTGATCGAATAATTGCCGAAGCCAAGATCCTTGTAGATCCGGTCTGCCAGAGCGCAGAACTTGCTGACTTCATCAACAATCTGGTCCTCACGGCAGAAGATATGCGCATCGTCCTGCGTGAACTGACGCACACGCATCAGGCCGTGCAACGCCCCATGCGGTTCGTTGCGATGACAGCAGCCATTCTCATACAGGCGCAAGGGCAGATCGCGGTAGGATTTGATGCCTTGCTTAAAAATCAGAACATGCGCCGGGCAATTCATCGGCTTCAGCGCCATCCAGTCGGCATCGTCCGAAACAATAGGGCCGTCATCTTCAGTGTTGGGCACTTCATCGGGAATTACGAACATGTTTTCGCGATATTTGCCCCAATGGCCGGACTGTTCCCACTGACGGGCATCCATCACCTGTGGCGTTTTCACTTCGCGATAGCTGGCCGCATCGATCGCACGGCGCATATAGGCTTCCAGTTCGCGCCACACAATGTACCCCTTGGGGTGCCAGAAAACCGAACCATGGGCTTCCTGCTGGAGATGGAACAGATCCATTTCGGCGCCCAGCTTGCGGTGATCCCGCTTGGCAGCTTCTTCCAGCCGCACCAGATATTCATTGAGCTGCTTCTTATTGAGCCAGCCCGTGCCATAGATCCGGCTCAGCATCGCATTGCTCTGATCGCCACGCCAATAGGCACCCGATACGCGGGTTAGCCTGAACGCTTTGGGATCGAGCTTACCGGTGGAGGAAAGATGCGGACCGCGGCACAGATCGAGCCAGTCCTCACCCGAATGATAGACGGTCAGCGATTCGCCCTCGGGCAATTCCGCTGCCCATTCGGCCTTGAAGCTTTCACCATGATCCCTGAACCATGCAATCAGCCGGTCACGCGTCCATTCCTCGCGGCGCAGCGGTTTATCCGCCTTGATGATCTCCCGCATCTTTTCCTCGATGACGGGGAGGTCGTCCTCGGTGAACGGGCCGCGCTTGCCGGGAGCGAAATCGTAATAGAAACCATCATCTGTCGCCGGACCGAAAGTGATTTGCGTGTCAGGCCAGAGCGCCTGCACCGCTTCGGCCAGCACATGGGCATAATCGTGGCGAACGAGTTCCAGCGCGTCCGCTTCATCTTTGGCGGTAATCAGCGCCAGTTCGGCATCACCTTCGAACGGACGGGTAAGATCGCGCACTTCCCCGTCAACCCGCGCGGCCAGCGCAGCCTTGGCAAGACCCGGCCCGATCGATGCGGCGACATCCGCCGGGCAGGAGCCTTCCGGCATTTCGCGTTCCGACCCGTCGGGAAGGCTGATTTTGATCACTTCGGTCATCGAACCTGTCTCTTACTCTGTTGCACGCCCAAATATGGTGCCTCCCAATGGCACAGGCGCGCGCCCATCGGAAGATGCGACGTCCTGCTTAATCGGTCGGTTTCGGGTGGTGACGCCATGCCGCCCGAAACCCGGGCAGCGATGGCAGCGACTAGATCGCGACCGACCGCCCCCGGGGGAACCGGGTGGTGGTAGTCGTCGTGATGGTCAGCATCGGAGCCATGAACGGGCCTTTAGCAACACTTTCCCGACAAGTCACCATTCTTTGCCGCCCCCATCTCACGAGATGACGAAAGCCCCATTTTCGCGCATCCTATCGAGAAAATGTCCATGACACTTGACAGGACTGACCATATAGTCAATGTTGCTTTACATATTAACAAGGGAGCTTGACCAATGCCACTGCTCACGAAGTCTTGCGGCTGGGCAACAGCCCTCCTTTTGCTTGCTGTGGCCAATATGTCGGGATGGGTTGGCGATTTCACCGCGCAGATCATGTTCATCATTTTTGGCGCACCGGCCGTCACATCTTTTCCCAGGCCATGTCTGTTCCGCCGCAAGCAAGGGGCCTGCTCATGACTTGTCTGCCTCGCTCCAGTCCGGCCTATCGTCGCTACACAAAGCGCTTCATTCCGCTGACAGTGTTTTATATTGCCGCTATCATGCTGGCGTCTTTGTTCATCCCTGATGACGCAGCCGCCAGCCCGGCCACTATTGCGCTTGCACTCCTGCCCGGTCTTGCCGTGGTCGGCTGGATCTGGGCCATGGGCAGCCTGCTGGTCGACCTGGATGACGAATATCTGCGGATGCTCGAAGTGCGGAAATTCCTCGTTGCGACCGGTTTCGCTCTTGCCATTGCCAGCGTATGGGGTCTGCTCGAACTCTATACCGACGTTCCGAAATTACCCGTTTTCATGATCTTCCCGATCTGGTGCTTAGGACTCGCCGTCGGTCAGATATGGAATCGGATAAGCGGCGCATGAAAAACCGCCTCAGGGTTCTGCGGGCCGAGAAAAGCTGGAGCCAGCAGGCGCTGGCCGAGCGGATCGGCGTATCGCGCCAGAGCGTCAACGCCATCGAAACGGGTAAATATGACCCGTCTCTTCCGCTCGCTTTCCGCATCGCCGATATTTTCGAACTGCCCATCGAAGCCATATTCCTGCGCGATTGACGCACGCGCCCCCGTGCCGGAGACCGTCCGCTATGATTTTCTTCCGTCTTGCCTTATGCGCATTAGCGATTTTTGCCCTGTACCCTGCGAAATCTGCTTTCGCACAAGACAGCGCTGCGCAATCTGCAGACAGACCTGTTATCGATGCCGGACGTTTCAGCGTGGAAGTGACGGGCTCCGGACCGGATGTAGTGCTAATTCCCGGCCTCGCCACACCACGCGATGCCTGGCAACCGCTCGCCGAAGAGCTGAAATCACATTATCGTTTCCATCTGATCCAGATAAAAGGCTTTGGCGAACCGGCGGGCCCCAACGCTTCGGGCGAATTGCTCGGCCCAATCAGTGAAGATCTGGCACGCTATATCGTGGATCATAATCTGCAATCACCCGCTTTGGTCGGCCATTCGATGGGCGGGTTACTCGCCCTAATGGTGGGCGCCAATCATCCTGATCTGCCCAGCCGTATCATGGCTGTGGATGGGGCTCCCTTCTACCCCTCTTTGCTGAAACCGGGCGCCGATAAAGACACGATGCGCGACTATGCTGCCCGGCTGCGCGATACTTTACTGAGCGAACCGGATCGCAAACCCGATCTGAGTGCGAACTGTCCGGAAAAGACCGAAGCAAGCCCCGATGCACCCGGCAGCTCGACCAGTGACCCTCGCCATGTCTGTCAGATAAGCCGGTGGATGGACCGCTCCGACACACGCGTGGATGCGCAGGCGATGTATGAAGTGATGACAACCGACTGGCGTCCCCGTCTCAAGGACATCACCGTGCCGGTCACCGTTTTATACGCCACAGATTCGGACACAGGCCTGCGTGACAGCTTCATCGCTTCCTGGACGCGTGCCTATGACGGTTTGCCGCAAGCCAGGCTGATAGAAGTGCAAAACAGCCATCACTTTATCATGCTCGATCACCCCGTACAGACGCGCGATCTGGTCGAGGCTTTTCTAGAGAAGACTTCAGCCTGAACGAAACCGCGCATGGTGCCCGCCCCACGGTTTCTCTTGTCCTGTTCCCGGTCAGCCCCCATCTTCGCCTCTATGGCCGAGACACAGTTTCACGATCTGCCCGACGGGCGTCGCATCGCTTTTCGTCACACGCCCGGCACAGGCCCGGCGCTGGTTTTTCTGCCCGGCTATATGTCCGATATGGACGGCACCAAGGCGACGACCCTGTTTGCCTGGGCGCAGGAGCAGGGCCGCGAAGCCCTGCTGCTCGACTATTCGGGGTGCGGACAAAGTTCGGGAGACTTTGCCGATGGCGCGCTTTCCATCTGGCGTGACGAGGTTATGTCACTGATCGGGAGCTACTTGTCGCATCCGGTTTTGCTGGTCGGTTCTTCCATGGGCGGCTGGCTGATGCTGATGGTAGCACGCGCTTTGGGGAACCGACTGCATGCAATGGTCGGGATCGCCGCCGCACCCGATTTCACCAGCTGGGGTTATGATGAAGCCGAACGTGCCAGGCTTGCCGGGGGTGAAACCCTGCTACGTCATAATCCCTATGGCCCTGAGCCCACCCCGACCCATGCAAAATTCTGGGCCGATGGCGAGGCGAACAAGCAACTGACAGACACAATTCCGCTCGCCTGCCCGGTGCGCCTGTTGCACAGCCGGGCCGATAGCGAAGTGCCCCCGCGCATTTCTCTCGATCTGGCAGACAAGCTGTATTCAGAAGATGTGCAGGTGACACTCATCAAGGGAGGGGACCACCGCCTCTCGCGCGAGGGAGACATTGCCTTGCTGCTGCGGGTGGTTCAGTCCCTGATCGAATAGGCCCGCCTCCCCATGCCCTTTTCCCTTCCCATTTCACTCATCGCCCCGCTCATGCTGATGCAGACGGCCACGGGCGGTGTCCCCGGAGCGTCCGACGCGCCCCTGCCTCAGGGGATCGGACGCGATGAAACCACAAGGCAGAATCCGCGGCGAGCCGGATCATCCCGTTCCACGATCGAACAGGACCGACTTGGCCTGTGTCTCGAAAAGGCTCGCCGCGATCCGACCACGGCCATGGTAAACGCCTCCAGCTGGCTTAGCGAAGCGCATGGCACCGAACGTGCCCTGCCACAGCAATGCCTCGGCATGGCCTATGTCAGTCTGTTACGCTGGGAAGCGGCTGAACAAAGCTTTCTCGCGGCCCGATCCGCCAGAAAGGAAAGCGATCATACGGATCGTGCCCGGCTGGCAGGCATGGCAGGCAATGCCGCACTGGCCGACAATCGGGCTGAGGATGCGCTCCACGATTTCGATCTGGCTATGGCCGAGGCCGAATCTGCTCAGGACACGCCACTTGCCGGAGGATTATCCGCTGATCGCGCCCGCGCACTCGTCCTTCTGAAACGTGAAGACGATGCCGAAGCTGCGCTGCAAAAGGCGATTACCGATGCTCCGCAAAACCCGCGCGGCTGGCTTTTGCTGGCCACGCTGGAACGACGGCAGGATAAGCTGAGCGAAGCCGCAGACCATATCCGCACAGCCGGCGGCCTCGCCCCGCAAGATCCTGAGGTTGCGCTGGAAGCCGGACTGATCGCAGTCCTTTCAGGGGATGATGAAACCGCCCGCAAGAACTGGCAGGCGGTGCTCGACCTGGCCCCGGCAGACAGTACCGAAGCCGCCAATGCCAAAGCCTATCTCGCCCAGTTGCAAGAGGAGGATCAGCCATGATCCCGCTTTCCGTACTCGATCTTATTCCGGTTCGCGAAGGAAGCACGATTTCGCAAGCCTTCGACGCAGCAGGCAAGCTGGCCAAAGTGGCCGAGGAAAACGGTTATAAGCGCTATTGGATAGCCGAACACCACGCGACAGAGGGTATTGCCGGCGGTGCTACATCCCTCGCCATCTCGCATATCGGCCATTGCACCAGCACGATCCGCATTGGCTCGGGCGGAATCATGTTGCCCAATCACAATCCTTTCGTGATTGCCGAGCAATTCGGCACGCTGGAGGCACTGTTCCCGGGGCGGGTCGATCTCGGTCTTGGCCGCGCCCCCGGCGCCGGGGGCAGAATTGCTCAGGCGCTGCGCAAGGATCTGATGGCTGCGGCCGACAATTTCCCCAGTGATGTGGTGGAACTGCGCGCGCTGTTCACCGGCGATGTCGATTTGCCGATCAAAGCGACGCCCGGATTCGGTGCCGATATCGAAATGTGGATGCTCGGCTCCAGCCTTTTCGGTGCGCAGCTCGCAGCGAAACTGGGCATGCCCTATGCCTTCGCCAGCCATTTCGCACCCGACCATCTGGATGAAGCGCTGCGTGTCTATCGGGAACGCTTCGAACCATCGCCCTATCTCGACACGCCGCATGTAATGGCCGCGATGACCGCAATCGCTGCAGATAGCGATCAGGAAGCTTTCGACCTCGCAACATCGCAAGACCAGTCTTTTGTCCGCTTGCGCACCGGCGATCCGGGTAAATTGCCCCCACCCGTTCCTGGCTATCGCGATACACTGCCTATGATGCAGCGCGCCATGCTGGAACGGATGGATGTCGCCCGCGCGGTCGGCTCCCCCGATACGGTGCGCGACAGTATCAGCCGCTTTGTCGAACGGACCGGTGCCGACGAACTTATCCTGTCAGGCGCAACCTACGATCCCGCGGCGCGCGAAAAATCCCTGCGCCTCATCATGCAGGCTATGGGATCATAAAAAGAAAGCAGGTTTTCCCCGATTGAAACCCGGGTAAATCAGTCTAAGCAATAATCAGAAAGCCCGGCACAAGAATTATTCTCGCCTATCGTATAAGCGCCGGAACATGCGGGGCTGCCCCGGATTGATCCCTTACGGATCGAAGAAGGACGAAGATATATGGCACGTGAGACGCTCGATGAGGAAACGCAGGCAAGTCAGGCACTAACCCGGCAGCTTGTCCAGAGGATCGAGGCTTCTCTGCTGCCCGATGAAAAAGGCCTTCCCGAAGACGAGATCGAAGACGCGGCCCGCTTTTTGCTCGAAGCTGCCGCAACACGGAAAAGCGGCGAACCGGTGGTGCTGATTCAGTCAACCACCGGAGACAGGCGATTCATGCGCATTGCCTGCATCAATCGGGACATGCCGTTTCTGGTCGATTCCATCGCTGCCACGATTTCCGAATTCGATGTACCGATCGACCGGCTGGTCCACCCGATCGTTCCGGTTGAACGTGATAATGAAGGCCGCCTGATTGGCATTGCCACACATGAGGCGACCAATGCGACAGACCGCGAATCGATGGTCTATCTCGAAACCGGCCGGCTCGACGCCCGTCAGCGGCGTGAGCTGGACAAAGCGCTCGACATCACGCTGAAGGATGTCTGTGCCGCAGTCAGCGACTGGCCGGATATGAAGGCATGCCTGTTCAGGGATGCCGACACGCTGGAAGATCGCGAAGATGCAGCGCTGCTCCGCTGGCTCGGCGAAGGGATGATGACGCATCTCGGCCATATCGTACGCAACCGCGCCGGTGAACAGGTGGTGGAACGGGGCATTTGCCGCGAAAGCGCGCGTGAGTTGCTGGCCGATAGGGCGTGCAATGCGGCTATCGCCTGGTTTGACGAACGCCTGAAGGCCGATGGTGAGCAGCACAGCAAGCAATTGCTGATCGTCAAGGCTAACCATATTTCGCAGGTTCATCGCCGCGTGCCGCTCGATCTGTTCATCACTCCGATGATCGAGAATGGCGAAGTAAATGCCATTTCCATCCATGCCGGGGTCTGGACCAGTTCGGCACTGGGCACTGCACCCGATGAAGTGCCGCGGCTGCGCCGGCAATTTTCCACCATCATGGATACGCTGCACCTTCAGCAGGCGAGCCATGACGGCAAATCTCTGATTAATGCCCTGACCAAACTGCCGCATGATATTATTATCGGTTTTTCGGATGAGGACATCGCCCGCGTCGCCACACTGATGATGAGCCTGTCGGACCGCCCCCGTCCGCGCCTCACCCTGATCGCCGCACCGTTGCAGCGTCATCTCTTTGGGTTTGTCTGGTTTCCGCGCGACATGCTCTCCACCGCCATGCGGCAGCAGATCGAGCATATGCTCGAAGAAGAAACCGGCGCCACCACGCTCGACTGGAGCATGGCGGTGGAAGGCGGCAATCTGGTAATGCTGCGCTATGTCCTCGATTTTCGTGGCCGGGTCGGCACCCCCGATGAAACCGCGATCAATGCACGTTTGCAGGACATGCTGCGCGGCTGGAGCGAAGCGGTCGAGCATGAGCTGACCGATGGTGAAGTGCCAGGCCGGGCTGCTGCGCTGGCGGCACGCTATGCCGATGCCTTCCCCCCGTCCTATCGTACCGATTACGGCGCGAAAGAAGCGGCTCAGGATATTGAGCGCATTCGCCGTCTGACCAGCGATGAAGTCAATTGCCCGGAAGGTCGTGATGCGCGGCTCTATCGCATGGCAGGTGATCCGGAAGCCGATTTGCGGCTCAAAGTCTATCAGCTCGGCGGCTGGCTGCCCCTGTCCGATGCGGTGCCCGCGCTGGAGAATTTCGGTTTCCGCGTATTGGCGGAGATACCCACCGAGCTCGATCACGGGCAGATTGGCACGGTGCATGATTTCAAGCTCGGCCTGCTGCCCGGTGACGATGCCGACGAGCTGATGAAACGGGCCGATACGATTGAGAATGCGATCACGGCTGTGCTCAATAATTTCGCCGAGAATGACGTGTTCAACCGGCTGGTGGTGGGTACAGCGCTTACTGCGGAGGAAAGCAACTGGCTGCGCGCCTTCTATCGCTATCTGCGCCAGTGCGGCACCAGTTTCACGATCTACACGGTGGTCGATGCGCTGCGCGGCGCCCCGGACGTGACCCGCGGCCTTATCACCCTGTTCCGCACCCGCCACGATCCCGCCTTCACCGGAGATCGCGAGCAGGCAGCCAAAGATGCTGAAGAGACCATTCGCGATGGCCTGTCCAACGTCGCAGCCATCAATGATGACCGTTTGCTGCGGCTTTACTGGGCCTCTATAAGCGCAAGTCTGCGTACTAATGCCTTTGCGCCAGCCGCACAGGAAGCATTGGCCTTCAAATTCGATTCCTCGCAAGTACCCGGCCTGCCGAAACCTGTCCCCTGGCGGGAAATCTTCGTCTATTCACGCCGTGTCGAAGGCATCCATCTGCGAGCTGGCGCCGTCGCCCGCGGCGGGCTGCGCTGGTCAGACCGGCGCGACGATTTCCGCACGGAAATTCTCGGCCTGATGAAAGCGCAGCGCGTGAAGAATGCGGTGATCGTACCCACCGGGGCCAAAGGCGGTTTCTATCCCAAACGTTTGCCCGATCCCGCGCTCGACCGCGAAGGCTGGGCCGCCGAAGGGCAGGCCTCTTATGAAATCTTCATTCGCACATTGCTGTCCATAACCGATAATATTGTCGATGACACGGTGACACATCCCGATCAGGTGGTGATCCATGATGGGGAAGATCCCTATTTCGTGGTCGCGGCCGATAAAGGAACCGCACGTTTCTCAGATGTGGCCAACGGGATTGCCGAAAGCGAGGATTTCTGGCTGGACGATGCCTTCGCCAGTGGCGGTTCCAATGGCTACGATCACAAGGCCATGGGCATCACCGCCAAAGGCGGATGGATCTCGGTACAGCGCCATTTCCTTGAAATGGGCGTGGATGTGCAGCAAGATCCTGTGCGTGTAATCGGCTGCGGCGATATGTCGGGCGATGTATTCGGCAATGGCATGTTGCTGTCCAAAGCGATCAAACTCGTCGCGGCTTTCGACCATCGGCATATTTTTCTCGACCCCGATCCCGATCCGGCAAGTGCCTGGGAAGAACGCAAACGCCTGTTCGACCTTCCGCGTTCGAGCTGGGCCGATTATAATGAAGACCTGCTGTCCGAAGGTGGAGGTATCTTCCCACGCAGCATGAAGCGCATACCGCTTTCGGACGAGATTCGCAGCCTGCTGGGCATCAGTGAAAACGAACTCGATCCCGACACGCTGATTTCCACCATTCTCAAGGCGGAGGTCGATCTGCTGTGGTTCGGCGGGATCGGCACCTATATCAAGGCCGAGCGGGAGAATAATGTTCAGGTGGGCGATCCCACCAATGACAGTCTGCGCGTCGATGCCCGCGATATGCGTGTGAAAGTGATCGGCGAAGGCGCCAATCTGGGCGTGACGCAAGCAGGGCGCATCGAATTTGCTCTTCGCGGCGGCCGCATCAACACCGATTTCATCGACAATTCGGCCGGTGTCGACTGCTCCGATAATGAAGTGAATATCAAAATCGCCCTGGCTTCCGCTGTACGGGCAGGGCTGCTCGACAAGGAACAGCGCAATAGGCTGCTTGCCAGCATGACCGATGAAGTCTCCGATCTCGTGCTGGAAGATAATCGGTTGCAGGCGCTGGCTCTTTCGATTGCCGAAATAGGCGGGTCTCGCGCAGTACCGGCCCAGACGCGGCTGATCGAAACGCTCGAAGATATTGGTGAGCTTGACCGCCGGACCGAAGGTCTCGCCGATGATGAAAGCCTCGCCCGCCGGGCCGGGGATGGCCATGGACTTACCCGCCCCGAACTCGCAGTATTGCTGTCCAACACCAAGCTGGTGATGCAGGCCTCCATCGAAGAGTGTGAACTGGGACGTGACGATGCGCTAATACCGCTATTGCTGGCGGATTTCCCGGAAGCGATGCGCGAAACATATCGCCAGCAGATTCTCGATCATCCGCTGCGCAAGGAAATCGTCGCAACGGTGATCGCCAACCGGATCATCAACCGCATGGGGCCGGTCCATCCCTTCGAGCTGGCGGAGGAAGAGGGAGCCAGCCTCGATCAGGTCGCCGCGGCCTTCTGTGCCGCTACTCGCCTGCTCAGGCTGGAGGAAAGCTGGAGCGCACTGGAACGGGCCGACATGCCTGAAACGGCTCGGCTGATGCTATTCGACCGGGCAGCACAGGCGCTGCG
Organism: Altericroceibacterium spongiae; assembly: GCF_003610805.1. GTDB lineage: Bacteria > Pseudomonadota > Alphaproteobacteria > Sphingomonadales > Sphingomonadaceae > Altericroceibacterium > Altericroceibacterium spongiae. Next base: position 209,599 of record NZ_RAPF01000002.1, on the reverse strand, counting down.
CGGCCATGTCGCCGATCTGCTGCGAGCCACTGGCGGCGATATTGCGGTCGGTCCGCTGATCGAAAGTCTGCAGGACAATGTCGACCGGCTGCGCGGAGAAGTGGATGGGCTGCTGGCCGATGAAGGGCGCATCCATGCCCAGCGCATGATCGATGAGATGCTCGACGCCGGAGCGCCTGAAAGTTTTGCCCTCGACATTGTCCGGCTGTACAAAATGGACGGTGCGATCGGCATTTCGCGACTGGCCATGGATACCGGCGTTTCCGCCGTTTGCCTGGCTGATGCCTTTGTTGATCTGGGGCAGCGCATGGGTATCGACTGGGCCCAGTCACGCGCTGCGGTGATGGATCCGTCCGATCCCTGGGAGCGGCTGCTGGTCGCCGGGCTCGCCCGTGATTTCCAACAGATGCGGTTCGACTTCCTGTGCCATTTCGCCAAACGGCACGATCTTGAAAGCCATGCCGGTGAAGCCCTGTCGCAATGGGCCGATAATCATGCTGCAGCATTGCGGCGCTTCCGTAATGTGATCGCCCGGGCACAATCAGCCGCCACGGTTGCCCCGTCAATGCTCGCGCAGATTGCGACACAGGCGCGCAATCTCTTGCAGCGATGAAACGATGATAAGGATGCACTTGACCTGACCGGTTATTCTTAGGAAGCACTGCCCATGATAGAAACAAACGTGGCAATCGTGGGAGCGGGTCATGGCGGCGCACAAGCCGCCATCGCCCTGAGGCAACAAGGCTTCGAAGGCCGGATTCTTCTTATCGGGCGGGAGCATAATCCGCCCTATGAACGGCCGCCTTTGTCCAAGGATTATCTTGCCCGGGACAAGCCGTTCGAGCGCATTATGATCCGGCCGGAGACCTTCTGGGGCGATAAAGCGATCGATCTCCAGCTCGGAACCGCTGTCACGCAGATCGATCCAAAAGCGCATGAGCTGGAACTGAGTAATGGCGAAACAGTCCATTATGACAAGCTGATCTGGGCGGCGGGCGGTGATCCCAGGCCGCTTTCCTGTTCGGGGACCAATCTCGCCGGTGTCCATTCGGTTCGCAACAAGCCCGATGTGGACCGGATCATGACGGAACTCGATGCCGGCGCACGCAAAGTCATCGTGATCGGCGGAGGGTATATCGGTCTTGAGGCCGCCGCCGTGATGACCAAACTTGGCTGTGCGGTGACACTGCTCGAAGCGCAGGACCGAGTACTGGCCCGTGTTGCAGGGGAAGATTTGTCACGCTTCTATGAGAAGGAACATCGCGATCACGGTGTCGATATCCGTCTCGAAGCGAAGGTCGATTGCCTCGAAGGAGACGGCGACTCTGTGAGCGGTGTGCGCATGCATGACGGCAGCGTACTGCCGTGCGACATGGTGATTGTCGGGATCGGCATCGTACCGGCTGTCGGCCCGCTTATTGCTGCAGGCGCAGCGGGCGCCAATGGCGTGGATGTGGACGAATATTGCCGCACCAGCCTGCCCGATGTCTATGCGATCGGCGATTGTGCAGCCCATGGCAATGCCTATGCCCATGGTGCGGTAATCCGTCTGGAATCGGTTCAGAATGCCAATGATATGGCCACCACCGCGGCTAAGGATATTGTCGGCAAATCCGAAGCCTATAAGGCGTTGCCCTGGTTCTGGTCCAATCAATATGATCTGAAACTGCAAACCGCCGGCCTGCATTTCGATCATGATACAACCGTGCTGCGCGGTGACCCCGAAACCCGCAAATTCTCGGTACTTTATCTGCGCGATGGTAAAGTGATCGCCATCGATGCGGTGAACAACACCAGAGATTATGTTCAGGGCCGCAAGCTGATCGAAGCCCGCGCTGCGATCGATCCCGAACGGCTGATGGATAGCGAAACGCCGCTCAAGGAAATGCTCTGACGGATATAGGCTGCACTTTCGGACCATCGCTATTCAGGAACGGTTCGGCAAACCGGGCGTAAATTCCATGTAATGCGAAGGATTTCATCCGATCGGCGCCGGGCTCTGGCCTGGCTGGGCGCAGGATGCTGTTATACAGCGCTCGCCGCCTGCGGCAGCAAGGCCGAAGCGCGCCATTATCCGGTGTCGCTGACCGATTCCCAATGGAAGGCCCGGCTGACCGCAGAGGAATATCGCATCCTGCGCAAAGGCGGCACCGAAAGGGCGCATAGTTCGCCGCTCAACACGGAAAAACGCAAAGGCACTTTTCTGTGTGCCGGTTGCGGGAACGAACTGTATTCCTCCCGCACAAAATATGACAGCGGCACCGGATGGCCCAGCTTCTGGAAGCCATTGCCGGGCGCCATCGGCACATCACGCGATTACAAGCTCGGCTATCCGCGTACCGCAGTGCATTGTGCCGATTGCGGCGGGCATCTCGGCCATGTTTTTAGTGACGGCCCCAGACCGACCGGCAAGCGCTATTGCATGAACGGGGCGGCGATGGATTTCCGCCCGGCCTGACCCTCCGGCCGCATCTATGGCGAAAGGTGTAGATTCAGCCGGGAATATGGCCTTGCTGTGGCCGGATCGGCAGCAATTGTCCCTGACCATTAATGGCAGCGAGAATGCCGGCCAGTTCGGCAAAGGGCAATATGCGCCCGAAAGACAGGCCGTAATCGGAATCCTGCCGCCAGCGTACCGTGCATTTCAGTTCGGGAATATGATCGAGATGCAGCACCAGTTCTTCATCGATGGCGAGAAAATCCTCACAAGTAATGCGCGCGCCCTGCTGTGAGATATTGACCAGCCTGATCCGGCTCATCAGGTTGCCCCGCGCCACCAGGCCGCGTGCATCCAGATTGATCCGCAGCGGCCGGTGCGGTCGCACTTCCGGCCCGTGCAGCCGGTGCCCCGCCACCACCCGGTCAACGTCGATAGTTTCGGGAAAACGAAAGCCCGCCCGGTCATCTACACACCAGACCGGCTCCAGCGGAAACCGATCTCCGTTGGGCAGTTCCAGAACAATCCGTTCACTGTCGGGAAGCGTGTGAAACACACGCAAGCTTACCCCGGTGGCGGACACATCGCGTACCACACAGAGAAATTCCCCGGAATCGAGAGCCAATTTGGCAGTGCGGATCAGAGGCGTGAAACGCGGTGCAAGGCGCATTTCGGCTTCCGCACCGATATTCGCTTTGAAATCATTCGGCACGTTTCTCACGGCACGCCTCATAGACTGTCAATGCCGTTCCAGAGGCTGGAACAGACCTTCCATTCAGGCACTATATGTAAATCTACTTAACGATCGCTAAAGACACGTGAAAAGAACGACCTACGCGCCATTTAAGCCGGGCAAAAAGCCGATAGTTTTGAAATTAGGGCGCATATGAAAGGATCGACTGCGACACTGTATGCGCTTGCCGCGCCGGCAGAACGCTCAAACACATGGAAGGAAAATCCGAATGGTGCGGGCGGCGGGACTCGAACCCGCACGAGCAAAGCTCAGGGGATTTTAAGTCCCCGGCGTCTACCATTCCGCCACGCCCGCTTTTCGAGCGACAGGCTTTAGCCGCGAGTGAAGCAGCTTTCCAGAGGGCAAAATTTTTCTCACCGATTCTGTGTCTGCACCGCTTGCTTCCGGCGATGGAATAGCAACCCGGCACAAAGCTGAAATACGGACAAATACCAGAGATATATTGGCTTAGCCTCCGTTCCATGCGCAAAGTAAAAAACGACACAATCCTCTTTAAAATCCTGGATCGTATGCATCGCATACTAATTTTTACCTTGCTTGGTTATCGTCCTGTTGTAACTAATTGTTCCTGACAGGGGGTGGCCACGCAAAACAGGACGTGAACGCTTCTCCTGCGCAACCCGCAGACCGGCCCAAGGCCGGCACGGGTAAAAACGAGTCTTCGAGGGGAGGACCGTGGGAGGAACATATGAGGATGCACTTTTTGGCAATTGCGTCGGGCTGCGCGCTGGCCACTGCTCTGGCAGCGCCCGTTTATGCCCAGGACACAGAGACTGAAAACCAGAGTCAGACGACCAGCGGATCGCGCAACACGGAAATCGTGGTAACTGCCGAATTTCGCGAGGCCAATCTGCAGGACACGCCCATCGCGATTACGGCTGTGAATGCCGAAATGCTCGAAGCGCGCGGGCAAACCGATGTGGCCGATGTCGCCAGCAATGCGCCCAATGTCACGCTGAAGCAGCAAAGCCAGTATAGCGGATCAGGCATGGTCGCCTTTATTCGCGGTGTGGGCCAGACCGATTTCAACTATGCGCTCGAACCGGGTGTGGGCGTCTATATCGACGATGTCTATTTCCCGACGCTGACCGGCTCCCTGCTCGATCTGACCGATCTTGAACGGGTCGAAGTGCTCCGCGGGCCACAGGGTACGCTGGCGGGCAAGAACTCGATCGGCGGCGCCATCAAACTGTTCACCCGCAAGCCCGATGGCAGCGGACGCGGAATGATACAGGCGACTTACGGGTCCTATAACCGTCTCGAAGCACGCGGTTTTGCCGATTTCGGCCTGACAGATAATCTCTTCGCACGACTTGCCGCCACTACCAAACATCGCGACGGCTATGTCACCCGGCTCGATTACGGAAAGACACATCCCGATTCCAATGTGCCGGTGGGATCGGGCACAACCGAGAAAGTCGGGACGCTGGGCGATATCGCCTATTCGGGAGCCCGCCTTTCGCTGCGCTGGCTGCCCGACCCGGATGTCGAAGTGAATGTCTCGGCCGACTACACGCATGACCGCTCGTCCTCGGGGGCAGGCGTGTTGCGTTATGTCAGCCCGACAGCGCCCTATACCACGCCTGACGGTATTCCTTTCCTGACCGGCAAAGATGGCACGGCGGTTCCCTATGATTGCCGCTTCGTGCCTGCGGGGCCCTATTCCTGCGACAGGCTGAGCAATTCAGGCCGCGATCCCGGTTATATTACCTATGAGGATTTCCTCGATAGCCGTGATCCAACCAGTCAGGCGCCGTTTAAGCCGCTCGCTTTCGACCCGATTCAACATTTCAATGGCTGGGGCGTGCAGGGAACAATCGACTGGACCTTGTCCGACCAGTTCCAGCTCAAATCGATCTCCTCCTATCGCGGCTATGACACCACCTGGGTAACGGCGGTGGACGGCTCACCCGTACCATCCCAGCAATTGCGTCAGGCGCTCGACTTCGAATCCTGGAGTCAGGAATTGCGACTCAACGGATCGCTGTTCGACGATCTGCTCGATTTCACACTGGGCGGGTTCTATTTCGATCAGGACGGATCGATGACCGCGCGGGTGGACATTAATTATGCCGGGCTCGATTTTATTCACGGCCCGGACGATACGCCGGCAACATCCAAAGCGGTTTTCCTCAACGGCACACTGCATCTCACCCCGATGTGGACTATCTCGGGCGGGGTGCGGTATTCGCGTGACAAGAAAACCTATACCTATCGCCGCAGTAATCCTGACGGCACCATTCCGGGCGGCTGCGCCTTTTTCGGCAATCCTTCATTGGGTAGCCCGACATCGCTCGGCAATGACCCGAATTGTCTGCTGGTGGGTCTCAACAATGCGAGCGAAACCTTTAAAGGCAAACGCTGGGATTATCGGATCGTCACCGATTATCGCTTCTCCGATGCTTTCCTCGCCTATGCGTCGGTTTCGACCGGCTATAAAGGCGGCGGCGTCAATCCGCGCCCTTATTTCGGACCGGATACGGGCGAATGCGAGGATCTGCCTGCCGGGGTTATTGCACCGTGTAACCAGATCAAGAGCTTCGATCCGGAAACGATCACGACCTATGAAGTGGGCTTCAAGGCCGATCTGTTCGACCGTCGTCTGCGGCTGAACTCAGCGGCCTTCTTCAACAAATATGACGATATTATCCTGACACTGAGCGCCTGCCCCGGTGCCCCGTGCCTCTTGCCGGCCAATATCGGCAAGGCGGATGTAAAGGGCTTCGAAACCGAAGTGACTGCCTTCCCGATAGACGGGCTGACGCTTGACGGATCGCTGAGCTATCTCAATTTCGAATATAAGGACACCGGCAATTCAGGCGTCCCGCTCGATAATGTAACACCCTACACGCCCGAATGGACCTATAGTTTCGGTGTGCAATATGACTACGAAATGGACGCGGGCACTATTACCGGACGGTTCGATGGCAGCTATCAGTCGAAAATCTACACCGAACCGCTCAACGATGTGCTGAACCGGATCGACAGCTATTTCCTCGCCAATGGCCGCCTGGCATTCAAGGCGCCCGGTGACGAATGGGAAGTCGCGCTGGAAGTGAAGAATATTTTCGACAAATATTACTTCCTCACCCTGTACGATCAGCATCTCAGCTCGGGCACGGTCTCCGGTCAGCCAGGTTTGCCTCGCACCTGGTCGGTCAGTGTGCGACGCAATTTCTGACGACAGATCATTTCACAGGAGGAAAAGGCGCGGAAAAGACCTTCCGCGCCTTTTTGCAGCGCCCCAACTTTCCGGATGGGCGATGAACGATAGCCCGGAGGCTGACCTGTTCGCGATCAGTCGCTGTTCAGGCGCTCACGCATTTCCTTGCCGGGCTTGAAATAAGGCACGCGTTTGGGCGGCACTTCCACGGATTCGCCGGTACGCGGATTGCGGCCGGTGCGGCCTTCCCGCTGGCGTGTGGAAAATGCCCCGAAACCGCGCAGCTCCACCCGGCCACCTTCGGCCAGACGGCTGGAAATTTCCTCGAAAAAAATATCGACGACCTGCTCGATCTCTTCGGGGCGCAATTCGGGATTGTCATCAGCAAGAGACTGCAACAGTTCGGATCTGATCATCTAGGTCCTCCGTTCCGGCCGTCTCAGATACACGACCGGGGAATTTGGCGACAAGATACCCCATACTTTCCGCCGAAAGCATGGCACGACCCCGGAAGGCCGCTTGCCAGAGCAAAGCCCTGCGCGCAATCTCCCTTTGTAAATTTTCTTACAAATTTGTGCTGCGGAGCTGCTGATCGGAAAGCAAAGACCGGGTATCGATACCCAATCGTTGCATTCTCGAACGAATCTCAGGCCATTCTTCTTCCAGAAAACGTTTCTTTTCAGCCGCACGCAGCTTTTCGGCCGCACCGTGAGTGACGAACATACCCACACCGCGCTGCACCTTCACCAGACCGTCGGCCTGGAATTGCTGATAGGCTTTGGCCACAGTCAAAGGATTGGCGCCCTGCTGCTGAGCAAAAGCTCGCACGGACGGCAGCATATCCCCGTCACCGTAATGCCCATCAATAATCGCCGCAGCGATAAGATCACGTAATTTGAGATAAACAGGGCGGACAGCATCGCTCATGACAGTGATGCAGTGCCATAATACAGCGATGCGGGTCAAGTCTCGGGGGCCGGCAGAGGTGCCGTTTCCTGTGCAACGAAAACCGCTTCACATGAGTGTCATTTTCTTTAGGCTGCATCGCATGATGATCGAAGCGCCCCGCACATTGCGGGTTGGCGCTCTTTTGCGATTTTTGAAGGGACTGCGGGTCGATGGCCAGTCAATATGCGGAAAGCGGGGATGCGCGAGGAACATTCCTCGGACATCCCAAAGGGTTGTTTGTTCTTTTCTTCGCCGAGATGTGGGAGCGCTTTTCCTATTACGGGATGCGCGCCCTGCTCATTTTCTACCTCACCAAGCACTGGCTGTTTTCCGATGGCGATGCGGGCGTCATCTATGGTGCCTATACCGCGCTGGTCTATATCACCCCCGTTCTCGGCGGCTATCTCGCCGACCGTTATCTCGGACAGCGAAAGGCGGTGGCCTATGGCGCTGTCCTGCTGACCTTCGGCCATTTCCTGATGGGTTTCGAAGGCAGCGGGGGTGACGATGCCTTCGCGCTCAATATGTTCTGGCTGGCGCTGGCTTTCATCATCGTCGGCTCCGGCTTTCTCAAGGCCAATATTTCGGTGATCGTCGGCCAGCTTTATCCGCGCACCGACACGCGCCGCGATCCGGCCTATACGATTTTCTATATGGGCATCAATCTGGGCGCTTTCCTCGGCTCGCTGCTCTGCGGCTATCTGGGTGAAGAATATGGCTGGAGCTATGGTTTCGGCGCTGCCGGGGTCGGCATGCTGCTTGGCCTGATCGTCTTTATCTGGGGTAAACCGCTGCTGGTCGGCCGCGGCGAAGCACCGGCCCCGCTCAGCAAAGGCAAGGAATGGGGCCTTTATGTGGTCGGCCTTCTGGCCGTGGTGCTGTGCTGGTGGATGGTGCAGAATCAGGATGTCGTGGGCACCTTGCTCGGTATCTTCGGCGCTATTCTGGTTCTGGGCGTTGTCTTTTATTCCATCATAAAACTGCCCGCCCATGACCGGGACCGGATTTTTGCCGCCTTGTTCCTGATCTTTGTCTCGATCGTCTTCTGGGCTCTGTTCGAACAGGCGGGCAATTCGCTCAACCTGTTCACCGATCGCTATGTGGATCGGATGGGCGTTCCCGCTTCGATGTTCCAGTCGCTCAATGCCGCCTATATTTTCCTGCTGGCGCCTGTATTTGCCGCTATCTGGACGGCACTCGGCAGACATAACAGGGAACCGTCGGCCCCGTTCAAATTCGGTCTTGGCGTGATTCAGGTAGGGCTGGGCTTTCTCGTGCTCGTCTGGGGTGCTCAGGCGGCAGGCATGGACAATTCGGTGCCGGTGATCTTCATTTTCCTCATCTATCTGCTGCACACGACTGGCGAATTGTCGCTTTCCCCCGTCGGTCTTTCGGCCATGAACCGGCTCGCGCCGGCGCATATGGCCTCGCTCATCATGGGCACATGGTTTTTCGCCTCGGCGACCGGCAATTACGCCGCCGGCCTGATTTCCCGCGCTGCCGGGGGAGACGGTCTGGAAAGCGCCGAAGCCGGCAAGGAGCTGGTACTGGGCGTTTATACCACCGTCGGCTGGTACGGTATCGGAATCGGGGTGGCGGTGCTGGCCATTTCACCGCTGGTGAAGAAGCTGATGCATCTCGACACGCTGCGCGACGACAGCGAGGAATTGCTGGGAGACAGCGAGGCCGGGCTCGAAGCGCAGGAAGCAGGGGTCCATCCGGAAAACACCCCGCGCGCCTGACCGGCGCCGGGGCAGGCATGGAAAACAGGGGACCGAAAGGGGGCATATGAAACTGCGATGTCTGATGATCGCCGCCGGAGCAGCCTTTGCTCTGGCCGGGTGCAGCACGGCGAATGGAGGCGTGGCATCGAGCGGCAGCCCCCCTTCCACCGCCAGAACGGCAAAGGCGGACAGACCCGCCCCCTATGCCTCGACTTATAAAGCCTATCCCGGCAGCCCCACGGCGCTGGTCGGCGCCACGATTTACGATGGCGAAGGCGGCGAGATCGATAATGGTACGGTGCTCTTCGCCAATGGCAAAGTGGAAGCCATCGGGCCTGCCGGCCTTGCCATTCCGGCGGGCTATCGGCGGATCGACGGGACAGGAAAATTCGTGACCCCCGGCGTGATCGACGTGCATTCGCATCTCGGCGATTATCCATCACCCTCAGTCGCCGCACTGAGCGACGGCAATGAAGCAACATCGCCCACGACACCCGAAGTCTGGGCCGAACATTCGGTCTGGCCGCAGGACCCCGGCTTTTCGCGCGCGCTTGTCAATGGCGGGGTCACGAGTCTGCAAATCCTCCCCGGTTCGGCCAATCTGATGGGCGGTCGCTCGGTCACACTCAAAAATGTCCCGGCCCGTACGGTGCAGGCGATGAAATTCCCCGGTGCGCCCTATGGGCTCAAAATGGCCTGCGGCGAGAATCCCAAGCGGGTCTATGGCAGCCGCGGCCAGATGCCCTCCACCCGGATGGGCAATTTCGCCGTGGATCGCGAAAACTGGATTGCGGCGCAGGAATATGCCGCCGGCGACCATACCAAGCGGGATCTCGGCCTCGAAACGCTCGAAGGTGTGCTCGATGGCGAGATTCTGGTCCATAATCACTGCTATCGCGCCGATGAAATGGCTCTGGTGCTCGATATGGCGAAGGAATTCGGCTATAAGGTCACTGCCTTTCATCATGCGGTGGAAAGCTACAAAATCGCCGATCTGCTGCGCGAAAACGATGTCTGCTCGGCCGTGTGGGCCGACTGGTACGGTTTCAAAATGGAATCCTACGATGCCATTCCGGAAAATGCTGCGCTGATCGCCAATGCAGGGGCCTGCGTCATCATCCATTCGGACGATGAAAACGGCATTCAGAGACTCAATCAGGCAGCAGCCAAGGCACAGGCCGCCGGGGCGCGCATCGGAATCGCCATTCCCGATGCCGATGTGGTAAGCTGGTTTACCTATAACCCCGCCAAGGCGATGGGCATTGCCGACCAGACCGGCAGCCTTAAGCAAGGCAAGATGGCCGATCTGGTGTTGTGGAACGGCGATCCGCTCTCAGTCTATTCGCGTCCCGAAAAGGTCTGGATCGATGGTGCGCTGATGTATGATGCCGACGATCCGAAACGCCGCCCGGTGAGCGATTTCGAACTCGGCCAGCCCGGTGAAGGAGATGTGAAATGAGCTTTCGCATGACATTCGGGCACAGGATGCTCAGGGCCGCACTGGCAGCTTCGCTCGCTTCGCTTTTCGCAGTGCCTCCGGCGGCAGCACAGGATCTCGCTATCACCCATGCCAAGCTGGTCATCGGCGATGGCAGCGATCCGATCGAGAACGGAACGGTGGTTGTACGTGGTGGGAAAGTGGTGGCAGCCGGCGCCAATGTGGCAGTGCCGGCCAATATCCCCGCCATGGATGCTCAGGGCATGTGGGTCACACCCGGCATCGTGGCATCGCTGACCGATCTGGGCATTGTCGATGTCAGCGGCGTGAGCGACAGCAATGATATTTCCGCCGATGACGCCGCTTACAGCGCCGCACTCGATATCGCTCCGACGATCAATCCACGTTCGGAACATATTGCGGTGAGCCGCGCCGGCGGTGTTACCCGCGCCACGGTGACACCCTTTGCCGGGCGCTCGATCTTTGCCGGGCAGGGTGCCATTATCGATCTGGGTGAGGATCCCGATGCGCTGATGAAACCGCGCGCGTCACAATATGTCGAATTGGGCGAAGATGGTGCCAGTCTGGCGGGCGGCAGCCGTGCAGCAGCTTATGCTATTCTGCATCAGGCGCTGGAGCGCGCCCGCCAGCCCGGTGATGCACCGGACAAGATCGAAGGCGGAGATGTTGAGGTCGGACCGGCCGATATTGCGGCGCTCGGGCCGGTGGTCGCTGGCGAGCAGACGCTCTATATCCATGTCGAACGCGCCGCCGATATCCGTTCCGCCCTCGCCCTCAGGCAGGATTTCCCGCAGCTCCGTATGGTGCTGGTAGGCGCGAGCGAAGGCTGGATGGCGGCCCGGGATATTGCTGCTGCCGGTGTTCCCGTAGTGACCATGCCGCTCAGCGATCTGCCGACCCATTTCGAAACGCTTGCAGCGACCCAGAGCAATGTCGGCCGGATGGTCGATGCAGGTGTCAAAGTCGCCATCGGCCAGTTTTCGGGCATGAACCAACCTCGCTGGGCACCCGAAGAAGCTGGCAATCTGGTCGCCCTCAACCGCATTCCGGGTGCCTCCGGCCTGACATGGGGCGAAGCCTTCGCCACCATCAGTTCGGTGCCGGCCGAGATTGCCGGGATGGGCGGAAAGATGGGCGTGCTGAAGCCCGGCGCTGTGGGCGATGTGATAATCTGGAACGGCGATCCGCTGGAACTCGACAGCGTGCCCGCCAGCGTCTTCATCGATGGTGTCAAACAGTCACTGGAGAGCCATCAAACCCGTTTACGGGACCGCTACCGCTCGCTTGAGCAAGGGAATTTGCCACCCGCCTATAACTGGTAGCGGCACAAAGGCGCAGGAGAGGAGATCAGAGTGTGAACCCGACAATGGCGATCGACCTTCCTCTGCTCCTGCTCTGCGCCGCCTGTGCAACCTTTGTGGGCAGCCATTTCCTGCTCTCTCATCCTTTGCGTGCCCCGCTTGTGGCACTGCTGGGCGAACGGCTCTTTCTGCTCGTCTATTCGCTTATCGCGCTGGCGGCGATGGGATGGATGGCCTTCGCCTTTCGCGCAGCAGGTTCGCCGGATCTGCCGGGAAGCGGAGAAACCGGCTGGGTTGTCGCCAGCCTGCTCAGCATCGTTGCGCTGGTGATGGTGCTCGGTTCGTTCCGCCATAATCCCGCTTTGCCCAATCCTGCCAGCGCGCTGCAAATTCCGATCCGCGTCCGCAGCGTTTTTCGCGTCACTCGCCATCCGATGATGTGGGGCTTCGTCTTATGGGCCGCCTCGCATCTGATCCTGTTCTGGAGCTGGCGAACGATGATAGTGGCTCTGGCCATTCTGATTCTGGCGCTGGTTGGGGCGCATTTGCAGGATCGCAAGAAAGAGCATCTGTTTGGCGTCGCCTGGCGAAGCTGGGAAAGGCGAACGTGTTTCTGGCCGCGTTGGCGCGCGCTGTTCACGCTCAGCCCGTTCTTGTGGCTATTTGCCATAATATTGTGGCTGGGGCTGACCTGGCTGCATATACCCGCAGCCGGTATTCCCGCAGGCCTCTGGCGCTGGATCGGCTGACCGATTAGAACGACGCATTATGCATTTGATTCACGATCCCGCCGCAGAAGCGGCTGCGCAAATCGCTTTCGAGGATTTCCTCAAGGTGGACATTCGGGCCGGCACAATCACAGAGGCCGATCCCTTCCCCGAAGCGCGCAATCCCGCCTACAAGCTTCAGATCGATCTTGGAGAAGGGGTCGGCATCCGCAAAAGCATTGCCCAGATCACCGAGAATTACACGCTGGAAGATCTGCCCGGGAAAAGGGTAATGGCGGTAGTCAATTTTCCCAGGCGCCAGATCGGCCCGGCTCGCTCCGAAGTGCTGCTGCTCGGCTTTGCCGATGAGCAGGGCCATCCATATTTTGCTGGCCGATGTGCCTGCCCAGGTGCCGAACGGCGCAAGACTCGCCTGACATCCGCTCCGCCTGCGTCAAAAAGCGCAAGATCGGTCAAGCGCCGCCCTCGCATATCCGGCACAAACAGAGAGCCACGCTTCGCTGCCCGACGATCCCGCGATCCGGTCCAGCACCATTCCGGCCGGGCGCTGCGCCGCCTGAGAATAACCGGCCAGAGCGATAATCTGCGCGCACCGGCGCTTTTTCTCTATCGCGACTGGCTTCCCCAAAGCGGCGAAAAGTTGCGCGATTATCCGCTATTCTGCCAGCGCCTTACACTCTTTCCGGATGTGCCTGAAACCGACACCGTCACCGAGCTGTTCCTGCCTCTGCAATAGGCCGGAACAGGGGGCACTTCTGTCAGGGGAAAGAGCGATCAGGCGCGCGCTTCGGCCACGCCTGCGCTATTATGCCGCAGGGCGGACAGCACCGTGTCGACGATTTGCGGGGCGTTGAGACCAGCATCGTCATATTGCTTATCCGGTGCGTCCTGATCCTGGAAAATATCAGGCAGACGCATAGTGCGGATTTTAAGCCCGGCATCGGTCAGCCCTTCATCGCTGGCCAGTGTCAGCACATGCGCACCGAGCCCGCCAATGCTGCCTTCTTCCACCGTCACCACCACATCATGGGTGGTCATCAGCTTGCGAATCAGCGCGCTATCGAGCGGCTTGGCGAAACGCAGATCGGCAACGCTTGTGGAAAGCCCTTTGGCTTCGAGCTGATCGGCCGCCCTGAGACTTTCGCCCAGCCGCGTGCCGAGTGACAATATGGCCACTTTACGCCCTGTCTTCGCATCGCCACGAACCATCCGGCCCTTGCCGATTTCGAGCATTTGCGGGGTTTCGGGCAAGGCGACACCCGTCCCCGCCCCGCGCGGATAGCGAAAGGCTATGGGGCCGGAATCATGCTGCGCCGCCGTATGCACCATATGGACCAGCTCGGCTTCATCGGCTGCCGCCATCACCACCATATTGGGCAGAGTGGCGAGATAGGTAACGTCGAAGCTGCCTGCATGGGTCGCGCCATCGGCGCCCACCAGCCCGGCCCGGTCGATCGCAAAGCGCACCGGGAGATTCTGGATCGCTACATCGTGCACCACCTGATCGAAGGCGCGCTGGAGGAAGGTCGAATAAATCGCGCAAAAGGGCCGCATACCCTGTGCCGCCAGGCCGGCGGCAAAGGTCACGCCATGCTGTTCGGCAATGCCGACATCGAAACTGCGCTCCGGAAATTGCGCGGCGAATTTATCGAGCCCCGTGCCGGAGGGCATGGCAGCAGTAATCGCACAGACGCGCTTATCCTGCTCGGCCTCGGCGATCAGCGCTTTGGCGAAGACATTGGTATAGCTTGGCGGACCGCCTGCGCTTTTCTTCTGTTCGCCGGTGATGACATCGAATTTCTGAACGCCGTGATATTTATCCGCCGACTGTTCGGCCGGGCCGTAGCCCTTGCCTTTCTGCGTCACCACATGGATCAGGCACGGCCCTTCGGCTGCGTCACGGACATTTTCCAGAACCGGCAGAAGCTGGTCGAGATCGTGTCCGTCGATCGGGCCGACATAATAGAAGCCCAGCTCTTCGAACAAGGTGCCACCCATCGCCATGCCGCGGGCATATTCATCTGTCTTGCGCGCTGCATCCTGCAAGGGTGCGGGCAAACGTTTGGCGAATTTCTTGGCGAGATTGCGCAGGCCGAGAAAGCGCCCGGAAGATACCAGCCGCGCCAGATAGCCCGACAGACCGCCCACCGGCGGCGCAATCGACATATCGTTATCGTTGAGGATTACGACCAGCCGGTTCCCCGCCTGTTCGGCATTGTTCATTGCTTCATAGGCCATGCCCGCGCTCATCGCGCCATCGCCGATCACCGCAATCGCCTTGCCCGGCGTGCCGGCCAGCTTGTTCGCCATGGCAAAGCCAAGCCCTGCCGAAATCGAAGTGGAACTATGCGCTGCCCCGAAAGGATCATATTCGCTTTCGGACCGCTTGGTGAAGCCCGACAGGCCGCCGCCCTGCCGCAAGGTGCGGATACGGTCACGCCGTCCGGTGAGTATCTTATGCGGATAGGCCTGATGGCCCACATCCCAGATCAGCCGGTCATCGGGCGTATTGAACACATAGTGAAGCGCCACAGTCAGTTCGACGACACCCAGGCCCGAGCCCAGATGGCCGCCGGTCGAACCGACGGCATCGATCATTTCGCTGCGCAGTTCATCGGCGAGCTGACGCAGCTCGCCCGCGGGCAGCTTGCGCAGGTCGTCCGGTGTCGTAACCGTATCGAGAAGAGGGGTAACCGGTGCTTTGGTCATCACTTCCGCTTACACTCCCTTTGCGGACCTGTCGATGAATCGCTCAATTTCGGATTCTGCGTAAAATCAGCTGCTTGCACAATCGTTGCACAGGCCGCGCAGCTCCACCACGGGGCGGACATCGGCAAAACCGTGCCGCTGGCCAGCCTCGCGCAGGGCACTGGTCAGCCTGTCGTCATCCAGATGGGTGGCCATGCCGCAATCGTCGCAAATCAGGAAAATGCAATCATGCTGGCAGCCCGGATGGCTGTTGGCGAGATAGGCATTGGAACTCTCGATCCGGTTGGCGAGATTGGTCCGCACGAACAGGTCGAGAATGCGATAGACGCTGTTGGCCGCCACGCGCTTGCCGCGCTTCGTCCCCACGACCTCGGCGATATCATAGGCCGAAGCGGGCCGGTCCTGCGCTGCCAGAGCTTCGAACACATCGGCACGCATAGCCGTCCACTGTTCGCCGGCCCCGGTCAGCACCGATTGCGCCGCTTCCACAAGCTGTGTGCCCGAATGTTCATGATGTGAATGTGCCATCGATCCGATATAGGGTACCGCGGACCGAACGGCAATTACCTGCAAGCTAAGGCCAAATACCTCTTTGTCAGCCGCGGACGAAATCTGCCCGATACACTGCGGGATAGAGGCGTTTCAGCGCCCTTACCTTGGGCGCGTCCCAGCGCCGTATATAGCCGTTATCGGGATGTTTGCGGGCGAAGTCCTGATGATACTTCTCCGCTTTATAGAATGTCCGCAGGGGTTCGATCCGCGTAACAATGGGGTCCTGCCACAGACCGCTGGCCTTCATCTGCTTCAGATAGGCCTGCGCCACCAGCCGTTGTTCGCTGTCCAGCGGCACCAGAGCCGCACGATATTGCGTGCCGATATCGGGCCCCTGCCGATCGCTCAGTGTGGGATCGGCAATCACCGAAAAGAAGATCCGCACAAGCTGATCATAACGGATTTTTTCCGGGTTGTAGACGACCTTCACCGCTTCGGCATGGCCCGTTTTACCGCTTGTCACCCGGCGATAAGAAGCATCCGCTTTTGTGCCGCCATGATAGCCGGAAACGGCGCTGCGCACACCCTTCACATGGCTGAAAACCGCTTCCACACCCCAGAAACACCCTCCGGCGAAAATGGCGGTTTTGAGCCCCGTAGCTTCTTCCGCTTGTCTCGCGGCAACCGGTGCGCGGACAATATTTTCTGCAGCAGATGCAGCATGGCCCTGGCAGGCAGACGCCGCCAGGGCCATGAAAAAGGCAGCGAAGGCAGAGATCCGCCTTCGCATCACATCACACCATTTGCGGCAGAATATAGACCGCCATACTGACAGCCGTTACGCCGAAGCCTACGAAAAAGGCTCGATAAAGGTCAGGTTTGAACAATTCCATACTCAACTCTTCAACTCTCAATCCTGTATCCGCCCCCCTCAATCAGGAAGCCGCAATTTCCCAGCGGTGAATACAGGACCGGCCCGCCACAAAAATGGGACGGACCGATGTGGCATGCTTCCTTACATGCCTATCTAATCCTTGGCGCCATCAATTCAATAGCGCGCAATAGTTTTTTATATCAGTGACGGAAATGCCGCATTCCGGTGAACACCATGGCCAGACCGGCCTCGTCGGCAGCCTGAATAACTTCATCGTCACGCATCGATCCGCCCGGCTGAATTACTGCCGTGGCGCCGGCTTCCACCGCAGCCAGTAAACCATCCGCGAAAGGGAAAAACGCATCGGATGCCACCGCACTACCTTGCGTGCGCGGCGTATCCCAGCCGTATTTTTCGGCCGCTTCGCGCGCCTTGATCGCGGCAATGCGCGCACTGTCGCGGCGATTCATCTGACCCGCGCCGATACCGGCTGTGGCACCGTCTTTAGCATAGACGATGGCGTTGGACTTCACATGGCGGGCCACGGTCCAGGCGAACAGACAATCCTTCAGTTCCTGCTCGGTCGGTTCACGTTTGGTCACGGTCTTGAGAGCGGCTTCGGCCACCGCGCCATTATCGCGCGACTGGACCAGCAGGCCGCCCGTGATCGGGCGCAGTGCGAAACCGGTCCGGCGCGGATCGGGCAATTCGTCGATCAGCAGAAGGCGCAGATTCTTCTTTTTAGCAAAGGCCGCCCTGGCCGCATCGTCAGCCCCCGGCGCCACCACCACTTCAGTGAAGATTTCGCAAATGGCTTCGGCCGTCGGCCCATCCAGCGGGCGGTTGACCGCCACAATGCCACCAAAGGCCGAAACGCTGTCACAGGCCAGAGCATCGTGCCAGGCCTGCAACAGATCGGGCGCCTGCGCCACGCCACAGGGATTGGCATGTTTGACGATCACGACAGCCGGTGCCTGCCCCTTGAATTCGGCGCAGAGTTCCAGTGCAGCGTCGGCATCGTTGTAATTATTGTAGCTCAGCGCCTTGCCCTGCACCTGTTCAGCCTGCGCGAGCCCTTTTTCGCTCGAACCGTAAGGCTGATAGATCGCTGCGGACTGATGCGGGTTTTCGCCATAGCGCAGTTCGGACAGCTTGGTCGCCACCAGCGAGAACTGATCGGGCAAAGCCTGCTTCTGATCGGTGCCGAGGAAATACTGGCTGATCGCTGCATCGTAACGCGCCGTGGCAGAAAAGGCCTTGGCTGCCATCTTCTTACGGAAATCGAGCGAAGTGGCGCCATTGCGGCTTTCCAGCTCTTCCATCAGCTCGCCATAATCGCCCGCATCGGTAACGATGGTGACGAATTTGTGATTCTTGGCAGAGGAGCGGACCATGGAAGGGCCGCCAATATCGATATTTTCGATCACTTCATCACGCTCGGCCCCGCGCGCCACAGTGGCTTCGAAGGGATAGAGATTGACCACCACGAGATCGATCGCCCCGATATTGTGCTCTTCCATAGAAGCAGCGTGTTCGGGATTGTCGCGCACGGCCAGCAGGCCACCATGGACGATCGGATGCAGCGTCTTCACGCGGCCATCCATCATTTCGGGAAAGCCGGTCAGTTCGGAAATGTCTTTCACATCCAGCCCGGCATCGCGCAGTGCCTTGGCTGTGCCGCCGGTCGATACCAGCTCCACACCGCGCGCACTGAGCGCCTTGCCGAGTTCCGCCAAACCGCTTTTGTCGGACACAGAAAGAAGCGCCCGCCTGATCGTCACATCACTCACGTAAATATCATCCCATCTTTTTCAGCAGCCAGGAGAAATTTCCTCCACCGCGAGAGGCCAGCCCCTGTAGCACCAATTGCTGGATAGGGTGAGCCCTGCCGCTGCCATCGATCCACATGCTCTCCTCTATGGCAACTTCGCCAGAGCCGGAGACAAACTGCCAATAGCTTCCATCGGGCAGAGCGAAACCCACATTCTTGCGGTTTTCCGCAAGTCCCAGCTCAATAGCGGGGCCAATATGGAAACGCAGGGCGTATGGCACTTTGCCTTTTTGTCCACGCCGCCCCGAGGGAAGTAAAAGATCTTCGCCGCGTAATTCCGTTCCATCATCGCGCAGGATAAGAATACGGCGATGAATCAGCCCGAAGCGCGAAGCATAGCCATCATGGCTCGCTTCGATTCGAGTCGCAGTTCCGTTTTCGCTTTCCAGCAGGCGCCGGTCCAGCTCCACCTCGTTCACGCCCTTGCCCAGCTTGCCCTTGATAAGGACGGCGGTGGAATTGGCATCGTCGAGCACCAGCGTGGAATGCGCTGCCGTGGCGCGCAGACCCTGTTCAACGCGCACAGGCACCTGCCCGCCGGCAAAGGCTGCACCGCCACAATTAACGATCAGACGATGGGGCCCATGCGAAAATTCGAAAGCCAGTGTCGAAGCACAGCCATGGCGCGCATGTCTGGCAAGCGGCGGCGGTGCGGTGTCGAATTGCAGCACGCTGCCTTTGGTCGCCACGCGCTGATAACCCCACTGGCGCGGATTGCGTAAAGGACGGGTGCGTACGCCGCTGGCTTCGATCAGTGCGCTGAGCGCCTGCGCATCGAGCGCGCCGGAACCCTGCCAGCAGCCGAGCCCGCCATCCGAATGAACCAGCGCCAGAAGCGGGGGCACCAGCATGGTCTGCATCGCCTCCAGCGCGTCGGGCACGGGCAGGCGCATGGCGCGATAACAGGCGGAAAGATCCATCAGCAATGTCATCAGTTCCATCTGGCCGAGCGGGCTGCGCGACAGGACGCCGCCATCCTCGCCCACGAAATCGCCCAGCGCGTGAATCAGTCCCGCTTCGCCATAGAGACGGCGCGGCTTGCCATCGGGCAGCAGCAGCCCCGCCGCCGTAATCGCACACCAGCCGGTAATCTCACCGAGCAGATCGTCTGCGTGGTTCACATTGCGATCGAGCCAGCGCGCCGTGTCGGCCATCAGCGTCAGGACACGATTGCGCAGGGCCTTGTCCGATCCCGACATGATCAGCGGCGCATAGACCAGCCAGTTAAGCAGCCGGTGCCCTGCATGCTCCACTTTCCAGGGCATACCTTTGCCGATTTCGGGATTGGCATTCATCCAGTTGATGAACAAACGCTCGGCCGTCTGGCTGCACTGGTCACGCGTGCCCGACGCTGCCAGATCGCGCAGCCAGCCGAAACCGTGCATGGCCCGTTCGAAAGGCGGTGTGATCTTGGCGGTGGGCGAAAAATCGAGCTGCGCAATCGGCGCTTTCACCCCGTGGATCAGGAAATGGCCTGCGCGCAGCGCCATCCCCGCCTGCCGGTTGCCTTCCAGCGGGCTCTCCACCGTCGCCAGCAGACGCGGCCTTGCGGGCTTGCGAAACGGTGCAGCGAGAGTCGATCCGGGCACACCGAGGCGATAGGCAAAGCGCATAAAGCGCTCCGCCGGACCGATGGAAGGCGGCGCAAAATGAGTCACGGCCAGCGAGCGACCGGGCTGGATCAGCTCACCGCGTTCCCCATTCTCTTCTTCATCCTGCAGGACGAGATCTTCGTGAAGGCTGTCCAGGGGAAGGGCCATATCCTGTGCATCGCCGGCCGCGTCTCCCTCCAGCGCCAGGCGCCCGGAGATCGCGGCCTCCTTCATGCGGCGCTGCTTTCGGGCAGGCCTTTGAGAGCAGCGATATTGGCGGCATAGGCCCCGGGCCCGCCCTTGAATGTGGCCGATCCGGCGACCAGCACATCGGCCCCGGCATCGCTGCATTGCCGCGCGGTCTGTGCATTGACGCCACCATCCACTTCAAGGCGGATATCGCGCCCGGTCTTATCGATCATTTTCCGCACCGCCTCGATCTTGCGAAGCTGGCTGGAAATGAAACTCTGTCCGCCGAAACCGGGATTGACGCTCATCACCAGAACCAGATCGATCTCGTCGATCAGATAGTCGAGCATCTTGGCCGGCGTTGCGGGATTGAGCGAAATACCCGCCTGTTTGCCGAGCCCCTTGATCGCCTGCACGGTGCGATGCGTGTGCGGCCCGGCTTCGGGATGGACGGTGATGATATCGGCCCCCGCCTCGGCAAAATCTTCCAGATAGGAATCCACCGGAGAAATCATCAGATGCACATCGAACGGCTTGTCCGAATGGGGGCGCAACGCCTTCACCACAGCGGGGCCGATGGTGATATTGGGCACGAAATGCCCGTCCATCACATCGATGTGAATCCAGTCCGCCCCGGCGGCGTCGATCGCGCGCACTTCCTCCCCCAGACGGGCGAAGTCGGCAGACAGGATCGAAGGCGAAATAAGGGGGATGCTCATAATCCAGCTTTAAGCCTGTGCGAATCAGCGGACAAGCTGAATTGGCTCCATTTTCCACATGACTTTGCTTTCCGGGAAGCAAAAGAGCCGCTACGCCCGGCAGAATTGTCTTATGCCGTCAAGCTGTACGGTCATCGACACGCACAGCCAGCCTTTCCGCAAGCTAACCGCACAATTCACGGATCATTCACTGGCCATGGGCGATAAAATAGCGGAAAAACGGGGTTGAACCGCGTCCTGGAAAAGGCTGAATAGGCCAGTGGACAGGGGCACGCACAGCCACCCCGAGAAAGCAATTTCGAGGTCGATATTCAATGAAAAAAGGCATCAAATTCCGCTCCGCGCTGGCGGGTCTCACCACCGCTCTGGCGCTTTCTCTGGGCGCGACGGCATCTCCCGCTGCGGCGGCAGAAGCGCCGTCTTATTGCCAGGGCCCGAAAAGCGACACCTGGGTCCATGTGGTGGTCGAAGGCGTGCGTAACAGCAACGGGCTGATCGGCGTCACCTTGTATGACGACGATTCGAGCAAATTCCTCGCCAGCCACGGCTCGATGTATACCGAGCGGTTCAAAGCCAAAGAAGGCCGAACCAGCACCTGCATCTTCGTGCCCAAAACGGGGGTTTATGCCATCGTCGTCTATCATGACGAGAACGGCAACCGGAAGTTCGACCGCAGCGGGCTGGGTCTGCCGACCGAAGGGTTCGGTTTTACCAATAATCCCTCCACTCTGGCAGGAATTCCGACCTTCAGTTCGGTCCGGCTGAATATCGGCAAGACCAATCTCGGCACCAAGATCACGCTGCGCTATCCGTAAGCCGCCTGCGCCGTATTCGAGCGGGCCGCACAGGCGGCTTGCGAAACCGAAAAGGCCCGCAACGATGCGGGCCTTTTTGCATTTCCGGTACGAAGAGCGTTGCTCAGCCCCAACTCCGACCTCACCCGCGACTCCGGCTCCCGCTCTGCCGTCCACGCCGGCGCCAGACCGAAAACAGCACGCCGGGCGCTGCAAGAACGGGATGTTTTTCCCGCCATGGGGTGATGGTGACGGGCACCCCGGTATGCCGTTCGATCTTCCAGGCGGCATAGCGCGCCGCACCATCGAAAGTGGTTGAGGCTTTGACCAGCCGCGTGAGATTGAGCGCCTTGCCGAGCCGCTGCCGTTTACTCCACCAGCGGCGCACACGGCGTTGCTCGGCCGCCGGCACATCGATCCGATATTCTGCCCCCACGCACTGCCAGGCGATCCCCGCCCGGTCGAGTGCGAGCGGCAGCAAACCGTCGAAATGCGCCGCATTGGCATCGAGAATCGAGCGTTCCCGCCCCGGTTTCTCGACTCTGAATTCGGCCTTGTAAGTCGCGCGGAACAGCGCCGCCCAGTAATCTTCGGCACTTCCGCATTCCGGCCCGAGCACCGCCGCCAGCCGCGCGGCCGTCACCGAGGCATCGGCCACCGCCTGCGCCACATCTTGCGCTGCATCCGTATCGCGGGCGAAAGCCAGCGCACTGGGCTGCACGAAACGCGCCCAGATCGTCGTATCGATCAGCGCCCCCGCCGCCGCCTGCCGGAATTTGGCCAGCGTCATCGTAGCAATCTTGGCGCGCAATGGCGTGCCTTCAAAAATCCATTCGCGATAGCTGACCCGCGGCCAGATTCCGCTTTCGGGCGCACCGGGCAGCAGAACATAGAAATCGAGCACACCGTCCAGCGAACCGGTGCGCAGATTGGAACCGTAAAACAGCACTGCCCGCGCGCCCGTTTCGGCCGCGAGCATTCCCGCAAAGGCCCGGACAGCTTCCGGCATATCCCGCTCCAGCCCTGCCGCAATGCGGTCTTCCAGGGGGTGGTCTTCCAGGGGGCGGTCTTCCAGGGGGCGGTTTTCCGGCGGACCGCTCATGGGACGATAAAGCGCAGTTCCGGTCCCAGCCGCAAGCGGTAATGACCCGGCTCGAACGCCTCGCCATCGAGAATGAATTTACCGCCCAGCTCGAGATCGAAACTCTCTCCCTTACCGCGATGAACCCCGAGGCGCGGCAGTTTCGGCCCTTCCATTCCCATCAGCAACGCGGGCAGGCGCAGGATTACTTTACGCAGCGGGGCATCGATCACCAGATAGCGCAGCCCGCTGCTGTTCTTACCGAAAGGCTCCATCCCCAGCGGGAACCGTTCCAGCGTGGAGAAACCGGCAAAATAGCGCAGATCCGCTGCAACATGCCCGCTATGCGGCACTTCGGTGCCCTTGTCGTCATCGCGTATCCGCATCGGAGCAAGCTGACGCCAGCCGCCCTTGCCGATACCGAACAGCGCCTGCGCCAGCCCGGCCGCCGCCGTCACTCCGATAGCAAAGCTCTGAAAGGCGCCGAACCGATGCGCCATCTGCCCTGTCTCGATCGCAGCGTTGAACGCCCCCGCCCCGAACAGAAAGCCGATATGCTGAGAGCCCGTGCCATCGGCCTTTTCGAGCAGCAGAGGATGGCGCGTAATACGGTTCTGCAGCCCGCCCAGCGCAATCGCTTCGATCGCATCGGCCAGCGTGGTGCCGGCAGGAACGCCCAGATCCACTGCCAGCGCGTTGGTTTTGCCATTGGGCAGAATAATCAGATCGGGCCAGTTGTCGCCGAAACTGCGCGCACCGCGGGTCAGCACATCGCGGATCGTGCCGTCCCCGCCATCGATTGCAAGATAATCGACCTTTTCACGCGCAAAGCGGACCAGCGCGTCATCCAGCTCTCCCTGTGTTTCGGGGATGACCGTCATCACCGCCTGATCGGCCACGGTAAGCGGCCCGGCCTTCTTGTTGCGATGGCTGCGCGGATTATGGATCGCCCCGATCCGGACCGGCTGCGCCAGCCTATCCGGCGAATCGTCAACAGATCCGGAAATGGCAGCCTTGCGCGCTAGAGAAGATGGTTGAGAGCCCATCCGCGCGCTCTTAGACGTTGCCGGGCCCCGGAGGCCAGCTTTTTCACGCGCAATATAGCACCTTAATTATAGCTCATCCGCTTACCCGATTATAGTGCTAATCTTTCGGCACCACAGCTATATCGGATTTCCGGCCTTCCCCTGAGCGCACCATCAGCCCGATAATCAGCCCCAGCAGCAAGGCCTGGGTCAGCGCATTGGCAAAAACCGCCATGGCCACACCGTCGGGGCCCATCACCGGCTCCAGCAGCCACGCCCCGCCGATCAGCACGCCGGTGCCGATCATCCGCGCGATCAGCGACCACTGGGCACGATGCGCCGCCATGATGCTCGGCTCGAACCCGACCACCACCAGGTCGACACAGCCTGCCGCCGCCAGCCAGAGCAGGCTGATATAGGCCCGGCCGAATTCCGGCCCGCCGACCATTTCGAGAATGTCTTCACCGAAAAATATCGCAAAGGCGAAAACCACAATCCCCACGACCAGCGCAAAACGCATGGTCCGCAAGGTCAGCCCGGCAATCCCGCCGACTCCCAGATGACGCACGGCACGAACGATTTCGGGGAAAGCGGCGCGCGCTACCAGTTGCGATACCAGAGTCAGCGAGCGGGTTAGCTGTGCGGCCAGCCGAAAGGCCCCGGCAGCGGCAGTGCCGGTCAGCCCGCCGACCAGAAACAGCGGCAATTGTCTGACCGTCATGCTCAGCGACTGGCTGAAATTGGTGGTCAGTGCGAAACGGACAATATCGGGATTGTCCTCAAGAACCTTCCTCTGATCGCGCCATTTTCCGAGAATCAGCGGCATATCGCCGATCTTGTAAACCCCGTACCAATGCGCTGCTGCGGTCATCAGTTCGGCCACTGCCCAGGCGACCAGAAAGCCCTGCAGCGTGGGATGAGTAAACCAGCAGGCCAGTGCACCGAGCAGACGGAAAGTCGGCTGCGTGCTCTCCGCCGCCGCCGCCAGCGAAAAGCGATCACGCAACCGCATAATGCCGAGCGGTGTCGACCGCAGGGACAGCAGCATGATGATGTTGAAAATCAGCGTGGCTCTGGCGAGGGTGGGCTTCACATTGAGCGGTTCGGCCAGAAAATGCAGGATCACGGCGGCAGCGCAGATCCCCCCGATCGCGCTCACTACATCGAGCATCAGCGCCCCGCGATAAAGGCGGGAGAGTTTCACATCGTCCCGCTCCTCAATATGCGTCACGCCATATTGCACGATCACTTGCCAGGTCTGGAAAGCCAGCAAATTGGCCAGCAATTGCGCAGCCCCGGTGATAATAGCGAATTTACCGAAGCCCGATACGCCAAGCTCGCGCGTGACGATGGCCAGATAGACCAGCGAAAAGACCGCCGCGACGCTGCGCCCCGCCACCATCCAGCCAAAATTCTGCATAACGGCCTGAGCGGCCTGCGGGGCACTCCGCAATTTTGCAAGTAGCGAGGTCAAACCTGATGTCTTTCCTGTCCTGACGCAACATATCGCGAATGCGTTCCCCCTTCGGCTCGAAGCACAAGCGGGGCCGGTTGGTCAATCGGCCAATCGCGGCTCCAAGGTGAGCCTGCTGTGAATGAAATCAATGAAGCTTTGCTATTCAACGCCTTGCTGCACCTTCCCGGTCGTGAGGAGAAGACTCCTTTGCTGCCTTATGGCACCGTTGACAGCACGGGGCGAGAGGCAGGGCGCGCGAAACGATCCGAAACCTGAGTACACGGCTCTACCGGCCCGGCTTTGCAAGCATGGCTCGACAGGTGTGGCTCGACATATAGCGGCCACCATGCCTATCATCCGGGCAAATCCGGGAGTGTGCCATGCTGCATGAAACGCTGCTCGCCGATGCGCGGGCTTTGTCTGATACGATCATTAGCCTGCGCCGGGCGATACATGCCGAGCCGGAACTGGGCCTCGACACACCCGCTACGCTGAGCAAAGCGCGCGAGGCACTGGCCGATCTGCCGCTGGAATGGCGCGAGGCGACCTCCTGCACCGGCGCCATCGCCACGCTGAAGGGCACGAAAACCACGCGCAGCGGTGCCCCCCTGCGGGTTCTGCTGCGTGGCGATATGGACGCACTGCCGATGGAAGAAGCCACCGGCCTGCCTTTCGCCTCCCGCCTGCCCGGCCGGATGCATGCCTGCGGACACGATACGCATACTGCCATGCTGGCCGGTGCCGCGCGGCTGCTTTGTGCGAAAAGGGCCGATTTTGCCGGGGAAGTACAATTCATGTTCCAGCCGGGCGAAGAAGGTTTTCACGGTGCACGCCATATGATTGCGGACGGGCTGCTCGATCCGGCGCCCGATGCCGCCTTTGCGCTGCATATCATGCCCAATTCGCGCCATGGCGTGCTCGCCAGCCGCCCCGGCGCACTGATGGCCGCAGCCGATCAGCTCGAAATCACCGTCAAAGGCAATGGCGGCCATGCTTCCATGCCGCATCATGCAGTGGACCCGGTGCCGGTCGCCGCCGAGATCATCACCGCTTTGCAGGCGCTCGTCACCCGCCGCTTCAATGCTGCCGATGCGGTGGTCGTCACCATTACCCAGCTCGAAGCAGGCTCCGCGCATAATGTGATTGCCGACGATGCCATGCTGAAAGGGACGATGCGGACATTGTCGAGCGAAAACCGCACCGCCCTGCATCAAGCGGTCGCGCGTCTTGCGGAAAATATCGCCGCCGCCCACGGGCTGCATGCCGAAGTGAAGATTATCGAGGGTTTTCCGGTGACGCTCAACGATCCGCGCGCTGTGACGCTCGGCGCTGCGGTGGCGCAGGCCGCGGCGGGCGGCGCCTTCGAACGGCTTGCCAGCCCGATCATGGGCGCGGAGGATTTCTCCTATGTCCTCGAACAGGTGCCCGGTGCGATGTTTTTCCTCGGCGTGGCGGAGGAAGGCGCCGACTGGCAGCATTGCTGCGGCATTCATTCCAGCCGCATGATGGTGGATGAAACAGCTCTGCCTGTCGGCACCGCTTTTCTGGCCGGTTGCGCGCTGCGCTTTCTGGCCGAGGGCTGGCCGGCATGATTACCTCTCTTCACCGGTGAGCAGACGCCTGGCCTGCGCCAGCGAATCGTCCTGCGCCTGCTGATACAAGGCGAAGGGATCGTATACCGAAGTGCCCAGTGCAGCCTCGAACCGATCCTGCGACGACTGCGCATCGTAATGGCGCTGTTCAGCCCCGCCGAGATTGGATTGAAAGATCCCCGCAGCGCTGACCGGCAAAAAGTCCTCATAAAGGATCGGCTTCGCCCGGATCAGCCCCTCATCGAGCCAGTTCTGGCTCTGTTCGGAGCCTGTCTGGCCCTGTTCGGTGCTTTTCAGGCCCTTCTCAGTAAGCACATATCGGAAGTAAGCGAGGCCTTCCCGGCGCAAGGTTGCGGCATCATCGGGAAAGGTTGCAAAGGCTTGTGCCAGCCGCTCCTCATAATCCTCCGCAGCCGCTCCGGACACTCCGCGCGCTTCTGCAAGGCATTGATCGTAAAGCCTTCTTCCTTTCGGCGTCAGGGCCACACCACGCTGTTCGATTTCCCCGAAACGCGCCGTATGCACGCCTTTTTCACCCGCTGCCTCGCCCAGAAAGCGGACCGGCTCTTCCAGAGCGGTGAAACTGGTCTGACGCAGCAAAATCGGCACCGCACGCCGGGGCGGCCCCTCGATCACGCTCTTGGCCCTGATACCCCGCTGTTTCATCTCCTGTTGCGCTGCGTCTATATCGAGCACACTCGGAGTTAAGTGATTGATATGTGGCCCTTTAAAACTCACCACATCGGCAATCAGGCGATGGGCATCGTGCAACTGGCGATAGGTTTCCCGATCGACGATCGCTTCAGGATGCCAACGAAAAATATCGAGCACTTCACGCAGAAATTCCGTCTGCAAATCAACCGGAACGCCACCATTTTTCTCTGATATTTCAATTATTTCCATAACCCTGTCGGACATAATCCGCCGTCCGGCAAGGATACGCCCGGCGGTTTCCCGCAAGGCTTCATCCTCGATCAGCTCCAGCCGCAGCAAAGATGTAAATATCCGAAAGGGGCTGGCATTCAATGCTGCCGGCTCCACCGGGCGGAACGCCGTCGAATGCACCGGCACTCCCGCCACAGAAAGATCATAATAACCAACGGGATACATGCCCATCAGAGCAAAAATCCGGCGCAGGGCAGACAATTCCTCCGCTCGCCCCACCCGGATAGCACCATGCCGCTCGACATCGAGCCGCGCCATCTCGCCACTGCATTCCAATTCCGCCCTAATATACTGATTATCTACAAGAAATTTGGAGTTTATAGCCGCAACCAGATCGATCAAATCGCCATAAAGCGGCACTTCCCGGCGATACATCTCCGACATGGCATCGGAAAAAGCCGCGCGAAGATCACTGGCAGGTACATATTCGGACATTGCGGCTCTCCTGATTCCATCCACCTACGGGCCTATAGCGGAATTTGCAGTGCCATGACCAAGAGCAGCGCAATGATAACGGCGCAAATTCAGGTGATAGATTGAATTTATCCGCTGTTTCAGGCTTTGCTCCCCTTGCGACAATTTTAACGATCGTTATCGTTGTCGGTATGAGGGAGAGGAAAATGAGCAGAAAACAATCTGCCAGAACAGATCAGCACCGCAAACGCGATGTGGGAACACGCGGGCAAACTCTGGCGATAAGGCTGTAATATCATGGACAAGCGCTTGCCGCCGCTGCTCGTCGCGGTCTTTATCAATATTGCCGGCTTCAGCTTGATTTTGCCGCTTCTGCCCTTTTACGGGCAGGTCTTTGACGCCGGGCCTTTCGGAATTGCACTGCTTTTTGCCGCTTATTCTTTCGGTAACGTCTTCGGAGAAATCCATTGGGGCCGTCAGTCCGACATATGGGGGCGGCGCAAGGTGCTGGCTCTGACCACATGCGTTGCCGGGCTCAGCTATTTCGCTTTTGCCTTCGCCCCAACCCTTTGGGCAGCCATCCTCATTCGCGTGGTGAGCGGATTTTTTTCCGGTACGATGAGCGTTGCCCAGGGCTTCATCGCTGATGTCTCGACACCAGAAAAACGCGCTAAAACAATGGGTTTGTTCGGAGCTGCCTTCAGTATGGGTTTCGCCTTCGGCCCGGTTATCGGGGGCCTGTTCGCGGGCGAAGAAGTGGCGGCGGCCAGTTTCCGCTTACCGATTTTTATCGCCGGGGGTTTCTCGCTGATTGCCTCCCTATGGTGTCTGACAGTGCTGCGCGATGCGATTCCACCTAAGGGAAAAGGAGCTCCGTTACCGCGATATAGCGATGCGTTCCGCTTTGTCGGATCGCAGCCGGTTCTGCTTCGCCTTTTCATTATCGGATTTTTCGGAATCGCCGCTTTCGCCTCGATGGAGGCGATTTACGGTCTGTGGAGCGAAGAGAATTTCGGCTGGACAGCGCATGATCTGGGCTGGGCATTTCTGGCCATCGGCAGCGGTGGCTTTATCGCGCAGGTATTCCTGATCGGCCCGCTTGTTGCGCGTTTTGGAGAAGCTCGTGTCATTGCCATGGGGCTTGCCCTGCTTTCCCTGTCCATGCTGTTGCAGCCGGTTATCCGCCTGCCGATCTCCGGCGTATTACTGATGGGGCTGCTCATGGCAGGGCATAGTCTGGCCTTTCCGACAGCAGGCGCCCTGATTTCCCGCAATACGCCACCTGAGCGACAAGGCAGCACAATGGGATTGCTTATGGCGACCAACGCTTTCAGCCGGATTGTCGCCCCGCCGCTTTTCGGCATGATTTATGGTTCGATAGCGCATGATGCGCCATGGTATATTGGCGCTGCCATGATTGCGCTGGTTATCATTCTGGCGCTGCAACTGGTCAAGCACACCCGCCCGGCCCGCATAGTTAATTAAAAGGTGAAGATCGGCCTTGCCCGATCTTCATCCCATACGGGCAAAGGTCGCGACACCCGTCGTAAAACGGCGCTTCACGGCGGGAGGGATATTGGCGTCATCCACCGGCCCGAATTGTGCCAATATCGCGGCAAGATCGACAAAAAGCTCGGTATTGAGCGAATAATAGACCAGCTTCGCATCGCGCCGTGTGGTCACCAGACGGGAGTTCCGCAATACGGCAAGCTGCTGCGACAGGCCAGGTTGCGCTATGCCCGTCGCTTCTTCGATCTCGCCAACATTGCGCTCCTTCCCGATGAGCGATTGCAAAACGGCAAACCGCGTCGGATGGGCCAACGCCTTAAAACTGTCGATCGGAGCACCGCTCATCGGGAAGTGCCGCCCATATCTTCAGTAAGAAACCAGGCTGCCGGATCTTCACTGGCAAATACGGCATCGAGTGAAGGTTGTGGCTGGCGCAAAAGCGCTTCACCCGGATGCCAGCCTTCCGGCACCAGCGCATCGCGCGCATCACTTGCCTGCAGAGCTGCCACCATGCGCAGCATTTCCTCGACCGATCGGCCAATTGTGGCAGGATAACATGTCATGGCCCTGATAATCCCGTCAGGATCGATAAAAAACGTAGTCCGCACAGCAGAACTATCCTGTGATTCTGCCCCAACCATGCCATAAGCCCGGCCGATCACCAGTGTCGGATCCTCAATAATCGGGAAGCGGATCTCGACCCCGAAACGGTCCCGAATGGCCCGCAGCCATGCCAGATGGGCAAACAGGCTATCGACCGAAAGCCCCATCAATGAACAATCCATTTCCGCAAAACGCGGAACTGCTTTGGCGAGAGCGACAAATTCGGTGGTACAAACCGGTGTGAAATCTGCCGGATGCGAAAACAGTACCAGCCATCCTCCGCGATAATCGGCAAGGTTTACTTCACCCAGCGTACTGCGGGCCGTGAAATTAGGAGCAGTATCGCCAATACGCAGACCCGCACAGGGCGCAGTGTTCATGTTCATAAGACATCCATACCTGCTTGACTCAGCAACATCAATACATATACATAATTTCATTAATTGATTGGAGAGTGTCTGATGAGAAGCGATTCCGCCGTCGAACAGGCCAGCGCCCGTATCATCGCAGCAGCAAATGACAGAGCAAAACGGCCGACCATTGCCGGATTCTTCGATGAATCGACTTTTACCGTCAGCTATGTTGTCCATGATGCTGCGACAAACGAAGCCGCCATCATCGATTCCGTGCTCGACTATGAAGCGGCTTCAGGACGCACCTCCTATGGGTCCGCCAATCGAATTATAGAATATATCAATTCGAAAAATCTTAAAGTAATCTGGCTAATCGAAACCCATGCCCACGCGGATCATCTGTCTGCAGCACCTTATCTGCAGCAAAAACTGGGCGGGAAACTGGCTATCGGCAAGGATATCATCCGTGTGCAGGATGTTTTCGGCAAAATGTTCAATGCCGGAAGCGAGTTCGAGCGTGACGGGTCGCAATTCGATCATCTTTTCGAAGATGGCGAAACCTTCAAGATTGGCGAACTGGAGGGACTGGCGATACATGTGCCCGGCCATACGCCCGCCGATATGGCATATATTATCGGCGATGCTGCCTTTGTCGGGGATACGATATTCATGCCCGATTTCGGTACGGCCCGAGCGGATTTCCCCGGCGGCGACCCCCGTCAGCTTTACCGTTCCATCCGCCGCCTGCTCTCCCTGCCGCGCGAAACCCGGCTATTCCTGTGCCACGACTATAAGGCTCCGGGACGCGACGAATATGCCTGGGAAACCACGGTCGGCGAGGAACGTGATCACAATATTCACGTCAAAGACGGCACAACCGAAGATGCTTTCGTCGAAATGCGCAGATCCCGCGACAAGACTTTGTCCATGCCCAATCTGATCCTGCCTTCCGTGCAGGTAAATATGCGCGCAGGTCGTCTGCCCGACCCGGAGGATAATGGCGTTTCCTATATCAAGATTCCGGTCAACGCAGTTTGAGGAACAGCATTATGCTCCCAGGATTTCCCCATGCACAGCCCATTGAGGGCTTTCTCGGCGGTTTGCTAATTGGCCTTGCCGCCGCCATTATGCTGCTCGGCCTGGGCCGCATTGCCGGAATCAGCGGCCTGTTCGCTCGCGCGGCGGGCATCGGCGGCAGCGGCGCAAAGCAATCCATCGCTATTCTGTTTATTCTTGGCCTTATTGCCGGTGCCGCGCTCTTTTCTTTCACAATGGGCCCGATCGAAGCCAATTTCCCGCCCGACATGCTGTGGCTAATCCCGGCAGGACTGCTGGTCGGTTTCGGCACACGCCTGGGGAGCGGCTGCACAAGCGGCCACGGCGTTTGCGGCATGTCACGCCTGTCACGCCGTTCCATCGTCGCTACGCTGACCTTCATGATTACCGGCTTTGCAACAGTGGCCATCGTCAACGCCTTAGGGGGAAGCTGGTCATGATCCGCGCTATAACCGGTCTTTTATCAGGCATCGTGTTCGGCTTCGGCCTCGCTCTTTCGGGTATGATGAACCCGGCACGAGTACGCGGTTTTCTCGATCTGTTCGGCCAGTGGGATCCCACCCTCGCTTTCGTGATGGGCGGCGCGATACTGGCCATGGCGTTGGCCTGGCTCTTTCAGGCACAGACCGACAAACCGGCCTGCGCGTCCCAATATCACTTGCCCGACACGAAACATATCGATGGAAGACTGATCGGCGGAGCCGCTCTGTTCGGTATTGGCTGGGGGCTTGGCGGCCTCTGCCCGGGTCCGGGCATCGCTTCGCTTGCAACGCAATTCGTCCCGGCACTTATTTTCGTCGCATCCATGCTGCTCGGCATGACATTTTTTCGCCTCTGGAACCGGGGCTGAACCGACAGGACATCCTTACATATGAAAATCGAGAAGATTTCCCCCCACCTCTCGGTTACCGGACAGATCCAGATAGAGGACATTGCCGAGATTCATTATGCCGGCTTCAAGTCGATTATCTGCAACCGGCCGGATGGTGAAACTCCCGGTCAGCCCAGAGCTGCTACGCTGGAGGAAATCGCCGGTGCACACGGTCTGGCCATGCGATACATTCCAATCGGCGGCTCTATCACGGCGGAACGACAAGCTTCCGATTTCGCGCAGGCTATGGCTGAACTACCTCGTCCGGTTCTCGCTTTTTGCCGCACGGGAAACCGCTCACGAACCGTTGCCGAACTGGCACAAAAACAGCCCAGAACAGATAACTCCCGGCATCATCATGATATTCTGATCCTCGGTGGCGGATCGGCAGGTATCGCTACGGCAGCCTCCATGCTGCGACGGCGCAAGCGGGCCGATATTGCCATCGTCGAACCCAGCGATGCTCATTATTACCAACCCGGCTGGACGATGATTGGCGGTGGCGTTTTCCAGCCACGGGATACCGTGCGCCCCATGGCAGCCGTCATGCCCAAGGGTGTTAGCTGGATTCAAAACGCGGTCAGCACCTTCGATCCGGACAATAATCTCGTCACCTTAAATGACGGAACGCACTTGTCTTATAATATTCTGGTCCTTGCTCTGGGCAACCGACTGGCTTGGGATCAGATTGATGGACTGGAGGATACGCTCGGTAAAAACGGAGTCACTTCCAATTACCGGTTCGATCTGGCTCCTTACACGTGGGAGCTGGTGAAAAATACGCGTAAAGGACGCGCCCTTTTTACCCAACCGCCGATGCCGATCAAATGTGCCGGTGCACCGCAAAAGGCGATGTATCTTTCCTGCAGCGAATGGAAAAAACAGGGCTGCCTGAACGATATGGAGGTGGAGTTCCACAATGCCGGAGGCGTGCTTTTCGGCGTGGCAGACTACGTGCCGGCCCTTATGGAAACAGTCGAAAACTATGGCATCGATTTGAACTTCGGTTCGACACTGGTGGCTGTAGACGGGACTGCCCGCACCGCCATATTCGAAACCGCTGAGGGTCAGGTGAGTCGGCCATTCGACATGCTGCATGTTTGCCCACCACAACAAAGCAACGCCACTCTCGCCAATAGTGTGCTGGCCGATTCCTCAGGATATGCCGATGTCAACGACGCGACGCTTCAGCACACACGCTATTCGAATATCTTTGCAATCGGTGACTGTATCAACTGCTCCAACGCCAAGACTGCCGCCGCAGCCCGCAAACAAGCGCCGGTGGTTGCAGTTAATGTGCTCGCCGCGCTTGACGGTCAGGGCCCTAAAGCAGCTTATGACGGTTATGGCAGTTGCCCTCTTACGGTAGAGCACGGCAAAATCGTTCTGGCAGAATTTTGTTATGGCGGTCGTGTCGCACCGACCCTGCCTACCTGGCTTATACAGGGCAAACGCCCCTCTCGTCTTGCCTGGAAGCTTAAAGCCGATGCACTGCCTCCGATTTACTGGCACGGCATGCTGAAAGGCCGTGAATGGCTCGTCGCTCCCACACCTCTACAATAAAAAAGGAGCAGACCGGTGATCGATACGCTCCACCTCTTTCTCGGCGGCTTCTCCGGTGCGCTGGTCGGCTTCACACTAGGCCTTGTCGGTGGCGGCGGCTCTATCCTCGCCGTACCGCTGATGGTTTATCTGGTCGGCGTTCGCAGCCCGCATATGGCTATCGGCACCAGCGCACTGGCCGTCGCGGCCAACGCCGCTGCAGGACTTGTGCATCACGCGCGTGAACATACTGTAAAATGGCGTTGCGGCGGCATTTATGCTGCGGCCGGTATTTTCGGTGCCTTTCTCGGATCCACGGCAGGCAAAAATTTTGACGGGCAGAAGCTGCTTTTCCTGTTTGCTCTGGTAATGATCGGGGTAGGCGGCCTAATGCTTCGCGGACGGCGTAATCAGGGTATACCCGGTGCCCAATGCAATCGTGAAAATGCGCCCAAAGTGGTGAGCTTCGGCCTGGGGTCCGGCATTTTTTCCGGTTTTTTCGGCATTGGCGGCGGTTTTCTTATCGTGCCCGGACTGGTCGCTTCGACATCCATGCCCATGATCAATGCGGTGGGCACCAGCCTTGTTGCCGTTACGGCTTTCGGCCTCACCACTGCGCTCAATTACGCTTTTTCCGGTATGGTCGATTGGGGGCTGGCGCTGGTCTTTATCCTTGGTGGTACTGTGGGCAGTTTCGGTGGAACATGGCTGGCTAAGCGGCTTTCAGCATCCGGAACGCTCACCACTATCTTTGCCGGTCTGATTTTCGCGGTTGCTGCCTATATGCTATGGCAAAGCGGCTCTTCGCTGTTCACGGCTTAACGTTGTAGGGCGGACCGTTCATTGATACGGTCGGACAGATCAAAGAAATCTTGATTGAGCCGCCGCAAGGCAAAAGCCAGCCCAAATATCCGCCCGATTTCCTCGAAATCGAGATTGCTGGCCTCTTTGGAAACCCGAAAATGTTTGAATGCCATTTCGAAGTCGGCAAGACATCCCCGCGCATCGTCACGTTCTATGACGTCTTTCGTTTTCAGAGCCTCACCGCATATTTGCGCTAATCGTCCTTCGGCATGGATCAGCGCCGTCACTGAAGTGCCCAATGCCTGCAATACCGGCTCCGAAAAAGGTTTGTCGGTCAGACGGCTGACATGGGTGATATCGTTGCGGATACGCCACAAGGTACGTACAATCGCGTCGGAAACGCCCGGCCGCCCCAAACGGGCTGTCTGTTCCTGAATGACATCGGGCAGCATCTCTTCCGCACTGGTCAGTGCGGTGCGCAGCGCGATATTGGTTTCCGTGGCGATATACCCTTCACCCTTCTCCAGCGCATCTGCCTGATGGTCGAGCAAGTCGGTAATGCTGTTCAACACATCGACCAGCTTGTTGACCATGACAGTGCTCGCCTGAACCGGCAGTACAAGCCGGCTGGCTGTCACGCCAATTACGCCGCCCATCGCGATTTCCAGAATACGCAGATAGACGAAGGTGAAAACCGGAATGTCAGGTGCCCGTGTCAGCATTACCACTGCGGCGGTCAGTCCCGCCACACGCAAGCGCGGATTAAGCGATGCAGCCACGCTGGTAATGCCTGCCACCACCACAAGCGAGATCCCGGTATACAGCGCTCCCGCCGGAGCGATCAATACTGCAATTCCTCCCATGACAGCGCCCGCTACGGTCGCAATCAGCCGGTCTGTTGCCGCACGCACAGTCGCTCCGACAGAGCCCTGCATCACGAGAAGCACCGTGAAAACCGCCCAGAACCCTTGCTGGAAACCAGCGATCTGAGTGATGGCATAGGTCACCGCACAGGCAATCATCACGCGCAGCGCCTTGAACGAGGCAGACCGGTGCCGGTTGAATATTTGCGCGCCCTTCATGATGTTCTGTCCGTCTTGCCTGTTAGCCTGTAAAGTGGTTGATCGTGCAAAACGATCCGGACGGGCGATCTTTGCAGGCACACAAGAAAAGTCCAGTCACGGGGGAATATTCTCCACCGGCATTGCGCCCTTCAAAGACAGGCCCATCTGGAAGGTAAGACAACCAAGAGCGGAGGAAGCGGACATAGCATGGCAGGTCAGTGGCAATTCTGGATCGATCGTGGCGGCACCTTTACCGATGTGGTCGCCCGGGACCCGGATGGAGCACTGCACACCACTAAAGTTCTGAGTGAAAATCCGGAACGTTACGCCGACGCTGCCACTGCCGGGATCCGCACAATTCTCGGCATCGATCTCGATGCTGCTCTTCCTGATAACGCAATTGAACAAGTCAAGATGGGCACCACCGTCGCCACCAATGCGCTACTGGAACGCAAAGGAGAACGCACGCTGCTTATCGTCAATCGGGGTTTCGGCGATCTGCTCAGGATTGGCCATCAGGCCCGACCTCGCCTGTTCGATCTCGACATTACCCTGTCCGATCCACTTTACGATGATGTTGAAGAAATATCCGGTCGCGTAGGGGCCGATGGCACGCTGATCGAAACACTCGATGAAACGGCTGTCCGCACCATGCTGAAAAAGCGCAAGGCAGAGGGGTTTTCCTGCTGCGCTATCGCTCTCATCCATGCCTGGAAATATCCGGATATGGAGCGGCGCATTGCTGAAATCGCACACGATACCGGCTTCACACAGACCTCACCCAGCCACGATGTCAGCGCATTGATGGGGCTGGTTTCACGCGGGCGGACGACAGTTGTGGATGCTTATCTTTCCCCCGTTCTGCGTGAATATGTAAGCCGGGTGACCGGTGAACTGGGCGATACACCGCTCTATTTCATGCGATCCGATGGGGGGCTTTCCGCGGCCGAAGATTTTGCCGGAAAAGACGCGATTCTTTCCGGTCCGGCAGGGGGCGTGGTCGGTGCCGCACGAACAGCCGAGGCAGCCGGGGAAGACAAGGTGATTGCCTTCGATATGGGCGGAACCTCTACCGATATCGCGCTTTACGCCGGATCTTTCGAGCGAGCTTACGACGCGGAAATAGCCGGTGTTGAAATGCGAGTACCGATGATGGCGATCGACACGATTGCTGCGGGCGGCGGATCAATTCTGCAATATGACGGGGCGCGATTCCGCGTGGGGCCGGAAAGTGCCGGGGCCGATCCGGGACCTGCCGCCTATCGCCGGGGCGGACCTTTGACGGTGACCGATGCGAATGTGATGTGCGGGAAGATTTCACCCGATCATTTTCCCAAAATTTTCGGACCGAATGGCAATCAACCACTTGATACTAAAGCAACAAAAGAGAAATTCACTGCCCTTGCAGAGGAGATCGGCGATGGCCGGACAGCGCAGCAGGTGGCCGAGGGCTTTCTGCGCATTGCTGCCGCTAATATGGCCGCGGCGATCAAACGTGTGACTTTAGAACGCGGGCAGGATGTCACTGAATTTACACTACAATGTTTCGGTGGAGCGGGCGCGCAACATGCCTGCATCGTCGCCGACGAGCTGGGTATGGAGCGGGTTCTGATCCATCCCTTTGCCGGAGTGCTTTCGGCCTATGGAATGGGGCTGGCGGATCAGACTGCGACCCGGCAGGCGACTTTGGAAGTGTCACTGACCGAAGAGCATCTCGCCACGATCAGCGATACACTTAACTCTCTGGAAGAAGAGGTTTTTTCCGAGCTTGGCAGTGCCAAGGGCCTGCGCAGCGTCAAAACCGCAAGGCTGCGATATCGCGGGACTGACACGAGCCTGAACGTAACTGTACAGGGCCATAAAGCGATGGAAGAGGCGTTCAACGCGGCACATAAGGCGCGTTTCGGTTTTATCGACCCGGACCGCCCGATCATTGTCGGCGATGTGATCGTGGAAGCGGTTCTGCCCGGCGCGACATCCGATCCGGTGGCCGGACATGGCAATCCGGTCGAACAAAGCGACGAGGAGCTGGCCGATCTCACCATCTGGACGGCCGGTGCTTCACATAAAGTTCCGGTGCATGATCGCGGGCGGCTCCGGCCAGGTGAAACCATCGCCGGACCGGCCTTGCTGCGCGAGGCGATTTCCACCACCATGGTCGAACCGGGCTGGAGTGCCGAAGTCCTTTCGGGCGGCGAATTGCTGCTGACCCGCACCACCCCGCTGGAAAAACCGCAGATCGAGGCGGGCAAACCCGATCCGGTCATGCTCGAACTGTTCAACAATCTTTTCATGGGCGTGGCCGAGCAGATGGGCGCGGTGCTGCGCAACACTTCGACCAGCGTGAACATTAAGGAGCGGCTCGACTTTTCCTGTGCGCTGTTCGACGCTTCGGGTGCGCTGATCGCCAATGCGCCGCATGTGCCGGTGCATCTGGGGGCAATGGGCGAAAGCGTACGCGCCGTGCTGAAAGCGCATGGCGACCGGCTCAAACCCGGTGACGCGGTAGTCCTCAACAATCCCTATAATGGCGGGACCCATCTGCCCGATGTCACCGTCGTCACCCCGGTTTTTGACGAGGCAGGGCAAACGATCCGTTTCTTCGTCGCCAATCGCGGCCATCATGCCGATATTGGTGGAATCACGCCCGGTTCGACCCCGCCCGAATCGCATAGTCTCGAAGAAGAGGGCGTGCTGATCGACAATTTCCTGCTTGTCGATGGCGGCACCTTCCGTGCCGAGGCGTTTCGCAACCTGCTCACCTCCGCGGCTTATCCCGCGCGCGATCCCGAAAGCAATATCAACGATATCAAGGCTCAGCTCGCAGCCAATTCGGCCGGCTTGCGCGAGCTGGAGCTGGTGGTTGAGCGCTATGGCTGGGAAGTGGTCAGTGCCTATATGGGCTTCATCATGGACAATGCGGAGGAAAGCATCCGCCGGGTGATCGACCGGGTGCAGGATGGCGCATTCGACTATACTATGGATGACGGATCGGCACTGTGCGTTTCCGTCAGCATCGACCGCGAGAAACGCGAAGCGCTGGTCGATTTCACCGGCACAAGCGCACAGCGCGACGGCAATATGAATGCACCGCCCGCCGTCACCCGTGCCGTGGTCCTCTATGCTTTCCGCTGTCTGGTGGGTGAGGATCTGCCGCTCAATGAAGGCTGTCTCAAACCACTCGCCATCAAGGCGCCCGAAGGTTGCTTTCTGGCCCCCGGGGAAGGCGCCGCGGTGGTAGCGGGCAATACCGAAGTCAGCCAGGCGGTGTGCAATGCCCTGCTCGGCGCTCTGGGCGCTTCTGCGTCTTCGCAAGGCACGATGAACAACTTTCTCTTCGGCAATGCCAGATACCAGTATTACGAAACGATCTGCGGCGGAGCCGGCGCCGGACCGGGCTTCGACGGAGCGAGCGCAATCCATACCCATATGACCAATACGCGGATCACCGATCCCGAAGTGCTGGAAGTGCGCTATCCGGTCCGGCTCGACCACTTCGCCATTCGCGCCCATTCGGGCGGCGCAGGCCGGTGGCACGGGGGAGACGGCGTCTCACGTGCCATTCGTGCGCTCGAACCGATGACTGCGACCATCGTCAGTTCGCGCCGCAAGGTTGCGCCTTTCGGGCTCGATGGCGGGGAGGATGGTGCACCGGGCCACCAGTTCGTGCAGCATCCCGATGGCACAACCACGCCGCTCGCCGGCCATGCCGAAACCGAACTGGCGCGCGACGATGTGGTGGTGATCGAAACACCCGGCGGCGGCGGGTTCGGCCCGCCGGAACCGGACCGGTAAACGGGGCGGATATTCACCCCACTCCGCGTTTGACGATCTGCCGATAGCGATGGAGCAAAGGCTCTGTATAGCCATTGGGCTGCTTGATCCCGTCGAACACCAGTGCCCGGGCGGCCTGATAGGCCAGGCTGGACGCTTCGTTGCCCGCCATAGGCATATAGGCCGGGTCCCCGGCATTTTGTGCATCGACCTTGGCCGCCATGCGTTGAAAGGCCGCATCCACTTCTTCTGCGGTACAGATGCCGTGAAGCAGCCAGTTGGCCATATGCTGCGAACTGATCCGCAGGGTCGCCCGGTCTTCCATCAGCCCGATATCGTGAATATCGGGCACTTTGGAACAGCCTACGCCCTGATCGACCCAGCGCACGACATAGCCAAGAATGCCCTGCGCATTATTCTCCAGCTCCTCCCGGATCGTATCGCCATCTGAAGCAGGGCTGGCCGCCACCGGAAGCGTCAGCAAGGCATCCAGTGAAATCACCTCCTCCTGAGCACGGATGGTCTGCCGCTGGGCGACATCCACCGCATGGTAATGCGTGGCATGGAGCACCGCCGCCGTGGGCGAAGGCACCCAAGCGGTTGTCGCACCGCTGAGCGGATGGCCGATTTTCTGGTCGAGCATATCCGCCATCCGGTCGGGCGCGGCCCACATGCCCTTGCCGATCTGCGCCTTGCCAGTGAAGCCGCAAGCGAGGCCGATCTGCACGTTGCGATCTTCATAGGCAGTGATCCAGCGACTGCTTTTCATATCGCCCTTGCGCACCATCGGCCCAGCCTGCATCGAGGTGTGTATTTCATCGCCCGTCCGGTCGAGAAAGCCGGTATTGATGAAGAAGACACGATCTTTCACGGCATGAATACAGGCGGCCAGATTGGCCGATGTACGGCGTTCCTCATCCATCACCCCGACCTTGATCGTGTTGCGCGCCAGCCCCAGCAGATCCTCTGTCGCATCGAACAGGCGATTGGTGAATGCCGCCTCTTCGGGCCCGTGCATTTTGGGCTTCACAATATAGATTGAGCCGGTCCGGCTATTGCCCCGCGCATTGTCACCTTGCAGATCGTGCATGCCGATCAGGCTGGTGACGATCGCATCGAGAATACCTTCGGGCGC
This sequence comes from Altericroceibacterium spongiae, assembly GCF_003610805.1. Taxonomy (GTDB): domain Bacteria; phylum Pseudomonadota; class Alphaproteobacteria; order Sphingomonadales; family Sphingomonadaceae; genus Altericroceibacterium; species Altericroceibacterium spongiae. The sequence goes on along the minus strand of NZ_RAPF01000002.1, from coordinate 168,661 downwards.
TTCGCTGCCATCGGGCAGATGCACTGCCGGAGTGGTCATCAGATGGCCGACATTGCGCACCAGCAACAGGCTGCGGCCATGCAACACCAGATCGGAACCGTCTGCCGCTTTATATGTCCGGTCGGGATTAAGGCGGCGCGTCATAACCCGCCCGCCTTTTTCGAAGCTCGCTTCGAGATCGCCCTGCAACAGACCCAGCCAGTTGGCATAGCCCGCCACCTTGTCTTCCGTATCGACCGCAGCAACCGAATCTTCGAGATCGCAGATCGTGCTGGTCGCCGCTTCCATCAGCACATCGGCCAGACCGGCCGGATCGTCCTTCCCGATCGGATGGTCACGGTCGATCACCAGCTCGATATGAAGCCCGTGATGGCGCAGGAGATAATTGTCGCCCGCCATGGCCACCAGCTCGGCCCCTTCGGCAAGCTGTGGAGCATCGCCTTGCCACTCTTTCCATGAACCGTTCAGCAGCGGCACGGTCTCATCAAGAAAAGCACGTACCCAGTCGATCACCTGCGCGCCGCGTTCGGGATCATAGGCTTTCGCGCCGGCTTCACCCGGAATCGCATCGGTCCCGTACAGCGCATCATACAGACTGCCCCAGCGCGCATTGGCAGCATTCAGAAGAAACCGCGTATTGAGGATCGGCACGACAAGCTGCGGCCCCGCAATCGTGGCGATCTCCGCATCGACATTGCCCGAAGCAATCGCGAAACTGTCAGGCTCGGGCACCAGATAGCCGATCTCACGCAAAAAGCTGCGATACTCCTCCGCGTCGCCGGGGCCACCCGCCTTGCGGTGCCAGTTGTCGATCTGTTGCTCCATTCGCGCGCGAATTGCCAGAAGGCTGGCATTCTCAGGTGCGAAGCGCGTGAAGATATCGGCCATTCCGGCCCAGAAATGCTCCGCCTCGACACCTGTGCCCGGCAACGCCCGGTCCTCTATAAAGCGGATCAGCGCATCGGCCACCATCAGGCCGGACTTGTTGGTCTTGCTCATTGCATTCACTCCTGCGGCGTCAGCCCGGCCGCAGCGATACCCGCAAGCGCGCAGTCTTCGTCATTATCGGACGTATCGCCGGTAATACCGACCGCCCCGATCGGCAGACCTTCCCCATCGACGATGATGACCCCACCGGCGGCGGGCAGCACACCTTTGGGTGAAATCGGCCCGAGGGAACCGATAAAGGAAGGACGATCCGCCGCCATTTCCCCGATGGTCCGGCTCGATACGCCCAGCCCCAACGCTCCGGCCGCCTTGGCGGTGGCGATTTCGGGCCGCAGAGTGGAAGCGCCATCCTGCCGCTGAAAGGCGATCAGATGGCCACCCGGATCGAGCACCGCCACACTCAGGGGTTTAAGCCCTATTTCGGCGCCGCGTTCCAGAGCCGCTGCAATGATCGTGTTGGCTTGGGCAAGTGTCAGTCGTGACATGAAAAGAATCCTTTCGGCGATCAGTGACTGGTCTGATTATGAACCTGCTCGGCGACAAGCTGAGCAGTGGCGGCGGACAATGTCCAGCCGAGATGGCCATGGCCGGTATTATAGAAAATATGCGGTCGCTTGCCGGGGCCGACGCGCGGCAACATGCTGGGCGTCATCGGGCGCAAACCCGCCCAGGGAACCACCGAACGCGTACACATATCGGGGAACAGCCTTTCGCACCAGCGCAGGAGGGGAGCGATACGATCGGCCCGGATGTCCTTGTTGACGCCGTTGAATTCAGCGGTTCCCGCCACCCGAAAGCGCTCGCCCCCTAACCGGCTGGTAACGATCTTGGCATCCTCGTCCAGCAGGCTGACGGTCGGCGCGGCCTGCCTGCTTTGCTCTTCCTCCAGATTGACCGTGATCGAATAACCTTTCACGGGATAGATATTGATCCGGTCGCCCAGCATGGCCGCGAAATGACGGCTGGCCACACCCGCACAGATCACCAGTGCATCGGCACGGATCGGGTCCTGCGGTTGCGAGACAAGACGCAGACTGACCTCCTCTTCGGTCGCCGAAATGCCGCTGACCGGCGCGTTGAACAAAAACCGCGCACCGCGCTTTTCGCAGGCCCGGGCCAGACCGCTGGTGAATTTGTGAATGTCGCCCGTACAATCGGACGGGGTGAAGAAACCGCCTGCAAAATCGCCATGCAGGGCCGGCTCTATAGAGTGCATTTCTTCCGGGCTGACCTGATAGCGTTCCAGCCCCCCTTCGGCCAGCAGCTTGTTGGATTCGGCTGCTTTCCTGAGCGAAGCATCGTCATAATAGAGATGGAGAATGCCGCGCCGTTCGAGGTCGAAATCGATATTCTCGCACTCGGCCATATGAAACAGATGGTCGCGCGCCGCGATGGCCAGCCGCGTCGTTTCGACCGTATTAGGCCGGTAATGCAGGATCTGCCCGCAGAATTCGGCCATCCAGCTATATTTATGATAATTGGGCCGCAGATTGATGAGCAGAGGCGCATCGCGCCGCAGCATCCATTTGAGCCCTTTCAGAATTGTGCTCCAGTTATTCCATACTTCGGCATTGCTGGCCGAAAGCTGACCGCCATTGGCGAAGGAGGTTTCCATCGCAGGATAGCGATGTTTCTCCACCACCGTGACGTCGTGCCCGCGCTCCAGCAGCGCATAAGCAGTTGTTACACCGGTAATGCCTGCCCCGAGGACGAGGATATGCGCCATGTCCCTGTCTCCAATCACTCATCTTCGGCATGGCAGGTGCCCCGGGAAGACGCACTTCACCCGTGACCCGCCGCTCCCCTTTGCAGGGAACAGGCAGCCTGCCCTGTCATCCTGTGAATTTTGCGGGGGATTTCCCGGTGCAGCCCGACAAAGAGATCCGTGCCGCATGCCACACCGGGCAATCCCGATCGTTTACCGTGCCTCAGCCGCCGATCGGCATGCCTGGCGGAATGGCCGGAGCCCGGCTGGTATCGGTCAGTTCCTTTTGCAGCAGGGCCGGATTACTCAGGATCTGCGCCATATGGCGCCGCCATGCCGCATCCATCCCCGATCCCGAAGCCTTGGCCAGAGTAGCGGAGGCCTGTTGCAGACGGTCCGACAGGATCGCCGCCACTTCAGGGGCCATTTCCGGCATCCGGGCATTGCGCGCCATGGTCATGAAGGTGCGATAGGCAATCCGCCGTCCGGCCGGATCGCTGGCATTCTCCATCGCCGTGGCAACCAGCCTGTCCACCAGAGTATCGAGCCCGAGCTGCGAGGAATCGCGCAGGGACTGTTCGTAGACGCGGGTAAGGCGTGTGGGCGCCAGCAATGTATCGAGCGGGATCTGCGCCGCAATATCGGTAGCGACCAGCGGATCGAACACCGCCGAGCCGGCATTGGCGAAAACTTCCCTGTCGAACTGGATATTGCGCGGCCCGTTGATTCCGGCGGACAATGTCCCGATAAGATCGTCCGGCACGCTCAGCGCTTCGGGTGTCAGCGTGGCGAGCAGTGCATCGAGCGCGGCGCGCTGCTGAGTTGCAGGTACGGGGCTCGCCGCCGGCTGACCATCTCCCGCCACGGTATAAGCGACATCCATACCCCCGATCAGCTTGGCCGCCGCGTCCACCTGATAACGGTGTAGCAGCCAGACCGGCACGAATTTGCGCCGCAAATCGGCCATCGGTTCGCCGTCATGCAGCACTTGCGGCCCGAAATTCGCAATCGCGACCGCCCGCACTTTCATCAGGCGGTTGAGTTCCGCCGCCGGATCGGGGCCGTTATCCCACATGCTGGCCCAGGGGCTCGGTCCGTCGGGTGAGCGACCGTCAATATCGGTGGCGAAACGCATCCCCGCCTTCTGCGCTGCCAGTGCCTTGGCCGCGGCAGCCGCATCGGGATCGACACCTGGTGCAGGCTGGCCATAAAGCCAGTCGATAGCGAATTTATCCCATTCCCCGATTCCCACATCATAGGCATCGGAGATGTCGATCTTGCCATTGGTGAGCTTTATGAAGGGGCCGGGATAATCCATCACCGATGCCCTGTCCTGCGTGCTCGCCGCGAAATTGTGCATGAAGCCGAGCGAATGTCCCACTTCATGCGCCCCGAGCTGGCTGATCCGCGCCAGCGATGCCTTGACGGGATCGTTCGGGCTTCCGCTATCGGTTTCATCGGCGCCGACCAGCGCTTCGAAAATGGTCATGTCCTGCCGCACACGCAACGCGCCCAGCACAACTGCACCCTTGATGATTTCACCCGTTCGCGGGTCGGTCACGGTCTGGCCATAGGACCAGCTGCGCGTCATCCGGTTGCCCCAGTTGACCATATTGTAGCGGATATCGAGCGGATCGGCATCTTCGGGCAGAATCTTGACCTGAAAACCGCCAATCAGTCCGGCGGCATCGAAAGCGTCGGACCACCAGCCGACCCCGCGCTTCAGCGCCGAACGGATCGGTTCGGGCGCAGCATTGTCGATATAAAAGACAATCGGTTTCTTCACCGGAGAACGCGCAGCGGTGGGATCGGTCTTGTCCACCCGGAAGCGCAGTGCGAAATCATGCACGATATTGGTATCGAGCGGGACGCCGAAATCGAACACCTGCTTGCCGTTGGCGGCGGAACGAACATCGAATTTGCGCGGCGTATAACCCGGCTCGGGTAACTGCACGAAAGAATGATGCACTTCGAACGACAAGGATTTGGGATCGGGCGCGATCAGGCTGACTTCGCTGCCCGGCTTGTCGGAAGCGAATGTTTCGATCGAATCCATCTCGATATTTTTCGGAAAGACCTTGACCGAATCCAGCTTCGCCATGCTCCGTCCGGGAACGTAGCGATAATCCTTGCCATCGGCCTGCCGGTTGAGACTATCGGAAATGCCGATGGAATCCTGTGTCAGGAAGGGCGCGATATCGATCACGACATTGTCACCATTCTCCGATACGATCGGGCCCATCCAGGCAATGCTGACCGGGAAACTTTCTTCTCCGCCCCGCGTCACACCTGCATCGCCCGTCGCCTTGAAACGGGGATTTTCGAAGGTTGCCGCAATCTTGTTCCCATGGCGCCGGAAGCTCAAAAGCTGTGTCGGGCCGAACATGCCGTGATCGAGCCACAACTGGGCTGACCCCATACCCGTCCGCAGGGAGGTCGTATAAAGATAAGTGCCGTAATCCCCTGTTTCATCGGATTTCGACAGCGTCAGCAGGATCTGCCCTTCCTGCTGATCCACCTTCACCGGCAGCAGCGCCCCATCCGGCGAAATACTCTGTGCCCATGCAGGTGATGACATCTGGAAAGCTGCGCCGGCCAATGCCGCGCACAGAATGCGTTTTCCAAAACTGGTCATGAAGCCCCTTTCATACCTAAACCGAGTCCCAATCACTTTCTGCATACATTATTAGCAGAAAGTGGCTTGCGGATTTGATCGATCTTTTACAAAATTGGCAATGGAAGCTTTGTTTTTTATCATTCCTGGGGGCATCTATGGAAGAATCCTTCAAAGCCGCACTCGATCCAATTGATTATCGCATCCTGAGAGAACTCGATCTCGACGGCCGGATTTCCGACGTCGCCTTGGGGGAACGCGTTCATCTGTCGAGCACGGCCGTCGCAAGAAGACGAAAAATACTTGAAGAACAAGGGCTTATTGCCGGATACAGTGCTGGAATAGACCTGCTTCAGCTTGGCCTGGGTATCAGCGTTCTGGTCATGATCGAGCTGGCCTCACAAGCCGAGCACAAGCTGGTGGAATTCGAAGAGGCCGTAACCCGCTGTCCTTCTATGTCCTATTGCAGCTTTATCTCGGGAGATATCGATTTCCTGATGATTATTCACGTGCGCTCTTTTGCGGATTACGACCGTGTCTATCGGCAGGAATTGTCCAATTTGCCGCATGTTGCAAAGATCAGAAGCAGCTTCGTGATGCGCACGGTCTCACAGAAACAATCCCCTCCAGTCGCCTTTCACCGATAGAAAGCCACATCTCGAAACCGGTTTGCGAATCAAATGCAAACGCGAGCCGGACCTTCTGTGAACGATTCTTGCTCATTTTACGGTTTCTTTGCTGATTTTGTGTCCAAACACAGAAAAAGCTTGGTGAACTTCCCGGAAACCGACGCGCAAATTGCGCTAATCTGACGGCAGGCTGAAATGGAGAGCAACCGGCCCGTTTGCCGGACAAGAATAACCCTGCTCCCGCCAGCCTGCTGACTAAACTCAGGGGTGTGTCAAAAAAAGTCAGAAATGACACCGGGAGAGCTGCCCAAGGCAAAAACATAGCCAAAGGGGGCAAATAAAATGGCATTCGAGACGAACTGGAGTCGCAGTCGACATTTTACCAATACTCTTAGCAAATGGGGATATCTGAAAACCACGGGAACGATCGCTCTGCTTGCAGGTGCTTTTCCTGCACTGACTGCACCCGCCGCAGCCGCAGAGGCTGAACCGGCCGCATCCGGTGCCGCTGTGCTGACTGCGCAACAAAGCGCTTCGGAAAGCATGGGGGCCTTCGATGACAGTCTGAACGGCGATATTGTCGTCACGGGCTCGCGCATTGTGCGTGACGGTTATGACGCACCAACCCCGGTCAGCGTTATCAGCAGTGAAGAGATCAACACCGAAGCACCGGCCAATATTGCCGACTTCGTCAATACCCTGCCTTCCGTGGTGGGCAGTCAGACACAGGTTTCCAACTCGGGCGCCCTGTCCAATTCCAATTCAGGGATCAACGCACTCAATCTGCGCTCTCTGGGCAGCAACCGCACGTTGGTGCTTCTCGACGGACGCCGCTCGGTCACGTCATCGGCAGACGGTCTGGTTGACGTTAACACCTTCCCGCAGGCCCTGATCGAACGGGTCGAAGTGGTAACCGGCGGGGCGTCCGCAGCCTATGGCTCGGATGCTGTCGGCGGCGTGGTGAACTTCGTGCTCGACCGCGATTTCAAAGGCATCAAGGCCAATTACGAATATGGGATGACGACCTATGACGACATTCCGAACCACAAGGCCGAACTCACAGCCGGCACCGATTTTGCCGACGGACGCGGCCATATCGTGGTCAGCGGTGAATATTTCACCCAGAACGGCGTCGATACGATCGATCGCGACTGGAATGAAAATTACGTCTTCCAGATCAACAATCCCGCTTATGCCCCGGGCAATGGCGAACCCGAACGCCTGATCCGCGCGCATGTGGGGGAAAGCCAGCGCGCACCGGGCGGGCTCATCACGTCCGGCCCGTTCTCCGGACTCTATTTCGGCGGAATCGATCCTTCTACCGGACGGGCCACACTCGGCGAGCTCGCTTATGGCCAGGTGACCGGCCCGTGGATGATCGGCGGCGATTATGAATATTCCAGCGCCTATCACCACGGTTCCAATTCTCTGGCCAATGATGAAGACCGGATCGGACTGTTCGGCCGGGCCAGCTATGAATTCTCGCCCGCTTTCGAAGTGTTCGGGCAGATAAGCTGGAATCGCTATGAAGGCACCAGCTATTATCAGCAGACGCCTTCCACCACCACAATTGCGCTCGACAATGCCTTCCTGCCGGAAAACTTCCGCCAGATGGTGGTCGATTACAATGCGGCCAATGGCACCGATATCGATTCCATCACCATCGGCACATCCAATGCTGGCATTCCTGCGGCGGGTTCCAATAATGTCCGCAAGGTGGAACGCTATCTCGGCGGTGCAGAAGGCGACTTCACCCTGGGTGGCATCGACCTGACCTGGGACGCCTATTATCAATACGGCAAAGCCGATCTCGATCAGCAGCTTATCAATACCTGGCAGAACCAGCGGATGGCTGCGATGCAGGATGCGGTTTACGACGGGAGTGGTAATGTCGTCTGCCGGGTCAATATCGACAGCGATCCCGGCAACGATCTGCCCGGATGCGTGCCGCTCAACCGTGTCGGTGTCGGCGGGGCTACCGATGAAGCGCTCGACTACCTCTTCGAACTGCTTCCCTCACGGAAACAATATATCAAGCAGGAAATTACGGCTTTCAATCTGTCGACGAACAATCTGTTCACCAACTGGGCCGGGCCGGTTTCGCTCGCTATCGGAGGCGAATATCGCAAGGAATCGATGCATTCCGATATCGACCCGATCAATTATGAAACCGGGTGGCTTTACGGGAACTACAAGGATGAAAGCGGCGCCTATAACGTCAAGGAAGCCTATATCGAAACGGTCTTCCCGCTATTCGAAGGGGCCGATTTCAACGGTGCATTCCGCCTGACCGATTACAGCACATCGGGCACGGTCGAAACCTGGAAAGCAGGCCTGACCTGGCAGATCATTCCCGATATCAAATTCCGCGGCACACTGTCGCGCGATATTCGGGCGGGCAATCTGCTCGAACTCTTCACCAGTGGCACGGCCCGCACCAATTCGGCCGATGTGCCGCAGGTTGCCAATCCCAATCTGCCCAACCGGGCCGACCAGTTCGTCCAGAATCTCACCGGGAATCCCCGTGTGAAGCCCGAAAAAGCCGATACGCTCGGTCTGGGTGTGGTGTTCACACCCACCTTCGTCCCCGGCCTCAACATGTCGGTCGACTATTTCAAGATCGATCTGAAAGACGCTATCGGCTTCATCACGGCCGACCAGATGGTGCTGCAATGTTTCGAACAGAATATTACGGAGCGATGCCAGAATATCCTGTATGCCAATGGCCAGCGTTACGATAGCGGGCAGGATCGCGATATCGATGTGATCGACCTGCCTTATATGAACTTTTCCAGCCAGAAGGTCAGCGGGCTGGATATCGAAGCGAGCTATCGCATGCCGCTCGGGCCGGGTCAGCTGGGCCTGCGCGGTCTCGCTTCGCATTATATCGAAAATGAAACCGATGACGGGCAAAGCGTTCCCGACGATTCAGCCGGTGTGAACACCTATGGCGGCACGCCTAGCTGGACCTATCGCCTGTCCGCCACCTATGCGGTGGACGGTTTCACCACCAGTATTGTCGGCCGCGGAATCAGCAGTGGCGTCTATAGCAACAATTATGTCGAATGTTCCGGCAATTGCCCGGACTCGACACCCGATGCCCGTACAATCGATGACAATCACATTGACGGGACATTCTATGTGGACGCCAATTTCAGCTACAAATTCCCCGCCGGGCCAACCACGGCGGAAGCCTTCCTGTCGATCAAGAACGTGTTCAACCGGGATCCGGTGCTGATCGGCGGCGGTCCGGGGGGCAACAATACCGCAGCCTATCCGCAGACAAATCGTGGCCTTTACGACACATTCGGACGCTTTTTCCGGATGGGTCTGAGGGTGCGTTACTGATGCTTCGGCGGGCACCGTCAAGGGTACATAAAATCTGCAAAAAGGGGATTTGAGGATATGACAAAGCGCAGTCTGGGCCTGGCCCTTCTGCTGTGCGGGGCGACACTTCCAGGTGTCGCCTTCGCCGAACCGACACCGGCACAGGAGCAGGAAGTCATCGAAGGGGTCGATGCCCGCGCCAAGCTGGTGCAGGAAATGGTCGATTCCATCTTCAGCTTCGCCGAGCCGGGCTTTCAGGAATTCAAAACGGCCGATTACGTCACGGGAATTCTGGAAGAAAACGGCTTTACGATCGAGAAAGGCTCCGCTGGCATTCCCTCGGCATGGACTGCGACATGGAGCCACGGTTCCGGCGGTCCGAAAATTGCGCTGGGCAGCGATGTGGACGGTTTGCTCGGCCTTAGTCAGGTGCCCGGCATCGGCGAGATCGAACCGCTGGTGAAAGGTGCCCCCGGCCATGGCGAAGGCCATAATTCAGGGATTCCGGCGATGGTCGCCGCAGCCTTGTCCGTGCAGCAGGTCATGAAGGATGAAGGCATTGACGGTACGCTGATGATCTGGCCCGGCATTGCCGAGGAGCTGCTGGCAACCAAGGCCTACTTCGTACGCGAAGGCATGTTCGACGGTGTCGATGCCTCGATCTTCGCCCATGTTTCCAAGGATTTCTCCACCGCATGGGGACAAGGCAAGGGCAACGGCATGGTCTCGGTGGAATACACCTTCCACGGCAAAACCGCCCATGGTGCCGGTGCTCCATGGGATGGCCGCAGCGCGCTGGACGGGGTCGAACTGATGGATATCGCCTGGAATTTCCGGCGTGAACATCTGCCGCTCACCCAGCGGTCACATTATGTCATCACCAATGGCGGCGGGCAGCCCAATATCGTGCCGGGCGAGGCTGCCGTCTGGTATTATTTCCGTGACTATACGTTCGAAGGTATTCGTACACTTTATGAAACCGGCAATACCATTGCCGAAGCAGCCGCCAAAGCCACCGGCACGACGGTGACCAAACGCACGCTCGGCTATGCCGCGCCGCAATGGGCCAATAAACCCCTCGCCGAAGCAGCCTATGCCAATATTCAGAAAGTCGGCATGCCCCAATGGTCCGCTGCCGATCAGGCTTTTGCCAAGCGGATACAGGAAACCAATGGTTTTGAGCTGGAACCATTGGCCACCGAAGTCGGCGAATTGGGTATGCCCGATGACAAGCCGCCCATGGGCGGCGGGTCCGACGATATTGGCGACATCATGTGGGCAGTGCCGACCATCACGATCCGCTACCCGTCCAATGTTCCGAACACGATCGGCCATAATGTGACAGCGGCCATGGCGATGGCGACGCCCATCGCGCATAAAGGCGCGGTTGCCGGTGCGAAAGCCGTGGCGCTAACCGTGCTGGATCTTCTGACCACACCCAGTCTCGTAACCGAGGCCAAGGATTATTATCAGAATGTCCAGCTCAAGGCGCAGTCTTACGATCCGGTGCTAACCGATGAAGACATGCCGGCCATCCATCTCAATGAAGATCTCATGAGCCGGATGCGGCCGAAAATGGAGCCCTTCTATTACGATCCGGACCGTTATGACAGCTATCTGGATCAGCTGGGTATCGCCTATCCCGACGGTGAATATGCAGGCGATTAAGAGCCACCCACTGCGGCGCCGTTTACCGGCGCCGCTTTTTTACGACAGGGACATATACGCGATGAAAAATCTCGCTTTTATCGGCGCAGCTCTGCTTTGCGGCACGGCATTCAATCTGCCGGCGCATGCCGAGGCGCCCGCCGCGATGAAACAGGAAGCCGTGGCCGAAGTGGATTCGCGCGCCAAGCTGGTGCAGGAAATGGTCGATTCCATTTTCAGCTTCGCCGAACCCGGCTTTCAGGAATATCGCACATCAGAATATGTGACCGGCATTCTGGAAGAAAACGGCTTCACCATCGAACATGGCGTGGCCGGTATTCCCACCGCCTGGACTGCAACCTGGCGGCAAGGGACAGGCGGGCCAAAGATCGCCCTGGGCAGCGATATCGATGCTTTGCTCGGTCTTAGTCAGACACCGGGCACGGGCGACATCAAGCCGCTGGTCAAAGGCGCTCCCGGCCATGGTGAAGGGCATAATTCCGGCATGCCGGCAATCGTGGCCGCTGCCCTTTCCGCCAAGGAAGTGATGGAGAAAGAAGGTCTTTCAGGCGAATTGATGATCTGGCCCGGCGTGGCCGAGGAACTGTTAGCCACAAAAGCCTTCTATGTGCGCGCCGGCCTGTTCGATGAAGTGGATGCTTCCATTTTTACTCATGTTTCCTCCGGTTTCGTTACGGCATGGGGCGATATGGGCATGAATGGCATGGTCTCGGTCGAATATAATTTCCATGGCAAAACCGCCCATGGGGCGGGGGCTCCATGGGATGGCCGCAGCGCGCTGGACGGGGTCGAGCTGATGGATGCCGCCTGGAATATGCGGCGCGAGCATCTGCCGCTGAGCCAGCGTTCGCATTATATCATCAGCAATGGCGGCGGACAGCCCAATATCGTGCCGGGCGAAGCATCGGTCTGGTATTTTTTCCGCGACAAGGATTTCGCCGGGGTACGCACTCTTTATGAAACGGCCAACACCATTTCGGAAGCCGCCGCTTCGGCCAGCGGCACAACGGTGGACCGGCGCCTGCTTGGCTATGCGGCCCCGAATTACGGCAACCGGCCGCTGGCCGAAGCCGCCTATCGTAATATCGAATATATTGGCATGCCCGAGTGGACAGCGGACGATCAGGTTTTCGTGCGCAAGATACAGGATGCCAATGGCTTCAAACCGCAGCCGCTGGCCGATGAAGTCATGCCGCTCTCAACCCCGGAAAACCGTACAACCTCAACCGGCGCGTCAGACGATATCGGCGATGTGATGTGGGCCGTGCCGACCATTACGATCGGCTATCCCTCCAATGCCCCCGGTGTCATCTATCACAATGTCACGGCGGCCATGACGATGGCGACACCCATCGCGCATAAAGGCGCTGTTGCCGGTGCGAAAGCAGTAGCACTCACTATTCTCGACATCGTCACCACACCCCAACTGGTGGAAGATGCCAGGGCGTTTCGCGAAAATGTCCAGCTCAAAGAGGCCAGCTACGATCCGGTTCTGACTGCTGCGGATCAGCCAGCCATCGACCTTAATGAAGAGCTCATGCAGCGCATGCGGCCAAAGATGGAACCTTTTTATTACGATTCTACTCGCTATGACAGCTATCTCGAACAGCTTGGTATTGCCTACCCCTGACCTAGCTGAAAAGGGAATAACTGTCATATCATGAAGGAAGCGCGGATCGGATTGAGGCCTTTCCCTCAAGCCTCTTTATCGTACCGGTCTGCGCTTCCGACCTGAAATTTCAAAACCGGCCGATGAATGCGTTATTTGTACGGAACCAATTGCCGGTGTAATCCTTGACCCGTCATGTCTCTCCGTACGCTGTTCGCGATCATCGCACTTCTGCTGCTTCCGGCCACAGCCCTTGCGCAGGAAGTTCCTCCCGAAGAAGCTTCGCCCACACCGGAAGCGACGGTGCAACCCGACCCTTATGGCCGGGAAACACCGCGCGGCACGATCACTGAATTGCTCAGCGCCCTTGCGGCGCGCGATTATACCCGGGCGAGTTACTATCTAGATCTCGGTCAGGAACAGGGTTCAGAACCATCCGATCAAGCCGCGGAACTGGCCAAACGCCTGCAGGCCGAGCTGGACAGCAGCGGATCATTGCTGCCTTTTGCAGCGCTTTCCAACGATCAGTCAGGGCAAACCGATGACGGGCTGGCCTTCGATCTGGAACGGGTCGGCAAACTGGATCAGGACACCGATATCCTGCTGAAACAGGATAAAGGGCCCGAAGGGTTGATTTGGCGCATTGCGCCCGACACGGTGGACACCCTCAAAACGCTGGATATTTCGACCGAGGAAGAAGCCAGGCTGACCAAGCCGGACGGGCCGCAACTTGCCGGTGCGCCCTTGAAAGACTGGGTTATTCTGCTCGCAGGGGCATTGTTCAGTTTTGTCGCCTTCTGGCTCATCTCCAAGGCTATCCTTTTCGTGATGCGACATCTGATAGGCGATGAAGATAAGAGTGCACTCTACCGGTTTTCTCAAGCCGCCCTTCCTCCGCTCAGCCTGTTTCTGGCGGTGGTGATCTTCAATTTCTGGACCACCGATATCGGCGTCTCGATCATCGCCCGACAGACTCTTTTGCGCTATTTCGCTATCGTAGCGTGGATTTCTCTGGTGTGGTTCGCCCTTCGTCTAGTCGATGCTATTACCGAAGTAACATCGGCACGCATGAAGCGCAGCGAGCGTCGTCAGGCCGTTTCGATCATTTCACTCTTGCGGCGCGGCACAAAGATCGTGTTGCTGGCTTTTGCCCTGATCGCTATTCTCGATACGCTGGGCTTCGACGTAACCACCGGCGTCGCGGCTCTCGGTATCGGCGGTATCGCCCTTGCCCTCGGTGCGCAAAAGACGGTCGAGAACCTGGTCGGCAGCGTGACGATGATTGTGGACCGACCGGTTCAGGTCGGGGATTTCTGCAAGGTAGGCGACGTGCTGGGCACAGTGGAAGATATCGGTATCCGTTCCACCCGTATCCGCACGCTCAGCCGTACGCTTGTCACGATTCCCAATGGCAATCTTTCTTCATTGCAAATCGAGAATTATGCCCCGCGTGACCGGTTTTTGTTCAGCCCTGTCATCGGTGTCGAATATGGTATTTCCTCGGCCAAGTTGCGCGAAGGCGTGGAAATCATAGAACGCATCCTGCACGAACATGACAAAATCGACAGCACCGATGCCCGCGCACGCTTTATCGCTTTTGGCGCGAGTTCGCTCGATATAGAGGTTTTTTCCTATATTATCGCCGCCGATTACCCGGCGAGCCTGGTCGTTCAACAGGAAGTGCTGCTGGATATTTTCCAGAAGCTCGAAATGGCTGGACTGACCATCGCTTTCCCCACTCGCACCGTGCATCTCATTCAGGACGGGAAAGACGATCCGGATTCGGAGGGTCATTCCGATACCGGATCGTCAGACAGGTTGCACTGATCAAAGGCTTCTATAATCGAGCTTTTAACCCAAAAGGTCAGGAGTCTGCCGGCATTATACGGGGTGCCCCGGAACGGCGATACAGGCAAGCTTGACCTCAAGGTAATCATCCACCCCAAGATGCGAGCCTTCCCTGCCCAGACCGGATTCCTTGACCCCGCCAAAAGGGGCCATTTCTGTTGAAATAAGCCCGGTATTGAGGCCAAGCATGCCATATTCCAGTGCTTCGGTGAGCCGCCACTGACGCGCAGCATCCTGCGTATAGGCATAAGCGGCCAGACCTGCGCGCGTATTATTGGCCAGTCTCACTGCCTCTTCCTCGCTTTCGAAACGCTGTAAAGCGGCCACTGGGCCGAACGTCTCTTCACGGCAGATCAACGCGTCGGCAGGAACATCGGCCAGTACGGTAGGGGTGAAGAAACGCTCGCCCGCCGGGTGCGATTCCCCCCCGGTGATCAGCCGCGCGCCCTGTTGAAGGGCGTCTCGAATATGAGCCCTGACCTTATCCACTGCCCGCATATCGATCAGCGGCCCCTGCTCGCTTCCATCATCGAGACCGGGAGCAACCTTAAGCTGTGCCACCTTCCTTTCCAGCAAAGCCGCAAAGCGATCATGCAGTGAATCATGCACCAGAACCCGGTTGGTACACACGCAGGTTTGCCCCATATTGCGGAACTTGGACGCTATCAGCCCCTCTGCCGCTGCATCAAGATCCGCATCTTCGAACACGATAAAAGGGGCATTGCCCCCCAATTCGAGGCTAACGCGCTTCACCGTATCGGCACATCGCGCGGCCAGCATCTTGCCCACCCTGGTCGAGCCTGTGAAAGAGAATTTGGCTATTCTGGGGTCTCCGGTCAGCACATCGCCAATCGCTTCGGGTGTACCGGTCAGCACACTCAGTACTCCGTCGGGCACCCCGGCTTCCTGCGCGAGCACAGCCAGAGCAAGCGCAGAAAAAGGCGTCAGTTCAGACGGCTTCACGACTATCGGACACCCTACAGCCAGCGCAGGACCGGCTTTGCGGGTGATCATCGCCAGCGGAAAGTTCCATGGTGTGATGGCCGCGACAATACCAACCGGCTGGCGTGTCGCGATCAGGCGCCGGTCTGGCATATGGGGCGGGATGATGTCGCCACGCACCCGACTGGCTTCAGCAGCAAACCATTCCAGAAAGGATGCCGCATAGGTTACTTCACCCCGTGCTTCAGCCAGCGGCTTGCCCTGCTCTGTGACCATGATCCGCGCGAGATCTTCGCTATGCCGATACATCAGATCGGCCCAGCGCTGTAAAATCCGGCCACGCTCCTTGCCGGTCAGTGTCCGCCAGGCAGGAAAAGCATCTTTTGCTTTCTCAACTGCCTTTTCTGCCGCCTCGCGCCCCAGAGCAGGGACCGATCCAACGATGGCACCGGTCGCCGGATCGTCCACTTCCAGCCTTGCATCATCATCGCACCATTCTCCGCCGACAAAGGCCTGTTCGCGCCACAAGTCGGGCCTTTGCAGCATCAATCCGGTCATAGCTCTACTCCGCTCACTTTGGCGATAGCACCGCGAATTATACTCATGCCTTGATCGATCAGTTCATCCGATGCCGTCAGCGGCACCAGAATACGAATGGTTTCCCCTGCAGGGCCGCAATTGAGCAGGATCAGCCCGTCCTCCAGGCTCTGGCGGCAAACCGATTTGGCAATTTCTCCGCTCACACGCCCTTCACTATCGAGCAGATCGAAGCCGATCATCCCGCCCAGTCCCCGAAGATTCGCCACAGGCAGACCGTCCGAAACCCAGTCTGCGATACGCTCTTTCATATGCGCACCTATCGCGCTCGAACGTGCATTGAGCCCTTCCTGCTCTATGGCGTCGAGCACGGCGAGAGCCGCAGCACAGCCAATGGGCGAACCGCCATATGTCCCGCCCAGACCGCCGGGATCGAGCGCATCCATAATGGCAGTACGGCCAATAACACCCGAGAGCGGGAAGCCGCCGGCGAGCGATTTCGCCACTGAAACGAGATCAGGCTCCACCTCGGTATGCTCGATCGCGAAATAGCGCCCGGTACGCGCAAAACCGGCCTGCACTTCGTCTGAAATCAGCAGAATGCCGTGCTTGTCGCACAATGCGCGCAAAGCCTCCAGAAGCGGCTTGGGAGCGACATGGAAGCCGCCCTCTCCCTGCACCGGTTCGATAATGATGGCCGCGACACGCTCCGGCTCGACATCGGCGGTGAACAGAGCATCTATCGCAGCCAGACTGCGTTCCACCGTGGCACCGTTCAGACCTGTCGGAAACGGTGCGTGAAAAACTTCTGGCGGCATCGGACCGATCTTTTTCTTATAGGGCGTGACTTTGCCGGTCATGGCCGAAGCCAACAATGTACGACCGTGAAAACCGCCACCAAAGGCGATGACCGCAGACCGGCCGGTGGCCGCACGAGCCAGCTTCACGGCATTTTCCGTCGCCTCGCTCCCCGTCGTCAGCAGGAGTGTCTTTGCGTCACCGGAAAAGGGTGCGAGCGCATTCAGACGTTCAGCCAGTGCGATGTAAGGCTCGTAGGCGACAACCTGAAAAGCGGTGTGGCTGAAACGGGTGAGCTGCGCCTCGACAGCGGCCATAACGCCAGGATGGCGATGCCCGGTATTCAGCACCGCAATACCCCCGGCAAAGTCGATATAGCGCTGCCCTTCAATGTCCCACAATTCGGCGTTTTCAGCGTGATCCGCGAAGATCGGAGTTGCTGTGGCAACACCGCGTGGCACAGCCCGTTGGCGCCGGGTAAGAAACTCTGCATTGGTGACCATGGGTAATCCGTTCAGTGTGAAATAGTTGCTCCCATCGTTGCACTCAGCCGCTGGCGCGAATAGCCAATAAATTGTATGCGGGTGGTAACTTGAGGTTACCGATTATGTCTGACAGACCCCATCTCCCACCCTTCGCTGCGCTTAAGGCTTTTGAAGCCTTCGGCCGGTATGGCGGCGTACGTCGCACCGCTTCAGCACTGGGCGTCAGCCACGCAATCGTAAGCCGGCATTTACGCACACTTGAGGAATGGCTGGGTATCATGCTGGTGGACCGCGCGAGAGGCGAACTGACACCGGCAGGCCTAGCTTATCACGCGCAGATCGGATCTGCCTTCGATCAATTATGCTCAGCTACTGAAAGTGCCCGCGGGCGCAAGGACGGTCGCCTCGATCTGTGGTGCGCGCCCGGCTTTGCTTATTTATGGCTGACCGCTCGCCTGCCGCAATTCAGCCAGACATATCGGGGATCGACAGTCGATCTGCGTCCTTCGGATTCACCGCCCGATCTAAATCGGCGCGAAGCCCATGCCGATATTCGCTGGTGGCGCAAAGACATGGCGGAACCGGATAATCCTCCCGCGGGCGTGCGCCGCGAGCTGATCGTTTCCCCGCGCGTATTTCCCGTGGCCCGCCCCGATGCATCGTGGTTGACCGGCCAACTTGTAGAGCACCCGAAGGATCTGCGTGATCTACCACTGGCTTTCGAGGATAATGACCTCGAATGGCGCGGCTGGTTCGATGCCCAGCAGGGTTGCAGTATTTCGTTACCCGAACCCACAGCGCGATTATGGCAGGCGCATATGACGCTGAGTTTTGCCCTGGAAGGACACGGCATTGCGCTGACCAATTTCTTTCTCGCCGGTGATTATCTGGCCAAGGGACAATTGATCGAGATAGGCGGCAGCCTGCCAGATTTTCATCCCGCTTATCTCGGGGGCTATTACCTGTCTGCACGAGAGGAATTGTGGGATTTGTGGCCTTTGAAACACTTCCGTCAGTGGCTCACCGAATGCCTCACCAGCAGATCGAACATGCGATAGAAAACTGGTGCACCCGACAGGATTCGAACCTGTGGCCTCTGCCTTCGGAGCAATTAAAGCTGCTCTTTCCCGGGCCTTCTCTTTCTTTCCTGGCCTTGCCCATTGTTGGGTAAGTCTCTGTTTTAGATGATTTATTCTTACAATTGACCTTGGGCGTGCTAGGACGGAGATACCCGGAATTTCCTTTCGCGTGCTTCCGTGGTGCTTCCGCGGAAGCGAGCGGAGCAGGCCGGAGACAGCATATGGCGAAGCTGACGAAACGTATAGTCGATGGCGCCGGGGCCGGCGAGAAGGACTATTTCATTTGGGATGAAGAACTCCCGGGTTTCGGCCTACGTGTGTTCGCCTCGGGCAAGCGAAGCTACCTCATTCAGTATCGAGCGCAAGGCCGGACCCGCCGATACACGATCGGTCTGCATGGAGTTTGGACGGCGGAAACCGCTCGCCAGGAAGCCAAGATCCAACTTGGACGCGTCGCCAAGGGCGAAAACCCGGCCGAGGAACGCCATATCAATCATCGGGCGATTACCGTTAAGGAGCTGTGCAAGCTCTATGTTGCGGACCTCGAGGCCGGATTGATTCTGGGGAAAGGCAACCGGCCTAAGAAAGCCAGCACGATCGGCACGGATAAGGGGCGAATCAAGCGGCACATTCTTCCACTGATCGGGACGCGCAAGGTCAAAGATCTCACCAAAGCTGACATCAATAAGGTGCTTAAAGACGTCA
This sequence comes from Altericroceibacterium spongiae, assembly GCF_003610805.1. Lineage (GTDB taxonomy): Bacteria > Pseudomonadota > Alphaproteobacteria > Sphingomonadales > Sphingomonadaceae > Altericroceibacterium > Altericroceibacterium spongiae. The sequence goes on along the minus strand of NZ_RAPF01000002.1, from coordinate 149,767 downwards.
TGGCCGGTAAGACGGCCAGGATTGTCAAGACCGAGAAGCTCCGGGGCAAGTCGATCGTTCGCGGCGGCGTCGGGACAGCTACACGCACTGTAGGTCTGCTCGGCGGCATCCTGACCTACGCCGTAGATGCCGGCATCATTGACCTCAATCCGGCGCACGGCATCCGCAAGCCCAAGGACAACACGCGCGATCGCCGCCTCACCGAAGCGGAATACAGGCTCCTCGGCCAGCTTCTCCGGGACGCGAAGGAGGATGGCCAATATGCGCTGGCCGCCGAAGTGGCCCACGTCATCGCGTTGACCGGCGCCCGGCGCGGCGAGATTATCACGCTCGCGCGGACCGAGGCGGATATAGATGCGAGCTGCCTACGGCTTGCCGACAGCAAGGAAGGCAAATCGGTGCGCGCGATCGGCCTGCCCGTGGTCGAGGCACTCGAAGCACGGATAGAGGCGACCAGCGGCACCTACTTGTTCCCCGGCCGGGGCGAGGACAATGCGTTCGGCGCCTTTCCCCAACACTGGCACAAGATTCTGGCAGGCAGCGAGCTGGAAGGTATCACGCCGCATGTTCTGCGCCACAGCTTCGCCAGCATCGGTAACGATCTCGGCTTCACGGAAGTCACGATCGCCGCGCTGGTCGGCCACTCGAAGGGCTCGACGACGAGCAAATACATCCACACCCTCGACACGGCCCTGGTTATGGCAGCCGATACCATTTCGGGTTACATTCAGGGGCTTCTCGACGGAATCGAGTTCAAGCAGACCGCCTATGCCCTCAATCGCAACTCCCGGAAGGCCGCACTCGCGCGCTTCTTGCAAAATGCTATCGGCGGCGCCGACGACAGTTCATTGCCGCTCGCGGCCTGAGGTGGACCTTTCTATCGCGCCTTGTCGGCTCGCCAATCAGTGTTTTCTTAACGGCTCCATCGTGGCGACGAAATTCCTTCAAGCTAATCACCGACTAACCCGCTCGCCTTACACTTAAGGCTGCCGGGCGAGCCCTTCGTCGGCCGATGCTCGTCGTTATTGTTTAGGCGAGTCCCATCTTGTAAGCGTTCAACAGAAAGGAGTGAGCAAATGTCGACCAAGCAGATAGTCGCTCTGCTCAACTCCCATGTGGATGGGGACGAAGAGCAGTTTCTGTCAATCGCTTTGCAGATCGCGGCCCGCGAAGCTCGGGCCGGCCGTACGGAAGATGCCGAACGCCTGAAGCGTCTTGTGCAGAAGGCACGCGAACGCGCGGGCGGCGGTCCCTCCATGGGCCAGGCAGCGATCCCGCTCGCGCGTCCGCGCGGTGAGCTTCAAGGTCTCGTCGAGAGCAGTTATCCCAAAACCAAGCTCGACAGCATGGTCCTTTCGGAAGACGTGCGCCGCCGGCTCACCCGCATTGTCCGGCAACAGGCCGACCGGGCGACACTGCGCGATCACGGTCAGGTACCCGCGACTCATGTGCTGCTCGTCGGTGCGCCCGGCACAGGCAAGACGATGACGGCAGCGGCACTCGCCGGCGAGCTGCATCTGCCGCTGTTCACGGTGCGCCTAGAGGCGCTGTTCAGCCGCTTCTTCGGCGAGACGGCGAGCAAGCTGCGGCTTCTGTTCGACCAGATCGCCCAAACGCGCGCGGTCTATCTTCTGGATGAGTTTGATGCGATCGGCGCGCGACGCGGCGATCCCAACGATGTCGGCGAGATCCGCCGGGTGCTCAACGCAGTGCTGGCGTTCATGGAGGAACCAAATTCGACCGACAGTCTGGTGATCGCGGCAACCAATCATTCGGAGATTCTCGACAAGGCACTTGCCCGTCGATTCGACGAGGTGGTCGAATACACAGTGCCGGATAAGGATGCAGCGAAGCTGCTGCTCGAACGACGCCTCGGAAAATTCAAGCCGCCAGCGAGGAGTTGGGCCGAGCTCGTGCCGCTGGTCGACGGGCTAAGTCAGGGCGAACTGGTCCGTGCTGCCGATGCTGTAGTCAAGGACGCCATTCTCGAAGGCTCCTCAAAAGTAACCGCGGAGGCCCTGGCTGCGGCGTTGACCGACCGTCAGGCCTTTCGCGGTCGCTTTCAGGCGGGCCACACGAGATGAATAGCTGAGGCGCAGCCGGACGGGGAACGCGCGGAATAATGGGGGGTGAATGCCCGAGGCTGATGACTTCGCGGTGCGCAACGTGCCGCATATTGCGATAGATGCGTTCCGCGAACCTGCCCAGTATCGCTATCCCTCGCGGCCGCAGGACCGTGAACCCCGGCGCGAGGACTATCACGCTCACGCTGAAGCGCTTCTAGCGCAGCTCGCTGCGGCACTGGCCGATGTGCCGGCTCCGCAGAACGACCCGCGTATCCAGATTGCCGGCCAAGAGCGCGGCGCTATTGTGGAAATCGAGACGCTGGCGCCTGCAACCGAACGCTCCAAGGCAACGCGAATTCCAACTGGCCTCGACTTTCCGAACCAGGACGTCGTGGTGCTGCGCTCGCAACGCAAGGACGACCGCACCGAGCAAGCTGTGCTGTTCGTCCCCGATAATGCCCGCGCTTTCCTGCGCGACCGTATCGAACGCTATGGAGAGGAGAACCTCGGCAATCGTGCGCGGCCCGATGTCGCGCGCTTCGAGGTGATCGAGGCAATTCGCGCAGCCGTGATCGACACGCTGTTCGCAGTCCCGGTCGATCATGCCAACGCCGCGACAATCTGGTGGGAGCTTTGGATTCGACAGCCCGTCGGCCGCGCCGACAGCCTTGCCGCCGCAGCGCAGAATGAAGCGCTCGACGTCCATCCCGACCGCCTCGTCTTTCCCGATACGATCGTCCTGTTTATCCACGCGACAGTTGCGCAGCTTGTCGATCTTGCGCAGCGCGCGCCGGGTGCGATTAGTGAGATCCGGCCGGCAACAGGGACGATCGAGCCGTTCATCGGTCACGGACCTACCGCCTTCAACCCCGATGCGGTGGTCGCCGACCTCGGCAACCGCATTACGGCGCCACCCGCAAACGTGCCGACAGTGTGCGTGCTCGACACGGGCATTTCCGGCGCACATCCTCTGGTTGCGCCCTCGCTCGGTGGAGCCTGGGCCTATGACGACAATTGGGGGTCGGACGACCACCATCCGCAAGGCGGTCACGGCACAGCAATGGCAGGGCTCATCCTTTACGGAGATCTCGAGGGTGCCGCGCAAGACGATCGCCAGATCGAACTTGCGCATAGCGTCGAGTCCATGAAGTTCCTCCCGCCACCTGGCATCCCAGCGACCGAGCCAGCGCGCTACGGCTTCGTGACGCAGGGGGCGGTGGCACGAACCGAGATCGAGCGTCCCGATATCCTGCGCAGCTTCTGCATCGCAACCTCAGCGTTGGATTTTCCTTCCTCGCAGCCATCGAGTTGGAGCGGCGCGATCGACCAGCTTTGCGCTGGTGCGATGCCTGGTGAGCGCGATGAGAGCCAGGCGGCAGCCGCACACTCCAAACGGGCGCTGGTCATCGCCAGCGGTAACATGAATGGCGGCCAGCGCGAGGAGGTTGAGGCACACCACTCGCTTGAGGACCCGGCGCAAAGCTGGAATGCGATTACCGTTGGTGGCTATACGGCCAAGGAAGCGATCCCGGAGGATCCCCCGGGTCTCGAATTGCTCGTCCCGGCCAATCACAAGAGCCCGTTCAGTCGAGGCTCGTGCCAGCTTCCCCCCGATCTTACGCCGATCAAGCCGGAAGTGTTGTTCGAGGCCGGCAATATGCTCGTCGATGGAACCGGCTATTGCGCCGGCCATCCGGCAGTTTCCCTGCTGGCATTGGGTTCGGATGTCGCGCATGAGCCACTCGTGCCGTTCAACGCCACCAGCGCCGCAGCAGGCGTGGCGGGGAATTTCCTTGGCCAGATCCAGGCGCAGCATCCTGAACTCTGGCCGGAAACGCACCGCGCACTTATGGTCGATTCAGCGCAGTGGCCGGCTCCGCTCCGCCGCCTCCTGGTCGGAACCGGAGCGCATTGGCGAACCACGATCAGCAAGGGCCGGCGTCAGGAGATCCTGCGCGAGATTGGCTATGGTGTGCCAGACATCGGCCGAGCGCTCCAATCGGCACGAAATGGTGTCTCGCTGATCGCGCAGGCCGAAATCCAGCCCTTCGCGGGCGACAATGGGCAGGCGCCCGTGTTTAATGAAATGCACTTCTACGATCTTCCATGGCCAGCGGCGGAATTGCAGGCGCTGGAAAATGAGATCGTCGTTCTCAAGGTGACGCTATCCTATTTTATCGAGCCTAACCTGTCCGGGCGCGCCGCGACGCGGCCCGATACCTACCGCTCTTTCGGGCTTCGCTTCGAAATGAAGAAGCGAACCGAAACAGCAGCGGCGTTCCGCAAGCGCATGACCGAGAAACTCGATCCCGGTGAGGGGACCGCAAGCGAGCCCAATCACTGGCTACTCGGCAGCAATGCGATGCAGGCAGGTTCGCTGCATTGCGATCTCTGGCGCGGGGCTGCGGTAGATCTCGCCGGCCATGATGAGATCGCGATCTATCCGGTGGGCGGCTGGTGGAAATCGCATGTAGGCCAAGGGCGCATGAACGATCGGGCACGCTATGCGCTGGTGGTTTCCCTCTCGGCCACCGACCAAGCTGTCGATCTGCATGCGGACATCACGGCTCAGGTAGAAGCCAAGGTGGCGGCAGCGATCGAGGTTGGCACATGATGACGGAGGTGCCCGGCAGCGGCAGTGCCGTATCCGGGGCACCGACGGATAGTCTCAGTGCGGCGCTTGCGGCTCTCTGGCGGATTCCCCATCCGGGTCCGGATAATTTGTTCGCCACGCGTGATTTCAAGGCCGTGGCGGCAGCCTGCGGACGAACGTCCACGACGATTGGCTTTTCCTCGGCATTGCACAATATCCTGCGGTCGGTTGGGGCACCCTTCGCGCTGCCACCGGACCATGCCCATCTTGTCGGGACGACCGAACAGGCCGCCACAGCTATTACCCATGCCTTTAAGCGGACGTCGACACTGCGTCGCCACCTGTGCCCGCTCGACCTTGCCGACAGGCTCCCGCCATTACGGTTCGGTCCCGGCCGGGTGGTCGATCTCACAGCCGAAGAACTGGGCGCGCTGCTCGATGCTCCGCGCCTGGCGCGCTTCTACCCCGGCCATGCGCTCGACCTGCGGCGATTGGCGCAATTCACCTGGTTGGTGGTGGAAGAGACCGTCCCGGTCGACCCAAGGCCCGAGGCAAGGGCCTTGCCCTTCATGTTCGAAAACTGGAATCGCGACTTCGGCGCCATCGACCCCCATCAGGGTCATTTCGCGCGGCCGGTCGCCGACGCCTTGTTCTTCCTGCTGACCGGTGCCTGGGAGGATTGGGCCGACCATGCCGAGATCAACTGGCGCGGGTTCCAGGTGCCGTGGGTCTATACATTTGATGACGATCTCAGCGTTCGGCCGCAAGCGCCGCCAGATCCCGATAGCCTGTCCTGGGAGCCCTGGATCATCGATGACGAATTTGAAGTGCAGATCGAGCTTGAGCGTCCCAGCATCCTCTCGCTCCATGAAGTCGCGGCCGAAGAACTGTCCCGCCTCGACGCCTCACGCTGGCGATCGGTTCTGAAGGCCAGGCGGACGCCGCTGTTCTCAACCCCTGTAGCGCATTTCCTCGTCCAGGCCTTCCATGTCGACGGCATCGACGAACTGCTCGCGCATATTTCGACGATCGAGGCAGCACTCGGTTTGCAGGCGGACTTTATGGTCCGCAAAACGGATCCCTTTCCGACCGTGCGGGGCACCAAGCGTGTGGAAAGGCGCCTTACGGCGCTGCTGGATGACACGCAGGCCGCGGGCCAATTCAATGTTCTCTTCGATCTGCGCAGCAAGTTCGTTCACGGTCGTGCCGGACTCGGTCTGATCACGTCAGAGCAGCGTATCATGGCACGCAAACTGGCACGCAGAACGAGCGCGGCGCTTGTCGAACGGGCGCTACAAGATCAGCGGCCGCGGGAGCAGATTCTGGCCGACCTGCTTGCTGACGGCATGGCGATGCAGGCGACCTCATGACGATAGGACAACCATGCTGAACCATCCGATCGACGCTATTGACGAAATTATTCTCCAGGCACTTGTCGACAATCATGTCGCCGAACGGCGTGACCTTGAGTTCAAGCGCGAGCTACCGGGCCGTAATGATGAACAAGTGAAGGAGTTTCTCGCTGATGTCACTTCACTTGCCAATGCCCAGGGCGGCGATCTGATCTATGGCATCGAGGAGGACAATGGTGTCGCGGCGGCGCTGCCCGGTGTCGAGATCAACGACCCTGATGCCGTGATCCTACGCCTGGAAAGTTCACTCCAGGCAAATGTCGCGCCGCGCCTGACGGGCGTGCGGACGCATTGGGTTTCGCTGGCCAATGGCCGGGGCGCGATGGTGATGCGCATTCCCGGTAGCCTCACCGCGCCGCACCGGGTCATCTACAAGAAAAGCGGGCGCTTTTACGGTCGCAACAGCCGCGGGAAATATGAAATGGACGTCCATGAGCTACGGCTTGCCTTCACTCAGTCCGAGCAGCTTCCACAGCGCTTCCAACAGCTCCATGCCGACGCCATCGCGGCGGCCAAGGGCACTGAAATGCCATTCGCGATTGAGGACGCGCCAACAGCCGTGGTGTCGGTCGCGCCGCTCGGGCTCTTCCGCGAGGCCCACAACATTCCCATTACGCGCGACCATGCGCTCGTGCCCCATCGAGTGAGCGGGTTCAGCGCAATTGACATGATCGAGGGCGTACTACAGCACGCTCCGGTTGATTCGGGTACGGGCACGGTCGGATCGTTTGCGATCACGCATCGGACGGGACGCACCGATTCTGCTTTCGTTATTGGCGGCATTCGACCCGGCAACAATGGCCGAGCGCTACATATCGTTTGGCCGGCGACCTTTGAGCAAGGGTTGCGCGACATGGCGATGTCCACTCAGTCGCGGTTGCATCCATTCGGAATCGAGGGACCGTGGGTGGTTCTCGTCAGCGTGTTCGGCGTCAAAGGATTCCAGATGATTCTGGGTGACGGCTATCCAAGCAAACTCGCGTTCCGCGACGAGGTGCTGCTGGGACAACATGTTGTCGAACGGATCGACGCGGCATCGTTGCTTCCGATAGCAGAGGCATTCTGGCTGCTCTTCGGCATGCACCGCCCTGCCGACCGCGAATTCGGGGCGGAAAGATAGCCAGCTTTTGCGTCATGCCTCGCTTGTTTCGCGTTATTTAGGTCGTTTGACCGGAAACCAATCGGATCACCGATTGGACGCTTTCAACTGCCGCCAGAGCCGTGCTTCATAAAAGTCGCCTGCATTGGCAAAGGCGGGCTCCGCAGCTTCTAAATGCCGCGCAGCCTTCGCGCGATCACCTTGCGCGGCAGCGACGCGGGCCAGACCAAGCTCGACCATTCCTCCCCAATCCGGCTCTCCCGTTGCAGCTGCTACCGCTTCACGATCAATGCCCCGAAATAGTGCGGTCGCACGTTCCAAGTCTTGATTAATCAAGGCGCAATCGGCCGCAGCGTAATCGGCGCCACCTTGTATTCCGGAATCGCCCAGCTTGGCAGCACTGATTCGAGCACGCGCTGCGTCCGCCAATCCTGCACCAACACTGCCAGCGCGGCACTGGGACAGCGCCAATGTCTTCAATAGATCAATCGCCGTGGCGCTCTCAGCACCCATTTCGCTTGCTATCAGACGGTAGGCAGAAGGTCCGACCCTGGCTACGTCGGCATATCGTTCTGCCGCGGCAAGAAACCCGACCCGCGCCGACTCCAGCAACAGCGTGAACAGATGCTCGGATCCCAACGGGCTTTGCCGCATCATGGGTAGCAGTCGCTCGGCCTCTGCAAGCGCTTCCTCGGATCTCCCGAGCATATTCAACGCCTGTACGCGCAGTGAAAGTGCAACGAGTTCGCTGGGGCTGCTTTGTCCCTCGAGTGACCTCCATCCTTGCGCAACCTCGCGATAGCCCTGCTCTGCGGCTTGCGCGTCACCTTTACGCAAATGGATGAGAGCCAAGCGGTTACGCATGCCAAGTTCAAAGGTAGGATCGAAACCGGCCACCTTCGCTGCAGCCGCCAGCGATTGCTCATGGGCATCCTCCGCCGCATCCATATCGCCCTTTGCAAACGCGATAGCGCCCCGTAGGGCCTCGACCCAGACTGTTTCCTCAGCGTTGGCCGAAGCTTGAACCATGGCCCGGTCAATATCTGCGAGGATTTTCTCGGCATTTGCAAGGCCATCGGCCTGCTGCGAGCGCGCTTCCATCCCGCCCCACCGCGCCATGGCAATCCTTGTGAATGATGCCTGGTCTTCTCCGGCAGCATTCCAGAACCTGACGGCTTGGTCGAAGGCTTCGCGAGATCCATCAAAATCGCTACGCTGATCGAGCGCCAAGGCGATTTTTTGATAAAGTTCCGCTGCCACTTGCGGTTCGTTCACAAAGCGCCGGGCGACCATCGGCATGACGCGTTTGGTGGCGGCGATCAGCGTTTCGTCAGGCCCGGCGCCATCGTAGGGGCTGGTCTGGCCCAGAACATCTGTCCCAAGGAAGTCCGCAACCTGCTCGGCAATCATACGCTGGCGTTCTGCCTCGTCGCGGTCCTTCGCGGCGCGCGCATAGAGCAGAGAACTTGTGACAGTTCCCAGAACCAGCACAACCAAGGATGTAATCAACCATGGCCGGCGCGCCTGCACACGCTTGAGCCGTTCAGCCGTATTCCGTGCGCGGGCCGCAGCATCCGCTATCCGCGCAGCCTCGGCGCGGCGAGACTCCAGCCCACGCAATCGCTGAGCGAGCGCGGCAGCATTTGCGAGCCGGCGTTCGGGGTCACCATTGGCGGCAGCCGCGATGTCCTCTTGCAGAAGAGGGTCGCCAATGTCGCTTTCCCAGCCTGGTGCCAGAGGGCGCATCAGATCGCCGACAACCATCTGGTAGAGCAGCACGCCAAGAGAATAAACGTCGCTAGCGGTTGTCGAAGGCCCACCGCGTGCTACTTCCGGCGCCAGCCATAGCACACTTGTCCCCTGCGACCCTTGCGGATCGTCGATCTCTCCCGTCCAGGTCACCTCGAACTGACGAGCGATCGAGGGGTCAAGCAATCCAGCACTTCCAAAGTCCACGACACAGGGTTGAGGGGTGCCATTCTCCATACGAACAAGAATATTGGAGGGTTTGATGTCGCGGTGGACGGTACCTACGCCCTGCGCGGCCGCCACGGTTTCGCACACCGCAGCCATAAATGCGATGCGATGCGCCATTGACACAGCGGCAATACCCCCTCCTTGCTCCGACCAATCTGGCAATGCAGGCCCGACCCAGGCAGCTTCGGTAAAAAAAGGAGGTTCTTCGAAATTCCACTCGAAAACCGCGGCAAAATCGGGACGATCGCCAAGAGCGCTCCGCAACAGACGAGCTACCGCCACCTCACGCTTAAGCGCTCGGAGTGCCCCGCCATCGGCGGTCAGCTTGAAGACCCGCTTCTCGCCCGTCTTTTCATGCACCGCTGTCCAGGTTTCCCGATCAGGGGCCTGGCGCACGAGTTCTTCAAGCACCCATTGCGGGCGTCGCGGCACCCGATCTCCCGCGCTTAACGCCAGGTCGAGCGCTTCAACTAACGTAATCTGCCGAGTGACTGGAACAGCTAGGCGATAGCCAAACCGTGGAACAGTGGCAATAATCGCACTGTCCTTATCACCGAGCGCTTTGCGAAGCTTGGAGATGGCCGTGCTGAGTGAACCTGCGACAACGCTCAGGCCGGGCCACACGAGCTCGAGCAATTCCTGCCTCGTGACAACTTCACCGCATCTGTGGAGCAGTTCGAGGAGTATCTGGAGCGGCTTGTTTTCGATTTCCACCGCATTGCCGTCGACGACGAGTTGCCAAGATCCTTCATCGAAGACGCAGTCTGCGAATGTCCAACAAACACGTTCTCTTGCACCAGGCCGTTTCGAATGCACAGCGATCCCCCCGAGAGCGGTTTCTACTTACCCGCTCTTCATCGATTCGACTATCATGCGCCGTGCGGTCGCATACCACTTACGCGCCCTTAGCAGTCTGTTGCCGACACCAAAGGGATGTCGCGCATGGCACGCGGCAACGTGATTTAAGCTTATGTTACATAATATAGGCGTATAATTGCAATATGCTTGCTTATATCCATCTCATAGCACAACTAACGCACACCTTCCGCCTTTACATTTCCTTGATAAAAGCTTCACCGCTGCTCGTGTCGAGACCGGTTTAGATGCTCAACGCGGACCATAGTTGAGCATCTATCAGGAGTAGTGGAGAAGATGGAAATATATCGTTTTGGGCAAGCCTCGTTCGCCCGTGGCACCGCTATGGCAACGGCTATTGCACTTGGATTGGCCGTCGCTGCTTGTGGAGGCGATAATGATCGTCCTGGGTCTATCCCACCGCCGCCCAATCCAGCGCCATCTCCGAGCCCGTCTCCGACGCCGACACCGGGAACAGGTTCCAATCCGGATCTGATCGATCTGGAGGAAAGTGAGACCTTCGCTGTTTCCGGCAGCCAGATTGTCGCCGGGCAAGACGTGATCATTACGCCAAAGCCCTTCGGAACGATGACTCTGGCTTATGATGCCGAGGCTGACAGCTATACAATTACGGATGGTGACCGGAGCGTCACCTTCGCGGATTCCACTCGATCGGATGAGCTGGAGGCTGCGGGATACACGCTGTATGATATCGACCGAGGTCCAGATGACTTTGACACCCTAATCCTCCTCAACCCAGGAAGTGACGAAGTCGTCGATCTTACATATACAAGCTACGGCATCTGGCAGCAGGGCAGCAACGCTGGCGCTGAGTTCAACTTCTTTGTCGGCGGCGTCGAAACCGCGACCGCCGATATGCCTCGCACGGGCAGTGCCAGCTATACCGGCGCCGCTGACGGTCTCGCTGTGGTGGATGGAACAACCTATCAACTCCTGGGAAGCACGGGCACGCTGACCGCAGATTTTGGCACCGGAGCGGTCGAGACGAGCCTCACCCTTCGTGGTAACGCCAATCCAGACGAGGCAAACTTCATGGTCCCGGGAACCACTGACCTTGGCACGCTGACCGGCAGCGGAACAATTGGCGCTGACAGCAATCGCTATTCGGGCACGCTGAGCGGTGCTGGCATGTCAGGCGACCTGGATGGTGCCTTTTTCGGTCCCAGCGCCACTGAAACCGGCTATTCCTTTCAGGTCCAAGGAGGCGGCGACCAAGCCGCCGGCGTATTTGTAGGCGCGAAGGACTGACAAGGAAAACACGTCAGCAGCGTTCCGTTTCGTGGCCCTGTTTTCCATTCTGCTTTTCGGAGCGGCTTCGGCGTCTGGTGCCGGGGCTGCTCCCGATGAGCTGCCCCCAACAACAGCCTCATTGCCGCTCTCCGAGCTGCAATGCGCGGATGCTGCGCCCTGCGAGACGGTTTCGCCAGCCCGACTCTTCGCCTTCGCAGAACGTCTGGTGAAGGTAGGCCGTCTCGATGCAGCCGAACAAGTGCTGCGTGCGCTGATCGCCAACCGCAACCTGAACGTGCGAAGCGAAGCGCGTTTCCGGCTCGGAAACCTGCTTGCCAATAGTGGAGATCTGGAAGGCGCGAGCAAGACATATCGAAGACTGCTGGACGAAAAGCCTGATGCGACTCCCGTCCGTTTGGAGCTAGCGCGGGTTCTCGCACTGTCGGGACATGAGGATGCGGCGCGTCGCCAACTTGAACGAGCGAGCAGCGCCGGTCTTCCCGACGATGTCGCAGCTCTTGTGGATCGCTACTCGCTCGCCTTGCGCTCCCGCCAGAAATTCGGCGGCGGCTTCCAATTGGGGTTCGCGCCGGACAGCAATATCAATCGCGCCACTTCAGATAGCACTGTGTCTGTTGGGTCCGTCCCCGTAGAACTGGACGAGGACGCGCAAGCTCAATCTGGCCTTGGAGTGACACTAGCAGGCAATGCGTTTCTGCGAATTCCTCTCACGGATGATGCCAACCTGCTCACCAATTTGAGCGCTGGTGCGAACATCTATGGCGAGAGCCAGTTCAATGACATCAGTACAAGCATTTCGATCGGCCCGGAGCTTTTGCGCGGGCGGTCACGCTTTCGCCCCCAATTGGTGGCCAGCAAACGCTGGTTTGGGAATAGAGCCTATTCGACGAGCTATGGCGGGCGATTGAACTGGCGAAGACAACTCGACGCATCTAGCCAGGCCGAACTGGATGCTATCGTGCTGCGCTATGATTATGACCAAAATGATGGGCTCGACGGATATCTGGTCAGTGGTGTCCTACACTATGAACGCGCGCTTTCGTCTCGCCTTTATGGTCGTCTTGGCTTTCGAATTGACCGCCAAGATACGCGCGACCCTGCCTACGCAACATGGACTGTTGGCGCAGATATGCTCCTGTCACGCGAAATTGGCCGTCAATCGATATTCACCCTCCTGTCTTATCATCGCATTAGCGCCGACGCGGCCTTTCAGCTCCCTCCTACGCGGCGCGACGATAAACTGTTCGAAGCGTCGGGCGGCATATTGCTTCGCAGCTTGTCTTTCAACGGGCTTGCCCCCGCCGTCCGCTTGCGATGGACGCAAAGTCACTCGCCAGTGTTTTTCTATGATTATTCTCGTCTTCGCGCGGAGATATCACTTACGCGAGATTTCTAGAGGGAAGATCTAAACAAAGGTGATCGATCAAGAACTTTTGGCACGCGCCATTGCGACGATTATAATCGTGGACGACTACATGAAGGCATTTCGGTAGAATGCTGCGCTCGGCAGCCCCGGCGAACGGCCGAACCCCATCAGGACGGTGGCCCAGCCGTCAGCTATCCTCTCACGGCACAAATGCTTCAGGCGATGCTCGACGAAGGAAAGACGAATCCTCCCAACCGGCTCTGCTGGATGGCGCAGGAGAAAGAGGAATTTGTCGGTCACATCCAGCTCGCGCTGGATTGGCGCAACGGCAATGCGACCCTGTCGCGCGTGGTCATTGCTCCGCAAATGCGGGGTCAGGGAAAAGGCAGCCAGATGCTGCGCCTCGTCACCGAGCATGCCTTCGGCTTCGAAGCGATCGAGCGCGTCGAACTGAATGTCTACGCCTGGAATACGGTGGCCATAAAAGCCTATGAAAAGCTGGGCCTTACGCTGGAAGGCACGCGTCGTTCATCCGCTCTGGTGGAAGGCGAACGCTGGGACACATGCATAATGGGGTTATTGCGAAGCGAATGGAAGGCGCTGCACCAAGATGCATAAGATGAGCCTGCGTAGCCTGCGGTCAACGAAGTTGGCCCCACAATGTGGTGGGTGAGGCAGTTGCAGCTACCGAGACCTCGCGTGTTCGCAGGATCCTACAGTCGGCTTCAGCACCTCGAGACTATCCCCATTATCACGCAAGGGCATGCGCCCCGCTGTGCTCGCCCGCGCGCTCCCATGCCCCCATGATGACGCCTTCGAAGAGCATGCGGCTCTGCTCATCACGCCAGGTCACTTCAAGCGTACCCTTGTGATCGTTGAGTTCCACGATCGCACCGGCCCACTGACGCTGGTAGCGATGCGAAAGGAGGGCGACTGCCGCCGACGCCGAGCCCCAGGCAGCCGTCACGCGGGCGATCCGCCAGCTTTCAGTATCGGAATTGGTCGCGCTGACCAGTGGCGGATCGACAACAATGCCGGGCGCATCCACGCCGTTCTCACTCATCGTGAAATCGTCGCTAAATTCAAAGGCCAAGGGCGTGTAAGTCACTTTGTATCTCCTGAACACGTTGCTCAGGCAAGTTAGGGTGCCATGGCGAGCAACGCTATGGAAGAAAGCGAGAACCGCCGAGAACCGCTCTTGGGTGACGGTGCCGGAATCGCTACGGTTCACTATGGCCGCCGCCGATTTTCTTGATGATGCCCAGCTACTGCACGATCGCGCGCAGGCGCATCGCCGCGAGTTCAACGGGATGGTCAGTATCGGCCAGAACCGGCTGTGGGCCGTACGCCGTACGATGCTTCCCGATGGCGCAACGCATGGCGCCGAACTCGTCATCGATCGTGCGATCCTGCGACGGACGAAACCGATCGTCGCGGATATCGCCAACAATCTCGTTCACGCGCTGGACCATATCGCAGCAGCGGCCCGGCGTCAGGCGAACACCGGCAAAGCGGGCAGGCTCTATTTTCCTATCACGGTGGACGACACGCAATATGCCGAGCGTATCACGAAGGCGGCCGAGTTTGTCGGGGCAGGCTGGAGCGACCTGTTCACCGCTGCCCGCGAGCAGCACCGCCTGTATCTGCCCTATCTGCAAACGATCAAGCAGCTCTCCAATAAGGCCAAGCACTGGGAGCTGGGGCCGGGCATGGCTGGCGCCCATGCTGTCCAGTGGTTAGCGCCGAACCACAGGATCGAGCAGATACCAGCAGGGCACTTTGCGGCGCAGGACAGCTTCCGCTTTTGGGAAGGCCCTGAGCCGTTCCCGAACGTCGGTGTGCAGATCGTTGCCAGCTTCCGGATAAGGGGTGAGGATCTCAACGAAGTAGACTTGGAATCCGTTGTCTCGACGAGCTCGAATTTCGTCGCCAACTTGCTGGGGGCGAGCCGGGCCTTTCTCGATCAGGCGGACGCCGCGGCCTGAGGCACACCGGACGCCGCCATGCGGCAGAAAGAGATTGTTAAGCAATAGGTTACGCGAAGTTGTTCCTCTACAAAGAGGAGCAAGTCAATGCAAGCAAATGGCCATCTGCTACCAGCGAATGGAGCCACGAATCATCTTCCTGCTCAATCCGGTGCAGGGCGCGGGAGCGATGAAAAGGCGAAGCCGAGCAATCGGGTTAGGCTCAACGGCAATATCGTTCGGCGCAAACCCGGCAAGCGCATTCGGGAGTATTGGGACATCGACCTGCCGGGCTTTGGCCTGCGAGTAAATCCCGGCGGCAGGCGGACATGGTTTGTGCTGTTCCGTCAGCGCGGCAAGCTACGGCGGGTGTGGCTGGGAACCTCCCGCGACATCTCGCCCGCAACGGCCCGCTGCCTCGCGCGGGCGAAACTGGCGGAGGTGGCGCTGGACGGCCTGCCAACGCGCAAGAAGGCCCGAGCTGCGCAGAAGAGCGACGCGCCCTTGCTACGCGACTACGCCGAACGCTTCTGGGCTGACTATTCGCGACACTGGAAACCATCGACCCGCAAGCGCAACGAGAGCGCCATCTTCAAGGAAATCCTTGGCGCATTCGGCGACCGGCGCATCGACGAACTGGCGAAGGGCGACATCCTGTTCTGGCGTGACAGCTTTGTCGAGCGGCCCGGTGTGTTCAACCACACCTTGCCGGTGTTCGCCGATGCCGCCGAGCGCGTATCTGGCTCCATCGCTCGCCTGATCGGAGTTGGGCAATGAACGCGCTGACCCTGCGGGGAATCGTCGCCGAGGAACCCGGCAGCCTCAGGCTCCATGTGATTGGCAAGTGCGGCGGCCTAGGAGAGTTGACTGACAGCAAGACCGGCCCGCGCACGGTCTGGCTGGCCGAAGCAGCTGCAACCATCCTCCACGCGCTGCCGCGCCGTGATAAGCAGCGTTATGTGTTCTGGAACCCGGCCACCCAGCGCCCAATCACCGATATCGGCAATTTGTGGAGCAAGTTGCGTGACGAAGCTGGCCTTCCTGGCGTCCGCATCCACGATCTGCGGCACAGCTTTGCCAGCCATGCCGCCGCCCATTCCGAAACCCTGCCGATGATCGGCAAGTTGCTTGGCCATGCCGATGTTCGGACCACGACCCGCTATGCTCATCTTGACGATGGGCATGTGATCGAAGCAGCACAGCGCATCGGCGACCTGATCGAGCAAAATATGAGCGGCTCAAATTCATTGAGCCATAACACTAAGTATGATAGTGAGCCGTTGCTGCATGACTGAGAACCCGCGCATCCCCATCTACGCCAACCGCTGGTTCGCCAAGTTCGCGGCAAAGGAAAAGATCAGCGATGCCTCGCTTACTGATGCCGTGCATCGGGCCGAATCCGGCCTGATCGATGCCGATCTTGGCAACGGCCTTATCAAGCAACGCATCGCGCGCCAGGGCGGAGGCAAATCGGGCGGCTATCGCTCGATCCTGATCTTCCGCTCGGGCGAGCGGGCCATATTCGTGTTTGCCTTTGCCAAGAGCGACAAGGCGAACCTGAGTGCAGCGGAACTGAAGGTCTATCGCAAGGCTGCCAGCATCATGCTGGAGCTGGGCGATGACCAGATCGAAACGGAAATTGAAGCAGGCCGATTGGTCGAGGTGAAAGACGATGAGCAAGGCTAAGGCAAAGACCTACAAGAGCGAGGCGATGGCCGCCGTCCACGAGATGATGGAAGGCCTCCACGACGCGGGCAGCATCGACAAGCGCACCATGCGCGAGTTCGATGAAGCCTGCCTTGCGCCTGCGCCGGTTCTGTCACCGGACGAGATCAAAGCGATCCGCGAGGCGGAGCATGTCTCGCAGCCAGTGTTCGCGCGCTATCTCAACGTATCGAAGAATCTCGTTTCTGACTGGGAACGTGGAGCGAAGAAGCCAGGAGGCCCCGCGCTGCGGCTCCTTTCGATCATCCAGCGCAGCGGGCTGGATGCGGTGGCGTGAACTGGGTCAGCAATGTGGGAACAGCGGCGCGCATGGAAACTCGACGCTGGCGGACGACTGATCGCTGTGAACCGACCATTGTCGTGTATGCTGACCAACCATCGCTTGACGCGTTGACAAGAATCGCGCCGCGCGGTGGCGATCCTCTGGCTGGACTTTTCGACTATGCCCTTCTGGACGGTTCGGATGATACATGGGTACATGCGCTTCCAAACGATACCAAGCGCCTGTCGGTGGATGAGCTAGGCCAGATCCTCCCTTCAGATGCTGTGTTCCTAGTAGGCGGACCGAGGGCTTCGAAGCGGATCGATCATTTGGCGCTCGCGGGCTATCCCCACGTCTACAACCTCAACGAAATGGCGCGCGACACGTCAGCAAAGCGACGGCTACTGGTCGCGCTTGCGCCCAGTTTTTCGGGAAGCAGGGTTCCCGCGATGCTCGACCCGATCGCGCAGACCGAGCCGCATCATACGCTGAGCGATCCGCTTCATCTGCCGCTGCCCTCGCAATTGGTCTTTCTGGTCAACAGCTTGCCCAAGTCGGGCTCGGTGTGGCTGTGCGGGATGCTCGAACATGCAATGGATATCTCCGGTTCAGACCGAGTGCGCATTTCGCACTGCGCCGATCTCGTCTTTGACCAAAACCAACCCAATCTTGGTGGCGCTGTTTCGCTTGTGCGTGACATGCGCGACGTTGTAGTCTCATGGTTTCACGACGTCGCGAAATCCGATCTAAGAACCGGGTTCGAGCGCGCGCGCTATCCCGATATCGCCAGCTTCTATTTCGAATGCTTCGTCGGGCTGATCGGAAAATCGGATCGCTATTTCGGCGGCGACTTGATCGGGTGGATTGATCGCAACTGCGCGAATTACTGCCCGCTAATCAAATATGAGGACATGGTCGCGGATCCGCAGCGGGCCCTGACAAAGGTGCTAAATGCCTGGCGGATCCACGTGCCCGAAGCGCAAGTGGCGGCCGCGGCGCGAGCCTTCGAGCCCTTCAGTCTACGAAAGTCAGGCGGTCCGCGCGATGGTTATGTCGGCAAGATGTACCAGCACGGCCACTTGCGTAATCCAGGATCGGGCAACTGGCAAAAAGAACTGCCGGCCGAAGTCTTGAGTGATATCGAGCGCCGCTATTCCGACTACCAACAAAGGCTTGGCTACGCCTGATGCCTAAGCAGGCTGGCGCAACTGAGCGGACACGAAACTGGCCACCGCGTCGGTCAATGTCTTAACATGGATTACACATTCAGTGGTTTCGCCTGATGCGAAGGCACCGTTTTCGACCAGCTGCGTGAGCTCGAATCCGCCGGGGCACATAGCATGATAGTCGCAGGTCTGGGCACAATGACGATGGCTCTTGCCGAAATCGTCCATCATGCGCTCAAGCTTGTGTCCGCCCAGCATTTTGGCGAGCGTCTGCTCCTCGATATTGCCGAGGCTAAGCCCCTTTCCGTCGCCGTAATGATCGGCCAGGAACTCGGCACTGAGACCGGCGTAGAAAGTTGTGATCTCGCCGCGAGCATCGCAGTTGAGCTGGCGCAAGGGCGCGGTTCCGGCGCGGAGGAATTCAGCGGGCTGGGGCGCAGTCGCAGCACGGATACGCCCCAGCGTCTGCGAGAAATTTCGCACTGGCAGGTTGCGTCCCTTTGCGCTCTGCGCAAGCGACAGCATCGTTCGGTAGAATTCGGAATATTTTCGCGTGTCGTTGCGCGAATAGCCGATCGTTGGTCCTCCATCCGCGTGATTGGCGAGGATGTTAAAATGAAAATCGGTGAGGTCATCGGCACGATCGAGAAAGAAGTCAAAGAACTCTTGCGGCTGCGCCAATGTCTCTGCCGTCACGACTGCGATCGCGTTGAATTTAATGCCGTGCTCCGCAAGCAGATCCATCCCGCGCACGGCTTGCGTGTGCGAGCCGCGTCCAGACCAGTTGACACGCAGTGGATCGTGCAGTTCGCGCGGGCCGTCGCAGCTGACGCCAAGCCGTAAATGGTCGCGATGGCGCTGGAAGAATTCGCACCACTTATGGTCGATCAGCGTGGCGTTGGTCTGAAAATCGAACGTGATCCGGGCGGGCGTTCCCGCATCGTCATTGTTAAGTGCTAGGACTAGATTGATCGCCTCGTCATAATATTCGGGTGGCAGCGAGAGAGGCTCGCCTGAATGCCAAACGATCGAGACTTCGTCAGCAAGCAGTTCCAGTTGCTTGATCTGTGAGAAAAGCTTGCCGATCATCGGAATCGGCATTCTGTGGGAGAGTTTACGGCTGGCAGGACTTAGATCGCAATAGGTGCAATTGAGATTGCACAGCGGCGTCCCCTGAAGAACGATCATCTCGACCGGAAGGAGGTCAACCCGCCTAGAATCTATCACTTACCAATGCCCTCGCGCCGGATAGAACCGTGCTACTGTTTTGCCTCTGCCCTAACGCCATCATACGGAGGAGGGCGGGATGGTCTGTCGACGCCAAGCGGCAGCCGACAGACCAAAAAAATCAGCGGCGCATCGCCGGGCCCCAGCTCTTCTGGACAGAAGCGTCAGAAGCCATGACCGCATCCAGACGTCCGGAAGCAGCGGCGTTCTTGATTTCTTTAAGGCAGTTCTTGATTGTGTCAGACATGCTTTGTCCCTCTTGCTATCGCTCATCGACGCCAGGATGCGTCAGAAAGGGATGATATAGCGCGAAACCATTGAGTCAAACTTTTGTGTTGTGTGTTAAATCCATTGCTTTCAACCGCTCGAGGCAAATAGAGTATCGGACCAATTACGGTCGACCAACGCGAAATGGTGGGGGTGCGCGACGTGACTTCTCGTGCGGTAAAGCGGTATGTCCGCCAGGCTCTGGAATCTGGCGAGATTGCGGACTGTCGCCATTTTCCGACGGAGGATCGAGCGGTCGATGCCGATTTCCTCCGTTCGCTGATCCTTGGCGGTTTGCCTACGGGGATGCGGATTGTTGGGCTTAGAATCGAAGGGGCGCTGGATTTGCGCGATTGCGGGTCCGAAGCTCAGCCACTGCCAGCCTTGCGGATTGAGCAATGCAGTTTCGTTGCTCCCACACCTGCGGCTGGGCAAGGGGCGCTTTCAGCCGTCTCGCTTGATTTGTCGCGCTCGCATGTCGCTTCGCTGTCGTTGCACGGCTCGCGCTTCGTGAGCCTTTGTTGCCGGGGCATGGCCTGCCGCTCAGAAGTTGATTTGACCGAGGTCGGCCCGAGCGACGAGAGCGGGCTATGCTGGATCGACATGTCCAATGCCGTGATCGGAGGAAACATCGTTGCGGTCGGGGCACACCTACAATCACCCCGGAACGATTCAATTGAGTCAGGCGAGCGGTCAACCTGTACCGGTCTTGTGCTACAAGAGGCCGAAATCGGGGGGACGCTCAATCTGTACAGGAGCAAGGTAATCGGTGGCCTGTCTCTTTATCTCGCGCGACTGAAAGGTGATTTGTGGCTTGGCCAGTGTCGTCTTGTCGCGCATAACGGATGGGCACTCAATGCCAACGATGCTGAAATTGGCGCGATTTATGCCACTCGAGAGCCCCTCTTCGCAAAAGGATGTGTGGCCCTCAACGGTGCGCGCATCCGGTCGCGAATTAATCTTGAGAACGCCCGCATTTCGGCCAGCGAGACAATGGCCGTGTCGATGCGCAAGGCACATATCGGCGAGAGCGTGAGCCTTGAAAACGCGGATATGGAAGGGCGTCTGGGACTTGCTGGACTGCGATGCCAAGGCGATTTCAGTCTGCTCGGCGCGAGAATCGTGTCGAACGATCGCGATGCGCTGCTCGCCAGGGATGCTCAGATTCTCGGGAGCCTACATCTCTCGCTCCATCCTCGGTCGAAACGCCGGTTTAGTAGCAAAGGGCGCGTGATCCTCGATGGCTGCCATATTGGCAACGACCTCAATCTATGCGGCGCCGATCTTCACGGGGAATTCGAAGAGATAGAGGAGTTGGGTAACAAGCAGTACCATTCAGCTCTGCTTGCAGCGGATCTTCGGGTTGGCGGGTGCATCAAGCTAGGCGACAAGTCCGAACTGACTGGAGGGCAGCGCAGTCTCTGTTCAGAGGGCGCGTTGCGGATGCAGCGGGTCGAGGTCGGCAAAGACATTCAGCTGTTCAACACCAAGGTCGTAGGCATTGCGCCCAGGAAGAAAGTGCGCGACGCCGAGACCACCGACGTGTCCGGCTCCGCACCCGACAACACCGGTTTCGACCTCAGCTATTCCAAGGTCGGTGGTATCTTGATCATCGGCGACAACGATCTGACCGGGGCAGTGAACCTCTACTACACCAACACTGATATTCTGTGGGACACGAGCAATGGATATCCCAATGCCGACCTGTGTAAAAAGGACGACGTACATCTCGTTGGCTTTTCCTACCGAGTGCTCATGTTGCCCGATATGGGGGACGTGAACGATCCTGCCAACCTTCGTAAGACGGTCAATGTGCGCAAGGCGTGGCTTGAGCGCAGCCCCTACGATGCACAAGATTACGCTACGCTCGCCCGTGCGCTGCGTCGAAGCGCGCTGACCGACGAGGCGCGTGAAATAATGATCGCGCGTTTCGTCCGCGAGTTGGCCATGTTGGCGCGCGGGGTTAATGACCGGAAAGCTATGCCCTCGAAAACGGGTAGCGATGATATAATGTCACAGGCTCTCTGGCAACGCGTGGCGGCGCTCGCGCTCGCTGTTCCCAACTATCTATTCGCGCAGCTTGCCGACATTGCTAAGTACGTTTTGATGCAGGTCTATCGCCTGACATTCGGTTTCGGGCTGGACCCCCGCCGCGCGACCTTGACACTTCTCGTTTTCTTTGTGCTCGGCTGCTCCGTGTTCGCTGACGCTAATCGCAAGAAACTGATGATCGTCGACCAGCAGCCCGTCGCAACGCTCTCCGATCGATCGGCGATCGGCGCCGGACTGGCCAACAAAGTCGCAGACAACGTACCTTGCGGAGACATGATCGCCCCGAGCCTGTTTGCGCTCGACGTGTTCATTCCTCTGGTCGATCTGCGGCAGGAGTCCAAATGCGAAATCGGTTTGGCCGATGGGACCAAGGCCACGGCCTCGGAGGCGGCCTTCTTGAAGTTCTTCAAGGCCTTTTATGCGTTCTGCGGATGGATTGTGATTTCGCTTTCGATCCTGACTTTCTCCGGCTTTCTTCAGCGCCGCAATGAATTACTGGGGGGCGATGCGTGAGCCATGCGGAGTCAGGAACCGTGGGTCGCTTGTTGATCGATAGCGAGGCTGCAGCAGACCTCAGCCTTGGCCAAGTTCGTGATGCAGTTCTGCCATTGATCCGCAGCAATATCTACCGCGTCGATATCGACAAGCAGGCGATCGAGATTGACGGGCCGGATGTCTCCCATCAGCTAATCGATCCTGACTTGGAAGATGGCCTTCGATGGCTTGGTGTCGGATCGGGCGCACGATCGCGTTTCGATTTTCGTGAGCAGCGAAGCCGTCTTTTGCTCGCACTCGAAGATAGCTGGTGCGGGGTTTTTCTGGCCAGCCATCTTGCCACGCTGCGATCCGAAGAGCCTCTCACGATTATCCATCTGGACGACCACACCGACATGATGTCGACGCTGCTGGTTGTCGAGCAAAGTGCTGACGGCTCGTCAGCACTCGAGGATCCACTTACTGGGGTGCCGTTCGACCCCGCATCGCCCGCTGACTGGCACAGTGCGATCACTAGCGGAGCGATCACGATTGGCTCGTTTCTCACACCATTCTTTGCGCTTGATCGTATCGTAGAAGTTTTTCACCTCAAGGCCGATCTCGAAAAGGCCGAAACCTTCGCGGTCGCTCCGCAAGCGGTAGACCACGATCTGCTGGCAGGGTATCGGTTCCATGCGATTGAACTGTGCGACATCGCAGCCAATGCGAACCCGAAACGTCTCTACCGCCGATCGAATGACGCGCACGAACTGCTGATACAGCTAGCGGAAGATCGCCGCGCCGCGATCCATATCGACCTCGATTATTTCCTCAACGATTACAACGGAAACGCATGGCAGGTGGGCGAGATCGACGTGGTTGCGATGCGGAAGTGTGCGCTTGCGCGGCTGGACCATTTCTTTTCCGCCCTCGACCGATCTGGCATCTCGATCGCGTGCTGGATGATCGGCGTGTCGCCCGGCTTTTGCAGCGCGCGCCACTGGCGGTTCCTCATCGAAGAGATCGAGCGGCGGATCACCGATCTCGAAGCTTCTCCGGCGAGGCACCGTACGCGCGGCTAATCGGGCACGTCCGCCGAAGTGAAACAGGCGGTCAGCATCCAGATATGCTCGCCCTCCTGCAAGCGATGACGACGATGCCAGAAGCGGCTGCCATGGCCGAACATGATCGCGCCCTGTGGCGTGGCAATGGTCTTGAGCAGCGCGCCGGGAGCATCGTCGTCATTAGCATAGATTGAAAGATTCAGACCAGAGGCCTGCTCGTCGGGGCGAAACGGCGATGCGCTCAGGTAAAACAACAGAGTGACTTCGCAGTTGGAAGCATCGTCGCGGTGGGTTTCGAGAAAATCTCCCGCCTCGAAAAAAGTATAGCAGCTGGCATCGGGGCAATAGCGAAACCGACGTCCGAAGACGGGTTCGAGCAAGGCCGCAGAAGCCATGTTCCCGAGCACGTGGATTGCGGAGGGTCCAAGCGGTGCTACACGCGAACTGTAAGGCAGATCGGCGCTTTCCGATACCGCGCGCTTCGCCTCGGCACGCCTACAGCGCGCCTCGCGGGCAAGCTCTTCAAGCGTTTCGGAGGACATGGCATCGGGAAGACAATGAAACCCGAAATAGTCAATGGATTGCCGGATACGGTGCAGTTGCGCACCGTCAAGCCTTGATATCGCGGGTACAGGGGCAGCCTGCGTCATATTGATCGTTGATCCAATGGAAGAAATCGCGAAGACTTTGATAGCTGGTCGATCGAGTTAGGCAAGGAGGGGCATGCGTGAGGGACGGTTCGACGCGATGACAATTGTAAACATGGATTCCGCCCCCGCGTATGGAATTGCGGCGGATGTCGTCGTCGTTGGCGGTGGTATGGCCGGGCTCACCTTGGCCCGCAAATTAGCTCCCGGTCGTCGCGTCGTTGTCCTTGAGCGGGGTGGTGCGGCGCCGGGGGCGGTCGACCCCGCCTGTGCCGATGGTGAGGTTGCTGGGCTGCCCTATCCACTAGGCGAGATCCGCGATTTTCGTTTAGGAGGGTCTAGCTCTGTCTGGGCCGGATATATCGCGCCACTTGATCATCGCGACTTTGCGATCGGCACTGGAACAGAGCTTTGCGGTTGGCCGATCGAATTTGACGAACTAGCCATCTACGCGGATGAAGCCGCGTCATTGCTCAACGTTGCGAGCGCTGACTTTGATCCCAACCTGATGGATATACCGGCAGCACTGCGCAAGCAACTGTCTCCTCACGGGGTCGATCTGCGATATTGGCGCTTCAGTAAGCCCATCGTGCGTATGGCCGACAACTGGTCTCAAGATCTGGCGCGAAGCGCTGAAATCACCGTCCTGACAGGCGCACGCGCAATTGAGATCTTGCTGACGTACGCGCAGAACGAAGTAGAAGCGATCACCTGCATGGCTGCTGACGGAACACGCTTCGACGTTCGCGGAGGCATTTTCGTACTAGCATCAGGGGGCTTGGAGACGCCGCGTCTGATGTTGGCATCGCAAAGCCGGAACCCTTCTGGCGTCGGCAATGATGAAGGGATGGTCGGTTCCTGCTTCTGCGAGCATCCGCACCTCATGGTTCCAGGGTTCGAACTGGCGACCGACAGCGCGTTGAGCGCTTACGCGACTACCGGCACTCTGCGCGATGGCTCGCCTGCAACAGTGAACGTCGCGCTTCATGCGTGCGCGGCGAACCTCAACGCACGAGCTCACTTTTTCCGCACGCCTGCCATGGCCGAAGACGCCGTTCCCAAGCTCGGCATCTTTTTTGAGCAGTCGCCGATTATCAAAAGCAGGGTTTTTCTCGGGGACTGCTGCGATAGCAGCGGAGTGCGTCAGTTGGTCCTGGATTGGCGCATTGCCGAAAAGGATGTCGAGGAGTTTGCCGCTATCGCCAACACGCTGTCTGGGGCGCTCGCTCGTGCCGGCCATGGACGTTTCGTTCGTGAACTCCACCCGGCCGACATCGGACCGGAGCTTATCCTGCATTCCAACCATCAACTGGGTACGACGCGCATGGCCGTCAACGCCGAACAAGGTGTTGTTGACCGCAACGCCCGCGTATTCGGTGTCGACAATCTTTACGTGGCGGGTGGCAGTATCTTTCCAAGGGTCGGCTGGGCCAATCCAACCTTTACGGTCATGCAGTGTACGCTACGACTTGCGGATCATCTTGCGGAGTCAGTCTGAAAATGAACGTCCTCTCACCCCCGAATCGCGGAATGTCACATGTCGGTGTCGCGACCCACGATATGGAAACGACCATCGCCTTTTACACCGGGATTCTCGGCTTCCCAGTAGTTGCCGATCACGTTACCGAGATTGGCCAAGGAGGAAGGGTGCGCCAAGTCTACTTCGATATCGGTGTGGATACATATTTCGTGTTCATGGAATCCAAGGGCGTGCACGACATTCCCGAGGATTTTCCGACCGGGATCAACGAAGCTCTCGGCACGCCCGCAGGGATGTTCCACTTCTCGTTCAAGGTGGAAACTCGCGACGAACTGGCATCGCGTCAAAAGGCGCTCGGCAATCTAGGTATAGAGGTTTCGGACATCATCGACCTCGGTCACGCGGATTCGATCTTCTTCTTCGACCCCAATAATCTGCAGCTCGAATTCTGCTGGCATTCAAGGCAATTCGACGCTTCGGACATGGGCAAACGCGCCAGTGCGGATCTGGCCTAGACTGTGGATTTTGTTAGAACCTATAGCAGCTTCGAGCATGGTGCGCGCGAAGGCATGGCTACCGATGAAAAGGTGCGGCTACTTCGAATCGAAACACCGCTCGCTGAAGATCGGCTTTTGGCACTGTTCGAAGCTCCAGCATGGCCACTCGATCTGCTCGACAGCTTGCGAATGCCCGCCGGGAGCAGCTGGCTTTTTACCGACGATAGCGACGAAGAACGGCCATTCACTCTGCGCGACCGGGATGCCGTAGTAAGAGCGTGCGGCCTCAAAAGTGCTCCACTTGGCAGCTTTAGGCTGACCTGGTGGATTCGCAAATATGCAGAGCGATCCTCCCATATTGGGTGTGCGGACTGGTTATGCGATTTGGCCGACCGGAATAGAGGAAGCGGCCCTCTGGCTAAACTGCTCACGCGTGCACTGAGTGACACCGCGTTTCTGGCCGATCAAGCGGGTAATGGTCTCGCAGTCGAGCAGCTGACAATGGTGGTCAACAAGGACCCCACATCTGGACCGCTAGTCCTCACTCCACACATCCATGCCGACGAATATTATGGAGCCATGGAAAGTGCGATATGCTCATTCTTCGCCGAGGCCAGCTCCGGGCACGAAGCGCGCGGGACGCTGTTTTTCCCAACTCTCGTCGCTGGCGATCTCGGTAAAAGCGGCCGGATCGATGAAAGCGAATTCGTCGCCCGGTTTGGCCTTGCCGACGTCTATGCCTCCGCATCAGGCGAGCTTTTAATCTATGACGGAATGCAGTCACTAGATGGAGGAATCGACCTGAACCGAGGGTTGCCTCACGTGTCGGGTGATCGCAACGGACGTACTTGTCGTCTGATCATCTTGATGCGGTATGAGAATAGTCGACGCAGCACTGTTAAGGCGTATGCGTAGACTACCGCAACCGACTTAAGCCGGATATCTCCGTTCACTCTGATCGGACATCAAGGACGGCTAACAGCTCCTGCCCATTTTCTTGCTATTCGCTATGTAGAGCTTCTGACAGCAATTCGGCGCCTCAGTTGATGCACGATCACCACCTCGCAGAGGCCCATAGAACTCCCGCAGTTTGCCTCAACGCGATGGCTATCTGTTACCAATTCGGTCCCGGGTGAGATCAAGCATGCATCCTCGACTCTTCTCCTCAAGCCCGGTTTGGGCTAGGAAATCTGCGTGAAACCAAGGTCTTTGCCGTCAGAAATCGGGCGGGGAAGTGGTCGATCACAGCGGTCCAAATGGGGAACAACTTCGCGCACACCCGAAGCGCGGCTTAAGCCGCGCAAAGCCACGCGGCGAGGAGGTCGCCGAAGCCCCAGACAAGCGTGCCGATCACGCTGGATGCGGCAAGATAGCGCTTCTCCTTATTGCTCCAGTCGAGCATGGCGTTGACTGCCGCCTTGGTCGGATCGAACTCGCGCCGCAGATCCTCCACCGGGTCGCCACTGGGCGGCAATGCCGTCTCCGCAGCCTGCTCGGCTGTCCCGCGGCCCATGAACAGCATGAAGAAGGTGAGCGCGACAGCGATGGCACCGCCCCGTCCGCCGTCGGCCGGGCTATTGGCCAGGGCGGCAAGGGCGATACCGCCGAACGAAAACAGGATCGCGGCCGCCGTCGCCAGCTGGAGGGGGAGGGTTCCATTCGACGTGCGCGGGGCGGGCACCTTAGTCGCCATCGGATTCTTCCTTTTCCGGCTCATCGCTGCCGATGTGCCGGTAGCCCTGCGCGATCTCGCCGAGCCTCTCTTCCAGCTTGTGCGGATGGCGCGAAAAGACGAGGCCGACGACCTGACCGCCGTCGCGACTTACCAGGAAAATGCCGCGCCAGGGTGCCTCGGTGAGCTGGTGGTAGCCATCGAACCGTTCTGTGCCGCGCTTGAACTCGGGAAGCGCAGCAAAGCCGCGCTGGGCGGTCAGGCGCTCGAC
This sequence comes from Altericroceibacterium spongiae, assembly GCF_003610805.1. GTDB lineage: Bacteria > Pseudomonadota > Alphaproteobacteria > Sphingomonadales > Sphingomonadaceae > Altericroceibacterium > Altericroceibacterium spongiae. The sequence goes on along the minus strand of NZ_RAPF01000002.1, from coordinate 122,359 downwards.
CTCCTTGGCGAAGGCATCAAGGGCGCGCAGCGCCTTTATGACGGGCCGCAGGCGCGCCTCGGAGCCATCGACCAAGGCCGATGCCGCGCGGAACTCGGCAACGCAGTCTTCGGCCGCCTGGCGGCGTTGCGCGCGAAAGGAATCTTCGTCCTCGTAAAGTATGGCGCCGCGATCCGGCTCGGTCACGCTTCACCTCTCCGCTACCTTTTGCCGCACGCAAGGCGACCTTATTTCTGGTCCACCTCGGCGAGAACCTCGCGAACATCCGCCAAGTCGGCATCCATCTGTTTGCGCCAGTCCACCGCAGTCATCGGCTCGGAAAGATTGAGCAGGCCCTTTTCGAACTGATCCTTTTTGAGCCGCAGGAAAGTGGCCGTAACCTCGTCGATCTCCTCGGCCTCGTCCCCGTCGAGAACGATTTCAAAGCGGTTCTGGCCCGTCTTGCGGACGCGCACTGCGCCAGCCAGCGCACCAGAACCGGCACCGGCAAGCAAGAGAACAGACTGGCCGGAAGCGAACTGAAGCGCCGCGCCAGCCAGGTGATCGCTGAGCGCACCCAGGCGGTCGCGAAGCGATTTCTTAAGGATCGCCGTAACCGATCCTCCCTTCGTGTTAATGGTCACGTCGGCCGAAGCGGCAATGTCGCCCGTGATCGGTGTGAGCTCGGCAATGTCCGTCATCTGCGGTCCTCAACTGGCTTCTCTGACCATACCTATAGCATAATGTTCCAGAAAATTCCAGATTAAATGGAAATGATCGGTCCCGGACACAAGAGGTCTCGCGGTCATGGCCGAACCCGCGGTCAGATGTCGATATCGGCCCAGATCGCGGCGTGATCAGAGCCGGCATCCTGTTTGCGTCCGACCTCGTCATAGGGCTCCCAGCGGCGCGGTCGCGAGCCGGGCCACATGCCTTTGCGGAACACTCCGCCAGCCTGTACCCGCTCGAAGAGTGACGGCGACAACAGGATATAGTCGATCTTGTTGCTGGCATTGCACAGGTCGTAAGTGCCCGGCCATCCGCCATCGTCGAACGCTGGATGTTCGAAGATGTCCTTAAGGTCGGTATCATCGAGCAGCGGCGCGAGCGGCGCGCTTCCGGGCGTATCGTTGAAATCGCCCATGATGGCGACATGTTCGACGCCATTTCCGCTCAGCTCGCGATAGATCTCGGCAACGCGTGCGGCCTGGACGCGGCGGCGGGCGTTGGACGAGGCTGTCGAACCATAGCCTTTGCTCTTGAAGTGATTGACCAGGATGACAAGCCGGACGCCCGAGGGCGTCGTCACCTCGAATTCGGGACAATCGCGCGAAAAGATCGTTTGCCCGTTGGCCAGGCGATCGTCGACATGGCTGCGCATCCGCCCGATAGGATAGCCTTCGCGGCTCATCAGCCCGACATCGATACCGCGTTCGTCATTGCCATCGATCAGCATCACATGGCGCAAGGGCGTGCCGCCCAAGGCGGGCAAGATCTCGGTGTTGAAGGCGGCGAGGACGGGGCGGCTTTCGGCCTCGACGACACCCAGGACATCGGCATCGAGATCCATCATCACGCGCGCGGTGTTGCGCATGGCGTGCTCATTGACGGGTTCATCGCGCAGCTCGAGCGAGCCGACCCAATCGGCGCGCCCGTTCGCCTCGATATGGATACCTCCATCCCGCGGCCGGCGCAGGAGACCACCGCGGTTGCGGCGCAGGAGCACGAACGGGCCGGTGTCCGATTTCTCCAGACCAAGTGCGGCCATGAGTTCAGCCATGCGGGTCTTGTCGGCCGCAGAATAGTCGATCTGCCCCAGCAGTTCGTTGAGTTGGGCGAATTTCTCGAGTACCGGGCGCCCCTGCTCCCAGGTATCGAGGTTCATCGCCTTGGCGCGATCGAACAGATTTTCGACATTGTAGACGGCAAGCTTCATCGCATCCCCCTTCCGGCTATTGCGATAGTGCCGCCCCCTTATTGCAGAATTTCGTCTGATCGCGGCCTTGTTGAAAGCGGTGCGCTCAGGCCGAGCGACCGTTAAGTTTGTCCTTGAGCGCCTTGGCAGGGCGGAAACCGATCTTGTTGGCAGCCTTGATGGTCATGGGCTCGCCGGTACGCGGGTTGCGCCCGTCGCGTGCGGGAGTTCGTTTGACCGAGAATTTACCGAAGCCATTGATCGCGATTTCATCGCCCTTTGCCGCCGCGTCACTGATGGCCGTAAAGACACCATCAACGATTGCTTTTACATCTTTCTTGGTCATCGCCAGGTCGGCGGACAGTTTTTCGATCAGTTCATTTCCAGTCATCAGTTACAATTCCAATTCTCTAGTTGGGAGTTGCGCCCAAAGCGTTGGCCGTCACCGGACCATCAGCAGGAGCAGATTGCAGTTCGACCACGAGGTGCAAGGGCTGCAACATATCGGGCGGCGGTAATGTGTCCAGGCGTTTTCCCTCGATCAGGCTGCGCAAATCGGCATTGGCCTCCTCATGAGCGAAGGGCGTGAAGTCGATCCTGGAAACAGTACCATCGTCAGCGATCCAGACTTTCAGCAAGAGCGAGGAGGATTGTTGGTTCTGGGCGTTGCGCATGCCATCGACATAGGATCGGAAGCGCAGCGCGGCCTCACTATCGCCTTTGAGCAAGCCGGTAAGGGCGGTCTGGACCTGCTCGGCATAGCGCACCCATTCAACAGGTGCAGCCGATGGAGAGACAGACTGGGCCGCCAGCGGCGTGCTTGACGCGATTACAATGCCGATCAAGGCGGCGAGCCGACCGGTCAAGCTTTTCAGCATCATTGTCACACTCCGAAGATCAGACGAAAAATTGCCGCCCAGCAAAGCGCACTGACGAGCAGGGCTTCGGGGAGGAAGCAATATGACTGCTTGCATGGATGGTGTGCGGTGCTCATGACCGCACCTGCCAGCTTCCCGGCTTGACCGTCCCGGGTGGAGAATTTGCAAAACCATAGGAGAACAGGTTCACGCCCCCATGGCTTTCCACCGCCCTTACGGCTTCGGCATGCAGCAAACCGAAGATAAAGCAGGCTGCGAGGCCGGTGACGAGCACACCAGCGGCAAAGCCCAGAGCGATCAGGCCGATAGCCAAGAGCATGATGCGATTTCCCTGTTGTCTAGCGAACCGCGGCATCGGTCCCTGATGGTTGTGGCTGAACGTCGGGCAGGCGTTCGCGTTCGAAAGTTATCGTCTGAATTCTCGCATCCAGAGCGGTGACGACATCGGAGGTCAGGTCGTTCGCAAAATTGCCGCCAAGCGCGGAATTGCGGTCGAACAGCAGCCCGCAATTTTTCTGCCGATAGACCTCGGCAATGACCGGCTGCGCTTCATTCGCAATACGGCTCATAGCCTTGGAGCGCGTCGCTTCAATCTCGCGACTTGCATGTGCGGCTCTACGCTGAAGGGCTTGCCATCTGGTGGCGAGGGCCTGGCGGTTCTCGTCGGTCGCTGCGCTGTTGCCTTCCAGTGCCCTGGTATCGATTTCCAGCTGGGCGCGTTCGGCATCCACTTCAGCCTGCACAGCTTCGGTTAGTTCCCCAAGGCGTGCCGATGCTGCCTTGCCGACAGCGGCATTGGCAAAGATCGCCTCGCGCGAAAGCAGGCAAACGCCGTCCACCACCGGCCCGCCGAGAGGCTGGGATTGCGACGCGGTTTGTGGCTGCGCGGCAGGTTGCGGCCCGCCGACTGTTTGCGCGCTGGCGACCGACGCGCTCGAGAGGAGGATGGCGGATAGCAGAGTCCTACGGGTAATCATGAGGCGACCTTTTTCGTTTTGGGGTTCGCGCGCTTTTGTGCGCCATCGGAATGTTCAGACTGTGAAACATCTGGATGTGACTTTGGCATGGCAGCCTGAAGGCGCAGCAGAGACTGGAACCTGTCCAGCGATGCGAGATGGAAATAGGCCCAGGCGAGATAGCCATTGTTGTGCCATTCGAGCACGATCTCATCGGGCAGCTTGGACAACTTCTCGGCATCGATGACCTGAAAGCCGTCGAGCCCGAGCTTGCGACCGTCCGGCAATGTCGCATCGGCGCGCCGGTCGATCAGCAAGTCCTGCGCTTTCAAGGCATCGGCAAAGGCGCGGGTCGTCGCAATGTCGTTCTGGAAGGCACCGCAAAAATCAAGCGCGCTTTGCGTCAATGCCGAAGGTTTGTCGTTTTCGAACAGCGGGACGCCTTCTTCACCGCCATCCATCACTCGCTCCGACCCTGCATCAATGGCAAGCGCGAAGCCATCCGGATCGGATGTAGCCACGAATGCGAAGGGGTAGCGGCGGACATAGGCGGGGACGTAGCTGTCGTCGCGCCAGACGCCATCTTTGACGAACAGATTGCGCTTTTCCAGACCAAGCACGGCCAAGGGCTGCGCATCATCGCCGGCAAAGACGATTGGATAGTTGCGCGAAGCGGCGGCGAGTTCGCTTACGAGAATCGGGACATAGGGCGCTTCGGCGGCAAAGGCGGCATCGCCATCCTTGAGCCGCCATCGAGAATGAACCTGCGAATGCAACAATTGCGGCACTTTGTAGAAGAGCGGCCGCGAGGGCGCATTCCCGGCCTGATCGGCCTGTGTCTTGTGTGTCATGATTGCTCCGAGAGATGTGGTAGCGGGGCGGTCCAGGACCGCCCCGCTCCTGATTAGTCGCCGAACCCGACGAAGCGGACATTCACGATGGCCGGAATGTCGCGCACGGGCTGCGGCCGGTTGCGCTCGGCGAGCTGCGCCGCCTCGTTGGCAACCGCCGTGGAGGCCGAAGACGCCGCGGTGAGCGCGCCGGTATTGACGGCTGCCACAGTCGGAATGCCGGTCGCTTCGCCCTCTACCTGGATGTTCGCCGCATTGAGGATCTGCAACGCGGCGAGGTTGATGTCGCCCGAAACGCGGATGCCCGCTTCGCCCGCGTCGATCACGCCCAGCGGCGCGATGAGGTCGACGTCGCCGGACGGGATTTCCGGGAGCGGCGCCAACGTGGCGATCCCCGCGCCGGTACTGGGCACCTGCGGCGAGAGCGCTACATTGCCGATATCGTCATAGACGCGCCGCGGCGGCGTGTAGAGCACGGTCGTATTGGCGCCGCGCCCGGCATTGATGTCCCCGGCTGCCGACCATCCGAAGATATCGCCACCGAAGGTGGTGAAGATGCGCGACAGACCCAGCGCGATATCGCCCTGGCTGTAGATCTGCACATTACCGGTGCCCTGGGTCAGAAAGCCGTTATCGCCATTTTCGGGGCGGATCGCATCGAGGCCCAGCGTGACCCCGCCACCCGGTGCGAGCATCTGAATGTCGCCGCCGAATTCGGTGCGGATCATGCCGGCGGCGCGCCCCGTGGAGAATTGCACGAACTCGCCTTCATAGGGCGAGGTGCCTTCCTCGCTATCGATGCCGGGGAACATCGTTTCGACCATTTGCCGGCCGCGCAGATAGGAACCGCGCCGGCCACTCTCGATCTTGCCGCTATATTCGCGTCCGCCGATGCGGAGTTCTTCGTAGTAGATGTCGCGCAGGAAGATGCGCTGGTGCTCGGGCGCAAGGGCATCGAAATAGGCAAGGGCCTCCTCGTCGCTGCTGAACTGCTCGGCATCGTCGGACCAGCGACCCTCCAGCCATTCGGCCAATTCCTCGGTATAGACCTTGGCGACTTTGCCGTCCTGATCGGTGAGCGGGCGTTCGGGATCGGCGAGATTGGCCGGATCGAGATAGGCATCGCGCACGGCGGCGAAGTTCGGTCCATCGGCGCCGGCACCAACAGTGACGGCGATGTCCGCGCCGCCGGTCGGTTCGCTGCTGGCGCTGGAACCGACCAGACCAACAGAGCGCAACACGCCCTTGTCATCCTGATAGAAGTTGCGGCCTGCATTCAATTCCAGCGTGCCCGGCCCGGCCACCATGGCGTTGATCCAGATCAGGTCGCGACCGGCATCGATAATCGAGATATCGTCGGCGAAACTGTGCACGAACAGCGAACCGGAACCGCTGAAGCTGGGCGTCCCTGAGCCAAGTCCGACGATATCACGGCCAGCCCGAATATAGGCCGGATGGCCGGAACGGTAGGCAACCTCATCCGTCGTGGTGTTGGTGAAGAGCGTGCCGAAATTGGCATTGATGATATCGCCATCCCGCGCATAGATCAGCACCGGATCGACCTTCTGCGTGCGCACGACCGCCGTATCGGTGCCTCGCGCAAGAACATCACCGTAATTGTAGTTCCCCGACACATTTGTGAGGATCGGGTTACCGCCTTGGCTTCCGGGCAGTACGCCCCAAGCAGGGTTTTGCGGTGTGGCCAACATGGATTCTGGCGCGCCGGAGGTGCGAACCCAGAGATAATAGATAGTGTCGGCGGCCAGGAATTCGGCCGTACTGTTGTCGGAGGCCTGCAAATCGATACTTTCGCCGCCCGCAACGCGGCCCATTCCATAGAGGCTGCCATTGGCGGCGATGGCGCTGAGATGCGCCGGCCCCTGATAGCCGCCCAGCGCCCCGACCGACAGGTCACCACCGGCCGAGAAGAGGTTGACGTGCGTGGCGTCGGTGAACTGAGTGAACCAGCTTTGCAAGGCGCCGTTCTGCCCATCGATCTCCACGCCGAGCAAGGCCGGCGTATCCCGCAATCCGGGATCGAACACCGTAGCCACCATGTCGCCGCGGCTGTTGAGGGTCGTCGTCCCATCACCGGGCAGGACCGCGAGCGTGCCATATTGGTGCGTGGCATTCGCTTGCGAATAGCTGTCCGGCCGAGGATCCCGATCGCTTTCGGTGTTGGTGATTTCATAGGTCTTCCAGACCTGCCCGATGGTTCCGGCGGTGATATCGATATCGCCGCGCAGATTGGTCACGGTTCCGGGTGCATTCGTGTTTATATCGCCATAACGGCTCTGCACCGGATTGATCTGGCCACCGACGCTGAGCGACAGGTCGCCGCCGCCGCTACGATGGATCGTGCCATCGCTATCGACCCAGCCTGACGATCCCACCGCCAGCGCCAGCGCGCCAGGATGGCCAACATTGGTGACATAGTCATATGCACCGAAATCGCGGCCGGCGGAGACCGTCAGATTGCCGCCGCCCAGCGTGCCGATGCCGTCGAAGGCAGGCAGGCGCCTGTTCGCATAGGTACCGAAATTGATCCACCAGGCGGTCTGCTGCCCGATTTCCGGCGCGCCCTGATGCCACAGCCAGTCGCCGACTGCGTGGTTGGAGCGCGTTTGCGTGCCAACTTGCTGTCCCGACATATGGCCGAACATGTCGCGCCCGACATCGACGGTGACATGGCCGCCGCCGGTCGTGAACCACGGCTGATAATCGGCGACCGCACCCTCATACTCGCTAAAATCGCTGCCCAGCACAGACCCGTCGGCGAATGTCGCACGAGGAAGATTGAGCGAACCGCCCGGCCGGGTAGCTTCTGTGTCGATCCAGGTTCCGGCGGTATAGATACCGAAACGCGATTCCTGCCGGTAATCGCGCGCCGCAATCAGATCGAGGTCGCCGGTGCCGGTGCGGATGACGCTGACGCCTTCATATTGCTGATCCACCCCATATTCCACCACGACCGAAAAGGGATTGTCGAGGACCATATCCCCCACGCCATCCTGCCGCACGGCGCGGAAATCGGCGGATGTCAGATTGGCGCCCGCCACCATTTGCATGTCCCAGCTTTCGGAACCGGAGGCGAGCATGGGCGCGGCGGCCCATATGGTTTCCTCCACCGGTTCGATCGAAGTGAGCGTGGTGAGCGTGAAATAGCGCGGCAGAACCTGCCCGGCAGGGAGCGTGAAGGACTGGTCGAACTCCGGCGCAGAGCTAATCCGGAAGCCCAGAAGCGGCGTACCTGCTGGAACCTTGGACACGGTGATCTGCGCATTGGTCCATACCTGGGTCCCCTTACCCAGGATAGTCCCGGCGGGGAGGGAAGCCTGACCCAACTCCGTCCCGGCCGGAATATGGCCTTCATAAGTGATGCCGGTGGCAACATCGGTCACGATCGCCCCGTCGGGCAAGATGGCGCCACCAGCAAGCGTCTGGTTAAAAGCGTTCGTCGAACGCGTCAGGGAGACGTCGACCGGATAAGTTCCCGCCTGGGTATAGATCGTGAAAGGGGAGCTGGGATGCAGATCGAACGGTAGCGAATATTCATAACTATAGGCGGATCCGATGCTCCACCCGGCTTCCATGGCCATGTCCAAGGGCAGAACATAGTCCGCGTTCAGCCGGCCGGTCATCTCGATATTGTAGATGCTGTCCGGCGTCACCGGCGGCAGGTCGAAGCCGTCATTGATGTTGCCATTGACGATCAGATCGCCGCCCGCGCGCAGCGAGACGACACCGGCAAAGCCGCTGCCGCGCACCGCCGGATTGGCATCCGGGCCGTAGCGATAACCGGAAAAGTCCAGATCATCGGCCACGCGCAAACTGCCGTTTTCGGTCGCGCTGACAATTTCGATACCCGGGCGGAGTTGGAGCGCGCTGCCCGTCGCCTGCCGCAGCCCGGCGAGCCGCGACTGGAGCGCACCATTGGCGAGCGCGCCGTCGATGAAGGCCGTGCTGTCGCCATGCAGGCGGTCGAGATAGGCCTGGTCGACGATCTGCCCGTCGGCGTCCTCCGGGTCTACCGGAGCATCGTCATAGCGCCAGAAGCCGTTGACCGCGACGCGCTTGGCGCCGTCCACGGAGAGTCCGCTGCCCGTATCAACCGCGACATCGTTGCCGCGCGCGCCGCCGAGGCGCCGGGCATTGAGGTCGATGGTGCCGAGCACCTCGCCCGCAGCGCCGACATCCATCGCCACGCCATCGCCCAGCACAAGGCGGCCCTCCGTCGAGGTAAGATCGATCAGCGCACGATTGGCGCCTTCGATAGCGCCGCCGTCGCTGTCGAGCCGCAGTTCCTCGCCGCTGGCGTCGAGCACCGCGCCATCGCTGACGATCAGATTGTCGCGCGCCGCCAGGCGGATGCTGCCGGCATATTGCCCGCCGCCGCGCAGCGTCCCATTCACCGTCAGATCGCCGCCATTGGCCGTGACCGAAATATGCTGCGCCTGCACCTCGCTGCCGATGGTGAGATCGCCGGCACCGGTCTCGAACCGGCGCAGGTAATCGAAGCCGCTTGCATTGAGCCGCTGGTTGAGACCGACGAAATCGACGATCTCGCCGGCGCGCACGTCGACCGAGCCGCCGCGATAATCGGCGCTGTCTTCATCGCCTTCGGCCGGTGTGTGGCCGGAGATCAGCGTGCCTGCCAGATCGACGCGGCCTTCATTGGCAATGGCTGTGATCGTGCCGCTGTCGCTGTAATCGGCGGATACGTCGATCGTGCTGTCCGCCGACTGAAGGATCGAACCGCCAAGGCTCGTCAGCACCAGATCGCCGCCGAAGCCGTGGCGCACTTCCTCGAAGAACTCGACCGGCCGGCCCGAAAGGTCGATCACCGCGCCATCGGCCAGCGTCAGGTCGCCTTCGGAGCGGACTTCCAGCAGGCCGCTGGGCGCGGCAATGGTACCGGCAATATCCACCGTTCCACCGGACAGGCGGATCTGCGCGCCGAAGTCCTGGTCTGTCAGGTCGACATCGCCCGCGTCGTCGGGCCTGCCGACCACGAGGTTTCCACCGGCGTTATAGGCCATGTTCGACCCGGCCTCGCCCGTCAGCAGGGCGGTGGTCAACGCCAGGTTGCCGCCGACGAAAGTGTCCTCGCCGGTCTGTTCGCGATAGACGCTGAGCGAACCGGTATAGTTCGATGTGATCCGTTCCGATGCGGCGAATTCCACATCCTCAAAGCCGAGCATCAACTGCGGCCGTTCGAGATTGGTCGCGGGGTTCAGAAATGCACCTTCACCATCACCGAACAGCACCTCGCGCGCCTCGACGCGGAACGCGCCCGCGCCGGTGCCGGCGCCATCCGGGATGACCGGGCCGGGTTCCGCCACGAACCAGTCGATCGTCGAGATGTTGCGGCGCACGCCGTAGATCAGCCCGGCCAAGACGAGGCGATCGGTGCGTATGGTCGCTGTGTCGCCTTCGTCACCCAGCCCATAAATGGCGGGGCTGATAAGGCTGATCGACGCGGAGGATTCTCCCGTTGCCGGATCGAAGGTGTCGAGCGTGACATCGCCAAGGAAATTGATCGAGTTCGACGCCTGGAGGCGCAGACTGCCGAAGCCGTCGCCTTCGGAGGGGCGCAGCAGCCCGTCGAGGATCGTCTGGCTGAGCTGCCATCCGGGTGACAGCACGCCTGCCTCATCCGCGGCGGCTAGCGCAGCCTCCTCGCCGATATTGATGTCTTCCACCACCAGCAGCAGATCGCCGGCTGTCAGGCGGATATCGCCCAGTTCCACGCCGCCGGGACCGACCAGCGCGACCGTGCCGTCGGACTGGAGCGAGGCCCCGTCGGCGATAGAGATGCTACCTTCTCCGACCACCTGTCCGAACGACAGCGTATCGTTGCTGACCGCAACGAAGCTGGCGTCGCGGGTGACAGTGTCAAGCAGGAAACCGTTCTCCAGCGTCCAGCCTGCTTCACCGAGGCCGCGGGTATCGATGCTTGCATTGTCCTCGATTACGACCTGGTTGGCACCGGACGTGCCGCCGAGCAGAACCGTGCCGGCTTTCAACTCGGAGCCGGAGCGAAGGACGATATTGCCGCTAACGCCCAGGCCGAGATCGCTTACGCCGTTGATGGCGAGACCGAGCACATCCGCGCCGAGCGCGTTCAGATCGCTGTCGCGCAAGGTGACGTGCTCGCTGGACGCTTCTCCCTCAGTGCCGAGCACTTCGATCGGCGCACCATAGAAGTTGACCATTCCGCCTCGGCCGCCTTCGGCCGCATCGTTGAGCAGGGTGCCGTCAAAGCTGACGCTGACGGTCTCGGGATCGGCGGGGGTGCCAAAAGGGCTGAACCACGCGAAATCGAAGCCGATCGGCCGGACGTCGGCGGGCAGAAAGGCGTTGAGAATGCGCGGATTGCCGTAGCGAGCCATCTCGGCCTCCGCCCATTCCGTCATGGTGGTCATGTTGTAATCGGAATGCTCACGCAGCGTCTCGCCGGACATCACCATGATGTCGCGCGGCAGCGCGTCGTAGATATCGCTGTTCGCCGTCCCCATCCGCGCCGTGGTGCGGGTGATACCCGCCGTGGTGGAGTTGCGGCCCGCATCGAACGGCACCTCCGCGCCCAGTTCGACGCGGAAAGCGCCCGGCATCAGCGCATATTCGGCTGGCAGCAGCGTATAGGTGCCGGCAGGCAGGCCGGGCACGTCGTCGCCGATGGTGATCTGGCGGCCCAGCGGCACATCGCCGAAGGTCGGGTCCACCGGCGCATAGCCGCTCTCATAGCCGGGCAGGATAGCATAGACCTCGCGCCCCTCAGCACTGCCGTAATATGGGTTGCTGTTGCCGAGCGGCGTGTAACGCAGATCGACCGAGCCACCTCGGCCTGAGCGAAAACCTGCGCCCTGCAAGGTGCCGCCACCCGTCACATCGATTACCGCGCCTTCTTCCGCCGTGAAGTCACTGGCACCGAAGATCAGCCCGCCACTGGTGCGATCCTGTTGCTCTGATTCGTTGCCGCCGACGTAATCGAATTCGACCTCCCGGCCGTTATAGCGATACTGGATGCCATCGACGGTGCCGCCATAAGGCAGAACGAGTCCTTCGGCCGAAAGCGAAGTGAGGCTGCCCGCCTGCAAAATCACCTCGGAAACCGGATAGCGAGACAGATACGAGGGGAAGGTGCTCGGCATCCGGTTATTGCTCACCGTGCCGAAGGATATCTCTCCCAGTGGCGCGAAGAGTGCGCCGCCTTGCTCGACCCTAGGCGCAAGGATGAACAGTTTGCCGAAAACCGAATGCGGGGTGGCAAGCTCGCCCGATCCATAGCGGCGGAAGCGGATCACCGCGTCTTCTTCGGGATCGCCGTTTGTGCCACCGGGTCCAACGCCCACTTGGATGCGGCCGGCGGCATGGGTCGTGGGATAGAGCCGCTCGGCCGTCAGGGTCAGTTCGCGCTGGGCGACGAGACCGCCATCGGTGAAGCGCATGTCCCCGCTGCTGATAAGATCGACCGAGGCAAAGCCAGGCAGTTCCACTTCGGTGGAGCCGCTTACGCCGGTGCTCCGTTCGGACTTGCCACCGAACACCGTCGCCCCGTCCACGATATCGATCAGGCCTGCTTCAGCCACGAAGCGGCTATTCGGATCGAGTAGGGCCGAACCAATCAGATATTGATCGATCACACCGGGGAAATAGCCCGAATTGCTGCCGCTATCGCTACCTGGCGGCACCGGCCGCGGACCTCGCCCGCCGAAGCGGATATAAGGCGCGGCAATATTGACGCTCGCATCGAGCGTATCCTGCGACAGCGAGAAAATGCCGTGCGAAAGATTGATCGACCGGCCCAACGCCAGATCGACATCGCCTTCAAACCGGATTTCGTCGCGAGCCCAGATCGACAGGCTGTCATAACCGCCAGCTTCGATCTGATCGACGCCCAGCACCATGCGGCCATGCCCGCTCGCATCCTCGGCAGTGGAACGCTCGGCGCCGATCGTTACCGTACGCAGCGGATGGGCATCCGTTTCGCCACTGGCGAAGGTGCCTTCCAGCATGATGTCGAGCGTGCCGCCAAAGGCGTTCTGCCCGCCCGCGCCGGCATCGACCGTGCCATCGAGCACGATCCGGTTATTGCTGCTGATCGCCAGCGTGCCGCCGTCGCCGGCAACCGCCACACCTGACCTATCGGGATAGATGTCGAGCAGCGTCTCCTCGCCGCCCGAAAGATCGAGATAGGCGCCGTCCTCAATGACGATGGCGAGGGGGCTGATTTGATAGAGGTGGGTGCTTGGATGCCGATAGCGCTGATCCGACCCCAGATTGATCGTGCCGCCATCGCGCACCAGGCCGAAACGGCGTCCCTGCACGTCGGTGGTAACGAAGCTGTCGCCGGACACATCGAGCACGGCATTCTCGCCGATACGCAGCATAACCGCATTGCTGGCGCCGACGGAGGTACTCGTATCGTTGACCAGATTGATCGTCCCGCCCGGCGCGACGAGGCGGCCGTCGATATCCATCGATCTGAGGCCATTGCGAATATCGATGGTCTGGCCTGGATCGACACGGATTTCCGCATCGCGTTCAATGGCGATGGGGCCGGAAAAGCCATCCGTATCGGAGTGAAGCGCGTGCAGCGACAGGCTCGCGCCAGCGCGCTGCGTCACCGTGCCGGTCTCGACATCCGCCATGTAAAGCGGCGGGGTCCACAGTTCGAGCGCTGCCATCGGATCGCTGCCGGTGGGCAGGTCGATCATCCCGTCCGCGGCGCGCCACACGGGCCGCTCGACCGCGATCTGCGTGCCTTCGGTCACAACCAGTCCCTGCTGGCCGTTAACGGCGTATTGGGCGAAGCCATTGTCGAACACGTCGGTGTCGATCTGGCGCGTTTCCTTGACTGCAACATCATGTTCGAAAGTCGCGCCGGGCTGCATCGTCGTTCCGGCTTTAAGATTCAGTTCGCGGGGCAGAATCTGGCCAGCCGCATAGTCAACTCTAAGCGGTCTAATCGGAACACCGTCCGGAAAGACGTCTCCCGGCAAGACAAAGTCCGGCATTGTGCCTGACGGCATATAGAGGGTCGTAATGGTCGAACCGGCCGGGATTGTTGGTGGCGTCTGGCCGGGCCGCAGAATGACGCTCGTAACGCGGGTCTCTCCCGGCGGCGTATATCTTATTTGCAGCATCGGGTTCGACGCTGTGCCGTCACCGGGCACCATGGGCGGAGTCCAATCCGCCTGCGTCACCAATGATGTGATCGGTGCGTTCCGATCGAGTTGGATCTGGCCGTCACCGACCGTCGCACCAGCCTCCAACATTGTCAGTGTAACATTGTAATCGAAGAGAATGGTGTCGCCGGCGGCAAAATTCACATCCTCGCCCAGCGTCAGATAGACCTCGGCAGTCTCACCCGCGCCCAGCGTGCCATTATTCTCCAGCAGCTCGCCGCCGATGGAGACGGCGCCGCCGGAATCGATCGTCAGCGTGCCGGCGCCCGCCGCGCCATAGCCGAGAATGTCTCCATCGAGCGTGATATTGGCGTCGCCATGCTCGTTCTGGCCGCCAGCGCGCATATTGGTCCGCAGCGTCACATCGCCGCCTGTGCCGCCCGCAAAGCTGCGGTCCGCCAGCAGCGCCGCGCCTGACGACACGTCGATCAACGCATCCTCGCCGACCGAAACCAGATGGGTGGATTCCAGCGTGACCGAACCGCCATCGATATGGGCGAGCAGGCCGGCGTCACCGCCATCCTCCAGCGCATTGACCCACAGCCCGCGCATATCGAGTGTGACGCCTTCGCCAACCGCGATGCGCGAACTGCCGTCGATCAGCGCCGCGCGCGGCGTGGTTTCGACATAGCGCGCCAGTTGCACGGCATTGGTGGCCAGCACGCTGCCCGAACGGGCCGTGACATCGGCATTAATGCCGATGTCGGCGCCGCGCAGCACCAGCTCGCCGCCGTCCGCAAGCGTAAGCGCGCTATCGATGCCGATCGTGGTGTTGGTGTTAAGCTCCAGCCCGCCCAGCGCGAGATCGTTCAGATAGCCGGCGTCGAGCCAGACCGTGCCGGTGCGATCCTCGCTTACCAGCCCGCCTTCGCCAAGGGCGCCGCCGAGATCGGCAAAATCATCGACCCGAATATCGCTGTCATAAGTATAGCCGAGCGAACCCAGCGCCGCATTGCCCCCGATGATCAGCGATCCGGCTTTGGCGACCGTATGCGCGCCGACATCATAGCCATCGGTGATGCCGTCGGCGCGGGCCTTGGTCTGCCACTCGCCATTGACGACTTCGGCGACCACTTCGCCTTCCATCAACACGGTCGGCGCGGAAAGGATCAGGCGGCCGGCATCGCGCCCGACCGAATAGCCGTCCTCCCAGCGCGCATAGCTGCGGCTCGAGAACAGTGGATGTGAGAACACTTCGGTATAGGCTTCACCCCAGCGCTCATGCTTGCGCGTAAAGGCGTTGCCGTAGCTGACCACCGCGACACCCGCAGGAAGCTGTCCAATATCGTAGAGCTTACCGTCTGAGCCCAATACACGCGAGGAGCGTACCCAACCGGCCTGATAGTCGAGGCTACCGCCCGACACATCGAAGACGGCCCCCTGTTCGGCAACAACTTCTCTGGCTGCCATGGCGATGGTCCCGCCAACGGCCGTCCATTCGCCGATGCCATGCTCCATGTTGCCGAGATAGCCGCCGACTTCGAGGAAGCCGCCCGCCGTGTACCAGCGATCGCCCTCATAACCGCCGGTGCCGTCGGGCAAGAGGACGAGGTCACGCACATCGATCCAGACGTCCTGGCTGCGCAGCTCGTCGTTCTCGCGATTGACCGGGCTGTCTCGCATTTCGTTGCCTTGGATGTTCACCACGATGGAGTTCGACTCCATATCGAGCGCGACACCCTGCACGCCTGAAACATCGATCAGCGCACCGTCTTCCACGATGATGCGTCCATTGATCGCGTCGTCTGCCGGATTGTCGATACCGACGGCCTGTACAGCGACCTGGCCACCCTGCGCCCGGGTCTGCGAACCGCCTTTGAACAGAACATTGCCGCCGGTCACGATCTCAATGCGTGAGAGATCGAGGCGGTCATCCAGCAGCGATAGATTGTCGAAGCCGCCTGTCACGGAATCCAGATGCCGGCGCGCATTGGCGCTATCTGATTGTTCGACTAGCGCATCACGCCGGCTGTTGAGCGCCGTGTCTTCGCTTTCGAGCTCGGGCATGATGGTGGTCAGGCTATGCGCGCCGAGCGTCACCGAGCCGAGTTCATCCGAAGCGGAGTTCAGCAAGTGGATCGTGCCGCGCTGGTTCACGCTCGTCGTGGCCAGCACAACGCCATCCTGGTGGATCGTGCGACCCGTCAAGGTGATGTCGCCCTGCGAAGCCTCGATCAGACCCGCATTAATGACGGTGCCACTTTCCGATTCCTCGTCGATAAAGCCCCGCACTTCATTGCCGCGTGTGGTCGAAGAAGCGTTGGATTCCGTGCCATAGCCCGGACGGACAATGAAATCGTCGCCGGCGGCAAGCAGCGCCTGACCTCTGGGCGTGGTAATTGTGCCCTCATTGACGACTTCGGTCCCCATGAGCAGAACATAGCCGCCGCCTGCAGTCACGCTTTCGGGCTCGCTGGTCGTGATCTGTGCGCCCGCTTCGACTTTTATCGCGCCGCCGGCATCGGTGAAGGAGGGGACATAGTTTTGCCCCGCAAGGCCCGAATAGATCCCGCTTTCGAGAAATGCGTCGTTCGCGATATCCGCACTCGCGGCGATCAGATTGCGAACATTGACGCTGCTTGACCCGCCGAAAATCACACCGTTGCGGTTCATTACCAGCACCGTGCCATCGGCAGTAATCGAGCCTTCGATACGGCTGGGATTGATATCGAATACACGGTTGAGGACGGCCCAATCGGCATTGCCCTGCTGGTCGAAAACGAGATCGGTTTCGCGACCGACATTGAAGCTGTCCCAGCTCAGGATCGCCTTGCTTTCCGTCTGGCCAACCGTCACGACCGTGCGGCCGTCCTCGCCCTCGCTCTCGACGGGCGCATCGGCCCCCTGCCACAGGCTCGGATCGATCTCGATATCACCTGCAATCTTGAGACCGCCTTCGCCGAGACCATTGGACACCAGACTTTGCGCAGCACGGGCTGCGGCGCGCGCCTGGTTCTGGGCGTCCTGCATGGCGGCACGGGTCTCGGCAGCACGGCGGAAGGCCGCCACCGCACGCTGCGTGGCACTGTTGGTTTCAGCCTGACGGGTCGCCTGCTGCTGTGCGGCACGCGCGGCCGCGGCCGCCGGATCAACTCCGGCGCGCCCGCGCGAAATGCGCCCGCTTTGCGCTTCGGCGACACCGGAAAAAAGCAGGCTGCCCAGCGACACGCTGATTAGCAGTTTCTGACGAAGCGAGCGGGAATTGGCGATCATTGGAACATCTCCATGAGATGAACGGCAACCGGAAGCGGGGCCGTAATCTGTCTGTTGTGCGGGTTTTGGGAGGCGAAGGGCCGCAGGCTGCGGTCGCCTTCACCGGGAAACAGGTTGGTCATGGCCTCACCCCTTGAGGAGGGCGGACGGGGCGTTCACTCGTAACCGAGTGACCAAGCGCGCTGCCCATGCGCAGACGCGTAGCCGCTTCGTGTGCTACGCCGACCTCGGTGTCGGGGGAGCCGGCCCGCGGGACAGGTGCATCAATCCCTGCCCGGGCCTCGGATTGGGCAAGATTGGCGGCCTCCTGCAAACGCAGCGTGGCGCAATCGAGATGCCCTGCCTTGTGGCCAGCAATGTCGACAATAATGCAAGGTTCCGGAATGGGGTCACCGCCAATGCGGCGCCTCTCTTCGATTTCGGCATTGGCAGGCAGAGATTGCGATCTTTCAGCCGTTGCGTCCTCCGATTGCGCTTGGACATCGGCTGTGGAGCAAGCAATCATCAGCATGGCTGTCAAAGCGCCTGCTCGACCGACCCGGCATGTCTTCGCGAGGACCAGATGCGAAAAGGGGGCGCGGGCACACTGGCTTATCGAGGCGCCCGCGCCAGCCATAGATTGGGCCGGTGCGGCATGAGGGTAACCGGACCGACCGGATCCGGCCTGGCCACGCCGGATCACTGCGAACAAGAAATCTGCCATGCACCCCGCTTGCACCCGGCTCCGCCATGCACGGACAGCAGGCAGAGCCGGACGTTTGCACCTGGGCGCTGCGCGATATTCGCGCAGCCAGGTCGAGCAGAACAGAAGGCAAGCGGTCGACATGACAGGTCAGGGCGCTCAGAACCGCGTCATCAAGTCGATGAAGGCCCGGTCGACCGAGAACGGCGCATCGGCAATCTCTTCGGCCGACATCCACCGTCCGCCGAACAGCACATTCGGGGCAATCGCGTAATTGCCGCCCAATTGCCAGCCCTTCGCGTTGGTCCCGCCGATATGAAAATCGCTATCGGCGAAGGCATCGAGCACGGCATCCGATTCCAGATGGCGATAGCTTACCCAGGCGTTCCAATCGCCCGCACGCGCGCCAGTGACATTGCCTTGACCCGCGTCGAGTGCGGAACCAATCGCAAGACGCACATGCCAGCCGGTGTCGCCGCCTTCATATGGGCCATCGACAGTGATTGTCCCATTGGTATCGTCCGGATCCGGGATGGTGATTTGCGGCCCGAGATTGTTGACCGCACGGGCCGTGAGGACATCGCGGTCCCAGCCGAGGTTCTTGACGAAATCGCCTTCGAGCCGCACGCCAAATCGGTCGGACGGCCGATACTCGAGCGCCCCGTGGATGTTGAGGATTTCGAACTTCGAAGCGAGGCCGAAATACTGGTTTTCGGGAAGGAGCGTCGGATCCGGCGCGCCATCATAGATTACGTCGCGGATCGGGAACATTGTGTTGCCGAATTGCTGGAACGCGGGCCGCGAAGCGTCGCTTGAGCAGGTGAGCTCGTACCAGTAACAGGGGTTCGACACTTCGCCTTCGACATTGTCGTAGTGGAAGTAGCCGCCCGCGAGGCGCAGGCTGATTTCCTGCGACGGCCTGACCTCGAACCCGGCCTGGGCCGCGAAGAGATATTTGTCGTGGGATTCGTAAGGACCACCCGTGCCTTCGGGCGCATTGCGCGAGCCAAAGTTAAGATCGGTGTTGAAGACGGGGAAGGCGCCCGCAGTGCCGAACAGCGAGAAGTTGTCGGCAATATTGCCTTGACCGGACACCGCGACGCCGTCGAAATTCAGATCCTGGTCGAACAGGAGTTCGGACGTCCAGAACGGATTGGAAAAGCGTCCGAGGTCGATCCGGGTGTTCTCAACCGGCGTCAGGTGGATAGCGGCACGATCGAGCCAGATCTCGTACCCGCCGCCACCAAAAGCGCCCATGGTCTGATTGGTCGAGACCGGCGTGCGGTCATTACCGGTCGCAACGCGAATGTCGGCGGAGACCCAGTCTGTTATCTGCGCCCTAACGCCCAATCTTGCACGCAATTGGAAGCGCGTACGATCTTCGAGCGAGTTGATGAACTGGGGCGGAATGTAATCGGGTGATCCGGTATTGATGTTCTGGGGATCGCCGCGATTAATGGCGGAGAATTTCTCGAAGATGTCGAAATTGCCGTCATCCATGAAGATACCTTCATAGCGGGCGCGCACATCGCCATAGAGCGAGATCCGGCGCGTCCACTCGGGCGTCTCCCCCGGACGCGACCAGCCTTCGGCTTGGGCCTGTTGCCCCAATTCCTCGCGCAGCTCTTCCTTGAGCTGATCGCGCACCACCTGCGGCACATAAGGGATCGTCTGGGTGCCGTCCGCTGCCACACCGCCGGCAGGAACCGGCGGAAGCGGTTGCGGCTCCACGGTCGCGTCGGCGATCATGGCGTCGGCTTCCTCGCGGCTGACCAGGCCCTTCTCGACCATAAGCTCGAGCAGCCGGTTGGGATCGACCTGCTGCGCATGAGCGGGCGCAGCGGCGAGACCCACGCCTGCGGCGCAAGCCAGCAGAACAGGTTTGAGACGGGAAGCAAGGCAAGTGTGAGACATAGGTGTTTTCCCCCTGGGAGTTGGATCGTCGGCGAGCTGATGGATCATGACTTCAGGCTCCCGAGCGGGCGTTGAGTTCGATCCGCATGACGGGCAGGCCATCGGGCGGACGCTGGGACAATTGGAGACCGGTCAGAACTTCACGTATCCGGGCGTTTCGACGATCACTGCCGCCGCTGAGCACGCGCACATTGGTGATCTTTCCAGCGGCGTTGACCGTGACAGCGAGCTGAACAGAATATCGGCCGCGCGAGAGTTCATCGTCGCGCTGCGCCGCCGCACGAATTCCAGCCAGCGCCACATTGGCGTATGCCGCAAATCCGTTGCCGCTACCGCCTGGTCGTCCACCGATCCGCGTGCCTGTGCCATCGCCTCCGGCGAGCCCGTAATTGCTGGGGCCTGCGCCTTCGCGCGCGGTGAGGGCATTGTCGCCCGGTGCCGGATCGGATGATTGGGCCTGATCGGGCGGAGGGGGCGTATCGACCGGCTCCTCGATTGGGGGCGCATCAACCGGCTCGGGCGGCTTCTCCTGTGGCTGCGTCTCCGGCGGGGGCGGGGGTGGAGGCGGCAGGATGACCCGCGTCGTCTTTACTTCGTTGGGCCTCTCGCTGACCGTTTCTCCGCCCCAGAACATATAGCCGAGAACCAAGATCAGTCCCACGCCGATGACAGCCAGCGCTTGACCGAAACGGGTCGATGAACGTGCTGCGCGAGGAGGCGTGGCGCCCCATTCGCTCGCACCGGGCAATGCCATGGCTGCCATCAGTGCCTCCTTGCCGCGATCGCGGGCAGGCAGGTGGCCGCGCCGTTCAAGGCGACGCCGGCACTTCGCCTGTGCTTTGCACCGGGGGGCGGAGATAACCGCGAGCTTTGGCCGTCAGGCTGTCGGCCAGCAACAAGCCCGCCGACAGGGCCAGCAGCACAATGGCGAGCGCCAGAAGCGAGCGCCTGCGTCGCCGCCGATAACTTGAGCGCGAGATGCGCAAGACAGGCCGTCGATCTCTTATCCGATCGAGATGGCGTAGTAGGCGAAGTCGCATGGCTCATGGCTCCCACTCCCCTCACGCGCCGCCGCCAGGAGGGCGGGTCGATGCCATGCCGAGCGATGGAACACCGACCTTCGAACAGATGTCGAGCACCTGCATGATCCGGTCGTACTGGACTGCCCGATCACCGCGGAGAATGACGGCGAGATCGGGCGTAGTGGACACGGAGCGTCGCAACTCGCCTTCCAGTTCGCTGAGCGACATCGGAATGGCGTCGATCGAGATGGTCCCGTCATTACTGACCGCGATCACTCGGCTCTTTTGCGCTTCCAATGTCTGGGCCGAAGAGGCGCTCGGCAGATCGACCTGGATTCCCTGAACCGCAGCCGTGGTCATCAGAATGAAGATGATCAGCAGCACCAGAACCACATCGACGAAGGGGGTGATGTTGATCTCGTTATAGGGCTGGGCGCCCTGATTGGCTTTCATCGCCATCGGGGCCTCCCTCAGTTCGCCGCAGCCAGGGCGGGAGTATCCTGCCCGCTGGGCCTGCCGGTGGGACCGGTATCCTGCCACGTCTCGGCGATGCGTTTTTCAAGCTCATCGACGAACAGATCGTGGTCGGTATCGATCTCCTGGATGCGGCTGATCAGATAGTTGTATCCAAACAGGGCCGGGATCGCGACGGCGAGACCTGCCACAGTCGCGAGCAAGGCGGCGGCAATACCAGGGGCGATCGCGTTGATATTGACCTCGCCCGCTGCCGCCACGTCGGAGAAGGTGATCATGACGCCCAGCACCGTTCCAAGCAGGCCGATGAAAGGGCCGCCGGCAATGGCGATGGTCAGCAGGATCATCCGGTTGTTGAGCTTTTGTGAGATGCGTGTTCTGCCCGCATCAAGCGCCGAGCGGATCGCGGCGATGGAATTGGAGCGGATCGCAAAGCGGCTGCCGGTGGCACGGCCTTCCTTCAAACGGCTTTCCAGTTCGCGCCGACCGATATTGTAGATGCGCGCCATGGGCGCATCGCCGCCGCCATTCACGACTGGCAGGCCAGCGTGATCATCGGTCTGCCCCGCTGCCTGGGTATAGGCTTCAAGAAAGTCCGTATTGCCCCGGCGAACCCGTCCGATCATCAACCCCTTGGCGATCATGATCCAGATGGAGATGGCCAGCATAAAGGCGAGCAGAATGATGACGACCCAGGCATCGAGCGTGAGCGCCTTGAACAGGATCGAGAAATTGTTGTGACTGCCTCCCGTTTCGACCTGCTCGGCCGTGTCGGCTGCCACCAGACGCGAAGCCTGGCCTTCGCTGGCCGCGGCGAGCTGGAAGGCACTTGCGGGCAGCGCAGTGCCTGCGACCCGGAATTCGTCAATCTCGCCAGCAAAGCCTGCACCCAATTGCGGGTTACCACTGGCAGCGTCGAGAGCGCCGGCGAGCTGCGCCGCGGGCTGACCGTCCAGATAGAGCGTACTGGCTTGGCCATCATTGGCGAGCGCGAGATGCGCCCAGCTGTCGGCAGCGATGGCTACACCGGCGCTGCGCTCGCCATTGCGGTCGAGGAAGACCTGATCGCCTTCGCGGACCAGAGCAATGGCGCCGGGCAAAGCAAAGAGCGTGCCGTCGCTTTGCGGTTTGACCCAGAAGCTCACCGAAAGCGGGCCAGCCCCAAAGGCGGACGCGGGCAGATTGACCGGCGTGATGCCGTCGAGCACCAGACTTTGTCCGATCAGGCCGCCCGCGTTCCGAGTCTCACCGCCACTGGCATTATTGCCGTTGGCAGTGGCGTCCCGAGGGGCTCCCTCGTTGTCGAAATGATAGACAAGGGCGTAGTCCGGACTGAATGTTCCTGCCACGTCCTGGGCCGCTTCGGCGCTTTCGTTGCCGTAATAGGCATAAATGGCCGAAGCCTGGTCTGGCTGGATATTCTGAACATCCACCCAGACAAGGGCCTGCTGCTCTTGCGGCGACCATTTCTCGATATGGAAGGTGAGGGGCGTGCGGTCATCGCCTGCGACGAACCGCAAATCCGAGCCATCCGCCTTGACGTCTGCGAAATTGAAATTGCCGCTGTGCAGCCGCACCAGCACCGGTGCGCGCATCACCTCACCGGTGACGCCAGCGGCCGCGGTGTTGAGGTTGATACGTGTCCGATAGGCAAAATCACTTTCCCACCAGGCATTGGCGGGCGCGGCAGTGGTGAGCGCAGCGGCGGCCAGTAGACCGCCGATCACGCCCTTCTTCATGCGAGAAGAAAGAGACATCTAGAATTCCCCCTGGATACGGAAGCGAGCGAAGACATCGCCAGAGTCAGACTCCGACGTGGATTTCAGCGGCACGCCCACATCGAGCGCGCCGGAAAGATAGTTGAAGATGCGGATGCGACCGCCGAGACCGACGCTGGACAGCCACTGATCGCGTGTAGCGATCTGACTTTCGAGCGGATCGTGAATGCCGGCATAACCGCTGTCGACAAATGCGTGGAAGCGCAGTTCATCGAGCGGCGCTCCGACAATGCTGGCAAGGTCGGGCGTGCGGATTTCGGTCTGATAGGCAAAGCCATAGTCGCCAAGCACTTCCGACTCGTAGTAGCCGCGCACGCTTGACATGCCACCGAGGCTGAATCCCTCGTTGGAGATCAGCGGATCGGGCGACCATTGTGCCGTCAACCTCGCATTGATCTGAAAATCGCTGCCGATATCGCGCGTGGTCTCGCCATTGAGCTTGATCGTGATGAAGCTCGGCCGTGCGTTGTAGCGCTTGGCATCGAACTCGACCCAGCTATCCCCCAGTCCGCGAATCCCGAAGACACCGGTCAGAGCAAGATTGCTGGTGGAGAAATCGCCGATCCAATCCCCCCGCCAGGACGCCATGACCGGGAAATACTCGATTGGCGCGGAAGCCTGGTCCGACCCAAGCAGGACATCTTCCTTGAAGCTTTTCCAGTCCATCCCGAGCGTCAGCGCATGGTAGAAACCTTCGCTGCTGCCGAGCGACCGGATGAGACGCAGGCCGGCCAGATCGCCTTTACCAATGACATTGGTACCGCCAACCACTGCGATATCGCTGTCCGAATGGACATAATAGCCGAGCAATTGCGTTCCCGTGCCGAGGCGCATGAGATAGTTGCCGGAGAACACCGTGCCATCGTCAGTTCGACGAGGTGCCGTTTGTGCGGAGAGCGAAAGACTGTCGCCCCGGCCCCACATGTCGTCATAACGGATCGTAGCCGAGGCACGCAGGTCGGTGGTTGCCGAGGAGTTGAAATTATTGAGTTCCGCCGAGGCGTGAAAGGGAGATGATTCCTCGACCTTGAGCACCACATCGAGTGTCCCGGGTGCCTCACCGGCCCGCAGCTCAGGGGTCACGCGCCTGTTGGGATTCTGGTTAAGAGCCACAACGTCACGCTGAAACTCGGGAAGATTGGGCGTCTCACCAGGCGCTACAGAGGGCGCGAGTGCACTAACCCCATCGGGATCGCTCGCACCTTCGACAAGAAGTTGGCCGACTTCTTGCTGCTCCACCTGCAATTGCAGGATCCCGCCATCGACCGACTGTTCTGGAATATAAACGGCAACCGCGACATAGCCGGCGTCTTCGAAGGCCTGCTGCAACGCAGCGCGAGCTGCCTCGACATCTTCTTCGGTCCGCCCGGGCCCCATAAAGGGATAGACCGCGCTTTCCACGGCTTCGGGCGGAAGAACTTCGTTGCCACGCACCTGAAAGGCGCGAATATCAAAGCTGACTGCCGCCTGCTGTTCCACGTTTGCAGTAGCCTGGGCATTGGCGGGCATACTTCCGCCGACCGCAAAGGCCAGCACAGCCAGGCTCACTCCTGCACGCCGCGATTCCCGTCCGAAACTCAAAACACTTCCCCCGTCAAGAACGGTGCCTGAACCCAAGAAGCCCAGGCAGCGCGACGCTGATCTCGATTGCGGAGTAGATGCTTCGAGTGACTCGCTTGCTGCACTGCAGCACCCCCGCTCACGGGGACGCTCTTATGAGAACGGCAAAGAGATCAACAAGCAGAAACAGGAGGTGGAATGCGTTTTTACCGCATAGGTGCAAGGACTATGTCATTTGCATTACAACGGAAAAGAATCAGTTTGACTCCTTGGCCATTGCTAATAATTGATCGTTCTGTCTGATATTTTGTATTATCTTAGAGAATGAGATAAATATTGATTTTATATTTAGAAAACGCATTTTGCCCGGCAACTTTATTTGCTGCCAGGCGGGAGGGTTTCGCTTTTTTAACGGCTTACCGCCGTGTTCGTTCTAGCATTCTGCCTCGCGTACCGCATCTGCGCGGGTGCGAGACGGCGTCTCACCAAAATGTTTGACATAAGCGCGCGTGAATGCCGGAGCTCCTGCGAAGCCCGCCGCATTCGCGACTTCCGAAATCGTGCGCGAATCGCGGCCACTCGAGAGCGATGCGTGCGCCCGCTCCAATCGCACCGATTGGATATATTCCTTCACCGACAAACCCAGCGATGCGCGAAAGCCCTTGCGCAGGGTTTGCGCGGTGACGCCCACCAGCGCGGCAAGCTGTTCTGTCTCAAGCGCGCGAGCCGGATCACGCTGAATGATGCTCATTGCGTCGCTTACGGAACGAACCCGCAGCACCGCTTTGTCCTTCGCACGCCCAACTACAAGCTGGGCGAGTGCATGATAGAAAAGGCTGGCGCTACAGACTCGCGTCTCCTTCTTGAGCGAGCTGTGAGCATTTTGCGCGGCTCGCAGCAACGCTTTAAGTGCCAGGCCCAAGGTCGGAACTTCATCGAGCTCATCCAGTATGATGGTAAGCGAGCCAAGCTTATAGGCCTCGCCCAGAGCGGCGCTGATTTCCGCATTGAGGCGATCGATGGGCAGTTCGATAGCAAGCCCCAGCGAGTCCGCCTTGTGCAGAATACCGGCTGTGCCTGTCCGGCTTATCAGAACGGCAGCGCCCACCGGACAGGTCGAGCGGCTTCCCGGCGAGACAATTACAAGCGGCTCGACAAGCGGAAACAAAAGCATGCCGCGTCCCGACCGAATCCGGTGCTCCACCGAAGCCTTTTTCCGGCTGCAAAAATGCTCGATTGTCAGATCGTTGATACCGTGCGCTTGCG
This sequence comes from Altericroceibacterium spongiae, assembly GCF_003610805.1. GTDB lineage: Bacteria > Pseudomonadota > Alphaproteobacteria > Sphingomonadales > Sphingomonadaceae > Altericroceibacterium > Altericroceibacterium spongiae. Next base: position 96,680 of record NZ_RAPF01000002.1, on the reverse strand, counting down.
GAACAAACCCGCCCAACAGCGCCATATCCCGAAGTTCGGCGGCGAGGGCGCATATAGGCTGCGGCGAGACGCCCATTGCGGGTTCGACGCATGGCATCGAACTGACCGCGCGGCGGCGCTTCAGGCCATAGCTACTGACTGGCAGATCGCAGTCCATTTGCACTCCCTTCATTGGAGAAGAGAGCCGGGGCTCGATTTAGCGCAGTGGCTTGAAGAAAATTTTATTGCCCCCGTCCTTAACGGACATGCTTGTAAGCCGACTTGGTCACATGACGCGAAGAGTTCACGCGCGGTTGGCAAAGGCAGCGTCGCATAGATGACGTACAACTCGCCTTCCCTTGCCTCGCGCATCTCGGCCCTGACGATTTCCACGGCCATCCATGCCGCGCTAGGCTTCGCGTTGCTGGTAAACCTCAATACAGGTTCGCCGGACGCGAGTTCGCGGGCGGGAAAGCAAGGAACCCTGGTTGTCGTTGAGCTACAACCGCTGCCGGATGGCGGAGTACCGGACAAAGGCGACGGCAACGAAAGCCGGTCAAGAAGTGAGGACAGGCTGTCGCTGGAAGAGCCCGGCCGTGCGTCGCTCAATGGTCAAAGTGGAGAGGAGAAACAGCTAGGCGCGCCACCTCCCGGCGATGGCGGTGATGCCGATGCCGATGGTCGAACCGGAATGGAGGCGCCCAAGGACGGCGCCCCGGCAATGTCCGGGGCGGAAATCCAAGCTTTCCGCAGCCGTCTGCTCAGCCATATCGAGCGATTTCGACGCTATCCACCCGACGCGCGCGCTGCGGGGGAGGAAGGGATTGTCCACATCCAGTTCGTCATGGATCGATCGGGCAATGTGCTCGATGCCTGGGTCGATATCAGTTCAGGTTCGGCAGCTCTCGATGAAGAAGCGATTGCAGCGGTGCTGCGAGCCCAGCCTTTGCCTTCACCACCCGCTCACTGGCCCCAATCCTTGAGCGTTTCGCTTCCCATCGGATACTCGCTCCAGTGAAGCGGCTCCCATTGGCCCTTGTCCCCAGCCGCGGGTCAGACGTGGTATTGGCCTGCGTGATTGCGCTTGTTCTTCTGCTTTGCGCCCATGACGCGCACGCGCAAAGCTCGGATCGACAGCGCTACGATATCCCTGTCCTTGCACTGGACAGCGCCTTGGCCCGATTCTCCGAGATCAGCGGTATCGACGTACTCTTGCGCGAGCCGGCGGCCGATCAAAACATGAGCAATCCCGTTCAAGGGACATTTTCGCCAGCTGAAGCCTTGCACCTGCTACTGGAAGGCAGCGGGCTGGTCGCGCGTTTCACCAGCGGCCGGTCGGTCATCATCGTTCCAGCAAACCAAGCCGGCGCCCGATCGAGAGCACCCGGGACAGAAACAGGCCGGAATGCAGGTCACGCTCGGCTCAGTCTCGACATGATGCATGTAACCGCGCCGCGCATGATCGGACAAACGCGTGTCGGCCATGGAAATGAAGAGTTTGCACGGCGTCTGGCGGTTCGCATCAGAAGCTACGTTGCGCAAAGCGCTATTATCGAGGGAGGACAAGCCGCCGATCTGCGCTTGGCCACACGCATTTCGCCGGATGGCACGCTGTTCGATGTCCAGATCGTAAAAGGCAGCCGGAGGCCCGAGCTCGATAGACGCATCGCGCAATCACTCGATGGCGCGGAACTTGCGCTCCCGCCGCCGCCCGATCTTCCGCAACCGCTGATTTTCGATGTTTCGGGGCGCTAGATGCCAGATGGAGCGGACCAAGAGCAAGAAGCGAGGGAGCAGCGGGTGATGCCCGACGGCACGCGCCTCTCGCTGCGCCGTTCGCTGGTTGACGGCTATAGCGATCTCAAGCGCCGTCTGGCCCGGCGGCTCGGTTCGGCAGAGCTGGCGAGCGAAGCTCTCAATGAGACCTGGATAAGGCTCAACCAGGGCGGGGAGTTGGGAGCAATCGCCAATGCCGATGCTTATGTCTATCGCACCGCACTCAACACGGCCGGCCATCTCCTAAGGCGAGAGGCCCGTCATAATTCGCATGGCAACCTCGCTGATATTCACGAGCTGTCTGACGACCAACCGCTGCCTGACCGCGTCATTGCCGCTCGTGAGGAAGTCGAACTTATGATGGCTGCTCTGGCTGAATTGCCTGAACGACAGCGCACGGCATTCTTCAAATGTTTTCGCGGTGAAACCAGTCCCGAAGTGCTGGCGGAGGAATATGGCGTGAGCGTGCGCACCATACAATCGGACATCCGGTCTGCAATTCTGCACTGCGCGGAACGGACCGGTCGAAAAAATATTCTCGCTGGCCAGCGGGTGCGGCACTCTAGGAAATAAGAGAGGAATTTTTGTGACGGATAGCAAGCAGGATTCTGGAGTTCGCGGGCCACGATGACCTCAAGAGGTGACCTCGAAAGCGACATCGATCCGCTCGACAGGGAAGCGGTCGATTGGGTCGTGCGCCTGACAGTGGGGCAACTCGCCGAAAGCGACCGCGTCGCTTTCGAGCATTGGATCGCTGCGAGCACCGCTCATGAGCGGGCCTTTGCCGCCGCATCGGATCTGTGCTCCCATATGCGCCATCTTGAGCTTCCGACAGCAGCGGAGACATTTGAAAGGACGGCTGCACAGCGCACGGCAGACAGCGGCGGGAATGTGGTTCCGTTCGGCGCCAAGCCTCGGCATCCGGCCATGAGCCGACGCAGTTTTCTGGGTGGAGGCGCAATTGCAGCCTCGCTCGCTGGCGGTCTGATGGTGGTCAATCCTCCACTCGCATTGTGGCCATCACTGGCAGAACTGATGGCCGACAGACGAACAGGAGCCGGGGAGCAGCAGAGCTTCCGGCCCGTAGCGGGCGTGGAGGTAGAGCTCAATTCGCGCTCGAGTTCATCGCGAACGCTGGGGGGCCATGGCCTCGAGCTGATTGCTGGCGAGGCATTCATATCGGTTTCAAATGCGCAACAGCCCTTCAAAGTCTTTGCTAGCACAGCCCATTTGTCGGCAAGCCAAGCGGCCTTCAATGTGCAAATGATGGCCGGAAGTCTCTGCGTGACCTGCGTAGAAGGAACCGTCACCATCAGCAGGGGCGCCTATTCGGAACCTCTTCGGTCTGGTCACGAGATCGTCTTCGACACCTATGGAAAAGTGCAGAAGGCGAAGGCGGACGAGTTCGTGCGCCTGGCCTGGAGGCGCGGCCTGTTGGTTCTGCGAGGCACGACCGTCTCTGAGGCAATTCCGCAAATCAATCGCTATTACCCAGGCAGGCTCGTCCTGACCGACAATTCCAAGGCAGATTGGCCGGTGACGGGCGTCTTCCATATCGACCAGATCGACCTTGCCGTGGTTCAGCTTGAGCGCCTGCTTGAGGTGGAAGCGCGGCATCTGCCGGGCGGAGTGGTGTTGCTTGGCTAGAAAACTCAATCTTGGCGATGCCCACACGCGCAATTCCCAAAAGGTGCGGTCAGCCGATTATGGACTGCGTGGCAATCTAGCGGTTAACCGGCAATGTTTCCGGCCGATGTCCGGGCTGGTCGTTGCACGGTGCCGGGACTCAGCCAATGGCAATCAGCACAGGTTGAAGGACATGCCTGTGAAGTGTTGTGTCCTGCCTTCATGGCGCACCTCCACATCGTCCACGCTGTAACCATAGGCCGGATTGTCGGTGACGGTCTCGCCGTGGCTGATGTTCAGCGAAAGGATGCCATCAGAGTAGGCGACACTGTGCATATCGCCCCTGACACGGGGCAGAACACGCGGTGTTCCGTCAAACATCACCTTCATCCCGGTCTGCCAGTCCGGCTCGCCTGACAGCATAAGTATAGTGCCAATGAGTGGATAGGCCCGGGCCTTGCGTGCGGTGCTGAATTCATTGGTATCGCGCGGTGCCGGGGCACCCTCCGGCAGGACCAGGAGGTCAGCGGTACATTCCGCCTCGCCATGGACCTCACTCGTGATCCAGCCGAAACGGTTGGCAAGCGGACCGGGAATGGTCGCGGCACGGCGCTCGGGCGCCGACAAGCCCGCCGGCAGCGCTGCCGCGGCATCGCCGATCATGCGGAATTCCCGGTTCATATATCCGTGACGCCCGCTTTCGCCGACAAGCAAGCGGCCATTTTCAACGAGGACGAACGGAAATGGGCGCAGACCGCCGAGGGTTGGGCTCGCGATGGGCTGACGGTAGAAAGCGAATTCAACCAGCCGGCCCTCACGACGGGTCTCCAACCCCCGCTCATCCACCCTGATCGCATCGGAATTGGCTTGCCCGGGCGCGGTCCCGTCGCCGCGCACCAAGCGTTCGGCCGAGGAAGAAGCAAATTCCCCTCGCTCGTTGAGAAACTGGGTGACAAGCACTCCGTCAGGACGGAAATGAAGCTGCATCTTCCAGCCGTCGCGGGCGTCGGCTTCGGTCATCTCCCAAGCAGTTCCACGCAGCTGTGCCATCAGCGCTTCCGCTCGCTCGCGCGGTAGCTCAATCACACGTCCGCGGGCATAGTCAGGCTCGCCCGACGACAATTGCGCCGCCGCCTGTGCCGTCGCGCGCGGTGCCGCTGGCGCCAACGCAGATGGTGCGGCGAGGGCCGGCCCGGGGCCAGCCACGCGCGGTACGTTGGTCATGGTCGAACCGCTGGCTTGCGCTGTCATCGTCACGTCCAGCATGCATTGGGACTTGATGAGCCAGAAGCTTTGATAGGTTTGCTCGGAAACGGGAGTGCTCTGAGCATCATCCTTGAACAATGCGCTGAGGTCGGATTCGGAGATACCTGCCTGCCGGGAATTGGTAACTGTACAGCCGCAGCTGTTGGGCATGGTCACCTCGGTAGCGCGGCACTCGCCCACCAGTGGATGCTCACCCTGCGCGACGGCGCCTGCCGCCAGGCCGACGAATACGATGCAGGCTAGCCCAGATCCGATGAGATATTTCATGAAGACCCCGACCCCTTTTTTTCAAATCACTTGCCGATGTTAGGCAACTCATGTGAAGTTGTTGTGAATGCGGTCTGCGACCGAACCAGCTGTTGCCATCGCTACCGTCACACAATGAAGTAGCGCGCACAAAGAATCGCCACGCCAATCTTGGCTTGGCGGAAGATTACAGTGCCGGGCTCGATACTGGTTCAGCCGACTGGATTGACTTGGCGAAGGGCCAAGGAGATGCCTTCCGACGTGACTGTATGGATTGCCTTTTCGCGCTTCTGCATTCGTGGTGGACGACTGCTCGCGGGCATCTAGCGCCGGGTTCGGGTGCATAAGCATTGTCAGCGTGCGTCAGGACGCGTCCGCCTGACGTCGCCGATCGCTCCCGCCACAATACCGCCGAGAATGAAAACCATGCCCGTGGCATGAAAGCCTTGGAGCGCTTCACCGAGTAACGCCGCCGCCAGCAGTGCGCCGAACAGCGGCATGAGTGTAATCATCTGCCCAGCGGGCGCGGCCCCCAATCGTTTCACGGCAGCGTTGTAGAGCACATATGCGATGAGCGACGGGAAGAATGCGACGTAGACAAATGCCGCCAGCACTTCGGCGCGTAGAGGAATGCTGGAGCCAGCGTAAGCTTCAATTGCGGCGCATGGAAGCATCGCCGCCGCGCCGACCGCGAAGGTCGCCACCAGAAAACTTGCCGGATGGCAATCGGGGCGAAGCCGCAGAAGCGACGTGTAAAGGGCCCAGCAAATAACCCCGCCAAGCACGAGGACATCGCCGGAATTGAGATTCAATTGCGCCACCGCCGAAAGATTGCCCCGCAACACGATGACCGCCACGCCCAGCATCGAGAGCGTTACGCCGACAGCTTGGAGCAACGGCGCGCGATCCCTGAAGAAGATACGGCTGAAAAGGAGCACGAGCGCCGGTGTGGCGGCCTGAAGCAACAGGCCGTTCGCTGCGGTTGTGAAACGCAGGCCCGAATAGATAAAGGCGTTGAAGGCGGCTACGCCGGTCACACCAAGCAACAGGACAGGTTTCCAGTGCGCCTGCAGGATGTCCCGGTCTGCCACAAGGTGCCGCCATGCGAACGGGAGCGCAATCAGAAGGGCCCCGCTCCACCGCACAAAGGCGAGTGTGAACGGCGGGATCACGCCGTTCACAGCGCGGCCGACTATGAAATTGCCCGACCAGAACAAGATGACGATGCAAAGCGTTGCATAGGACCACAAGTCCGACCGACCGAAACGGAGCTGTGTGCGGGCCATGGTGGTTCCAGCGGTCAAATGATTCCACGCGCCGCGCTATCGCCCGTGGGAGAAAGCATAGCAGCGATATCGCGAAGCGCCTGTTCGAGCGCATCGCGCGCGCGCAGGCCGCCCAGACACAGGCGGACGCCCGAGGGCGCCACGGCATCGACAATCGGCCCGTCAGGCGGCGTCAATGCGATGGAAGCGCGCAAGGCGCGAGCGCTCAGCCGCTGGGCATCGAGCATGGGCATCGGCATCCAGACATGCAGGCTGCGGCCCGCCCCCGGCGGCGCCATCGCCTTGCCGAGGATCGACGCTGCCAGCTGCGTCCTTGCCTCGCTTTCGGTGATGACATCGTCAGCGATTCTGTCGGCCGTTCCGTCCTGTTCCCACTGGCTGAAGACCAGACCGCCCAGCGAAGGCGGGCTGTAGCCAAAGGCGCGGATGCCCAGCAGCAGTCGGTCGCGCACATCCTCATCGTCGGGTGGCAACAGGAAACCGAGCCGCAAACCGGGCGCGACCGCCTTGGAAACGCCCGCGACCATCAACGTCCGTTCCGGCGCGAGATCCGCAAAGCAGTCCGCCGCCCCGGCATCGGCGAAGACGCGATAGGCATCGTCCTCGACGATCATCAGATCATGGGCACGGGCGACCTCGATGATTTCAGCGCGGCGCGCGGCATCGAGGGTGATCGTGGTCGGGTTCTGCAAGGTCGGGATTATGACCAGTACCTTGGCGCCGGTCTCCCGGGCACAGCGCGCTAGCGCTTCGGGATCGATGCCGCGCTCATCCATGGCAACGCCCTGCAGGCGGTAACCCGCATGGTCGGCCAACGTCCGGATACCGGGATAGGTCGCGGCTTCGCACAGGATCGTATCGCCCGGCCGCGCCAGCGCGGCGAAGGCGAGTGCAAGGCCATGCTGTCCGCCGTTGCACTGAATAACTCGATCCGCCGCCGCGCGCCTCACGCCATGACGGCGCTTCAGCCAGGATGCCCCCGCCTCGCGGATCGAGGCCAGGCCTTCGGGCGGCGCATAGTTTACCGCTGTGCCAAGATCGGCGCGCTGGCGCACGCGGGACAGCCCCTCCCCGATCCAGCGTTCGGCAGGATCGAGCGGCGGCACATTATGCGCCATATCGAGCGGGCCGGTGTCATGTGGCGAGGAATGCGGTCTTGCCCGGTCGGCGACGAAAGAACCACGGCCTACATGGCTGGAAATGAACCCCCGGCGCTCCGCCTCGACATAGGCCCGGCTGACCGTGCCGACACTCAAGGATAGGCGGTGCGCCAAATCGCGCTGCGGGGGCAAGCGATCACCGGGCACCAAGCGGCCATCGCGCACATCGCCCTCCAGTGCGGTCACGAGACGCTCGTACACCGGCGCACTGCCCTTCGAGATATCCGGCTGCCAGTCCTTCATTGCCATTCCCGCGCTATATTGAACCGGTTCAATATCACATTTGACTCATAGTTCAATGATGATCATCCAGCGGTTCAGGAGAACATCATGGATACGAGTCTGCTTGCCCCGCTTGCGCTGTACAGTTTCGTCTGCACGGCGACGCCCGGCCCCAACAACATCATGCTCGCCTCGTCGGGGCTGGTTTTCGGATTCCGCCGGACCATCCCGCACATCTTCGGGATCAATTTCGGCTGCGCCCTCATGCTGGTGCTCAGCGGGCTGGGTCTGGGTGCGCTGTTCGAGGCATGGCCGGTGCTGCGCTGGGCAGTGCGGATCTTCGGTGCTGTCTATCTCGGATGGCTGGCGGTGAAACTGTGGCAATCGGAAGGCGTCGAACGGCGCGAGGGCGCGCATCCGCTAACTTTCTTTCAGGCAGCTGCCTTCCAGTTCGTCAATCCCAAGGCCTGGGCAATCACCATGCCCGCCATCGCCAGCTTTACCGTGCCCGGCCGGCCGCTCGCCCTGCAACTCGGCGTCATCGTCGCGGCCTTCGTGCTGATCGGCCTGCCTTCCATCGCAACCTGGGCGGCGATGGGCGCAGGCGCCCGCGAACTGCTCGAAAGCCGCAAGGGCATGATCGTGTTTGTGCGCGTGATGGCGGTTCTGACCGCGCTCACTGCCCTGCTGTTTCTGATCTGAAGGACAACGCAATGAACCGGGAAGACATGGAGATGTTCGCGGCGAACTGGATTGCCAACTGGAACGCGCGCGATCTCGACGCCATTCTGGCGCATTTTGCCGAAGACGCGCGCTTCATCAGCCCATTGGCCGCGGAACTGACGGGATCTCCCATCATCGAAGGCAAGGCCAGTTTGCGCTCATATTGGTCAAAGGCGCTGGAGGCTTCGTCCGAACTGCATTTTACCCTGATCGCCGCCGTCTGCGATATCGAGCGCCAGGTGCTCGGCGTCCACTATGTGGCCCGGCGCAACGGCAAAGCGCGGCGGGCGCTCGAAACCATGCGCTTCGTGGACGACCGGCAGGTCGAAGGCGAGAGCTTCTACAGCGCGCAGGAAACGTCGCCTGGTAACTGATCCCAAATCTCCGTCACAACAGCGGTGAGCAAGAGGATAGAAATGCAGGTTATCCGCGCCCGCGATTTCACCGGCAGATCAGCCTGGGACGCGCTGTCGATCGAGCGGATCGTCGACGCGACGGTGCGGCTGCACTGGACCGACCAGCCCTACCGCTGGCACATCAACGATAGCCCGGAAGTCTTCGCTGTCCTCGACGGGCGTGTCGACATGCATGTCCGGACCACTGGCGGCGAACAGGTTCTGCATCTTGAAACAGGGGACATCTTTCACGCCGAACCGGGCGATGAACACGTCGCCCGCCCCCTTGGCGAAGCGCGCATTCTGGTGATCGAACGGTCGGGAAGCGAATGATGCCCAGTCGCGGGCATATTGGTCCACCGTGAGATCGAAGATCATGCCCGTCGGCAGGCTATGAGCGATGGGCGGGCCGAGATCGGCATCAGCAAGGTAGGATTTCGTCGGGACGCTGATACACGTCGCAGGCTATCCGACGGCCGTACTGCGAGGGCCAAAGTAAATGATAGCTGCACCGATGAGGCAGACGACAGCGCCCAGCAGGTCCCAACGATCTGGCTTGGTGCCCTCAGCGAGCCAGAGCCAAAGCACGGCGGATACGATATAGACTCCACCGTAGGCAGCATACGACCGTCCGGCCTGAGCCGATACCGGTAGGGTCAGAAGATATGCGAACAAGCACAGCGACAGTATCCCGGGTGCGATCCACCAAGGGGACTTGTCGAGTCGGAGCCAGGCCCAGAAGGCGAAACATCCCGCGATTTCGGCCAAAGCGGCCCCAAAAAAAGCAAACGCGCTCATGCCTGTGCCATGGCAGGAGAAATGGGTATCGGCAATCACAAGGGGGAGGGCCGTTCATCCATGTCTATAGCACCGATCAGAAGAAGCCCGGGCTTGGCGAGATGGCTCGCGGAACTGGATCGGTAGGGGATCTCAGCCAAGCGGCCTGAGGCGATTGAGAATCGCCGACGGGATGAATGAATCCAGTTCGTTGAACCCGTCGAAAGTCAGAACGGCTATCTGCATTGCTCTCTCGATATGGAAATGGCGCTATCGCTGCGCCGGATGGAAGGCGATGCGCAGACCCAGTGCGATGAGCACGCCGCCGGTCAGGCCATCGAGCCAGCGCGCTACGGCCCCTTGCGCGAACCAGTGCCGCAGCGGACGGCTGCCAAGGATCAGGAGCGCGAACCAGGCCATGCCAAGCGTGGCATGAAGCGCCGCCAGCAACAGGCTGAAGCCCATTACCGATGCTCCCGTCGGGATGAACTGCGGCAGGAAGCTCACATAGAAGACACCCATCTTGGGATTGAGCAGATTGGTGAGCAGGCCCTTCATGAACCAGTTGCCCGATCGTGATGGAACAGATGGCAATGCCGGACTTGCTGCATCGGAAGGTGCACCCGACTTGAGAGCCGCACGAACCATGCCCAGCCCCAGCCATAGCAAATAGGCGGCGCCTGCATATTGCAGGATCGTGTAGAGCGTGCCTGACAGCGCGAGCAGCGCGCCAAGCCCCAGCGCCACAATCAGCCCCCAGGCAAGAACGCCCGCAACCACGCCTGCCGCCGCCGCGAGAGCCTGACGCGGCCCCTCGACGGCGAGCGTGCGCAGAACCAATGCCATGTCGAGCCCGGGTGTGACGACAAGAAGCCCGGCGGCCAGCGTGAATCCGGCAAGTGCAGTCCAGATGGTCATGCTCCATTCCCTTCGATTTCAGCGCGAAATGAAGTGAGGATCTCCCGGCCCTCTGGCCAATCGCCCAGATTGCTGCCCGCGTTGATACGACCGAGCGGACCCAGCGCGATCAGCCGCGAGCCCCACTGCCCGGAGCGCCGTTTGCTGTAATCGACTGTTCCGTAAGGATCGTTCGCGCTGGCGACGATCAGGCTGGGAAATGGCAGGGGCTGCGCCGACGCTTGCGCGAAGGACCGCGCTTCATCCGGAAACGCCCGTCCGCACGGGTCTGGCACGGCGACCAGCATCGCGCCAGCTACCGGAGCTCCTCGCGCGGCGGCCCAATGCGCCACCAGCAGGCAGGCAAGGCTATGCGCGACCAGAATGGGCGAGCTGTTCAGGGACTTCACCGCCCGATCCAGCGCCTCGCACCAGTCGGCAAGTTCCGGCCGGTCCCAGTCGGACGGTGCGAAGCGGGTCATGTCGGGATCGGTCCGCTCCCAATGGCTTTGCCAATGGTCCGGTCCCGAACCGCCTATGCCGGGAAGCAAAAGGATTGGGAGCGTCATGGCCGCGCCGTTTCCATGCGCATGAGTGTCTGCTGGCCGGAAGCACACAGGACCTCCTCTCCCTCACGCATTGCATGGACCTTGAGATCGCAGACCGTCAGGGCGCGGCCGGCGCGCAGCACTTCACCCGTGGCGCGCAGGCGTTCTCCCGCCGCCGGGCGGATAAGATTGAGCTTGTATTCAACCGTCAGAACATCGTCGCCATCCCCGAAGACCGAATAGGCCGCATAGCCGCCCGCCACGTCGGCAATCGCACCAACGACACCGCCATGAAGGAAGCCGTTCTGCTGACAAAGATCAGCCCGGAACGGCAGATCGAGAATCACCTTGCCGTGGCTGGCGTGGATCACCTCGGCCCCGATCAGCCCCATGAAGCTCTGACGCGAGAAGCTCTCGCGAACGCGTTCGAGCAGAAGCGGGTCATTGGCCCCGGTCACGATTCTGCCCTCCGGGGCACGCCATAATCGAGAGTGCCGAGGCGTTGCATCTCAGCCGTCTGGAACAGTTTGGGATCGGCCAGATAATCGCGCACCAACTCCAGCGTATCGAAGCCCCAGAACAGGTCCTCCCCGATCGCAAGCGTGGGCACGCCAAACACGCCGCGCGCAATCGCCGCCTCGGTGTTGGCTCGGAGCCCGTCCTTTACATCCGCGCTTGCGATCCTATCCTGCACAGCGGAAAGACCAAGTTCGCCGCCAAGCCTCTCCAGTTCGGCGCCATCGGTCAAATCCCGGCCTTTCCCAAAAGCCGCCTCGAACACGGTATCGACAGCATTTGCGCGGGCATCGAGCGCAATCAGCAGCCGCAGGGCCTCGACCGAACGAAACGGATGCGCATCGGGAAAGCGCAGCGCGATTCCGTTCCTGGCTGCCAGCCATTGGCACATGCGATAGGTCTGCACCCGCTTGGGCGGCACTTCCGCCGGGCCGATCAGGCCCCAGTGGTTGAGCAGCGCCCCCAGCAGCACCGGGACCGGGCTTATCTCCAGTCCGAAATCGTCTTCACGCAGGCGCTTCCACATCAGGAAGGCGAAGGGCGAGACGGGATCGAAATAGAAATCGGCCGGGGTCTTCGTGCTCATCTGGTTGCTCCTTGGGCCTCATCATTGTATCAAATCATGAGTCGATCAAATCAAACATTGTATTGGTTCAATCATGGCCGTCATCACACCCCCCGTTCTTCATCTCGATACCCTTGACCTGCAAACACAGGCGCACGGCGATCTCTATGAAGCGCGTATGGCGTCCTTCGCTTCGCCGCTGGGTGCGCACATGCTGGGCGGAAGGCTGGTGGTGGTGCCGCCGGGCAAACGGGCGTGGCCGTTCCACGGCCATCACGCGAATGAGGAACTGTTCGTGATCCTCTCCGGCAGAGGCTGCCTGCGCTATGCCGATGGCGATCATGCACTACGGGCGGGCGATGTCGCGCTGTGCCCGGCCAGCGGCGCGGCAAGTGCGCACCAGATCATCAACACCGGTAATACGGACCTGCGCTATCTCGCCATCAGCACGATGAACGAGCCCGACGTGATCGACTATCCCGACAGCGGCAAGTTCGCGGTCATGGCAGGCGCCGCGCCCGGCGGCGACAAGGCGAGCCGGTCGGTGGACCATGTCGGACGCTATGCCGATGCGGTCGGCTACTGGGACGGCGAGACATGACCGGGCAGCTTGCCACCGCCTCCGGCGAGTGCATCGCCACGCCGCCCGCCCTGCTCCTGCCGCCGGGCAAGCTGGTTGATCCTGGCAGCTCCGAATGGGCCGCGTTCGCGCGGAGTTGGGATGATCTGCCGCACGACACGTGGATGGCCGACGGCGGCACCTATCGCCGCAGACGTTATGCCGCCTTTGATGTGGCAGACGGGAAATGCATGCGCCTGCCGCATCGCGCGCATTACCAGGAGCGCGATCACAATCCCTTGAATGGCGGCATCGAACGCTGGTTCGCGCCGATGGCCGAGGCTCGAACCGGATCGCCGCTGTTTCAGGCGCTGGTGCTGGGCACCGCCTCCCTTATCGCGGATGCGAGCCCACAAGGTCCGAACTCCTGGGCGGTCGAAGCGCATCAATTTCGCATCGAAGCGCTGCCGGGACAGCCGGGCCTCCCAACGCCGGAGGGCATGCATCATGACGGGCGCGACTGGGTGCTGATCCTGCTTGTCGGCGGCCGCGATTATGCAGGCGGCGAGAGCCGCGTCGAGGATGCATTTGGCGCTTGCATCCTCGAGCACCGGCTTACCCGTCCCGGCGAAGCCCTGCTGCTGAATGACCGGGATGTCCGCCACGGCACAACGCCCATCGTTTCCGCGATACGGGGCTCCCCCGCATGGCGGGACACGCTGGTCCTTACCTTCGCGCAGGCGCGGGAAAGTTGAGGGACGGGATGGATCGCTTCTTCGTCGTAACCGGCGGACCGGGATCAGGCAAAAGCACGCTCCTTGCGGCGCTGGCCGAACAAGGCTTGCCGCATATGCCCGAGGCCGGACGAGCGGTGATCCGCGACGAGGTGGCCGCCGGCGGAACCGCTCTACCATGGGATGACCGCGACGCCTTTGCCCAGCGGATGCTTACGCATGACCTCAGCTCCTATGAGGAGGCACGGACGAAAGACGGCGTCTTGTTCTTCGACCGAGGCATTCCCGACATCATCGGCTACCGCATATTGTGCGGGCTGAGCATACCCGGCGACCTCACACGCGCGGCGGAGAGCAACCGGTACAACCGACATGTCTTCATCGCCCCGCCCTGGGCCGAGATCTACGCCAACGACGCCGAGCGTAAGCAGGACTGGGACGAGGCGGTGGCGACCTATGACGTGATGGCGCTTGTCTATCAGGAACTGGGATACGGTCTTGTTCCCCTCACTCTCGTGTCGCCCGATGAGCGCGCTGCTTTCGTGCAGCACTGGATAACGAAGCTGGAGACGTGATGACAGCTAAGCCTCAGTACGAACCCTTCGGCCAAAAGCCGGCAGCCATATCGCCGGTCGGAGAAAGATATGGTCAATCCGGTTCTGCCTGAAGATGCGATGGCAAGAGCTATTGCCCTGTCCCAAGAGGCAATCTCGCAGGGCTCGGGACCGCCTTTTGGTGCGGTGATAGTGAAAGATGGAGCCATCGTCGGGGAAGGCTTCAATCACGTTCATGCTCACAACGATCCGACCGCTCACGCCGAAATCGTCGCAATTCGAAGCGCCTGCAAGACGCTCGAAGCGCCGTTCCTCGATGGCTGCATTCTATATTCAAGCTCTGAACCATGCCCAATGTGCATGTCAGCTATTTACTGGTCGCGGATCTCAGCTGTCCGGTTCGCAACGGACCGAAACGCCGCGGCGCGCGCGGGGTTCGATGATCGGGCGCTTTACGCGGAACTTCAGCGGCCCCTTGCAGAACGTGAAATCTCCATGATCCAGACGATGGCTGAGGAAGGTCAGTCGACGTTTGACATCTGGACGCAGGGTGGGCGATCGGCTGTGCAAACGAAACTCAATGAAGAGTAGCTCGGATTACCTGGCTGGCACCGGGTAGCTTGCCGGCCATCCTTCGCACTTGGCTTCAGATCTCCAAGTCTGCTTCATAAACCGATCTAATCCAGTCGGGTAGGCGCGGCAACGCAAAGGCCAGCCGCCCGGTCGCGAATGTCAGGCAATGGCTCGGCGGTTCGTTGAGACGCGAATTGTCGAAGACCATGCCGCGATCCGCTTTAAGGACTGCGGCGCGGATCAATGACGCGCCACGCTCGTAACGGGCGCGGATCTTGTCCTCGGGTACGATATGTCCGCCTTCCTCGACACGCGTACCGACACGCGCAACAGAGAGATCTGGCGTGTCGACGCCAACATGCATCACTATGACGGTGAAACCTTTGGTTCGTGCTTCGTCGATCAGTTCAAGTTTGGAGGGATGCGAGAAGACCGTTTCGGTCACGAAATCGCGACCTCGAGAAAGATAGTCAGCCCGGCGCGAAGACGCGATCCTGGCTGCTTCGTAAGACGCGGCTGGAGAAGGATCGCGCAGTTCGTCGCGCTGGATGATGTCGGCGTTGATGAATGGTCCTGCGAAGCTTGGTGCTACACGGGTCTGGTAGAGAGTCGACTTGCCGGCGCCGTTCGGCCCGGCAAGCACGATCATCGTCGGCGTCATGCCTTATGCGCGGCCTTCTCACGCACGAGATTGCCGCCCTCATCGAGACCGACACCTAGTCCAAGCTGCCGCCGCCGGGCAAAGAAAGCGTCTTCATCGGTCCCAGGCTGCCCCATCTTCTCGACAAAACTGTCGAGCCAGACATCCTTTTCCTCATCAGTGAGGACGGTTGTCTCGATGTCGCCAGCGAGCGCAGCGGTGATGCGGGCATGATCGAAATTGCCCGATTTTTCGATGGCGCGGCCTATGCGCACCCAATGGGCGATCTGGCCAGCAATCGAGCGGCTCTGTAACTCGGACTCGCGGCGGACGATCTTCATGATATCGTCAGCAAGTTTGATGGACTGGGCCATAGGTCACCTCCAGCCTATGAGGTAGCATTTTGCCACCTCCTTTTCAAGAACATCGTGCGAAGTTGAATCTCGGCGCTGCGCGGCCAATTCGAGATGATGCTCGCTCGAATTTTCATCGTCTCGCGAAGCAGTTGCGCGTGACACCGCACCATGTAGCTCCTGGCGCTAAGGAACTGCGTTAAACTCGACGACAGTTACGTCGGGCCTAACACCTTCATTGTCGCATTTTGCCAGTCTTTCTACATGGATAGGCTCTTTGTTCTCTGGTCAAGAGCGCGATTGAGCCGACAGTCCGATTTGATTGTTGGTGCCATCTACACAAAGAGTCATGCAACCGGCCCCAATTTTTCTGGTGTCCCTGATGCCGTTTCTCCGCACAGATCCAGCGCTAGCGCCTGCGCTTGGGAGAAGTCGTCGGCAAAGAAAATCCCGTCGGAATTGCCGTCGAGATGGACGCGCCGCAGCATGGCCATGGGCTGGGGTTGGGCGCCGGATAGTATTACCGTGGCGCCTGCGATCCTTGCTTGTGCAACAAACTCCTCCAGAGCCTGCGCTCCGCTGGCATCGAGCAGCGGCACCAACCGCATACGCAGGATGATGACCTTGGGCGATTGCCCCATGCGGCGCAGCGTATCGAGCAGCTCTCCGGCGACGCCGAAGAAGAAGGGGCCGGTGATGCGAAAGACTTCCACGCCTGCGGGCAGGTCGTCGCGCTGGTGGATGTCTTCGGAATCCAGTTCTGTATCGCGCTTGCCGCTGGCATCCACTTCGACCGTCTCGGCCATCCGCGCCATGAACAGCAGCGATGCCAGCGTCACGCCGACGCCGATCGCTACTGTCAGATCGACAAGCACGGTCAGTCCGAACGTGAGCAGCAATACGGCGCGGTCGCTGTTTGGCATACGCAGCAGGGCCAGAAAGCGTTCATATTCGCTCATCCCCCAGGCGACCATGAACAGGATCGCTGCCAGCGCCGCCATCGGCACGAAGGCCATCAGATCGGTGGCGAAGAGGACGAACAGCAGCACGAACACCGCATGCAAGATCCCCGCCACGGGGGTGCGCGCGCCGGCACGGATATTGGTGGCCGTGCGGGCAATCGCACCGGTGGCGGGCAGGCCGCCGAACAGGGCCGAGCCCAGATTGGCCACGCCCTGACCGATCAGTTCCTGATTGGAACGGTGGCGGGTGCCCGCCATGCCATCGGCAACGACGGCGGATAGCAAGGCCTCGATTCCTGCCAAAAAAGCGATCGTAAAGGCTGAAGGCAGCACTTCGCCGATCTTGGCAATGGAAATTGTCGGCAGTGAAGGGACGGGTAGTCCGGCGGGAATATCGGGAAACCGCGAACCAATCGTATCGACGGGAAGCTTGAAGATCGCGACGAGAAGGGATGCCACGATAACGGCGATGAGAAAGCCGGGAAGCCGCGGGGCGAGGCGGCGCAGGCCGACGATGATCGCCAGCGCGCCAGCCCCCACGGCAACGGTCGCGCCATCGATCGATTGCACCGCGCCGAAATAGGCCTGCCATTTCGGCAGAAAATCGGCCGGCACGTTTTCAACCGAGAGACCGAGAAAGTCCTTCACCTGGCTCGATGCGATGATCACCGCGATCCCTGCCGTGAAGCCGGTAACGACCGGGTGCGGGATATATTTGATCATCTGGCCCAACCGGGCCGCGCCTGCCGCAATAAGGATCAGGCCGGCCAGCAGCGTAGCGATCAGCAACCCGTCATAGCCGTGCTGGGCGATGACATTGAAGACGACGACGACGAATGCACCGGTCGGTCCGCCCACCTGCATGCGTGACCCGCCCAGCGAGGAAATCAGGAAACCGGCGACGACGGCCGTGATCAGCCCCTTGTCGGGTGAAGCCCCACTGGCAATGGCAAGCGCCATCGACAAGGGCAGCGCGACAACGGCCACCGTCAGTCCGGCAATGGCATCGGCGCGGAAAGCGGAGGCGGAGTATCCCTCCCTCAGCGTCGTGATGAGCTTCGGCGTAAAGGCCGCAGTCGTCACCTGACGGATGCCCCTGCTCCCGCCTTGTCGTAGAGCATCGACTCGCCTCGGCCCTGCGGCTTTCCATTGGTGTTTTCGCGCAGTCGCACACCGCGTCCGATGCCGGTGCTTGGAGCATTCTCGCCCAGCAGTTCGACACCGGCGCGTTCGATGGCCGTTATGACCTTGACCAGCGTATCGACAACACCGCGTACCTGGCCGTCGGAAGCCTCCATCCGCTGGATCGTCGGAAGTGAAAGCCCTGCCAGTTCGGCAAGTTGGCGCTGATCGAGCCCGAGAAGGGCGCGAGCGGCCCGCATCTGTTGCGATGTGATCATACATGCTCCTTTGATGTACTAAACATCAAATATCAATCGTAACAATTTAAGAGCAAGCTGTATATATTCATTATGCCATACAAAAAGGTAGTTCTGATAGTCGAGAGTCGCACATTCGCCTGGACGCTGTGAACGGGAACAGGTGGGAATCGCCGGGGAGAGTGGCCAGGCAGAAACTGGATCGGACCGACCGCGCTGAAGCAAAAACACTCCAAGTTGAATTCAGCAGCCAAGCCCCTCTGGTGGCCGCACCCGCGAAGCCGGTTGACCGCTCGGAACACATATGACGAGCGGCTTATGCAGACCCGTACCGGTCCGCGACAATTGACTTCCGGATGAGGCCAAGCCTTGCTCTCATCGTCGCCAGTCGACCAGGTGGATCGCCGGTCACCAAAACTCATAGGGTATTCGTGGATACAAATGTTTCCAGGCGACATCGCAAGTGAGCCCTTGTATCGAGGGTAACATGTTCCGGTTCTTCTCGACGTCACGACAAAACAGACCCGATATCGCAATAGATTTTGGGACCGCAAACACCCGCACCGTTCTTCGCGACGGGGGAATCGTCTTTGAACAACCCACTGCATCGTGCTTTTCAAACAAGGGAGGCAAGGAGCTTTTTCTGACGGCCGGCACCGACGCATACGACATGCTTGATCGCGCTTCCGGTGGACTACATATCAGGCGCCCTCTGGCACGGGGCGTCGTGCAGGATCTGGACGCCGCCAGCGCATATCTGCAGTATGTCCTGAAAAGCGTTATGGGGCGTTTGCGGCTCAGCCGTCCAAGCGCGATGGTCGGCATTCCGGCAGATGCTACGAAAGCAGAAGCTTCTGCCCTGCGCACGGTGCTCAGCGATGCGGGCTTTGGCAGGATCAGTCTTGTGAAAGAGACATATGCCGCCGCGATCGGTGCCGGTTTGGACATCGGCGCTGCACGAGCATCGATGATCATTGAATGCGGCGCTGGGACCACTGAGATTGCCGTGTTCTCGATCGATGGCGAATGTCTTATTCGCTCCGTGCGCGGAGGAGGTCAGTCGCTCGACGAGGCACTGATCGAACATATGCGTGCCAGGCATCATTTTCTGATCGGCCTGCGGACCGCCGAACGGCTCAAACACGCCATCAGCCGACAAATTTCTCTGCGAGTAGGCGATTCTTCCGGAATTGGTGCCGACCCTTCTAATCATATGGTCGAAATCAAAGGAAGGGATCTGCGGACGGGTTTACCCGCTACCCGGATGCTGTCAGCTTCGGTGTTCCAGCCGGTATTCAAAAAGCATCTGGTTCCGATTGTCGAAGCAACCCGAGGCGTCCTCGCCACAATCAAGCCTGATCTCGCTGCGGACCTTCTATCCGGCAGCATCATTGCTACGGGCGGCTGCGCCTCAATCTCACTGCTGTCCGAAATGATTACAAACGATACCGGGCTTCCGATAGAGGCGGTCAACGATGAAGCTCTGTGCGTATCGAGAGGCCTCGAAACCCTGATGGCAGGTTAATCACTGCCGGCTGCCTCTAACTATCTCGCCCCTATCCCTTCCGGGAAGCGCGTCGAGAACGGGCCCTCTCGGACGGCTACAAACTACTTTTCGCTTCGCAAAGGCTGCTGGATGAACGTCTAGCCGCTATCGCGTTCATTCGGCCACAATTGACTTCTTGGGAGGGCTATCCCATCTTTGCGGCAATGCAGTTCAAGGCTTCCTCTTTGCGTTTTCGTCATCTCGGCGGACAGCTTCTCACGGGCATTTAGCCCCGGGTTCCGGCGCGGTACGCCCTGAACTCGGGGCAGGACTCGCCAGAACCTTGCATTGGACACGCAGTTCAGTGCGCCCATTCCGGGAAAGCCATCACCATGACACGCAAAACGGCGCCAAAGCGGCCGCCCATTCACATGATCGACACACAAGCCGATATCCTGACCGACCTAGCCATCGGCGCGCAGGACCGTCTGCCGCAGGTCAGCGAACTTCTACTTGAGGAAATCGCGCGCGCGAAAGTTCACAGCGCCGGGCGGATATCCAAGGACGTCGTCACCATGAATGCCCAAGCGGAATTCGTCGACGAAGCGAGCGGTGCAACACGGATCGTGCAGCTGGTCTATCCCAGACATGCCGATATCGCGGCAAATCGGATATCCATTCTGACGCCGATCGGCGCCGGACTGATCGGCCTGCGTGAGGGCCAGTCCATTCTCTGGCCGGACCGTGTGGGACATGAGCGCAAGCTCACCATCGTAAAGGTACATCAGAGCGCTTGCGACGAAGAGGTGGCGCACTGATGCGCTTGCCAGCAGGTCGAGCCGCGGCCCCGATGCTGGTCAGAACAGGCCGTGGCTTCCCGCAGCGGCGCCCAGCACCGTCACTACCCCCAGCAGCAGCAGAATACGATGCAGTCGCTCCATGCGCCTGAAATCCCTTCCCGGGTCAGGCGAATTCTGCATGCGCCGGTGTAGAAACAGCGGCTCGACCAGGAACAGCATCGCGAAGAAGATCGCCCAGAGCGCGGCCATTGCGTGCATCCACCAGAATTGCGGGTAGGCGAAACGGTCCCACATCTGCGCGCGATGGATCATCCAGAAGCCGCTGACGCCGGCGAGCACAACCCAGACCCGGGCTTGCGGCGCAAAGCGCCCCTCGATCCGGTGGAATGCCGCAAGCCTTTCATCCGGGGCAGTCGAGCCGCGAATGGACGGCATCACCACAAGCGTGACGAACGCCACTCCACCGATCCAGAAGAGGACCGAAAGGATGTGTATGGCGCGCGCTATGATGATGTCGTCCATTTGTCACTCCTTCAGGCGGCGAGCAGTTCGTCAGCAGGTCCGAAGAACTCATAGTGGATGCGATCGGATGGGACGCCCGCCAGCGACAGGGTGGAAACCGCATGGCGCAGGAACGGCCGCGGTCCGCAGATATAGTAATCGGCCTCGGCAACAGGCGTATTAGCGACAAGCCATTCATCGGTGATGATCCCAGCTTCGTCGTAATCCAGGCCCTTCACCTCGTCGCCCAGCGGCGTCTGGTGGAAGTCGGTCACCTGAACCGCTCTGCCTTTTGTCGCCAGGTCGCGAACATGATTGCGCATCGCATGCGTATCGCAGTTATGCGTGCCATGGATATAGTGGACCGGCACATCCGCATCCACATTGACCAACGCCTCCAGCATCGCCACCATCGGCGTCAGGCCGACACCGCCTGACAGCAGCACAACTGGTCGTTCGGTGTGTTCGGCAAGGAAGTACTCACCCGCAGGAGCGGCAACTTTTAAGATGGTTCCTGCTTTGGCCTCGTCATGCAGCCATCCTGAGGCCAGTCCATGCGTCTCGCGCTTGACCGAGATGCGGTAGGCCTCGCCATTGGGTGCCGAAGAGATTGAGTAGTTGCGCTTGACCGGAGGATGCCCCGGTATCTCGAACCAGAAGGTCAGATACTGGCCAGGCTTGTGATCCATGACCGGCTCACCATCGACGGGGCGCAGGACGAAGGAACTGATGACACTGCTTTCCCGGATGACCTTATCCACGCGGAAGTCACGCCAACCGTTCCAGCCTCCGGTCGTCTCCTTCTGCTCGGTATAGATGCGGTCTTCACGGGCGATCAGAATATTGGCGAGGAACCAATAGGCTTCGCCCCAGGCTTCGAGAATTTCCTCCGTCGCTGCGTCGCCCAGCACCGCCTTGATAGCGCCCAGCAGGGCTTCGCCGACATAGGGATAATGTTCGGGGAGAATTTGCAGCCCGACATGCTTCTGCGCGATCCGCTCCACGGCAGGCGCCAGCGCGCCGAGATTTTCGATATTGCTGGCATAGGCCAGAATGGCACCGGTCAGCGCGCGCGGCTGCGAACCGGCATCGCCGTGGTGTGACTGGTTGAACAGATCGCGGATTTCCGGGTTCTGGAACATGCGCGAATACATCTCATGCACAATGTCGAGGCCGTGGGCTTCGAGGGCTGGAACGGTCGCCTTGACGAGCGCAATGGTCTGATCGCTGAGAGGCTGCGACATCACAATCTCCTATGATGTAATGGGGAGTAGTGGAAAACCGGATGTCAGCCGTCAGGCGGCGGCTGATCGTAGAAATCGACCTGCATTTTCATTGACCCAAGCGGCGTCACGAAATGCGGCTGTTGCGGAAGGATCAGGCCGGGGTTCCCGGGCGTCAGGACGACTTCGGAATGCGGATCGAGGTAGGTGAGTTGAAGCTCGCCTTCGATGACGCGGACCAGTCCCCACACGCCTGCTTTGGTATCGTGGCGGGCGCGCAGGGCGGCGGGAAGCGTGTCCTGATCGAACACCGGCGTGGACCGATAGGGACGGATGTCAGCCATGGTCATGCAACTTTGCGGTCATCGTCAGCATGCTCCCGCCGCCGATCCAGTCGGAAGAACATGGCGAGTTGCAGGCTTTCCGCGATGCGAGCAGCCTTGGCTTGGAGGGCGATGGCCGCGTCCGGCTCCATCAGCTCATCGGTGGTTTGCTTCCACAGGCCAAGCCAGCGGTCGAACAGTTCGGGCGTGATCCTGTCTCTGTGCTTCATATGCGCGGGAACGGGCTGACCCTTGTAACGGCCGCTGGTGAGCATGACCGACGACCAGAAGGCAACCAGCTTCTCCAGATGGTGGGGCCAGTCATCGATCGCGTCATTAAAGATCGGGCCAAGTTCGGAGTCCGCCCGCACCCGGTCGTAGAAGGCTTCTACCAGCGCTTCCAATCCCGCATCGTCCAGTTCCAATCTGGTCATTGCCGCGACTCCAAATCATGCACCTGTGATGCATCTATACCGAGGCAACAAATCATGCAACAATAATGCATCTTTTGGAGATTAGACGATGCGCCTTACGCGCTACACCGATTATGCGATGCGTGTGCTGCTATATCTGGGGCGGCAGCCCGACCGGCTATGCTCGATTTCCGAGATCGCTCAGGCTTATGTCATTTCGCAAAACCATCTGATGAAGATCGTCAACGATCTGGTAAATGCTGGCTATCTGGAAAGCGTGCGGGGGCGTAACGGTGGCATTCGGCTCGCGCGCTCCGCAGAAGAAATCAACGTCGGCGCGCTGATCCGTCACACCGAGGACGATTTCGATCTCGTCGAATGCGGCTCATGCCTGATCGCGCCCGCCTGCGGCCTGACCAGTGTGCTGGACGAGGCGTTACGGGCTTTCCTCAACATCCTCGATGGCTATTCGCTCGCCGATGTGTTGGCAAGACGCGGAGATTTTGCGCATCTTCTCAATCCCATATCTGACCATTCCAAGCCAGCCCGCCCTACAAACTAAGGATAGAGCGAGGCTGATCAAAAAACTGCCCCAAAACGCTAGATCTAACAGTTTGTTCGCAACGGATTAGCCAAAGGCAGCTAGGCGATGCTGCCTTTGGCGATTAAATGACAACGCTATGCGACTGATCCCGGTGAGAGACAGCCAAGGAACTCGCTGACGCAACTGGCTCACCTTCTGACGATGAAGATCATGGCAGCCGAGACCGCCATGATCTTCATTTAGAGTCAGAATTGATGTCGCATTCCGAACGCAACACTGCGCCCGCGCAGCGGCGATTGGTCCTTCACGAATGACGTGTGCGCGAACGCCAGTTCATTGAGCAGATTGGTGCCCCGCACGTAAAACTCGACGCCCCTGTCGTCGCCAATGTCCAAGCGATAACTGAGCGTCGCGTTGAGCATATCGTACCCTCCGGTCCGTGTTTCGTAGGCAGCGACTTTGTCTTGTGCGAAGGTGTGATAATATTCCAGATCGCCCGTCAGCGGTCCCGCGCTGTGTTCATATCGTATCCCCAGACGGCCCGGCGGAATGCGCGGGAGATTGTCATCTTCATTCTTGAGCTTGGTACCGACATAATCGCCGAACACCGTTAGCCGCGATCGCGGCGCGACCTGGTAGCTGACCTGCCCGTCGATGCCGGTAAAGCTCGCATCCGCTGCCGTGTAGAGCAGGTAGTTGTGCGCTACGCCGGTTTCCACCTCGGTTTCGATCAGGCGTGCGAAGATGTAATCGTCGATGTCCTGGTGGAACAGGCCGACCTCAAACTCGAGCGGACCGCCGGCCTTACGGAAGGTCAGATTGATCGACTTTGCCGTCTCCATGACATCGGTTCGCGCTTCCGGAAAGGTCGAGGAAGCACGCTGTGTCTGCGAAAGGCCTACTTCGTAGCTGTTCGAGGCGAGGTTGTTGCCATAGGCATATAGTTCACGCACATTCGGGGCCCGTTCGGTGCGCGCAAGCGACAACGCTGCCGAATAGCCATTTCCGATCTGCCACGTCATCGCGAGCGACGCCGAAAAGGGATCGTGTGACGAACTGGGATTGGCGGTGCGGAACGATTCCTCGCGCATCCTGCGGAAGGCGCCTTCACCGTTTCGGGCATCGTAGGAATCGATCGCGCTCTGAAGATGAGGCGAGATGACATAATCGGTGAAAGGAACGTCGATGTCTCGCCAGTCCTTGCGCGCAGCGATCTCGACATCGACCGCCCCGAACGAGCGCCTCTCGCTCAGGAACACCCCGATATTCTCGGTTACATAGTGAGGATTACCCACAAAGCCCGCGAATGCGGTGGGAGGCGGCTCGTGCAGATCGTTCACATTGATGCCGCCAAAGGTGCCATCGGTATATTGGACGCCCAGTGTGCCGGTGAAACCCAGCAACGGCTTGTGGGTCAGTTCGACACGCCCGTCCCAGACCTTGTTGGTGTAGTGGCTGAACAGCGCCGGGCCGTCGATCTCATCATGCTTGTAATCGGTATACGACCCACGCAAGCGAACATGTTCGAAGCCGGGCAGCAAATCCTCATAATCGGCGCGAACATCAACGCGTTCGCTACGAAGCTTGATATAGGCGGTGTGGTCGTCCGACGAACCAAACGGATCCTCGAACTCATCATGGGCTGCACAATGCAGATCGGTACCATGGGTGTGGCAAACGCCATTAATATGGGAATGGCCAGGCAGGCCATATTTACTGTCCTGCCGGGTGTAGGCTGCCCCGATATAGCCCTTTTCCGTGATCCATGATGCGCCAAAGCTGTAGCTGGAGCTTTCGGCGAAGGAATCCTTGAGTTCATCGCTACCGAACCCACCAGGCACGTTGTAATCATCGGCCTTGCGGCGCGATCCTTCGGCGTGGATGGCGAACTGACCAAGCCCGGCTGTCACCCGCCCGGCAATGGCTTTTTCTTCATCTCCCGTCCCGTACCGGATTTCGGTCGAACCCGACAGGCCGCCTTCGGGCACCGCTTTGGGCACCTTGCTGTCGATCAGATTGATCGCGCCGTTCATCGCATTGCCGCCATAGCGTGCTGCAGCAGGGCCGCGCAGAACTTCGATACCGTCAAGCAACAACGGCTCGGTGGTTATGGCGTGATCAGGAGAAACCGACGACACATCGAACAGATTAGCGCCGTCCGTCAAAATCTCGATCCGTGGCACGGTCTGCCCCCGGATCACCGGGCGCGATGCTCCGCCACCAAAGTTATCGAGATGGACACCGGGCAGACCGGCAAGTGTTTCGCCAAGGCCGCCCTGGCGGCGATGTGCCAATTCATCGCCCGACAGAACCTGTACCGGGGTGGCTGTCGGCAGATCGGGCTGACTGAGCGAACGACTGGCCGTGACAATGATTGCGTCAGTGCGCCTGCTGCGTTCATGCTCGCTGTCTTCAGCAGCGGCATCCTCCGCCAGCGCACTGACAGGAAGCATTGTCATGGCAGCGGCCAGAGATAGAAGGCTGGCACGCCCTTGAATGTGATTAGCACTCATTTTCCTCACGAAATTCGGTCTCCTAAAGCACAATCGCTTTTGCGTTACGATATACCGTATCATTCTTTGATTTAAAGCCCTGTTCCTCGCGCTCGTGGAAATATCTGGTTGGACTATTGGAGGGTTGCGGTGAGTCTGGACCTGCTGCGGCGTGTCACTGCTCCATTCGACCCGCAAGGGCTGTTCGCCCCTATCCCAGCCATATCCATGGCCGACGAACTGCGGCGGCGTTCAGGTGCTATGTCCGATCAGGGCCGCACCCGATGAAGGCGCGCTATCGACTATTGGTGTATGGTTCGCGCGACCAACAAGGATGCGACCGCGTGATTTGGGTCGCTATGCCGTGGCAACCCAGCCGCGAAAGCTAAATCCGGCATAGAAGAGGGAGACATCAGAAAAGCCGGCCTCACGAAGCAAGGCCTCGTCTTCGTCGGAAGAAAGGACGTGCAGCCGCTCGATCATGAACTCGACCGACGCGGCGGCGGCTGAAAAATCAGGTGGGTCATTGGCGGCGAATACAACGGATCGCTGCAGCCAGGAGCGGGCGTCGTCTCCGGAAGGATAGCTATGATGCGCAACCACCAGCGGCGCGCCCGGTTTCAGGCGCGCATGCAGGGCGCGCAATATGTGCAGCCGCTCTTCGACGCCAACGAAGTGCAGGGTCAGCAGACAGAGTGCAGCATCATAGGGGTCGGTGGGCGCCGCATCTATATAGCCCCTTTTCAGTGCAACCCGGCTTTCGAGCGGTCCGAGAACGGTGCGCGCCAGATCCAGCATTTCGGGGGAAGGGTCGACCCCGGTAAAGCGCCAATCCGCTTGCGCTTCGGCAAGGGCTTTCAACTCCAGACCTCCACCAGCGCCAAGCACCAGTATGTCGGCGGTACTTCCCAGGCGTTCGAAGAGCAGCAGCATCGCCATCCGGTGAAGGTCGCCATAGCCCGGCACCTTGCGCGGCGTATCCTCCGCATATCGAGCAACCATGGCCGGATCGGAAAACGGAAAACTGTTGTTCATGGCGTCAACCGAACACCAGCGCCCGATGTGCTGAGGTGCCCGCCGTCACGCCGTCTGCGACCGCCCAGCTTACGCTGTGAGGGGCACGGGCGATATCGCCGGCGGCATAGAGACCCGGAACAGATGTCATCTTGTCGCCATCGGTACAAATGATCGGCCCCACTGGACACTCGTCGATGTCTGCGCCCAATTGCTCCGCCAAGGGGCTGCCGAGACAGGATCGCGGTGCGATGTAAAGCGCGGCCAGCGCGCGCCGTTCGCCGGTTTCCAGTTCGATGGCGGAAAGAGCCGGGCCTTCGCCGATCAGCGCAGCGACGGGAGCCGCTTCTATCGACACGCCATGCGCAGCAAGCCTGTCGGCATCGCCTTCCTCCAGTTTCGCGCCATTGAGATAAAGCGTGGTCGGACCCCATTCGGCGATGAGACAGGCCTGATGAACCGACATGGGCATGCGGTAGAGCACCCCAAGCGGCTGATCGCTGAACTCGATTCCATGGCAATAGGGACAATGCAGCACCGTCTTGCCCCAACGCTCTTCGAGTCCGGGAAGCACCGGCAGTTCGTCCCGCAATCCGAACGCAAGGATAAGCTTGCGCGCTTCAAGCTCATCCCCATTGGCGAGCGACACCGCGAAGCCATCCTCGGCCAGACGAGCCTCAGTGGCTTCCGCCTCGATCAATTCGACCGTGGGATAGGCAAGAAGCTGGTTGCGCGCGGTCGCCAGTATCTGTCCGGGATCGCTACCATCCTGCCCCAGAAAGCCATGCGATGCGGATGCGAACCTGTTGCGTGGCTTACCCGTATCCAGCACGCGCACGGTGCGGCGCGCCCGTGCGAGATAGGTGGCCGCAGCCAATCCGGCGAAGCCGCCGCCAACAATTACAGCATCAGCTATCATGCGCATTCTCCAGAGTGAAGGAACCGCCGCGCTGGGACAGGCGGGCGTGAAAATCGGCGCTGAGCTGGGCCAGCGTCACCTCGCCGAACCGTTGGAGGAGCAGCGCTTCAGCTTCGTCGAAGGCTTGTCCCAGCGCGGCATTGACGGCCTGCTCCACAAGGCAGCCCGGCGCGTCGGTGCGATTGCCCATGGCGAGGATCTCCGGTTCGCCCAGCGCATCATAAATGTCCCGCAAGGTGACAGTCTCCAGATCGCAGGCGATCCGCCAGCCACCGCCATGCCCCTTTTCGGAGTTGACGAACCCGCGCTGCCGCAGGCCCGCCATGGTGCGACGGAGCACCACGGGATTGGTGTTCATTGCGCGGGCGAGCGCTTCCGATGTCTGCGGTTCAGACCGTTCGGCCATGTGCAGCAGCACGTGGAGCACGCCCGATAATCGACTGTCTCGCCTCATGTAACTTCACATGATGCATGATACAGCAAGAGTCAATGGTCCGAGACAACCGTTGCCCGCCAGGAAAGTCTCTGAGTTCAGAAGCGTTAGGTGTGCATCAAAGCGATTGTGCGGGGATTGGGCGGCGTGTTGTAAGGCTCATATCCCAAAACGCTGCCGACAATCCGCGGTGGACGCGTATCGAACAGGTTGGCGACAACCAGTTGCACCTCACTTCCTGCAGCCCCGCACTGCGCGTCAATCGGCCAAAGTCGAAACCAGTCGCCTTGAAGGCGACATTTTTATTGCATGTCCCTGCGCTAACCGGGCGATCCGCCTCTCTATGTAAGAGAGGTCAATGATAATGCAGATATTTGGGTGGGAGAGCGGACGCAGGGTTGAGCGTACGCATGGTGCGCCAGCACAGAAATCCATGGGCTGCGGCGACCGAACGCGGACACAGCGCCGGTGAAGCCATGGTATTCGAGATTCGTCAGCTACGCTATGCTGTCGCTGCAGGTGAATGCGGAAGCTTTTCCAAGGCTGCGGGTAAGCTCAATGTCAAACAATCCACGCTCAGTCGTCGCATCATGCTCCTTGAACAAGATATCGGCCTGACCATCTTCGAACGCTCGACACGGGGTGCTGCACCGACCCGAGAGGGCAGCGCATTCCTTGCAGTTGCGCGACAGATCGTCGAGGAAGCAGAGGGTTTGCGATCGAATGCGCAAGCGATCTCGCGCGGCGAAGCCGGAACGCTCGTAATCGGTTTCAGCACTTCGCTGTCGGCCGGCAATTTACGGACCGCTTTGTTGAGATTCCGCCAATGCTACCCCGACGTAGAAATTCGTGGTGTTGAAGCTGGTTGGGACAGCCTGGCCCGTGGACTCGCTGCTCGAACGATTGATGTGGCGATTGTCCCAGGCGAACTGAACGGACCAACTTTTGCAAAACTGCATCTCTGGCCGGAAAGGCTACTGGTCGCTTTGCCGCAGTCGCATCATGCTGCCCAATTGGATGTACTTTTCTGGACCGACCTTCGAGATTCAATATTCGTGCTGCCCACCCTTGATCCAGGGCCGGATGCAGCGGAATTGATACGGGCAAGGCTTCAAGGATGCGGCGTTATACCGAGCATCGTGATGCAAGAAATCACTCGTGAGAACATTCTGAACCTTGTGGCAGTCGGGGACTTCGTGACGATAGTATCCGAAACGGCGTCGGGTACGCAGCATCCTGGCGTAGTACTGCGTGAGGTGCGCGATAGCGCAGGTCTCGCCCATGTGGATTTCTGGGCATGGTGGCATAAACGGAACGACAATGCAGCGCTTGAACGTTTCCTGCGTCTTGTAAAGGACCGCCACGAACCGGTGGTGGTGCCCTCCTGACCGAAAGGGAAAGGAGAATTGCGCAGTTCTTCCTAACGACAATCCATGAGGCCCTCACAGCCCGCCGCAATCTCACAATCTTTCACCGCATGGGCCTTCGGTGCGTCCGATTTCAGTCATGCGCGGATGCTAGCTAAAGCCGCAAACACACTGCGAAAGGAGAGGCATATGCTGTGTGACACTCTGGATGATCTTGAACGCCGGACCAATGAAGAAAGCAGATTGGCAAAGGCAGCCCAGAACCCTGTAATGGCATCGGCCCATCGATTGCTTGCGATCCAATATGAAGAAGATCTGCGGCAATTGCAGCATGCGCCAGGCAGCACGCAAGCGAAGGAATAGAGCTTGCGGCAGGCAATCGGACAGTTCGAATATCAGATGACGCCGCTTCGGTGGCATTTTTTCTTCGGCAACACGGACAAGCTTCCTATACTACAGAACCTCGTCGCCATGTCGAAAGCTATGCCCCATCGGATGCATTCATATGCGCACGGTGACGGCGAAACGCGCGATCGGTTTTCATGAATTGAACGAGCATGGGCGCAATCAATCGTTCGGGTTTGACAGCGTCACCGCCGCTTTCTGAGGCGAGGGCTGCAGCATATGCGACAAGGTCGCGATGGACTGGCGAAGGCAACTCAACAGTCAGCTTGACCGGCTTCTCGTCAACCAGTGGCCCCAATCTCAGTTTGGTCATCATGCTCCTCCACTAGGTTCCAGTATCAAATCGCGTGTGACAATCACGCGCACCGGCATGCCAGGGCGAATAGTGAGCGTCGGCTGCACATTGAGCTGACGCCGGATAATCTGCTGGCCGGCCTGGTTGAGCGTGTCCTGCGTGCCGCGCTGAAGCGCGCGAACAAGATCACCGTCATCGTCACTCACCAGTTCGGTACCCACGCCGAGCAGGGTCGAGATGGCCGCCGCGCGGAGCATCATGCTCCAATGATAATCGGTGCGATCCTGTAATCCCGCCTGCCCTGCCGCATCGGCGCCAGGCTCGCGTTCGAGCACAAGCGAGCGCCCATCGGGTAGAATGAGCCTTGTCCAGGCGAGCAACAGCCGATTCTGCCCGAAGGAGATTTGGCTATCATACTCGCCGATCAGCCGCGCGCCTTGGGGAATTAGGAGGTGATGCCCGGTCAGGCTGTCATAGACATGCGCGGTGACCTGCGCCGTGACCTGACCCGGCAGATCCGAACGAAGGCCGGTAATAAGCGCGGCGGGAATAACGCTCCCGGCCTGGACCACAAACGGCGAGGCGGGCGGTACCAAGCGCTCGCCGCTGACCATCCGCCGCTCGGTCTCCCGGCCAAGAAAGGCGCGCTTCTCAACCTGTCCGTTCTGGATTCTATCCTCGCTGCGCTGCGCTTCGCGCGAGGGTTGCGCGCCCGACATATCGGGGAACGCAAGTCTTGCGCCGCCCGGCATAGCTCCGTCGCCTATGCCTCGTGTGCCCAGGAACAGACCACTGATGCGCGCAGCGTCCTGTTCCTGGGCGGCCCGCTCGCGTGCCTGGGCGCGCGGGTCAGGTGGTGAGGGCGGTGTGCCTATCGGCGGGACCGGAACGGCTTCGCCGCGCTCTTGCGCAGCGAGGATCGGGTCGCCAAGATCGCCCGGAAGCGGGTTTCCGAGTTGCGGCACCTGGCCGTAATCTTTCGGACCGCTATTGATTGTCTCGGAAGTGGCGCGTCCTTCGGTATTGAAAAGTTCGAGGCCCACGCTGTCGCCGGGCGGTTGCAGCGCATAGATGAGGGCACCGCCGATCACCAAGGCGCCGCCTCCGCCAAGCACAAGCAGTGCCTTGCGCGAAAGACGCATGACGCGCGGCGCATCGCCGCGCAAACGGAGCCGTGCGGTCTGATCCTGCCTGACAGCCGCCGGCTCGGACTTGGCAGTAAGGCTAGGGGACTCCTCCGCACTGCCGGTTTCTGAAGGATCGCTCTCGCTCATCTCCGCCTCCGGCCGTCACTCCGAGTGATCCGCACCCGCTGCTCGGTGCGTTTGTCGCCAAGGCGCAATTCGGCCGCCGCAAACAAGCGGTCAACGATCATGTGACGCCCGCTGACCCGATAATTGACCAGTTCGCCGTCACTGCCAGCGCCGACCACAAACAAAGGCGGCATGTCGCCGCGCCCGATCTGGCGCGGAAATTCGATATAGACTTTGGCGCCGTCGTCGAAGGCGCGCAGCGGACGCCAGGGCGGATCATCGCCGTCAATCGCATAGCGAAAGTTCAACGCGGCGATGTCGACGTCCCCGGCGATGGGCGCGGCCGCGGCCGCGGCCTGGTTGCGGGCGCGCAAGGCCAGCAGTTCATCGTGCGGATAGCGCCATGAGACCGAGGCCATATAGGTCGCGGGTGTTGCGCGCAGTTCGAGATGATAAGTCCGCCGATCGGTGTTGATGACGAGATTGGTTGTCAGATCCGCGCGCGTCGGCTTGATGAGGATATGGACGCGCGCCGTATCGCCCGCGCCGCTCACCGTGTCGCCGATGATCCAGCGCGCCGTGTCGCCGGCCGCAACCGGCCCGCTGCCGGCAAGCTGCTCGCCTTCCTGGAGCGCGATATCGGTCACTTGTCCGGGTGCGGTATAGACCTGGTAGAGCGCGCCTTCGGTCCAAGGATAAAGCTGCATCGCATTGATGAAGCCATCGCGCACCGGCTCGATGCGCGCGGCCGCATTGGCTGTGCCGACCCGCTCGCGCGGATCGCCCGGCTCGGGGACGGCGGGCGCGGCATTCACGGCGCGAAGCTGACCAGGCAGCGGCAAGGGCTCGGGGATCGCCACCACCTCGACGCTCTGCGGCCGCTCAGGGGGCGCGAGGCGCGCGGGCTGTGCCTCATCGAGGCTGATCCGGGGAACAGGCTGCGAGGGGGTAGCGCAGGCCGCGAGCGTGGATACGGATATCAGCAAAACCGAACATGCGGTGATACGGAAATGCGATGGGCGCGTGGTCATTGGCCAAGCTCCTTCGACCAGTTGATGGAATGCACGAAAATGCCGAGCGGATTGGCGCGCAGGGCGTCGGGGGTGCGCGGCTGCTGCACGACGACAGTAAGGATCGCCGACCAGCGTGTCGTCGCGGCAAGCTGCGTGTCCTGATAGCGGCGCTCGGTCCATGCGACGCGGAAGCTGTCGGGCGAAGCGCGGATCACGCTGGAGACGTCAACCGCGACCTGAACCCGACCAATCTGCGCGAAAGGATCATTCGCACGCGCATGCTCGTTGAGCGCCAGTGCGCCGCGATCGGTAGCGAATTCATAGGCACGCAACCAGTTTTGGCGGACGATAACGGGATCGGCGGGAAGGCTGCGAACCTGCTCAATGAAACGCGCAAGGTGGAAAGCGATCTGCGGGTCGGACGGGCTATAGCCAGAATCCGCCGGCTCGACGCTGCGCGCTTCGCCGAGCTTGTCTACCTCAACCACCCAGGGCGTGATGGTCCCGCGCGCGCCTTGCCAGACCAACCCGGCAGCCAGTCCACCGGCAAGCGCCAGCATACCGAAACAAGCCAGCCGCCAACTGCGTGCCTGGACCCTGGCGGATCCGATACGGTCGTCCCAGACCTGCTGCGCGCGTTGATAGGGCGTCTCGGGTTCGGGCGTCTTGCCGTAGCGTATGGTGGGGCGTCGAAACATTTGGCTGATCCTTCCCGAGTTAATCCCGCTGGCCGACATCGACCGAGGCGCCAGCGCCTCCGCCATCGCCTGCGCGCATTGTGTGCGCGGCCATGGTCGCACCTTGGGTCATGGCTTGACGGCGCCGGAGTGTGGCTGCCCAGGCAGGAGGAGAACCGCTCGCGGTACTGACGGGGAGGGATGCAGCGGCATCTGCGCTGCTGAGCGTCCCGCCGGTCGCCGATACAGCGGCGCGATTGCCGGCGCGGAAGCTGTCCTTGAGCGATGCGGCGGCCTTGCGCAGCGGCGAGATAGCCGCATTGGCAGTCGCCTGACCAACCGCTGCCGACCCGCTCGCCAAAGCCGTTCCGCCGCTCTTGCCAGCCGATCCCAGCGCATAGGCGCCCGACGCACCACCTGCGGCAAAAGCGCCGCCGCGCGCACCAGAGCCCAAGGCACTTGCACCCGCCCCGGCGGCAAGGCGGGCGCCGGCAGCGCCGCCCGCAAGCACGCCGCCAGCAGCAAGCGCGGTTCCCGCCGCGGCGCCAGCGCCGAGCTGGGGCCCACCTGAGACGATGCCGGTGGCGATGCCGGGACCGAATATCCCGAGGCCGAGCAAAGCGAGTGCGGCGAGAACGATCACCATTGCATCCTCGATCGTCGGTTCGCCTGAGATCGCCGAGGTGAACTCGCCGAACAGAGTTGAGCCGATCCCAACGATGACGGCGAGAACCAGCACCTTGACGCCTGAGGAAATGACATGGCCGAGGACACGCTCGGCCATGAAGGCAGTCTTTCCGAACAGTCCGAAGGGGATGAGCACGAAGCCGCACAGCGTCACCAGCTTGAACTCGATGAGCGTGATGAAGAGCTGGATGCTCAGAATGAAGAAGGCGAGGATGACGAACAACCAGGCGATCAGCAGCACCGCGATCTGGATGAAATTCTCGAAGAAGGAGACCCAGCCCAGAAGGTCGGAGATAGAATCGAGGATTGGTTGCCCGGCATCGAGCCCAACCTGTGCGACACGGCCCGGCTGAAGCAGCTCCGCAGTAGAAAAGCCGGTGCCCGAGGCCATCAGCCCGAGCCCAGCAAAGCTCTCGAACACGACCCGTGCGAGCATGTTCCAATTGCCGATGATATAGGCGAAGATGCCGACGAACAGCGTCTTCTTGACGAGCCGGGCGATGATGTCGTCGTCAGTGCCCCAAGCCCAGAACAGGGCAGCGAGCGTGACGTCGATGACCACTAGCGCCGAGGCGATGAAGGCGACTTCGCCGCCCAGCAGGCCGAATCCGGAATCGATATAGGAAGTGAAGACCTCCAGAAATCGGTCGATGACGCCAGTGCCGCCCATCTCAGTCGGGCTTCCTGGCCGTAATCTCGTGCCCCACGCCGAGCGGATCGACGTCACGGGACCTGTCGTCCGGGCTCGTCTTGCTCGCCCGGCTAGGCGTCCCCGTCTCCACCACCTCCGCGGAATCGGGCAGCTCCGACGACTGCATGTCTGACCCGAGGAAACGGCGGCGATTCTCCGCCCAGGCACGCAAACAGTCCCTGTCACTCGCAGCTTCCACGCCGATCGCCTGGCAGCGACGCATCTCGGCGCGTAGTGGATCGACCGGTGGGACATGCTCGGCGATCGTCGCCGGGCCAGGTGGCGGCGGCTCGCGCATCTGGAGAAGGCCCAACGTGATCGCCACCGCCGTAAGGGCGATAGCCGCCACCCGTGCGAAGAGCTTGGTATCCATGTGCCGTCTCAGTCGTGGAACATGCGCGCCGGATGCGGCTGATAGCCGGTGCCGGGCGTCAGGAAGCGGCGTAGCTGTTCGCGCGCCTGCGCCTGCGACGCGGCGCTGCGTGCTGAATCGAGCGCCTGCGCACGGCTCTGCGCCGCGAGCAAGGCCGTCAGATCGGCCAGCTGTTGCGATTGCAGCGCGAGCAGCTGGTTGCCGGCCTGCGCCGCTTGCAGGGCGCCCTCGGCCGATTGGCTCGCGCTGACCAGCCGATCCATACTGGTGCGAGTGCCATCGATATTACCGACCACACCGGCCTGCACACGTAGCGAGTCCTGGAAGGCGCCGACACTCGTTTCCCAGCGCTCGCGAGCATTGTCGACGAGCTGCTGTTGGGGAACCGACATCGAACCAGCGGTGTATCGGCCGGTGAAGGCCTGATCGATCTGGGTCACGTCATAGGCGATGCGCTGGGCCTCTCCCAGCAATCGCTGGGTCTGTTGTACCTGTGTCTGCAAAGCCTCGAGCTGCGAGAAGGGCAGGCTGGTGAGATTGCGCGCCTCATTGAGTAGCGAGGTCGCCTGATTTTGAATCTGCTGGATCTGGTTATTGATCTGCTCGAGCGAGCGCGCAGCGGTCAGCACATTTTGCGCATAATTGGTCGGATCATAGACGATCCCGCCAAACTGCGCGGTTGCCGGCGGGGCGGCAACGGTGGTGGCAACGGCGATCGCCAGGGCGCCTGCAACCGCGAGGCCTCGGACAGGGAAACGGGTCATGGCACATTCTCCTTCTGGGATTGAGGCTCAGGATTGGACTGGGACGCGGGGAGCAGCTCGGCAGCCCAATCGAGGCCGCGGTAGCGCAGCCAGGCCGGGGCGAAGCCGGCCAGGCCATGGGCTTCGACCAGCTCGGCAATGCGCAGCTGGTCGGACTTGGAGGACGCAGCGGCAAAGGCCAGCGCCACTTCGCCGAGGCCGAGTTCGAACAGGCGATTGCCCTGGCGCGATTGGCAATAATAGTCGCGACGCGGGGTCGCCCGGCTCAGGATGTCGATCTGGCGGTCGTTGAGTCCGAAGCGCCGATAGATGGCCGCGATCTGCGGTTCGACCGCACGGTCGTTGGGCAGAAAGATGCGGGTCGGGCAACTTTCGATGATGGCAGGCGCGATCGCGCTGGTCTCGATATCGGCCAGGCTCTGGGTGGCAAAGATGACGGATGCATTTTTCTTGCGTAGCGTCTTGAGCCATTCCCGGAGTTGCTGGGCGAAGGCCGGGCTGTCGAGGACCAGCCAGCCCTCATCGATGATGATCAGCGTCGGCGAGCCGTCGAGCCGCCCCTCGATCCGGTGGAAAAGATAGGAGAGCACGGCCGGCGCTGCGCCGCTGTCGGTCAGCCCCTCGGTCTCGAAGGCCTGGAACGACGCGCTGCCGAGCCGCTCGGTCTCGGCATCAAGCAACGCCCCGAACGCACCGCCAACGCAATAGGGGCCGAGCGCCTGTTTGAGTGCCTGAGACTGGAGCAGCACGGCAAGGCCGGTCATAGTCCGTTCGGAAACCGGCGCCGAAGCGAGCGAGACGAGCGCGGTCCACAGATGTTCCTTGGCCTGGGGATCGACCACGATGCCTTCGCCCGCGAGGATCGCGGCAAGCCATCCGGCGGCCCAGCTGCGCTCGACGGCGTTATGGATAGCGGCGAGTGGTTGTAGCGAGACGCCATCGGCATCGCCGTCATGCAGGCTACCGCCCAAGTCCTGCCAGTCACCGCCGCAAGCGATCGCGGCAGCGCGGATCGAGCCGCCGAAATCGAAGGCAAAAATCTGTGCCTTCGCATAACGCCGAAACTGCATCGCCATCAGCGCCAGCAACACGCTCTTGCCGGCGCCGGTCGGCCCGACCACGATCATGTGGCCGACATCGCTGTCGGCATGAAGGGAAAACCGGAACGGGGTCGAACCTTCGGTCTTGCCATACAGCAAGGGGGGCGACCCGAAGTGTTCATCCCGTTCCGGCCCCGCCCAGACCGCTGACAGGGGGATCAGGTGGGCGAGGTTGAAGGTGGAAATGGGGGGCTGGCGGACATTGGCATAGACATGGCCGGGCAGGCTTCCGAGCCAGGCCTCGATCGCGTTCATACCCTCGGGCGTGCAGGTGAAGTCGCGGCCCTGGATCACCTTTTCGACGAGGCGCAGCTTCTCCGCGGCGATGCCGGCGTCCTCGTCCCAGACCGTCACCGTCGCGGTCACATAGGCCTGGCCGATCATGTCAGCGCCCAGCTCCTGCAGCGCCATGTCGGCATCGCTCGCCTTGTTCGACGCATCGCTGTCGAGCAGCACCGATGCCTCGTTGGTCATCACCTCCTTGATGATTGCCGCGACGCTCTTGCGCTTGGCGAACCATTGGCGGCGGATGCGGGTCAGGAGCTTGGTGGCGTCGGTCTTGTCGAGCATGATCGCGCGCGTCGACCAGCGATAGGGAAAGGCCAGCTGGTTGAGTTCATCGAGCAGGCCGGGAAAGGTCACGCTCGGAAAGCCGGTCACGGTGAGTGTGCGCAAATGCTGCTCGCCCAGTTTCGGCTCGAGCCCGCCGGTCAGCGGCTCGTCGGCCAGCAGCGCATCGAGATGCATCGGTGTTTCGGGAACGCGGACGCGCTGGCGCCTGGTCGAGATGGTGGAATGGAGATAGGTCAGCGTTTCGGCGTCATCGAGCCACACTGCCTCGGGAACGAATCCCTCGATAAGCTGAAGCAGCCGCTCTGAACGATCGACAAACCCCTTGAGCAATTCCCAGGGATCGACATCATGGCTCGACCGGCCTTCGAACAGCCAGCCTTGAACGCGCGCCGTTTCCTCAGCTGGGGGCAGCCATAGCAGCGTCAGATAATAACGGCTCTCGAAATGCGCGCCTTCGGCGCGGAACTGCTCACGCCGTTCGAGATCGACCAGCGCGGAGACGGGATCGGGAAAATCGCATTGCGGATAATCCTGCGCCGGAAGACGCTGCGCCTCGACAAAGATCGCCCAGCCCGATCCAAGCCGCCGCAGCGCGTTGTTGAGCCGCGCGGTGGTGGCGACAAGCTCGGCGGGCGTGGCGCTGTCGAGATCGGGACCACGGAAGCGGGCGCTACGCTGAAAGCTGCCATCCTTGTTGAGCACCACGCCGGTCTCCACCAGCGCCGCCCAAGGCAGGAAATCGGAGAGGCTGGCCGGGTGCCCGCGATATTCCTTGAGGGACATCATCGCGCTGCCCTCACGCCCGCAGGAAGGCCGGGTAGCGCAGATGGCGCCGGCCGACGTCCACGAATTGCGCGTCATGGCGCGCCGCCCAGACGGCAAGCGCATGGCCGATCGCCCAGATGGCGATGCCCACCAGCCAGAGTTGCAGGCCAAGCCCGATCGCCCCGGCGAGCGTGCCATTGGCAATCGCCACCGATCGCGGCGCCCCGCCGAGCAGGATGGTCTCGGTGAGCGCGCGGTGGACCGGCGCGAAATAGCCGGGAACGGGCGAATCAGGGGTGTCCGTAGTCTCCATTTCAGATCAGCGCCCCGCCGCCGAACGAGAAGAACGACAGAAAGAAGCTCGATGCGGCAAAGGCGATCGAGATCCCGAAGACGATCTGGATAAGCCGCCGAAACCCGCCGCCGGTATCGCCGAAGGCCAGCGTGAGGCCGGTGATCACGATGATGATGACGGCGATGATCTTGGCAACCGGGCCTTCGATCGAATCGAGGATGCTCTGCAGCGGGGCCTCCCAGGGCATTGACGAGCCCCCGGCATAAGCGGGGGTCGCATAGGCCATGAGCGCCGCCGCCAGGGCGAGCGGCGACAGGCGGCCGAGCGGGATGGCGCGGTGCAGACATAATTTCTGGATCATGGTTGGTCTCCGGGCAGATGGTGGATGGTGGCGGAAAGCCGGTATTCGCCGCGCTCATCGAGGCCTTCGACGCGGGCGAGTTCGGACAGCCGGCGGCCGTGGCCGTCACGGACCAGGACGGCGATGAGATCGATCGTTTCCGCGACAGCAGCGCGCGGGACCGTCACCACGGCCTCCTGGATCAGTTGCTCGAGCCGGCGCAGCGCGCCGAGCGCGGTTCCTGCATGGATCGTCCCGACGCCGCCCGGATGCCCGGTGCCCCAGGCCTTGAGCAGATCGAGCGCTTCTGCGCCGCGCACCTCGCCGATCGGAATGCGGTCGGGGCGCAAGCGCAGCGAGGAGCGCACGAGATCCGATAAAGTCGCCACGCCATCCTTGGTCCGCATGGCGACGAGATTGGGAGAATTGCACTGCAGCTCGCGCGTGTCCTCGATCAGCACGATGCGATCGTTGCCGGTCGCGATCTCGGCCAGCAGGGCATTGGTGAGCGTGGTCTTGCCGGTGCCGGTGCCGCCCGCGACGAGGATGTTCGATCGTGCCGCGATGGCCTCGCGCAATATCTGCGCGTCGGTCGCGGCCATGATCCCGGACGTGACATAATTGTCGAGTGTGAAGACGGCGACCGCGGGCTTGCGGATCGCGAAGGCCGGGGCCGCGACGACTGGTGGGAGCAGACCCTCGAAGCGCTCCCCCGTTCCGGGCAGCTCGGCCGAGACGCGCGGGGCATGCGCGTGAACCTCGACCCCGACATGGTGCGCGACGAGGCGGACGATACGTTCGCCATCGGTCTCGCTCATACAGGTGCCGGTGTCCGACAATCCCGCGCCGAGGCGATCGACCCAGAGCCGGCCATCGGGATTGAGCATGACTTCGATGATCTGCGGGTCTTCGAGCCATTCGGCGATCGCGGTCCCCAGCGCCGTGCGCAGCATCCGCGCGCCGCGCTGCGAGGCTTCGGAACGGATCGGATGAACAACGGCCACAAGCGGTCCCCTGGTCGCACCCGGACGGACTGTCCGGGCGCGTGGGGACGATTAAGAGAGCCAGAAAATCGCCGGTTTCAACAGGAAATTAAAATGGTCAAAGCGCGGGAAGGAAAGACTGGCTGCGGCCAGGTTATCGGTGGCCGCCCTGGCCGCATTCCCCAGCCCAGAGTTTTGAGTCGGATTGCCTGACCGCTACACGAGCTATAGGGCGAGGAGCTGCTTCGCTGCGCTCATATTGGGGGCATAGTCGACGCCGAGCGCCTCAAAGTCGGCGACAATGTCGGGCTTGAGGATGCTCCCTTCTGTGACATATTCCCGCGTATTCGAGGAAAGGAACACGATAGGCTCGGCAAGTCCTGCATCCCGCAAGTGACCGACAGCTTCCAGGTAGGTCTCGTAGACGAGACAATCCTTGGTCGAGTCCTTGCCGCGCTGGGCCGGTGCTCTGCCCGCATTGACGCGAGCGAAAGCTCGGGCCGGTGCGCCTGAACCGGGAACGACTGTTTCGAGTCTGGCAAGCCAGCGCCCGACGATGGTGCGTGCCCGCGCGACATGGTCGTCGAGATGAGACAGGTCTGTAGTTCCGGGAGCGCCGTAGACAGCGGACAGGAGGTTGATCCGCTTGATCTGCTCGCGGACTTTGCGCAGGTTGCTGTCGGCTTCCTCCTGGACGCGCTGGTCATGCTCGGCAAACTCGATCGCGACCTGCTCGGCCATGAGGCAGATGAATTGGCCCGCTTCGGCCGAGGCCACAAGGTCGACAGCGGCCTGCCGATCATGGACCCTGGCGGACTCCCGCGTGGGGTCACGCATGATGTCGAGCAGGGAGCAAGTGTCGATGCACAGGACCGGGACGCCGGCCGAGGCGATGGCCTTCGGGTCCATCGGCTCAAGTCTCGTCGTAGCGCGCTAGCAGTGCGAGGGCGGTTTCGAAATTGCCGGCGAGATCATGGGCGGTGTCTTCGTGCCAATGCTCGGCCTCGTTGAGCCAGCGCGCCAACTGGTCGGTACCGAGCTGGTCCTTGTTTCGGTGAACAGCGATGATGAAGTCGAACCAGCGCTGCTGGTCCATCGGATGGCTGGCGCCGGTCGACTTATTGGCGGCCCCGGAAAAGCGCCGCAGCCTAATCGCGGTATCGGCAGACACCCAATCGTCGAGCGTCTGATGCGATGCACTCGCGTCGATCGCGAAGCCCAGTGCGGGAGCAATCGGTTCGACGATCCGCGCGATAAAATCCGAAAGGATAGCGTTATATTGCGCATAGGTGAGATTGCCGGATTCGAGCGGAACGATGTTGGGGACATAGTAGCCGTCCTCCCTGCCCCACAGGGTCAAGCCGGCCCCGGGATAGTCGTCGCCCGGTGCCCGGCGGAACAGCAGCACATCCTCGGAGGTGACGGCGTTGCGCGCCACCTCGTCCGACCGTTGCTGGTCGAAGCGCCAGGGATCGACGGCAGCGCCAATGAGCGCCTCGCGCAGCGCCGGCCGGCGAGCGACCGGGCCGCGCAGATTGAGGTCTCGGAACATTTCGATCGCTTCTGCCATTGGCTTCCTCAATCTTGCGCGGTCATCCGGGGGTCATGCCGCTTCGACCGCGTGCGCCTCGATCGCAACGCCGAGACGCTTGCGCACTGCGCTGAAGATGGCGGCGAGATTGTCCATGCTCGGATTGCCCTTCTCGGACAGCATCCGATGAAGGCTCTTGCTGGGACGGTTGGTTTCCTCCGCAAGCGTTTCAAATCCGACCGAAGCATTGACGAGGTCGCGCAGGATCAGGCGCGCAACGTGTGGCTCACCGTTGAGGAACGCGGTCGCGGCCTCATCGAGCATGGCCTTGGCGAACGCCGGATCGCGCACGGCGCGCTCCTTCACCGTCTCCTTGAAATCGCGCGTCAGCACCATGTTTGTCACCTCTTTGTCTTCTTCGCCGCGGCCTTACGGGTCTTGTATTCGCTCAACAGCCGGGCGGCCCGGTCGATATCGGCCTGTTGCCGCCGTTTGGTTCCGCCCACGAACAGGATGATGAGCTCATCCCCATCGCGCGCCAGATAGAGCCGGTAGCCCGGTCCCCAGTCGATGCGACATTCGCCGAGGCCACCACCAATCCATTTGACGTTCGACGTGTTTCCCAGCTCGAGCCGCAGCATAGCGGTGGCGACTTTCGCAGCCGCTTGCGCGTCCAACGCCTCGAACCAGGAGCGGAACGGGCACGTTCCGTCCTCGCGGACATATTCCTCAACGATCACCGCATCCACCACTCAAGTAACGTATATGTTACCAACAATCAAGATCAAACTACCCGACGCCCGGGCCAATGTCCTTCGACAATTCGCCGGACAGTTTCGGCCCCAGTTCCATGCGGCGGCTCAGCGCGTCAAGAAACCCTTCATAGCGGTCCTTGCCCGTCGCCCTGGCAGCAGCCTGTGCCGTATCGGGCAGCGGCGGCGTACTGGTCAGCCAGAAGCGAATGAACAGCGCCAGCGCCTCGTTGGACACTTCGATATGATATTCAAGCCGGTCGGCCTGGCGGCTGAGGCGATCGAGCCGGCGACTGACAGCCGCCTCGATTCGGTCGGACCCGTCGGGGGAAAAGAAGGAGGCGAGCGCGGCCTCGACGATATGCGCCTGGGGCACGCGCTTACGGATCGAAAACTCGGCGAGCTGGGCCGACAGGTCGGGCGGCAGGCGGATCGTATGCTTGATGCGTTTGGCGGTCATAGGTCTATTCCATCCATGGGATCGAGCGAGGCCTGACGTGCGACGTAGCGCATGCGGTCGGCGAGACGCCGATTGCGTTCGGCATCCTCGGCCCCGCCGTCCTCGTCGGGAAAGTCGAATTCGCCTTGCGGCACGCCCGAGCATGGCTCGATATCCTCATGTTCAGGCAATTCCGGTTCGCGCCTGATGCCACTATTGGCCGGGTCGGTCGCAGTAGCCTTGGTCGGGACATTCTTTCCTTCGCCGCCTGGCCCGCGCCCAGGCTTTCCCGCCGCAACCGGTTCAAGGCCTGTCCAGTCGTCCGGCGTGTCGCCCGGCTCGACCAATGTCTTTGGGTCGGGCGGCGCCAGCACACGCTCGCGCAAACGCCGATCCTTGAAGTAGCGCGCCTTCTTCGCCCGGATCGGCTGCACGCCGGCGACCATGACGATCTCGTCCGCCCTAGGCAGCTGCATGATCTCGCCCGGCGTCAAGAGCTGACGGGCCGTTTCCTGGCGGCTGACCATCAAATGGCCGAGCCATGGGCTCAATCGGTGGCCCGCATAATTCTTCATCGCGCGCATTTCAGTGGCCGTGCCGAGTGCATCGCTCACCCGCTTCGCCGTGCGTTCGTCATTGGTGGCGAAACTCACCCGCACATGGCAATTGTCGAGGATTGAATTGTTAAGCCCATAGGCCTTTTCGATCTGGTTGAGCGATTGAGCGATGAGGAAGCTCCGCACGCCATAGCCGGCCATGAAAGCGAGCGAAGATTCGAAGAAGTCGAGCCGCCCGAGCGCCGGAAACTCGTCGAGCATCAGCAGCACGCGATGCCGATTGGCCGATGGATCCAGCGTTTCGGTCAGGCGGCGGCCGATCTGGTTGAGGATCAGCCGGATGAGCGGTTTGGTGCGGCTGATGTCGGACGGCGGGATGACCAGATACAGAGTGACGGGCCACGGCGCGTCGACAAGATCGGTAATGCGCCACGTGCTTCTGCCGGTAACCGCCGCAACAACCGGATCGCGATAGAGGCCGAGAAAGCTCATCGCCGTAGACAGGACGCCCGAGCGCTCATTCTCGCTCTTGTTGAGCAGTTCGCGCGCGGCGCTCGCGACGACCGGATGGACCCCGCGGTCGCCGAGATGCGGCGTCGCCATCATCGCCGCCAGTGTTGCCTCGATCGAGCGGCGCGGGTCGGACAGGAAATTGGCGACACCGGCCAGCGTCTTGTCAGGTTCGGCATAAAGGACATGCAGGATCGCGCCCACCAGCAGCGCGTGGCTGGTCTTTTCCCAATGGTTGCGCCGTTCGAGACTGCCTTCCGGATCGACCAGCACGTCGGCGATATTCTGAACATCGCGCACTTCCCACTCGCCGCGCCGGACCTCGAGCAGCGGATTATAGGGCGCTGAATCCGCGTTGGTCGGGTCGAACAGCAGCACGCGGCCGAAGCCCGCGCGGAAGCCTGCCGTCAATGTCCAGTTCTCACCCTTGATGTCATGGACGACGCAGCTTCCCGGCCAGGTGAGCAATGAGGGCACGACCAGCCCGACACCCTTGCCTGAGCGCGTCGGCGCAAAGCACAGCACATGCTCGGGACCATCATGCCGCAAATAGTTTTTCGCGAACTCGCCAAGCACCACGCCGTCTGGACCGAGCAGGCCTGCGGCGCGGATCTCGCTTTCATCGGCCCAGCGCGCCGAACCGAACGTTTGGGCATTCTTCAATTCACGCGCGCGCCAGACCGACATGGCGATAGCGACCGCGATCCCGGCAAACCCGCCAGAGGCCGCGATCATGCCGCCAGTGGCGAAAATATCGGGAGCATAGGCCTCGAAGAAGAACCACCACCAGAACAGCGCCGGCGGCGGATAGACGGGATAATCGCCGAGCATGAACCAGGGCTCACCGAGCTGGGGCTGATAGCCAAGCGCGGCCGCG
Source organism: Altericroceibacterium spongiae (assembly GCF_003610805.1). GTDB lineage: Bacteria > Pseudomonadota > Alphaproteobacteria > Sphingomonadales > Sphingomonadaceae > Altericroceibacterium > Altericroceibacterium spongiae. Next base: position 52,549 of record NZ_RAPF01000002.1, on the reverse strand, counting down.
GTCCATTGGGTCGCAAACCAGATGCCGAGCAGCACGACCGAGAGTACGGCGGCGATCTGGCCCCAGAGAATCTTGGTGGCGGACATGGTCTCATTCCTTGCGGGTTGGTGTGGGCAGGTTGGTGATCAAAGGCCGAGCCCCTTCTGGCGGCCGAAGCTCCAATCGACGCTGCCGCCGGGCGTCATTGTTCCGGCGATCTGCTGGCCGAGATGTCGGTCGATTGCCGGGCGCCAGGGCACGAGCTGAAAGCCCATCTCGCCATCCGGCCCCAGACCCTCAATCATCGCGAAGCGGCCCGAGGAAAGCGTCACGCGCTCGCGATAGAGGCCGGTGACATGCTCGCCTTGTGCAGAAGGCTGATGGGCAAGCCCGGTCCGCTCGGCGATGTGCGCGGTCTCCTCGTCCAGCTCGCGCTGGCGCAAAGTATTGAGGAGGTTGCGCGCAAAGACCCAGCGCTGCCCCTGCCGCCGCGCCAGCCCTTCGCCGGCGAGATAGTCAACCCGCGCATCCATGGCATCGCGGATCTCATCGCCGAAGCCACCGGCGGTCGCGGCGGGTTCGCGCGCGACGAGCTGGCGGTCGAGCCAGGTCGCCCCGCGCGCCGTCACCTGATCGGCGATCGACAGGTCCGAGCGCGTCGCGAGCGAAAGGCGCGTCCGGCCCTTCGCGTCCTCCCAGGACCGCAGCTCAACCACCGCGCCGGGCTTGGCATCGCCGGTCATGTCGATATCGTCGAAGCGCAGATGATGGACGCGCCCGTCGGCGCCGTCGATCACCGCATAGGCGGTGCCCGCGAGTTCGTCATGGAGGCCCCGTTCGACGAGTCGTCCAAGCACCGGCTCGGCCGACCTCTCTTCGTGCAAGGCAAACCCGCTGGTGTCGGGCGCGCGGCCATCGCGCGTCATCGCCCGGTGCATCGTCTTGATGATGTCGCCGCGGATCGAGAGGTCGCGCAGCGTCGTTTCCATCTCGGACTTGATGTGCCACTGGCCGGGCGCGATCTCGCTTGCAAGGCCGAGCCGCTCGAGCTTCATCGCCCGGCCGACCAGCGTCTGGCGCAGCGCGGGATCGGCGTCGGACGGATCGGGACGCAGATCGACCAGGCCGAGCTCGACTTCGGCGAGCTTCTGCAGGCGCCGGTCGAGATTGGTCCAGCGTTCGGCATCGACCTCGCGGACGAGCTGGGCGTCGATCTCCTGCTCGCTGCGTGATCCCAGTTCGAGCGTCGCGCGAACCTCTGCGCGCTCGCGCATCCCGGCACGGATATAGTCGCGGTCGATGACGAGATCCTCGCCATTCTCGGCAACCCCGCGAACGAGCACATGGATGTGGGGATTGTCGGTGTTCCAATGGTCGATGCCCACCCAGTCGAGCGTGGTGTCGAGGTCGCGCTCCATGTCCTGCATCAACTCGCGGGTGAAGGCGCGCAGATCGTCCATTGCGGCCGCGTCCTCGGGGCTGACGATGAAGCGGAAATGATGCCGGTCGTCCTCGCAGCGCTGGGCGAAAGCATCGCGGTCGGCTTCGTCCGAGCGGGCATCGAACATCGCGGGCTCGCGCCCATCCTTGGTGACGCCTTCGCGCTCGAGATAGGTGATGTGCCGGGCGAGCGGTGCGGCGCGGAAGCGCGCGCCCTTGTGGCGCACGACCCGCGCCTTGATGACGACGCGCCGGGCATGGGACGGACGCCGGGTCAACAGCGCTGCGCGCCGTCCCCGTCCGTGCGTGCCGGTGCCGTGGCGCCTGCCCGGTCCGCGGCGGCGAGGAAGCTGGCCGGCTTTCATCGCCCGGCGCTTGACTTGGGCGACCAGCTTTTGCGCCTTGCGGCCGCTCGGCGCGCCTCTGTCCCGCCCCCTTCCCGGCCGAATCCGAAACTCGTCCTGGGTGTCGCTCATCACCGGGTCTCACGGCGAAAAACGGCGAGCGACGGCGCCTCGACTATTGATATTGCTGGATAATTCGAGGGAAACGACGGCACGCCCCCTGGGGTGACGGCGCAAAAAGTCACATAAAACCAACCACATGAGGGGCAAGCGCCGTCGCCCCTTTTATCTCGCCGTCGCCCGCTGTGATACTTTTCGGCGCCCTTCCTGCTTTTCGCCGCGAATGATGATCGATCCGCAATGCCGGCCTGGGCACCTCCTCCGGCACCCCGCAGCGAACACCGGAACGGCAGCGGAAGCAGCGCCGCATCGACGCTCCTTCCGCTGTTCGCCTTGCCGATTGTCAGGCCGCTATCAGCCTGCCGTCGCGTTCTTCGTGCTGCCGCAATGCCGCCGCCAGTTCCGCCGCGATCTGCTTGCGCTCCGCCGGATCGTCGTTGGCCTGCAGCTCCGCCCGCAGTTCCTCGATATGTTGTTCGATCGTCATCATCGCCTCCTGAATTGAGAAAGACGATGGGGGTGCCCGGTATGGAGCGGGCCGGGTCAATGATCGCAGGCGGCACGCCTGCGACCGCGCCAGCGGCGATAGGGGTAACGATTTTTTTCGGCGCAGCACTGCGTTGGAGGCTGATGCACCGACGCCTGCCCGCCGGAGAAAATGGTGGGACCCTGTCGTCATTGACGCGGCCCGATCCATGCCGGAAGCTGGGTAAGACTGAGCAGAGATTACCCTCTCCCCACACGCTGACGCCGTGCAATTGCGCACCCATATGCGTGCGCCGAAAATGCAGGCGAAAATGCGGTGCGGACCCTTCTGGACTGCGAGTGTGGTGCATGCCGTTCATCGCGGCGGCTCCCCGCTCAAGGCAACGAAGAGGCTTTCGCGCGGCCTGGACGGGCGGTCGCCATGCGGCGCCGGCTGCGCGGGATGGCGTGCCTTGTCGGTCGGCCCATCGTCCGCCCTCTGGTTGTCCGATCGCGCGGGGAACAGCGCCGCGTGCGTCCAGCTGTTGCGATCCCGCAGCGGCGCGGCTGCGGGATGCCGCCCCAGCGACCTGCCGACCACTGGCGCAAGACGCGCGAGATAGCGCCGTGTTTCAGCGGGCAAGGGCCGTCCGCGTGAAAGATATTCCGCATAGCGGCCAGGACCGGCATTATAGGCTGCCAGGAAGCCCGGCGCGCCGAAGCGGTCGTGCATCTCTCGCAGATAGGCCGTACCGGCAAGGATGTTGTCCCGCCGGTCGAACGGATCGGTGCCGAGCCGGTAGCGGCCGCGCAGGGTCGCCCATGTGCCGGGCATGATCTGCATCAGGCCCATCGCCCCGGCGGAGGAGACCGCGCGCGCGTCGCCATTGCTCTCGACCTGCATAACGGCCCAGATCCATGGCTCGGGGACACCGAAGCGGTGCGACGCTTCGGCGACATCATCGGCGAGCGCAACCGTGTACGGGGCGGCTGCCACCTGGGGTAAGCCACCTTCGGACTGCGCCGCGGCCGGCCCGCCCGCAGCCGCGAGCAATGCCAGCATCACGGCATGGCGGACACGCGATGGACGGGCCGGATGCATGGGATCAATTCCGCTCGTCGCGCTTCTGCGGCGCGTTCAGCGACAGCACGAAGCTCCGTCCCGCATCGTCGGCGCGGAAGAGATTGGCGCGGATGAACCCGCCCGAAAACAGCGGGCCGAAGATCTTCAGCGAGACATAGTCGCCGGCCTTTTCGCCGACCTCCTTCCAGGCGAAGCCTGTGTCCGGCCCATCCTCGCTGCCCAGGCGAATGCGATAATCGGGCGCATTCTCTGCATCGCCGGCATCCAGTGGAACGAGCATGACGACGGGTTCATGTAGTCCGAAGGCACGGACCTCGCCGGTATAGCCGTCGTTCGTGCGGGTGAAGGTTCCAATGTTCATGTCAGCTCTCCTGTGGCTGGGGTGGTGAAGCGGTGTGTGCGGGTGGATCGGTCCACAGCGGCACGGCGCGGCCGATCACGCTGCTGGCCGGAAGCGGTCCGAAATAGCGGCCGTCCAGGCTGTCGGGCACATCGGGATTGGCGAGAAACAGCTCGCCATCGGTGAGGCGGCGGCAGCCCTGCCAGAAGGGCAAAGGACGTCCGAGACTGTCACGTTCCCGAGCGATCGCAACGAGCCGTCCGTCAACAGTGACGCGCGCTTTAGTCCGGCACACAAGCTGGCCGGGAAGCGCGACGATATGTTTCAGCAGCGGCACGCCTTGGGGAAGATAGCCGCGCGCGGCGAGGAAGGTGGCGAGCCGTTCGGGCGGTGTGACCACAACGAGTTCGCCGCGCCGCAGCCGATCGAGCTTCAGCACGCGATAGAGACCGATCGGCGCGCTGGCGCTAGCGTTCCAGATGACGCGTGGGGCAGGATCGAGCACGGCGACAAGGGTGAACAATCCGGCGAACAGGCCGAGGGCGGCACCGGTCGCGCGCGCATATAACAGCCGCGTCATGACAGCAGCTCCCGGCGCTTGAGCCAGGCGCGATGGCGCTCGAGCGTATAGGCGCGAGGGCACTGGCCGGCGGCGATGCGGTTATGGACATGGCGCCAATGGTCGGGCGCCGCATCGCCCGGATCGAGGTCGAGCACTTCCACCGCATCGATCGCTTCGAGAACCTGGACGACCTTCGGCCAGCCCGCGATCCGCAGCAGGATGTCGCCGCCGGGGCGGACGAAGGGCAACGTCGAATAAGCCTGGCCGGGGGCAACGACGCGCACGATATCGATGCGCGAGACTATCGTGCCATAGTCGTTCGCCGACCAGCGCACGAAAGCGAAGATCGTGCCGGGACGGAAGCGCACCACGCGTCGGCGGCGGTCGATGATATGCCCGCCCGCTTCGCGGCCGAAGCGTATCCAGTGCTCGACGCGCTGCTCGAGCCAGGTCAGCTGAACCTGCACCATGCCGGGATCGGCAAGCGCGGTCGGCAGCATCCCGGCCGGCACGGCGGACGGACCATCGCGGCTCATCGCATCTCTCCTTCATCGTCCGGAAATTCACGCTCGAGCAGGGCGCGCAGCATCTCGGCGACCGAGCTGCCGCGGGTGATGGCTGCGAGCTTGAGACGCCGGCGCATGTCGGGCGTGACATCTATCGTGAGACGCGCCGTGAACGCGGTGACGGACTGGCCGGGGACAGCTGGTCCGCCCGCCCTGATCCAGCGATCTTCATCGCCTGGACGCGCGGCGAAGTGTCTGGACCTGTTGCCGGTCATGGTGCCAGCCTCCCGATCGCATCGGCCAGCGCCGCAATCTCTCTCGCGGCCTGGCTGTCGGGATCGAGCTCGTGGGCGAGGCGGCCGCCCTGCATGGCCTGAGCGAAGACGATCCGCTGGCCGATCGGCGGGGCAATCAGCGGTGGATCGTGTTCGGTAAGCGCGCGGGCCGTTTCGCGGGCGAGAATTGTGCCCGCGCCGCAGCGATTGAGAATGAAGCCCGCCGCAAGTTGAGGCCGGAAGCTGCGCGCCTCTGCAAGCAACGCGAGCATTTCCGCTGATGCCCAACCGTCGAGCGGGGACGGCTGAACCGGAATCAACGCTAGGTCCGCGGCAAGTAGCGCTGAACGCATGAGCCCTGCGACACGCGGCGGACCGTCGATCACCAGAATGTCGCCGTCCCGTGCCAGTTCGGGCGCTTCCTGATGGAGCGTTTCCCGGGAAAGACCCAGCACCGCGAACAGACGTTGGCCGCCATCCTGGTTGCGCCGCTCGGCCCAGTCGAGCGCACTGCCTTGCGGGTCGGCATCGATCAGCGTCACGCGCGAACCACGGCGCGCCCATTCGCCAGCGAGGTGGAGCGCGAGAGTGGTCTTCCCGGTGCCGCCCTTCTGGTTGAGGAGCGCGACGATCACGGCTGCTTGTCCACAGCCCCGAGCGCAGCGCGGCACGTTAGAAGGAATCCGAAGGATTCCTGGTTAGGTAAGTTAGGCGCGCCGCGACTCGTTACAGCATGGCGAGTCGCGCCGGCTTGCGGTTCCCGATAGGCCGAACATCCGGTTCCCGATCGGCCGACCCCCTCGGTCCCTGATAGGCCGAGTCCCATCATGACTTATCCACAGGCAGGCCGACGCGGCGCATGGCCGCCTCGAACGGGTCGATCGGGATAGGCGCGAAGCTCAGCCGTTCGCGGCCGAGGGCGAACTCGAGCGTCAGCCGGTAGCCGGGAAGCGGTTGACGGCGGACGATCCGGCGCAGCTCGAAGGCGAAACGCTTTAGCGGCGAAAGCACGCCGGATTTGAGGTGAAGATGCTCGAGATCGAAGCTCCAGCCCCCACGCTGGCGGCCGCCATGTTTGCGCACGATGCGGTAGAGCCAGCGTTCGAGCCCTCCGGTCAGTCGGAAATAGCTACGGTCGATGGTCAGCACGAGCGCCTGGTCGATGACACCGGCATAGAACCAGTCCGGCAGAATCAGTTCGACCCCGAGCGGGCGGCCATCACCGTCGAGCCGCTCCTGCCATTCATTGATCCAGGAGAAGCGATGGCGTCGGCGCTGATGCTGCTGGCGGATCGAAGTGGCGATGGTGGTGGACTGAAGCCGGTCGAGCGCGGCCTTCAGCCGATCGTAATGATCGCGCCCGGTGCTGCGGCCGGTGAAGGTCAGGATCTCATGCGGGGTCGCGGCCATGAGCCGCGAGGTCGGCCGTCCCGCGTCGCGCGCCTCGACGATCTGACTGGCCGCCCAGATGAGGACATCGGCGTCCCAGATCGTCGCCATGCCATGTTCGGCGGTGGCCTCGACCACTATCCAGGTCTCGCCCATACGGAAGTCGATTGGGGCAGTGCGCCTGCTCTTGGCGAGGCTGAAGAACGGCCAGGCCATGAGGTCTTGTGCATCGCGCGGCGCCAGTTCGCCCGGGATCGCGTGGAACAGGTCGAGCTGCGCGCGCTCGTTCCGGTCTTGCGGCAGGCTGGAACGCGAGCCGGACATTGCTCAGCGCCCCTCCCGGCGCGCTTGTTCGGCAAGCCGGGCAAAGCGCTTCTTGGCCGGATAGACCGGCGCACTGCCCGGGTCCGAGGTCGAGCGGCGGGTGGCTTTTTCTGCCCAGGCATCGAGATCCGCAAGGGCGTAGACGATGCGCCCGCCAAGTTTCCTGAAGACGGGGCCGGTGCCGTAGCAGCGATGCTTCTCCAATGTGGTGGGCGCGAGGCCGAGATGCGCCGCGGCGGCCGGTGTTTTCAGGTAGCGTGGGGAATGGGAATTGGCGGAATCGGTCATTGGGTAGCTCCGGCAGGCCGCGGGCGACGGAAGAAGGAGGCGGCAAGTCGGGGCCAAGCGTGGCGAAGAACGATCGATGAGGGGAGCGGTCAGGATAAGGGGGTCCGCATGTGTCCCCGCACCGCGTCACGCGCCGCCCAGCAAGGCGCGATAGCCGCCCGCCACCAGGGCGCGGGCCTTGTCAAACGCACGCTGGGTCGTGCGCCGTTCGGTCGCACCGCTCCATTGGCGGGCGGTAAAGCTGCGCATATGCGGATAAAGGATACGGGCCATCTCGCGCCGGGTCGCCGCATCGGCGTTGGCATCGAGCAGGCGAAGATAGCGAGCATAGCGGCGGCGCTGCAACGCCGTTGGCATGAGGCCTGACGGCAATGGACCTGCGGCTCGTCCGGCGATGCGGCGCGCGAGACGCAAGCCCGCCTCCGCCCTGCTGAGCAACCCTGCGCCCGTCGCGGTCACGATCGCGACCGGGCACGTGGGATCGGGATCGGTGAGCCATAGACGGTGGACGCCGCGCTGGTCCGCGATCACGAGATGGCGGCCATCGGGCAGTATTCGGTCGGCAAGCAGCGACCCAATGCCGGAAGGATCGAGCGGAAGCGCGTCCGGCGCGTCAATGGGAGCGGCGTCGAGGCGAACCGTGGAGACGCTGAGAGCCGGCGACCAGAGGGCCGGCGCATCGTCGGCGGGAAGATCGGGCTCGCATGGGAAAGGACAACCCCCATCGCCGCGCGAGTGCGAGCATGGCGTGATCCGCCCCGAGCGCGGTGATCGGCCGACCGCGCGCCAAAGCGTGATATTCGCGGCAGTAGTCGGGATTGCGGCGTAGAAATTCCTGCGCGAATCCCGCAAGATCGAGGTCGGCGAAATCGTCGTCGGTTTGCGGCGAGCGCCAGTCAGTGACAGATTGCATGGACAGCCTCCCCTTGCGGCATCTCCAGTGCCGAAGACGGACAAGGTGCGATGCCGGCGGGACTTTTGAAGTCACCAAAGCTGGTTGGGGCTATGCCCGAAAATGCGCGACCATCAGGCTTTGCGAAGGCTATTGCGGTCGTTGCCCGAGCAAGTCGCGATATCCCGCTCTGGTCATCCAGCGCGCACGTGCGAGATGGCTGTCATGCACGGTCCTGGCACGGTCGGGCTCCGTCGTCGGATCGAGTCCGAACAGGATCAGTGCAACCTCACGCCAATCCGCCCGTTCCTTGGCGGCTTCGAGCAGGCGCAGATACGTGACGAAATGGCGCTCGTCATAGGACGTGACGTTGGGGGCTTGCGGCGGACAATCGTCGAATGGCGGAATCGTCATGGCGTTTGCAGACAGCGCTTGCGCCCCCGGTCCACACCGCGCCAGAGCGGCATGGAATCAGAAAGGGTCTGCATCGCTTCCTCCCGTGTCGGGCCAAGCCTCTCCCCATGGGGGTATGACTTGGCGATGCATCCGGGCATCTCGGAACCGACAAGCGCGGAAGATCGACCCGGAAATGGGCCGCGTATTATAATGCGTAGCACGATAATACGCGATTGCTTTCTATACTGTGGATGGACATCCGCAAACTGTTTGGCACCAATGTGCGTCGTTATCGTGTCGATCTGAATATCAGCCAGGAAGCTCTGGGAGTGCGGATGGGCGTCGATCGCGCTTATGTAAGCGCGATCGAGCGCGGCGTGCAGAACGTGACCCTGCTGTCGATGTGGGAAGTCGCGCAGGCGCTCGGCGTGCGCCCGGCCGCGCTGCTTGTCGAGGATGTCGTCGTTAAGGATGACGGCACGCAAACCTAGCGCCCAAACGGCGCGGGCGCTCCCTGCGCTCGCGGGAGGTCGAAGGCCGCAAGGCGGCTCCACGCCGCCGTGCCGACAATGAGCGCACCGGCGGCGCCGAGAACATGACGCCAGATGTCCGGCACCGCCGCCAGCGCAGCGATGCCTTGGATAGCCTGATAGCCGGCAAAAGCTGCCGGGACGGCGAAAAGCAGCGCGACGCCGAGCCGCAGGACGGGCGAGCGGGCAAGCGCGAACAGCATCTGGCCCAAGATAAGCGTTGCGATCGCGGCGGCGAGACCGGTGAGCAAAGCGGTGAACGCGCCCGAACCGCTTTCGTGCATCCACAGACCGAGCGAGACGCCCACGAAAAACGGGAGCGCATAGACCGCGAGCGTGAACAGCAGCCCGCACAGGAAGAGTGTCAGCGGAATAATAAGCAATAGCGCAAGGATCATAGCGGCCTCCGGCACGAATTCATCGCTGGAGGCGCTCACAAGGATCAACACAGCGCCGGTCGTGCCTACAGCATAACACAGTGGCTCGCCCGGGGAAAGCACGCGAAAAAGGCCCGGCGGATCGCTCCGCCGGGCCGGTTCCTGGCTTAGAACGGGATATCGTCGTCGAGATTGTCATCGTAACCGCCCTGACTGCCGGTCTGACGGTTTGCACTGTCGGGCTGCTGTGCCTGCTTGCGGCTCAGGAAATCGACCGTCTCGGCGATGATCTCGCAGCCATAGCGTTCGACGCCCTGCTGATCGGTCCACTTGGTGTAATGGATGCGGCCGCGGACCAGCACCTTCATCCCCTTGGTGCAATGCTCCTGCACTGTCTTGCCGAGACCGTTGAAAACGGTAATCCGGTGCCATTCGGTGTCCTGGACACGGTAGCCGTTCTCGTCGCGAAGAACCTTGCCTTCCGAATAGCGGGGACGCGAGGTCGCGAGGGTGAAGTTGGTGATGTTGGTGCCGCCCTGAGTGGTGCGGCTTTCGGGGTCCTGGCCGATATTGCCGGCGAGAATGACGATGTTCTGCATGATGGTTCTCCGTTGCTTCAAGTCCGAGGGACCGTCCCTCCGACGAAGCCCGGATGAAGGCCGTCGGGAGGCGCCTGCACCGCCGCGCCCAGCGCGGCGGCTCGACCCCAAAGGCGCAGGAGTGGTGCGGGCAGGCGCTTTAGCGCCAACACGGTCCGGCGCCGCCGGGGTTGCCGGCGGAAACCGAACGGACTTAGGGATTCGCCAGTCGGAGGGATCGCCTCCCTCGCGCGAAACATGTCGGAGAGGCCGGTAACGCGATCGGTATCGCCGCGCTGCATCGCGCTGGATACCGGATATCCACCCTGGCGGCCCGCGCGCACCTGTCCGCGACAATGCGATCCTGCTTCGGAAAGGGCGATTGCGGGCTACAGGCCGCTGTCTCGCCACCGCATGGCCGCGCGCGCGATCATTGCTGGCAAGACGGTGGAGGATGCGTAGCACGGGATGGCACTTCGTCCCGGTCGCTCACGACAGCGCGGCTCCGGCAGCGCGTTGCGGTGCGAACACCGGCTGCGCCGGTTCTGCCGAACGGGATGCTGCCAGCGAAGGCGCCACCCGAGAAGGGCAGGACAACCGGCTCCCCACACGGCGTTAACGCGCGCGTTATCCACTGTGATCGGGGATCGTTCCGGTAAGGTCCCTCGGCGAGCTTTGCGGAAATCAGGAAGTCAGCGCGTCGCCGGCCGCCATCCGGCGCGGCGAGCCTCCCCCAATGAACAGAACCAGCGTTCGCCACGCGCAGTGTCGATTCTGACCGCGCCATAGTCGCGCTGGCCCGGTGCATGGACGATCCGGTGTCCGTCCGCATTGATATTGCCCTTGAACGGGCAGCGAGGGTCAGGAGAGGCTGGGGAAACTCGGCTCCGCTCGGCCTCGCGTGCTGCACGCCATTGCCAGGGCGGTGTGATCGTGCCGATCCAGATGCCAAAGCGATGACTGCGAGCGCGTTGCTCTGCGGCGCGATAGGCTCCGTCGCTGTAACGCGGATAATCGAGCGCCCAGCCATTCTCGGCCAGCCATGCGCCTATATCGCGTCCGCGGGCGCTGCAGCGTGCGACCGCGCGGCCGCCCCGGTCGTAATAGGCAGGAAGGCAGCACACCGCGGCGATTCCGAGCCAGGACCGCAAGGCCGCTTCGGCGCGGCGGCCGCACGGCCAGGACCGGCGCGCTGCGTCGATGCAGAACTGATCCAGCTCGGGCGCGTCGATCCCCAAGAGCCGCACGCGCTGGTCACCGATATCGAAAGTGTCGCCATCGACGACGCTGGCCTGGCCCTCGACCGGCTCGGCGGCGTGAACGGGGCCGGAGATCGAAACCGCCATCACGACAGCGGCAAAGCGCAAGGATATTGGAGCAAAGGCGGACACCGCCGAGACCTTATTGCCACAGGTGGGCACGAGAGCAATGGGCAGCGCCTAAGCGCTGCCCCGGTTGCGAAAGTCCCAGACCTTGATGCCCAGCGCTTTGGCCTTGTCATGCATATTGCCCTGAATGCCGGTGCCGGGAAAGACGATGACGCCCTTGGGCATATCCTCGAGCATGGTATCGTTGCGCTTGAACGGAGCCGAACGTCCGAGGCTCCAGTCGGGCTCGTAAGGAATGGTCTGCACCTTGCGGTTGTCCGCCCAGCGGACGGCGATATGCTCGCCGCCCTTGCCGGTGGCGCCATGCAGCAGGACCATGTCGGGGAATTTCGCCCGGACCTTGTCTAGGACGGCCCAGATGAACCGGACATCCTCGAAGGCCGGCCCGGAGGAGACCGCGATCCGTGTGCCCGACGGGATCAGCACCTGGGCGTCGGCCCATTTGCGCGCCTTGGCGAAGTCGCGGCTGTTCACCACCGATGCGGTCAACGCCTTGCGATTGACCCTGGAGCCGGAACGGGGAAGCCAGGGCTTCTTGAGGTGAAGGCGGAACTGGTCGGCGCCGGCATCGCGAAAATATTCGAACGTGTCGCGGCGCTCGATCATGGTGATGCCTTCCGCAATCGTGCGTTCCAGCTCGACGGATTTCACCTCGGAGCCATCCTGTTCGCGCTGCATCCGCTTTTGCGCCATCTCATTGTCGTCGAGCTCGCGATCGACCCGTTCTACGGCGCGCTGGAAGACATTGACCATGCCCCAGAGCAGATCCTCGAGGTCCGGTTCGATGCGCGTATCGCTCAGCGCCGCGACCAGCCCGTCGAACATATCGGCCACTGCGCCGTCAACGAGGCGGGATTCGGGCAAGGGGCGCTGGTCGGGCTCGTCCTCGAACGGCCGATAGCCGTAGAGCTGCATCTCCTCGATGAGCTGGACCATCGAGGAATCGGCATGGTCAGGTTCGTCGGCGGGAATGTCGTGATTGTCGGTCATTGGTGTTGCCCTTCGGCCTGGGACCGCGACCCTCGCGGCCTTCATGGCGACACAAGGCAGCGGGCCGGGCGGCACGCGCACCGCCAAGCGCAAGCGGTCCCCGCGCGTTCACGCGCGGGATGGCGGCCGCAGCGAAGCGAAGGACGGGCCAGCGGGGGCTATTTTGTTTCGCGATGCAAAGCGGCCGCCATGCGGCCGCGGCGGAAAATAGTCTCCGCTGCCCGTTGCGCGGGGGCGAACGCCTGCTGCTCTGTCGCCCTCTATGAAGGCCGGGGCGCGGCCTCTCCGGCTGCAAGCAGCGCCCCGTACCAACATGCGCCCCGCCGACGAACCCGGACCTGGCGCGTTCCGGCGTCAGGCGGGCAGGAGAAAGCGCACGGCATCTTCAGCGGCGAGCTGCGCGCGCAAGTGCACCCGCAGCCGATCCCTCCCGAGAATACGCAGGTCCGAATTGAAGTCGTCGAGCATGGGCGAGAGCGGCACCGTCTCGATGCCGGCCTCGGCGGCTCGCTCGGCCAGCGTCTTGTCCGCCGCGTCGCCGGCCGGATCGTCGTCGCGCGCGACATAGAGGCGGCGAAGCTGCGGCGGGAACACGATGGCGGTGAGGTGGGCGCCCGAGAGACCCGCGATCGCAGGCATGGCAGGTGTGATCTGGCGCAGCGACAACAGGGTCTCGATGCCTTCGCCAGCGACCATCACCGAGCCGGCAGCGCCGAAGCGCACGCCGTTTCCGAGGAGCAGGCCCATCGCCCGGCGCGGATAGGCGACAGGCGCCTTGTCGATCGCCACAGGGTCGAGCCAGGTGCGATGCAAGCCGGTCAACCGGCCATCGAGATCGGTGACGGCTGCGATCATCGCCGGCCATGCTCGTCTGGTGCCGGGCGCATCCTTCTTGGACGGGCGATAATAGCAGCCGGGCTTGAAGCGCAGCGCGTCGCAATCGCGCAAATCCGTAAGGGCGCGCTTGCTGAGATACGCTTGTACGATGCTGTTCATGATCGAAACCGATCCGCCGAACAGCCGTCCGGCGGCCTTCGGCGTGCCGGATGGCGCCTTGGCCGGGCGCCGCCATTTCGGCTCGAGATCGGGGTCCGGCATGGGCAGGCTGAGAAAGTGGCGGGCCTCCTCGAGCGTCTCGCGCATCGAGCCTGTGCCCCGCGCGATGGCGATGATGTCGAGCAGATCGCCATGATCGCCGGTCGCGGCATCGGTCCATTTGCCCGCCGCCCCGCGCCCATCGGGGGAGGCGACGAGCCGGACATAGAGGCTTCGCCCCGGCGTGTTGTGGACATCGCCGACGAGCCAGTAGCGGCCCTCGCGATGCCCTTTGGAGAGGAAGCGGCGGCAGACGGACTCTGCGTTGTCGGCGAGCCGCCGGGCGATTTCGGGTGCGGGATGGTTCATGGCGCCGATCCTTGTCCTTGCGGCTCACGCCGCATGGCGCTCGCCGACCCTGAGGAGCTTGTGGCGCTCCATCAGCCGGGCGAGCACGTTCGGACCGTCGGCCCCCGTCGGGACGAACAGCCGCAGCTTCCACGAGATGATCTCCGAGATCAAGCCCATCGTCTTCAGCCTCTCGCGCATCGCGTCGGTGAAGCCGGACAGCTCGATGCGCTCGGCGCCCATGACGCGCGCGCGGCGGAGCTGGAGTCCGTCATCAAGATCGAGGATCGTGCGTCCGTCCATCAGCGCCGCAATCGCCGATTGCGGATCGAGGACCGGATTGCTGTCATTGGCGGTCGCACTCGCCGCCCAGGCCGACGACACTTTGCGGCCGACGATCCGCTCGCCCTCGTCGGTCTGGAGCCGATAGACGCGCGTGGATTCCTGCGGCAGCCGTTTCCAGATCGGCAGCAGCAGGCCGGTGACGACGTGCATGGTGCTGGCCGTGAACGCGGGCACTTCGGCCAGCTCTTTCTCCCAGGCGCACTCGAACTCATCCCGCTCGGCCTCGCGCCACTGGGTCTCGGCCATCGCCGCGAGCGGCATCGGGGTCCGTTCCATCGGCCGGACAAGCCGGACGCGCGCCTCAATGCTGCCGTCGTCGAGCTGCGCGCCTCGCGTCGGGATCTGGACGGCGGCGCGGCCCGATTGCCCGTTGACGAGCAGGACAGCGCGCTTGTCGCGCAGATAGCCAAGCGCATCGTCCAGCGTCAGCGGCCGATTGCGATCCTTGCGCTCGATCGTCAGCAGCCGGGTTTCCGCCGAAGTACCGGGATGGGTATAGATGGTGGCGCGGTCGACCACGGTGAAGCTCTCGGCCTGGAGCGTCTCCAGTCCCAGCTCATAGGTTCCACTCGCGATGGCGCCCTCGATGCGGGTGGTCAGCAGATCCTCGAAGCGGGTGAAGAGAATATGCTGGAGCGCGATGGTGAGCGCCAGCATCCGGTTGAGGAAGGTGGTGATCGGCGGCAGTTCGTCCTTGAGGCCATTGCCGTCGCCCAGGCTCAGCCCGGTCGCATCCTCGAAAGCGTTGAGCGAGCAGCCCTCGACCTTGCCCGCATAGATGAGCCGGTAGAGCTGGCGCAGCGCGTCGCGCGCATACCAGCTTTCCAGATTGTCCTCGGGTCGGAACAGGCCCTGACCGCCGGTCTGGCGCTGGCCGCGGGTGATCGCGCCGAGGGTATCGAGACGCCGCGCGATGGTCGAGATGAACCGCTTCTGCGCCTTCACGTCGGTCGTCACCGGCCGGAACAGCGGCGGCTGTTTCTGGTTGGTGCGGTTTGATCGGCCGAAGCCCTGAATAGCGTTGTCGGCTTTCCAGCCCGCCTCCAGCAGATAGTGGATGCGCAGCCGCTGGTTCCGCGCGCCGAGGTCGGCATGATAGCTGCGGCCGGTTCCGCCCGCGTCGGAGAAGACGAGGACGCGTTTCGCGTCGCTTTGGAAAGCATCGGTCTCGGAGATGTTGGCCGAACCCGGCCGGCTCTCGACGACATAGCGCTCGATCCCGTCCGAACCACGCCGCTTAACGATGCGCCGCGAGCGACCCGTCACCTCGGCGACCATGTCCGTGCCGAAATGGTGGAGCACCTGGTCGAGCGCGGCCGGAACCGGGGCCAGCGAGGCAAGCTGCTCGATCATCGCATCGCGGCGTTCGATTGCCTCGCGCGATTCGATCGGATTGCCGTCCGCATCACTAACGGGCCGGGAGGAGAGATTGCCTTCGCTGTCGGTGAACGGCTCGTAGAGCTGCACCGGGAAGCTGTGCTGGAGGTAGGAGAGCACATACTCACGCGGCGTCACATCTACGCGCACATCGTCCCATTCCTCGGTCGGGATCTCCGCGAGGCGGCGTTCCTGCAAGGCTTCGCCGGTCGAGACGATCTGGATGACGGCCGCGTGTCCGGCTTCGAGATCGCGCTCGATTCCCGCGATCATCGTCGGGGTCTGCATCGCCGTAATGAGGTGGTTAAAGAAGCGCTGCTTGGCCGACTCGAACGCGCTGCGCGCCGCCGACTTGGCCTGGGCGTTGAGTGTGCCGGTCGCCCCGGTGATGTTGGCAGCGCGCATCGCCGCGTCGAGATTGTTGTGAATGATCTGAAACGCGCCGGCGTAGGCGTCGTAGATCGCAATCTGCGCGGGCGTCAGCGCATGTTCAATCATCTCATATTCGACCCCGTCGAAGGACAGCGAGCGCGCCGAATAGAGGCCGAGTGCCTTCAGGTCGCGCGCCAGCACCTCCATTGCCGCGACCCCGCCATTCTCGACCGCGGAGATGAACTCGCCCCGCGTGGCGAAGGGAAAATCCTCGCCTCCCCACAGGCCGAGCCGCTGGGCATAGGCGAGGTTCTGCACCGTGGTCGCACCGGTCGCCGAGACATAGACCACGCGGGCTTGCGGAAGCGCGTGCTGGAGCCGCAAGCCGGCGCGGCCCTGCTGCGAGGGCGCCTGATCGCCGCGCTCGCTCTTGCCGCCGGCGGCGTTCGCCATCGCGTGGGCTTCGTCGAACACGATCACCCCGTCGAAATCGGTCCCCAGCCAGTCGACGATCTGCTGGACCCGGCTCGCCTTCTCGCCGCGCTCCTGCGAGCGCAGCGTCGCATAAGTGACGAACAATACGCCCTCGTCGAGCGTGATCGGCTTGCCCTGACGGAAGCGCGACAGCGGCGTCACCAGCAGCCGCTCCTGGCCGAGCGCTTCCCAATCGCGCATCGCGTCCTGGTGCAAGGTCTCCGAGCGGCTCACCCAGACCGCGCGGCGGCGGCCTTTCAGCCAGTTGTCGAGGATGATGCCCGCGACCTGGCGGCCCTTGCCCGCGCCGGTGCCGTCGCCGAGCATCCAGCCGCGCCGGAACCGCACCGCGCCCTCGGCATCGTCGGGGGCGGCGGTGACGACATCCCAGGTCGTATCCACGCGCCACGCGCCCGCGAGATGATCGCCATGTGCCTCGCCGGCGAGGATGATGGATTCGAGCTGGGCGTCGGAGAGAATGCCGTCGCCGACGAGATGCCCAGGCAGCGTCGGCCGGTAGCTCGGGACCGGCGGGGGCACCGAGGCCATCGACACCGACTGGACCAGCGGGGTCGGATGCGCCCTGGCGCCGGGAATGGCAATCGACTGGAGCGCATAGGGCTCGTAGATCGCGTCGGTCAGGCTCCCGGTCGCCGGCAGGCGTTCACCCAGCGGCTCATAGACCAGCTCGACCCCCTCGGCCGCGCGCGCGACGACGACGGGCCGGGGAACCGCAGCGCGGCGCACCGGGCGCGGCGCCATCGTCTGCACCGCAAGCGGCGCGGCGGGCGGCGGCATATCGGGGTCCGGGACGCGCGGCGGCACCTGGGCCAGCACCCAGCCGAGCAGGGTCGCCGTGTCGGGCGCGATGCCCGGCGTCTCGGGGAAGTGGCGCGGATCGTCGGCGGGTATGCGGTCGATGACGGTCAGGCGCGTGTCGATCGTCGTGCCGTGCTTGCGATAGACTCGCCCGTCGATCGCCGCCGAGAACAGGACGCGAGCGCGCTCCTGAAGTTCGACGAAGGAGTCGGTCCAGGCAGGGTTGTCGGGCGCCCAGGACGCAGCCGTGATGACGACGAGCCGGCCGCCGGGGCGCAGCCGCGCCAGCGCCGAGCGGATATGGCGCAGCGCCGCATCCTTCACCCGGGCCTCGACATGGGCGATCGCCGTGAAAGGCGGGTTCATCACCACGACGTCCGGCACGATTCCCGGCGCGAGGCGGTCATGGATGTTCGCGGCATCGTGCGCCGTGACGCCGGCGCCGGGAAACAGCAGGTCGAGCAGGGCCGCGCGGGTCTCGGCGAGCTCGTTGAGTGCCAGGCGCGCGCCTGCGATCTCGGCCTGGATCGCGAGCAGCCCGGTACCGGCCGAAGGTTCGAGCACGAGGTCGCTAGGACGGAAGGCAGCGGCGACGCCCGCGACATGGGCAAGGCCGGCGGGCGTCGAGAATTGCTGAAGCGCCTGGGAGGTTTCCGAACGGCGCGTATGGGTCGGCATCAGCGCTGCGATCTTCTCGATCATCGCGAGCCGGGTTTCCGCCGAGCCGGATTTGCGGAAGATCGTATTGCCGTATTTGCGCAGGAACAGGATCTGCGCGGCCTCGCAGGCGTCATAGGCCGCCTTCCAGTCCCAGACGCCTTCGGCGTCTGAGCCGCCAAATGCGGTTTCCATCGCGCCGCGCAGCGCCTTGGCGTCGACCGCGCGGCCAGCTTCAATATGGGGAAGTACGAGCTGGGCGGCGGCGAGCAGCTTTTCGGCGGTGTCGGAGAACTGGCGCGCAGCGGTGGGCGGCACATCGGCGAGCGCCGTGGAACGGTTCAAGGTCATCGGGAATGCTCCGGGAGAGGCGGTAGGGAACGAGCCGGCGGACCCTCTCTCTCGACCCGCCAGGCTCAACCCGTTCCGGCACCCCTCTGCCTCTTGTGAAACGGGATGGGCGGCATTTCCGACAATCTCTGACCAGCGGGCAAAAAAAGGGGCGACCCCGTAACGGGGTCGCCAAATGCCATCAGATTTCCTGGTGCCGGGTCTCATCGATTACGAAGCCGAAGCGGCCAGGCGCATATTCGCCGCTGGGAACGAGAAAGCTGCGCGTGCGTCCAAAACCGCGCTGTCCGCCAAGCATTGCCGTGCATTCGACCATGCCGGGATAATAGTCGGATCGAATCGCAGAGACCACGACCCATCGCTGCGCATTGGTGTACCGAAATGCCCGCTCATCCTTGGTCCTGGATTCTCCAGGCGCAAGCCTCTGACCATAGACGGTTTCCCAATAGTCGGGCCATTGATTGCGGATCGTCTCGTCAGCCTGGCGGCGCTCGCGATCGGTGAACAGCGCCGGAAAGGCGATGGTCACCTTCGCCCATTCGCAGTCCTCCTCATACCAGCCATCGGCGTTGCGCAACGCCTCCGGGACCTGGGCATTGGGGATCGCGTCGAGCTTGAAGCCGCCATGGCTCGGGGTCGAATGGAAGACCACGCCCTCGCCATAGATTTCACTGCTGTCAGACTGGCCCCAAGGGGTCACAATGCGGACGCAAGCCTGTTGCCGCGACAAAGTGAGAAGCTGCCGACGATGGGTCGCATAGTCTTCCACATAGTCGCGGAAAGCGTCTTCGCTGTCGACGAAACCCTGGTAGGTGTAGAAGTCGGCGGGCTCCCAGGTTTCGGCGGGCTTGGCAAGGCGCCATGCGCCGGCGATCCGCCAGCGGTCCCCGGCGGGAACGGCGAGATAGCAATAGTCGTCGACCATTGCGGCGAGGCGACCGTCGCGCGTGTGCAAAAAGACGGCCTCGATCGTCTGCTTCGTCATGCCGCCCTCCCGAACTGGGCGGGAGCCTCGCCGTCCTCGACGGGTTCCAGCACGAGATTGGAATAACGGTGCCGCTCCGCCCAGATCTCTGCTGCGGCCATGTCGGAAGCGAGATGCTGAAGCTCGTCCTTGCCGTTCCAGCGGGTCAGCACGCGCACCATGCCGGGCTGCGGCAGCTCGAGAATTTCGAAGTTCAGGTCCGTCGTAACGAAGTAGTGGCAGCGCATGACGATGATCGGCGTGCCATCGGACGTATAAGTGCCCTCGTGAAGCACGAAGCTGGCCGGATAGCGCGAACTGCCGATCGCCGAAGGCGGCGATTTCTCGATCAGGCGGCCAGTGCTGTTGCGGTTTTTCCAGGCCCGCATCTTGCGGGTGAAGCGCGCCGGCGGTTGCGGCGTGCCGTCGAAATAGCGCAGTAGCGTGCCAAGCGGGAGGCTGTCGTGGACGGCCTGGCCGTCGAGCACGGCAACTCCTGCGCCTGCGGCGGGCGCGGGGATGGAGGCATTGGTCATGGAAGGTCTCCAGGAGAGCGGGAAGAAAGCAAGCCGCCGACCGCTCTCTTTCAAGTCGGACAGCTCACCCGCTTCCCGCCTCCCTCTCGCTCTGGCCGCCGATCCCGGGACGGGACCGACGGCTGCCGGATCAGTCCTTGAGCTTGCCGGCGGCGAGATCGGCGATCCACTCGGCGGCCTCGTCAAATTCGGCGTCGCCGTCGTCGAGGACGGCCGCAAGGGCGAGCGCTCCGTTGCGGCCGAGCTGGCCGAGACGCTGCATGGCGGCGAGCAGGACAGGCGCGAGCGCCTCGGGGTTCGCCGTGTCGATGTCGGAAATTCTCATGAGTCAGTCTCCAGTTTTGGGGTTGGAAGGTGGCCCGAGCGCATGGCGCCCGGGCCTGGGATGTGCCGGCGGGCGATGGGCCGCCGGCCTGCACCGTTCAGCGGGCAGCTTGCTTGCGCTCGGCAGCGAGGCACATGGCCTGGGTGGCGGCCTTGAAGGCGGCGTCTGCTTCCTCGTGTCCAAGATCGTTGGCCGCTTTGACGTCGAGCGATGCCTGTCTGATGTCGGCATCGGTGACGTCTGTGATCTCGAGGCCGCCGGGCGCCTTGGCTTCGAAGATCACCGCGAGCGTGACGCGGACATGCTCCTCGTGGAGCTGAAGCAGGATATGCGAGCCGATGCCTGGTTCGACGCCAAGCGGACCATAGTCCGCGATGCCGGTCATCTCGTCGATCATCTGGTCGGTCGAGCGAACCTGCACGTCGTCGACGGTGATGACGATCGCCATGCCGCCAAAGCCGTCCGGCCGCATCCGGCTGCACGTCCAGGCGGAGGTGACGACAACGTGGCGCAGCACCGTGCTGCGGCGGAGGATATCCTGAAAGATCACCTCCCAACCACGCACGCTGAGGTCGAGTTGGAGGAACGCGGCATCCTCCTCCAGATCGGCGATATCTTCGCGCACCATGTCGGCCGACAGACTGGGGAATCCATCCGAGTCCGCGAGCGCGGCCTTCACCGCGTCGATCGGATAGTTCGGAAGGTCGTTGATCCCTTCCGAGGCGTAGAAATAGATGCCGTCGCCGTCGGGTTCGGACGAAAAGATATGCTGAAGCAGCAACAATTCCAGCGGGGTCATTGCGGATAGCGGGATCGTCGGTTGCACGACGGTCGGTGAGAAATAATCAGCCATTGCAGGTCTCCTGAAACGCGAAAGCCCGGCGCTTGGCCGGGCTTTCGAGAAGTGATCAGAGGTTGGAAGAATCAGGCGGCGACCGTCTCCGGCACCGCAAAGGGATCGACCAGTTTATGGATCGGCTGTGCGCGGCCCATCCAGGGCTCAGGCCGGATGCAACGCACCCAGTCCGCGAAGCTCGGGATGAAGCCGAGATCCTCCAGTACATGCTGCTCGCCTATCAGCCGGACCGGAACGTCACGCCCCGTCGCAATGGTAATGGTCGGCCCAAAGAATTTTTCGAGCATAAATACCCCCTCCGCATGGTGCCTCAGGGCACGATGCCGAAAGTCCGCCGTGATCATTTTTGAAGGTTCGTCGAACCATTGATGAAGCGGCAGATAGTCTTCCGGCTCACCGCCCCATTTGCGAACGCTCGAAAGTGCGTGATGATAACAATGTCCCATCATCACCTCCTTCACAGCTCGTAAAAGTAGTTTTCGGACGTCTCGATCCGATAGTTGAAGTCAAATTCGACAGTGCCCGCGGCGACATCCAACACGAACTCGCCATACGCGCCTTCGTTGTTTTCCCATCCGCCGTGCTTGCTTTCGAGCACGCGATAGCAAAAGGCCTCGATGGCATCGGGCAGCGGATTGGTCGTGCGGACGATTTCGTCCGATCCGAACGAAGTGCCGGCGAGTTCGACCGGCGTATCGGGCAATTCCGCATCGCTATCGCCAGCCTTTGCGGCGAAGCCCTCGATCTGGCCGCTGTCGCCATAGCCATCGAAGGTGACAGTGACGCTGGTGATGCCGGTGGCGGCAAGCGCTGCGAACAGAGCCGCCTTGTTGGCGGGATGCAATGCGCTCGCGCGCTCTTCATAGGCGCGGTAACGGGCCATGAAGTCGTCAGCATCGAAGGTGGGGGGTGTGGCGTCGGTCATGTGAGATCTCCATAAGTCGCGAACCTCCGGCACGCGGGCCGGGTCTGAGAAGAAGGAAAGGGCGGACCGGCTTGTACCGCCCCGCCAGGTCAGGGATCAGGCCGCAATGTCGCGGTCGGGCTCGCCGTCCCGATCGTTGTCGGCCTCCGGCTCGGCGGCAGAAGGCTCCGCCTCATCACCGTCGAGGAAGGCGGGCAGCGCCTCGGCTTCGCCTGCCAACGGCAGCGGTTCCTCGATCTGCGGCGTGCGCAGTGGTTCCGGCAGCCAGTCGCTATCGGCCAGCAGCCGTTCGGCTTCGCGGGCCATGTCGCCCTTCTTCAGATGGTCGATCAGTCCGGCTGTCTGCGGTCCCTTGGCTTCGGCAACGGCCTCAAGAATACGCGGCTTGGTGACGCGGTTGAGATAATTCTCGAAGGTCGGCCGCCAGCCCACGCCGATCATGTCGAGACCAACCGCGCGAGCCAGCACGTTGGCATGATCGATCCGGCGCGCGACACCATGCGCGGAGATGCGTCCGCCGCCATGCTTGGGGACCGGCTCCCATTGTGCGTTCACCGTGTAGGCGGCGCAATGGGCGAACAGGCTCGCCTGGTCACCACCGTCGAGCTGTTGGAGAACATCCCACAGATCCTTGTCGGATTTGGGCAGGCGCTCCTTCCAGCGCGCATGACGTTCCTGGATTACCGCGGCCGAGGGACTGCTGCGCAATTCGGACGACTGGAACGGCATATAGACACGGTTGAGCGACAGCTCGAGGCAGCTTTCGGTGGCGGTCGTATAGAAGGCCGCGAGCACCATCCTATGCAGCACGGCGGCAAATGCCACCGAGGGGTTCTGCGCAAAGGCGTCCTGCAACGCGAGCGTGCGGGCGGCTGTCAGTTCGGCCACGAGCCGGTCGGGGAGCGGCTTGATAACTTCCTCGTCATCCTCCTCCCCAGCAAGCGCAGCGCCGTTCGGCTCATCCAGCCCTTCCGTATTGCCCGAAGCCGCGCCGGTATCCGCAGATCCGGGCTCGACAGGCGGATCAGTCGGATCATCGCCGTCCTGCATGCCGTCTTTGTCGGCCTCATCCGGCAGTTCGTCCTCGGCGCGCACATAGCCGCGATCGATGTAGAGCGTACCGTCATCCTCAAGCCCGATGAAGGCGCCGGCATTTTCCATGTCAGCAGGATCGTATACCCAGCGGCCCTGCGACAACACGCCGAGTTCCGCATCGATGGCGTCGACGCGGGCTTCGATCTCGGCAGGGATGTCGTCGCGACCGTCCCATTCCGTTTCGATTGCGTCGGCTTCGGCTCGCAGGGCGGCGATCTGCTTGTCCTGCTTCGCGGTCGGCGGCTCCTGTGTGCCGGGGATCGTGCGGCAGTCCTCGTCATAGCCATACGGCAGGTCGACCAACGCCTCGACCCATTTCCAGCCCTCGGCCAAGACCTTGTCGGCCTCGGAACGGAGTTTTTCGTCGACAAGACGGTCGACCAGCGCCGGATCGGACAGCCAGCCACCATCGTCGGGCTCAAACAGATCGCGGATCGGACCGGCGCCGCCCGCGGCGAGATAGGCCTCGATGCCGATGAAGCGGACCCGCTTGTCCGAGACCTCGACCTTGTCCTCGAGCAGCTTGGACTTGATGAACCAGGGCGACTTGTTGTTGCTGTGGGCGAGTTGATCCCACAATTCCTCCTGGCGCGTATGATCATCACTGACCGTGAACGCCATGAGCTGATCGAGGGTCATATCGCCTGCTGCGTAGATCTCGTGCAACTTTTCCGACACCGAGGCGAGCTTGAGGCGCTGCTTGACCACCGCAGGCGTGACGCGGAAATGCGCCGCGATCGCCTCATCGCCTTCGCCTTTCTCGCTAAGGCGCTGCATGGCGCGAAACTCGTCGAGCGGATGCAGCGGTTCGCGGAAGGTGTTCTCGGCGAGCGAGTCTTCTTCGGCGAGAACCGTGTCGGTGGCCGCCTTGACGACGCAGGGAACCGGAACAGTCTTCGCCGCCCGCTTGCGCCTTACGAGGCTTGCGATCGCGAGATAGCGGCGGCCACCCGCCGGAATCTCGAACATTCCGGTCTCGTTGCCGCCTTCGTCAACTTGCGGCCGCACATTGAGGCCGGTGAGCAGGCCGCGGCGCTCAATGTCGCTGGCCAGGTCTTCGATGGTCACACCGTTCTTCACGCGGCGGACATTGGATTGTGAGAGAATCAGTTTGTCGAAGGGAATGTCCCGCGACTGGTTGAGGGTGATTTTGGGTAGGACTTTTGCCATGATACGTCTCCGTGACGGGCGGCCGGGAGCCTCTCTCCCGACCTCCAACCCGCCACGAAAATCCCGGCTTCCCTCTCACTCTCTCCAACGGGGCCGCGGGTGTCATCGGGGCATCATGATTTACTGCAAACCATATCGCAGGATTTGCCGCAATCATGCCGCGCCTGGAGAGAGGGTTGACGTCACTCTATCGCTGCCGAACTGCCCTGAGCGAGCTACGTGAGCACTTCAATGCGCTGACGCCGGCGCGCGCGAGCTGGTCGGCTGAGGTCTGGCCGGAGCGGTCCGGACTGGTGGTTTACCGAAAAAGCGGAAATCGCATTGCTGAACCGATGCGCTGGGGAATACCGCGAACCATCCTCAATGGCGTTCGCAACGGCAGACCTGTCTCGACGACGATGTGGTTTCAGCGGCGGAACCCGACACAATCGGCGAGGTTCGAGAATCCCTGGCGCTGCCTGATTGTGCTCGATTCCTTTGCCTGTCCTTCAGGTTCGCCGGGAGCGCGGACTCGGACATGGTTTGGTCTCGACGACCGGCCGATATTTGCCTGGGCCGGGGTTTGGGCGCAAGTCGAGGATGGCAAAGTCTTTTGCGGAATGCTCGCCCCGTCGAACAATGTCGTCTTCCGGCCTTCCATGCCCGTCATCCTTGACCCAGACGATTACGATCTGTGGCTGGGAGGACGCCTCGATCGCGCGGCACCGCTCGCCAACCGCCCTTATGGAGAGGGGCGCATGTATCGAGAGGAGCTTGGCGAACCCTGGGGCGGCGACACGCGGTGATGCGTCCGCGAGGCATTGAACAGTCTCAAGCGTCGAGATTCGTCAGCCGCACGACATAGTGGCTGGCACAATGGCCTTTGGGGGCAAGGTGGGCGCGGCAGGACTCAACAATCCGGTCCCAGATCGCCGCCGGCATGTCGCAGTCGCTGCCTTCGCCAGCGAGGCTGGGATCAACCAGGACGACGACGTCGGAATATTCGTCGATCGCGCCGCCATTATGCCAGGTGAATTTGGGCTTGCCGTTGGTGAGCCAGCGCTGAAACGTGGGGTCCGCGAAAAATTCCGGGGCATTGATGACCATGCCCCGGCAAAGGGTGATATCCATGTTCTTTCTCCTGATGGATGAGATGGGCCGGGCAACTGGCAGAACCTGCATAAGTCACCCCTCCCTCTCGAAGCGCGCGATGACTGACTCGGCCGCCCGGATGCCGCCAACCTCGTCTATGACTTCCAACCATGCCCGCAGCCGGGTGTGTGTCTCAAACAGGATGTCGCGCTCGATACCCAGGCCAAGGCCGACGTCGAGCTGTTGCAGTTCGATGAGACTGAACGGGCCATATTCGGCGCAATCCATGTCGAGGTCAGCGATGCCCCACAGCGTGTCTCCGTCTGGCTCGAGGCATGTGGCGAGCCAGACGCCGGGCCCAAGCGGGTTGAACAGCTTGACCACTGGCACATGCTCGAGGCCATGTTCGGGATCATTGGCTCCAAGCTGCGCACGAATTTCAGGGGTCAGGAGGATCATGCCGCCCTCCGTTCGTCGAACGCCGGGCCCTTGGCCGCGCGCTCGTTGGTATCGCGGAAGGCGAGCAGATAGTCTGCGGCCTTCGAAGCCGCGCTGGCGGCACGCACGATTGCCCGGTCGTCTGCGCGCATGATGTCGAGCCAAGCCCCGATATAGTCGGAATGACGCACGGTCGGCTCGATGCCGAGCGCGGCGCAGACAAAGGCACCGGCCATCTCGGCGACCAGCTCCTCCCGTCCATATTTGTCGGAACCGAAGGCACCGGTCTGATCGCGATCGAGGCGACTCCGGCTTCCCGTCCAGTGACCGAGTTCGTGAAATGCCGTGCGATTCCAGTTTATTGGCTCGAAATAGCGCGAGGGTGGCGGGACACAGACCCGGTCGTTTACAACGTCATAATAGGCCTGATCTCCGCCGATACGGAAATCCGCCCCGGTCGCTGTAATGAGGGCTTCAGCTTCGGGCAGTATTTGCGCCGGATCGCACTGCGGGATCTCGGCAGTATAGGCGTCCGGCAGACCTTCGCACTGGTCGATGTTGAACACCGTGAAGCGCTTGAGAAACGGGATGCTGCCCGGCTCGCGGCCCTCCTCGGCCGCCTTACGCCGTTCGTCCCCCGGCGTGAAGCGATGGGCATAGACGACTGTCGTGCCGACCGCGCCCTTGCAGACATTGCCGCCCAGTTCGAGCGCCTGACGGAAGGTGAGAAAGGCGTTGCTGGAAAACGCGCGCGAGACGACGGCGTGCCAAAGGATCAGAACATTGATGCCCGAGTAGCAACGATTGCTGGACGCATTGTGCGGCATCTGGAGCGTGGCTTTTGCCGAGGCCCAGGGCTGGACCCAGGGAACGCGGCCAGCTTCCAACTCGGCGATGATTGTGTCGGTGATATCCTGATAAAAGGTCGGCCGGTCGCTGCTTGCGCGCCGGCGGGTGAACTTGCGTGCCATCGTATTTCTCCGCGACGGGCTGGCCCCAAGCCTCTCTCGGGACGCTCAACCCGTCGCGAAAATCTCGGCTTCCCTCTCACTCTCAGCGGGGTGTTGCGGGGGCGGGAGGCCCCAGCTCGAAGGGGCAGCGCGAGTCCGCCAAGCGGGCTTGCGGTCAGAGGAAGCCTTTCCCCCTCCCAAAAGCACGGTAAAGATCGGGATGCAGTCCCAACGGAACTCTTATTGCGAAGCTGCTCCTTGCCTGCGCGCGCTTCGAGTGCTTGAAATGTTCCCTTGCTGGAAAAGGTGGGCCCGACGTCGCAACCATCTTTAGCCGTGTTCTTGTCTTCAGGCTGGAGGTCTATGCGCAACGAGTGGCATCCAACACAAGCAATCGGCCCCGATGGCCAGCGAGCCGACGTCAAGAGCGTCGAAAACGGCCTGCAATGCCATTGCGTCTGCTTTGAATGTGAACAGCCTGTTGTGGCCCGACAGGGTTCAAAGTTACGATGGCATTTCGCACATCACGCTCCCACCAACTGCCGTCCGACGCCTGAATCCGAACTGCACTTTTTCGCCAAGTCGCTGCTCGCGGACACACTTTGGCTTTGGATTCCTGCGGTCGAAGCGAGTGCTGCAGGCCGGAACAAGCAAATATCCAAACGAAGGAAGTATGCGTTTGCGGAAGTGAGGGTCGAAATGGCAGACGGAAATGTCCGCCCTGACCTGATCCTTATTGAGAGCGGCGGTAAAGCTCTGCATGTCGAAATCTTCGTGCGGCACCGGGTCGATTCCGCAAAGCTGGCGAAGCTCAAAGGCCGCGGCATCTCTTCCGTCGAGATCGATCTTTCGCACCTCGATTGGGATGATCGAAGCAGTTGGGAGGCCGCCATTCTGGAAGTGGCACCGCGGACGTGGTTGCATAACGCCAAGGCAGCGAAAGTGCAGCAGGACCTCGAAGCGCAGGCGGCATCAGAAGCGGCGCGGAAGCAAGAGGTGCTGGACGCTGAGTTCTCGAACGTCGCCGCCGCCTTTCAGAACGCACTGGTGTCATTTGATAGCCCTGACAAGCCGCTGACGGATCAACACAACCTGGCGCGCAAACGCGGATTTGCCGGGAAGGTCGGTCACACCACAAAGGGTTCCACCTGTTTTCGTGTCGCTCCGGCCTATTGGCAATCACGGATCGTAAATCGTTTCGTGTGGGATGAGGCGGCAGGCTCGCCGCGATCGTTCGAGACCAAAGATGTCCTTGCTCACGTCCAGGATCTCGTACGGCCGGGGCTGAGCCGGATTTCAAAAGAGACGACAGAGCGAATGCAGCACGAGTTCCCCGAGTTCGAGGCGCCGTGGCATGTTGTTCATGGGTATTTGAAATGGCTGAAAGACCATTGGATGTTCGACAAGCGCGCGGGGGGCAAGCAATGGTTGGCATCGAGCAGCGCGATCCATCACCGCAAGGAACAGGAAGCTCTTTGGGAGGAAGAACGGCAACGCAAAGAAGATTTGGCCGAATGGGCCGACTTCATACTGTCGAACATTCCCGCGCACGAAACATCCGACTTTAACAAGGCGAAGTGGGTCGATCGGGTCGTGGCCTCATATGATGCGCGTGAGACAAGAAAGCTGTGCGAAGCCATCTACGACATGGTGGTCGGCAGGAGAGGTCTCGCCGAGCATCTGTTAGGTTTACCGCTGCTGGCGGAATACGAGCGCCAGAATATTACGCAGGCCGAACGACGGGCCGAAGATGAGCGCAAGCGTATCGCCCGGTTGGAGCAGGCCCACCGCGAGGCCAGGGTATCCGCGCTTCAGGCGAAAGCCGCCGATATATTGGATTGCGAGGCGCAAGATTGGCTTCAGGCGGCGAACGAGCGTCTCGGCGAGAATACGCCGCTGGCCGTAGCCATGGACTCGGATGAGGGGTTGGCGCTTGCCTATGCTGAATTGAAGCGTATCCGGGATGAAAGGCGCGCAGCTGCCGCGCTGGCAGCATCTCAGGCTCGCCTTCAAGCGGCATTGGAAAAGAACCGCGCAGAATTGACGGATCTGGCCAACAAGCGCGCTCGCGATCCTGTAAGGGCTGGACTTTGGTGCCAATCGCCCAATCCCAAACTGGGTGGGAAACGGCCGATCGACTATTGCACTGACGATCGAGCCTTGCGCACCTGCAAGGAGATCATGCCGGCGAATATATGATCTCGGTTCATCTGCCTCGTATTCTGCGGCCATTCGGCAAGCTCTCGCTGGGCGCTGGCTAAATCTCCATATCGAAGAAGTGATAAAGCTGGCGATGTTGCGGATAGTGGCCTGCCCAGGCAGGGCGTTAACGAAACCTCAATTGTAAGCCCTTCATTTGTTCTATATATGTTCACGCCCATCTCATGACGCGGTAGGAAGTTCGACGCAAAGGGCCACCGTGAGGAAATCCAACTTTCTGGCTTTCTGGATTGCACGAAATCCAGATTTATGGAATTCTGCCCCATCAGCTGCGGACGGACGGGGGTGGCCGTCTAGAGGAGATATGCCCGATGGCCCACAGCACTGCGGCGGCACCCGCCGACGAGGACGGGACGGGAACCGAGAAGGGGACGTCTCTCAATTTCAAGGTCGGCCCGGATTTCAAGAAAGAATTCAAGGGCTTTGCTGTGGCCCAAGGCATCAGCATGACCGACCTTCTGAAAGAGGGCTTCGCCCTCTCCAAGCAGAAGCGGCGAAGATGATCGTTCGCTTGCCCGTTGCTGCGCGCGTACCTTGCGCGCGCGTGTCATTGCTGCTGCTCGCCTCGGCATGACCTTCGCGGATGCCCTCGAGCCGGAAGGGACAGCCGACTGGCTGTTCTCGATCGCTGATGGTCGCGGGCTGCCCACGATCGATGGCCTGATCGCCGTCGAAAATTACAACCATGAGGGCCGTCCTCCCGAAGAGGTCGCGATCATGGAGAAGGCATTGTCCTACGGCGCGCGCGCGGTGTTCTTCGAAGCGGCGCGTCACGGTCGCGCTCCGGTCGCACAGGCGTTCGTCTTCGATGCGAGCGATGAGCCCGAAGATGCGCGGTTCGCCGAACTGCACAAACGCCTGTGGAGCTGGGGTGGCGTTCCGCTCGTCTATCGCGCCGCCCGCGGTTCCATCCAGCTTTTCCGCTGTGCGCACGAACCGGACTTCGCGGGACCGGACGACATACCCGTCTGTCGCCCGATCCGGACGCTGCTGATCGGCGCGAAGATTGCCGAACAGGATGTGTGGTGGAACGCCGCGCGCATCCGGAACGGGACGATCTGGGACGATCCCGATGCCTGCAAGCTGATGCTTTCGGCTCAGAAGGCTGCACACCGCACGCTGGTCGAAGAGGTCCGGGCGCTGGCGAAACAGCTTTCGGAACGCCGGCTGCTGTCCGCGCGGCTCCGGCGCAGACTGCTGATCCTGTCTCTGCTCATCGCTTACCTTGAAGAGAGGTCGGTTCTCCTGCCGGCGGATTTCGGCAAGGCGCGCGAGGGCGCGACGCGGTTCTTCGAAATCCTGGGCGATGGCCGTGCATTGATCGCGCTGCTCGAGACCCTCGAGGAGCGTTTCAACGGCCACATCTTCAGGCTGACGGATGATGAGCGAGCCGCGCTCGCGGAGAGTTCCGAACTTGCGAGCTATGCGCGGCTCGTCGAGGGTCACGAAGACAGCAGCGGACAGCTCAGCCTCTGGCGGCTCTATTCTTTCCGGGATCTGCCGGTCGAGCTCATCAGCAACATCTATCAGCTCTTCGTGAAGGATGCAGCGAGTTCCATCTACACGCCTCCCGCCCTTGTCCGGCTGATGCTGGAAGAAGCGCTCGGATGGGAGAGGCTCGACGCGCTGATGGCCAGCGACGGGATCATTCTCGATCCGGCCTGTGGATCGGGCGTTTTTCTTGTCGAGGCTTACAGGCGGCTGGTTCTTCACTGGCGCTGGCGCAATGGCTGGGCACGGCCGGGGGTCGACGAGTTGCGACCGCTTCTCCAGCGTGTGCATGGGATTGACCTGGAGGAAGGCGCCGTCGAGCTGGCCGCTTTCAGCCTTTGCCTCAGCCTCTGCGATGCCCTGCAGCCCGAAGAAATACGCTCCAGCGTGAAGCTGTTCCCGCCGCTTGCGGACGTGACCCTGCATCATAGCTGCTTTTTCGACGCAAAGGCCAAAGGTCTGGTCAAAGCGCCGATCGTCGCGATCGTCGGCAATCCGCCATTCGAATCCGCTCTGCCGACCGCAGGCGCGAAACAGAGCTATGCGGCTTACAGCAAGACGCATGGCGCACTTGCCGACAAGCAGCTCGCCTATCTGTTCCTGCATGAAGCGATGGATATGCTCGCGCCGGATGGCGTGCTGGCGATGGTCGAACCCGCGGGCTTCCTCTACAACCAGAACGCGCTCACTTTCCGACACGGCTTCTTCGGCCGCTGGAAAGCTCGCGAGATACTCGATTTTGTCTCCGTGCGAGGGCTGTTCAAAAAGGGCGAGGCAGACCCGAAGATCGTGGTCGTCATTGCCGAGGCCAGCAAGCCGGAACCCGGAAGCCGCCTGCTCCACGCCGTATTCCGCCGCAACGGCCGCGCAACCGCGGAACAGGGCTTCGACATCGACTATTACGATCTGCATTGGCTTGCCAACGCCGATGCAGAGCGGTCGCGCGATGTCTGGCGCGCGAACCTGCTTGGCGGCAGCCGAGTACATAATCTGATCGAACGCTTGCGCGACTATCCGACGCTAAAGGATTTCGCGGCCAAGCATGGCTGGGATTTTGGCGAAGGTTACATCGCTGGCCTGAAGGGCATTTCGCGGCCCGCCCAGCATCTTGTCGGCAAACCGCTGCTTCCGACTAGCGCGCTTTCCGCACAGGGTCTCGACACAGCATTTCTCGATACGGTGCCCGACCGTCCGATCAAGGACACGAAGACCGAGCGTCGTTTCACGCCACCCTTTTTGCTCATAAAGGAGCACGAGAATCTCTATCATGGCCTGTGGAACGGCCATTATCTGACCTACAAGCACGAAATTGTTGGGCTAGCCGCGCCCAAGACCGACTTGGATCGCCTCGAGGCGATCGAGACCTGGCTCCGACGCGAGAATATCGTTCTGCGTGCCTATGTAGCCGGTATCAGCGCCCGCTTGTTTACCCAACGGGCGACGGCGATCCTGAGCGCCGATATTTTCGCGCTGCCATATCCGGAGGACGAGGATCTCGACCTAAGCCGGAACGAACGCATTCTGACCGAGGACATCGTCGAATATCAGCGCGACTTCGTTCGCCTCGGAACGGCCTCGCCGGTGATGCGGCGGGCACCCGACGAGGCACTCGATGCCTTCGACGAGGTGTTCACCACTCAGCTCAATGCAGTTTATGCGCGCAAGCCGCTGCGTGCGCTGGAATGTCAGCAATGGTCGGGCGCCATCTGCAAGGCCTATGTGTTCGGCGATGGCGTCGTCGACTGGTCGGACGCGAATGAGTTGCGCGACCGGCTCGACGCCCTCCTTCATGAGCGCCGGGGGGCTGGTTTGACGGTCACGCGGATAACGAGACTCTATGACAAGGGCTTCGTGTTCCTTCTGAAGCCCGATCGTCATCGCTTCTGGACTCGCTCGATCGCGTTGCGCGATGCCGATGATGTCCTTGCAGATCTTCGCGAGCAAGGGTTCTAGGATGCTGGCGGATGACGGCGAACGTCAGGCCCAGGCCGGAGCGCTGGACAGCGCGATCCATCTCCCGGGCGAATGGCTGTCATCATTGATCGGGTTCATAGGAAGTGCGCTGCCCGGATGGCGGGACGATCCGAGACGGCCCGCGGCGACTGGCGAGACGGCGCTGACGGCGCAGTTATGCGCGCGCCTTGCCAGTATATGCCGGCATTCCCCAGGCTGGGATTTTCTTCAGTTCAGGCGAGAGGAGCCGGATGAATCCGACGGTCGGCGTGCCGTAGACATCGCCGTTGCGCCGAGCGGGTCCATCATCTGGATCGAGGGCCGCGAATATACTGAGTATCAGACGCTGCTGCCGGTCGAGTGCAAGCGGCTTCCGACACCTATGGCCGGCGACCGGGACGAGCGGGAATATCTCTACAGCCGCTTCAGCACCACCGGCGGCATCCAGCGCTTCAAGGCTGGTCATCACGCCGCCTCGCACGCGCGCGCTGCAATGATCGGATATGTGCAGGATGGAGATATTTCATCTTGGCTTGAACAGCTCTGCGATTGGGTTGAGCAACTGGAGGGCGACGCCGTGGAAGGTTGGTCGGCGGCAGACAAGCTTCAGATCACATCGCACGATACTGTCGGCAGGGTTGCCGCTCTTCGGTCCGGTCATGCTAGGCAAGCCGGACTGGGTGACATCGAGTTGGATCACGTCTGGATCGAGATGTGAGCGCGACGTCGCGGCTCGGCGCTGACCGGGCGGAGGCTTGAGGGACGGGAATGGCGGACTATTCAACGGATATCGGCTTCAACTGTCCGGAGTGCGGGAATCTGGTGGAGATCACTGTCCCCGTTTCACCGCCGAACTGGGGTGAAGACAAGGCGATCGACCGCATGGTGCAGGAAGAAATCGACCTTGCCTGTCCGCATTGCGATGCGTTTCTGGAAGTCGATGTCATCAATCGCGACAACCAGGTCGAGATGACCTTTCGCGGCTATCCCGGCGTTGTCATTACATGCTCACAAGGTTCCGACCGCGCGCCCGACCCGGACGACTATTGGAACGATATACCGGACGGACCGGACGGGATCTTCAAGGACAGCCTGGCCGATGCCCTGCGCCTGCTGGACCAGCATGG
Source organism: Altericroceibacterium spongiae (assembly GCF_003610805.1). Taxonomy (GTDB): domain Bacteria; phylum Pseudomonadota; class Alphaproteobacteria; order Sphingomonadales; family Sphingomonadaceae; genus Altericroceibacterium; species Altericroceibacterium spongiae. Next base: position 19,383 of record NZ_RAPF01000002.1, on the reverse strand, counting down.
ACATGACTGGCAGCCTTCGACGGTCAACCGGATGGTATTTGTCCATGCCTTCGGTGCGCTCGAAGCCTATCTGGGCGACACTCTTCTCAACTACATCAATGCAAATGACGATGCGCTGATACGCATTCTGGAGCAGGACAAAGACCTGAAGGGCGAGAAGCTGACGCTGGTGGAAGTCCTGACGGACGAGGATGTGGTCTTCAAGCGCGTCGCGCTCCATCTGAAGGCGATCCTCTATCATAATCTCGCCAAGGTGCAGGCGCTTTACCGGATTGCGGCCCGGATCGATATTTTCCCCGACGAGGCCATCAAGGATCGCCTCTTCACGGCCTTGCCCCTGCGGCATGACTGTGTTCACCGGAACGGGACCAACAAGGATGGCGCGTCGAGGGACGAGGTCACGCGCGGCTACGTCCGGCAGTTCGCCAGCGACATCACCGCGCTCGTCAATCATATCGAAGGCGAGATCGCGGCACAGCAGAATTAGGCAATAATACCGGAGATCGACAGCTCGCAGCGGATCGACCGGTCAATCCCGCAATTGCGGCGGAAAATCCAAATAGCGCGACTCCGCGCCGAACGGTCCATTTTCCATTTCAGGCAAGCATAGCGACCGATCTGCGGAGACCAGGCGCTGAAGCGGATATTGTGACCCTCAGGGATAGCGAAGCCAATGCACCGTTTGCTGGCCAATTGGCTACGCCCACTCTCCGTTTGAAGTCGCGAAACTTCCACCGGGCCAAGGGCCACGATTGCGCTCCGCGTCGAGCGAGAATTGTCGCGCCGATTCCGCATTGAAATTAAAGGAATTTCTCGAAAATTGCTGCTTCCGTGGCTGCTTCCGTGAGCAAGTCTGGAGAATAAGCAGCGGGCGGGACTTGTCCTAAATTGCTAATTTTATTGGAGAAAGTTGGCGCACTCGACAGGATTCGAACCTGTGGCCTCTGCCTTCGGAGGGCAGCGCTCTATCCAGCTGAGCTACGAGTGCTTACCGACCCCCGTAGTTGGGGGCATGAAAATCGTCAATCTGCCGACTGCTTCCGTGGTGCTTCCGCGACGCTTTTGTCTCGAAATACCGCTTCCGTCAAAATCGGCCTAAAACTCTGTTTTTACAACATAATTCTTGCCATTCACCACCCTTAAAACAGCTTGACTTCTGCCTTCGGAGGGCAGCGCTCTATCCAGCTGAGCTACGGGTGCGTCTCGCGCCGGTTAGCAATAGCATCACTCGACGCCAAGCTAAAACGTCCGGCTCCATACAGATTTCTGTCTGAGCGCTCTGCCGATTTCCCAAAACACAATAATATACCACCTTTTGGCAAGCAAAACCTGCCATTAGAAGCTTATGGAAAAGGGGTTTCACCATTTTCGGCTGAAAGAGTCGCTACCCGAATCGACGGTGCTCCAACTACGGAAAAACGATGGGCTGCACTGCTGGACGGCGCGCCTCAAAGACGGACACGCATCGGAATTGAGCCGAGTCATTCCTCATACTGCATTTCAAATCATGGTCAGCAACGACAAGACAAGCTGGCAACAGGCAGCAACCCATCGCATCGCCGATTTTACCGTTTTGATGGAAAAAGGCTTGCAAGCCTTGCTCGCAATTCATCAGGCAAGAGGTGAGATTCGACCCGCAGCCCGGGCATTATGGGATGAGCTCGAAGTGGAATGCGCCCTGTTGAATGACATGACCGCTGACCACGATCCTGCCCCACCAGATCGACGCAGAGCGTAATAACACATCAAATATCTTGACGATGTTCTTCTTATGTTCGATGCTATTTTTATGGCTCGAACATCCATGCTCGCTGAAAACATCGTCACACCTGATCGCAGCAAGGCTCTCGCTGTAGCACGCGGTATATCCCGGCTTTTTGCTCGGAATGATATCTGGTGCATGTCTGAAATGATCTTACGTAATGGCCGCCGGGCCGATCTGATGGGCATCGACACAAAGGGCCGCATCGTGATTGTCGAAATCAAGACAGCCAGAGCCGATTTGCTGGGCGATGGCAAATGGCCGGATTATCTCGACTTCTGTGACCGCTTCTATTGGGGCGTCCCCCCTGAACTGGATCGCAGTCCATTGGAGCTGGATGATTTTCAGCCAGAATGCTGCGGAATAATCGTCGCGGATGGTTACGACGCAGAAATTGTCCGGCCAGCCCCCAGCCACCCCTTGCCTGCCGCTCGCCGTAAAGTGGAAGTGGAACGTCTCGCCCGAGCCGCTCTTCGACGGCAATTGGTGGCACAGGACCCTGAATGCAGCCCCTGGGGGCAGGAGCGAGTGTAAAATTAACGCCATCTGTCTCTATGATTGATTCTCAGGACAGGGCATAGAAGTATTATGCCTTCACCATCTCTTTCGATGCTGGCTACTATTGGCTTGTCTGCTGTAGCCATGACAACCATTGTCGGTCTACGTTATTTGCTGGCAAGCGGCGCGTTCGCCTGGGCAACCAAGTATAAACGCCCCGGCCTTTATCGTGGACTGTCATCTCAGATAAAGCGAGAGATTGGCTGGTCACTATTTTCTGCGGCCATTTACGGGATTCCCGCTGGCATAATCGCTTGGGGGTGGCAGCAATATGGCTGGACACGGATATATGAAGATTGGGCAGCCTATCCTCTATGGTATCTTCCTTTGTCTGTGCTTCTTTATCTCTTCGCCCATGACACCTGGTTTTACTGGACTCATCGCTGGATGCATATTCCACGCTGGTTTCGTCTTGCCCATGCTGTCCATCATGCCAGCCGGCCGCCAACTGCATGGGCCGCTATGAGTTTCCATCCTATCGAAGCACTTACCGGCGCTATTGTTATTCCCTTTCTCGTTCTCCTCATTCCCATTCACGTCTCCATGCTAGGTCTTGTTCTGACGATCATGACCGTGATGGGAATCACCAACCATATGGGATGGGAAATCTTTCCACGCTGGCTGGTTCATTCGCATCTCGGTCACTGGCTGATAACTGCGAGCCATCACCAGCGCCATCATGAGCGATATCAATGCAATTACGGCCTCTATTTCCGTTTCTGGGATCACCTTTGCGGAACCGATCGCGGTCTGTCAGAACCCTGAGCTTGCTGGCAGCCCTGTCCCTGCTGACAGGGAATACAACACCTCTGCCAAACGCAAGTGACAAGGTTACGGTGAATGTCACTGTGACCAATCTTCGCTCCAGCAAGGGGCTGGTTCGCGCTTGCCTCACACCCGACGAAAAACACTTTCCCGATTGCAGTGACAAAGCGGCCATTGAAGTGTCCGTCGCAGCACATGAAACGGTAGATTTCAGCTTCCGCGATGTTTCCCCCGGACGCTATGCTATCGCCCTGCTGCACGACGAGAATGAGAATGGCAAAGCCGACCGCGCCCTCTTCATGATGCCCAAGGAAGGATTTGGCTTTTCACGAGATGCCAGAGTCTTCATGGGCCCGCCACGCTTCAAGGATGCCGCTTTCGAAGTTGGACATGAACCGATCCACCAAGCCATTCGCATGCGCTATATGCTCTGAAGAGCATCTGATTTTACCAATTCTTTAGCAAAACATGCGAGAGCTGATGGCGGACAAAATGCCGGGAGTGCGATTTGATCACATCATCCAGCAGCAATTTCCCGCCGAGCGAGGATGAGACGGGGACAGAAAACCTGCCTCCCGCCATAGGCTACGGTGAAAGACGACTTCAGCTACGTGCCTATAATCACTGGGTCAGCATGCTTGGCAGGCATACCATGCCGCATAGCCGTAATCTAGGTTACGAGACTCAATCTGATTTCCAATCACACAGCGTTATTCTGAAGGTTTCGGACAAAAGCCAATCCCCCCAAATTCTCTATATTGGTAACAAGTTGCTGGAAGAATGCCGGATAGCACCCGGTACGTACGACAAACCCGCCGATATTCCCACAAATTCGCTGCTTAATTGTGTTCTGGACCATTATCCTCAGTTGCTTGCAACGCAATCACCTGTCGGTTTTGAAGCCGAGTATAACAGCCCTCAAGGATATACGCTGCTTTATCGTGGCATTCTGCTGCCTTTTGCCGACGATGACGGGCGAATGACTCACGTTCTCGGAGTCATTAACTGGAAAGAGGTGGCCAATAGTCAGATGATCGATTCGATCCAGAAAGCGATCGGAGAGACATTCGCTGCAACCAGCGAGGAAACAGCCGCTCGTCACGCCTCCCTTCCAATGGCAGACTGGGCAGATGGTCCAGCACGCACGACAGCAGAGAAAAGCTTTACAACGACCGTGTCTTTACCGGCCCATCTGAGCGAACAACTCCGCGCTCTGTCTCCGGCAGATCCTGCTGAATGGCTAAAGGACGATACTGAATTCGCTCTTGTCATCATCCGCCGCGGGACAAATGGCGAGGTGGAATGGCTTGGTCCGCTATCGGATGAGAACAGCCTTCTGGAACAAGCAGCAAAAAAGCTCGTTACTTCCCAGTAAAGTCCTGTCCTTGCAAAAGGAGCATCGGTCTATCTTCAAAGTCCCTATCAGGGTACAACCTTATCTCGGCTATCGTAATTCGGATCGGCTGCTCATTTCCGCGCGGGCGCTGCGATCAGGCAAATCCGGTTTCAACAAAAAAGGCCGGCTGCAGGCCATCCGCACCATGCTGGCGCAGTTCGCTTCCAGGGAAGTGCCCGATATCAAGGTGACGCTCGAACTTTCAGGACAGGATGGCGGCATAGAGTGTCACACCGCAACGACGGATCGCGAAGGCTATGTCCATTTCGACATTGCATTGCAGCCTGAACGCGAACTCCCGAGCAATCCGATGTGGGAAATCGTGGCGCTGCGCTGGATCGACGGACGCGAACCCCAATGTGTCGAAGGCTATATTCTGGCACCCGGAACACAAACCCGCCTTGCTGTTATATCCGATATTGATGACACAGTGATCCAGACCGGCATTACAGGTGGTTTTCGCGCAATCATGCGCAATTGGCAAAATGTGGTCGCAACACTCCCGGATGACAGGCTGGCAATTCCCGGAGCCGATGCGTTTTACGGCGCTTTGGGCGGTGGCCGTGTTTTACCCGCAGGCAACGCTGAAAGTACAGGCAAGCAGATGCCCGCGACGCATCGGCCCTTCTTCTACATCTCTTCCTCTCCATGGAATCTCTTTTCCTATCTGGTCGCTTTCATGAATGAGAAGAGACTACCGCTCGGTCCGCTTTTGCTGCGAGATTGGGGATTCAATCGCAAGACGTTCGGTGCGGGAGCGCACCATCGTCACAAGACCGCCTCTATCGCAGCCATTCTGGCCCTTTATTCCGATATGCGCTTCGTATTGATTGGAGACGATACACAGGACGATCTCCCGGCATATGCCGATGCAGCCCGGCAATTCCCGGGTAGAATCGCAGCCATATTCATCCGAACAGCGTCTGGCGAAGCCCTGTCACCCGCCGAAATCAGTGCGCAATCCAGCCTCGAAGCGTCCAACATCCCGCTCTGGCTTGGAAGCAGCTATGCTGTGGGAAAGCAATTCCTCTCAGCGCTAGGCTTCACACCTGGTGGCGAAACCGAACAGATCGTCAAGACAGTAGAAAAAGTGGAAAGCATCGAACAACATTTTGCACAATAGCTTGGATCGATTGGCACTCACCCGTTCTTCATTGCCCATTCAGGGGCAGAACCGCTAATCTCCTGCTCTATGCGTATCCTTGCCAGCCTTCTTGCCGTCATTGCCGCCTTGTCACTAAGTGTGCAGCCGGTCGCTGCACAGTCGATTCTGCGCGATGCCGAAACCGAAGCCCTGTTTCAGGACATGATCGATCCGCTGGCTGAAGCTGCCGGATTGAAGAAAGGGTCCATCGAAATTGTGCTGGTTAACGATCCCTCCATCAATGCCTTCGTCGCGGGCGGGCAAAGAATCTATATCCATAGCGGACTTATCAATGCGGCCGATACAGCCAATGAAGTTCAGGGGGTGATGGCCCATGAACTGGGCCATATCATGGGCGGCCACGTCATTCGCTCTTCTGAAGGAATGGGAAAAGCCGCCAATATCTCGATTCTTTCTATGTTGCTGGGCGCTGCAGCCATGGCTGCCGGAGCTGGCGAAGCGGGCGCCGGGGTCATGGCGATGGGGCAACAGGCAGCAATGGGGTCTTATCTGTCTTTCAGTCGAGTGCAGGAAACCAGTGCCGATGCGGCCAGTGTGGATTATCTGTCAAAGGCAGGCATTTCGGGCAAAGGATCGGTTGCCTTTTTCAAAATTCTGCAAAATCAGGAATTTCGCTATGGCTATCGGCAGGATGACGACGCTGCATTTGCTCGCACCCATCCTCTGACCGGTGATCGTATTCAGCGGCTACAAGCCGATTTTGAGAAAGATCCGGCCTGGAACAAGCAACCTGATCCCGACTTGCAGCGGCGTTTCGAGAGAGTAAAAGCCAAGCTTTACGGCTATTTGGCAAAACCCGCTGCGACTTTGCGTGACTATCCGGACTACATGACCGGCATTCCTGCCCGTTATGCGCGGGCCTATGCCTACCATAAAGAAGCGCGGATCGATAAAGCACTCGCCGAAACCGACGCTTTGTTGCAAATGGACCCTGACGATCCCTACTTTCTTGAGCTAAAGGGCCAGGTTTTATTGGAATCCGGGCGCCCTGAAGATGCTCTTACACCTTTGCGCAAAGCCGTTCAGATCACTGGCAATACACCTTTGATCGCCGCCACCTTCGGCCATGCGTTGATCGCTACCGAGGATTCCTCCCATTTTGACGAAGCAGAGCAAGTCCTGCGAGCAGCTGTAGCGCGTGACCGGGAGAATCCCTTTGCCTGGTACCAGCTGGGTACCGTTTACGCCGCCAAGGGCGACATGCCCCGCGCTCACCTGGCAAGCGCAGAACGACTGGTGATGACTAATCAGCCGACCGCGGCTCTGCAAAATGCCAAAGCGGCTGAATTAGGGCTTCCTGACGGGTCGGCCGACTGGATCAGAGCCCAGGATGTCGAAATGGAGGCACGCAGTATTCTTGAACGTCAACGCAATCGCAAGTAGCGCCAAATCATGACAGACAGATCTTCTCCTGCCCCGCTTTTGCTCTGGGCTGTTACCCTTCTTCTTGCCCTGGCAGGCGGTTTCGCTGGTGCAGCGCTATATGACTGGAGCGGAATGGGAAGCAATAACACGCGTGACTATCTGCTAGCACATCCTGAAGTACTGCCCGAAGCCTTTGAAGTGCTGCAACATCGCGATACGCTGGCCCGGCTCGATCCGCTCCGGAGGGAACTGGAAACACCGTTCCCCGGTGCCGTTCTCGGCAATCCCGACGGCACCGTCACATTGGTCGAATTCAGCGATTATGCCTGCGGATATTGCCGTCATAGCGTCGAAGATGTGAGGGCTCTCATAAAAGAAAATCCCAATCTTAAAGTGGTGATGCGGGAATATCCGATCCTCACGGAAAAAAGCATAGACGCCGCCCGTATGGCACTCGCTGCCGCAAAACAGGGACATTATGCGCAATTCCATGATAATATGTTCAAAATGGGACCTCCGTCAGACGAAACCATCACAGCAGCGGCACGCAAGGCCGGGGTCGATCTCGATCAGGCCCGTAGGGATATTGCCGAGGGTCTTTTTGACCAGCAATTGCAGGCCAATGCTGCGCTGGCTCAACAACTGGGTTTTAATGGCACCCCAAGCTGGGTGGTAGGGAATGATGTGATGACAGGTGCCGTAGGAAAAGACCGGCTCGCTGAAGCCATCGAGAAGGCGAAGGAGACCGCAACATCCTGAAGCGCGATTCCTTGCGCACATCCCGAACGCAGAATAACCGGATGCGGATCGGAGGCGGAGCGGCCAAAGGTAATTCCATGGCTATGCTGCCTTTTCGCCCAACCCCCTTTTTCAAAGACAAAAATCGGGCGTTCTGGCGTTTGCAGCTGATTGGCTGGGGCGGTGCAATGCTGCTGCGCGCGATGACCTCCATCGCCAATGAAAAACCAATTTCCTTTCTGGTTCTGGTGCTGATCGCCACCGTTACCGGCTTTTCTGTCAGTACAATCCTTTCTGTCATCTATAATAAGCTGATTCATCAGCGCCCGCTCGTTACCTGGGGCGCAACGGCATTCGTCCTTGGATTGGCCGTCTGGGTTTCGGCCTTCATTAACGGCTGGACGATCAGCCTCTACCAGTCGAACAGCAGCACCAGCTTTGCGCAGCTTGTCATCGGTGTATTCTATATCGACATGACGCTGCTTGGCGCCTGGTCAGCGCTTTATTATGCGATCAATTTCTTCCTGCAGGTCGAAGAGCAGGCTGATCGGCTGGAACGGCTCGAAACACAGGCAACGAGTGCACAGCTCGCCATGCTGCGCTATCAGCTCAACCCGCATTTCCTGTTCAACACGCTCAATTCGATTTCAACGCTGGTGCTGCTCAAACAGACCGAAGCCGCCAATGCGATGCTTACCCGTCTTTCCGCTTTTCTGCGCCACACGCTCGTCACCGAACCCGGCGGCAAGGTTACAGTGGCGCAAGAAGTCGAAACGCTGAAACTCTATCTGGAAATTGAACGGATGCGTTTTGAGGAACGTCTGCGTACCGATTTCCAAATCGATCCTGCAGCAATCAATGCTTGCCTGCCTTCGATGTTGCTACAGCCGCTGGTGGAAAACGCTATCAAATATGCCGTCTCCCCGCAGGAAGAAGGCGCGCGGATCAGCATTGCAGCTCGACCCATCGGGCAAAGGCTTCGCGTGACCGTTTCCGACACTGGGCCGGGATTGCAAAATCGGCCACAAGGGGCCCATCTGCCTGCCGCCATTGCCGGAGGAGATAACACCGTGTCCACAGGCGTCGGCCTGGCCAATATTCGCGATCGTCTCGCCCAAGCCTATGGCGAAGACCATCTTTTCGAAATCCGTACGCCCCCCGAGGGTGGCTTCACGGTTATTATCGAGCTTCCTTTCGAGGAAGCCGAGCAGGATACCCCTTCCCCCGTTTCTGCGAAACCGAAAGCGACCCCATCCGTTACAACCATGCCCGAAACCACGGGCCTTGGGATTTAATGCATGACTATTCGCACTATTATCGTCGACGATGAAAAGCTGGCCATTCAGGGCCTTCAGCTCCGCCTTCAGAACATCCCGGATGTTGAAGTGATCGCCACCTGTTCGAATGGCCGCGAAGCTATCCGCACGATCAAAACCGAGCGCCCTGACCTCGTATTTCTCGACATTCAGATGCCGGGATTTGACGGTTTCTCCGTGGTGAAAGGCGTAATGGAAATCGAACCGCCCCTCTTCGTTTTCGTCACCGCCTATCAGGAACACGCCATTCGGGCTTTTGAAGCCAATGCGGTCAACTATCTAATGAAACCCGTGGATGAGGATAAGCTGGCCGATACTCTCGAACGCGTACGTCAACGCATTACCGAAAAACGATCCGCCGAAGAAGCCGAAAAACTCAAAGATGTACTGGCAGAAGTAGCACCAGACGCTGTCGAAAATCTCGATAACGAAGAAGAAAGCGGCACTTCCAGCCGTTATGAAAAACTCATCAATGTTAAGGATCGCGGACAAATTTTTCGCGTTGACGTCGACACAATCGAACATATCGAAGCCGCTGGCGATTATATGTGCATCTATACAGGCGATAATTCGTTGATCCTGCGAGAAACAATGAAAGATCTCGAACGGCGCCTCGACCCACGTATTTTCCAGCGTGTCCACCGTTCTACCATCGTCAATCTCGATCAGGTGCGGCAGGTCAAACCCCACACAAATGGCGAATGCTTTCTAATTCTGGAATCCGGTGCTGAAGTAAAAGTTAGCCGATCGTACCGAGACGTAGTGGCCCGCTTCGTCCACTGACCATATGCGCCGGAGCGTTGACCTGACGCTTCGCTCCGGCAAAAGCAACCTTCATTATTTGGAGGATGCAATGACTGGCTGGACGCTCGATCACTTCGATATTGATGCTTTTATCAAATCTACTCTGGCCGAGGATCTTGGCGCGAACTGGCCCGGTGGAGGCCGCGACGTAACGGCAGAAAGCGTCATTCCTGCTGATGCACGTTTTACCGGCGTTATGGATAGCCGCGTCAACACCATCGTGGCAGGGTTACCACTCGCTATTGCCTTTTTTCGTTACCTGGACCCTGCAATGGAAATTGCAGTTCTGGTCGAGGAAGGTCAGGAGGTCAGTTCCGGAACTGAACTCATGCGCCTCCAGGGCAATGCGCGCGCACTACTCACGGCCGAACGCAGTGCACTAAACACCGTTCAGCACCTCTCCGGCATTGCTACTATGACCCGCACCTATGTAAACGCCATGGGGAACAGCAGCGCCATTCTGCTCGACACGCGTAAGACTATACCCGGTCTGCGCCTGCTCGAAAAATACGCCACTCGCATGGGCGGTGCACAGAACCACCGGATGGGATTATGGGATGCAGCAATGATCAAGGACAATCATATTCTTGTCGCTGGATCGGTTGACAAAGCTGTGAAGCGCGCGCGCGATGCCGGTGTGCGGCAGGTCATTTGCGAGGTCGATCATCTTGAACAGATTGAGCCTGCCCTGACCGCCGGAGCCGATCATATCCTGCTCGATAACATGGATTCCGCCATGCTGCGCCGAGCGGTGACACTGATTGATGGCCGCGCAAAGATAGAAGCCTCGGGCGGTGTCACGCTCGACACGATCGGCGACATTGCCGCAAGCGGTGTCGATTACGTTTCAGTGGGACGTCTGACCCAGAGCGCCCCTGCTGCCGATATCGGACTCGATTTCACACCGCTATGAACATGCCGCCCTCTCGTCCATAATGATACGAAATGGAGGAAACATCTGGGGCATGATCCGAACAGCCACAGCAACATTGTTGGTCTTCCTCGCCTTGACCGGTACAGAGCAGGCCGAAGCACAAGCCTATCAGTGCCGGATCCCAGATGCTCCCGTCACCATACCCGATGTGCAACAGGAAGGGCCATCGCGCCCAAAAAGAGTGAACGGTTATACGCTGGCTCTAAGCTGGTCTCCCGAGTTTTGTCAGGCGCATGAAGATGACGACAGATACTGGCGGCAATGTTCGGGCCAGGCTGGACGCTTCGGTTTCATCGTACATGGCCTATGGCCTGAAAGTGATAAGGGCTTTCCTCAATATTGCGCCACACGCCCAAAGTTGGACAGAAAGGAAGCCGCCAGGAATCTTTGCATGACGCCCTCCACCCGGCTTCTGGCTCATGAATGGCTCAAACATGGCACTTGCATGAGCCGTTCACCTGAAACCTATTTCAAAATAACTCGGATTCTCTGGAATAGTCTGCGCTGGCCCGATTTCGATCGGCTATCGCGAACAGATTCCCTTACCGCTGGAGAGATACGCCAGATCTTTGCCGATGCAAATCCCTATTGGGAGCCATCACATATCGGGCTCGTCATAGACCGGAAGGGATGGCTGGAAGAAATGCGTCTGTGTTATGGGATGAATTTCATGCCCCGCAAATGCTCTGTCAGACGGTATGGAGCACCCGATTCTACGAAAGTCAAAATCTGGCGGGGATTGTAGAACGACATACCAGCATAACTCAGCGACGCTCTGCAAAGAACTGGCGCAATAGCGTCACTGATTCTCGCTCTCCAATTCCGCCATAAACTTCCGGCCGGTGAAGGCATTGCCGCTGATCGAAAACGCGCGCACCACATTCTACAGCCCCTCCTTTAGGATCACTTGCCGCATAATAAACCCGGGCAATCCGGGCGTGCACAATAGCTCCGGCGCACATTGCGCACGGTTCCAGCGTCACCCAGAGATCGCAATCGCCAAGCCGTTCCTGCCCGAGAAATGCAGCCGCAGCGCGAATCGTCTGAATTTCAGCATGAGCTGTAGGGTCATGAGACTGGCGGGGGCTATTATATGCCTCTGCAATAATCTTATCCCCATGCGTAATCACCGCACCAACAGGCACTTCACCTGCCAACGCAGCGTTCCGCGCCAGTTGCAATGCCCGATACATTGGGTAAGGAAGCGGCCAGCGTTTCATGAAGTCTGCGCTAATCGCTCGCGTGAACCGCTGCAATGCCACAGTGGAACTTGACGATTCGGTCGGCGCTCGCTAAGCGGCCAACTTTCCGAATAAGCCCGCTTATTGAAGACTGAGAGATAGACAATGTCGCGCATCTGCGAACTGACCGGCAAGGGCCGCCAGATCGGCCACAATGTGAGCCACGCCAACAACAAGACCAAGCGCGTTTTCCTGCCGAATCTGCAGAACGTGACGCTGCTGTCCGAAAAGCTCGATCGCAGTTTTAAGTTCCGCGTTTCAACGCAGGGACTGCGTTCGGTTGAACATAATGGTGGCCTCGACAACTGGCTGCTGAAAACATCCGATACCAAGCTGTCCCAGCGTGCCCGCAAGGTGAAGCGCGAATTGCAGAAGGCCGGCGCGGCCGCCTGAGGCTTTGAGAGGTGCATCGCGCGCCTAGCTTGTTCCTGAAAGCGATCATGGCGTGGGGAAAGTTCCTCGCGCCTTTTCGTGTGCCTGGTCTTTCGCTCTCGAACTGTTATTTTGCAAAGCTATATTCCAGCGCAACTTGAGTAGCAACGTTCGTTCCAGAGCGGCCTGATTATCATCTGCAATAATCCAGATGTCGACTGCCCCTCCTCCCAGATCCCGAATATCCATGCCTTCATAGTTTTCGGCAGGGATCGGTGGCGCGAAATCCAGCAATGTCTGCCAACTCCAGTTCTCACCTTCCCGAATTGTTGCCGGATCCGCAATCAAAAGACGCGATCGAAAGAAGGGAGGCAAAGGCAGATCCAGCTTGCGCAACAGGATCAAAACCCGTCCGTCCGGTAATAGCGCAAGATCCGTTGGACGGTATCCTTTCGGCGGAATAAGACGAAAGCGGGTCGGTACGCCTCCCGCAACAGGGTCCTTGTCAAATAACAACCCTTCGCTAGGCCCAGGCCTCGTTCCCGTGCCACCTTCCGAAAGAACAAGAAAACGTCCATCGGCCAGCCTTTGCAACGATTCCGGCCCACTATTTTTCGGCCAGTGTTCCATTTCCGGCGGGAAGGCAGCGGCCCATTCGTTGCTTGTCGCAGAATGGCGCCGGATCATATTCATCCCCTCATAGCCAAGCCATAGGTCGCCTGTCTGTGGATCCCGGGTCGACGATTCAATATCGTGTTGCCACTTTTTGATCAGCTTCGGATCGCCTGGCACCTTCTGCAAATCCGGCGCCCCAGAAGAACGGCTTGGTTGAGAAAATGCCAATCGCCAGCCAAAATCGCTAAATGCCCAGAAGCGTCCGTCAGGCAAAGCGAGAAGACTGGAATAGCCCCCGAAGCTACGCGCGCGACTGCTTAACTGCCATACGCCAAGGAGATGCATATCCCCTTCTGTTGCAGGCAAAACTGCTCTCGAAACAATTCTGCTGACCTGAAAATCAGCGCTCTGCCACCGTGGTGCAACGGGAGAGCGGCACCAAACTCCTTCGACAATAAGAAACGTTAAAAAAGCTACGGCAATCAAACGCTTGGCGGAAGTAAGGTGTAATCCGCCCACATCCCACATCAATATTTCCTTACTATGGTAGGATTCATTCTCTTTCGTCGTTTAAACTTTGCTGCGTCAGATTTACAGCCTGTAGAATAAATTAAAAAGGGGCCATGCAAAAACATGGCCCCTTTTAAAATAGAACATTCTGAGTTCTTGAGAATCAAAAACCCATTTTCAGCTGAAACCGCACATACCGAGGCGTCTGCCAACTTAATGGAACACCATAATCGGCACGTGGTTGGCCATTATCTTGCGTGCCCCGTTCTTCAAAATCGAGTTTAGCAGACGAGTTAAAGACATTAAATACGTCTACTCGTAGAGAAGAATCAAAGCTCGTTATCGGTAATTTAAATACTGCTGTCAGGTTTACTGTATTGAACCAATCACTTTCAAACTGAGAACCTCGAGGTGTTTGAGTGGTTCCATTACCACGATCCACATCTGCTTCTGGATCAGTAATAACATTACCACTACCATCAACGTGGCAATACCAAGATTCTGCTCCATACAGCGGAGCAATCTCATCGAGATCTGATCGAATGCGGCCAATACACCCGAACTTACGAGGCGACTCAAGCTGGACATTCCCACCAAGAGTAAACCAGTCAGTGACTTGGTAAGAACCAAAAAGCTTGAAATTATGGGCACGATGAGTTGGCAGATAGCCATAGGATCCAAGTGCTAAGCCAGGAACATCGAAGCCTGTGGTAATACCTGCATCATCCTGACCATTATCAGACTTTACCCCTCCTTCGATATTACCTTTAGTCTGCGAATAAGTGTAAGAGCCTTGCAGTTCCCAGACACCGTCAAATTCACGTTCAAAAGTGGCTGTAATCGCTTTGTACGTATGTTTAGCCTTCGGGAAGGCTAACTGTTCAGCCGTCAAGTCAAGAGTGCGTATTTCAGTTTCACCAGGAAGCGGATCCGACAAAGTGATGGTCGCATCACTGCCTGGATTAAGCAAAACATATTGATGATAACCAAACCATGTGTCGTTACAGGCGTCCGTATCATAACCGTTCTCGGCGCAATAGTTACGCACTGCAGTATCTACGGCAACATCCTCCAATGATTCATTTAGGCTTCTATAGGTGCCATATAATCCAAATACCCAATGGTTACCCACGCGCATTTCACCACCAAGAATATATTCATCCTTAGATTGTGGTTTAAGATTCTTAGCAACAACCGAGTCCAGCGGCGCTGCCTCGCCGGTCGAAATGACTTCACAGTTGTCGATACCAGTGTCCAGGCAAGTGTCTGACCCAGTAAACCCAATAAGAGGATCGCCTAATATCGGTACACCATTGGAATCGAATCCAGCAAAACGATTATAACGGGTTTGGTCAAATTCAGGTCCTGACAGCCGCACATTAGTATTCGACTGGATGGGGAGATAATACCTACCGAATGAACCATATATTTTTGCCCGACCGTCATCAAAGACGTCGAATGTAAAGCCAACTCGCGGTGCCCATTGATCACCGGATTCGTAAAAAGCATTACCTTCACTGTCACGGTTGGTAAAACGATCGTTGCGTAAGCCGAGCTGCAACTGCAGCCTATCGTTCATCAGTGACCAATTATCTTGAATATAAAAGGCTTCATTTGTGGTATCGAAAATTCCACCACTACGGAAAGTACGAACACTAACATAGTCAACACCTGCAGGTGCATATACGTCGCCGCTACTTCCGCTGAGAATAGAATATGCGGCATCTCCAGTATATGAAACAAGGTTATTTGAAGTTAGATCTTCATGATCATACCCTGCGCGAAAGTGGTGAGACCCAAGGAAATCTACATAGAGATCTGCATCGAAACGATAGAATTCACGCTCATCCTCACCTGTTTCCAGCAGATTCACTGAATTACCAATGACTTGTCCTGCTGACCTTTCGCGATAATCCACGATATAAGGAAAAGAAGTATCGTCAGCCGTAACGTTGTCTGATTGCTTATTTTTCCCGTAAGCAGCAGAAAGAGTGAACCAGTCCGTGAAGTTCCCTGTGTAGCGCACGACATAGTTGCTTCCACCATATTCCTGGAGCTCTGAGCCTACATATCCCCCTATGTCATCCGTTTCGGGATCATACGAATAATTATCCAGTGTACGCTCACCGGACGTATCAAAATAAGTGAATTCCAGGCGATGCCCATCAATGGGTACTGGGTCGACCTTCACACCCCAAAACGGGCTATCCGAGTAATTGTTTTCAAATTGGCTGTTTAATGCGAGACCACGACCATATTCCCGGTCACGGAAATTATAAAGTCCGTAGAAAAATAAACGATCTTTAATGATCGGACCAGACAGTTGAACGACAACATCTTTTTCGCTTTCGCTATCAAGGCTGTTATCTATTCTTAAACTGCCATCATCTGGGTTTCGACTACTAGGACTGTCGCTACGCAGCCCATCAGGTTGCCAGTTAAAAAGAATACTAGCATGGTATTCGTTTGACCCCGACTTTGTCGTGGCATTAATAAACCCGCCTGTTGAACGACCAAACTCGGCCTGATAACCGCCATTTTTAACTTCAACAGTTTCATAAAAATCAAAAGGTACCGTGGAAGATCCTAGACCTTTGCGGAAGTCAGTGACGTTAAGGCCATTGATGTAAAACGCATTTTCAGAAACTGATGCACCGCCAACACTGGCAAGATTACCAAATGCTGCATCTCCTTGGCTCGTACCTGGCGAAAGCTCAATAATCGACGTTAAATCACGCGCTACTGGCACGCGGCTTGCCAATTCACCAACATTGATAACTGCGCCCGTTGTGGTGCGGTCAAAATCGACAACTTCAGTCCGTCCCGCCATCACGACGATTTCGCCACCCAAAGCACCTGAAGGCGCCAGTGCATATTGGTTAGCGGCCCCATCCTGATTGAGTGAAACGTCTGGATCAGTAAAGCTGTCATAACCCGGTGCAGACACAGTTACTGTATACCTACCAGGAGGTATCTGCTGGATTCGATATGATCCATTATTGTTCGTTGTTACCGTACGGCTAAAACCTTGAGCATTTGAAACAATTGTTACAGTTGCCCCCTCTATAGGTTGCCCATCAGTCCCAATCACACGACCAGTGGCTGAAACATTAGTGTAATCCTGCGCAACAGCAGGTACTGCCACCATTCCTGTAACGCTAATTCCCCCAAGAACGAGCGCCAGCGGAGCCGCGCTGCCATGCAGCGCTTTTGAAAATTTTTTCACGTTTTCCAGTCCCTTTTTAGTGAGGCCACCCGCAATGGACGGCCTCGCTCAACAAGCTGGAATAGCCCTTGCACGATTACCTAGCGAGAAACCCGCTGCCCCCTGCAACAAACGGCCACCCCAACATGATTGGACGACTAAAACTCAATGTATCCAAAGGGTAAAGCGCATCTGAAGCTGAGGTGATCATTGCCCCCCACCTGTTGCAGCAACGCCACAAAAATATTGCGCAAAAGATTTAAACTTGCCAGCACAATTGCAATTTTTAAATCACACTATAAATTTATTTTACGTATTTTGCTTTTGTAAAGTATTTTTATTTCTTAATGATGAAAAAACCATGCTCCAACTGCTTAGGCTCAGGACTCATTGATCATAACCAGTAGCAGACGGTTGCGGCGATGGAGATGGCGGACATGAATGTGTGTGCACATCGATCGTAGCGGGTGGCGACGCGCCTCCAGTCCTTGATCCTGCCGAACATGTTCTCGACCTTGTGGCGCTGGCGGTAGAGCTGCTTGTCGTAGTAGTACTGGACCTTGCGGTTGGCCTTGGGCGGGATGCAGACATCGATGCCTTGGCTTTCGAGGGCGGCGCGGAACCAGTCGCTGTCATAGCCCTTGCCGCCGAGTAGCACCTTGGCCCTGGGAAGGCTCGGAAACAGGAGAACTGCGCCCTTATGGTCGCTCATCTGGCCTTCGGTCAGGAGCAGGATGATCGGCCTGCCCAGTCCATCGCAGACGGCATGGAGCTTGGAGTTCAGCCCGCCTTTGGTGCGCCCGATACGTCTGGGAACAGCCCCCCTTTTAAGAGGCTGGCGGCGGTGCGATGGGCTTTGAGGTGGGTGGCGTTGATCATGATCGCGTCGGGCTCTTCGGCCTGGCCTGCCAGTTCGGCGAATATGCGGTTGAACACGCCAAGGCGGCTCCAGCGAATGAACCGGTTGTAGATGGTCTTGTGCGGGCCGTAGCCCTTGGGCGCATCGCGCCACATCAACCCGTGCTTGATGACGTAGACGATGCCCGACACGATCCGCCGATCATCGACCCTCGGGACACCATGCGACAGCGGGAAAAACGGCTCAATCCGGCGCATCTGCGCACGGCTCAGCAGAAACGGAACATCCATCGAAAGCGCCTCCTCGACGCTAACGTTGAATCAAACAATCATGCCTCATGCAAACAATTTAATGGGGCCTGAGCCTAGGCGCAATATGTTGTGATACGGAAATGGTCATCATCACAGTGAGGGAATTACGGACCACATTCTTAACGGCAACAACAAGACCACACACATTAATCAAGCAAAGCTATAGAAGCCATCAAAGGCTTCCATCGCGGAACTCGCCGGGAGTACAGGATCAACGAAAAGAAGGCCCTAAAGCGGCGTAAACTGTAGTCAGTTAAGAACATGCATCGGACCGAATGAGGGACACATCACCTGTGTGCTGCCTCTGAAGAAGAAACTGCGGTCATGGCGTTGCGCATGCAGACATGCCTCCGCTGGATGATTTCTACATAGCCTTCAAGGAAGGTAATCCCGTATCTGAGCCGTTCATCGCTAACACTGTCTGCAACAACATAGGATGAGCAGCTGCACACCCTCAATAAGCCCTCGCTTGGAGTAGCGGATTGTGATTTGGGGGAGACATTGGATAGAGAGTTTCAATGCCGCCACGCGGCCTGTTTTCGCTGGCGGAGCACCTAGACCGGTTGAGCAAAAACGACGATCCGCTCAAGGTTCTGGCTATCACGGTGGGTTTCGAGCATTTCCGACCGCTATTGATCCGCGGTCTGGGCTACAGCGGCGGATCAATAGCGGTGGTCTGGAGAATCTGCACACTGAGATAATTGAATTTTCTGCCTGAGAGCAGCCAGATGGGCTGCGAGACAGGAGCAGAGAATGAGCAGACGACGCCGGCGCAATCATAGCCCGGCATTTAAGGCGAAGGTGGCGCTTGCCGCGATCAAGGGTGAAAAGATGCTGGCAGAGCTGGCGTACGACTATGATCTGCATCCCAACCAGATCACGACGTGGCGCACGCAGTTGCTCGAAGGGGCGGCGGGCGTGTTCGGCTCGGAGAAGGCGTCTGTCAACGGCACTGTAAAATTCCCCGGAAGTGGCAAAGTAAAATTCCCCAGTTTGCGGTTCGGGTAATCAGGTGGTTTGTGCGGCGCCTCCATTTTTGGGTGGGCGTCCGCGGCGGCGGGGCTCGGCGGGGGCAGGTGGCGTAATCAGGGCGTTGGACCTGATGTGTTCGGGCAGCAGGTCGGCATGGCGGCGCGGGCGATAGCTCGATCCATCAATTTGGACGACGATGGCATGATGCAGCAACCGGTCGAGCAGCGCGGTTGCGACCACGGGGCTACCGAAGATGTCGCCCCATTCCGCAAAGCCGCGGTTCGAGGTGGACACCCGCAATAACCATGAGTTTGGTGGTATGATTGGCCGGTTTTCGTTCGCGGCGTGAGCGGTGCCATTTCTGAGGCGGCGGCGGGCTTTCACAGGTCCTTCTTCATCGCTTTTCAGGCTGATGGCTGATTTCAGGCGCAGCTATCCAGTGGCTGCACGCCGTTCGTGGAAGATCAGGCGATCAAAGTTGTAGACCAGATTGGC
>NZ_RAPF01000019.1 GCF_003610805.1 Altericroceibacterium spongiae | reverse complement strand
CGGCACCTATGACTTCACATCGATGTGGAACCAACTTGGACTCAGTGACCTCCGGCGGTAACAGCCCTCACGCCATTCTTGATATGTTCTCGCTTAGCGTCGTCTGGCGTACTGGCCACGTTATGCCTTCAGCCAGACATTAGCCGGTTTTTCGAGGCGTCCATTTCCGCCAGTCTTCGATCCAAGGCATGATGAAACGGATCAAGGCCAAGGGGATCGAGATGGTGATGCAGGAAGAGGTGTTTTTCGGCTCCAAGGTCGTGCACGAGCTGGATGCATTCAAGCAAGAAGCGATATTATCACAGCCAATCGGATAAGCAGTGAAGTCGAGAATGTGAATTATAAGATATTAACGCGAGACCTGTTTGGATATAATTAATAATAATAATTTATTTTATATTATTACCTTTTATGAAGGTATTCAGTTTCATAAAATCAGCTCGATCAATTTGCGCTTCCAGTTGTGCCAGAGTTTCGGAGCTTAGATGTTCATAGGATCGCTTGGATGGAGCCACTTGCGAGCCGTCGTCGACAAGCTTCCAGGTTTCGTCAGGTCGGACGATATTGAGCAGCCGTTCGGAACGTTTTTCCAGATCATTCTTGCTCAGTGATACGCCTAGTTCCTGAGCGAGCCGGACAGATTCCGCTTCGGGTTCGGTGGAAAGATCCTCGTAATTGACAAAGACATGGCCGGGCAGGCCAAGCCATGCGACCGAGCGGCGGATGTCGTCTTGCCATCTCCTCAGAGCGGCATAAGGATCGTGACTTCGATGCCAATTCTTCGATGCGTTCTCAAGCGATGCAGACACGGCAATGCCATCCCGCACCAGATGGATAAAACGAGTGTCAACGCCCGCACGAACACCTGCTTCGCCAATCTGCCGGACGAAGTGAAGATGTCGCGGTGTCTTTTCGATGAAGATGCCGCTCCCCCGGCTTCGAGCGGCGGCGACAAGGGCTTCAAATGCTGCATCGGCAGTTCGGTGCGGCCAGATCTTGGTGCTCATCGGCTGTGCCGCAGGACGATTGGCTTCAGGCAGAGCGTTCTCTAACCAAAAGCGATCAATCTCCTTATCGACATCGCGCCGCGTTATGGTGATTGGGCCGGTATGCCGAAGCGAACGGGAAAACAGATGACTTTCCTTGAAAGTCGTGGTGTCTGGAATGCAGGCCAAGAGGCTCTGCAATAGCGTAGTCCCTGATCGCGGGCAGCCGACAATAAAGATCGCGCGCATTCACTATCCCTTTGCGGCAAGCTTGAAAATGCCGATCCACGAGGGTTCGTAGGGTGTCAGGCGCTTGGCCGCTAGCCAGAGCCCGAGATTCCAAGTGGTCATGCCTATGGCGCTGGCCCAAGCTGCCCCGAGCAGGCCATAGCTAGTGGCGAGGATCGCAAGCAGGACCAAAGAAAATATCATGGTACTAACCAGAATTCGCATGTTGGCAGCTTCGTTACCTGTCATGTTCAGGATGACCCCACTGCTTCCTGTGAAGACGTTGATGCATTGGCCGACCGACATAATGATGAGCGGAACGTACGCGTTTGCAAACTCAGAACCCATAACATTCAGGATCCATTTTCCGAAAACGGCAATTACGATCATCCCGCCCAACGTGGAAACAAACAAGAACAAGGCAGCAAGCGAGAGAGTGCGTTGCACACCTTGAATGTCGTTTTTAGCATGTCCTCGGGCTACTGCAGGGCCGACCAGAAGGTTGAGGGAACTCAGAAAAAATCCGAGCAATTCAGCGGTGCGGCTCACGGCGAAATAGATGCCTGCTTCACGAACACTAAGCAATGCGCCGACTATCAATACATCAGCCGTCCGGGCCAGGTTGCGCGCGATAAGCAGGAACCACAATGGGAGTGCGCTTTTGCGCCAAGTCGGAATGTCATACTCGGGCTTGAGGGCGGCCATAGCGAATTGAGAGCGTACTCGCTTTTGCAGCAAGAACTGCCAAAAGCACAGCAAAGTGATAACGATGCCTGAACCGGCAATCACCAGCATGAGAACGTCGGGACTGGTCAGTCCCGCCCAGATTCCCGAGATCGCCAGCGCAAGCAGCGATCCGCGCCACAGTATATCCTTCGGAGCCAAGGCTGCGAAATTCACGCCAAAGCTGCGAAGAATGGCGCTCAGCACTTCGTTTTGCGTAAAGGCGGGATAGAGCAGG
Organism: Altericroceibacterium spongiae; assembly: GCF_003610805.1. GTDB lineage: Bacteria > Pseudomonadota > Alphaproteobacteria > Sphingomonadales > Sphingomonadaceae > Altericroceibacterium > Altericroceibacterium spongiae. Next base: position 12,754 of record NZ_RAPF01000019.1, on the reverse strand, counting down.
AACGCTGCGATCGAATAGAGCCAGAGTCGATCGCTCAGCTCGCTTGTCGATGAAACGACAAGAGTGAAAACGAGTGCGACAATGAGGCTGGCGACAAGAGTTATCTTGAGGGACGTTCGCACGACGCCTTCAGCCAGGGCGGGCTTGCCCTGAGCGCGATACATGCCGAGGAACCGAACGATGGCAATCTCCGTGCCGAACCGCGTCACAAATCCCGCGAGTGTCGCGGTCGATAGAATGAGTGTAAAAATCCCGTAGTCTGTGCCATCAAGCCAACGGGCAAGCAGAATGACGTTCAGGTATGTGAATATCGCTCCCAGTATACGCAGGCCGACAACGAGTATCGCGCCGCGACTTGACTTCAACTTTCCGAGGGGAAGCTTACGGAGCATTTTCATTGCCGGCCCACTGCGGCGCTATCGCCGACAGTATCCTCTCCCATTAGTGTGTCCGACAACCTCTTTTGTCTTGGCTTGTCCTTGCCGCGCGGTTTGCCCTGTCCCGATCTCGCTTCTGCTCTGCGTTGTTCATAACCTGCGAGACAGGAGCAACAAAAAAGGATCATGAGGAACGAGTAGGACAGGTCATTGTCTCGGAAAAGAACGACGTCGAAGGGCGCTCTGACAAGCGTAGAGATGAAAAATACGAGAAGCAGATTCCGGTTGAAGCCCCGGTCATCAGTCCGAACAATTTGTCGGATTACCGCGCCCAAGCACCAGAGAATGATCAGATCGCCGATCAAGCCATAGCGCAGCGTCATTTCCAAAATCAGGTTGTGGCTATGGGGCGGCCTATAGTTTGACATGCCGGGAACTTCGCCCAGCGGCGTGCTCCAGATGGATGCTGCGCCATATCCGGTCAACGGGCGCAACATAATCATGTTCTTAGCGTGCTCCCAGATTACGGTGCGTCCGGTCAGGGTAGGATCCTTTCCGAGCGCTTCGAGAAAAAAACCCATAGAGAGGGAGGCAACAATGACTGCGATGATCACAACATAACCCATCAAGGCAATGAAGCCGACGCGTCCGGTCAAGCTCGATCTCATCAGTCGCCAAGGAATGTAGGCACCGATGGCGACAAGTGCGGCGGCAGCTTTCGCGGTCGATTCTGCAAGCACCAGCCCCAGGACGCTTAGAGCGGCTAGAATGACCTTGTTGCGTATTTTGACCCGCGCACCGCAAGTGATGGCAAGGATTAGACCAATTGATGCGACCTCGGCATATCGGTTCTTGTGTGCAAATACCCCTTGGGGCTTCCCAGTGAGATTCGTGAAATCTACACCGCCCATGCGACCCATCGACGGAAAAAATATAATATAGATAAGGCAAATGAACAATATGAACGAAAATGCCTGCACCATCTTCCGTTCATACCCGTACTTATTGAACGCCAAGGCTAGGCCAATTGACGTTATGGTCGTTAGCAGGAGTTGTCCGGAATTAATAATAGATGGCATTCGATCATATGCAAACGCACACATGACAAGCGAGTATATAGCAAAAGCTAAGAACGGCAATGCGCGCTTAAGCAGATATGAAGTTATCTGTTTGCCGGCATCTTGGAGAAGGAAGAGGACGCCGGCTCCGTAGAGCGGAATGTAGAGGAGCGTATTGATCAGGCGCCCGACGGGAGTTTCAGATGAATTCACGCCCGATCCAATGAGAATCTGCTGCGTAAAGGCACCAGTGTAGATGATAACCCATGCGACGAGGACCACCGACACGAAGGCGAAGTATTTTATTGTAACCTTCATCGTCATACTTATGCCCGTTTTAGCGGTACTGAAATGACAGTTATCGCGTAGGGCTCGTTAGGCTGCATGCGACCCCCAGTTGCGGCGAAGGCGCACGAAATTCTGGTACACAAGTAAATAGGATGCTTGCGCCAGGGCGATGCTGATGACGGTCATGACAGCAGTCAAAAGCAGATGTTGGCCCATGGGGAGCGCACGCATGTCAGCAACGCCGAATTCCATATCGATGACGTTGAGTAGAATGAAGTGCCATAGATAGATGGCGTAGGACAGTTTGCCCAGCCAGTCAGCGATCGGGGTCTCGAGCCATTCGAGTAGCACAGGTCCGAGCGACCCGTAATAGAGGCCGATGAAAATCATTCCGATGCCAATGCCTTGCAGTGAGTATCGGATTGTTTCCCGAAAGAACTCATTGCGCAGGACTAGCGTGGCCAGCAACACCAAAATGCCGAGAGGAAGCGCTGGATTGGCAAAACGCCTGAACAATGCAACCGCGCCTTCCGAATAACGCGCCAGGCAGGCGAGCAAACATCCGTAAGCCAGAGAGTCCGCACGCGCCTCCGATGCATAATACGTGTAGTGCCCTGGGAAGTTTTCGATAAGTGTGAATGCGCGGTAAATCGGGCAGACGATGAGAATGATCGTCAAAAGGAGCATCAACCGCTTGGGCACTTTTACGAGGGCCAGAACAAGGAGCGGAAAGGTCAGATAGAAATGCTCCTCCACCGCGAGTGACCACAAATGGCCCCAATGAATTCCACTGCCTTCGCTCGAAAGGTTGAAGATCTTGTAGTAATTCATCCAGTACGCGACTGCGGCGAAGGCGCGGCCCAGTTCAACTGGTACCCCGCGGACAAAAAAATACAGAGCCGTAAGTCCAACGAAAACGTACATCTCCGGCGCTAGTCGCAGGAATCGGCGAACGTAAAACGCCTTTATGGCGATTGTGCCACTCTTCTCCTGCTCGCGCAGCAGCAACGTGCAAATCAAGAAGCCGCTGATGAAGAAGAAAATGGTGACACCCAATCCACCAGGTACAACATCCTGAAACCCGTAATGAGCGATGATGACTAGCATGACCGCGATAGCTCGCATGCCATTGAGGCCGGGAATATGCGTTTTGCCCGCAGCCTCTTTCACTGTGAAATCATATGGCTTACGCACGAGGCTCCGCGCTTCGCTCATTCGGTCTGTCGTACTAGTCATGATAGTCCGTTCCTCGCAGGCAATGAGTTCCTGGGACCCGCCCCCGGCCTAGAGGCGAGCGCATGGTTGCGGTTGTGATTTTCCAAGCCCTTCGTGCAGGCAAGCACCTGCCGACAAATTGGCATGTTACGCCTAGATGTCACTGCATTAGCCACGCTTTCTGTCTCCAAGAAGGAAACGCCGCGCCGCCGACGTATGCGCCTCGAACAGCCCCAGAACAGCTGGGCGAAGGCCACCGCCATACCGACTGTACCTACGTAGAGCAACCAGGCCTGGGGGGTGAGATTCGTGATTGGGAATCTCCAGCCCTCGCCATATTCAAGCACCGTCCTGATACCTGTGACAATGATGATATGCGTAAGGTAGAGTGAAAAGGAGATACCAGCCAACCACGCGGCCACCCGCTTCGCTGACTTCGGACACAATGTTGCTGCCCGTGCCCGCGCAAAAAAGAGCAGCGCGGCTATGCCGATGGCACAGTCAGATAGTGGCCACAACCCTTTCCATGCACCGAAGCTGGGGGCCGCCATGGTGGCAACGAGAATGCCCCCTAACACCCAAAGAGGCAGCCGCAGCGTAGGGACGCGGTTGAGAAACGCCCCAGCAATCCAGATAGGAGCCAAAATCAGGGTGTTCTTCTCGTCGAACGAGTCGAACAGCAGGAGGCAAACGATGACCGTTACCAGCAGGGTGCCGGACAGGATGCGCGTACGTCCTTTGGTCGACGGTGATACCGCGAAGACGGTCAGCGGCCAAAGCAGGTAATAGTGCATCTCCGAGTGGATCGACCATGCTGGTCCATTGGAGCAGATTGTGGGCAAGTAGCCCTCGTTCAGGAACAACAGTGTCCCCAAAATATCACCGATTCTTGGCTGACAACGATCAGTTGTTCCTGAGTATGAATAACCGTATATCGCGATTAGGATGTAGGCGGCGATCACCGAAAAGATAACTGCCGGGATAAGTACGATCCAGATCCGGGTAAGCCGGTCAATGGTGTACTTACGCATGTTGACCGTCGCGGCATCAATATCGGGCTTGAATCTGCGGCCTACAAGCAAGCCGGACATCACGAAAAACAAGACGACGGCCTCGTGCCCCATCCCCGTGAGTATATAGAAGGGCGCAAGAATTAACTTAGGCACACCTGGCAGTCCCTCCGACCACCCAGCAAAGAAATGCGCTCGGGTATGCGCCAATAAGACAAGCATTGCCGCCATTCCACGCACGACATCAAGCCAGAAGCTCTGACCTTCGGTAACCTCATTGCGGTTCGTAGGAAGAATGTGCGCCACAGCCATCGCTTTATCCCATTTCCGCCAGAAAGACCTGACGGACCCCCCCGTCGATCCCGTTGAAGACCAGACCTTTGCCGTCGCTGGTCCACGTCGGGTGTGGATCGACGCGCAAGGCAGCGCGTGGCCCGAGTACTTCAGGTCGCGACTGTATGCGGACCAGCTCTGTCTCCAACCCGGTGCCGATGTCAATCTTGCGAATTGGCACCGTGCCATCGCCATAGGAGCCGCGTTCGCGCAAGTAGGCATCGGAAATCAAATAGGTTTCGTCAGGAGAGAGGCTGGGGTGGCCTGTTCCGGTGCATTTTGGCGCAAGGATCTCAATCTCGCCACCGTCATGATTGAATCGGATGAAGTGAAGCATATCGGCATTTGAAAAGTAGCGCAGGCCGTGCCGCCTCAAAAACCCGATCTTGTTCGTCGCCTTCTGCAGGAATGCCTTTGGCCGGGCGAACGACCGGCGGCGTGACTTATCCCGCAGATTCATGACGATCGTTTCACCGTCCGGGCACCAGTTGGGATGATGGCCACCTTTCCATGCCGCGAAGTCCACGGCCATGGCTAGCTCGCTACCATCGGGGCGCATTGTCACGAGACAACTGGCGGCGGGGCCGCGCTCTGCGCCCGCCTCGATCCAGCGGAGCACCGCCATCAGGCGCGTCCCTTGGTCGTTCCACTTCGTGTGGAACGTGTAAAGACCGCCCGGGCGATCTCTGAAACGCTCAAAATGTTCCGGCAGGGCTTCGGCGATCGAGGACAGTGAGCGGATCAGATCGACTGAACCGCTGTCGATGTCGATTAACCAGACACCGTCGTCCTCGGGAAAGCCAATGTTCTTGGGAAGATGTTCCGGCGGGACGACAACGCCATAGCCCGGTTGGACATGTGCGATGCGGATCAGATCGGGGGCCAGAGCTTGGCGACTGACGCCATTGACCATGTAAATGGCCCGATCATAGCGCCGCTCTGCCCCGGAGAGAAAGTTGACGCAGACGCCATATGGGGCCCAATCGCCGGCGTTCATCCGGTTGAAGAACAACTCTTCGTCGGTGGATCCCCATTGCACTTGAGCGCCGAGCTGGGTGTCCCAAGCGATGGTCGGCGAACGCCAGAGGACTTTGTTGGACGAGATATCATGGACCACCACTGTGCCGGCCTCGCCGGGTTGTGGGACATCGCGTTCATGTGGCAGCTCGAACAGGGCGGCGTATCTTCCCGAAGGACTGACCGGCGAGGTGTCGAAGAAGCGGTGGATCGTAGGCTTCCCGGGCTCACTCAGCCTGACAAGGGGCACGCGCGAATGCTCCGGTGCACGAAGAGCAAAAGTACGCATTATTGGGGGAGTGCCTCTCTATCGAGAGCATGGTCCCGCGCGGGGCGTGTTGCTCCCCAAATCGTTTCATAGCCAGCCATGCCCGCCTTTGCAGTTGTGTTTCCAGTAGATTTTTTCGCAAATGGTTGATCGACAATCCGCGCATTCATTACGCGTTGAAACCGCAAGACCTTAAATCTTGCTTCGCAATCTCCTGCTTTTTGGAGATAGCAGCCTGCCTTATAATGGATGCTATTATTCTGACTGCGCCAAACTTTCGGGAAGTTCGTGCCAAAAAACTTAGTCACACCATTAAAAGTCGCGTAAATGCCGTTATCTTCACCAAATCGTATGGAGAAGTTATCAAAGCCACCCGATACCGGACCCAACGACTTGTATGATTGATTCCTAGGGCCGATGCCGTTTCGATAAACGGCCCAGACATGGTCACGTTTGCCTTGCCGGTTTGCATTGAATTCAAGGCGCAGAACTGGAAATCGCGGTTTCCTGCTGTAGATCTGGGCGATCGTATATTTTGGTGACGTTTCCGCGTCGCGCCTAAGTTGCACGCTGCCAACAAGTTCTTGTTCGAACGTCGCGTCTGCGTCCAACCCGCGCAGTTCGACGCGGTTGCGATGGACGCCTTGATCGATCGAAAACACCATGTTGCCCTCGATCATGCGCCAGCGCTGCGGCGCGTAAAACCCAGCGCGGATCTGTTTTTGCTTGAGGCAAGTTGGAACGGACTTGGATTCGTTGTTGCCGTCGATCTGGAGCTTCATGGTGTGGTCAAGCAAATTCACGAAGCGCGCGCTGGTGTAAGGCGCCTTATCCTTGTCGCCGCCTTCCGGATTGCAGCTAAGATGCGCCAGTTTCTGCGGCTGCGCCTGCAACGGTGAGGCCAGTATGTTCGCGCCAAACACCAGTAAGCTTCCCATCACTGCGAGAACACATTTATGCAAGGTGCCAGCTCCCGGGTGTGGATGAGATACATAAGTTTTTCGAAGAATCATGCGATCGTGCTTTCGCTTTGCGCATGACTGGCAGAGGCGGTTGTGTGTAGCAGATTCGCCTTTGCCTTTACGGCCTCAGCCTGGGCTTCCCATCGCAGTTCGCGGGCCTCTCGCAAGGTCGCCGAACGGGCGTTGAGCTCGCTCGCGGACGCGATTGCTTCTCGGCAAGCTGCCGCCAGCGCGTTCGGTTCGTTTTTCGCGAACAGAGCGGCCGAACCAAAGAGCTCTCGGAGAATCGCTGTATCGCTCAGCACCATAGCCTTGCCGGCACCGACCGCCTCGTTCGCCACGCTAAGCTGAATGCCTTCCAGTTCAGTGAGGCCGAGGATTGCAGTGCAGCCGAACAGCAGCCGCTCATAAGCATCCTTATCGAGGAAGCCTGTGAAAATCACATTTTCTGGCGCTGCGTCTACAAACCCCTTGGCTTTTGCTTTCGCAACTTTCCCGGTCAGGAGAAAGCGGATATCCGGAGATTGCCGTGCGGCCTCTAGAAGCGTTGAGATCGGCTCGTCGGGATTGTACGAACAGGGAACAAGGATCTCAGGAACTTCGGGTGGAGCAGGCATACTGTTAGGCCGTACTAATTGGGCTGGACGCGTTTCAAAGACCATGAGTTTTGCCGGATCGACACCAAAGTCGATGGCTGTCTGGTAGACTTCGGCATTATGCGCGAGCGCCACGTCGATGTTGTTGAGCTGCCCGATCAAACCGGGAACTTGACTCCACGGGGGGCGAAACACGCGATTGTGACAGTCCGCTATGATCGTCAGACGGCGCCCCCCGATAAAACGGTTCAGCGCGAGGATATGCAAGAGGAAGGTTGGGGGCATCTGGATCCAGACAACATCCGCCTTGCTTTTTCGAATAAGTGAAATGGTCTTCCACGCCATCCCAATATAAGAAGGCACCTTGAGCCAAGGATTGTTGAAAGGCTTGCAAATATAGTGCAAATCAAATCCAAAATAACTTTTCATGGATTCAGCACGGCGCTGAAAGTCAATCCAAGCTATGAATATTTGTTTTGCCACAATTTCAACCGTTCTATTTTCTAAGTAAGACTTATCATTTTGAAATGCAAACCAGACAAACCCAACAGCTTCATTCTAAACTGAGGGCTTGCTTGTAGGCCGCTATCAGCGGTTCCACCTGATGGTTCCAACTCAGTTCGTTTTCGACACGTGCTCGGCCATATGCACCCATGCGCCGCCTTGCCTCTGGATCGGCAAGCAGGTCGACAATCTTATGCGCCATATCGACAGGATCATTGGCCTTAGCGTAAAGTGACGCATCTTCAGCCGAAAACCGGCCTTCGATGACATCGAACTGAACAATCGGTTTGCCCAGCGCCATATATTCCATAATTTTGTTCATGGTCGACTTGTCGTTCATCGGGTTCACCCGGTCCGGGTTTACGCCGACGTCCATCGTGGAGAGCACTTCGAACAGGTCCTTATCCGGAGCACGGCCGGTGAAGGTCACATACTCCGACAGCCCGCGCTCGTCCGTAAGCGCTTTCAGCGAGGCAAGGCTGGGACCACCGCCAACCAGACAGAACTGAATGTCCTGCCGGCCCATATCGAAAACGATATGGTGTGCGGCGTCGATCAGTAGGTCGATACCCTCCTGATCGCCCATCACGCCCACATAGCCGATCAGGTATTCGCGGCCTTTCTTCCAGTGTTCTACCGGCGGCACGAGCTTTAGTCGGCTCAGATCGGGTCCGGAGCGTACGACAAAGACACGATCTGCAGGCATCCCACCACGTTCTATGGCTATCTCACGATAGCTTTGGTTCGTGGCGATCGACACGGTCGCTGACTTAAAGGTGAGTTTCTCGGAAAGCACCATCAGCTTCCAGAAAAAGCCCTTCTTGTTAAACTTGGCCTCGTAAAGCTCTGGGTTGATGTCGTGGTGGTCGAAGATGAATTTGACACCGAATAGCCGAAACGGCAGGGCTACCAAGTAGATCAGGTCTGGCGGATTGCAGCCCTGAATGATGTCGAAACCCCTGGTGAAGAATATCTTCCAGGCGAGCACCGTCTCCCAGAAAATTGCTGCGCCATATTCCACCAGATATCCTAGTGCGCCGGAGGCATCGAGAGGCAAGGGATGACGATGGATGTGCACCCCATCGATCAGCTCATAGCGCTTTTCGAACCCCTTCCCGGTAGGGCATATGACAGAGACTACAGCTCCCGCAGCCTTCAGCGTGCGTGCTTCCTGCCAAACCCGCCTATCGAACGGCAGCGGAAGGTTCTCAACAATGATGAGAACCTTTTTACCCGCCAGGGGCTGCCCTTCGATATACGTCGGGAACTCATGCTCTTTTTCAATTGCGATGGAAGACATAGAAAGACTTCTCAGGCAATAGAGCTTATATCGACAATATCGGTAGTTTTGAGCGACAATGTCTTGGTAAGACGATTGGTCGAAATTACCAAGGCGTACTCTCTCGCTTCAGCAGTTTCTTTGTCAACGAGAAGTGTACTGATCGTTGGCAAGTACGCATATGCGTACCCGAGGTTTTGGCCGACCAGATTATCGGGTGTCAGCGCGGGATCGTAAACGTCCAGATCGTAACCCGCCTCGAGTAGCTTTCGTGCCATGTCGACAGCCGGGCTCTCGCGCAGGTCGTCAGTGTCGGCTTTGAATGCCAGCCCCACCAGCAGAACCTTCGCGCCGCTCTCCAAACCTTGCGTGACGAAAGTGAACTGATGGTGCTTGTGCGCATCGTTTGTGCGCATCAGCGAGTCCACGAGATGCGCATTGGCGCCCACGTCGGCGGCAATGTGCTGCAGGGCCCGTACATCCTTTGGCAGACAAGATCCGCCAAAAGCACCGCCGGGCCTAGTATAATACGGAGAGATGTTCAGTTTCGTGTCCGACACGAAGATCTCGTGTACCTTCTTTGCCGATATATCGAGGTTTTGGCAGACGCGCCCGACCTCGTTTGCAAATGCGACCTTGACCGCATGCCACGTATTATCGACAAATTTGGTGATCTCCGCCTCGCGAATACCCACATGGAAAATTGGTGCGTCGATCCCGTGGTGCAGCGCCTCCATGTTGGCGGAGGGCTCACCGTCGATCGTGCCGAGGATGATCTTGGGAGGGTGGAAATAATCTTCAATCGCGGTGGCTTCGCGAAGAAATTCCGGATTGTAGACCAGTTCCACCAACTGTTCGGCGGCATCGCCTAGGGCCGAACGGAAAATAGGCCCAATGATCTGGTCTGTGGTACCCGGCCGCATCGTAGAACGGTAGGCCACGGTGAGAGGCGAGCCACGATCCGCTCGCACCGCGTTTGCGATGGCGCGCGTGACCTGTACGATGTAGCTCATATTGTGCGCGCCATCAGGACCACTGGGCGTCCCAACGCAAACGATGGCGATGTCGGCATCGTCCAGATGGTTTCCAACTTCTGTTGCCGCTGAGAGTCTGCCGTCCTTGTGGGCCGCAGCAAGCAGGTCGTCGATTCCAGGTTCATGGATCGGCGAAAGACCAGCGTTGATTGCATCAACCTTCTTCGAGCTCACATCTATACCGACGACGGTGTGGCCCTGGCTCGAAATGCACGCGGCCGCGGTGCAGCCAACATAGCCCATTCCAAAGATCGCTATCTTCAAGATCACCTCACAAAAAACGGAAAATAGGAGAAAATTTTCTTAGGTTAAACAGACCAATGAACAAGCCGGCCATGTCACTAGCAGTTAACTCCTAGGTACGATCACTGGGGCCGACGCTAACAGGTGATGTTGCAACGCACAAGATGTGAGCTGCAAAAATCGTTCATTAAGAGGCGGACTCGCTGTAGTCGGAGCGGGACGGTGCGAAATTAAGGATAGCGCGTTCACCTACATCCGTCGGGATGGAGCGGCCTGTAAAACAACGCGGCGACAACCGCTCCGAGGCGGATTCCGGCTGACGCGCCCCCCCCCTGATTGTCCCCACTCAGAGGTAAATTTCTGCTCCTTCATTATGCTTGCTTGAGGTGGTGCCAACGCGTCTGGGGCATACCTCAGACGCGTTGGCCCGCGATCTCAGAGGGAGGGGGGGGGGTGATTGTAATCGTTCCACAGGGCATCGGAGGACTGACTCTCAAATGAAATTTTCAAGGAAGTTTGCGGTCGATGAGCATTAGAGGAAGGTGGGATTCGCGGAACATGCCCATTATCGACTATCGATCTCGTCGCAGCGTCGTCATCTATAAATTGATCTTGTGTTCTATATCATTTCATACTAAAATCAAAAGTAGTTATACTATTGCACTGATGATGAAGATCTGCGGGCGCTTATCGAATGTCTCTGCCGCAATATCAATGTCCGGACAGGCTATCAATCTAAACGAGGCAATCCCGGCATTCGTCAATTCTCCATAGCAGTGGCTCAAACGCCTGCGGAGGACAAGATCAGACGCGCACCAATATTGACATTCATGCGCTTGTCATATCTCAATGCGAAATAGCAGCCTTGGTTGCGCTGCAGCAAAGCCTGGTACTTTTTGGCGTGCATGTGCGTCAGGATCCGTGACATGGTCTGGGATGAATATGATGGAGCAACAGATTTCCGTTTCCGAACTCATGGCGATGTCCGGGGTGGCTTTTGGCACCAGCGGCGCACGGGGCCTCGTCTCTGCCATGACAGACCTAGTATGCTTCACTTATAGCTGCGCCTTTCTGCAGCACATGGAAGAATTGGGTCAGTTTGGGCCAGGGACTCATGTCGCCATTTCCGGAGACTTACGCCCTTCCTCACCGCGCATCATGGCTGCTTGCGCGGCAGCTGTGAGGCACATGGGCGGCGTTGTTGACAATCTGGGTTTTATCCCCTCGCCCGCGCTCGCCGCATATGGTTTCGAGAGGAAAATTCCTTCCATGATGGTCACTGGAAGCCACATTCCGGATGATCGGAACGGGATCAAGTTCAACCGCGCCGATGGTGAAGTGTTGAAATCCGATGAGCAGGCGATGAAGGCGCAGGACGTCGCTCTGCCTGATATCTTTGATGGCAAGGCCATGCTGCGCGACATTGCTACTCTTCCTGATCCGGTCGACGCTTCGAGTGCCTATATTGGCCGCTACCTCACATTTTTCGAGGCTGGTGCCTTGAAGGGCTTGAAGCTCGGTGTCTATGAACACTCAGCGGTGGGACGAGATATTCTCGTTGCGATCCTGGAACAGCTGGGCGCCGAAGTGGTCCGGCTCGGCCGTTCGGAAACCTTCATTCCCGTTGATACCGAAGCCGTCCGGCCTGAGGATGAGGCCTTGGCACGGAACTGGGCGTCGCAATACGGTCTCGATGCCATCCTTTCGACCGATGGCGATTCCGATCGTCCACTGCTCGCGGACGAGACAGGGCGATGGTTAAGAGGGGATGTATTAGGCATCCTTTGCGCTCATGCGCTCCGCATTGAACAGGTGGCGACGCCGGTTAGCTCCAATACGGCCTTGGAACGATCCGGTCTGTTCACTGCCGTCTCGCGTACGCGGATAGGTTCCCCATTCGTGATCGAGGCTCTGAACCAGTTCATAGAGCAAGGCGGCACGGCTTGCGGTTATGAAGCCAACGGCGGCTTTATACTTGGAACGCCGGTGATGGTGGATGGGCGTACCTTGCCTGCGCTGTCGACCCGCGACGCAGTCTTGCCAATGCTCGCAGTGATTGTCGCTGCCAGGCGTGAAGGCGTTTCAATCGGACGGTTGCAGGCGCAATTGCCCTCTCGCTGCACGTTCAGTGACAGGATCAAGGAATTTCCGACAGAACAGAGCAAGGCGCTGTTGGCCTATCTCCAGTGCAGCGATGCCGATCAGTCATTGAAACGCCTTAGTCAGACTTTCGGCGATCTTGCAGGCGCAGCCATCGCGGTCGACAGCACCGATGGCTTGCGGATCAGTTTCGACAGCGGGAACATCATCCATTTGCGACCTAGTGGCAATGCCCCAGAGCTGCGCTGCTATTCTGAAAGCGAGACGCCGCAGGACGCTGCGTCCATCAATGCGAAGGCTCTCGCACTAGTACGGAATTTGGCCTTTGCGCACTAGCATAAGCCTAGGGTCTGTGGGGATTCATCGGGAATTTATGACGGCTGCTGCGAGGTAGATGAATGCTTTGAAGCTGTGGTCGGTTTTGCAGGCGCACATGGCGATGCGCTTGAACTCTTTGAGTTTGCAGAAGA
>NZ_RAPF01000018.1 GCF_003610805.1 Altericroceibacterium spongiae | reverse complement strand
TACCAGCGGACCGCCCATAGGATGACCTCGCCGGTAAAATGCCGCCCTTTGAAATCGTCCATCACAACCGACCTTACCAATCCAAGGGCCCAACCTTGGCAACCGCATCAGAGTTTGCAACAGAGCCCTCGATGACCGGGCGATGTTATACTTTGCTGGGGCGTTTGCTTGACAGCGTTCGATTTGAGTTGTTCGATCTTAGCCAGATGGCTGGCCGATCGATCGGCCCATTCCTTTCTCAGTGCCTCACGATCATCGAGATTGATTTTAGGATTGCGTGTGGATTTCACGATCGGTTCTAGGGCAGCGCGATCCTTTGGATCGATCCCTTTTGCCTTCGCGGTGTCGAGCACTTGCTGGCGCCTTTGACTGAATTCTTCAATCAGCTCCTTCGGGACACCGGCGATTTCAAACTGACCATGTTTGCCGGTGAGATCGGTTTGATAACCAAGGGCTTCCAGCTTATCGCGAAATTCTGCGTGATATGCCGCTCCGAGGGTGGTGTTATTCTCCCATAATGCACTGTTGCGAAGCGCTCGCCAGTCTCCATCCTTGTTTTGTGTGAGATTGGCGATGATCACATGAATGTGCCCCTGCGGGTCCAGTTCCCGGCTCGTATCGTGCTGAAACATGGCGTAGAGAAGATTGCCGGTTTTGACCGGCTCACCATTGCGCGACCTCGAATAATCTCGCGTTTCGGCAAAGTTCTTTTCCGCCCATTTCATCTTGGCTTTGACAGCTTCAAAATGGGCTGCGAGCACACGTTCATCCTTGGCTACATAGGCCATGATGCTGGCCGATTTGGGCATTGAAAAGGTGAAATCGTCACTGATGCGGCGCTGGGTGTTTTCACTTCCGACTTTGGTACCATCTGGCAAAATACCGTTGAGGATATTTTCGAAATCAGCTTTGCTGACTTCGCCGGAAAGGTTCAGTTTCTTCGCCGCTTCGCCGCCCCAAAGACTTGCTTCAGAGGACTGCTTTTGTGTGTAGTAATTATCTTTGGCGAAATAAGATGCAGCGCCGCTAGACGATTTGACGGCAGACATGGAGATCATGGCTTACCTCTTGACGTGCACCCCTGAGATGTGACCGATTTTTGGTAGAGTCCGACGCAAAGGAGTCGGACGACAATGAAGCGAAGCAGGTTCAGCGAAGAGCAGATCATCGCGGTATTGAAGGAGCAGGAGGCTGGGATGCCGACGGCGGAAGTGTGCCGCCGTCACGGCATCAGCTCGGCCACGTTCTACAAGTGGAAGTCGAAGTTCGGTGGGCTGGAAGTGTCCGATGCCCGGCGGCTGCGAACGCTCGAGCAGGAGAATGCCCGGCTGAAGAAGCTGCTGGCTGAGGCGATGCTCGACAACGTGGTACTGAAGGATCTGGCATCAAAAAATGTATGACCCGCCCTGTCCCTGCAAGGGCTGATTGGTGGTGACGGTGCCAGTCTGCACAAATGTATCCGGCCTCTCGCGAGTGGACCGCTGTTGCGGCCAGGCCTTGATGAGATCCGCACGTGTCGTTCCCGAATAAATGGTCCGGACTTCCATGCCCGTTTTTTTGACGGGGTTTACGACGCGCTGGTCAACTGTTTCGTCATCACGCTCTCGAACCTTGCAGTCTGTCAGCGGCTTGGATCAGCTGAAAGCCGGATCGTTCCGCGCGTAACTGGCGCCTGGCTTGGTCAAGACCACCCAGAGAATGCGGGCGATCTTGGCCGCCAGTGCGACGGTGACTTTGTTCTTGTGCATTCGGCTTTCCAAACCGTTCAACCACGGTCCAAGACGGTCGCGGCTACGGTCGAGATGGGTGACGCAGGATCGCGCACCGTGGATAAGCATACGCCGCAGATATTTGTTTCCTCGCTTGCTGATGCCCAGCAGCTTGGTCTTACCGCCCGTCGAATACTCGCGTGGGACCAGTCCGAGCCAAGCGGCAAGATCGCGGGCCTTCCGGAACTGCTGGCCGGTTCCGGCCGCTGCCAGCAACGCAGTCGCGGCAAGTGGCCCGACGCCGGGAACGGTCATCAGCCGCCGCGCGGTATCACTGCGGGCGGCAATGGCTTCAATCTCGCGGTTCATCGTCGTTATCCGCTGTTCCAGTTCCGCCAGTTCCCCAAAAATCTCGGTCAGAATGCAGCGCATGGCGGCTGACAATTCGTTGGCATCGTCTGCCAGAATCCGCGGCATATCGGCTCTAAACTTGCCGGCGCCTTGGTGGATAGCGATACCGTATTCCAGGCAGAAGGCGCGCATCTGGCTGATCAATCGCGTTCGGTGGGCGATCATCCGGTCGCGGACACGATGGAGTGCCTGCAGGTCGATTTGTTCTGGCGTACGGATCTCGACAAAGCGCATGGTCGGTCTCGTCACCGCTTCCGCGATCGCCTCTGCGTCGATCAGGTCGTTCTTGTTTGACTTCACATAAGTGAGCGGCACCGCGTCGCCGATTGCCTTTCCCCGCCCCGGCTGGTAGGGGCACCAAAGTCATCTGGGGAGTAGCTCGCCGCTTAGCGCGGTTTCCTGCGTCAACATACTTGGCTGAGAGGCCATGGCGCAGGGGTGCGGATTATCCGTTCGGGCAAGACCAATGGTACCTGACTTTCGTCCGGCCGGGCGGAAGGTCTGGTGCTGTTGTCGTCTTAAAGCGCCCGGCCCGGAGTACCCATGGAAGCTTTCCTTACATCCACCGCCGTGGTTGCACTCGCCGAGATTGGCGACAAGACCATGCTTCTTGCTATCGTCTTGGCGACCCGTTTCCGCAAGCCCTTGCCGATCATCCTCGGCATCCTTGCCGCCACGCTAGCCAATCACGGGATTGCCGCTTTCGTGGGCCAGTCGATCGCAAACCTTCTGGATGGGAAGTGGTTTCGCTACGCGGTGGGGATCAGCTTCATTATGATGGCCCTGTGGACTCTCGTGCCGGACAAGATGGATGATGAGGAACAGAAGTCCTCGCGTTTCGGGGCGTTCCTCACCACGACAATCACCTTCTTTCTGGTGGAGATCGGCGACAAGACGCAGATTGCGACGATTGCACTCGGCGCCCAGTTCCAGAACGTTCTGCTTGTCACTGCAGGTACGACTCTGGGCATGATGCTGGCCAATGTTCCCGCCGTCTATCTCGGCAATGCGATCGTGGAGCGGGTGTCGCTCAAGCTCGTACGTGCGGTTGCCGCCCTGCTTTTCCTCGCTATTGGCCTCTGGATCATCCTTGAGGCATCGGGCTTCACATTCATCTGACCGCGAGACATCCTGCCATTCGAGATCTGCGGACAGAACGGCTGGTGTCTGCCGCGTCTTCCACTGGACAGGCCCGGGAAAGAGGGAATACGCTCTGGGCCGCATACGGGCGTTTGCAGCACATCTCAGGCAGGGTTAGCGATAACCGATGTAAAGGAATTGGTTTGAATGAAATTGCGAGATACGCCAACACGCTATGGTCTGATCAGCCGACTTCTGCATTGGGGGATTGCCGCGCTGCTCGCATGGCAATTGGCCGGCATGATAGTGAAGATCGTTGTTGGCCGTGCACCAATCACGGCATTCTGGGTCGGCTCCCATGTGTCCATAGGCTCCTTGCTTCTTGTCCTCATTCTGATGCGAGCGATCTGGGCGCTGCGTGAGCGGAAGCAGCGGCCGCCATACGAGAGTGGTCCATCCGGACTGTTCGCGAAAGTGGGCCATCTGGCGCTCTACGCCCTGGTGCTTGTCGTTCCGTCTCTGGCGCTCATGCGCCTCATTGGTGGTGAACGCCCCATCAGTGTCTTTGGCATTCATCTGCGTGCCGCCAGGGAGCGACCTGTCGAATGGATAACGGCACCGGCCGATCTGCTGCATGGAGCGCTGGCCTGGACACTATTCGTGCTGATCCTGGGGCATATCGCCATGGCGGTTCTCCATCGCTACTGGTGGCAGGATGACACCCTTGCTCGAATGGCAGGCAAATCGAAAGATTAAGGGAGCCTTGCAAACACCCCCGCACGCATATCGGCAAGAGGCGCTGGCGAACCGGTAAGTCCGCTTATGAAAATGGAATTGGGATAAGCGGACATTTCTCGCTGCCGGAGACTATGGCAGCTTCGCGCCCTCATATCGGATATACCCTCTAGAGATACTTCTTCTTGAAAGCAGACATTCTTCGAGGCTCGGAGTGAGCGCGACTCTACAGCCTTCGCTGCCGCTGGTCGAGATGTCGTTCGCGTCAACCGGGATAGGGAGATTGTTTTAGCAGTCCGGCGAGGTGCACGGCATTACCAGTGACCATTGCGGCGGTTTGCAAGACTTTGCCGGGCCGGGAGGGCATCGGTTCCTGCGGCGTCGGCGGTGTTTCGGACGGATTGTCTGATGGGGGGATCTCGGGCTCGGGAGGCGGATTCGTTCTCATGCCTCTTCCAACGCGCGGCGCAGACTTTGGTTTAATCGCCTTGTCCCCCCGAATGGAACCAATGGCCCCCTTCACACGCTTAATCCTGCAGCAATCAGGAGTTTCGCAGATGGCAGCACGCGCGTATTGGCAGGGCCAAATCAGGCTGGCGCTGGTTTCTATTCCGGTGGAGGTCTACTCGGCCAGCAAGACCGGCGCGAAAATCAGTTTCAATCAGATTCACGAACCGAGCGGCAAGCGCATCGCCTATGAAAAGGTGGTGCCAGGCATTGGCCCCGTCGACCGCGACGAGATTATCAAGGGTTTCGAGGTCGCCAAGGGCGAATATGTCCTGCTCGAGGAGGAGGAGATCGAAGCAGTCAGAATCGAGAGCCGCAAGACGCTCGAACTGGTGCAGTTCGTCGACGCTTGCGAGATCGACCCTCTCTATTTCGAGAAGCCCTATTACGTCGCACCCAAGGACGAACTGGCCGAGGAAGCATTCATCGTGCTGCGCGAAGCGCTGCGCAAGGCGAAGAAGGTCGCCCTGGGTCAGCTATCGGTGCGTGGTAGCGAGAAGCTGGTCGCCATCAAACCTTGCGGGAAAGGCCTGCTGCTGGAAACCCTGCGTTATTCCAACGAGGTGCGCCAGGGGCAGGCGTTCTTCTCCGACATTGACGATGCCAGACCGAAGAAGGAACTGCTCGATCTCGCCACCACGCTGATCGACCAGAAAAGCGCGCCCTTCGACGCCAGCGAATATGAAGATCGCTACATCGAGGCGTTGCGCAAGCTGATCGACAAGAAGGCGAAGTCCAAGAGCGGCAAGGCCGTTATTGAGGATGCGGGCGAGCCTGCTGGCGCTGGCGGAAATGTGATTGACCTGATGGCCGCGCTGAAGAAGTCGATCGACGGCAAAAAGTCGCCGGCCAAGAGCAAGAAGAGCGCGTGATGCGATGGAACTCAACGAACCCGTAGTCAGCCATTGGTTCGATCTTGACCTGCTTTCCCGGCTGATGGTCGCCGCGGTGCTGGGGCTGCTTCTCGGGCTCGATCGCGAACTGCGCGGCCATGCTGCGGGCATGCGCACCCACGGGTTGATCTGCTTCGCCGCCGCGGCGATGACCGTCTCGGTCATTGCGCTTTATCAGCAACTGGGCGGGCAGCGGATGGACCCGCTACGCGTGTACGAGGCCGCCGGCGCGTTTATCGGCATCATCGGTGCGGGACTAATCGTCTTCAGCAAGGGGCAGGTGCACAATCTGACCACTGCGGCCCACTTGTGGCTGGGAGCGGTGATCGGCATCGCCTGCGGCGCGGCGCAATGGCCACTGGTGGCCATCGCTTCGATCATCAGCCTACTAGTTCTTACACTGCTCCGTCTGGTCGAACCTAAGGACAAGGACCGCAAACTCGACGGGGAAGGTGAATGAGCCGACCCGTTGATCCACTTTCCGAATACAACGCC
Organism: Altericroceibacterium spongiae; assembly: GCF_003610805.1. Taxonomy (GTDB): domain Bacteria; phylum Pseudomonadota; class Alphaproteobacteria; order Sphingomonadales; family Sphingomonadaceae; genus Altericroceibacterium; species Altericroceibacterium spongiae. The sequence goes on along the minus strand of NZ_RAPF01000018.1, from coordinate 9,224 downwards.
CGGCGAGACTTCGCGAAGACGCCCGAACCCTCTGGGAAGGCTCAGACAAGTGGCGGAGGCGACCTATTCATCGTGCAGAAGCACGATGCGACACGGCTGCACTGGGATTTGCGGCTGGAAGTCGATGGCGTACTCAAGAGCTGGGCCGTCACCAAAGGACCTTCGCCCGATCCGGAGATCAAGCGTCTGGCTGTGCGCACCGAGGATCACCCCATGTCCTATGCCGAATTCGAAGGCACGATCCCCAAGGGCGAATATGGCGGCGGCACGGTGATGCTGTGGGATCGCGGCACCTGGTCGCCCATCGAAGGCAAGAGCCTGAAGGATCTTGAAAAAGGGCACCTGCACTTCCGCCTCGATGGTGAGCGGATGCAGGGAGAATGGCTGCTGATCCGGATGAATTCGCGCGGCGAGCAAAAGCGCGAGAACTGGCTGCTGCGCAAATTACAGGATGAGCATGCCGAGGCTGGCGACGTGCTCGTCGAACGCGAACTCACCAGTGTTTTGACCGGCCGATCGATGGCGGAAATAGCGGCAGACAAGGGCGGAAAGTTCGCGCCTGCCGGGAAAAAGGACGATGCCTTTCTTGCGCAGATGGCCAAGGCTTCGGAACACAATGCGAAAAAGGCGAAGGCGCGCCGGAAGCCAAAGGACGCGCCGCTGCCGAAGTTTCGCAAGCCGCAACTGGCGACGCTGGTCGACCAGGTGCCGACCGGCAATGGTTGGATGCATGAGATCAAGTTTGACGGCTACCGTGCGCTGGTCGCTGTCAAGGGCAAGCAGGCGCGCGTCTATACCCGCAGCGGCAAGGACTGGACCGAAAAGTTCGTCCCGCTGGTGAAGGTCATCGCGGAGCTCGAGCTGCCGAGCTGCCTGATCGACGGGGAAATCGTGGCGGTGGATGCCAAGGGCAATCCCGATTTTTCAACCCTGCAAGGTGTGCTCAAGCGCGGCCATGGTAGCCAGTCGCAGGGTGATGCGCTGCAGTTCCACGCCTTCGACCTCCTCGAACTGGCGGGAGAGGATCTGACCGCCCTGCCCAATATCGAGCGCAAGGAACGGCTCGAAGCGCTGCTCGGTACGGCAGAGCCACCGGTGTTCGTGGCCGATCACGTGATCGGTGCAGGCGAGAAGCTGTACCGTTCGATGTGCGACGCCGGGCAGGAAGGCATCATCTCCAAGACCGTCGACGGGCGCTATTCGGGGCGGCGCGGGCGCAGCTGGGTGAAAGTGAAATGCACTCGGCGACAGGAGTTTGTCATCATTGGCTGGAAGGCTTCGAGCGCGAAGGCACGACCATTCTCCTCGCTGCTGATGGCCCAGCACGAGGGAGGCGAGCTGGTTTATAAGGGCAATGTCGGCACCGGCTTTTCTACTGACGATCTCGACGGGCTGGCGGCAAAGCTGAAGCGGATCGAGCGCAAGACCCCGCCGACCGAAGTCGACAAGGTAAGCAGCCGGGGCGTGACCTGGGTGACGCCGCAACTCGTCGCCGAGGTGGCCTTCTCCGAATTTACCGAGGACGGCAATATCCGGCACGGCAGCTACCTCGGACTGCGCGGCGACAAGCAGGCGAGCGAAGTAAGGCCAGAGCGCGCCGCAGCGGCGCCCGCATCGAAAGGCGGGGCGAAGATCAGCAGCCGCGAACGAGTGATATTCCCCGACAGCGGCCAGACCAAGGGCGATCTGGCCGATTACTACCTCGCCACCGCTTCGCTGATGCTACCCTTTGTCGCCCGACGGCCGATCAGCCTGGTGCGCTGTCCGCAGGGGCGGGCACGGAAATGCTTTTTCCAGAAGCACGACAGTGGCGCCTTCGGCGATGCGGTCCATCATGTGCCGATCACAGAAAAAGACGGCGGGACAGAAGACTACCTGTTTATCGAGGACGTGCGCGGCATCCTACAATGCGTGCAGATGGGCACGATAGAATTTCACGGCTGGGGCGCGCGCATTCGTGATGTGGAAGAGCCGGACCGGATGATCTTCGACCTCGATCCCGATGAGGGGCTTAATTTTGGGAACGTCAAACAGGCAGCGCGCGACATTCGCGACCGGTTGTCCGACATGGGGCTGATCAGCTTCGCCATGCTTTCTGGCGGCAAGGGGGTGCACGTGGTCGTCCCGCTGACGCCGGGCCATTCGTGGGAGGCGCACAAGGACTTCGCGCGGCGCTTCGCCGAGTCGCTGAGCATGGCGGAACCCGAACGCTTCACCGCCACGATGAGCAAGGCCAAGCGCAAGGGAAAAATCTTCATCGACTGGCTGCGCAACCAGCGCGGGAGCACGGCGGTGGTGCCTTATTCCGCCCGTGCCCGCAGCGGCGCGCCGGTGGCTGTGCCGATTGGCTGGAACGAACTCAAGGACATGACCGACGCCCATCCCTTCAGCATCGATGATGCCAAGCGCCTGCGCGATCGCGCCGAAAGCAAGACCTTGGCCGGTTGGGGCTTCGCTGAGCAGTCGCTACCCGACTTGTGATCTTTCCATACGCGCGTCGAGTTGGTTCGTCGTGTCACAGGCACGCTTGGCACCATTCGGGAAACCGCAGTGCTCCCCGCCTCGTTGATGTTTCAAAGCTGCCCTTACGGGTGGCCCCCAAAATCAACCGAAGTTGAAACAGCCATGACTGAAACGGAGACATTCCAGCCTGAAATCGACGAACAGCCGCGCATGCCCGGTGCCGAGGCCGAGATGGACGACAAGCCTGATTGGCACCCCCGCTTTCCCGGTTCCAGGCGATTGGACGGCAAGGTTGCTATCGTGACCGGCGCGGACAGTGGCATTGGCAGAGCTGTCGCGGCGCTTTTTGCGCGCGAAGGCGCCGACATCACGATTGTCTATTTCGCCGATGAAGAAACCAAGGATGCGGAGAAGACGAAGGAATTCGTCGAGAATGAGGGGCGACAGGCGGTCTGCCTACAGGGAGACCTCGGCCGCCAGGATTTCGCAGACCAGGTTGTTGCCGCCACAATCGACCGGTTCAGCAAGCTGGATATTGTGATCAACAACGCCGGCGAGCAGCACCCTGATGAGAACATCGAAGATATTACCGAGGAGCAGCTTCGGCGGACCTTTCAGACCAATATCTTCTCAATGTTCTTCATGGTGCAGGCAGCGCGCCCGCATCTCTCCAAGGGCAGCGCCATCGTCAATTGCACCAGCGTGACGATGTATAAGGGCTCGGACAACTTGCTCGACTATTCCGCCACCAAGGGCGCGATCACGGCCTTTACTCGCTCACTGTCGGAAAACCTCATCGGCGATGGCATCCGGGTGAATGCCGTCGCGCCCGGCCCAATCTGGACTCCCCTCAATCCGTATGGCGGACAGCCGCCTGAGGACTTGGACGATTTCGGCAAGAACACCCCGATGGGACGCCCGGGCCTTCCTAATGAGGTCGCGCCGGCGTTCCTGTTTCTGGCTTGCGACGACGCCAGCTACATGTCGGGGCAGGTCTTGCACCCCAATGGCGGAATCATCGTGAACAGCTGAAATCCCATGAAAGTTCCAGTCACACAAAAAGGAGAGAACCATGCCCGCACAGTCTAAAGCGCAGCAAAAGGCCGCCGGCGCCGCGCTGAGCGCCAAGCGCGGCGATACCAAGGTCAGCGAATTGCAGGGTGCGTCCAAGGAGATGTACGACTCAATGAGCGCAAACGAGCTGGAAGACATGGCCAGCACCAAGCGCAAGGGCAAACCCGAGCACAAAAGCGACTGATCGTCGTTCTAGATGACCGATCCGTCGGAATATGCCGCAGGGGGTTCGACTCCCCACGGACAAGGTGGTATATGCCCAGTCGACGGTTGCGGTTTTCAACCACATCGGCTCTTCGTGGTCCCGGTTATCGTCCGCAACCTAATCCGCTTCATGCGTCTAGCCGATATTTTTCACTTGGCAGGTAAGCCTTGCCGAGCGGAACATTGGAGGCCCGCCCGCCATGCGCGAATATTCACTCCGCTTCCAGGAAGGAAGCACAAGCAATCTGAAAACTATCACGTTCCAAAGCGAGGATGCCCACGAGGCGTTTTCGATCATGGAGCTAGAGAGGCTGGATGGCCCTGTCGAGATTCTTGATGGGGATAAATCCCTCGGCACAATTACTCCGTCCTCGAACGGAGCCTGGGTCGTGAAAGGAATTAGGAATTCCGCCCGCTTAGATGGTTGAGAAATAACCCGCATTTGAGCGGCAAAAGCGGCGATCGTTTCGCCTTGCATAACTGGCTAGATCTCCATTTGGTTCGCTAACAGTGTTAGTGCTGCGACCAACGCCTTTTGGCGGATCTGGTCACGTTCCTGCGCGCCGAAATGGTGCTTTTCATGCGCGGAGTGCCTGTGCGTCGATGCGACCGCTATATGGTCAAGACCTTCCTCGTCGCGCGGGCCGGCCGGACCGGCAAATCCGGTTACCGATAGCGCAAAATGCGCGTCACAGCTCGCAAGGGCGCATTCCGCCATTTCGCAGGCTGTCTCCGGCTGACTGCACCGTGGCGCTCGATGACCTCGCGGGGTATACCGAGCAATCCGATCTTCGCCTGGTCGGAATAGACGACGAAACCGCACTCGAAGCAGTGACTCAGCCCGGGATGTCGGTGAGAAGAGTGGCCCCCCGGTAAGCTCTCTGTGGTCGCGATCAGCAAGCCGTCAGAATCGGCCCGCTCGAGCACAGCACGCACCAGCGTCCGGGCCTTATTTGATATCACTCGTCCGAAATCGGTTTTTGTCACTTTCGGTGCTTTCGCCAGTTCAGTGACACGAAAAAGGCCACCAGCGGCGGCCTCTTCCCGTCAAAGAGAGAACATCCCATCAGCTCTGCCGATTCTTCAGTCCATCCTGATGCGATCGCGATCCTCACCCTGCTGGCGATTGCGATCATTTTACTGGTTATTCATCGACTTCTTCACTTTCTGCCTCGAAAATGGATCAATCAACTGACGGTTTGTTGCCTCGCTTGTTCTGCGCAATCGGATGGGTGGAACAGCTCATGCGTTTGGCCGCTTTTTCGGCGCTACAGTCTTCTTTCGCTCCTCTTCCGGATAGTCCGAAGGCGTGACGATCGACTGGTTACGAACGGCATTCGCAGTCTGGCTGTTCTGACTGGGATTGCTGCCCTCCGGCATATCTGCGTTTTTAAGGTCCTTCTTAGTCATGGCAACTCCTTGGTTAATTGTTTCTATTTCTCATCCTGGCAGGGGATCACGGTAATTCCCGAATCATTCTCCAGGATCGCATGCTTGACCTGATCGATGGTCTCGAGGCCTTGTTGCTTCCGCGCAGCGACCATGATGTCGTCCCGATTCATTCGTGTTTTGCGCAGCGCACGCTCATCGACCTGCCCGTCGAGCACGAGGAAGGTCGGGCGCCCGTCGACCACCTTTCTGAGCCAAGGCGACCAGCGCGTGAGGTACGAAAGGCCTATATCCATAAGAAACAGGGTAATGATCAGGACGACCGCATTGGTGATCGAGAAATCGTCACCCAGGAGAGCCTGCTGAGTGGTTTCTGCCACAATCAGCAACAGGACGAAGTCGAAGGGCGTGGCCTGATCCATCGTCCTGCGGCCAGATAACCGGATGATAATCAGCAGAACTAGGTAAATTGCGACACCGCGAATGACGCTTTCCATCGCTTCCTCTCCCTACGGCAGCACGGTGAGCGTCGTGGGCGGACTCGATGCACCGTCGACTTTGAACGGTCCGAGTTGGCTGCGCCAGACCGGCCGGACGGGACGCACCGAGAAGTCGATTGTGGCTTTTCCACCTGGCTTCACTGCGAATTCGAACAATTCCCCTTCCGGTGTCGCGGTCACCGAGCGAGCCTGCGGACTGATGGAATCGATCGTGAAGATGTCACCGAAGGCGGCCGGGATTAGCACCGTGGTCCGCTCAGATTGGGAAGCGACGTGAACGGTCAGAGTGTCGGACGCCTGCCATCGGGCGATGGCGGGAAAATCGATGCGGACCGGGCCTGCCTGAATTGTCTGGGAAGAATAAGGACCGCCGCTCCCGGTGAGGCCGAGCAGCGCAACGAGGCAGAGCACCGCCATTGCGACCCAGCCGACCCGCACTACTATCCAGAACCGCTCCTGAAAGTCGCGATCGGTATCGACGTCAATGGCCGGAGCCATTGCCCGGCTACTCCACCGTGCGCATACCCGCCGCGGGCAGGCCCTTCGCTTCGGCAAGCCGCTTGAGTTCTTCTTTTCGATCCAGCATCTGCTGACTGATCTCGTGGAGGTCGACCTCGGCAACGCGCGCCTGCTGGAACATATTCTCGTGCTGCTTTTCTTCCTCCTTCACGTGGTGTTCGATCTGCTCCTTGAGTACCGTTACCTTGGCGTCGAAGAATTCCTCGTCCGCGCTACCCTCGGAGATTTCGTTGACGAGCAGCTTCGCACCGTCATGCTCGACATAGGCTTCCTTCAGCAGGTCCTCGTCGATCTTCCCTTCGAGTGCGGGATAAAAGATTTCTTCCTCGATGATCGTGTGAAGCTTGAGGTCGTTGCATATCTGCCTGGCAACCCGGGATTTCTGATCGCGGCCGGATGCGCTCTCGAAGTCCGTAAAGAACTTTTCCACCTTGCGGTGGTCATTCGCCAGAATGTGCGTGGTGTTGGTGTTGCCAGCGGCCATGGTCGATCTCCTCTGATCGGCGAAGCGTCCCACAGATAGGGTAAGTTCCCGCAATCCGGTTGTTACGGCCTGTATTGCTCCGGAATCACGATGAATGGATCGGTCCAACCCGCTGCACCAACGGCTGAACCATAAACAATTCCACTTCCGCCCGGAAATCGGAGCCATTTCAGCGTCCGCCAGTTGGTAGAGACATGGACACTCTTCTGCCCCGACAACAATCCGACAGTCTGAAGGAGCAGTTTCGTGCCATGATCGCGGAACGCACCTTTCCTTGCGTCGGCGTCAAGTCAGCCGCCGCACAGGATGCTCTTCAGGTTACGGTCGCGCGCGATATTACGAGTGCGTGGAATGACCTCGAGATCATTTGGACCCTGGTAGATTGGTCGGGCGAATATTGGCGCGGCCCGGTTGGCCTCCGCAGCTTCGCTGTCATTTTCGAAGGACCCTACGATCTAGACGAGATTGGCTTTGAAAAGGCCATGTGGCAGCGGCTGCAATCGATCTCGGACAAGGGCGCCTGGCTCGGACAGAGCCTCAACGAACGCGTGAGCGCAGATCCGGAAGATCCGCACTTCTGTGTGAGTTTTTGCGGCGAGGCCTATTTTGTGATCGGCCTGCACCCTGCAGCGAGGCGACCTTTCGGCATTTCTATCCGGCAAAGCCGGTACACCGCGGCTGCTTCGGCAATCTCGTCGAGGCGCTGGCGCCTTATGGGATCGAACCTGATTCCATTCCGACAGCGTTCAACCTGTTCATGAATGTGCCGGTCGATGTTGAAGGGCACCTGCGCGTCGATCCGCCCGTCAGCAAGGCAGGCGACGGGATCGCATTGCAAACGGAAATGGATCTGGTGATCGGCCTCACCGCCTGCTCCGCCTATTCGTCCAATGGCGGGACCTTCAAGCCCATCTACTACCGGATCAACTGAAGGCAGGGATTTCCAGGAATTGAGCGGCACAATCGCGCGGAGCACTGCGCGCCCGTTTTGAAACCGAGGCAGCCGAGAAGGAGACTTTCGATGCAACAACCCGAGCAAAAGAAATCGAGCTATGGACGGTTCATGGCGATGATCGGAACATCGACCGTCGTTATGTTCATCCTTATGTATTTCAACACTTATGCCCTGCCTCATGTCCTTTGGAGCGAAACGCGATTCTGGATGGCATTCTTGATGGGCGCGGCAATGGCAGTAGTGATGCTGCTCTTCATGTTGGACATGTACCGGAATCGAAAGAAGAATGGGGTCATCATCGGCGTTGCTCTCGTAGTCTTCGTGAGCGCGCTGTTCCTCGTGCGCAGTCAAGTGAGCGTGACCGACCGCGAATACATGTCAGCCATGGTCCCGCACCACTCCATCGCCGTGCTCACCAGCGAGCGGGCGCAAATCGAGGACGTGCGTGTTCGAGAACTGGCCAACGGCATCATTCGTGCGCAGCGAAAGGAAATTGCCGAGATGAAATGGCTGATCGACGACATTGGAACTAACGGTATCGCCGCCACGCCGGAAGCAGCGAACGCGCGCCCGGTTCCCGAATTCACAGGATACTTGAACGAGGGCGACTGGGATCCCGGCTTGACGACAGAGTAGTGGCGCCGCTTGACAATCTGGCAACGTACCCGGTTCTATTGACCCTGAAAGGAGCCCCGCCTGTCCCATTCCCTAGCTCGCGATGACCTTGGTAATGCCGTCAGCGCCGTGGAGCTTGAGCGTCTGCAGCGCGCTGTCCATTGCATCGCCAAATCCCTCGACCGAGTAATGTCCGTCGAATGTGATTTTCATGTCCGTGTCCGAACCTCCGACTTGTAGCCGGGCCGTGAAAACGAGACAAGTCCAGTGCGCCGCCGTCTTTTGGCAGAGCCTTGGACATACACGATGGCGACCCGGCCAGCATGTATGTCCAAGGCTCCGTCGATCGTTCAGGGTTAGCAAGCCCCGCGCAGCCGTTTTCGCTGCGTATGCGCATTCCTATCGCAGCAAAGATGCAAATTGTCATCCGTTAGCACGCAATTTAAGCCGCGCGAATTGCGCGCGGGCAGGCAGCCCGCTACCAAATCAAATCGTGAACAGATTCATGTTTGGATGATTGAATGCCGATATTGTCGTGGCTGACGCGAAATGAAGATGTAAAAGCCGCTGAAAGTGTGCCTTATAAGCTGTTGGAGCGAGCCGAAACTCTGTCTTACGGTGATGCCGCCAGCGGCAATATGCTGATCCAGGGCGATAATCTGGAGGCGTTGAAGGCATTGCTGCCCTATTACAAGGGGCAAGTGAAGTGCATCTACATCGATCCGCCGTACAATACCGGATCGGCTTTCGAGCATTACGATGACAATCTGGAGCACAGCAAGTGGCTGGCCATGATGTGGCCGCGCTTAACGTTGCTGCGCGAACTTTTGGCGAAGGAAGGATCACTGTGGGTCAACATCGATGACGATGAAGCACACTATCTTAAGATAATTTTAGGCTCAGGACTCATTGATCACAGCCAGTAGCAAACGGTAGCGGCGATGCAGATGGCGGACATGAAGGTGTGGGCGCAACGGTCGTAGCGGGTTGCGACGCGCCTCCAGTCCTTGATCCTGCCGAA
>NZ_RAPF01000017.1 GCF_003610805.1 Altericroceibacterium spongiae | reverse complement strand
GGGGGTGGTGCGGCCGCAGCGCAGCGAGGCACGGCCCCGTCTAATCCCGTTGCGGGGGAGAGGCGGCCGGGACCGCCTTTCCCCCTTCAAACAGGATCGACGCCGGCGCACGCCGGCACCATGAAGCGAGACCCGCTTGCGATCTCGCCCCCGCCATGTGGGTCGTCACCTTGGGCCAAGACCGCTTGCGGGCTTGGGGAACGAAGCGAGTAGGGCCACGGTGCCGCGCCAGCGGCAGGCGCCGCCCCCTAGCCTGGATTGAAATTGTTGCTCAACTGAGCTACATTATCGGCTTGACTAAGGAGGTTCCAATGGCCGCTACCGCTTTCGTGCGCGCGCGCATCGACGAAACATTGAAGGATGAAGCCGCCGCCGTGCTGGCCGAGCTGGGGCTGACCGTCTCGGATGTGGTCCGCATGACCCTCACGCGGGTCGCCAAGGATCATGCGTTGCCGTTCGAGCTGAAGGTGCCGAACGCCGAGACGCGCGCCGCGATCGAGGCGTCCCGCGCGACGATGAAGGCTCGCCGCGCCCGTTTCACCGATGCCCAGGAAATGTTCGATGCCCTCGACCAAGAAGCCCGCCAGCAGTAAGCGGGCGGCGTTCCCAAGAGAGGCGTCCTACGAAAAAAGGTTCGTCAAGGATTGGGAGCGGCTGTCGCGCAGCGGGCGCTACAACATGAAACAGCTCAAGGAGGCGATGATGATGCTCATCGCCAACGACGCGCCGTTAGGCCCGGAATGGCTGGATCATCCGCTGAAAGGCGATTGGAGCGATCATCGCGAGTGCCATATCGGCGGCGATTTCCTGCTGATCTATACGATTGAGGGGAATCTGGTGAACTTCGTGCGCGCCGGCACTCATGCGGAACTGTTTGAATAGCCATGCGCGTAATCTTCATTCGCCACGGCGAATCTACCGGCAACGCCGGCGTGCCCTGCCACGATCTCGGCGCGATCGAGCTGACGGAGCTGGGCCAGGAACAGGCACGCGAAGTCGCGGCGAGCTGGATAGAAGCGCCCGCGCTCATCGTCACGTCGCCCTATACCCGCACGCAGCAGACGGCTGCGCCAACGATCGCGCGCTTTCCCGGCGTGCCGGTGGAAGTGTGGCCGATAGAGGAGTTCACCTATCTGCAACCGGCGCGCTGGAACGGCACGCGCAGCGCGGAGCGGATGCCGCACCTCGAACGCTATTGGAGCGCGGCCGATCCTGATTATTGCGACGGGGAAGGGGCGGAGAGCTTCGCCACCCTGCTCCGGCGCTGCGAGGCCGCGCTGGCGCGGCTCGCCGCCATGCCGCCCGCCTCGCTGGTCTATGTGTTCGGGCATGGGCAGTTCATCCAGGCCGCGCGCGCGATCGTGGCCGACGCTCATCTTGACGATCAGGCAAAGATGCGCGCCTTCTGGCGCAAGGGCGAGCCGCCAGCGATCAGCAACGCGCAGCGGGTAGGATTCCGCTGGCATGGCAGGCGCTGGGAATGTGCGCCGGCGATCGCCGCCTAAATCAACGCCAGAGAGGGCGGGGGGCGTCGCTCATCACCCCTGTAGCCGCGAAATCGTCGCTTGGCTGACGTTGAACAGCGCCGCGACCGATCGCTGGGTGTCGCCTGCGTCGAGCTTGCGCCGCGCCTCGGCCTGCTGGTGCGGGGTGAGGGCGCTCTTGCGGCCGAACTTGACCCCGCGCGCCTTGGCCTGGGCGCGGCCAGCGCTGGTGCGCTCGGCGATCCGCTGGCGCTCGTAGCTGGCCGCGACGCCTAGAACGGCAATCACAACTTCGGCGAGCTGCGAGGTCGTGTCCACCATCGGTTCGGCGATCGAGCGGAAGCCGGCCCCGGCCTCCTTTACCGCATGGAGGATGTTCAAGAGGTCGCGCGTGTTGCGGGCGAGGCGATCGGTCGCCGTCACCATCAGCACGTCGCCGGGATCGAGCGCGCCGATCGCGCGCTTGAGCTGGGGCCGCTCGGCCGACGCGCCGCTGATCTTCTCGCGGTAGATCTTCGCGCAGCCCGCCGCCTCAAGCTGGGCGAGCTGCTGGGCCAAATCTTGGCCGTTGGTGGAGACGCGCGCATAGCCGTAAATCATGGCGCGATTCTGCATCAGATTTTTGCATCAGGGAAGGGCACGGAAAAGCGCGGCTTTTGGTTTGATGCGAAACTTTTGACTTCGCACCAGAGCTTTTCCTGTGTGCCCTTTGGCGGGATAACCGAACACACCAGCATTGCTGTCGCTCGCTTAGTTCACGCAGACAGGCACCCTAATCGTATTCATTGGGCCTCCACCTGCGCTCGCTATATGACGAGTTTGCCAGACGGTACGGGTACACTTGCCCTTTTTACGGTTTTTGCTCGTCGGTTGTTCTCGAGGCGGGGGCGCTGAATTGGCTTGGCTATTCGCCGGTTCGCGTGGGGGACAGATACCTTGCCTTTCCATGATTTCGCGATGGCGCCTTCCCTGCTCACCGGCCCAGGCATCGGCCTTGGTTTTCCCTTCAGCCAGAAACCGCCGCTTGTATTCCGCCGTGAGGCGCGCCTTGTCTGCTGCGGGAATAGACGAGGAGGAGCAGCGAGGGATTTCTTCAGCGGATACAGGCAGCGACCAAAGCAAGACTGCCATAGTAGTGGCAGCAATAAAAATACGTAACATGGCAATCTCCCGATCATCTCATGAATTCTCAAACAGACTCTTACGCCGTTGGCCTTCCGATGATGCATAAATCACTTTTGCATCAGGGTAAGGGGACGTCCAACGCCGGGCCCGCTACCTTACGATAGATTCTGCCCGGTTCCGGATTAGCGGACGATAGCGACCCCAAGCCGCAGTCGTGTCGCCTTGCGGTCATAATCGAGCAGATTTTCGCCATAGCCAGCAAAGGCTTGGCCGAAGACATAGACGTTGAGGTTGGTGTCAACGATCTTGTCCAGCGGATAGGAAAGCTCAGCGTCTATTGCGCCCTTGCCCGACGAGAAATTAATGCGGCTGTTGGTAGTCAGTCGCAGCCCGTCGTCACGGCCAAACTCCGCGAACAAGGACGTGTGGCCGCGATAGCGTTTCACATCCGGATTGTCTTCAAGGTCACCGACATAGAAGGAGTAGCGCGGGCCCAGCGACAGCTTGTAGTCTCCGATCGGTATCGTCGCCACAGGCTGGACATAGAGGGTGTTGAGGCTGCGCGACGCCAACCCATCGCGGCCGTTGGACTCATGGCGCAGCCCCGCCTGTCCGCCGAACGCCAATGTGCCCTTCGATACGGCCGGTAGCAGGTAGAAAAGTTCGGGCATGAAATCGATGTTACGGAAGGGCGAAGAATCCCCGCCCAGATCCCAGAACAGGCGCTGGGTATAGGGCCCAGTCGGCCCGAAGCTGCGATTTTGGCCATGTTGAAGAACAAAGATTGAACATGGCGATCTACCAGGCTCGCTCTTGTCCTCCAATCTCGTAAACATCGGTCTCGATCGAGCACCTGTAGCTCTCTGCGATGTTGAACATCTCTGTCTGGAGAGATGCGATCTCATCATCGAGGCTGACGCCATCGGCACCCTGATCATAGGCGACGGTCAGCGTGTAATCGCAGTTCCCGGTCTTTTGCATCTGGTAATCCCGCTCCAGCATCGCCTCAATGCGCTCGCGAGCGGGCTTTCTGCCACGACCATGCTTGTTGAAGTTCTCGATGGTCAGATGCAGGGCGATGGTGACAGAAGGCGGCTTTTCCGGCAGCCCGATCCTTGAAGGAATGACGTCAAGCGCCCGATAGACGGTCATTCTTGAGATCTTGAGGTCGCGCGCGACGCTGGCCTTGCTCGCGCCGGCGGTGATCCGGCGTCGGATTTCATCGTCATCGATGTTTTTCTTCCGGCCTTTGTAGACGCCTTCGGCGCGCGCCGCCTCGATCCCGGCGCGCTGCCGGTCCTTGATGAACGTCAGTTCCATGTCCGCGACCATGCCCAGAATGGTGATCACCATCCGCCCCATGCTTCCGGCCGTCGTCACCTCCGGCTCAAGCACCCGCAATGAGGCTCCCTTCTGGTCGAGTTCATGAACCAGATTGAGAACATCGCGTGTGGAGCGACCGAGCCGATCGAGACGCAGGACGACGAGTTCGTCATCGGCGCGCAGGAACTGCATGATCGTCTCAAGCTCCGTGCGTCCAGTGCGCGATGCGCCCGAGCCTGTTTCGGAGCGGAGGATTTCACAGCCCGCTGCCTTCAACCGGGCAACCTGGATGTCGAGATCCTGGTCGATGGTGCTGACGCGGGCGTAGCCGACGCGGGTCATGGGCAAATCCGTCACATTAGGGTGGCTTTGCCCTCGTACAGTAACATTGGTGACGGAACCACCCTTTTGTGACATGTCGTATATGTCACTTCCGATCGTCACGTTCGGGTGCACCCAAATGGTGCGAGCGGAAAGGCCCCGGTCAGGCAGCAAGCCGCCCAAAATCGATCCGGCTATTCAGATCGAGGTCGAAGCGGCCATAAGGATTGACGTGGCTGTAAATCAGCGGTGTGAGGCCGCGATAATCATCCGGCGTCATCCGGCCCGTCCATTTCGGTTCCACCAGCACGCTCTGAAGCATTCGGGTGTTCACATAGACAAGCGACGCTTGCAGCAAATGTAGCGCCAGGACCGAGAGCTGCTGCTCATCGATGCGGTTAGTGGCGATCTCGCCGCCCTTGCCGAAGAAAACGAACCCATTGGCACTGTTCCAGTTTTCAACGACATTCAGGCCTTCATGAATTTCGCGGCGGAAGGACTCCTCGCGCAGATACCGGCACAGGAAGATCGTCTTGACCGCGCGGCCCAGCTCACTCAACGCCTTGTAGGTCGGGTGCATCACCTCGGAGCGGCTAAACCGGCGCAGGATCGCCTCCGGGTCGGCGGTTTTTGTCTGCATCGCGGCTGCATATTTGACCATCTCGTCATATTGCTGCTCGATCTCATCCCAGTTGATCGGACTGGAGAGGATCGGCTGCAAGTGGGGAAGCCGCGTTCGCATGCCGACATCGGGAAGAGCCAGCTTCTGGCGAGCGATCGCTTTCAGGCGGGGTGCAAGCTCAAATCCGAGAAGCCGGCAAAATGCAAAGCCAACCGCGCTTTGGCCATGACTATCAACATATTGTCGCTGGATTTCCATGTCGGTGCAATGGCGCAGCACGCCCTCGATCATGGAGGCGACCTCGGAGGAAGAGCAGCGCTTGAGCTGGGAATAGACGCATGTCGCGCGTCGTTCGACATGCCAGTAGATCATGACGCCCCGTCCACCATAACGCGCATGCCATTCCGTCATCAGGTTGCGATCCCAGGCTCCGAACTTTGTGGAATCTGACGCACAGGCCGTGCCGGCGTCCCCCCAGACTGCAGCATTGCGGATTGCCAGGGTCGCATTCGCAACCCTGGCACACGCCTCCTTGAGCGCCGCGGCATGAACGAAGCGGCGATGGACATGCAGCAGCTCTTCATAGCTGACATCGGGGGTGGCGCCGGCGATCCGCTTGAGCCCGGCATTCGTTCCCAGGCCGTAGAGGCATAGCAGGAGACGTTGATCCAGCGCGGTTTTCGGCAGTGCAACACGCGAGGCCGATGTTTCGAACGCTTCGAGAAGTCCCGTATCAAGGGCAGCCTCCTTCAGTACGTCGAGCAGCCCGGTCATCGGCCAGCGTTGGCCGATCTCGGTCTTGATCGAGGCGAGACCCCTGGGTTCGGGCAAGGGTTTGAACGGGGTGAGAGATATACGGTTCTCGCCGCGCCACAGCAGCCGAACCTTGTCGTTCCGGGGAATATTGGCATTGAGGAGCAACAGTTCCTGAGCAAGCTCTTCCCGGATGGCGCTTGAAAATGCACGCGCATCCGCCGTCAGGTTCAATCCTGTGTAATATGCTTCTCGCCGCGCATCGAAGTCCTTGGGAAGATCGTCATCGGGATTGCGGTATCGGTCCGCCCCGACAACCCAGATTTCCTTAGAACGGATGCGATCGCGCAGTTGCGCGAGGACACAAAGCTCATAATGTTGATTGCCACTGAGATCTGACCCGGGATTTTCATCGAGAAGTGACCCGGGTGGTGGTTATGTCCCGCGATGCGGGTTTGAGGTCAAGCGGGTGATTTTTCCTCTCTTGTTTTGGGTGCTGCGGAGCTGACCCTGAACCGGAAGCTGTCATTGCCGGTTTCGAGGATGTGGCAGTGGTGAGTGAGCCGATCGAGCAGCGCGGTTGTCATCTTGGCATCGCCGAACACGCCGGACCATTCGCTGAAGCTGAGGTTGGTTGTGATGACGACGCTGGTGCGCTCATAAAGCTTGCTGAGCAGATGGAAGAGAAGCGCGCCGCCTGACGGGCTGAACGGCAGGTATCCCAACTCATCCAGGATGACGAGGTCGAGACGCAGAAGGCGCTCGGCAAGCTGACCTGCCTTGTTCAGGGCCTTTTCCTGTTCCAGCGCATTGACCAGATCGACGGTGGCGAAGAAGCGGACCTTCTTGCGATGATGCTCGACGGCCTGCACACCGAGCGCGGTGGCAATGTGCGTCTTGCCGGTGCCGGGCCCACCGATGAGCACCACGTTGTCAGCGCCATCGATGAACTCCCCGCGGTAGAGCTGGCGAACCATGGCTTCATTGACCTCGCTGGAAGCGAAGTCGAACCCGGCCAGGTCCTTGTAGGCGGGGAACCTGGCCGCCTTGATCTGGTAAGCGATGGACCTGACCTCGCGCTCGGCAAGCTCGGCCTTGAGCAACTGGGAGAGGATGGGGACGGCTGCATCGAACGCGGGCGCCCCCTGTTCGGTCAGGTCACTGACAGCCTGGGCCATGCCGTACATCTTGAGTGCGCGCAGCATGACCACGACGGCAGCGCTGGCAGGATCATGACGCATGACGCAGATCCTTGTTCCGCAGTGTGTCGTAGCGCGCGACGTTGGCCTTGGGCTCGCGCCGCAGGATCAGGGCCTGCGGGGCATCGATCCTTGGCGGAGTAGCGTCCTTGCCGTCGATCAGGCGGTGCAGGATGTTGAGGATGTGGGTCTTGGTCGCGACGCCGGCGTCCAATGCCAGTTCCACGGCACGCAGAACGGCCCGTTCGTCATGGTGCAAGACCAGCTAATGGGATGGACGGCTCTCCCACCCCGGAGCATCGTTGTGCAACCGGCAGTCGAAGGAGAGGAATGATGACCATCGATGTACTTGGTATTGATCTGGCGAAGAATGTCTTCCAGCTGCATGGCGTTGATCGCAAGGGCAATGCGATTTTCAAACGGCGGGTCATGCGCGACCAACTACTTTCGGTGCTGGCCGGGATTGAGCCCTGCACCGTCGCGATCGAAGCCTGCACAGGAGCATTTTGCTGGGCCCGCCAATTTGAAGAGTTGGGCCACAACGTGAAGATCGTGAGTCCTCAATATGTGAAGCCATTTGTCCGCAGGCAGAAGAACGACGGCAACGATGCCGAGGCGATCTGTACGGCTGTGCGTCAACCCCACATTCCGCTGGTGCCTAAGAAAAGCGTTGAGCAACAGGATATCCAGGCTCTACACCGCGCCCGCCAGCGTCTTGTGAACCACCGAACGGCCCTGGTCAGCCAGATGCGCGGGCTGCTGCTTGATCGTGGCATTGCCTTTGCCAAGTCGATTACCCGGGTGAGACGCATGATTCCGGAGATACTCGCACGCGCCGACTCCGGCCTCTCGACTATGGCCCGT
This sequence comes from Altericroceibacterium spongiae, assembly GCF_003610805.1. GTDB lineage: Bacteria > Pseudomonadota > Alphaproteobacteria > Sphingomonadales > Sphingomonadaceae > Altericroceibacterium > Altericroceibacterium spongiae. The sequence goes on along the minus strand of NZ_RAPF01000017.1, from coordinate 23,365 downwards.
GAGACCATTGCCGAGCTCTGGGATTTCTTCTGCGATCTCGAACGCCGCATCGAGCATTTCGACAAGAAAATCGAAGCCGTCTTCAAATCGAGCGAGCCCTGTCAGCGTGTCGCCAGGATCAAAGGCGTTGGGCCCAAAACGGCAACAGCGATTGTCGCGGCGGTCGGCGATGGTTCGGACTTCAGGAATGGGCGCCACATGGCGGCCTGGCTTGGATTAGTACCGCGCCAGTTCTCGAGCGGTGATAAGGCGGTGCTTATGGGCATCTCTAAACGAGGAAGCCAGCATTTGCGCAGCCTATTGGTTCACGGCGCGCGTGCCGTCGTGAGAACGGCACCCAATAAAAATGATCCCATCAGCCAATGGGCCAACCAGCTTCGGGAGCGACGCGGGTTCAACCGCGCAACGGTTGCCATCGCCAACAAGAATGCACGGATAATCTGGGCCGTGCTTCGAACGGGCGATCAATACCGCGCCGCCGCCTGAAGAACCGAACCAGTTTGCGAGTAGACGGAGAAATGGACTGCACTGATCGAGCCGACGCGCGACGAGCCTGACTATTATCGAGGCCCTTGAGGCCTACCAGCTGTAGAGGTGCGCGTGTGCGGATTTCCCATTTGGGCGCTCTGGACAACCAGCTGACGCCGGATAGATGTTTGCAACTGATCCACGCAGAACGTTTCAATGCCGCTTGCAAAGGGAGAGCCGTCCATAGAGATAATATCTCCACCATCTCCTTGTCGCCGCCGGGATGCCGCAGAAGTTGGCCCTGCAGTTGCCGGAACGCGGTCGGCATCTCGGTGAAGGGGGCGCCGTTGCGCAGGGCACCGGGCTTGCGCTGAACAACCGCGAGGTAGTGCCGCCAGTCATAGATCGTCCGTCCCGGCTGATCATGGGATCGCTGGATGACCCGCTCATGTTCGCACAGGATCTGTCCTTCGGCCGCGACGACAATGCGCTCGGGGTAAATCCGCACGCTCACCGGCCGGTTGGCAAAGGAGGCAGGCACGCTATACCGGTTGCGCTCGAACGATATCAGGCAGGTCGGGGATACCCGCTTGGCATGCTCGACGAAGCCGTCGAAGCGCCGCCCCAGCGGCATCAGGCTGGCAACTTCGGCGGCATGTGCATCAGCAATGGTCCCGGGCAGAACACCATGCTGGATCTGGCTCCACTGCGCGATGCAATGCACCTCGAGCCAGACATTGAGCGCATCGATATCCGGGAAGGCAGGCATCACCTGCCATAGTCGCCGCCGTGCATCCTGCACGTTCTTCTCGACCTGGCCCTTCTCCCATCCCGAGGCCGGGTTGCAGAACTCGGGTTCGAACAGATAGTGGCTCGCCATGGCGGCAAAGCGGGCGTTGACCTGGCGAGCCTTGCCGGTGCCTATCTTGTCGACTGCAGTCCTCATGTTGTCGAATATCCCGCGCTGCGGCACGCCGCCCAGAACCCGGAAGGCCTGGGTTATGGCGTCGAACAGCATCTCATGGGTCTGGAGCGGATAGGCCCGCACGATGAAGGCCTTGCTGTGCGCCAGCTTGGTGTGTGCGGCCTGCAACTTGGTCTGCTTACCGGCGATTATGGCCCAGTCCTCGCTCCAGTCGAACTGGAATGCCTCGCCTGGCTGGAACACCAGCGGCACGAAAGTCCCGCGCCCACTCGTCTGGGCGTCACGTTGACGGTCGGCCTTCCAGGCCCGCACGAACGCCGCCACGCGGTTGTAGGAACCATCGTAACCCAAAACCATGAGATCCGCGTGCATCTGCTTGGCCGTGCGCCGCTGCTTGCGCGACTTGCTGGCCTCGATCCGCAGCCACGCCGATAGCTTCTCGGCAAACGGGTCCAGCTTGCTCGGACGTGCCGGAACCTTGAACGTCGGCTCGACCGTATCCGCCCGCAGGTACTTGCGGATCGTATTGCGCGACAGTCCGGTGCGCCGTTCAATCTCCCGGATCGGGATATGCTGACGGAAATGCCAGCGTCGAATTACACTCAGTAACGCCATGTCGATCACTCCTTGTTCCCCCGACGCAAAAGCCTGGGGAAAGGTCAGAACATGGGTCACTTCTCAGTGGAAATTTATGCCCCTCCCGGGTCAGATCTCAGTGGCAATCTACAGGCCATGATCGAAGAGGCGGAGATCGACGAGATCGTAGTATCAGCGGCGATGAACGGCGTGCCGGCGAACTGGTTGACCTCCTCGATCCGATCCATCGGCTTGGATCCCTTGCGTCTACCCGCGATCCGAACGCCAATGCCCGCCAAGCCGTGGCGCGAGATCTGGAGCGCGGGGCACAGCGTAGGTCTCATCGAGTCGATCGAGCCGGTAAGCTCTCTCGTCGAGCGGCTCATCGCCGACCTCGAGAAATTATCGGTCCCGGACTGGCGAGGCAGATTGGCCCACCTGGACGCGATCTGGCAGCGCGCCGGACCGAGCCGATAGGAAAGGGAAGAGAATAATGGCCTTCACGACGCGTATTACCGAGATGCTGGAGATCCAGCATCCGATCGTTCAAGGCGGCATGCAGAACGTCGGTGTGGCCGAGTTGGCCTCGGCCGTCTCCGAAGCTGGTGGCCTCGGGATATTGACCGGCCTGAGCCAACCTACGCCATCGGCTCTCCGCGACGAGATCGAGCGCTGCCGCTCGATGACCAGCAAGCCTTTCGGGGTAAACCTCACAATCTTTCCGACCATCAACTCGCCGGATTACAAGGCGTATGCCCAGGCGATCATCGAGGGTGGCGTGAAGACGGTTGAGACGGCCGGCACGCCCGCGGTTCGGGAGATCTGGGAGATGCTGAAGCCGCACGGCGTCACCATCCTCCACAAATGCACGGCTGTTCGACATGCCCTGTCAGCCGAGCGGGCAGGATGCGACGTCATCTCGATCGATGGCTTCGAGTGCGCAGGCCACCCCGGGGAGGACGACATCCCGGGACTGATCCTGATCCCGGCCGCGGCCGACAAGGTGCGGATCCCGATGCTCGCGAGCGGCGGTTTCGGTGACGGTCGTGGCCTGATCGCCGCCCTAGCTCTCGGAGCGGAGGGCATCAACATGGGAACGCGCTTCTGCGCCACCATGGAGGCGCCGATCCATGAGAACGTGAAGCAGCAGTACCTGAAGAACGATGAACGAGGATCGAACCTCATCTTCCGTAACTTCAAGAATACGGCTCGTGTCGGGAAAAACGAGGTGTCGGACGAAGTCGTCCGGCGACTGGCAGAGCCGGATGCGCGCTTCTCGGACGTGCAGGAACTCGTCGCGGGCTCGGCCGGAAAGGAAGTGCTTCGCACCGGTGATCTGTCGAAGGGCATCTTCTGGGCGGGCATGGTTCAGGGCATCATTCATGACATCCCGACCTGCAAAGAATTGATTGAGCGGACGATCTCCGAAGCGGAGCACATAATCAATGATAGGCTCGGCGCGTTCTTGCACGGCAAGACGCCCCGTCCGCGCTGACGGACGCGCCTGCCGCTTGACCTAACCGACGCCAGCTCCGGAAGCACAGGTTCGGCGGTGTGGCGCACATCTTCATCTAAGGAGTAGATAAGTGAACGACGAGGTTCTCACACGCGATGATGATGGCGTCCTAGTCATCACGATCAACCGGCCGGACGCCAAGAACGCGATGACGAAGGCCGCCGCCGAAGGCATCGCCGCCGCTCTGGACAGACTGGATTCCGATGATCACTTGCGCGTCGGTATCATCACGGGCGCGGGCGGCACCTTCTGCTCCGGCATGGATCTAAAGGGCTTCCTCCGCGGAGAGACACCTACCGTCGAAGGTAGAGGCTTCGGCGGACTCACGCTCTCTTCGCCGAAGAAGCCATTGATCGCGGCTGTTGACGGCTACGCCCTCGCTGGCGGATTGGAACTCATGATCGCGTGCGATCTCGTCGTCGCCAACGCCGATGCGAAATTCGGCATTCCCGAGGCGAAACGCGGTCTTGCCGCGGGCGCGGGAGGGCTGATCCGCTTACCGGAGCAGGTGCCCTCGCGCATAGCGATGGAGCTCGCCCTGACAGGCGATTTCATCGATGCCCGACGCGCGTACGAGATCGGCCTGGTAAACAGGGTTGTCGATGGTCCCGCGATCGATGGCGCGCTGACGATGGCCTCCGCGATCAGCGCCAATGGTCCGATCGCCGTCCGCGTCTCGAAGCAAATCATTGTCGAGGCGCGCAGCTGGCCCGCGGATGAACGTTGGGCCCGTCAGGCGCAACTGCTTCCGCAGGTGTTCGAGTCGGCGGATGCGCGGGAGGGGGCGGCAGCGTTCGCGGAAAAGCGGTCTCCGCGTTGGACGGGGCTGTGGATCGGCGTGGAAAAAGGACCCCGGTAGCGGGGTGATCGGCGTCGAAAAAAGACCCCTCATCCCGGTGGTCTAGGCTGCACGCTTGGCGGTGTGTCAGGCGGCGAGATCGGGATGTTGGTATTGGAGACGGTGTTGAGGATCCGACGCGAGCACGCGTCGGGGAAGGCCATCAAGGCGATAGCGCGCGACCTGCATCTGTCGCGTGGTGTGGTGCGTAAGGCGGTTCGGGCGCCGGAGGCGGACATGGCCTACCGGCGAGAGGTTCAGCCGTTACCGAAGTTGGGACCGTTCCAGGCGCGGCTCGACGCGCTGCTGGAGGAAGACGAGGCGCGGTCCCGGCGCGAGAAGCTGCGCATCACGCGTATCCACGATCTGCTGCTGCGCGAGGGATTCGACGGCTCGTACGACGCGGTGCGGCGCTATGCGGCCCGCTGGCGGCAGGCGCGGCGTCGCGACGTGATGGATGCACCGGCGTTCATCCCGCTGCTGTTCCGGCCGGGCGAGGCCTACCAGTTCGACTGGAGTCACGAGGACGTCGAGATCGCGGGCAAGCCGATGCGGCTGAAGGTCGCCCATGTGCGGCTGTGCGCGTCACGGGCGATGTACGTGCGGGCCTATCCCCGCGAGACGCAGGAGATGCTGTTCGACGCACATGCACGGGCGTTCGCCTTCTTCGGGGGCGTGCCGACGCGTGGCATCTACGACAACATGAAAACGGCCGTGACGAGCGTGTTCACCGGCAAGGAACGGGTCTTCAACCGGCGGTTCCTGGTCATGGCCAACCACTACATGGTCGAGCCGACAGCGTGCTCGCCAGCGTCCGGCTGGGAAAAGGGCCAGGTCGAGAACCAGGTGCAGACGGCACGCGGCCGGTTCTTCCAGCCACGCCTGCGCTTTGCCAGCATCGAGGAGCTGAACGGCTGGCTGGAGGCGGAGTGTCGCCGCTGGGCGGACATGCACCAGCATCCCGAGCAGAAGGAGTTGACGGTGGCCCAGGCATGGGCTGCCGAGCGTGGCGTGCTCCAGCCGGTCGTCGCGCCCTTCGACGGCTTCCACGAGAGCGAGCACGCGGTGAGCGGCACGTGCCTGATAAGCTTCGACCGCAACCGCTACTCCGTCTCCGCCAAAGCGGTGCGCCGGACGGTGCAGGTCCGCGCCTATGCCGACCGCATTGTCGTGCGCTGCGACGGTGAAGTCGTCGCCGACCATCCCCGGTTCTTCGGGCGCGACCGGACCATCTACGACCCGTGGCACTATCTGCCGGTGCTGGTGACCAAGCCGGGCGCCCTGCGCAACGGCGCGCCGTTTCAGGACTGGGAGTTGCCGCCCGCGCTGTCACGACTGCGGCGTAAGCTCGGCGCCGGTGATGATGCCGACCGGCGGTTCGTGCGGGTGTTGGCGACTGTGCTCGACGACGGGCTGGAAGCGGTGGAAGCGGCCGTGCGCGAGGCGCTGCTGGCCGGTGTCACCAGTGACGACGTCATCCTCAACATCCTGGCACGGCGGCGCGAGCCGCCCCGGCCGCTGGTCATCGTCACGCCGGAAGACCTGGCGTTACGCCATCCGCCTCGTGCCGACTGCCACCGCTACGACAGCCTGCGAGGTCTCCATGCAGCGGCATGAGATGATGGCGGCCATGGCCGAGCTCGGGCTCAAGGGCATGGCTGGCGCCTTCGACGAGGCGGTGACCACCGGGCTGCAGCGCAAGCGCACGACGATGGAGATCCTGACCGACCTGCTCCGTGCCGAGGCGACCCACCGCCATGCAGCGTCGGTCCGCTACCGGATGTCGGCCGCCAAACTGCCGGCCGTGAAGGACCTCGATGCCTTCGTCTTCGACGACACCCCCATCAACGAGGGGCTGGTGCGCTCGCTGCACAGCGGCTCGTTCCTCCCCGGTCGGCGCAACGTCGTGCTGGTCGGCGGAACGGGTACCGGCAAGACGCACCTGGCCAGCGCCATTACCGCCAACGTCGTGCGCGCTGGCGCTCGCGGCCGCTACTTCAACACGGTCGACCTGGTGAACCGGCTCGAGGAGGAGACCCGCCTCGGCAAGGCCGGCACGCTTGCGAACCAGCTGTTCCGTCTCGACCTCGTGGTGCTCGACGAGCTCGGCTACCTGCCGTTTGCCCGCTCGGGCGGCCAGCTGCTCTTCCACCTGCTCAGCAAGCTCTACGAGCGCACCTCCGTCATCGTCACGACCAACCTCGCCTTTGGCGAGTGGCCGACTGTCTTCGGCGACCCCAAGATGACCACCGCGCTGCTCGACCGCATTACCCACCACTGCGACATCGTCGAGACCGGCAACGACAGCTGGCGCTTCAAACACCGCAGCTGACGCCCGAGGCACCCGGCAGAGAACGCTTCGCGCTGGTTGCGCCTCCGGTCGGGCTACGCCCGCCCTACGCCGCAACCAGCGCGAACGGCGCGCCCGTCATACCTGTCACGCTGCTCGACGAAGGGGGTCTCTTTTGGACGCCGATAGGGGGTCCTTTTTGGACGCCGATTGACAGACGGGGCGGTGATGGGTACCTTCGAGGAACGTAGCCGATCTTAGCAGTCCATAAACCAGATAGGAGCGCGCGGTGTGAACAGATCCCGAACTTCGACTACGCTATTAGGCGTCGGACTCGGACTTGCCGCAACGGCCGTGATTGTCGCAAGCAGAAAGCGTGACGCAGGAGCCGCGATCAACCTATTTGACGCTGCGGAAGCACGCTCGGTCAATCAAGCATCGTTCACGCAAGTTCCCATAATCAAGCAGCCCCTCCCGACGCGCGTCAAAGCACTCGCGCGCATCATGGCCGGTGCAGGCGACATTACGGTCGATCTGCTCGCGTCGGGAAAGATGGCGTCCGCAGGAAGGTCCGGCGGGGCGCTGAAGGGCGCCATCATGGGCTTCAAGCGCGACGGGGTGACGTGCGTGGACAAGTCGATCGAAGGACGCGACGGCCCGATCAAGGTGAGGATATACACGCCCGAGGCGCTCGAGACCGCGCCTCGGCCCCTCGTCGTGGAATTTCACGGTGGTGGATGGGCGGTTGGCGATCTCAGCACGGCCGATTGGATTGCGAGCACCATCGCGCGCGACCTGGACGCTATCGTCGTCTCCGTTGATTATCGTCTCTCACCTACACACCCGTTCCCGGCGGGCCTGCACGATTGCTACGATGCGCTCGCATGGGCTGCGAGTAACATGGAGATGCTCGGCGCGCGCGCGAAGCGCCTAGGCGTCATGGGAGAGAGCGCTGGCGGAAATCTCGCAGCCGCCGTAACCTTGATGGCGCGCGAACAAGGTGGACCGGTCATCGATCACCAGGTGCTTCTATATCCTGCAACAGATCTGCGGAACTCGACGCGCTCCCGACGCCAGAATATGAAAGGGCCGGTGCTCGTCGGAAATGCGCTCGACGCTTTCGAGGAGTCCTATGCCGGGAAAGGAGACCCGACGAACGATTGGCGGCTGTCGCCGCTGCGGGCGCGTGACAAGGAAAACCTACCTCCAGCGCTAGTTCAGATCGCGAGCTACGATCCGCTCTACGATGACGGCGTGGCCTATGCGGAAGCACTGCGAGACGCGGGTGTGCCGACAAGGCTCACGGCTTACACGGCCATGCCGCACGGTTATGTCAACATGCCGTATTTCTGCCGGGACGCAAAGGCGGCCATGCGGGAGGTCGTGGCGGAGCAGCGCAAGTATCTCAGAGCCGATCGATAAGGAGCGGATCCCGGGTCACGGATCGATCCGGGGTTCAGCCATCGTATCGCTAAATCGAAAAACGCGTTAGCAGAGGCCGTGCAACCAGTGTCGGCCCTCACCGACATCTGGTTACATGGCGTCTGGTTCGTCCTGGCCGGGCAGATCATGCCTTTGAGAGCCTAGCCGACGCTGGGGTACCCGCCGCCGCCATGGGCGAGATCCACAGCGGCTCGATCGACGAAGCCGCTCGAGTTACGCGGCAGAGCATCGACGGGCTCTGTTGCAAAGATTGGCGGCAGTCAGAGGTAGGCTGTCGCTCTGCGCCGATCAGGCGGCTGCTGCGAAATGGTGGTTGAGCATGCCCATGGCCTCCGTCAGCGCCGAGGGCCCAATGCCAAAAGCTCTCTCCACAAGGCGCACCTCGCCCCTGATGCCGGGCTGCAGGCACCAGGGGCGAGCCTGTCCTTTGCGCAGGGCTCGCATGACTTCGAATCCCTTGATCGTGGCATAGGCCGTGGGGATCGATTTGAAACCGCGCACCGGCTTGATCAGTATCTTGAGCTTTCCGTGATCGGCCTCGATCACGTTATTGAGATACTTCACCTGCCGGTGGGCCGTCTCCCGGTCCAGCTTTCCTTCGCGCTTCAATTCGGTGATCGCTGCACCATAGCTCGGCGCTTTGTCGGTATTGAGCGTGGCAGGCTTTTCCCAGTGCTTCAGGCCTCGCAGGGCCTTGCCCAGGAACCGCTTCGCTGCCTTGGCGCTGCGGGTCGGCGACAGGTAGAAATCGATCGTGTCGCCCCGCTTGTCGACTGCCCGGTACAGGTAGGTCCACTTGCCCCGCACCTTGACGTAGGTTTCATCCAGGCGCCAGCTCGGATCAAAGCCACGCCGCCAGAACCAGCGCAGCCGCTTCTCCATCTCCGGGGCGTAGCACTGGACCCAGCGATAGATCGTCGTATGGTCGACCGAAATGCCGCGTTCCGCCAGCATTTCCTCAAGGTCGCGATAGCTGATCGGATAGCGACAATACCAGCGCACCGCCCACAGGATCACATCACCCTGGAAATGGCGCCACTTGAAATCCGTCATCGTTCCGTCCGTCCAATCTCCGCCAAGCATGCTCAAGCTTCACGATTTTTGCAACAGAGCCGATCGAGGCTCGCGGTGATGCTGTAGCGCCGGCGGATGTTGCGCGCCGGATCGAGCGCCACCAGCTCGATCGGCTCGGGCAAGGACAGGTTCGCGCCATTCATGGCGCGGAGCCTACGAATTATGCCTCTCCAAGTCCGGCGACTTTCTTGAATCAATGGCACGCCGGTGATTCAAGAAATCGATGGTTCCTCGAAGCGTTACCGCGTCTGCGGGAGTGCGCGACGCTTCTGGCGCTGTTCGAGCCAGGTGGTGAACGCCGACTGGGTGCAAACGTCCAAGGGTTCATAGGTGCCCGGCGCAACACGCCGAAACAGCATGGGGCCGGTCCGAACGGTGCTTCGGCCGAGAGACACCTGGCAGCTATTCCCGGTCATTCCGCACCGGCCACCTATGTTCATCACCGGACTGGTGCGGATGCGAATTGGTCCCGAGACGCGGCCCTTCGTGATGCTGATAACGCGCGCGGGGCGGCTCTGCTCGATCTTATGCCCGGGCCTGAACCATGGTCGTGCTCGTCCGTCCGACCCGCACCAGAAACTGCGCGGTGCCGTCACCGGCGCCCGCCCTATCTCCAACTCACCAACAAGATCGGCTTTGGTGAACGCCGCGCGTCCCGCTGCCTCGATATTGTCGGGCAGGATGCAGGAGCACGCCATGGCGGGCGTGGACGCGCTCAACGCCGCACCGGCCAGAGCCGTGCCGATCGCTCGCGATAGCGACACCATCATCATACCGGGAGGCTACGCCCGCACGGCTGAACGGAGCATGGCCTGAGTGCGCCTATGGAATCGCTGTCGGATCGGCGATGCGCCCGAAAAACAGCACCGCGCCGCTCTTTCGGTCTCGCAGGGTGGCAAGGAAAGGACGATCGACCACCATCTCCGGCACCTGAGGCTCTATCCGCGCACTGGTCACGACGATCTTGACTGCGGTTGCCGCCGCCGCCTCGGTGCCCTCCTCATCGACGCGCAGGAAGGTCGCGTGCGCCACGTCATCGATCGCGAGGCGCGCACCGCTGGCGAGCCCCGACAGGTCCGCACGCTGCTGGTCGAAGGCGCTTGGCATGCCCGCTGCGATCAGCGCTGCCTTCACGCTCTCATCGAACCTCGCTTCGAAGCGGGGCAGAACGATCCGCATCTCGCGAGCCTGCTCCGCGGACAGGTCGAAACGATCATTGCCGCCCTGCTCGCCGGCGAAGAAATCGACACCCTTCAGCTCACGCTCCCAGCGGCGCAGGGTTGCCGCGTCACGTGGCAGGAAAATCTCCATCACGAAACGACCGTTGCGACCATAAGGCAGCGCGATCGCTTGCCCTTCCCGGGTCTCGCGGTAGTCGAACCGGCCAATCCGCTTCATCATCGTGATCGGGATGCGCGTGCCGTCGCCACGCGTGAAGGACCGCGTTTCCGTCTCCTCGAACGGCACCTGCCACTTCGCCTTGAAGTAAAGCGCGTTGGTCAGCACAGCGGCGGTGTCATCCCCGAAGCCGCTCGGAGAGACGATCTCCGAAATCCTGCCCTTCGTCTCGCGCGAAACCCAGCCATTGATCCGCTCGGCCGCTCCGGTGGGATCACCAGCATAATCGACGGTTTCCGGAGCCGCTCCGAAGCCGGCATGCGCCTCGGCGACATACTCGTCCCGGACCGGCAATCCCTTCGCCAGCCACAGCGCGTTCGCGATGCCGAGCGCGGTATCGGCATCGCCGGTGTCGTTAAGCTGGGCATTGTAGGATTTGATGAGCGCAGGGACGTTGCGGGACGAATCCCAACCAAGCACGCGGCCAATCTCCTCGCGCGTGGCGCCCCGCGCGCCAAGGTAGGCGAGCCCCAGGCCCTGCGACAAGCTGACCGGGGAGATGAACAGATTGGCGTTTGCATCGGCCTTCGCTGCCAGGTGCGGGTAGACCTTGACGGTCATTAACGCCGCGCCATAGGTCAGGTCATGCGGCAAAGCCTCGGCGTCGGGCCGGGACAGGCTTGTAGGAAGCGAGCCGGGACTCGGTGCCGGGTCGCGCGTCGCACAGCCACCAAGCGCGAGGATGGCAAGAAGCGGGTATGACAAGGCTGTTTTAGGCATGGCTCTCCCTAAAGGCTTGGCTGCTGATCGTAGAAATCGACCTGCATCCGCATGGCTCCGAGCGGTTCCACGAAATGCGGCTGTTCGGGCAAGATCAGCCCTGGCCGGTCAGGTGTAAGGACCACCTCCGAGGCCGGGTCGAGATAGGTGAGCTTCAATCTCCCTTCGATGACCCGGATCACGCCCCACACACCGGCCTTGGTGCGATGTTCGGAGCGCAGGGCAGCGGGCAATGTCGCCTCATCGAATATGGGCGTCGAGCGGTAGGGAATCACCATTATCTCTTCACTCCCACCTGGATCGTGCATCGCACCGGCTGATCCGCCTTCCTTGCCGCTTGCCGGCATCCTTCGATCTTTTCACGATTGTCGCGCAGCAACCTGTCGGCCGCGACGATCGCCTCCCAGCTCGCCGGTGACGCGCTCGCCATCAAATGCTGCCCGGCATCCCACGGTGTCGCCTCGGCAAGAGCCCGCGTCGCCATGCGTTCGGGCCATTGCCAGCTCGCCGGCGCGATCTCGCGCGCGACCATACCGGGAAGGAAGGACCAGAGGAGGATGCCGATAAGCAACCCGCTCAACCCGAACCATAGTTGACGGTCCTTCTGATCCCGCGCCGTCAGCGCCGATTGAACGACGGTGCGCAGCTCGCGCCCCTGCTGCTTCATCTCGTCGGTGGCGGTCGCGAGGGCGGCATGGTCGGCGCTGCGAAGGTCGGCCGCCGCTCGATTGATCTGCGCCGAAACCTGTGCAGGCGTCATCGCCAGCGCCGGCGACTTCACGATGGCCGTCGTAACCTGGTCCAGGCGTCCGTTGATGCCGTCCAGCCCCTGGACGACATACCCCAGCGTCTCGGAATAGTCGGGCACGTCGATGCTGGCGCGCTCGGCCGCCAGTCCCTCGATGGCGCGGCGCATCAATGCCAGCTCGCCGCGCTGCTGCTCGACCGCGGCGCGCACCTGCTCGAATGCTTCCGCCGCCGCGTCGCCGCCTTCCTCCCATTCCTCGTCCGCCATTGTCTCTCCTTATCGGCTCAACCCTCGATCGCGGCCGATTTCCAGCGAACGGGTCAATTCCTGGCTGATCGGACGATCCCGGCGCATCTCCAGCCCCAGTTCGGGCGCGCGCCGCCGCAGCACGGATTCGAGCTGCGGATCGCGATGCAGTCCTCCCGCCAAGCCATCCATCTTCTTGGCCGTGCGCTCCGCGCCGGCACGATCGCCGCTGCGCGCGAGCTCGGCCCGCTCGCGCGCCATACCTTGCCAGCGCTCCACGAAGCGGTCGGCACGCAGTTCGGGATTGGAACGGACCTGGGCTTCCTCGGCCATTGCCCGCGCCGCCCCGCCGGCTTTGCCTTCGGCCGCGTCGCGCACCAGTGCGGGGTTGCGTTCGAACGCGGAAGCCAAATCCCGAGCCGCCTGGGGGCGCAACCGATCGAGCGCGTCCCCGGCCTTCGCCAGCGCCTCTTTCTGGTGCGGGAGCACAGGCAAGCCCTTCTCGCGCATCCGGTCCATATCGGCCTGGACGCGCGCATAGCGTTCGATCGCCTTGGCCTGATTGGGCGCGGGCGATCCCCGCTCGGAGCCGGTGTTGATCGGCCCCCCTTTGCCGTCGCGCACCGGCTCGGGCGACGTCGGTTTCGGGCGGAAGCCGGCGAACATGCCCTTGGCCTTCGCCTGCACCTTGGCGACCATCTCCCGCGCGAGTTCCGGGAACCGGATCTCGCGCCGCTCGGCGAACGCACGCACCCGGTCCTGCTCGGCCGTAGCGCCCTCACGCCCATAGTCGCCGGCCATGTCCTTTGCGCGGTCACGCGACAGGACACGGGCGAGCTGACGCTGATCGGCAAAATCATCACGCCCATAGTGGAGCTGCGCCCCGTCACGGTGCCGCGACATGCCGACATAGGCCGAATGACGGTCCATCCCCGGCGTCGCCAGCACATGCGCCTGATCCACCGTCACGCCCTGCGACTTATGGATGGTCGCGGCATAGCCATGATCGACATGGGCATAGTCCTTGAGGTCGAACGCGATCCTCCGGCCATCGTCGAGCTGCACCGCCATGCTGTCGGGCGAAACGCGCTCGACCTTTCCCAGCGTGCCGTTCTTCACGCCAAGGCCGCGCTCGTTTTTCAGGAACATGATGCGGTCGCCGCTGGCGAAGTCGCGTGGCCCCCGCTCGGCCGACACGCGCACGTCCGCCCCCAGCTCGCTGGCGTCGCGCAGACGTTCGCGCGCGGCCTGGTTCAAATCGCGCACCTCAGCATTGGTGTGGGTGAGGATGATCCGCGTCTTGTCCGGATCGGCAAGCCGCTGCGCGTCCCAGCGGCCCACCAGCTCGCCCCGCGCAGCTTCGCGCGTGTCGGCCGCGTGGACCATGCCGTGCTGCTCATAGGCATGGATCGCCTCGCCGGTGCGGCCCGTCGCCAGCGCCTTCGTGGCGTCGCGCTGCCAGTCCTCATGCTGCCGGCGAACGTCGCTGATTTCGGCCGCGCCGTGGCGCTCGGCCAGCGCGCGGAACGCCGCGCCGGCCTCGATCGCCTGCAACTGCTCGGCGTCGCCGACAAGAACGACCTTAGCCCCTGCCCGCTCGGCCTCTGACAGCACGCGCTCCATCTGGCGCGTGCCGATCATGCCGGCCTCGTCGATCACCAGCACGTCACGCGGACCTAGCAGCTCGCGCCCCTGGCCCCACTGATATTCCATGCTGGCGATCGTGCGCGACTGGATGCCGGAGCCGCCTTCCAAGCCCTCGGCCGCGATCCCCGACAGGGCCGCGCCGCGCACCTGATAGCCGGCGCGCTCCCATTCGTCGCGCGCAACGCCCAACATGGTCGATTTGCCGGTGCCGGCGTAGCCGACCACAATTGAAAGATCGCCCTTGCCGGTGATATGTGCCAGCGCGGCCTGCTGTTCTGCCCCGAGTGTCAGGCCCCCACTTCCGGCGGCGGCGTCACGATTCCACGCTGCCGCCGGGAGACCATGCCCCTCCCGTCCAGCAAGCCGATCGCCGGCGCGTTCCAACCGCTGCTCGGTGTCGATCATATCGCGCGAGGTAAAGCGGTCCTCGCCGCGTCCGTCCTTGCCCAGCGCCACCAGCTCGGGGCTGGTCCGCACCGCGCTCATCACCTGGTCGAACTGGTCCTTGCCGTCGCTGTGCCGGAACGCGAACTGCGCCAGGTCGCGCCGCGTGAACGTCGCCTGTTGCCGCGTGATACCGTCGAGCGCGATTTCCGGATTGGCGATGATCTTCTCGCCATTCTCGCGCGCGATCCGCGCATGATCCTCGACCCGCTCCGCCTCAAGGCCCTGTTCGGGCATACGCGATGCCGCTGGCCCGATCTTGTGCTGCGGCTCCAGGTCGATCCCCTGTGCCTCCAAGGTGCGATGATCTATGCGGGCATCAATATCCAGCTCGGCAAGCCGCTCGTTGACATGGTTCGCCCATGCCTCGCGCCACCTCTCCAACAGCTCGGTTCGGTTCCACTCGCGGACCTTCTTCCCGAACCCTTCCCCGTCCACCTCGCGCATCGACAGCATGACATGCGCGTGGGGCTTGGGCATCCCATCCTTGCCCATGTCCCAATGGACATTGAGGTCCGCGACCATGCCGCGTTCGACAAACTGCTTTTCGACAAATTCGCGGGCGAGCGCGACGCCCTGCACCTGATTCATTTCGCGCGGAATCGAGAACTCTACCTCGCGGGCAAGCTGCGCGTCCTTCCTGACCTCCCCCGCCTCGACCTCGTTCCACAAGGTCGTGCGGTCGTTTAAACGCTCCGGCGCACCTTCGGGCAACAGGATTTCCGAATGAACGACGCCGGCCTTGTTCGAGAAATCATGGTCGCGCCCGAGCCGGTCGTCGTGCAGCCGTTCCGCCGCACGATAGGCAGCCGACGCAACGGCGCTCGATCCGTTGGCGCGACTGATGACCTTGGCCGAGAAATGGTAGATCGCCATGACAGCCGCTATACTGCCCTTCTTAGCGCACGTCGGCAACGACGTATAAGCGCGCACTCACCACTCTCTGCCGTTCGCGTGATTGACTTGGCCGCATTTCATGATGGAACCGCTGTCCTGCCAGCGCGATCGTGCTACTGTGCGGCTCCTGTTCGACGGGCGCGAGGGAGAGAGTGATGCGAAAAACGCGCGACTATGACGCCGAATTGCGGGCACTGAGCGACAAGGCCAAGTCTATCAAGGCCAAGAAGATCGAGCAACTTGGGTTACTGGTGACGGCAACCGGGGCCGATGCGCTCGATCTCGACACACTCGCCGGCGCGCTGCTCGCTGCCGTGGAATCGGCCGACGCTGGCGAAAAGGAGGCGTTGCGCTCGCGGGGCGCGGCCTTCTTTCAGGGACGCGGGCGCAAGGCTGGGCGACGCTCTGGCGGCAACGGCGAAAGCGGAAACCAGACTGGCGCAGGCGAGGCACAGGGTTGAAGCCGCCAAGCGCCGCACCGATACGAGAGGATGGGTCGTGCAGCGCCGCGAACGCACCCGCCATCTCATAGAGCTGGGCGGCCTCGTCCAGAAGGCCGGCCTCGTCGAATTGGCCGACGACGATCGCGCAACGCTCTACGGCGCGATGCTCGATCTTGCCGCCCGCGCGCGTGATGATGGCAACGCGCTCGCGCTCTGGAAGCGGCGCGGCAAACGTGCGTTCGACGCGGAAGCGGAAGGACAGGACAGCAAGGAACAGACCGCCCATGACTGACGACACCTCGCGCCTTTCCTGGCAGCTCCTGATGGTCGGCCCCGGCATCGACCACATCACCCCCGATATTCAGGACAAGCTCGCAACCCTGCTCGATCTGCTGCCCGCCACGGCGATCATCAACGTCCAGACCGACGCCGGCTATGTCACCGTCTCACGCGACTGGCCCAGCCATCGCATGGAAACCGTCGATAGCCTGGTGGACGCCATCGCCGCCGCTCAGGGCATCACCGCTATCGACCTGCCCGAAGCGCGCTGACCATGCGCGCCGGCCTCGATCATCTTCCCGCCGCCAAGCGCCGCGAGCTGGAACGGGTCGCCCGCGTCCTGTTCGATGAATTTGAGGATGCCGTCAAAACCAAGCTCTCCGACAAGCGCAAGGGCGGCCGCATCCTCAAGCTGATCCTGTTCGGCTCCTACGCGCGCGGCGATTGGGTCGAGGATCGCGCCAGCGGCTATATCTCCGACTATGATCTGCTCGTCATCGTCAACTCCGAGACCTTCACCGATCTGCAACATGGTGGGCTGTCGCCGACGATCATCTGGTGCGCGAGCTGACCGTCACCCGCCAGCTCGCCACGCCCGTCAATTTCATCGTCCATTCGCTGATGGACGTGAACGACCAGCTCGCGCGCGGCCGTCCCTTCTTCGCCGACATAGCCCGCGATGGGATCGCCCTCTACGAAGCGCCGGGACAGCGCCTCGCCGTGCCGCGCCAGCTCGACGCGCAGGAACGCCACGCCGAAGCCAGGGCGCATTATGACAAGTGGCTCCCCGATGCCGCATACTGCCTGACGCTCGCCGAATATGCGATCCGCGACGGCGAGACCAACCATGCCGCGTTCATGCTCCACCAGGCCGTCGAGCGCGCCTATCATGGCCTGCTGCTCGTCCTGACGCTCTACGCGCCCAAATCGCACCGCATCGGCATCCTGCGCTCGCTTGCCGAAAATCTCGATCCCCGGCTGATCGAAGCCTGGCCGCGCGATACCCGCGCCGCCCGCCGCCATTTTGCGCAGCTCCAGCGCGCCTATGTCGAGGCGCGCTATTCCCATGCCTATGAAATCACCCCCGACGAACTGGCCTGGCTCGTTGACCGCGTGAAGCATCTCCACACGATCGCCGCCGCGATCTGCGCCGAACATCTCGAAAACGACAGCGGGAGGGAATCCTGATGATGGAATGGTTCCGCCAGCTCGGCCGCGCGATCCGCAACCTCGCGCGGCTCGCGCGCGAACAGCCGATATGGGCGATCACGGCCCTCGTCACCAGCCCGGTCGCCCTCATCCGCCACCTGTTCGGCGTCCTGGTCCTGTTCCTCATCACCGGCCTGGTGCTGGGGCTTGGGGTGCCGCTCATTCTTGGCAGGCTGCTCGGCCTGGCCCACGATTCCCATATCTATCAGACCGTCATGATGCTGACGGCGATCGTCGTCATCCTCGTCGCGCTGCGCGCCCTCTTTCAACCGCTGATCCTGCGCTACGGCGGCCCTGCCGGCGATGCCACGCACGGCTCGGCCCGCTTCGCCACCGATCGGGAAACTCGCCCCCTCGCCCAAAATGGCGACGGCCTGCTGATCGGCCGCGACCGCAAGAACGGCAGGCTGCTGCGCTATGCCGGCCCCTCGCATCTGCTGACGATCGCGCCGACGCGCACCGGCAAGGGCGTGGGGACCATCATTCCCAACCTGCTCGACTATCCCGGCCCGGTCGTCTGCATCGACCCCAAGGGCGAGAATGCCCGCATCACCGCCCGCCATCGGGCAAAGTTCGGCCCGGTCCATGTCCTCGATCCGTTCGGGGTGACGGGCCTTCCCGGCGCTGCCTTCAATCCGCTCGATCGCATCGACCCTGCCGGCCTCGATCTCGCCGACGACTGCATGACGCTGGCCGACGCGCTGGTCTATGACGCTCCCGGCGAAGCCGGCGAGGCGCATTGGAACGAGGAAGCCAAGGCGCTGATCGCCGGCATCCTCCTGTGGGTGGCGTGCGACCCGGAATCGCGAGGCCAGGACCGCACGCTGGAAGCGGTGCGCGACTGCCTCACCTTCGCGCCCGATAATTTCCAAAGGATGCTGCGGGAAATGTCGCGCAGCACGCAGGCGCGCGGCCTGATCGCCCGCGCCGCGAACCGCCACCTGGGCAAGTCCGATCGCGAGGCCGCCGGCGTGCTGTCGGCCGCGCAGCGCCATACCCATTTCCTCGATTCGCCGCGCATGTCGGCCGTGCTGGGGCGCTCGGATTTCACCTTCGCCGATGTGAAGGCGCACGCCACCACCGTCTATCTGGTGTTGCCGCCCGATCGGCTCGCCACCTATGCCCGCTGGCTGCGCCTGATGCTCGCGCAAGGGCTGACCGATCTGGCGCGCGCGCCGTCCTCCCCTGCCCGCTCCGTCCTGTTCCTGCTCGATGAGTTCGCCGCCCTCGGCCGCCTCGAACCCGTCGAGCGCGCGATGGGCCTGATGGCCGGCTATGGCATCCAGCTCTGGCCGATCCTGCAAGATGTTCACCAGCTCCGCGCGCTCTACGAGCGCCGCGCCGGCACCTTCCTGTCCAACGCCGGCGTGCTGCAAGTGTTCGGCGTCAACGATCACGACAGCGCCAGGCTCGTCTCCGATCTGCTCGGCCAGGAGACAGTCGTGTTCGAGACGATGAGCCGCGCGATCGACGCGGAGGAAACCGGCATATCGTTCGGATCGCAGCATGTAGCGCGGCCGTTGCTGACGCCGGATGAAGTCCGCACGCTGCGCGAGGATTTGCAGCTCCTGTTCCTTGCGGGGCAACGGCCGATCGTCGCCGCCAAGCTGCGCTACTACGCCGATCGCGAGTTCGCCGGGAAGTTCGACAAGGCGTGAACGGACACTATCGACGAAGTGAAAAAGGCCGTTTGCTGTATAGTGTCAGAACTGCCGCCAAGGGCGGAAGGATAGAATATGGACCAACGCGTCATTGATCTTTGGGACCGGCTCATGGCCTATGGAGAGAGCGGTTCCGCACCTCTTCCGGCGATCCGCGACGAAGTGTTGGAGCTGCACGAAGCGATCACCGATGAGGAAAGCCGGCTCGGCCTCATGCGGATATTCAATCTCGTCTGCGATCTTGTGGCGGTGCATCTCCAAGAGACGAACGGCGATCTTGAAGCCTTCGCCCAGCACCGGCAGGGCCAGATATGGATGTTCCTGCGCGCGGAATGTCTTGTCGATGGCGCGTTGGACCGGAGCCGGCTGCGATATGTGACATGGCGCGAAGTCCAGGCCGGCCGCATGACCGAGGATGATCCGCTGCGCCGCTACGCATTGGGCGATGACTCCGCCTTTGATGAGCTGATGGCCGCGCCGACGCCACCGAAGCGGACGCGCCACTAGGCGCGAATGTATAGGCGTATACAAATATACATGTTCGCCGTCTGTTCGCCCTTGGCGTTGTTTAGCGGACTTTCCGCGCCCTGCCCTGCCGGCTCTTGGCGTAGGATTCCGCCCTCTCCCGCAGCAATGTTCGGGGCCAAATCCGTGAAATCGTTGCCTGGCGCACAAACCTTGAGGCTCGCCGTTTCGATCCCCGACCTCGCGAGGATCTAGCTTTCCAGAAATCGGCCGCATGGGAAGCCCGTAGAGCGCCATTGCCGCTTGGACCCTCCCCGGCCTGCCAAACGTCCAGAATGAAGCCCAGCGGCCCGGAAATCGCCCCTGCTGCGACGTTTCCGCCTCCCCTGCCCTCTCGGCTCGATCACCGCCCTATCCGCCTGGCTTTCCTGGAAAGCCAATTGCGACGGTGCCGCTGGCGCTGTGGTGTCGATAGAAGCGGGGCGTTTAAACGATCCTCAATCTAGCAAAAAGCGTGCCGGCGAAGCCGGCTCATCATGGGGATGCCGGGTGGGAGGATCGCAAAGCGATCCGGGGCGGCCGAAGGCCGCGAGCCGGCGGGGGCGAAGCCCCCAAGAGGCGGCGCTTTTCTTCCCTCTGACCGGTGCCGGTAGCGCGGCGCGAGTGGATCATGCTGCCTCTGTCCCGAAAATCAGGACAAGTTGTTCGATCTGGCGGGACGCTGGTGGGTGAAACCACGATGATCCGGCGTCGAGTGGGCGCTGCGGTTAAAGTTATCCACAGGTCGGCCTAGTGTTAATATATGGGTTAAAGAGTCGTGTTACGGGATTTTGGCGGTTTCATAAGCAACTGAAAATATTAGAATAATCGGGCGTTTTTTTGCCCTCGGCGTCAACGGAACCCCGAATCTGGTGACTCCAGAACCCCGAATCTGCGTCAACGAAACCCCGAATCGCGATCACCCGTCAATGAAACCCCGAACTTTTCCGTTGCGTCAATGAAACCCCGAATCTACGGTGCGCGTCAATGAAACCCCGAATCGAGCCTGACCGTCAACGAAACCCCGAACTCCCGCTTGCCGTCAATGAAACCCCGAACGGCGCGGAGGGACGCCCTCCCCTGCTGCCTGTTCGCTACCCCGATCCCGATCTGTTCATTTGCGATGTTCTCGACGCCATCCCCAAGGATGACATGGCCTCGATGGAGCATCCGATTTTCTCGCTCGCGACCAAGCCCGATCGGCGCGTGTTCCGCTATGAGCATAACGGCAACAAGCTCGAAATCGTCCCCAGCGTCAAAGGGCTGGCGACGATCCACGACAAGGATATTCTGATCTACTGCATCTCCCAGCTCATCGGGAAGATGAACCAGGGGGAGCGACCGAGCCGCACCTTGCACCTCACTGCTCGCGATCTACTGGTGTGGACCAACCGGCAAACCGATGGCGACGGCTATGACCGGCTGCGGAGCGCGTTCGAGCGGCTGTCGGGGACGCGGATCACCACGAATATCAAGGCCGATGGCGAGGAAATCACCGAAGGTTTCGGCCTCATCAATGAATGGCGGATCGTGCGGCAAACCCGCTCCGGCCAAATGTCGGAAATCAAGGTCACGCTATCCGACTGGCTGTTCAAGATGGTTGAGGGGCGCAGCGTCCTGACGCTCCATCGCGACTATTTCCGCCTCCGCAAGCCGCTCGAACGGCGTATCTACGAGCTGGCGCGCAAGCATTGCGGCGCGCAGGAAAAATGGTCGATCTCGGTCGAAACGCTACAGAAAAAGACCGGCGCGAGTAGCCATTTGCGCGTGTTCCGCTCGATGCTGCGCGATCTCGTCGCGCACGATCATCTGCCCGACTATGCCGTGGAAATGAACGGCGATACGGTCACGTTCCGCAATCGCGAGGCTCTGGATACGGTCGAGGCGATCGAGGCGGAACCCGAGCGGCCCTATATCGACCCCGAAGGCTTCCACGACGCCAAGAGCGTTGCGCCTGGCTATGACGTTTACGCGCTCTATGACCAATGGGTGTCATGGTGGATCGACAGCGGGCGGCCGGAACTGAAAAGCCCCCGCGCCGCCTTCATCGGCTTCTGTCGCAACAAGCACAAGACTGCCCCCTTGCGCTAGTATAGGTGTATAGATGTATAGGTGTATAATTGTATACATCTATACTAGCCGGCGATGCGCCCCCTTCCCTTCTTCACAAACAGGTCGTCCAGCGCCTCGCCCAGCAGGCTTTGAACGGTCGTCCCTTCCTCGGCCGCGATAATGCGAAGCTGCGTGCTGACCTCGGGAGGGAAATGCCCGCCAATCAGCTTGGTCCCCTGTCGGCCGCTCGGCGGGGCCTTGCGGGTCACGTCTACCGGCTCGATCGCCGACGCTGGGGCCGGGGCCGCGTCTCCGTCCGCCTTGGCGCGGTTCAGCACCGCTTGCAGACTGTTTCCGCCCTTCGCCATCACGCCACCTCCGCCTGATTGTATAGGCGTATATTTGTATACTCGTATAGTCGGCGGATTTCGTCGGCCGCTGGCCCATGCGGCTCGAACTCCTGCACGGCCCGGCCTGCGGCTTGGGCGCGGAAAAAGGCTTTGCGGTTGCCGATCGTCACCGGGCAAACCGTCGCGCCTAGCTCCGCCACGGCCTGAATCGCATCGCCAGTTTCCTGACCTTGCGGGGGCACGAAGGTAAGGACCACGGCAAAGGCGCGGTCGAGCTGGCGCACCACGTCGAGGGTGTGCGTCATGCTCATCGTGTCGAACACGGCCGTCTTAGTCGGGATCAGGATGAAATCAGCGTGACGCGCTGCCTCATAGGCCACGTCGCGCGCGACCGCCGCCCCGTCGATCACGACAAGATCGGTGCCGGCGTCCTCGCAGGCTTTGAGCATAGCGGGCAGGCGCACCGGCTGAATCGACGCCACGGCGGGCGTGTCGAGCTGGCGCACGTCCTTCCAGAACGAGGCCGTCGCCTGCGGGTCCAGGTCGATGATCGCGGCGACCTTGCCCGCCTGCTCGGCCGCGACTGCCAGACAGGTCGCGAGCGTCGTTTTCCCAACGCCGCCTTTCTGTGAGAGAATGGCGAGAACCTTCATGCTACACTCCTACACGTATAATCCTATACTTGTATACACAATAGACCGGGAGGGGAAGCCCTGTCGTTCCCGAAATGACGATAGGGAGGCGCTGAATCTGAAATGACGAAAGCGCGCCGCATCATTCCTCCGGTTCGGCGTCGTCATCGTCCAGCGGCTCATGCTCCATCTGGCCGTGATCCTCGATCGGGCAAAGCGGCGCTCCGGCCTGCTCAAGCCATTTGCGCGCGGTCCTCACGGTATAGCCGCACGTCGCGCACTCGCATTTGAGCATCCGGGTTTTCTGCTTCTTGGGCGCGGTCGACTCCCCGTCCGTGTCGAGACGGGCATGGGGGAGGGGGCCAACGCACTCCAGGATCGGCGCGATGGCCGCAAGGAACGCCTCGCCGGGGGTGGTGGCGCGCATCGGCCCGACCAGCCCCAGCCCAAGGGCGACCCGTTAAACGTCTTCCCATGCCCTGCCGGGATGCCGACAGCGGCATGGACCAGCTCATGCGCGAGGATGGCTGCGATCTGCGCCGGCATCGCGTCGGGCGCGTGCGCCAGGTCCGGGCGGATGAAGATTTCAAAATGCCCGTCCGCGCTCAACCGATTATCCCAGCACTCGCCAATCGCCTTGGCCTTCGCGCCTCTGCTGGTGAAGCCGATCGCCACGCGCACGCGGTCGGGCAGGGGGGCGTCCAGCACCTCGAACAGCGGGGCCATGCCCGCCGCCACCGCATTGAGCCAGCTTTCGCGGGTTTCGTGGGTCATCGTCCTTACTCCCTTCAAATCGCCTGTTCGGCGATGGCCATGCCATCGGCCGGAACACGGACGCCCAAGAACGCCGGCGAGAGAGGGGGGCAGCGGGATTCGATGGGGGTGGTGCGGCCGCAGCGCAGCGAGGCACGGCCCCGTCTAATCCCGTTGCGGGGGAGAGGCGGCCGGGACCGCCTTTCCCCCTTCAAACAGGATCGACGCCGGCGCACGCCGGCACCATGAAGC
>NZ_RAPF01000016.1 GCF_003610805.1 Altericroceibacterium spongiae | reverse complement strand
GTTCCCGGCGCATCCTTTCTTGGACTTCACCTGTAGTCGAGTCCGTAGCTATCGACCAGAAAGTGATAAAGCCGGATCAGTCGATATGTTTGCATGTGAACATGAACGCTTGTCCACATAAGCGATCAGCGCAGTGGCTTGCGTTCGTGCCGTTTCTTGCAGAAGCCTAGGAAAGCGGCGCGGGGGCTTTTCAGCTCGGGCTTGCCCATGTCGTGCCACCACGACACCCATTCGTCATAAAGCGCATACACGTCATAGCCTGGCGCGGCCGTCTTGGCGTCGTGCATGGTTTCCGGGTCGATATAGGGCGCATCGTCGCCGGCGTTGGCGAGCGGATCGGGCTTGGACTTGAGGCCCGAGCGGTTGCGGAACAGGATCACGTCATCATCCATCGTCACCGCATAGTCGGGGAAATGGCCGTGGTCCGCGTCATGCTCGCAGACCTTCTTGACCAAGGCCCGGAACACCCGGAGCGGGCTGTTCGAGCCGCATTTCTTTTGCAGCAGCTCCAGGCCGATCTTCCATTCGTCCTTCACGCCGCAATGCTTGCGGGCCAGCTCATACATGCGCCGCTCGAACGGCTTGCGGAGCCGGAAATAGTCGCGGTGAAGCGTCAGAACATTCTTGCTGATGACCGAGCGATAGACCCAATCCGACAGGGTGATTTCCAGATCGAGCATACGGCCGTCGAACGTCTTGCGCGTGATTCTGGCTTCTTCGATCAGCCCGAAAATCCGCGTTTCCTCGACACCGCCCGTCTGGATATTGGTCCGCACCGTGGTCCCGCGCAGGCGGGTGAGGGCGTCGGCCATCAGCCGATAACCTTCGCCGCTGGTTTGCCGGTTGGTGGCGACGAGCATGTCATAGGCTTGCAGGCGCACCGTGCGGCTAGGTTGCTGGCCCTGATTCATCTTCGCGACGAGCTGCGAAATACAGTAGATCAATATGTCCTTGTCGTGGATCGTCGCCAGCCCCTTGCCCGAGGGGATAATCTCGATAACGTTGCCGTTATGCTCATAGCGCCGCATCCGGTTGTCGGGCTTGGTCGAGAGCGAGAAAACCGGATGCTCCATCGAGGCCATGTCGTCCTTGGGGATGGCGTCGAGAACATCGCAGATGAACAGGTCTTGGTTAGGGTGCCGCACCGGCAGCAGCGGCGTGCGATCGGCGCCGTCCACGGCCGTGGACGGCGCGGCGATCGGCGCGTCAAACAGGGAAGGGGCGGAGTCTATCGTCATTTCACGAACGCCACAGCTACTATCGTCATTTCACATACGCAAGCGGATTATCGTCATTTCAGATTCACCCCGCGCTATCGTCATTTCGATTACGCTTGGAGGGGGCGGGCCTATCGTCAGAATGGATTCACCCTATCGTCACTCTGGATTCGCTTTTTCGTCAGAGCGGATTCACCGCGCATTACAAAAACGCCAATTAATCCTTTATTTTCAACGTACTATAAAACCGCTCAAATCCCGTAACACGACTCTAAACCCATATATTAACACTAGAGCGAGGCTGTGGATAACTTTAGACCACCCCGCTTGAGGCGACGTCGAAAGGAAGAAAAGCGCCGCCTCTTGGGGCTCCGCCCCGCCGGCTCGCGGCCTTCGGCCGCCCCGGATCGCTACGCGATCCTCCCACCCGGCATCCCCACAATGAGCCGGCTTCGCCGGCGCGCTTTTGTTGATTCGGGGTATGCCGTGACCGTCACACCCCTATCGCCAACACATCACCAAGCCCAACCGTCGAAAATGGCTTTCCAGAAAAGCCAAGCGGATATGTGGGCGTTCCGATCGAGAGGGGCTGGGGAGGCGGAAACGTCCCCACAGGGGCGATTTCCGGCCCGCCCAGCCTCATTCCGGGCGTAGGTCAGGGGTTTCGGCGTCGGAACCATCTATAGCGCTCTCCGGGCTTCCCAGGGCCGCCCGTTTTTTCCGGCGCGAGATCCTCGCACCGTTTAAACGGCCTCACGCCTTGTCGAAGCGGCCCGCGAACTCGCGATCGGCATAGTATTTGAGCTTGGCGGCGACGATCGGCCGTTGCCCCGCGAGGAACAGGAGCTGGTAATCCTCGCGCAGCGTGCGGATTTCATCCGGCGTGAGCAGCGGGCGAGCGACATGCTGCGCGCCGAACGATATGCCGGTTTCGTCGCTGTCGATCGCGCGGCTCATGGTCTCGAACACGACCGTCTCCTGGCCGAGCAGATCGGAGACGAGCTTGGCGCTATCGTGATCGTTGACCCCGAATATCTGCAAGACGCCGGCATTGGACAGGAAGGTGCCGGCGCGGCGCTCGTAGAGCGCGCGGAGCTGGTGAACGTCCTGCAAGATCGGCCAGAGCTGGATGCCATAGCCGGCCATCAGGCCCATAGCGCGCTCGACGGGTTCGAGGCGGCCGAGGGCGGCGAACTCATCGAGCAGGAACAGGACGGAGCGGGCAGGAGAGGCCGGCGCGCGCGCCAGATCGGTCAGCCCTTGCGCGAGCATCAGGCGCAGCCAGCGGGCATAGGTGGCGAGCCGATCGGGCGGCAGCACCAGATAGACCGTCGTGGCCTGCGCCTTTACATCGGCGAAGGTGAAATCCGAGCGCCCCAACACCGCCGTCATGCGCCGGGAATCGAGGAAATGGGTATGGCGCTGCGCGGCCGACAGCACGCCGGCGGCTTCGCGATCGGACTTGCCCAGGTGGCGGTTGGCGGCGCGCGCGATCAGACCCCGCGCGTCCGTGCTGCGTGACATTTCCCGGAGCATCTTCTGGAAATTATCGGGCGCGAAGGTGAGGCAGTCGCGCACGGCTTCCAGCGTGCGGTCCGCGCCTTGCGCTTGTCCGTCGCAGGCCACCCACAGGAGGATGCCGGCGATCAGCGCCTTGGCTTCCTCGTTCCAATGCGCCTCGCCCGCTTCGCCGGGAGCGTCATAGACCAGCGCGTCGGCAAGCGTCATGGCGTCGTCGGCGAGATCGAGGCCGGCAGGGTCGAGGCGATCGAGCGGGTTGAACGCGGCCGAGGCGATACCAGTCACCCCGAACGGATCGAGGACATGGACCGGGCCGAACTTCGCGCGATGGCGGGCGGTGATGCGGGCATTCTCGCCCTTGGGATCGATGCACACGACCGGGCCGGAATAGTCGAGCAGATTGGGGATGATGGTGCTCACGCCCTTGCCGGTGCGCGTCGGCGCGATCGTCAGCAGATGGGCCGGCCCCGCATAACGCAGCAGCTTGCCCGACTTACGGTCGCGGCCGATCAGCAGGCCTTCGCCATTTTGGGCGAGCGGGCGCGTCTCGCGATCGGTGGCGAAGCGGGCCGAACCGTGGGTGTCATCGCCGGCAGGACCGCCATAGCGCAGGATCAGCGGTTGGAAGAGGGCGCGGAGCGTGACGAGGATGATGACCAGGCCCGTCAGCATCATCACGATTTGGTAGATGTTGGAATCGCGGGGCAGGCCGAGCAGCTTGCCGAGGATCAGCGGCACGCCGAGGCCCAGCACCAGGCCGGTGATGAGGAACAGGACCACCACGCCGAACAGGTGGCGGATCAGCGCGACCGGACTGGTGACGAGGGCCGTGATCGCCCATATCGGCTGTTCGCGCGCGATACGGGCGAGGTTGCGGAGCGCACGGCCGAGCTGGCGGAACCATTCCATAGCCGCTTACCCGTCCGCCCGGATCGTCGCCGGCGAGATCGCCAGCGCCGGGTCGGCGTCGGGATGATCGAGCAGCTTGAGAACGATCGCGGTGGCGAGGGGAGGGGGGACAGCTTCTGCGCGCAGCATGTCGAACAGGGCGTGTTCGTCGGCGTCGAGGTCCATGCCTTCGATCGCGAGATTG
The DNA here is from genome assembly GCF_003610805.1 of Altericroceibacterium spongiae. Taxonomy (GTDB): domain Bacteria; phylum Pseudomonadota; class Alphaproteobacteria; order Sphingomonadales; family Sphingomonadaceae; genus Altericroceibacterium; species Altericroceibacterium spongiae. Next base: position 27,489 of record NZ_RAPF01000016.1, on the reverse strand, counting down.
GCGCGGGCTTCGGCATCGCCTTCGCGCCACAGAGCGATTTCGGCGGGGGTGCCGCGCACATAATCGAGCGCGCGAACCTGGGCGCGGATCGCCTCGACATCGAGCCTGTTCATGGTGCGTCACTCCCTTCCGCTTCCGCGTCGAACGCGCGTTTGCCGCGCCGCTTCCACAGCGCCAGCATGTTGTCGGCATCCTCGCCCTGGGCGCGCGCGGCGAGATCGAGCATCGCGCCGTAGAGGGTCGCGCGATCATCGTCGGTCAGATCGACGAGGCCGGCTTTCTGGACGAGGCCGCCCAGCTCGATCAGGTGGCGCGTGCGTTCGCGGCGGGCCACGACCCATCCTCTCGTATCGGCGCGGCGCGCGGCGGCTTCAACCCTGCGCCTCGCCTGTGCCAGTTTGGTTTCCGCCTTGTGCATTGCTGCTAGTGCGTCGCCCAGCCTTGCGCCCGCGTCCTTGAAAGAAGGCCGCGCCATCGGAGCGCCACGCCTCCCGGTTTCCCTCAACCTGCGCTTCGGCGACGATGTGGAGCAGCGCTCCGGTCAGCACATCGGCGTCGAGCGCATCGGCCCCGGTGGAGGTGACGAGTTCGCCGAGCTGCTGGACCTTCTTCGCCTTGAGCGTGCGGGCCTTGTCGCCGAGCGCCCGCAGTTCGGCGTCATAGTCGCGGACCTTGCGCATCTTCTCTCCCTCGCGCCCATGATCGGGAGCCGCAGCGTAGCACGATCGCGCGCGCGAGGAACCGTTCCGATCCAGAAATGCGGCGAAGTCAATCATGCGAACGGCAGAGAGTGTGAGTGCGCGCTTATACGTCGTTGCCGACGCGCGCTCAGGAAGGCAGTATAGGGACCGTCATGGCGATCTACCATTTCTCGGCCAAGGTCATCAGTCGCGCCAACGGATCGAGCGCGGTTGCGTCGGCCGCCTATCGTTCGGCATCCGAGCTGCACGATGAGCGGCTCGGGCGCAATCACGACTTCTCGAACAAAGCCGGCGTCGTTCATTCCGAAGTGCGGCTGCCCGAAGGCGCGCCGGCGCGTTTAAACGACCGCGCGTGCCTCTGGAATGAAGTCGAGGCGGGCGAGAAGCGCAAGGACGCGCAACTGGCGCGCGAGGTGGAGTTCTCGATCCCGCGCGAGCTGGATCAGAAGCAGGGTATCCAGCTCGCTCGCGACTTCGTGGAGAAGGCGTTCGTGAAGCGCGGCATGGTCGCGGACCTCAATGTGCATTGGGACATCGGCAAGGATGGAAGCCCTAAGCCGCATGCGCATGTGATGCTGTCGATGCGCGAAGTGGGGCCGGACGGGTTCGGCCAGAAGGTGCGCGAGTGGAACAGCAATGCGCTGCTGAAGGAGTGGCGCGAGGCATGGGCGGACCATGTTAACGAGCGCCTGGCCGCGCTCGATATCGGTGCGCGGATCGATCACCGGACGTTGGAGGCGCAGGGGATCGAGCTTGAGCCGCAGCATAAGATCGGCCCTGCTGGATCGCGCCGCCTCGATCGTGGTGAGGATGCGGATCGCGCCGACGACCATGTGCGGATCGCGCGGGAGAATGGCGAGAAGATCATCGCCAGGCCGGAGATCGCGCTCGACGCGATCACCCGGCAGCAGGCGACGTTCACGCGGCGCGACCTGGCGCAGTTCGCGTTCCGGCACAGCGACGGCAAGGATCAGTTCGACCAGGTGATGAGTGCGGTGCGTAGCGCGCCCGAACTGGTGGCGCTGGGCAAGGACGGGCGCGGCGAGGACCGCTTTACCAGCCAAGACATGATCGACACCGAGCAGCGTTTGGAATGCGCCGCCGATCGGCTTGCTAACAGGGTGGGGCATGGTCTCCCGGCGATGGAGCAGTCCTTACGGTCCACCGCCGGGAGTGAGGGCCTGGTGCTGGGCAGTCAGCAGGAAGCCGCGCTTGCGCATATAACCGGCGACAAGGATATTGCCATCGTTGTCGGCTATGCCGGCACCGGCAAATCGGCCATGCTGGGGGTCGCGCGCGACGAATGGGAGCGCGCCGGCTACCAGGTGCGCGGGGCGGCCTTGTCCGGCATCGCGGCCGAGGGGCTTGAGGGCGGATCGGGCATCGCCTCGCGCACGATCGCCAGCATGGAATATCAGTGGGACCATGGCCGCGAGCTGCTTGGGCCGCGCGACGTGCTGGTGATCGACGAGGCGGGCATGATCGGCACACGCCAGATGGAGCGGGTGTTGTCGGCAGCCGAACGCGCGGGCGCGAAGGTGGTGCTGGTCGGCGACGCCGAGCAGTTGCAGGCGATCGAGGCGGGCGCGGCGTTCCGCGCGCTGGCCGAGCGCCACGGCGCGGCCGAGATCAGCGAGGTTCGCCGGCAGCATGAGGGCTGGCAGCGCGACGCGACCAGGGCGCTGGCGACCGGCAGGACCGGCGAGGCCGTCCACGCCTACGCCGAGCATGGGATGGTGCAGGCGGCCGACACGCGCGACGAGGCGCGGGCCGAGCTGGTGGACCAATGGGATGCACAGCGCAGCGCCGATCCGGACAAGACCCGGATCATCCTAACCCATACCAATGCCGAGGTCCGCGATCTGAACCTGGCCGCGCGCGATCGGCTGCGCGGCGCCGGCGAGCTGGGCGACGATGTGCGCGTGGCGGCCGAGCGGGGGCCACGCGAGTTCGCCAGCGGCGACCGCATCATGTTCCTGAAAAACGAGCGCGGGCTTGGCGTGAAGAACGGTTCGCTGGGGAAGGTCGAGCGGGTGTCGCCTGACAGCATGGCGGTGCGTCTCGATGATGGCCGATCGGTGGCGTTTGACCTGAAGGACTATGCCCATGTCGATCATGGCTATGCCGCGACCATCCACAAATCGCAGGGGGTGACGGTCGATCAGGCGCATGTGCTCGCCACCCCAGGCATGGACCGCCATTCGGCTTATGTGGCGCTGTCGCGGCACCGGGATGGCGTGCAGCTCCATTACGGCCGCGACGACTTCACCGATCAGCGCGAGCTTGTCCGCACCCTCGCGCGCGAGCGGGCGAAGGATATGGCGTCGGATTATCCCCGCGACCGGGACATGGAGGTGCGCGATTTTGCCAAGCGGCGCGGATTGTCCGGGGAGATCCGCTTGTCGGATGCGCCCGAAAGGCAGGGCGTGGAGTTTCTTGGTCCCCGGCGAGGATCTTCGCGCCAGATGGGCGAAGATCCTCGCACGATCAGCCGCGGCGGCGGCGAGGGTAAGGCCGCGGCCGAGCGACAGCCGCGGCGGGGCATGTTCGACGGGTTGAAGCTGTCGGCCGAGCCGGCGAAAGGCGCTACGCGCCCGCAGGAGCGCGCGTTCGTGCGGGCGGTCGAACGAACCTCGCGTTCGGCCGAGGCGGTGCTGCAGGCGCACGCATCGGGGAGGCCGGTGCTCGAGCATCAGAAGGTCGCGCTCGAGCGCGCGACCCAGGCGCTCGATCAGATCAGGCCGGGGGCCTCGCGCGACCTGTCGGCAGCGGTGCAGCGCGATCCCGCCTTGCTGCGCCAGGCGGCGGCGGGGCGCAGCGGCCCGATGATGGATGTGATGGCGCAGGAGGCGCGTGTGCGCGCCGATCCGAACTTGCGCGCCGATCGGTTCGTGGAACGCTGGCAGGGGCTCAGCGCCGAGCGCGACCGGCTCTATCGCGCCGGCGACATGGCGGGCCGTGAGAAGGCCGGACAGCAGATGGCGGGCATGGCGAAAAGCCTTGAGCGCGATCCGCAGATGGAAGCGATCCTGCGCGGCCGCATCCGCGAGCTGGGGCTTGAGATCGGCATGAACCGTGCCCGCGACATGAGCGGCGGCGAGCTTGGCCGCCAGTTGACACACGATCTGGGGATCGGCCGTGATCGCGGCCTTAGCCGATAGGAGAGGGAATGGACGAGGACGAGTATCGCGAGGATCAGCCGATAGGCGACGATCCAGCGTTGGCGTTCGAGAAGTTGCGCGGCGAGGTGTCGTTGCTGCGCAGCGCCATCGAAGGACTGACCGCCGCACGCGAGGCCATTGACATTCCCGATTACGAACCGACGCTGGAGCGCACCGAAAAGGTGCTGGGCATATTGGTCCAGCAGATCGACGCGATGCGGAAAAGCCCCGCGATGACGCTCACCCCGGAAAATATGGGAGGGCGTTTAAACGCTTCCGTCATGGAGACGTTGAACACGCTGCGCAATCACACCCAGGCGTCGAAATCGGCGGTGGACGGCGTGATGGGCGATCTGCGCGGCCTGGTGCTGTCCGCGCGCCGTGCCGACGAGCAGAACCGCTGGCTGTATATGATCGGCATCGGTGGGGTGCTACTAGGCCTGTTGCTCTATGCGGCGCTGGCGGGGCCGGTCGCGCGGTTGATGCCGGTGAGCTGGCAATGGCCCGAGCGCGTGGCCGCGCGCGTCCTGGCCGAACCGACGCAATGGGAAGCGGGGCAGCACTTGATGCAGCGCGCCGCGCCGGCGAGCTGGGCGATGATCGTCGCGGCCAATCCGCTCGCCGAGGGCAATCGCGAAGCGCTTCAAGCCTGCCGCGAGGCCGCCAAGAAAGGGAAGAAGGCGGTGCGCTGCACGATCGAGGTGAAGATTGGAGAATAGATAAACTGCAGTAGCTGACACTTCTCGGACAGTCGGTATCCGAACGTCTCGGCTTCCTAATCGCTGTCCTTGTTTGTCCAGCTTGGATGCCACGTGCTCAGCATGCGCGCTTTGGACAAGGCTTGTGAGCATGTGGGCCACTTTGGCGCGGGTATGTGTTAACAGGACCTGTCGGTTGCATTCCGGCGCGATTAAACTTCGATGGGCTAATTTCATTATCGTGGCGTTTAGTCACATCCTATGGAGGTGAGCATGAGAGGTTCCTTGATCTTGGCTGCGGCGGCGCTTGTCTTCGCCGCCCCGGCCGCGATGGCCCAATCCTATGGCGGCTATGGCGGTTCCAGGGGGCACAGCGGCAACCCCTCGTACGACCATCAGATCCGCAGGGATGGCGGCTACGGCAGCGATCGGGGGCACGGCTATCGGCAATCCTGGAGGGGCAGGTACAATCGCGGTGGTGATTACGGCTACAACAATCGCCATGAGCGAGAGGAGCGCCGAGAGCGCAGGCACGAGCGGCGGGATCGCCATGAACGGTATCGCGGATACGGCTACTAAGGTTACGCTCGCAGTTAGGATGGGCTTTGGATTGCGGCATTCTTAAAGGATTGCATCATGACTGATGAGACAGTGCCGACGACCACACGGGCGCAGGGGATGCTCTGCCCCGTGTGCCGCGTGGACCTCGTCCTTGCCGACCGGCAAGGCGTGGAGATTGATTATTGCCCGCAATGCCGGGGCATCTGGCTTGATCGCGGCGAACTCGACAAGATCATCGAGAAGAACGCTGCCTACGAAGCCGCCGTGAGGCCGCCCGCCGGCTATCCTCCTCAGACGCCCGCGCCAGCTCCGGGCTATGCGCAGCCCGCACCTTGGGGCGGGTATGATGAAGGCCATCATGGCGACCGCCATCATGGTGGTGGTCACGGCCGTGGCCACGGCGGCTATCGTCCGGGTGGCTTTCTCGGCGGCCTGTTCCGCCATTGACCCGTTAGTTCAGCGCAGCCTTAGGCGTTACAGCGGAGCGGCGCATAGGAGAAATAGCATGGGTGGGAGGTTCAGTGTTGCATTGGGCGCCGTGGTCATCGCTTTCCTGGCCGTCTCGCCAGCGGCCGCGCAGCGTAAGACACATGGTGCCGGCGTCAGCTGGAGCGGGAGCCACGGAGGCGTCAGCTGGGATGGCGGCCATGCCTATGAAGGCGGGAGCTATGGCGGCTATCCTGCTGCCTCGTCCCCGCCTCCTCCTCCCCACAAGGCGCCGCAGATCTCACCTTCACGAACCGAGCTACCTGTAGCGCAGCGCGAGCGGCGCGATGATCGCCGCGCAATGCGACGCCCCGTACAGCGCGCGCCCCATTGAACGCTTCGTCCTCAACGTAGATGGATTCCGGCTCAAGCTTGAAGAGCGTAAATAGTTGATCAGACCGCCATACCCATGATGTCCTTATAGGCGGAAAGTACCTTGTTTCGAACCTGTAGGGTCGCTTCGAACGAAACCGAAGCACGCTGCTGCATCAGCATTACGGTCGCGATGTCGGTGATGTCGCCGCGTTCGTAGGCCTCGGTAACGGTATCCTCCTGCTCCTGGAGCGCATTCACCTTTTGAAGCGCGGTCTGCAATGTTGCGTCGAAGCTCGACGGCGGCGCGGAGCTGTCGGGACCACGAAGCGCATTCGGTGCGGGGGGTGAGACAACCTCGCGAAGCGCGGCATTGCGCTGAAGAACGGCGTTGCGCAACGCCAGCACGTCGGCTGCTCCGTTCACATTCATGGTGGTACTCCAGGCCGAGCGATGCGCTACTTCTAGGTAGGAAAAATTAATGAAGCGTTAGGCATGTTTTTAGGCTCAGAATGCCTACGAATCTGTGGCAGCCGACGTGACGCAGACACCCTCGGCCAAATACCCGAGAAGGACATTGACGGCTCATGTCGCCGGCGACCCGCTCACGGGCGAGATTGACGCGCCGGGGTGGACCGCCGGGTGCTTTGCGAACAGCCCGACCTTGAACAGGTGTCCGAGCGACCGCGCGTTGAACACAAGGAGCGCCCCGGCTAGCGCCAGATAGCCCCAGGACAGCCAGGTCAGGCTTGCAATTGTCCGCGCCTCGTCCCCGAGGAAGTTCAGCGTGAGCCCGACCTGGACCGTGAACAAGCCGGCCAGCGCCCGCGCGCCCCACATGCCGAGTCTCAGCCGCAGCAGCAGCGCGATCCCAAACAGCGACTGCGCCGCCGTCAGGAAAAACTCTTCGTGCTGACGGTCATCGAGGGGGAGCGCGCTCAAGCTGCCGGCGCCGAGGCTCATGGCAAGCGGCAGCATGCCGACCAGCAGGGTCCATTGGTTGATCTTGTCCGAAATCATCGTGGCGAGGCCGTTCGCCGCCCGTCCCGAGAGCACGAACAGCACCGCGATCGTCACCGCAGGCGCCTCGCTGGCGAGCGGCGCGAGCCATTGAATCAGTAGGAACTCGTCGATCCCGATCAGACGCCCTGAATCGACCATCGCCTCGGCAAACGGTTCGGCCGAGGCGAGGATGACTGTCGCCGCGACGACCGTCAGTCCGGCCATCGCGGCCCACTGGCGCGCCGGCGACAGCCGACCTAGCGCCGCCGCGGGACCAGGTTCGTCCTCCTCGTCTTCTTCCGCCTTGGGCAGGTAGCTGACTCGCCAGACATAGGCGGCGAAGATGCCGACCAGCACGACGCTGTCGATCCAGCCGATCGCATCGCGCAGCAGGATCGTGAACGACCAGGCGGTGCCGATCAGCAGGAACGTAATCTCGGCCGCGTTGACCGGCGCGAGATCGATCCGACCCTGCCGCGTTCGAAACCAGTGGATGATGACCATCAAGGGCCAAGCTAGGCCGACAAGGAGCCGATTGGCGCCTGTCATATTGGCGGCGGCGTAGTGGACGTAGTTCGAGCTCGGGTCCTGCCCGGCGGCATAGGCATAGTAAAAGTCAACGGCATATTCCGGCAGCACGGTGACCAGCGCGATCGCGGCGACGATCAGGCCCTGGCTCACGCGCTTTTCTGCGGCTTCCGCACCCCAGGACAGCATGAAACCGGCTGCAAGGATCGCCGTGCCGAACAGGGCAGCGTCCAGGAGCGGGTTTGGGCGCCACCCGGCAAGCCGAAGCACAAGCGCGGGCATGGTGGCTGCAACGGCGACACCAAGGTAGCCGGCAAAGCGGCGGAGAGTGGCCTGAGGCGCGGATGCATTCATACTTCAGACCTTCCGGAGCGGCTCTAGTTAGCCAGTGATAATGCGATTAGTAGCGATCTCATGAGCCAGGCATGGAAACAAATCATCCGCGTTTGCACGTGCGCGAGGCCTTCTTTGGTTCGTCGATCCTGACCTCCTTGCCGCTAACGGTCAGATTCATCCCGTCGCCCACATAGGCAAGGCCTTGCGAAGGCGTGCTTAGTCTAAGCACCGGGCCGGAAGGTTGCCGCCTGACGTTGATCGAGGTCCCGTCTTGCAGGAAATCGACATAGAGAAGGCCGCCGTCGGCGCATCTATAGGTATGGCTCGCGACGATCGACGGCGGCATCGCCGGTGGCGGTGCCACGTTCGCGGCGTCATTCGAAATCTCACGCTCGCCTTTGTCGGAGCACCCCGCCAGCAAAACGGCAAAGGATACTGCCAGGAAAAGCGCGCCTCGCGAAACAGCGCCGCCGGTGCGCAAGCCATCGATGTCGGATATGCGTGTCATGCTTCCTCCTTCCAAGAGTTCGCCCAGGAGACCAATCGGCTCGGAGATGTCGCCGTGGGCGCGGGGGCGCGCGCCCACGGCGTGGTCCCGGCTGCAAAGGGAAGGCGGTTCTCATCTAATGGAGACCTTAACTTCCGCGATCTTGCTTGCGGAGGACCAAGCTCTATCGATCCCATCAGGCATTTGGACGGAATCCCTTCCTGGGGCGCTTCTTGGCCGGGTTGGATGGTCGTGCGGGTCGGAGGTGTCGTTGAAACAGTCTATCGCTGATCTCGAGCATTTGCCCGAAGTTGCGCCTCATCTTCTTGAGTCTCAGACCCGCAAGGACGCCGATGCACCGAAAGCTATGGACCAATTGCGATCCGACGGGGACGGGCGCCAGCGAATAGCTCTCCTCAAATCCGATCAGCCAACCAAATCCAAAACGTACTGTCACTTGTCGTTGCGGCTCAAGTGCTATGATGCGCGCGTCAATCGTGAAGAAGCGCTTTTTCGAGTTCAGCCGGAACGAGTATTGGACAAGGCCATCCAAGACGAGCGGCCCATTAATTCGTATGAACGGATTCCACCGCTCATAATTGTCGAACCGGGTCAACGCCGTCCACACCTTTGGCGGCGAGGCATGCAGGACCGTTTCATTCTCTACTAAAAACACGCGTCTCTCCTCGCGCCGCCGGGCAGCAGGATCAGTCGAACAAATCCGAAAGAAAGCCGCGCCTGCGTTTTTGTCCGTGGTGACCCGACCGATGGCGATCATCGTCATAGTGCCCCGCCCGGCTGGGACGTGGCTGCGCGTCTTCACGTGATTGCGATGGCATTGCGGCTTCGGATCGTTCGATGATCTTGTCGAGTTCTCCTCGGTCGAGCCACACGCCCCGGCACTGCGGGCAGAAATCGATTTCCACGCCTTGGCGATCGGAAATTGACAAAGTGACCTTGCAAACGGGGCAGAGCATGCCTTGGCTAGCTGCAGTGGACGAATTCATATTCGAGGTCCTCTTCCTTGGATCAGGGCCGATCCGCTTACATCGATTTTTTCACATGCCTGGTCAGCAATGAGCTGAATTTAATTCAGCTCATTGCTTTTCTCCGCCTGTTGGCGCTTCGATCCTTTGCCCACTCGAACGACATCGCCTTGCTTCGGTGCCAGCACGTCCGACAGCGTCACGAAGCCCTCAAGCATGGCATCGGCATGGAGCATCAGGGGTTCGATCCGGCGGGTAAGTATCCTGCCCATCAGCTTTACGCCCAGCCCTTGGCCGGTGAGATCGTGGTGAAGCCAATGCTGGCTGGGCGTCCGCACGATGCTCAACGTCTCGACAAACCTGAAATGCTTCCTGGTGCCGAAGCTCAGGGTGAGCGTCATGTTCGGATCGTCAATCGTGGCCACGCCGGTCAACATGGCGCGCAGGCCTGAGCGCGGATTGTTCGTGAAATAATATCTGATCGCGCCTGGGTCAGGAGAGCCGCATCTGATGGTCACATAGGGGTTCCAACGCTCGAAGCATTCGACGCGGCGAAGAATGATCCAGAGATGGAGGGCGCTGCAGTTGATCGGCGTCCGAGCGTGGATCTGCATGTCCTTGCTTCCGTTCGGGAGAATTGTCGCCTGACGGTCCCGCCGCGCGCGTCTTCCCGCTTGGACGAAATACGGGACCGTCGGCACTTCCCAATGTCGCAACTCCCGCTTCATCGCTCATCTGCCCCGACCGTCGGCGGGCCCTGCTCAGCGTCCCGTGCGGCAGGTGTCGGCACGAACTCAATTCGGCCATCGGAGGCCGAGCTCGAATTCATTTCCATGAGCATGGGACCGCTCACGGAAGGGCGGCTGAAGCCGGGCTCGAACAGCGTCCCGCCGAAAAGATTGAGGTCGCGTGCCTCCGCGCGGCCCATCGCAGCGAGCAGCGTGAAACCGGCGACATAGGCGTCGCGCCGAGCGGTCACGAGCTGCACGCGGCTGTTGAGGAGCTCTTGCTCGGCGTTGAGCACGTCGAGAACATTGCGCGTGCCGACGCTGTTCTCGGCACGAACGCCTTCGACTGCGAGCTCATTGGCGGCCACCGCAGCCTGGGATGACTGGATCACCACCTGCGTCGCCTGATAGCGCGAATAGGCAGCGCGCACCTCCGCGACGACACGACGCTCGACGAAAATGGTTTGTTCGAGTGCCTGGCTCTCGAGCGCATTGGCGCGACGCACTTCGGCTGCGGGCAGACCGCCCTGATATAGCGGGATCGTTGCCGATAGCCCGATGGTTGCTGTGGTCTGTGCCTGCTGGAACACGCGTCCGGGAAGGTTGCCGGTAAGCGTGCCCAGATAATTGTTATAACCGCCGCTTGCCACCGCCGAGAGTCTGGGGAGGCGCGATGCGGCGGCCACGCGGACGTCATAGCGTGCCGCCTTCGCATCTGCTTCGGCTGCGATAAGCTGAGGGTTGTTCTCGATCGCAAGCGACACAGCTTCGACAGGCGATCTGGGAAGACCAGGCAAGGCCGGTGGCTGTTCGAGATCGCGCGCGGGAAGGCCAACGAAGCGCAGATAGTTCTCCAGGCTGGCGTCCAATTGCGCGAGCGCCAGTTCCAATTGTCCCCGCGCGACCGACAGACGGGCCTCGGATTGAGCAACATCGGTTCTGGTCAGGTCGCCCACTTCGAACCGGTCTTGAGACGCCTGCAGGTTGGTCTCGAGAACCGCGACATTCTGCTGGTTAAATTCGACGATCGCGCTGTCGCGCAGGACGTCCATGTAAACCGAGACAATCGCGGTGAAGAGATCGGCCTCGGTGAAGCGCAAGTTCGCGCGTCCAGATTCGACGCGCGCATCGGCGGCCCGGATCGCATTTTTCACGCGTCCGCCCTGATAGAGCGGGAAGGACAGGTTTGCGTTTGCATTGGCGGCGCGCAAGGGAGCAGAAAAGCTGTTCGCGGAGCGGACCACGAATTCCTGATAATCGGCGGTCGCGCTCAGCGTCGGGCGTGCCGCCGCCTTGGCGATGGGCACGCCTTCATCGGTGGCGCGCAGCCCAGCCCTTGCCCCCGTCAGGCTTGGGTTCGTGCGATAGGCATGGATCAGTGCTTGCCGCAGGGTTTCGCCATGGGCGGCGCTGGCCATGGCCAGGGGGACCATGGCCACGAGCCATGTCGCAACCCGCCTGTTCATTTGCCGCCTCCATTGTCCCGATAGGCGAGCAAACGAAGTGCGTTGAAGACGACGAGCAAAGTCGATCCTTCATGAGCCATGACCGCCGGACCTATTCCGAGCCCCATGATCGTTGCCGGCACGAGCAACGCGACCACGCCGAGACTGACCACCAAGTTCTGCCGGATGATCCAGCGCGTGCTACGGCTCAAACCCACCGCGAAGGGCAGGTGGGACAAATCATCGGCCATCAGCGCCACATCCGCAGTCTCCAGCGCGACGTCAGATCCGGCGGCACCCATTGCGATACCGACGGTGGCGTTGGCCATCGCAGGGGCGTCGTTGACGCCATCGCCCACCATCGCGACCGGCATTTCTCCACGTAACTTCTTGATCGTCTCGACCTTGTCCTCCGGCATCAGATCGCCCACCGCCTCGTCGATTCCCACCTGTGCGGCGATCGCGGTTGCGACCTTCTGATTGTCGCCTGAGATCATGATCATGCGGGTGATGCCCAGCGCCTTGAGCCGCTCGATGGCTTCTTTTGCGGCCGCTCGCGGCGTGTCCATGAGCCCGATCGCTCCAAGGTCCCGCTCACCCTTGCGCACAATCATCGTCGTACGGCCCTGCTCGCGAAGGCCTTCGATCGCCGCGGTCATCTCGGCCGACAGCGCAGCGACGCCATCTTGACCGAACATTTCCGCCTTCCCGATCAGCACGACGTCGCCATCAATTCGTGCCTGCACGCCGCGCCCGGTGAGGCTCTGGAGGTCGCTTGCAGGAGGTACGGGCAATTCGTCGAGAAACTGCCGCCCGTCCCGCGCGATTGCCTCGGCCAGCGGGTGATCGCTGAGGCTTTCGACCGCCACGGCAATCGTCATGAGTTCGTCGTCGCTCACTCCGCTCGCGGCCACGATGTCGGTGATGCGCGGACGGCCCTCGGTGAGCGTTCCGGTCTTGTCGAATGCGAGCGCGGTGAGCGAGCCGAGGCTCTCGAGCGGTCCGCCGCCTTTTACCAAGACGCCGCCGCGGGCGGCGCGGGCGACGCCGGAAAGCACGGCGCTCGGTGTGGCGATCGCGAGCGCGCATGGACTGGCGGCAACCAGCACGGCCATCGCGCGATAGAAGCTGTCGCGGAATGGTTCATCGACAACCACCCAGGCGAACAGCAGCACCACGACCAATGCGAGGACCGACGGCACGAAGATCCGCTCGAACCGGTCGGTAAAGCGTTGGGTTGGCGATTTCTGCGTCTCCGCCTCGCTCACCATCTTGACGACCTTGGCCAGCGTGGTGTCCGCGGCAAGACGTGTCACGGCGATCTCGATCGCGCCCGGGCCATTGATGGTGCCCGCGAATACGCGATGCTGAGCGGGCACCTTGTCGGGCTGCGCCGCCGCTTGCGACCGATCCGGTACCGGTTCCTTGTCGACGGGCACGCTTTCGCCCGTAACGGGAGCCTGGTTGACGCTCGATCGACCAACCACCACGAACCCGTCCGCTGCAAGGCGCTCATTGGGTTTCACAACCACAATGTCACCGATCACGAGTTCCTCGACAGGGACTTCGCTCAGCCCGCCAGCGCCGCGCCGCACCATGGCCGTGCGCGGGGCGAGTTCGGCCAAAGCCTCGATCGCGCGCTTTGCCCGTCCCATGGCATAATGTTCGAGCGCATGCCCCAGGCTGAACAGGAACAGGAGAAGTGCGCCCTCTGCCCATGCACCCAAGGCGCCGGCGCCTGCTGCCGCGACCAGCATCAGCGTGTCGATTTCGAAGCGTTTCAGCCGGAGATTATCGATCGCTTCGCGCAGCGTGAACCAACCGCCTAAGATGTAAGCTGCAAGATAGCAGCCGAGAGATATCCATGAGGGAGCCGAGGTGAGCTTCTCGGCGGCAAACCCGCTCGCCAGCAGCGCCCCACATAGTAGCGCGAAGATCAACTCGGTTTGACCGCCGAAGATCCCGCCATGGTCATGGCTGTGCCCTTCTTCCTGCTCATCATGCTTATGATCGCCCGATCCATGGTCGTGCTCATCGCCGCGCTTGCGAGATAGGTCCGATTCCGTGCGAGTGCTGCGCACTCCGAGCCGGCTCAACTCGGCCTGGATCGCCTGCTCTGAGGTTCGCCCGCGATTGAATTCGATCCTGATCGTTCCGGCGGCGTTGGCATCGGCTTCGATCACACCGGGCAGTGCGGATACGCGATCAGCGACCGTTCTTGCCCGGCGTTGGTGGGAAATGCCTTCGAGTTGCCAGACTACATGGCCAAACTGCGCGGTGATCTCGGCACCGGCGCTCTTCACCATTTCGCGGATCCGGGCCAGCGAGATTGCCTCGGGATCGTAGTGGACACACAACTGGGGGACAGCCTCCTCGCCGTTGCCCGCCTGCACATGTGCGTCGTTGATGCCAGGCCGCGCGGTGAGAAGAGCGATCAATCTCGACACGCAGCGGTCCGCCGTATCCGCGACGCCGGGCAGAATGACCGGAAGATCAAGCCGGGCCTTTTCGGTCATCTCAAGTCTCCGATGTTTTGGACGATTGGGCGGAATGCAACATTGGTTGCGCCAATGCTGGACAAGCTAATGCGTGTATGCGGTCCGCAGCGAATCGCGTTTTCGTCTCCACAACAGCCCTTCAGGCCAAGGAAACCGGCAAAAGCCGGCGAGCCGAAGGCCACGCCAGACAAAAAATTGCAGGGGCCGCGCAAACCGGGATGGTGGGAGAAGCTCATCCGCGTCCTCCCAATTTCTGGCGGCATGTCAGCACTGGCCGATTGGCCCGCTCGATGTGCAGTACGGGTCCCGAAATGCGGGCCGTGATCCCGTTCCCGACATAGGTCGGGTCTTGCGAAAAGGCACTGAGCCTCAATGGCTTGCCATCCGGTGGTGTGAGGTCGATCGTCAGGCCATCGCGGAAGACGTCGACGAGATAGCTTCTGCGGTCGCTGCAGACGTAGATATGTCTTTCGATGGCATCGGGATCGGAACCGGGAATGTGATCCTGCGCCTCCCGGTCTTCCGATGCATTCGTACAGCCTGCTAAGGCCAGAGCGGCTGGCAGGAAGAGAATTGTGGTCGCGCGCCTACCCGTCATTGGGCACCTTCCAGAGACGCGGCTCTTCTCGCACCCGAGCGATTGCCGACATGCAACCCGAAGGGCCGGAATGCGCGGGCGGGAGCCAATTTGACGCAGATCCTTTGGCGCGACAGATGCTCGATCGGCGCAGCTAAAAGGATCGAAGTTTGACCGCCGCATGCGCTGGATGACCGGGTGGGCGGCGGTCTCCCCCTCCACCAGCGAGGCGGAGGGGAAGTCACGGTGCGTCAGGCAGCGTTCGCGCGGTCGCGCGACCTCGCGTCCGGCGGTACGGACCGCCAGCGCGAGGACCCTTGTCATGCACTCTTCTCCGCGATGGTCTGGCGCGCCTTGCCGCCAAGGACTTCCACCGGCTCCAGCGTCATCAGGCCGACGTCCGGAATATCGTCGAGACCGTCGACAAAAGTCCGCAGCCGCTCTTCCTCATCGACAATCTCGATGACGACGGCCCGATCGCTCTCGAAGACGTGACGGCGGTGGACATGCGCTGATCGGCCAAAACCCAATCGCGCGTCCAGAACGGTGATGCCGGCCAGGCCAGCATCCCTTGCACGCGATGCGATCACCTCGAGCACCTTGCGATCACCAAGATAGGCGCCCTCATCGGTGTAGATTCGCAATAGCTTGATCGTTTCAGTCATAATCTTCTCCTTCACGCCGGTTCTGGTGCAATCGGCGAGGCATTCTCGTCCCGCTTACGCCGACGGTTTTCGATTGCTCCGAGCACCACCTTCGCAATCGACGGCAATACCAACAGGGTGAGAACGGTTGCGGCAATCAACCCGCCGATAACTGTGACTGCGAGCGGCTTCTGGACTTCAGCCCCCGTCCCGGTGGCGATTGCCATCGGAATGAAGCCAATTGCCGGAACAAAGCCGGTCATGATGACTGCACGCATCTTCTCGGCCATGCCTTCCCGGATTGCCTCAACCAGAGGCAGCCCATGCTCCTGACGTTCACGAATGGCCGTCATCACGACCAAACCGTTCAGAACTGAAACACCGGCCAGAACGATAAGCCCGACCGCTGCCGAGACAGAAAAGTTGATACCGGTCAGGGCGAGGGTGAAAATCCCGCCGGCCAAGCCCAGCGGCAAGGTCAGGAAGACCGCAGTTGCTCGTCCGGCCGATCCAAGGGCCACGAAAAGCAGCACGAAGATGGCGACAAAGGCAAGCGGGACCACGATTGAAAGTCGTGATGTCGCGGCTTGCAGGCTCTCGAACTGTCCGCCCCATTCCAGATAATATCCAGCAGGCAGCTTTACCTGAGCAATCTTTGCCTGCGCTTCCTGGACAAACGAACCTGCGTCGCGCCCTTCCAGATTCAACTGCACGACGACACGGCGCTTGCCGTTCTCGCGTCTGATTTCGTTGAGGCCTTCCGTGAGACTTATCTGCGCCACCTGTGCCAAAGGAACCTGCTTCCGCAGTTCGCCGGATTCTTCAGGCAAAAGCACAGGAAGTGAGCGGATGTCATCGAGATTGACCCGCGTTGCGTCAGGCACGCGTACAGTGATGTCGTAGCGCCGATCGCCCTCGTAAAGGAGGCCGGATTCGCGCCCTCCGAGAGCTGCGGCTACAGTATCGGCCACTTCCTGGACTGTCAGGCCGTAGCGAGCGATCATTGCGCGATCGAGTTTTACATCGAGCACGGGCGCACCGCCGACCTGATCGGCCTTTACGCTGCTTGCTCCCGGGATAGTCTGCAGCACCCGCACCATTTCGTTTGCCGTCTGCGACATTTTGTCGAGGTCGTCCCCATAGAGTTTGATCGCTACATCGCCGCGGACACCCGAAATCAGTTCGTTGAAGCGAAGCTCGATCGGCTGACTGACTTCATAAAGCTGACCGAGCTGAGCGCCGGCCGCCTTTTCGATGCGTTCAACTACATCGCCTTTGGTATGGACGCCATCCGGCCACTCGTCCTCTGGCTTCAGAATAACAAAACCATCGGAGACGTTCGGCGGCATCGGGTCGGTTGCGACTTCGGCCGTCCCCGTTTTTGAGAACATCAGTTCCACTTCCGGCAACTTAGCGACCGCTTCCTCGACCTTGCGCTGCATTGCCAGCGATTGTTCGAGACTGACCGAAGGCACCCGGGTGGAGGCAACCGCCAAGTTCTTTTCGTCGAGTTGCGGTATGAACTCCGACCCAAGCAGCCCGAAGACCGGAACGGCCGCCAGAAAGAAAGCGACGCCCCCGGCGATGAACGGGAGTGGCCGTGCAAGCGCCTTGTCGAGAAGAGGCAGATACCGATCCTTGCTCTTGCGGATCAGCCACACCTCCTTCTCGGCGACACGTCCGCGAATGACGATCGCTACCAGCGCAGGCACAAGTGTGATCGCAAGGATAAATGCGGAGACGAGTGCCAGCATGATGGTGATTGCCATGGGCGAGAAGGTCTTGCCCTCGACGCCTGTGAACATGAGGAGCGGCGCGAAGGAAAGAAGGATGATCGCCTGACCGAATACCGTCGGTTTGATCATCTCTTGCGAGGCGTGCATTGTCTCCTCAAGCCGTTCTCGAAGCGAGAGCAGCCGACCTTCATGTTCCTGCCGATGCGCCAGTCGCGCGAGACAGTTCTCGATAATGATTACGGCGCCGTCGACGATGAGGCCGAAGTCCAGTGCGCCAAGGCTCATGAGGTTGCCCGGCACGCCGAATGAATTCATTCCCATCGCCATCATAAGGAACGAGAACGGAATGACCAGAGCGGCGATGATCGCCGCGCGCCAGTTTCCCAGCAGCAGGAACAGCGACGCCGCCACGAGCAGGGCGCCTTCGGTGAGATTGCGTTCGACGGTTCCCACGGTGGCGCTGACCAGCTCGGCGCGGTCGAGAACGATTTTGGCTTCTACGCCCGGCGGCAACGTCTTCGATACCTGATCGATCCTCGCCGAAACGTCCTCGGCAACGATCCGACTGTTTTCGTTGATAAGCATGAGCACGGTGCCGATCACCGCCTCCTTACCGTTCAGACTTCCCGCGCCGGTGCGGAGATCGCCGCCGATCTTGACGTTGGCGATCTGACCGATCGTGATCGGAACGCCGCCTCGCGTGGCTGCAACGGCGTTCCTGATTTCGTCGACGGAACGTGCGCGCGCATCGACGCGAACAAGATAAGCTTCGCCGCCGCGATTGTAGTAATTGGCACCTACGGCAAGATTGGCCTTTTCCAGAGCCTCCCCTAGTTCGCTGTAGGAGATGCCGAAATTGGTTAATTTGGTCGGATCGGGTTCGACAACGAACGTCTTGGCGTAGCCACCGATCGAGTCGACGCCCGCAACGCCCGGCACTGCCTTCAGCTGGGGTCCGATGATCCAGTCCTGCACGGTGCGCAGATAGCCGGCTTTGGCGACCTCGTCGGTGAGCAGGTCGCCTTCGGGCGTGAGATAGCTTCCGTCGGGTTGCCAGCCAGGTTGCCCGGCGACCTTCTTCGCGCCCTTCCCGTCCGGATTGGTATAGCCGACGGTGTACATGACCACTTCGCCCAGGCCCGTTGTCACGGGTCCGATTTGCGGCTGCACACCTTCGGGGAGGTCCTCGGTCACCTGTCTTAGCCGCTCTCCGACCTGCTGTCGTGCGAAGTAAAGGTCGGTGGATTCCGAGAATATCGCTGTAACCTGGCTAAATCCGTTGCGCGAAATCGAGCGCGTCGTCTCTAGTCCTGGAATGCCAGCGAGCGAGATTTCGACCGGATAGGTAACCAGTTTTTCGATTTCGACCGGCGACAGACGCGGATCGACAGTGTTGATCTGCACCTGGTTGCTGGTGATGTCTGGCACTGCATCGATCGGCAACTTGGTCAGCTGCCAGATGCCGAGGCCAGCGATTGCAAGAAAGAGGAACAGGACCATCCAGCGGGCGCGGACGGACAGTGCGATAAGTCGAGCAATCATGAGCTATTCCTCCTCGCCTGCGCCCTTGCCGAGCTCGGCTTTCAGCAGGAACGCATTCGTGGTGGCGATCATCTGACCCGTCTTCAGCCCCGAAGCGATTTCCACGCGTCCGGCGCTGCGCCTGGCAACCGTGACATTGTTCGCGCGAAATCCGTCCTCGGTTCGCACAAAGACGACATCGCGGCCCTCCAGCGTCTGAAGCGCCTCCTCGGGAATTACGATCGCGTCCGACACCTCGCCGCGGCTCGGCAGCAAGCGGACCCGCACCGGCAGCCCTGGCTGGAGGCTTCCCGGAACGTCGAGCACGGCCGTTGCCGAACGCGTTTCCCCGGCAAGACCGGGCGTAATCGCGCGGACGCGTGCCTCGATTGTTCGTCCATCGGGTAACTCCACGACCGCCCGGTCGCCCGGAACGAGCCGCTGCGCATCCGTTGGCCCGACCGCAGCTTCGATTTGCACCTTCGACGGGTCCGCCACTCGGAACAACTCGGTTTCGGGTTGGACATATGCGCCAAGACTGACGTTTTCGCTGGTCACCCGACCGGATATGGGACTGGCAACGACTGAGCCGCTGCCATCGCCCGTGACATTGGCTGCCCTGGCCGCAAGCCGCGCGCGCTGGGCCTCGGCGGCCGCGACAGCAGCTTCGGCTTGCGCCCGCTCATAATCCACGCGAGCCGATACCTGCTGTTGGTAAAGTTGCCGTTCGCGAGCGAGATTGCGCTGAGCAAGAACCGCCTGCGCCTCTGCGGCGGTCTTCGCGGCTGCGATCTGGGCCGCGTCCCGGCTTCGGACGATGGCGAGCGCCTCGCCAGCGCGGACCGGATCACCGAGCCGCTTGTACACGCGGGTCACAGCCCCACTGGCCAAGGCCGTGACAATTGCCTCGCCGGTCGGCGAAGCGGTCACCGTAGCCTGAGCAAGAACCTCCGAACCGAGGCCGCCCGACTGAACCGTCTCCACAGCAATATTAGCCGCCCGGATCGCGTCCGGCGTCATCGCAAGAGTGTCCATAGGAGCGACCGCTTCCTCGGCCTGTTCCTCATTGCCGGTTTCAACGACAGGGTCTGCGGTACATTGCGATACCGCGACAGCTCCGGCGGCGACGAGCAACACCGCACCCGCTCCGCCCAGGATTCGCCTATTGGGTTGGATCATTGAACATCTCCGGAAATCAGGGGCCTGGCCGCGCGAGGAGTTCCAGCGCCGGAAGCCGCGAGGGCAAGAATGTGAAGCGGCGAAAGAGCTCCACCGAGAAAGTTTCCTTGCGCGTGCTGCGAACTGCAACCGAGCCCAGGACTGCGTGCGGTCAAGCAAGTCATTGGCCCGCAAGCCGCAGACAATGGGGTGTGCTCAATATCGATCACGAAGAAAGAGATCATTGCGCTGCCTCCATATCTCCCACAGCGGCGGCCTGACGTTCCAGGGTCGCCTGCGCTTCCGCTCTGGCGCGGCGTGCGGCGATGAGCTCAGCCTGCGTTTCGGAATACGCCTGTTGTGCATCAAGGAGCTCAATCAGCGAGGACTTGCCGGCCCGGTACGAGAGTTCGGCAAGTCGCAAGGCTTCGCGTGCCTGGTTGATGGCGCTGCCTGCCAAAGCCGCGACGCGGGCATCAGCGGCATCGAGCGCGGCTCGCGCATTTGCAATCGCCGCTTGCGTGTTGGTCAAAACGCTATTTCGCCGCGCTTCGGCCGCTTGAATGTCCGACCGGGCGGCCGCGACATTACCTTGATTGCGATCGAACAACGGAAGAGGCACAGACAAGCTCGCGACCAACGCGCGATCGCCCGTTTCGCGAAGCTGCCGCACGCCGACGCCGACAGACGGATCGAGACGGCCTTCGGCGCGAGCTTGGCGCAATTGAGCGTCGGCGATTGCGCGCTCGGCTTCGGCGAGGCGCACGTCGAGTGTTTGTGAGGCGCTAACGATGGGAGGCGGAGGGAGGAGATCGCTCCCGACGAGTTCGGCCGGCGGTATATCCGTTCCGAAAAGCGCTGCAAGTGAACGGCGGGCGGCCTCCTCCTCGGCTTCGGCCGCGCGCAGTGCCGCCGTCGCCTGCGCGAGGGCCGCATCGGCGCGCAGGCCGCGCAGCGGCGGCTCTTTCCCCGCCTCGACAAGCGCGCGCGCGACACGCGACACTTCGCGTGCCCTTGCTTCATTCTCACGGGCGAGGGCCAGGTTGTCACGCGCGGCTACACCAAGCGCGAAGAGATTGCGGACCTGCTGACCGAGATTGGCCCGCGCGATCGCGAAGCGGTATTCCTGAGCGGCAAGTTCGGCTTCACCAAGCGTCATCCGCGCTTTCCGCCGTCCCCCTATGTCGAGCCTCTGATTGACAGAGACGGTCGTCTCCGTTCCGTTGAACCCCGTATAGGGACCTGTACCTGCAAAGTTTTCGACCTCGACGTTGAGGACGGGATTGAAGCGGAATCGCGCCTGACGCAACCGCCCGCGCGCGGCCTCAACATCGGCACGAGCTGCGGCAAGAGCCGGAGATCTCGCGTCAGCTTCCTCGAGCGCCTGGGCAAGCGTCAGGACGGCGGGTAGAGGTCCCGTGCGGACCTCAAGGGGGCCGGACGGGACGGTGGGACCGGCAACCGCCGAATTGTCCACCTGCGCCGCAGCGGGCGTGGCCGATATAGCCACGAGCGCCGCAGCCATGGCGGGCGCAAACATAGGATGCATGTACAAAAAACTCCTGACAAACCAAAGGCGCACGCCCGGCTCGGCCAGGCGAAAGCGTCAGCTGTCAGGCGTTCGGAGGTCGGAAGGTGTCGGAATGAGTCGAGGGTGAAAGGCCCGGGACGATTCGCGCCGGTACAGCTTTGTCCGTGAACACAGCTTCCGGTTCCGGCGCGGCACCGACCGGAATTCCAACATGGTGACCGTGACAGCCGTGAAACTTGATCGAGGTCTTGGAAGGGTCCGACTGGCCGTCGTCGCTCTTTTTCGAAGCGCTCTCACAGCCATCGACAGACGCTACGGTACTCGTGCGGAAGCCCGCTTCGGTGGCATGCGCCATCGCCCCCGCCGTCACTCCGAAGGCGAGAAAGATACCGACAATGATGGATAGCCACCCTTTCATAACCTGCGCATCTAGCCTCTCGTGGATTGGAAAGGAAGAGACAATTGTGCCTCTTGCGAAAATCGCGTGACGCATAGTCGGGCTTTGCCATGATGTTATGTTGTGACATCATCTTACTGTCTGATCATATCCTGTATCATCATGCTTTAATTACAGTAATTCGTACAGAGTTTCTTGACGCCAACAATAATAAGCTCGCCAATCCATGCTGGAGATCAACACAATGCCTTCTAATGTTATTGATGTTTTACATCTTGGTTTCGCGCGATCCGGATTCGACCGGATGGCGCAATATGGCAAACCAGGCGACGGTAGAACCGCCCCTGATGGGACTGTAAAGTTTCAACAAACGCCAACCGCCGCTCACATGAAGCGTGCAGGCCCCGCGAAGTATCGGGAACGAGACAACACGCGTTTCCCACCCTACTTATATATGATAATGTCCTTTATCACACACTCAAATGGACCACGATCGTATGACCGGGACGGCCGCCACATCACCCCCGCAACGCCGCCCCGTCTTCCGGGCCGTCAGCTTCGATGAGGTCGGCGAGGCGATCGGCCGCTTGCTAGCCATCGCCATGCCGTCCACGCGCGCGGCCGAAACCGGCGCATCCGGCAAGGTCGCGGATTTCCTGCTGGCCTGGTGGAACGGCGACGAGTGCGGGCATTTCCCGATCATCCACTTGTGCAACGTCGATGCCGTCATTGCCGAGGATATGCTTACGGTCATGGCCTATCTGGCGCAGGAGTCGACCACCTACGCCGATGCCTGGGGCTACCGCGACGCGATGGGCGACCTTTGGGTGCGCTATCGCGGCGACCCCGCAGAGAGCGTTTAAACGCCTCCGAAGATCCACCGCAAAAGGGATGCCGGCATGATCGAAAATGACGATGAGGCTTTTGCCGACAACTACGCCGAGCGCGACCAAGCCAAGGCGCTGTGCGAGCAGGCGCGCGCGGGCGGGTTGCGTTTCGAGGCGTATCTACCCGGCGACATGGCCGATTGGCTGTTGGCGCAGGTCGAGCGGGGTCATTTCGTTGATCCGTCCGAGGCGGTGTTCGCGATCGTCAAGAACTTTATCGACATGGAGCCGCACCGCGATTTGCGCGACGAGCTGCTACGCCGGATATTAGACGATTCGGTTGCGCGCGGGCTTGAGGACGTGAAGGCGGGCCGCGTTCGTCCCGCTGATGAGATGTTTGACGAATTGCGCCGGGAGCTGGCGAAGCCTCGCCCCGAGCCGGCCCGTTGGCAGAAGATCGCACGATGAACCAGCTCGCCCCCCTGCCCTCGCCGGCGCTGGCGTTGCCGGCCTTGATCGCGGCGGCCGACGACGCCACGCGGCTGCGCTTTCTCGAATTCTTCGCCGTCACCATTCGCAACCCGCATACGCGCCGCGCCTATATGCGCGCGGCCGGCGACTTCCTGGCCTGGTGTGAGGCGCGCGGCGTCGCCTCGCTTGAGGCCGTGCAACCGCTCCACGTCGCGGCCTGGGTCGAGGCGCTGGGGCGCGAGCTGGCCGCGCCCAGCGTCAAGCAGCAGCTCGCCGGCGTGCGCCACCTGTTCGACTGGCTGGTGACGGGCCATATCGTGCCGGTGAACCCTGCCGGATCGGTGCGCGGGCCGGCGCATAGCCAGCGGCGCGGCAAGACGCCGGTGCTGGCCCCGGACGAGGCGCGGCGGTTGCTCGACAGCATCGACGTGACCACCCATGCGGGCCTGCGCGACCGCGCCCTGATCGGGTTGATGGTCTATAGTTTCGCGCGGATCGGCGCGGCGCTGGCGATGCGGGTCGAGGACGTGTTCATGCAGAACAGGCGGCTATGGGTCCGACTGCACGAGAAAGGCGGCAAGCGCCATGAAATGCCCTGCCATCACAATCTAGAGGATTATCTGACCGCCTATATCGACGGGTGCGCGCTGCGTGAAGATCGCAAGGGATCGCTGTTCCGCACGATCGCACGCGGGACTAAGCGACTAAGCGATTCCCCCCTGCCCCAAGCCAATGCCTTCGCGATGGTGCGCCGGCGCGCAGGCGCGGCCGAGATCGGGACGGCGATCGGCAACCATTCGTTCCGCGCGACCGGAATCACCACCTATCTGAAAAACGGCGGCACGTTGGAGACGGCCGCGACGATGGCGAACCACAGCTCTACCCGCACGACCCAGCTCTATGACCGCCGGCCCGATGACGTGACGCTGGACGAGGTGGAGCGGGTGTTGATCTAGGCGGCGATCGCCGGCGCACATCTCCAGCGCCCGCCCTGCCAATGGAACCCTACCTGCTGCGCGTTGCTGATCGCGGGCGGCTCGCCCTTGCACCAGAAACCGAGCATCTTGCCCCGATCGTCCAGATGAGCGTCGGCGACGATCGCGCGCGCGGCCTGGATGAATTGCCCATGCCCGAACACATAGACCAGCGAAGCGGCCGGCATGGCGGCGAGGCGGGCAAGCGCCGCCTCGCAGCGCCGGAGCAGAGTGGCGAAGCTCTCCGCCCCCTCCCCGTCGCAATAATCAGGATCGGCCTCGCTCCAATAGCGTTCGAGGTGCGGCATCCGCTCGGCGCTGCGCGTGCCGTTCCAGCGCGCCGGTTGCAGATAGGTGAACTCTTCTATCGGCCAGACTTCGACCGGGACGCCGGGGAAGCGCGCGATCGTCGGCGCGGCCGTCTGCCGGGTGCGGGTATAGGGCGATGTGACGATGAGCGCGGGCGCTTGCGTCCAGCTCGCCGCGACCTGGCGCGCTTGTTCGTGGCCGTGCTCCGTCAGCTCGATCGTCGCGAGATCGTGACACGGCACGCCGGCGTTGCCTGTAGATTCGCCGTGGCGGATGAAGATCGCCCGCATATGCGTCATCTATCCGAATACCTCGCTATGCGAGCCAAGGCGCGCGAGGCGCAGCGTTTCGTCGTCGGGCTTGGCGTAGATCAGCACCAGATCGGGCTTGACGTGGCAATCGCGGTAGCCCGCCCAATCGCCGCTCAGATCATGGTCGCGGTATTTGGGATCAAGCGGCGTGTCGGTCGCGAGCGCGGCCAGGACAGGCAGAAGATCGGCATCGAGGGTCGCTCGATGCCGGCCCTTTGATTCCCGCTTGTAGTCGCGCTTGAACCGGGTCGAACGATCAATCGTCCGCATGGAGGTCCGCCATCAGCGCATCGACGCTGGCGAACTTGGTCCCCTTCCCCGCCGCCAGCTCTGCCATTGCCTCGCGTGTCGCGGCGTTCGGAACCTTGACCTCGAAAGGCAAGCGCCGTTCGTCGGCGATACGCAGCATCAGCAGCCGGATAGCGTCGGAGATCGAAAGGCCCATCGCGCCCAGCGCGGCGGTGGCGCGTTCCTTCGTCGTATTGTCGATCCTGGCGCGGACATAGGTGTCGGAAACAGCCATTGGGATTTCCTTCTGAAAACGTAGTCCCAGTGTAGTCACAAAATCTGATTTTGGCAATGGGTGCGGTGATTATGCGCCTGCCGCTGGCGCGGCACCGTGGCTCTAGTCGCTCACGCTCCCCAAGCCCGCAAGCGGTCTTGGCCCAAGGTAACGATCCACATGGCGGAAGCGAGATCGCTGCGCGGATCTCGCGCAGCAGTGCCGGCGTGTGCCGGCGCCGATCCTGTTTGAAGGGGGGAAAGGCGGTCCCGGCCGCCTCTCCCCCGCAACGGCAATCAGCGGGACCGTGGCTCACTCGGCTGTGCCTCCCTGCGCCGCGCACCACTCCCGCAGATTCCCGCTGCCCCCTCTCTCGCCGGCGTTCTTGGGCGTCCGTGTTCCGGCCGATGGCATGGCCATCGCCGGACAGGCGATTTGAAGGGAGTAAAGACGATGACCCACGAAACCCGCGAAAGCTGGCTCAATGCCGTGGCGCAGGGCATGGCTCCGCTGTTCGAGGCGCTGGACGCCCCCCTGCCCGACCGCGTGCGCGTGGCGATCGGCTTCACCAGCAGAGGCGCGAAGGGCAAGGCGATCGGTGAGT
Organism: Altericroceibacterium spongiae; assembly: GCF_003610805.1. Classification (GTDB taxonomy): domain Bacteria; phylum Pseudomonadota; class Alphaproteobacteria; order Sphingomonadales; family Sphingomonadaceae; genus Altericroceibacterium; species Altericroceibacterium spongiae. The sequence continues at coordinate 1,998 of NZ_RAPF01000016.1, read as the reverse complement.
GCTGGGACAACCGACTTAGCGCGGACGGGCATTTTGAAATCTTCATCCGCCCGGACCTAGCGCACGCGCCCGATGCGATGCCGGCGCAGATCGCGGCCATCCTCGCGCATGAGCTGGTCCATGCCGCCGTCGGCATCCCGGCAGGGCATGGGAAGGCGTTTAAACGGGTCGCGCTGGGGCTGGGGTTGGTCGGGCCGATGCGCGCCACCACCCCCGGCGAGGCGTTCCTTGCGGCCGTCGCACCGATCCTCGATGCCGCTGGCCCCCTTCCCCATGCCCGTCTCGACACGGACGGGGAGTCGACCGCGCCCAAGAAGCAGAAAACCCGGATGCTGAAATGCGAGTGCGCGACGTGCGGCTATACCGCGAGGACCGCGCGCAAATGGCTTGAGCAGGCCGGAGCGCCGCTTTGCCCGATCGAGGATCACGGCCAGATGAGCCATGAGCCGCTGGACGATGACAGCGAGGATGAGGGCGGCGAGGACGGCTAGACGCCCTGCCCTTTCATCCGATAGCCGCTTGCGCTATGACCACATGCAAACATGAGTTCATGTAAGGTTATTCACATGCCAACAATCGCGATCATCAGCCAGAAGGGGGGGGCGGGCAAGACCACCCTCGCCTTGCACTTGGCCGCAGCCGCCGAGGATTCCGGGTATACCGCGCTGGTGATCGACCTCGATCCGCAGGCGACGGCGAGCCAATGGGCGGCATGGCGGCAGGACGCGCCCCCGGTCGTGATCGACAGCGCCCCCCCTCGCCTCGCCGCCAAGATCGAGCAAGCGACGGCGCAGGGCGCGGAGTTCATCGTGATCGACACCCCGCCCCATGCCGACAGCGCCGCCAGCGCCGCCGTCGAGGCGGCCGACCTGGTGCTGATCCCATGTCGGCCGAGCGCGTTCGACCTGGCCGCGATCAAGACGACCGCCAGCCTTGTGAAGATGCGCGGCAAGCCCGCTTTCGTGATCTTCACGGCGGGAAGCCCGACCGCGCCGCGCATGTATGAGGAAGCGACGCAGCTCGTGCAGGATTATGGGCTGGACGCCTGCCCGCTGCATGTCGCGGATCGCGCCGCGTTCCGTCACGCGGCGGCCGAGGGGAAAACCGCGATGGAGATCGAGCCGGACGGCAAGGCGGCAGACGAGGTGCGCCAGCTTTACAAGTGGACATGCGAGCATGTAAACATGCAAGCATCAACGAAGCGGAGGGCCAGCGCATGAGCCGGAAGGGATCATTGCTTGCATTGCGGGATCGCGATCCCGCACCAACGCCGGCGTCGGCCGAGCCGGAGGGAAGGGCGGCCGTGCCGATCGCCGGCAGCACTGGCGTAGGCACCGGCAGCAGTTCGAGCAGCAGCCCGGTTGCGCCGAGCCGTCAGGGCAAGAAGGCGATGACGGGCTATTTCAGCCCGGAAATGTCGTTCGCCATGCACATGACCGCCCGCAAGCACGGCATGAGCTTGCAGGACGCGATGGCCGAGGCGTTCAACGACTGGCTCCGAAAGATGGGGGAAAGTCCTGTAGGCAAGTGAGCATGTTCACATGCAAACATATAGCTTAGGGGAAAACTCATGGCCGTGCTAATCGTGTCCGCCATCTTCGCACTGGTGATGATCGGATTGTCCATCCGGGCAAACGCCCGTTTCCGGCAGGAAAGGAAACTGCCGATGCAATGGCGGCTTTCACGATCAGAGCCGCTTTCCAATTTGGTGAATTGGTCCGCACCTCGCGTTCTAGCTCTCAGCTTCACGCCCTTCCTTGCGATCTGTGTGCTGGGGCTGTTCAATGTTGCAGCGATGACCCTAACGCCGAGGCCGGGGCAGGAGGGGATGCTGTTACCGTCCCTGATCGTTATTGGAGGCGCGTTCGTGGCGGCCCATGTTTTCCACCTTTGGTTGATCGGAAGGAGCCTGGGCCGAAGTTAAACTCAATGTCGTCATGTTCACATGCAAACATGGCAGTTAACGCCACGACACTGTCCTATTGCCGCCACGATTTT
>NZ_RAPF01000015.1 GCF_003610805.1 Altericroceibacterium spongiae | reverse complement strand
TTCTGCCGCTTCCGCTGACCGCAAAGCTCTCAATCTGCCGCCGGATAACCGCTTCGCCTAGGCGTTCACTGATTGCCTTGTCTGGCGTACCTTCCACGCTATGCCCTCCAGAGGCAGCCGACAGGGCCGGATTTCAGGGATGGAAAGCGGCATGAACTGGTCTGGCCGCTTTCTGCGGGGCATGGTGCGATTCCTGGCGGTTGCGCACCATGCTCCATCTCTTTTCCGCTCGCTTTCGGATCAGCGGGCCGCCCCGCCCCGGATCAATGGGCCGGCACACCGGCAAGGCGATAGCGCGGCGGATCCTGCGGCACGACCGGCGCTTCTCCGGCCAGTACACGGCGGAAATTGTCGAGCTGGGGATCGCTGCCAGCTTCCATTTCGGCCAGCATCCGCGCTTTCATCCGCTCGACCTGCGCTGCACAGGCGGGATCGTCGATCAGATTGACCCGCTGGCCGGGATCTTTTGCCAGATCGTAAAAGGCCAGTTGCACACCGTCGCGATACTGGCTGACCCTTTGCGCTATCTGCGGATCGCTTTGCGCCGCAGCGAGCATGGCGGGCCAGCTCAGGCCCCACATGCTCTCGATGCGCAATTCCAGCTCGCCATCTGCCCAGGGTGCGAAGAGCAACGCATAACGCTGGTCCTGAAGCCCCCGCATCGGGAAAGCATAGCCGCTCGACACGTAATCGACATGCGTCATCACCATATCGCGATGATCGCTGCTGGTGCCGGCCATCAACGGGCAGAGCGATCGCCCGTCAATATCGGGGGTCGGCTCCACGCCCAGCAGTTCGAGCACAGTCGGGTGCAGATCGAGATTGATCGCCAGCTGATCGAAATCGCGCGGCCTGCCCATTCCCGGACAGGAAATCAGCGCGGGCACGCGGACGCCGTGATCGTAGCAGGTCGCCTTGGCGAATGGCAGCGGCATCCCGTGATCGGACACGAAAACGATAATGGTATTATCCGCTTCGCCGCTTTCATCGAGCACTCGCAAAATATTGCCTACCGCCTTGTCGAAACGCTGGCAGGAATTCCAGTATCGGGCGATTTCCTCGCGAATTTCGGGCAGGTCTTCCAGATTGGGCGGCACAGTAACGTCGGCAGCGGTAAATTCACGCTCCACCTTATAGGCGCCGGTCTGACCGTGATCCATCCGGATCGCCGCTTCGCTGTTATAGAAGGGCCGGTGCGGATCGTTGATATTGCAATTGGCGAACCAGGGTTTGTATTGCGCGCGCTTCGCGAATGATGAGATCGAGCCCGGCACCATGGAGTTCAGGATGCCGGTCCTTGCCTTCCGCCTTGAAATTCCAGGGGAAGGAAGATGCGGGCAGCATATGCGAAATTTTATGCGTCGCGCCTACGAACCACCCCGCATCGGACAGGCGCGAAGCGATAGTCGGCGTGCCCTCATTCATCGCGAAAAAGCCGTTGCCGCCATTGCGATGCGGTCTGAGGCCGCTCATGAAAGCCTGCCGCGAAGGCATGCAGATGGGCGAAGAGGTACGCATCTGGCGGAACCGGTGAGAGCGCGCCGCCAGACGGTCCAGATTGGGCGTAATACCTTCCTGCCCGGTCATAAAGCCGAGACAGGACCAGTCGATATCGTCCGCCGTTATCAGCAGGAGATTGCGATGGCTTTCACTCGGCGATTCCGGGTAATGCTGCCCACGCAATGCCGTTACCGGGCCGCCCAGCGCCAGAGCCGCGAGGCTGCTTTTCAGAACATCACGCTTTTTCATTCTCATACCTTTCCGAATGAAACCGGCGCTATAGCCCTTCCCGGTCGCGGTACTTCTGCACGAGCCGGCGATCAGTGCTGGCGCGATGCAGGGATATAGGTCTTGCCTTCCCGATCCGCTTTCAGCTTGGCTTCGCTGTCAGGATAGAAACCGTTGAATTTGGTCGGCAAATTCGGTTCGACATACCATTTATCCGGGAAATCCGCCGCGCGCGGGCCGCCCTTCTTGCGATGGACAAGCCCTTCACTGGTCCGTTCCGTATAGCGGATGTGATGTTCGCCTTCATTATTGGCGAGCTGTTCGAACAGCGCTTTACGCAGCGCGATCTTCTTTTGCAGATAGTCGGGATCGTCGATCAGATTATGCATCTCCTCGGGGTCCTTTTCGAGGTCGTACAATTCCTCGATATCCCAGATGCCGTGATACTGGATATATTTGAACCGGTCGCGCTCGATGGCGAAAGTTGTCGGCGTTTCCGGGAAGCTCCATTCCCAGTAATATTCATAGACGAAATCCTGCGCATTCCATTCGCTGGCGCTTTCCATTCCATCGAGCAGCGGCAGGAAGCTTTGCCCTTCCATCTGATCGGGCTCGGCAATGCCGGCCACATCGAGGAAAGTCGGTGCCAGATCGAGATTGCGAACCACCGCATCCACCGTCTTGTCAGCCGCGACATGGCCCGGCGCATAGACCAGCATCGGCACACGCACCGAAGGTTCATAGGCATTGCGCTTATCGATCAGCCCGTGATCGCCGAAAAGAAAGCCGTTATCCGAATAGAAAACGACCATCGTATTATCTTCGAGATCGTTATCGTGGAGATAGCGCAGCACCCGCCCGACACTGTCATCGACCGAATGCAGAGTGGCGTAATAGTCGCGGATATAATCGCGGAAATCGCGATCGGTGTGATAGGGGAAATCCACGCCGTGCCAGCTATTGCGCTGATTCTGCACCCAGACCGGCTTGCCTTCGTTATTCTCTGGCGTATCGGCCGCGCTGGCGGGCAGTTCGACCGGCAGATCGTCATATTCCCCCTTATGCTCGGGCGCTGGCAGAGGGTCCGAATGGACCGCCTTATGGCTGAGATAGAGGAAGAAAGGCTGCGAGGCATCGCGATCCTCCTTCAGCCAGTCGAGCGCATAATCGGTCAGCTCGGTGGTGATATATTTGCTCTGTTTGACTTCCCTGCCATCGACATTGATCATCTGGCGTTTGCCCGCTTTGATCTGCTCAGGCGTCAGCCGGTCGGTCGGGTAATAGGTGCCCTGCCCCTTGAAGCTCACCCAGCGGTCGAAACCGGGGCGCGGCATATCGGTGGAGGCGCCCATATGCCATTTGCCGAAAAAGCCGGTGCGATAACCGGCCTGCTGCATATAGCTCGGGAAGAAGGTCAGCCCTTCCTCGGAAGAATTATTATTATCGATAATCCCGTGATTGCGCGCGGTCTGCCCCGTCAGGATCGTGGCCCGGCTCGGGCTGCAGAGCGAGGATGTGACCACAGCATTGGGGAAATAGGTGCCATTATGGCGCAGATAATCGATATTGGGCGTCTTGAGGCCGGGTGTCAGAAAACCCATCGCATCGAAGCGCAGATCGTCCACCAGAATGAAAACCATATTCATCGGTTTTTCGGCCTGCTGTTCAGCCGGCGCAGCAACCGGTGCCGGTGCAGCACTTTCCGCCGCAGCAGGAAGCGGGGAAATCGCTGCGATCAGCGCACCTGCCACCAGTGAGGCCACGCCCAGCCTGTTGCGTTTACTCGCCATTATCTGCTCCTTGAATGTCATGGGACCGGCAGGCTGCGCCTATTGCGACGGCTTTGCCGATAAAGCCCGGATCGCCGATAGCAGCGCCACCAGCGCCAGCGGTGACGCTATGGCACTGACCGTGGCGATGCTTTCGGCCACACGTTGTGAATCCTGAAAAATGTAATCTGTCAGCAGGGCAATCGAGAGCGGTCCCATCACGCCGCCCAGAATATTGATCGCTACCACGTAAATCATGCTGACCTGCGCCCGCAAATGATTGGGCGTCAGTTCCAATATGGTCGCCAGACCGCCGCCCAGCGTAAAGCCGGCAAAGAAGTTCATCGCCCCGATCAGCGCGATCGCGGCAAAGGGAGTGGGCATTAGCGGAAAGCCGATCGTCACCGGAATGAGGCAGGTAAAGCCGATCAGCGGCGCTATCAGATTGGCGCGGGCAGAGCCCCGGCTGCGCTGACGGCTTGCCAGCACGCCTCCGCTCAGCGAACCCGAAAGACCGCCGGTGAGAACCACCAGACCGTAACTATTGCCGATATCGGTCATCGCCATACCGTATTCGCGCGCGAGAAAGGCCGGAATCCACGCTCCGGTCCCGTTGCCGACAAAAACCACCAGCATGAAGCCGCCCATCAGCCCGAAATAGGCCCGGCTATGGTGGCGCATATGCGTGAAAGCTTCGAAGAAACTGCCTGTCTGCGGCTTCGCCATACCCGGCACCCCGCGACGCGCCGGTTCTGCGATCAGCCACCAGATGGCACCGGCCAGCAACAGCCCCGGCAGGCCGAGCAGGAGGAAGAAAACCTGCCAGCCCGCCATTTCGCCCATTACCGGCAGCATGACAGTCTGTTCGAGCGGTATCATCCCGGCGAGCCATCCGCCCGTCAGCAATGCGAGCGCACCGCCGATATAAATGCCGGACTGGTAGAGACCCATCGCACTGGCAAGCTTTTCGCGCGGGAAATAATCGGATAGCAGCGAATAGGAAGCCGGCCCCAGACCCGCTTCGCCGGCCCCCACTGCCACACGGGCGGCGAACAGGGAGGCATAATTGCGTGCCAGGCCGCAAGCCGATGTGGCCATGCTCCAGAACACAATGCTGCCCAGCACGATATTGCGCCGGTTGGAGCGATCCGCCAGCCAGGCCAGCGGAATACCCGCCCCGATATATAGCAGGGTGAAACCGAGACCGTAAGCGAAACCCATCGCCGTATCGGAGGCGCCGATATCCTGTTTGATCGGCTCGATCAGAAAAGCCAGCGCCTGCCGGTCGACAAAGGCGAGCGAATTGGCCGCCATCAGCAGAGCGGCGACCGACCATGCCTGACGGGCCGGCGGCCATGCGCCATCACCCTGCAATGCTGCATTATCGGGCGTTGCGGTGCCCTGCGCTTCCATGAAACAACCACCCCTCAGGCCTGCCCCCGCCGATGCCATAACGGCACGGCAGGGGAACCAGGACATGCAAGTCTGCCTTGCAAAAGACCCGGTAGCATTCCTGAGGCGGGTTGGCGACCATTGTTGAGGGCTCGGATCAGGCAACGTCAATAACGCTGTCTGACGAAGAAGATCACGATCGACCGGGCGCAGACACGATACGCTGATGCGTCCTGCCATGTCGATTTCCCCCTCTTCCCGAACGCCGGCGGCGGGCTCTGCTCATCTCACCGGGCATCCATACCAATTTATAGCGCTACATTTACGGGTGATTTCTTTGCTTGTCAATCACCCGATCTTCCACCTAACAAGGGTGTGAAAGCGATATGAAGCGGGAGTGAAATGGCGCGAACACGGCGGAACTTCAGCAATCGGGTCACGCTCAGTACAGTGGCCGAACGGGCCGGGGTTTCCCCGATGACCGTTTCCAATGTTCTCAACGAAAAACCCAATGTGACCCCGGCCAAGCGTGAAGCGGTGATGGAAGCCGTGCGTGAGCTGGGCTATCAGCCCAATCGCGCCGCCCGCGCGCTGGCCAGCGCTTCGGCCCTGCGGATCGGGCTTCTGCATCGCGACACGGAAAGTTCCTTTCTGGGGCAGGTCCTGCTCGGCACACTGCGCGCGGCCAATCGCCACGGCACAGAAATTGCGGTGCGGCCTTTCGATCCGGCCGATGAGAAGTCTGCGCTCAAAGCTGCCGAAGGACTGATCCGCAGCGGGATAGACGGGCTGATCGTGCCTCCACCCCTATGCGAAAATCCCTCGATCATGGAATTGCAGGCACGCTATCATATTCCTATGATTGCCCTCGCGCCCGGCGCCAGTCTCGAAACCATTCCGTCGGTTCGGATCGACGATGAAGCGGCCGCTTACGATCTGACCCGGCTGCTGCTTGCCAGAGGGCACCGGCGGATCGGCTTTATCCGCTTCGCCTCTTCGCATCTGGTCAGCGCATCGCGTGAAGCAGGCCACCGGCGCGCCTTGCAGGAAGCGGGCATTCCCGATGACCCCGCGCTGATCTGGACCGGGCGCCCCACTTATGAGGACGGCCTGAAAGCCGCCGAATATTTTCTCTCGCTCGCCGAACCGCCCAGTGCCATTTTCGGCAGCAGTGACGATCTGGCCGCCGCCATCGTCAATTACGCCCATCGTCAGGGCATGCGCATCCCGGAAGATTTGTCGGTTGCCGGGTTCGACGATGCCCCCATCGCCAGCCAGATCTGGCCACAGCTCACCACTGTGCGCCAGTCCATTTCCAATATTGCGGAAATCGCCACCGAATATCTGCTCAAATCGCTGAGCGAACGCAGCGAAATGGCCCCCGAAGCGCAGCTCGTCGATTACGAAGTGATCGAAAGACAGTCCGTCGCCAACCTGCTCGAACCGGCAAAAGTTTAGGCGGCGCGGCTCCGGCGGCGCATTTCCAGACGCTTTATCGCAATTCGAGCGCTCCGCCATCGACGCAGAGATTGGCCGCGGTGATAAAACTCGCTTCGTCCGATGCCAGGAACAGAACCGCCCGGGCGACTTCCTCGGCCTGCCCCATGCGCTTCATCGGCACGCTTTCGATCATCTTATCGCGCAGCGCATCCACCTGTGCTCCGGTCACACCCGGATTGCGATAGAGCAGCGGCGTGTCGATCGGGCCGGGGCTGACCATATTCACACGGATGCCTTCGGAAACCAGCTCCCCTGCCATCACTTTCATCGCCGCATGCAGGCCGTTCTTGGCGGCGGCATACATGGCATTACCGGGCAAGGCGCTATGCGCGCCGATCGATCCGGTGATGACGATCGCAGAGCCGGTTCCCAACAGAGGGAGCGCCTGCTGGATCGCGAAGACACAACTTTTGAGATTGACGTTGTGAATCGCGTCCCATTGTTCCTCCGTGATTTCGCGTAAGGGAGCGAAACCGCCAATACCTGCATTGATGAACAATATGTCGAGTGTCCGGCCATCCTTTCCCAAATTGTCGAGCAGATCCGCCATCGCGGCCCTGTCGGTGATATCGACCCGGTGCCCCTGCGCCCCCGGCACTGTCTGCATGGCCTCGTCGATCGTCTCCTGATTGCGACCGGTAAAATGGACATTGGCGCCTTCCTCGGCAAAGCCCTTCACACTGGCGAGACCGATCCCGCTATTACCGCCCAGAACGAGCACATTCCTGTTTTCGAAACGCATGGCTTCTCTCTCTCCGTTAAAAAGGGGTCAGCGGGTTGATGCTGTCAGGCCCGATAGGCTGCACCACATCCCAGTGTTCCGCGATCAGGCCGTTTTCGATGCGGTAGATGTCCACCGCGATCCAGCCTCTGTCACCGGGCCAGCGGCGGGCGTGATAATGCACCATCACCATATCGCCATCGACCATCATTCGTTTCACATCATGTACCGATTGCGGATGGTCGCGCCCGATCCGCCGCAGCAGCTCCTTGAGCGGCTCTGTACCCGACAATGTCGATGGATTGTGCTGGATATAATCGGGCCGGATATAGGAATCGACCGCATCGGCATCGATCGCATTCAGCACATTGTCGAACAAACCCTGCACCAGTGCCAGATTGGCTTTTTCCTCTGCGCTATATTCTCCTGCCATGGGTGACGCTCAATAAATGCCGTTATTGTGTGGCAGTTTCGCAGGAATCTCCTGCAGCACTTCCCAATGTTCGCGCACCCTTCCCTCTTCCATGCGGAAAATATCGACAATCGCCATGCCCGGATCGCCATCATGCCGGATCGTGTGGATCTGGAAGATCGTATAGTCACCATCGGCAAAGGCGCCCTTGATGGCCATTTTTACATCGGGAAAGCGGTCGGCACGATCGGCGAAAAAGGCGCGTAATCCCTCTCGCCCTTCGCTCGCCGCGGTGCTGTGCTGAATGTAATCGGGATGGATGAATTCATCGACGCGGCTTGCATCGAAGGTGAACAGCATTTCCTTATACATGCGCGTGCAGAAATCGAGATTGTGCTGTTCTTGCGGGCTATGAGGCATGAGCTTCAGTCTCCAATTGCGCCGCATCCTGTGCGGCTTTGTTGGTTTCTTCGAGGAACAGGGCGACAAGCCCTGCGATAAGCGCCATCGCCACGGCCATCAGCAGCGGCGATTGCAGGCCATAGGCATCGGCGAGACGGCCTGCGCCGAGCGGGGCGAGGACTCCGCCGGTCAGCTCGGCAATCGCCACCACCAGCCCCATCGCCGCTGCGGTGCCCTTCCCTGAAAGCGTTTCCGCCGGGATCACGCCCATAAATAGCGGGAATGTGCCCAGCCCGATCCAGCCCAGAAACATCAGCGCAGTGAGGATCCCCGAAGAGCCCTGAAAATACAGCGCGGCCAGTGGTGTCACCGCCATTAAGGCGCCGAATACGACCAACGGCAGACGGCGCCCGACACGGTCTGACAGAAAAGGCACCAGCAGCCCGCCAATGGGAGGACACAGGCCCAATATGGCCATAATGGTCGCCATATGGCCGGGCTCGAAACCCCGTATCCGGGTCAGATAAAGCGGCAGAAAAATCGATCCGAGCACCACACTGCCCACCAGCAGACAACCGATCACCGCGCATAGCGCGATATTTCGCCGGCGCAGCATCTCCAGCATACCGGGGCCGGTGGATGTGCCCTTCGCTCCCATCGGCTGAGCCGGCTCATGCGGCTCAGCGACATAACGCCAGATCAGAAAGGCCAGGATGAAACCGGGCAACGCGGCCGTATAGAAAGAAAAGCGCCAGCCCCACATTTCAGCGATAGCGACCGACAGGATCGGCGCGATGGCGGTGCCGAGGATCGCGCCGAAGACATTCTGCACGATCCCGATATTGAGCCCGCGGCGCCTCGCAGGCGTGACCACAGCAATAATGGCGAGGCAGATCGGCAGGAAGGGCCCTTCCACCAGCCCCATCAGCAGACGCGAGGCGAACAGCGTCCAGAAATCGATCGCCAGCCCGGAAAGGACCGAACAGGCTGAAAAGATTACCAGCGAGGCGAGCAGGAACGGTTTGCGGACGCCGAGACTGTCCGACCAGCGGCCGAGAATATAGGCTCCTATCGCCCAGCTCAGCGAGAGGGCAGCGCCCAATGCACCGACCTGCGTGTTATTGAGCTGAAATTCGGGTACGATGAAAGGCGTCAGAAACGTCATCATCATCCGGTCGTAATAGGCAAAGCCATAGGCCAGCCCGAGCAGGATCAGCGTGCGGATTTCATAATGACGCGAGGGGGAGGAGGCCATGCTCTTATCCTTTGCGAAACACTGCGGGAAAGCGGGCTTTTCCCGCAGTGCACACAATCAATTGAAGCGCCGCTTCACGCTGAAACGGAATTCGCGCGGACGCCCCACCGTGCCGTAGACATTGCCGCTTTGCGTGTAGCGATCGAACTTGTTCGCATAATAGAACTTGTCGGTCACATTGGTGGCTGCCAGCGCCAGCTCCCAGTTCTCATCGGGTGACAGATAGGTCAGCCGGGCATTGAGAACGCCGTAGGAATCGACCGTTCCGAATGTGAAGCCCTCAATCCCGTTGGGGATCGTGCTTTCCATGTCGTCCTGCCAGGCATAATCGACCCGCGGCCGCAATGTACCGCGATCGCCAAGGCCGATTTCATATTGCGCGCCAAGCGCATATTTCCATGCGGGAACGAAAATCGGCCGGGTTTCACCTGCGATGATTCCGCTTCCCGCCCGCGCATCGGCAAACTGAAAATCGGTATAGCTGACCGAGCCATCGAAACTTAAACCTTCGACCGGGCGGAAGTCGAATTCCACTTCAAAACCGTCAATATCGGCATCCGCGACGTTGAGCGTGGCGGAACAGAAGGGAAAACCCGGCGGGCTGATTTCGGGGCATGAGCTGACCTGTCCCTGATAGTCCTGATAATCGGTGTGATAGGCGGCCAGATTGAGCCGCAAATGGCGATCGAACAGGAAGCTTTTCAGCCCCGCTTCATAGCTGGTCGAGGTTTCCTGATCGTAAGGGACGAGCTGCGATGCCGTGAAAGGCCGCGGATTGACCCCTCCACCTTTGAAACCCGTGGCCACCTGCGCATAGACATGGATATCGGGATAGAATTCATAATCCGCCGCCACCCGGTAATCCCACCGGTCGCCGTGAAATTCTCCCACCAGACCATCGAGCGGTGCAACCAGCGGATTGACGGGTTCGCCCGGTATGCCGCTTGCCCGGTTGAACGTATAGGTCTTGTCTTCCTTGGTGTAGCGCAGCCCGCCGGTGAAATGGAGCGTGTCGGTGGGCGAGAGCACCAGATGAATGAAACCGGATTTCGATTCCTGATCGAAAGGATCGTTGGGTACGAAATCGAGCGCGGCAGCCCCATTGCTCACTCTGCCGGTCAGCCGGCTGTCGGCATTGTAATAATACCCTCCAATCGTCGCTTCGATCATCTCGCCAATATCGGCCGAAAGACGCAGTTCCTGGGTGAATTGTTCGTGCTTGAAAACGTTGAAATCATTGACCTGATGTTCGGGCGAATTATCGCCGTCCCAGGCATTGCGGCCCCTGGTCTTGCGGAAAGCCGTGATCGATTTCAGACTGACATTGCTGCCGATCTGCCAGTCGAACGTATTGGCAATGCCCCATTGGGTGACATAGCTGATCGCCGGATTGGTGAACTGCTGATCGGTGCCGGGATAGCCGGTATAATTGGCGTAACTGGTATAGTCTTCCGGCCCGGTAATATATTCCGGGGAGACATAAATGATGGATTTGCTGGGGGACGCTTCCGAGTGATCTTTGGTAAAATCGACCGTTAGCGTGTTCTCGATATCGGCGCTGGCAATGAAGCGCAACGCGCCGCGCAACGCATAAAGGTCCTGCCCGCCTTCCGTGCCTATCACGCAATCGTCGCTGGCCAGCGCAAAAGTGCCGCCCGGCGCTGTATCGGTGTCATTGGCGCAATTGTAATCGAGCCGTTTCAGGAAACCGTCGACCGACCGGGCAAGGCCGGTAACACGCGCATAGAGTCTGTCCTGCGCCAGCGTGATATTGGTTCCGCCGGAAATCTGCATGCGATCGTAAGACCCGTATTCCGCCTGAATATAAGCGTCGGGCGTTTCATCGGGCTTGCGGGTAAACATCTTGATCGAACCGCCGATCGAATTCTTCCCGGAAAGCGTGCCCTGCGGCCCGCGCAGCACCTCCACCCGGTCGAGATCGAGCAGATCGAAAGCCGAACCCAGGCTGATGCCATAATAAACATCATCGATATAAATGCCGACACCCGGTTCGTTGGGGAACAGGAAGTCACTGGCGCCAATGCCGCGAATATTGACCGCAGCGGTCTGCGCACCGCCGCCCTGACCGCCCGAAGTGAATTGCACGCTGGGCGCAGTTTTGGCGACGTCTTCGATATTGTTCTGGCTGCGTGCCTCGATCAGCGCGCTGTCTATCGCAGTGATGGCAAGCGGCGTATCCTGTAGATTTTGCGAACGAAACTGAGCCGTTACCACGATTTCAGAGATCTGGCCGTTAGAAGTCTCTGCCTGTGTGTCCTCTTCGGCCACCTGCTGCGCAAAGGCCGGTGCAGCAGCCATTCCTCCGCAGATCAGGCCCGAGACCGCTGCACCCCTCAATAATGCGAACGTGTTCATTTTATTTTTTGACATGTCCTTCTCCCACATATGGTTCTGTTATTCAGACATTTTCACTCCGTTGATTTCTTCCGGGATCGGCTTGCCGGTAACCGGATGCCGATAATGGAAGGGCGGGAAAGTGGCCTGCGGCCATTGCGGCGGCATAGGCCTTAATTCGTCCGGGCCGCCCGGCACTTCGGGAAAGGTTCCGGCAAAGGGGCGAACCATCAGCGGATGGTCAGGCGCTGCAGCCCATCCGGTGGCGTAATCGGCCTGATAGGCAATCCGGTAATCGAAGCGCGAAACCTTCCAGATCCCGTCCACTTTGCGATATTCATTCTCGTGAATGCCGCCTTCCCAGAATTGCGAAGGCCAGTCGGGATAGCGGTGCTTCACACTGTCATGCACGGAAACGAACAGGAGAGCGTGGAAACGGCCGCGCGCTGTTTTTCCATCAGCAGCGACATGGATGACGTCCTGCATGAGCAGATGTTCGAAGAGCAGCCCGTCGCGCGGGCCGCGAACACCTTCACCGGCATAGCCATACATACGCGATGCGCCTGCACGCCCCCGGAAAATGCCATTGAGGAAGTAAAGCGTCGCGTCTTCGGTGAAGAGATCGACAATTTCGGGAAACAGCCATTTATCCATGAAATAGCCGTAATTGTGATGAAGCTGGCGGATCGCCCGTTCATCCTGAAGCGCTGTCAGATCATGCCGCAAGGCACGGTTCTCGGCCTCCAGACGGTCGAGCCTGTCTTCGAGGCTCATGATACGTTCTCCGCCGCATCGGCAGCCTGCGTTTCGCCCCGTTCACGGGCCTGCGCCAGCCAGTCATCGATCGGATCGTCAAGCTCCATATAACGCCCGGACAGCAAGTCGTAGCGCCCGCTGAACAGATCGACGCATCTTTGCGCACAGCGATAGAGGTCGGCATCGGCATTGTCGCGCGCCTGCCCTTCCTCCAGATATTTCATCATATGCGGCATATATTTGCGCGCATCGGGGGAATTATATGTGTCGAGTCCCAACTGGGTGACGACAAAGCCGGGATCGATCGCGAAGATTTTAAGCGAGGTTTCCTTTATTTCCTCCGCGACCATCTCGACCAGCTTGTTCTGCGCCGCCTTCCCGACACTGTAAGCCGAAAGACCCGGCAGGGTGAGCCGACTGGCAATGGCAGAGACAAGAATGATCCGTCCGCGATCATTGGCCACCATATCGGGCATCACATGACGCAGCAGCAGATAGGGCGCCCGCAAATGGACCTGCTCGGCCTCCCACCATTTATCGGGATCGGTCACCCAAAGGGGGCCGAAAGGGCCGGGCACACCGGCATTGCTGACCAGACGTGTGATTGTGCCGAACGCCGCTGTCACCCGACCGACAGCGCGGGCAACATCGTCTGCGCTGGTGACATCACCGGTAACGGCCATGGCCCTGCCGCCTTCGGCTTCGATCGCAGAGACCACCTCATCGAGCTGATTGCCGCTGCGGGACATGACTGCCACCGCGGCCCCCTCTGCAGCGAAGCGCTCCGCTATCGCGCGGCCGAAACCCCGTCCGCCGCCTGTCACGAGCGCAACCTCCTGCGTCATGGCGCCGCTCATATCCGCACCCCCGAAGGCAGTTGGGAAACAAGGCAGGCAAGGCCGGACAGGCCGGCAAAGCGCGGCTTTCGCATAGATAATTCTCCTCTCCCGATGGCTTTGCGCCACCTGTTTGAAGCGAAACTTATCACTGCTAAGTTTACTGTCAAGAACCGGCTTTAAGAAGAGGTTTTGTCTACGCCAGGCTTGACCTCTTTCATCGCGGCACGCTTTAGAAAGGGAGGTTCAGGGAGTTACAGAATGCGTCCGTCCAAAGATGATCCTTTGCTCGACCATGAGCGTATCGTCAGTGCGGCATGGGAACTGGTGGAACAGGACGGGCTGGCCGGCCTTTCAAGCCGCAAACTGGCTACCAAGCTCGGCGTCAAAGGCCCGGCGATTTATTATCACATTTCCAGCATGCAGGATCTCTACGGCATGATGATCGAGCGGCTTCTGGAAATGGCTCTGGAGCGCACGCCCCCTGCATCGGACTGGCGCGAATGGATTCGCAGACTTGCCAATAATCACTGCAAGATCCTGCTGGAATTTCCCGATAGCGGCCGTATCGCATCGCTTTCCCGGCCGACCGACAAGATGCGCAATGAAATCGTGCCTCAGTTCAGCGAAGCGCTGATGAAGGCCGGCCTCCCGCGCAACAAGGCGCTTGCCGCCACCGGCGCTTTGGGCAGCTTCATCCTCGGCTATGTGATCAACCTCCAGCACGAAGGCCATCTCGAATTCGCCAGCTCGATCCACCCGGTGAGCGAAACCTTCGATTTTGCACTGGATGCTTTCATCGCAGCACTGGGGCAGAACACGGCAAATACTTCCGGGTGATGCTTTACATTGAAACGGGCAAGCAGATCTCCCACCCGCTCGCCCAACGAAAAAAGGCGGCAACCGAAGCTGCCGCCTTTTCCGGGAGAGACCGGTGGGACTCAGAAGTTATAGGATGCTTTCACCCCGACATAGCGGGACGCATCGCGGACCACCTGCTGGTAGACACGGCCGCCATTCCAGCCTGACGAGAAAATGTAACCGACATAATTCTTGTCGAAGAGATTCCGGACGAAGAAGGTCACCGAATAACGATCATCCTTGGAATCGATACCCAGTCCGGCATTCACCACGGCATAGCCGCCCTGCCGCGTCGTCGGGTCCTGATCCATCCCGAACTGCACCTTGCTCTGATAGGTGAAGTTCGACTGGACGAAGCCGTCGAAAGGCAGCGAATCGCCGAGAGGAACGGTTTGCTTGATAAAGCCGGTCAGACGCAGATCGGGCGCATTGGGCAGATCGCCGCCGGCCAGATCCTGTGCACCGTCGACGCAGCCTTCGGCTGCGGTCTGGCGGTAATAGCACGGCCCGAGAGGATATTCATCGATCCGCGCATCGAGGAAGGTCGCACCGAGCGAGATCGTCGTCAGATCTGTCGGCGTATAGGTTGCCTCTGCTTCGATACCCTTGGTCGAGACCTGCCCGGCATTGAGCAGCACGAAAGAGACATCGCCGGGCAGCTGTGCCTGACCCTGGAAGTTTTTATACTTGGTATAGAACGCCGCCAGATTGAGCGACAGGCTGCGATCCAGCGTGGTCAGCTTGGCACCGATTTCATAGGCATCGGACTTTTCCGCATCCACCGGTTCGTAATCGGGGGTGGTGCCGAAGACCAGATTGAAGCCCTTGCCCTTATAGCCGCGTGCATAGCTGGCATAGACATTGCCATAATCGGAAACCTGCTGACGCAGGCCGATCTTGCCAACGAAAGCCGTATCTTTGGTTGAACCGCCGAAATCGGCATAGGTGCCGGTCGAGCCGCCCAGCGCCAGATCGCCATCGACCAGCACATTGGCCGGATCCCGGAACACGTCATAATCCAGCTTTTCATGGATCAGGCGCAGGCCACCGAACATTTCAGTCGTGTCGGACAGATAGATATTGGTGCTGACGAAAGCCGCCAGATTGGTGGTTTCGGTCGAACCGCTGAACTGGCCCGAACGATTGACGTCGTTGAGGAAACGCATCCGGCGCATGAAGCCACGATCAGCCTTGAGGTTGAAAGCGAAAGCGCCGAACAGAATGTCGAAACCGCCCAGATCGCCCGATGCGACACGCACTTCCTGCGACATCTGCTTGAGATCGGTCAGGCCGCGATTGATGTCCCACAGATTGACGCCCGGTGCCGGCTCGCTCAGCGGTGTGCCGTCGACATCGCTGTTCCCTTCGAAATCCCATTCGCGATAGGAACTGATCGAAGTGAGCTGGAAGTTATCGGCAAAATCATAGTCGATCTTGGCCGACAGCCCCCACTGTTCGGATGTGTTGTCGGTCGGCGCGTTGATATTGACGTCGCGATTGGCCGCACCCGGCTCAACCGGGCTCATCGCATTGGCGTAAGGTTCGGCATAAACGTGGCGGAAAGTGAAGGTCGAATTATCCTTACCATGGCGATAATCGCCGATCAGCGTGATATCCAGATCGCTGCTCGGTTCGAATTTCAGCTTGCCGCGGAAACCGTAATTTTCATAGCCGGCGCGGTGATGATCGCCAATGCCGGACACATTATCGAGAAAGCCGTCATACTGTTTGTAGAAACCGCTGAGGCTGGCGCCGGCCGTATCGCTCAGCGGGCCGGAGACCGATCCGCGCACCGAATATTCACCGCCCGAAGCCAGGCTGGCATCGACCTTGCCGGTCAGATAATCGGAAGGATCTTCAGTAGTCACTGAAATCAGACCGGCGGACGCATTCTTGCCGAAAAGAGTGGATTGCGGACCGCGCAGAACTTCCACGCGCTGCACATCGATAAGGTCCTGAAAGCCCTGACCCGAACGCGCCATCACCACACCGTCAACCACCACAGACACGGCCGGTTCGACCGCGATAGAAAATGAGCTGGTGCCGATGCCGCGAATAGAAAGCGAGGAGTTGCCCGGATTGTCACCCTTGGTGAAAGTCAGCGAGGGAGCCGTGTCGGTGATCGCTTCGATCCCGCCCACGCCAACATCGTCAAGCCGGTCACCCGATACGACGGAAACGGCCAGCGGCACTTCTTCCAGCGTCTGTTCGCGCAGATTGGCGGTCACGACGATAGCATTAGCATCGAAATTGTCTTCTGCCGCGGCAGCGCTGTCCTGCGCATAAGCCTGTCCGGAAAAAGCACTCATTGCGATCACGCTGGCACCTGCCAGAACGATACGCGAAGACATACGGAAACGGGTTGTCATCAATATCCTCCCCTGTGTGAACCTGCTGCATCACGCATCAACTGAACTGCGGTGATGGGAAACCTGCTCTCGACGACAGATTTATAGCGCTACATATTTTTGCCGTCCTGCGTTGTCAACGCTTATTCAGAACGGTTATTTTGTAGCAATTCAAAGGATTTACCGCAGTGTCGGCGCCCGGCAGAGCCTCAATGAGTTCCTTGCTAAGAATCTGAATTTATTGCTATAAATTGTCCGTAGCTGAACGAAACTGCCACACGGAACAACGATGGCACACAACAACACAGCCACGCTTCCGAACCGATCTGTGGCAAGATAGCCACTACACAAAAGCCCGATCCGTTGGCGGACCGGTCTTTCGGTTTCATCAGGCAATAGCGGGTGAACCCTTCGCGCGGGGGTGAGACGCGCTGGTTCGCAACCGCGCTTTTACCTTACCCGATACCCTCGCCGGACACGCTCTTCGAGAGGCAGCGCAAGGACCTTGTTCGGTTTGAGCTGCAGGGTAATTTTGGCGCAATGCTCCTTGAATTTTTGGTGTTGTTTCGGCCCACTTCGGAGGCAAGTTCCTCGGCGGGTATAAGGAGCGCGCCGCGCTCATGACGTTCGGTCAGAATGTCTCGCCCGCGGCGGGTCGAAAAATTGAAAAACCAGAGCGTAAAATGAGTGCAAATGGCACAGGCAGTGACGATTGAAGCGATGAGGGTATTCTTCGCTTTCATCCATGCCATTTGCACAGCCGGATGATGAGCGACCCAGCTTATTTCACTCCGGACTTCACTTCCGTTCGGTATCGTTAAATTGACGACCTTGGGCGGGTCCAGATCCATGGAGGCCCAAAGCTCGGAATAGAGCTTCATAATGATGAGCTGTGTCTCGTGATTGGCGAGATAGAAATAGGTGAGGCCAGAGAGCGAAATAATGAAAGTGGCACACCATATGTAAACGAGTACTCGAAGGCCGCCCAGGTCATGCGCATCTCGTGACTGAAGAGCTGTGATCCACGCGTAAAGTTATTCGCGTTTCGCTTCACCTTTCCGCGTGCGGAACGATGCTGCAACGTGACGGCTTTGTTGCTGAACCGGATGTCCTTACGCATGGTGTTCAGCGACCTGCTCTTTACCGAGTTGGACAATCCTTTCGAGTAGCTCAGGATTTTCCTCAGCCAGATGAGCGGTGAGGGTAATGTACATGCACTCCATCATCAGGAGGCATCGTTCGAGATCTATGCTAACACCGCGCTTGGTTTGCCCGATAGCAATTTTCAATAAGGAATTAATGAGATCTGTGCGCCATTGTTTTGTACTCTCTACGAGAGATTCAATATCAGGTGCAATCTCAGGCTCCAGCCTGATTGAGATCAATACTCGACTTTTATTATTCATACCAAACTCCGAAAAAGAGTCTGGTCCGGATATCGCAAAAACTTTTTTACAATCACATTCAGCGCAGTCTATATAAAAATGCGGTAATATGGATGTAATCGCCGTAAGCTATTGCTATAAAGCGTGTTTTATCAAACGTAATACACGCGTGTCGCAGTGATACGGGTGTATTTTACCATTTATTTCTGTCACTTAGCCCACGGGGCAGCCGTATAGGGTGTGCTTGTCAAGCAGGGACTTTTGCAAGGTTGATTGCCCAAAATCGGAAATCCGGTTTTCTATAATATTTCAGTGGTTTCCGGTAAGGCATCGTGGCCTGTCGGCCATGAGACGCATCGCGCCAAAGCTCGCGATTTTCATTATATGTTCCGAATTGGGGACCAAATAGCCATCATCTTGTCCTGATCTCGATTGGCCCATGCAGGGAGACTTTTCCAATTTGAATGTTTTCCAAGACTGGATCATTTCTAGTTGGGAACATCCAACGAGGCGCGAAGCTTCGTTGCCTGAGCCCAGCCTCTGTGCTGAACCATGTCCCAAATGACGAACACTTTGGACATTGAAAAATTCATTTCAGACGGGCAGCTCTGGACTAGCCAATACACAAAGCTTCATCAACGGACTCTGTCATCTTCTTGGGCTTTGGGCCCCCGCCGGTAGCCACGCCGATGATACGCATAACGATTATGTTTTGAGCGCCGAGTATTCCAGGACAATGGTGACGGTACGAAGAGCTTCGGCCGCATCGATTGCTACAAGCGCAACGCCTTCATCCTTGAGGCGAAACAAGGTAGTGAAACCGATAGAACTTCCGCCGAGAAAGGCGAAGATGATCTTGATCTCTTCGGTCAAACCGCAACCGTGCGCATAAAGCGCAGCACGGCCTGACCCGGCACCCCCGGGATGGGCAAAAGCGATGGTGCAGGCCAAGGGCCAAGCCGAACGCTATGCCATCCTCGCCCGCATTGTCGCGCTCAACAAGGAACGCGCTGCCGAGGAGGCCAAGGGACTGGTCCGCCGGCTGCGCCCGGAATACCAAGCGCTTGATTATCAGGCCCCGGTCTTGCAGACGCTCGACCTGGGCGAAGCGGCGGCTCCCGCGCCCGACAACCTCATCGTGTGGCCCGGCTCGCTGCCTGAACAAGTCAACGCAGTGCAATCGATCCTTTCGTCTGCTGTAAGTCCGCTTGCCGCAAAGTATGTTGCGCGGACCTTCAAGGGCAAGCGTGCTACATCTGTTCGCCCTGTACTCGAACCCCTCGCTAGTATCGGGATGGCCCGACAATTGAAGGATGGGAGATACGCCGCGTAGTGGCGAATTCCGCCTTGCGGTCATACACTTGCTCAGATGAACCGTCGGAAGCTGCCCTTCATTCATGCCCAAAGGTGATAATTGGGCCGGATGGAGACCGTCTGGTTGGGGTCGCGCTAGCACGGAAAGCTGACGCCCCTACCTTGCGAGGACAGCCCATTCCAATTCATATTTGGCGAGGTATTTCCGGAGCCGATCAGAATCATTAGTTGATTTGCGTTGTTCGCGGGAGGCGGCAAAGAGGGTGCGTCCTGCGTCAGAAAGGCTGGTTGAGTGTCGACACACCTGAACCACATATTCCAGCTGCACCCGGTCAAAAGGGGTCGATCGCCGCCACGCGATCGTATCCGAGCAGGTCGCTCAGGCCCCCGCGCTCTGCTTTGTCGCCTGACCAGAGCCGTGCAAGTCGGCCCGTTTCGAAGTCCACTGCATCGCGGTCGATCCGACCGGTAGGGCAAAGTGTTGCCATGCGGGTGACGCTGGCAGCGAGGTCGCGGAAATTGCCCTGCCATCGTGCAGACGGGCTCTCGGCAAAAGCGAAATACCCGTCCCGCGCTTCCTTGTTGATTGTAACGCGCGTGCCTTCACGTTCGGCGAAACGCTCAAGTTCGTAGTCGAGGTTGGATTCGATATCTTCGCGCCGCTCGGCAAGGCCTGGCAATGCGAAAGTCCAGAAATTTAGGCGTGCAAACAGGTCTTCCCTGAAATTCCCGGCGGCGACTTCGTCCATCAGGTTGCGGTTAGTACCTGCGATCAGTTGGAACTCGCTCTTTGCTTCACTGTCAGCGCCAACCGGAAGGAAGCGCCCCTCCTCGATCGCGCGCAGGATCATGGCCTGTTCGTCCAACCCCAGTTCACCGATTTCGTCGAGGAACAACAGGCCATTGTCAGCACTCTTGAGCAGGCCGGGCCGGTCCTGCACCGCGCCGGTGAAGGCACCTTTCTTGTGGCCGAAGAGGGCAGACATGGCGCTGTCGTCCTTCAGGGTTGCGCAGTTGACCTCCTCGAAGTCGCATGCGTCCTCGAAGTCCATGACGTGGGGGACGACCTCGGTCTCGGACGAAACATCCCGAATATCCTGCATAACGAATTCGGCGAGGCGTCGGTGATAGCTGCCGTGGATCAGCACAAAGCGATCCACCCGCAGGTCTTCCTGCATGCAGATGCTGACCGTGGGCCGCTACTTGAGCGCGCGGCTCCGAGTTCGAGCTTCGTCCCGAACTCTCCGCCATCTTGGAACATAAATGCGAACGCGGTTTGCCGCCGTTCCTACGCCATTTGGGGGCGCCAGCACCCTCAAAAGTTCGTTGCGCGATCCCATGATGCGGACCTCGCGTTCGGCAACCTCGACTCGCTGCGCCAGCGCCCGCAAATGGTCGCGCCGCAATCCGCCGTCCTTTCCACGCATATGGCGGCGCGCGACGGCAGCGAACGGACCGAGCTGGTCAGGCATAATCGTCTGCCTCGCATTCTCGCTTGCGGCTCGTGCCCGTTCCGCGTCGATGCGCGCCTGGTCACGCGCAGACTTCAGCGCGACGAGCGAGGCGATCACATCGGGGCCGAAGGACTATGGCGGCGTGCTGAAGCTCGGCGAACCGCTTCCCGACGATCTCGACGGCTCTAATCGCCCATTGCATCGAAAGGATGGACATCGGCAGTCTGATCGTATGCAGTCCGATCCGTCCCTTTCATCGGATGTCTCCCGGAATCGGACGGCGCATGATCCACACCATCCAGAAGAGCATGAAGGCAGCGACACCGAACGATACGATCCAGCCCGGGCGCACATGCCACCAAAACAAGCCGTAGCCGATGCTCATACCGATACAGGCCATGATCTTAGCATTGCGCGGCACGGCGCGCTCCTCCTGCCAGGCGCGAAGGCCAGGACCGAAGCGCGGATGATTGAGCAGCCATGCCTCGAGACGCGGTGAGGACCGCGCGAAACAGGGCAGTGCCAGCAGCAGAAAATCAGTTGTGGGCAAGAGCGGCACGAAGGCGCCGACGAAGCCCAGCCCCACCAAAGCGAGGCCGAGCGTGAGCCAGAAGATGCGCGCCGCCCGGCCGCGCCTGACAAGCTCGCCCTGTACCGATTCAGCCAAGACGGGCATCGACCAGCGCCTGCACACGTGCGAAGGCGGCATTGGCGCCGTCAACCACCCGCGTGTCTTCTTCGGCCGTCAGTTCCGCGCTGTCGAGCGCGACGGTGAAGGTGCGCCAATGCGCTGCCGGGCCTTCGGGCGCGGGGGCGAGATGGCGGCCGCCATGCTCGTCCGACAGGCCGAGCTTAGCCACCTCCTTACGTAGAAGGGCAGCTCCGATATTGGAGCCTTCGGCGACATATAACCAGCCCAGTGCCGTGGGCACATCCACCGCACCGCCAACGAAGGCGGGCGTCTCTGCGGTTTCGGGTACGGGAAGACCGAGATCGCCAAGGTCCGCCGCGATCGAGTCGAGCCGCCGCCGTTCGGCAAGGGCGGGTAGCAACGCCTGAAGCCCTGCATCGCCATAGAGTGCGTCAATGTCCCGATAAAACAGCGCCTGCACGCCCAGGAACTGGCCATAGCCTTCGACGCTGGCGAATGAGGCTACCGACATGATCGACTTGTCGAGCCGGTCATGCGTCTCATGTGTCAGCGCCTTGAGGCGTTTCGAAAGAGGTTCCGATACTGTATTCGTAATTGTCGTCATTGTATTTCCTCAACTCTAGTAGTTTGAAAATTGGGCCCATTCGAGCAGTCGTTGCTCATTCGCCATGCCGTTTGCGCCCGAATATCCACGCCGCCCATAACCAGCCCAGGATCAGCAATGTGCCGCCGATGGGTGTCACTGCCCCCAGCCATCGCGGCCCACCGAGGGACATGAGATAAAGCGTCACAGCAAAGATCGCGGCGCCGACCAGCAATGTCACCGCCGCGCCGCTGGCGCGTGACATGATCGCCAGGGCGGCGACTGCGTGGATCAACTGGTAGAGGCCGCCGGTTCGCAACCACTCGGCTTCCTGCGGACCAGCTGCGCCATGCGCGCCGAACGCGCCCGCCGCCACGGCAAGGGCGGCCGATAGCGCGGCGAACATGCCGATCATCGTTTGCTTACTTTCATTGCTGGCCATGTCGATACTCCGGTCGTTAGGGAAAAGTCGAAGGTCGGGGCGACGCGCCGAAGCAGCCGCCGACGCGTTTTATAGCGTCGTCATCGAGCGTGCCCGCCTGCCAACGCAGCGAAAGCCAGGCGAGCAGATAGTCGTAACGCGCACGGGCTAGGTCGCGCAGTGCCTCAAGGCGCTGGCGTTCGGCGTCCAGCGCATCGAGATTGGTGCGTTCGCCGCCAACGATACTGCGCCTCGTAGCACGGAGACGTTCTTTCGCTGCCGCCGCGGCTTGCGAATAGGCCTCGATCCGGCGGGGGCTCATATCGACAAGATTGAACTGTGCTTCGAGATCGTCGACCAGCTGGAAGCGTGCGGCAGCGAGTTCATATTGCGCTTCTTCCAGCGCACTGCGCGCTTGTCTCGTCGATGCCGTCACACCGCCGCCGGAATAGAGCGGCACACGCACCTGAATGCCCACCGTCGTCGTCTTGAAATGCTGGCCGATGACATTTTCGCCATCGGAATCCGAGTTTCGATGACGGGCAAAGGCCGCCACTGTCGGCAGGCCGCGCGCCCGTTGCTGATCCACCTGCGCTTCAGCCGCCTCCACCAGACTGCGTTGCGCCGCCAGTTCGGGATTATGGGCGAGCAGCCTTTCGCGCCACAGATCCAGCGGTTCCGATGGTCCCGCGAGATGCAGGCAACTGTCGGCAAGCGGCGCCGGGTCGCGGAGAGAAACTGGACCTGTCAGAATACGCACAGCATTTCGAGCCGAGCGCAATCGGTCGCGCGCTTCCAGCACTTGTGCGGTGGCGATATGCTGCCGCGCCTCGACTTCCGCCCGGTCGGTGCGCGTGCCTTCGCCCAACAGGACGAAACGATCAACGCGGCGCAGATCCTCATCGAGTGCCGCCGCATGCGCTTCGGCAAGCTTCAGGTCGTCGATCGCATAGAGCAGGTCCGTATAGGCCTGGAGGACGCGCACAGCCAGCGCCTGGCGCACGCGTTCCTGCGTGAACTCCGCCGCGTCCGCACGGGCAGCGCCGGCCCTGTATCCGGCGCCGGCGGCCGCATTGAACAGCGACTGCGACAAGGTGAAGCTCGACGAATAGCTGTCATAGGTCATGTCGCGCGAGATATCGCCGGTAGGCTGCGCCTGGGTGATGTCCGACCAGTTACGCGCCCGGTCATAGCTGTAGGACAGGTTGGGTCGCAAGCTTGCGCGCGCAATCGCCCGTTCCTGCGCATCGGCGCGCTGGCGGGCCTGGGCGGCAAGCCAGGTCGGATCGGCTTCCAAGGCCAGTTCATAGGCGCGCAAAAAATCGATTGAACTTTCCGCGGCGCTGGCCACATCGCTCGAGCGGCTCGCTTCCTGCGTCCAAGCAGGCGGCGACCAGAGGGCCAGGACAGTGACGGCAACAGACAAGCCGGTATTCGACAGACGGATACGCTTCACCTGTCCCCCCATGCCGTCCGCAAGCGGTCGATGAGCGGCTTGAACAGATAGTTGAGGAGCGTGCGCTCGCCGGTGCGTGCGAAGGCTTGGACGGGCATACCGGCGCGCAGCGGCTGATCGCCCAGCTTGAGCCGGGCCAATTCATCAGCAGCGACCCGGATACGAACGCGATAAAAAGGCTGCCCGTTCTGCTCGTCCTCCAGCCGGTCGGCCGACACCTGTTCCACCTCGCCCAGCAGACGCGGCGTGGTGCTGGTATCGAAGGCGGTGAACAGCAGTTCGACCGGCAAACCCGCATGCACCTTGTCGACACTCGCGACTGGCAGGCGGCCCTCGACGATCAGCGGCGCGCTGTCGGGCACGATCTCCATAAGGCGTCCGCCAGGCTGGACCACGCCGCCGACGGTATGGACGGATAGTCCGACCACCCGGCCGGCGGCGGGCGCACGGATGTCCGTATGTTGAAGGTCGAAACGGGCCGCTTCCTGCCTTGCGGTCAGCGATTGGGCTTCGAGCCGGACATCGGCCAGTTCGCCGCGCACGTCCTGCTGCCAGGCCTGACGGCGCTGATAGAGGCGCGACTGCAGTTCGGCTGCCTGGCCGCGCGCCTGACCGATACTGCCGAGGTCGCGCGATATGTCCGACTGGATCGATGCCCGCAACCGCTCGGTCTCCAGCAGGCGATTGCGCGGTATATAGCCCTCGGCGGCAAGCTGGCGCAGATTGCCCAGCTGCTCATTCATCGCCTGCAACTGCCGGCGCTTGTCGCCAACCGAGGCCTCGAGACCGGAAATCAGCGCCTGCTGCCCGGCTATGGACTGGCTGATTCCGGTCAGTTCGCCCTGCAATGCGGCGCGGCGGCTGGCGAAGAGCTGGCGCTGCAATGCGACGGTGCCGATTATGTTGGGATCGCTTTCCCGTTCGAGATTGGCGGGAAATCGCGGCGATGCGAGACCGTCGCGCTCGGCCAGAAGCCGTGCTTCCTTCGCGCGAGCGGTGGCAAGCTCGATGGCGATGCTCTCGGCTTCGGCATCCGCGCGGGTCGGGTCGAGCTTGACGAGAATCTGGCCGGCACGCACCCGGTCGCCTTCACGGACATGCAGCGCCGATACGATGCCCCCCATTTGGTGCTCCACGGCCTGGCGATTGCCGGTGACGACGACCACGCCGGGCATCGGCACGCCATTGTCGAGCGGGGCAAAGGCCGCCCAAATGAGGAACCCGCCGAATCCCAGCAGCAACAGCCACCAGCCAAAGCGGGCGGGCCGCGGGGACATCTGGCCTTCCGCTTCTTCCTCATGCTGGAGATCGTCGGGGCCGGGATCAGGTTTTTCCGGCCGGTCCTTGCCGATATTGCGCAGCAACTGTCGCCATTGTGTCCAGGCGCGACCCTTGGGCTCGATCTGATCGGTGTCCAGCATCGTCATGCGCCCGCCTTGCCGCCAAAACTGAAGCCCGAAACGACCGTGCCACCCGACTGCGCAATGCCAGTGCCGATCGTTCCCGATGCGGGCCGCGTCTGGCCGTTGGCCTGATTGTCCGGTTTGGACGAGGCCGCGCCACGCATCCGCGCGATCACCTTGGCAGTCGGGCCGAAGGCTTGCGCGCGCCCCTCCTTCAGCACGAGCAGTTTGGTCGTGACTTCCAGAATCTTGGGACGGTGCGTGATGAGGATCGTTGTGACTTTCCGCTCGCGCAGGCGGCCCAGCGCTTCAACCAGTGCCTTTTCTCCGGCCTCGTCCAGGCTGGCATTGGGTTCGTCGAGGACGATAAGACATGGTTCTCCGTAAAGCGCCCGCGCCAGGGCGATCCGCTGCCGCTGTCCGCCCGACAGGCCCTGGCCACCGGGGCCGAGCCGCGTGTCATAACCTTGTGGCAGCGTGAGGATCATCTCATGCGCGCCGGCCATCACGGCGGCATCGGTCACTTGCGCGGGATCGACGTCGGCATCGGCGAAACGCGAGATATTCTCCGCGACCGTGCCCGCGAACAGTTCGACTTCCTGCGGGAGATAGCCGATATGGGGACCGAGCTGCTCCTTGTCCCATTGCGTGATGTCAGCGCCGTCGAGCCGGACCTTGCCTGCGCGCGCTGACCATATCCCGCCGATCAGGCGTCCCAGCGTGGACTTGCCGGAACCCGATGGCCCGATCACGCCGAGCATATCGCCTGCCTCCAGCGCAAAGGTTACGCCAACCAGCGTAGGTGTCGTCCCCTGTGTGCTACCGGGCGGAAGCGCGGATGCTCCCTCGACCCGCAATGCGCCCCTGGGTTCGGGCAGCGGCAGGCGTTCGGGACGTTCGGGATGCGCCGAGAGCAAGGCGCCCAATCGGTCCCAAGAGAGTCGAGTATTGGCCCATTGCCGCCATGCGGCGATCACCTGATCGACGGGCGCCAGCGTCCGCCCCATCAGGATCGAACCGGCGATCATCATGCCGCCACTCATCCGTCCGTCGATCACCAGCCAGGCGCCCAGCCCGAGCACCAGCGACTGAAGCGCAAGGCGCAAGGTGCGTGAAATCGCGCTGATCAGCGCGTTGCGCTCGCTCGCCTGGGCCTGACGTCGGACGTAGCCGCGATGGGGCGAGCGCCAGACGCGATAGAGTCGGCCGAGCATGCCCATCGCCTCGATCGAATCCGAATTGCGAAGCTGCATCTCGACGCTTTGCGTCGCCTGCACCGAAAGCGTTCCAGCCTGCCTGAGCAGGTCGTGCGACATGCGTTCGTTGAGCCATGCCAGGGACGCGAGCAGGATCACTCCCACCAATGCCAACAGGCCGATCCACGGATGGAACAGAAACATCACGAGCAGGAAAAGCGGCGTCCAGGGCGCATCGAAAAAGGCGAAAACGGCATTGCCGGTCAGAAACTGACGGATCGCGTCGAGGTCGCGCGCCGCCTGCGCGGCATTGGTCTGCCCTCCCGCCAGCCCGCGCTCGAACGCGGCCTGATGCACGCGGCGGGCCAGAAGATCATCGATCCGCGACCCGGCATGGATCACCACCCGGTTGCGGACATATTCGAGCGCGCCCATCAGTGCGAGCAGCCCTGCGAGAATGACCGTGAGCATGCCGAGCGTGAAGAGATTGCCCGACGCCACTGCGCGATCGTAGACCTGCAGCATGTAGATCGATGGCGCCAGCATCAGCAGATTGGCCGCCGCGCTGAACGCCGCGACGGAACGGATGCTGTCGCGCAGACTTAGGACGGCCGCGCGGATTTCGTCGGTAGGGGTTTCGGTCGGCTGCATCGGTTTTTCCGCGGAAAGGCACAGTTGAGGTGGCGACCGAAGCCGCCACCCCTCTCGTCACGCCTGTGAGGGTTCAGGCGGCGAGCAGCAGTTCTTCGCTGAGCGGTGAAGCGGCCACGAGGTCGGCTACCGAATCCGCCAGATTCACACCATAGTCGGTCGAAAGGACGGTCTGGAGGGTGTCGGTCGAACCGTTCATCAGGTCATCGATGATCTCGAAGATGTCACCATTCTGGCCTTCGGACAGGGCGCTGGTGATTTCGTCGCCGGTGAAATCGAAGGTGAACAGTGCCGATCCGTCGATATCCGCCATGCTGGTCGAGATGGTAATCGTCTCGATTTCGCCGAACACGACATGTGTGTCTGTGGTCTGGCCGGCACCGCCCGGTGTGATGATATCATTGAAGAAATAGTAGAGATCACCGGTCACTTCGAATGCATAGCCGAGCGTATCGTTGCCATAGGTGTAGGCGTCACCGCTGAGGTCAGGAATCAGCGACGACCAGCTATTGTCGGCCGTTCCGGAAAACTCACCCGTGGTATCGGGATGCGATCCGGCCATCGCGGGGTTTTCCCAGGCATTCAGAACGTCCTCAAGGGAGTCGGCGACGCTGAGTGGATTGGTGAAGTTGTCGTCATCTCCGAGGATAAGCGAAACAGACATTTTATTTCTCCTGCATTTTTACTTCGGGATGCGCCACAGGCTAATCCTGCGGCACGGCTGTTGGAGATGATCGATCGCTCATCTCCCCATGCGGGTGTTGTCCGCATGTCTGGTGAGAGACGCCGCCTCGGCGTCTTTAGAATTGCATCTGAATGCCTCCCGTGATCGTGCGTCCGGGAGCCGCAACCATCGCCAGGAAGTCGCTCTTGCCATCGATGTAGCGCTGGTCTGTCACGTTCTCGACCGAAGCGAAGAACTGGAACCGGTCGTTGAGCGTGAAGCTGCCATACCAGTCGAGCCGGTCATAGCTGGGCCACAGAACGCCGTCATAATCCTCGTCCCAGGGAATCAGCCTGCCGCTGCCGCTGTGGGTGAAGCGCACGCCTGTATCGAGCTTGCGATCGAACAGGCGGATGCCGGCGTTCACGATCACCTTATCGATGAGCGCCCCGGCGATGCTGTTGAATACTGAACCGGTGACAACCTGTGCTTCGGCCCACGCCTGCCAGGAAGGGTACCCTGCATCCTGCGCCATCTGCGCCTGCTCGGTCAGCGAACCGTCCTCGTTGAGTCGGTCCCATTTGCTGGTGCCGACCCCGACCGGATAGAGGTCCTGGGTAAAGCTGTTGTCCTTGCCCGTATAGAGCGTCGCAGCGGTGCCCGCATAGAAGAAGCCCGCGTCATAGCGCGCCTCGATCTCGAAGCCCTGGAAGCGCATCGGCGTTCGATTGTTGACGAACATCGTCCGCCCCAACCCGACCGGCGTGTCGGCATTGTCCCCCGGCAGATTGTTGTTCACCGAGGTGAAGAGATAGTCCTTAGCCCGTGTATTGAAGTATCCGACCTTGGCGAAGAAGATATCATCGTTCTTGAAGATACCGTCGAAGGTCAGATTGGCGCCCAGTTCCCAGGTGGTCGTCTTTTCCGGATCGGCACTCGGGTTGGGGAACATATTGGCGATCGGATCGCCCGGGTGTCCACCCACCATCAGACTTTCGTTGATCGCGGGCGGGCGCCAGGATTTTCCCCAGCGGCCATAGAGCTCCAGCCATGTGGTCGGACGGATGGCTGCGAATATGGACGGAAGGAAGCGGCCTTTTGAACGATCCACGCGATATTCATAGAAGTCGCGCAGATCGAGCCAGCGCGGTCGAGCGTTGTTGTTGGTCGTGGTATACCAGTCCGGCATGTTGGCTCGTATCCACGCTTCCGTCTCCGCATCGGATGAGGAAGCGATTGCGTTGCACGCCTCCGGCCAACGTGGCACCGTATTAGGGTAGAGCTCGGGATAGCCGCAGTAGTGGCGCCGGAAGCGCTCCGTCTTATCTTCATAGATGCTGGTTACGCCAAGCACTTGCGTTGAGCCTTTCAACCAATATCGATCGTAGCGCAGCCCGGCGCCAAGCGTGAAAAGCTCGTTTTCAACCTCGAAATTGGCGAACAGCCCTCCCATGGAGCGCCGCCCACGCGGATTGAGCGTATCGCCCCGACCATATTGGTTATAGGTGTCGATGATGCGACCTTCGCGATCGATCGTCACATCCGAATGCGCGCGATCCTGATAGAATTCGGCGCCGTAATTGGCGGTCAGGATGAGATCATGCCCAAGGTCGAACCGCGATGTATTGTCGAGCTGAACGCCGTAGGTGCGCGTCCTGAGACGCTGATCGGTGCCATAGCCATAGCCGCAGGCGGTGACCCAGGAGGAAGGAATTTCTTCCCGCTCGCAATATCCCCCATTCCAGGCGATATCCACGAGGGCCTCCAGGCCGGCGGGCGTGTTCGCATCTGCATAGTTGCCGTTGCGGGTATTGACGTAATAAAGCTTGAGGTTGAGGTCGATCCAGTCGCTGTCGGGTGTCCAGCTATAATCGAAGGCGATGTTTTCGGAAGCGATGTCGCTCGATCCTAAATGCGCCCAGGGTTCGTCCGCCGAGCTGGAGCGCATGTCGCTGGTGTTCTCATAGTCGATCCAGGTGCCGACATAGCTGAACTGGAATTGATGATCGTCCAGAGTCAGCCGCGCCTTGGCAAGCGCTGATTCCTGCAACTGGCTTGCATATTTGATCCGGCTGATCGTCTCCGTGCCGTTGACCCCCACCAGCGAAAAGGCGAGCAACCCGTCATCGCCATGTTTGCCGATGTCATAATCGCCGATGTCGCGGCGCGAATAGGCCGCGATCACTTCCAGATTGTCGGTCAACCGGCCCGCAAGAGCCGCGCTGCCGAGAAAATTGACGCCGTTGCCATCGGCGCCAAGGCCCGTCGTGGCACGCAGGCGGGTCCCGATGCGGTCGTCATCGCCATCGAGGATGTGTTCCGGGCCGATCGTCCTGAAATCGACGCTGCCCGCGATCGCTCCCATACCATGCACGCCGGCACGCGGTCCACGTTCGATCGTCACACTGGTCACGAGTTCGGGGTCGACATACATCTGCCCGTTGCGACCCTGATGCCCATTCTGCACGAAATTCTGGCGCATGCCGTCGATCATCATGTTGACGCGGCCGAAATCCTGCATGCCGCGAATATTAACCGAGAGACCCGGGTTGAGGCGGTTCACCGCGCTGGTGACGCCGGGAACCTCGGCGATGAGATCGGCGGCGTGGCGTGCGGGGGTGCGCTCCATTCCCTCGCGCGTGACGATGCTGACCGCGCGGGGTGCGACGAATATCTCATCCGCGCCGCCCGCCGCGCCGCCGGAGCTGCTGCCTCCGCGCCCGCCACTTCCGTTCTGCCCCTCGACGCGCAGCGTGCCAAGTTGGATTGCACCGTCTCCGCTGCTCGCCGCCTGCGGCACGGGTTCGAGCGTGACGAAGCCGTCGCGCATGCGCCAGGTCAGTCCGGTGCCCGCAAGCAGCCGGCCCAGCGCCTCGGCATTGGTCATCCGCCCCGATACACCCGGCGAGGATTGATTGCGGATGTCATCCGCATCCACATTGACCTGCATCCCCGACTGTCGTCCGAAATCGGCAAGAGCCTCACTCAGCGCACGCGGGGGAATATCGAAATCGGTCGCTTCGGCCTCGACGCCGGATTGGGCAAGTGCCGAGGTCGGCGCAATCAGGCCCGCCGACGCAACCGATGCCAGCAGGGAAACCGCCAGAATCCGCCCGTTTTTTCTACTTCTTAAATTTCGAACCCCAAAATGCACTATTGTCACCCTTCCGTTTCAAAATTCGAGGGTGAGTGCATTGTTGCAAATGAGAACGAGTTGCAAACACCCCTATTACATAAAACAATCGGGGGCTGCAGTTTTTCGGAAAAAACTGAGAGCAGTAAAAATTGTCTCGCCAAATGGCTCAATCGGCGCGGATCACCGTCACCCAAGGCGTCACGTTGCGCACACGCATTCCATGCGATCTCGCAAGCGCTTGCAACACATGTTCCGGTTGCCGCGTGTCGTAAACGCCCGTCACTCTGCGCTCGTCTAATCCGTCGCCGAAAGTCATGATGACGCCGCCATACCATGGCCGCAATGCGTCGATGACCTCGCGCACCGTACGGTCGCTCGCGATGATCCGGTTGTCCGTCCAGGCTGCTATTCGCGAAGGCGCAATGGTCCTTCTGTCCGCCTGCCCATCATCGCAACCGAGATCAAGCACGTCGCCTGCACCCAGTTGTTCATTTCTATCAACCTGGCCATCGCAGGAGACGCGCACGCGCCCATGTTTTACTTCGACCGCGACATTCTGGCGGCCTTCCGCTCGCACCTCGAATGCCGTCCCGAGAACTGTCGTGGTGGTTTCGCCCGCCGCGACCGTAAAAGGATGAGCGATATCGGGAGCGACCTCGAAATAGGCCCGACCTCGCAGGAGATCGATCTCGCGCTCACCACCCTTGCTCACATTGACGGCTACCGCGCTTTGCGGGGCAAGCATAACCGTGCTGCCGTCTGCCAGTTGCAGACTGCGCGTCTCTCCTGTCCCGGCTAGAGCATCGGCGCGCAGATGCAGCAGGACTTCCGGCGCGGCGAACAACGCGAGGCAAGCGGCGGCGGTGATCGCCGAGAGGTTGCGAACAAGAGGCCAGCGAGGCCTTGCCGGCGGGCTTGCGGGACCTCTTGCGCTAACCAGTGAAACGACATTGCCTCGTTCGCTCTCTTGCCACTGCTCCCAATAGGCTGGCGGCTCGCTTTCAATCACATGCGCGATGCGACGGGTTTCGTCCCATGCTTCGATGTTGGCCGGGCTCGCTGTGAGCCAATCGGAGAATTCGCTTTGCAACTGCGCGTCGTCCGGTTCCTCCTGAAGCAGGATCAGCCAGTTCGACGCCTCGCGATTGGCGTCGGCGCGCGCAGTCCCTTCATCATCCATGTCGCGCCCAGCGTTCATAAGACTCCTTCTGCCAGGAATTTGATCCACCGGCTCTTATAATTAATAAACAATCGAGAGCCGCGAATTTTCGGGATTTTTTGAACCATTCATTCGGGAGAGCGATCCGT
The DNA here is from genome assembly GCF_003610805.1 of Altericroceibacterium spongiae. Lineage (GTDB taxonomy): Bacteria > Pseudomonadota > Alphaproteobacteria > Sphingomonadales > Sphingomonadaceae > Altericroceibacterium > Altericroceibacterium spongiae. The sequence goes on along the minus strand of NZ_RAPF01000015.1, from coordinate 1,332 downwards.
CTTTGCGCGGCAATGCTCTATCCCGTCGAGGACGAGTGTATGCGCGGTGGTGATCGAAATGCCCAAATGCGCCGCAATATCCTTCAGTTTCTTGGCGCCCAGCCGGTGCATTTCGACGGCAGTGCGCATCCGTTCGGGCATGTCCTCGAGTGCCGCTAGGATCCGTGCATATTCATCGCGCGAGATCGCTGTGCTTTCAGGGGTAGGGCTATCCGAAGGAACGTCTGTGGCATCCGTTTGTCCGTTCGGCGCGAATATCCGTGCTTCGATCCGTTTTCGCGTGCTGCCGTTCAAGGCGAGGTTGCGTACTGTCGTTCGCATATAAGACATCGGCTCGGCCATAGGGCGCTTGGCGGCCACGGAGCTGAACTTCAGCCACGCCTCCTGAACCACGTCTTCGGCGTCATCGACGTTACCGACGATGGACCTGGCATAGCGAATCAGTGAGGCACGATGCGCGAGGAAAAGCTTTAGTGCGTCCTTCCTATGTGGCACGCCCCTTTTTCCCTTCCGTTCGTCCGTAGCCGAGCCGGGATAGTCGGCAGCAATCGCTATTGCAAACTATTCTCATATAAAATGCTGTGCTGCATGCGTTGTCAGCATCTTGCCATGAGCCTCGTAAGGAAGAAAGAATTTGGCTTTTGGTTTGTAGAATACTCGGTGCTGGTCAACATGGTGGCGACCTAAATCCGCCACCAGTACATTCTTATCTGATTTTTAAGTTTCGTATAATGGCCCCCGGACATGGACGAGCCATGCTTCCGAGCCAACTCCAAGCGCCTATCATGGTGCTACAGCGAAGGAATAGTTCGCGTTTTCGTCGCGGGGGGGCCACCAGATGCGGACCCTTAGCTCAGCGGATAGAGCGGCGCCCCTCGGGGCAACGTCTTACCCAAACCTCGTCGCCGTGAACCTGAATACAAATTGGACTTGTAACGGTTTTGCGCCGGTCACCTGAGAGCATATTGCTCATTCAAGGAGACCGCAGAGATTATCAAACACGGAGAATAGTTTCAGCGTGAAGCGGTGCGGATTGCCCTGACCAGCGGGCTGCCGCGCAAGCGTGTTGCGGCCGATTTGGGCATTGGACTGTCGACGCTGACACGCTGGGTTGGCTTACATCGCAGGGAGGATTTGCCCACCAGTCCCGATACCGATCTGGCACGCGAGAACGAACAGCTTCGCCGGGAGAACCGTATCCTCAAGGAGGAGTATCCGTCTTGGGCAAGTGCCATATCACACCCATTCTCGGTTTTTTCGTAAGAGCGCGTTCGCCAATACAATGAGCTTGCGCATAATAGCTGTAAGGGCGACCTTTTTCTCCTTTCCGGC
>NZ_RAPF01000014.1 GCF_003610805.1 Altericroceibacterium spongiae | reverse complement strand
TCGGCAGGATCAAGGACTGGAGGCGCGTCGCAACCCGCTACGACCGTTGCGCCCACACCTTCATGTCCGCCATCTGCATCGCCGCTACCGTTTGCTACTGGCTGTGATCAATGAGTCCTGAGCCTAGCTCGTTCGCTCTCGGTGGAAAGAGCGACAGATATCGAAGTGCGGATATTGCCGATCAGACCTGCAGGATGCGCTCGATGCCACCAATGACCAGCACGTCTGCATCGCCCCCTTGCCCGCCGCGCGTTGCTTTGCATATGTTCGCCAGCGGTCAGAATACGAAATTCCCATAGCCCCCCGTCTGCGGCCCGCAGGTTCCTGCACTGGAGCGATTTGCGTATGCCTAACGGCGCCCAGTGGCTCACGACACCGCTTCTTCAAGCGTAAGGCCTGTCTTAGGTTGGCTTTTCCGGAAAGAGGCCAGGCATCCAACGCGATGCTAGCGCTGCAGGAAAGGCGATATGGAGAGGTGCCCTTGAGCTTTCAGATGACAGAACGCCCATAGCGACGAGTGTCGATGCAACGCGACGTGCTTGACGTTCGCCCGTTCCGACGATTGTCTCCAATTCGCCTCGCGGAAGTTCGCCACGATAAAGTACAGCATCGAGGACATTTGCTGCCTTTGCCGGCAAGTTACCGAGTGCGGCTTCTTCTCCTACCCACTGATGGATGCGAGTCCGCAATCTGTCCGGCTCAACAAGTCCTGACATGAACTCGACCTGGTCAATACAAACCTGCAGAAAATAGGCTGTAAAGCCAGCCAATTCCTCCTCGCTGAGTGCGCCTCTTCCATCGAGATCGTTGCGACGCGGAAGATCACAGGCGGCAAGGTGCTGTTTATAGCGTGTAGCGGTACGGCCTAGTCCGCGAGCTACTGACCAGATACCGCCGGTGTCGAGCGCATCGAGCATCATTGCGTGGGACATCAGCCGTGCGACGCGACCATTGCCGTCAAGAAAAGGGTGAATCCATACGAAGCGGTGGTGGGCGGCGGCCACTGCGACGATGGCATCGCTACGACCGAGTCTGCCATATGCCCATTCGAAATGATCCATAAAGCGCGGCACTGCACCTGGGCTGATGGCGATATGACGTCCGATCTGGACATCACGTTCGCGTAAATGTCCGGGTTCGATACGCACGCGCTCACCCGTCTTTGGCATCTCCACCCAAAGTAGATCCTCCGGCAATTCGGCGCAAAAGCGAGCGTGAGTTTCCTCAAGGCCTGCGCGCGTGTGAGCCCGGCCGGAGAGTCCGCCCTCATCGATCCATTGCTGCACCTCAATGTGCGCGCGCGCTTCAAGTTGCAGGTTGCGCTTCGCGAGATCGTCACTAAAATCGTCACGAAGTGCACGCTCTATATCGATCGGATGCGTGTCATGGCCTTCGATGAGATTGCTGTAATAGCAATTCATAGCCCGAACGAGGTCAGCCAATGCAGTGCTCACGCCTTGGGGAAGGCTGCTGCGAAAGGCGGCCGCCTTTGCAGCCAGATCAACGGCAAGATCGCGTATGCCCGGCAGGCGCGGCGAACCTTCGCCAATCTTCATCGGCTGCATTGAATCGATTGTTTCGCCGCGGTCTTCTGCCACTTATATGACCGTTTCTATGTCCAGTTTAAAGTATGCTAAAAATGCCAGTTTTCTACTAAATATAGGCAAAGTCAGCGCGAGAATCGTCCTTTATAATGTCCGGTTAATTTCGCCCTAGAAGCATCCAGCAGACTTGACAAGTGCTCCTTATCGATGACTATCCTAAGGATATCGGCCTTGTCCTTCAAATAATCACATGAGTGCTGCAGCAACCCTTCTCGTTCAAATGACTCGATATAGTGGCCGAGCTGTGGTTACGGAATTCGACCTATTCCTGCTTGCTCGCTAATTATTTCGCGACCGCGGCTATCGTGGAGCAAAAATTCCAGCACGTAATGGCTCGCTTGTCGAGTCCATGGGGCTGAGGTACCCTAGGGTCGAGTGTCGGCGCGTTGGGTTATAGAAGCGCTCGATATATCGAACACGTCGGCCCTGGCCTGATAGCGCGAACGGTAAACCTTCCTCTTGACCCTCTCGGTTTTGGGGGAAGAGAAGAAGCTTTCCATCGTTGCGTTATCCCCACAGTTGCCAGACCGGCTCATCGAGCAGGTGAGGCCATTGTCCTTCATCAGGCGCTGGAACTGCTCGCTGGTATATTGGCTGCCCTGGTCCGAATGATGCAGCAGGGCATCGGGCTTGCCCCGGCGCCAGATCACCATGATTAGAGCATCCGTGACGAGTTGAGCCGTCATGGTGGTACTCATCGACCAACCGACGACCCGGCGCGAGAACAGGTCGATAACGTCGCCAAGCAACCGCCCAAGCGGTCATAGGCACGCGTCGGCTTCCACAAGATCAATGGTCATGGGGTTTGTCGGGAGGCGCATGAACGGGCGGCAGGTTTCGGTAGACCGAATTGGCCCGCTGTACGACGGCTATTCAGGCGGCTGCTGGCTGGGTAATTGGTTCGCCCAAATGTCTGCTTCGCGAAGGTCGACACCTTGGACCGGACAGTCTCCTTGCGTGAAGGGTTTCGGGCGCCGGTAGGCGTACGAAAGTCTCCGAGGACCGAACCCGCGGGCCACACGCGCTTCGCTATGGGTTTTTCGGTTTTCGGCTGACCCCCGGGTGAAGAGAACTGGCACCAGAGTGGCCGCTGAGGCAGTAGGTCTTGGCTACCTGCAGGCGATTCCGGCACAGGTGGTGGGCCAGATCATGGCCGCCCCCGTCCATTTGGTCGGCTGTCGGCGACGGTAGCGCGAGCGGTGGCATCGCCGGAAGCGCATCGACCTGGTGGATAAGTGAGGGCAAGCCATGCCGGATCATGGCGCGAGTTCTCGGATGGGCGGGGCTTTGGATGGTGGCGCGCGGGGCTGCTGCCAGCGTGCGAACGCCTCGATCACGATCATGTGCCCACCGCAGCAAGGGCACGGCGGTCGCGTGTCAGGCGGCTCTTCGGTCGCGCCATCTTCGGGCGGCGGTGTGACCGCGAGCAGCTTGCGGGCGAGCGCGATGCTGTCCTTGCGCATGGTGCCGGCAAGCAGGCCATAGTGGCGGATGCGGTGGAAGCCCTTGGGCAGGACGTGAAGCAGGAAGCGACGGATGAACTCGTCGGCGGTAAGCGTCATGACCTGCTGGCGGTCGGCGCTGCCGCGACGATAATCCTTGTAGCGGAAGGTGACGCCGCGCTGGTCGAAGGAGATGAGCCGGCTGTTCGAGATCGCTACCCGATGCGTATAGCGCGACAGATAGGCGAGCACCGCTTCGGGTCCGGCGAAGGGTGGCTTAGCGTACACTACCCAACGCTTCATCCGCACCGGTGAGAGGTGCCGCAGGAAGGCACGGCGGTCGGCGAGCCCTTCCCACCTCGCAAGATCAGCCATTCTCCATGCGCCCAGCGTAACACGCATCCTGCGCGAGCTGGAAGCGCGCAACCTGATTTATCGAACTCCCGACCCGGCAGATGGACGCCGGTCGATTATCGGAATATCGGAAACCGGTCGTGAGCTGGTCGAACAAACTGCGACCCAAACGCTTGAATATCTCGATGCCTATGCCGACAGTTTCGGACCGGAGCGCCTCGCTGCCTTATTAAGTGAGATAAGAGCGTTTACCGAAACGATACACCGCAAACGGTATGTACCAAAAGACCCCGCATAGATTTGAATCAATGTTGCGCCCAAAGTCTGCCCAATGATGCATCAAGCAAGCTCCGTCAGGAAACGACGGAACAAATGCCGGGCTGCCGGTCAGGTGCCTCTCCTGCCGAAAGCAGCTGCGCGAATAAGATCGGCTGCCTTTTCCGCCACCATGATGACGGGCAGATTGGTCAGTTTTTTGCGGATTTTCTGGAGAATGGGAGGAGGATAACAGTTTTACCGAAAGGGCTTTTGCAAAAATTTACATGCCAATCAATTTGGTGGCAAGGAGGGCCAGAGCGAGACAGAGAAGGGCCAGACAGGGCCATGCCATGACGCTCATCCCTCTCAACATGGACCAGAGGATGCGAGGGCTGCGCTCGGAGCGGATCTCCTGCCGCAATCTCAGAGCGTAGATCAGGACGCCTGTCACAGCGAGCCCCGTCAGGGCGATACCGAACAGAAACCAGATGATCTTTGTCGTCAGCCCGCCCCATGTTCCGAAATGCAAAGGGTCGGCCGCTTCCGCAATGCGCTGGTGAACGGAAAGAGTCTCTCCCTTCACTGTTTTCACAACCCGATCATCACTCGGATCGAGCATGACGGCGTTCACGCGATCACGGACCAGGAAAGCAGTCGCCTGCCCTACAACGATAACGCCGCCGGACTTACCTTTCGGAAAGCCGACAGCCTTTATATCAAGCTCGGGGAATTGCTGCTGTGCCCTGGTGACCAGTGCATCGAGATGCAACCCGGTGACCTGCGCGGGAGCCAGCATTTCTGCAGGGCGAGGTGCCGGAGCCGCACCGCCCGTTTTCTCGATAAAATACCAGAGCCCTGTCGAACCGATCAGCAAAGCGAACCACAGGCTCCATAAACCGATAAAGCGATGCAGATCGCCGGTGAAGCGGCGCCCGTCATTTCTGCGCTGCGGTTTGCGTTTCGGAATACGGAAAAAGCCGCGCCACCATTTCTTGTAGACCCAGAAAGCGGTTATCACCGATAAAAGGAGAGGAAAGGCCAGAGAGCCCACGATGGGAACACCGATAGCGGTTGGCAGCAGCAGGTTACGATGCGTTTCGCGAAACACGCGCTGGGCATTGAACCAGGGAGACAGGCCTTGCACCTGCGCGCTCCATGGATTGATCTGCGCGCGAAAACGGTGGCCATCGGGGCGCATCATAACGGCTTCGGCAGCAAACCACGGTTCGGTCGGGGCATAAAGCCATTCGATCCGCGCACCATCCGATACGGTATGCGCAGACTGCGCCCAATCGCCCCATGAGGCCTGCGGTGAATCCTGTACGCTCACCCGCATGGCAGGCGTTAACAGCCAGTCTATTTCATGGGACAGAGTGGCAATCGTTCCGGTCGCCAGAATAAAGGTCAGAAACAGGCTTAGTTGCAGCCCCGCCCAGTGATGGAGCTTCCACCAGATCGACCGCCCTTTTTTCTTCTTTTTGGCCGATAGGCCTGTCGCAGCAACTGTTGCCATCACAGAGCCCGAAATCGCTCTGTCAGATCTTGGTTGCCGATATCGATTTCAGGGAATGTCGGAAAAAAGCAAGTCGTCACGATATGTGCCAATGCGCTGAATTGGGACAGGGCTCTAATAAGATCACCTCGCATTAGCAAGTTTTGCAAGTGCAGCAACAGGCTCTGTGCCGATACAGAGTATTCCCTTCCCTGCTCCTGCAAGGAAGGGGTGAAGCGACAGGATTTCAGGGTCTTCCGGTTTCTATTTCGCCCCGCTTCGGCAACAGGCGGATGATGAAAGCTGTGTCTTCCAGTCTGGTGCGATATTGCGGGAGAGGCTTGCCGAGATCGCTCCATTGATTGTTTCCGCCCACACCGCGTTGCGCTGCATCGACCAGCAATGTGCCGTGATCATGCGGATAGATATCGGTCGATTTCCATGTGCCCGGTTCACGGCGATAGAGATCCGAATAAGGGAGAGACAGGGCATTCATCATCAGGGGGCGCTTGCCTTCGATCCGAAAACCGTAACCGCTGCCGGAAATATCCATCCAGCGAACACCCACTTTATTGCCGGTTTCCTGCGGGCGAATATAATCATGGGCCTGATCCGCCAGAGCGCTGCGCCAGAGGCCGATTGCCGCCGAGCTTTTCCTGTCCACATAGCTTTCATGCGGGCCGCGCCCATACCATGCCAGGTCATCGAAGCTTTCGGGGAAAGTGAAAATCAGCCCGATGCGGAACGGTGGCGGAAGTGTTTCATCTACGGGATGAAACATGTTCGATATGGTGACCGAGCCATCACTGGCCATATGATAAATCGACCGGAATGTTGCAGCCGGGCCTTCCGATGTGTCCGCACCCAGAGCGAAATCGATCACCGCTTCCTGCCCGCCATTACCCGCAGGGCGCAAAGCGAACCCTGTCAGTCTGCGCTGTTCGCTCATAGCCTTCCATGCGGCCAGTTGCTTCGCCGTTCCTGTGCCCCGGTCAGGATCGGTGACGGCGCGCCAGAAATTGGGCGCTCCGCCCTGCACCAGAACGCACCCGTCTTTTGTGTATGACGCGATCAGACCGTTTTGACGATCCAGAGTGAGGACCGCACCGGATGCCCTGAAGCTGACGGAACCGCCATGCTGTTCCAGCACAACAGACCGGCCATTGCCCTGCACTAGCGAGGGTTGCGGCACTTCCAGCGCGAACTGTTCCCATGCAATAACCGTTCCGGCATCAACAGCAGGAATGGCTCCGGCTTTTGCATGGGCCCGGAGCGTGATGAAATATTCCGCATTCTTCCTGCGGGGATAATCAGGCAGTGGAAGAGCGATCCCGGCTTCTTCACGAGCTTCTATCTTCGGAACCGTGAAAGGTCCTTCCGCCACAACCCTTCCATTCTCCAGCAATTGCCAGTCGAAGGTGAAATGCGAAAGGTCGGCAAAATCCTGCCGGTTATGCAGTTCGACATGGCCCGTTGCCGGATCGAACCGGGTGAACTGAACCGGCTCCATAACCTTGCGTAATTCATAGAGGGCGGGATTGGGGGTTCGGTCCGATTGCAGCAGGCCGTCGCCGAATTCGATATCACCGCCCGGATTGGGCCCGTATTCGCTGCCATCGGCCCAGTAGCGCCGCCCGTCTTCCGTATAGCCATACATGGACTGATCGACCCAGTCCCAGATGAAACCGCCTTGCAGTGTCTCGGGATGGGCATAGATCGTATCCCAATATTCTTTCAGATCGCCACCCGAATTGCCCATCATATGGGCATATTCGCATTGGATCATCGGCTGCTGATACGTCCAGTTTGTGGCGTAATCTTCCATCTTTGCCGCCGGATCGTACATCGGCGCATAAATATCGGCATACCAGTTCGGCCGATGGTCCCCCGGTGGCAATGGCCCCCAGCCCAGATAGCTGACAAGGCGATCGGGATCTCTCGACTTCACAGCTTTCGCAGCCGCTTCGAAGGTCGGGCCGATCCCCGCTTCGTTCCCCAGAGACCAGAAGATGATGGAGGGATGGTTCTTGTCCCGTTCCAGCATATTGGTCACCCGGCTGATATGTGCATCGCGCCAGGCAGGGTCGAAGCCGAGCTGATAATAAGAGCGTTTGTCGGGAACAGCGTTGCCATGCGCCATATAGGCATGGCTCTCTATATTCGCTTCATCCATGACATAGAGGCCATAACGATCCGCCAGTTCATAAAGATAAGGATCGTTGGGATAATGCGCTGTGCGCAGGGCATTAACATTATTCTGTTTCATCAGCCGGATATCCCGCTCCATCGATTCACGGGACATGACATGAAAGGTTTCCGGATCGTGTTCGTGCCGGTTGACGCCGCGGATCATGATCGGTCTGCCATTAACCGTCACCTGCCCGTTTTCCATCGCAATGGTGCGGAAACCGATATGCGAGGGCGTAGACTGGATCAGTCTGCCCTGCTTGTCTTCCAGCTCGACCAGCAATCTATAAAGATTGGGCGTTTCGGCAGTCCATGGGGCAATCGCAGGCAGCTCCCCCGCCAGTCTTACGTTACGTTCGGAAGTGTTCGCAGGCACGGAGGCCGTGCGGGTCAGGATCGCCTTCTCCCCGTCCATAACCACTATTCGTGCCTCGACGGCCTGCCCCGGCGTAATCGCCAGATCGACAGCTAGTTCACCCTTGCGATAAGACGTGTCGATCCCTGCATGGGCAAAGAAATCCCGTACCCGCACCGGCGGAACGGCCATCAGGAAAACATCCCGCTCGATACCCGAGACGCGCCAGAAGTCCTGATCTTCGAGATAAGAACCATCGGACCAGCGAAACACCTGAATGGCGACGACATTATCGCCCGGTTGCAAATAGGGTGTTACATCGAATTCGGAAGGCAGCTTGCTATCCTGTGCATAGCCAACCTTTCGGCCATTAACCCAGACATAATAAGCCGATCCGGCGGCACCGATATGGAGGATCACCTCCTTGCCCGACCAGTCAGCAGGCAGGGTGAAACTGCGCCGATAGGATCCCACCGGATTGGTTTCATGCGGGATAAGCGGGCGATTGGCCGGGAAAGGATATTTCCAGTTATTGTAGCGCGCCTGCCCGTAACCTTCCGCTTGCCAGTCAGCGGGAACTTTGATCGAATCCCAGCCCGACACATCGTATCCGGGCTTCTCGTAGCCGACGGGGCGCTTATCGGCATTGGGCGAAAAGGAGAATTTCCAGAGCCCGTTCAGCGACAGGAAGCGTTCTGAATCCTGCTGCCTTCCCTTCAGGGCCTGCGCACGGGTTTCAAAAGGAAATCCCGTTGCCCGGGGAGGCAATGTGTTGACGGAAAAGACCGACGGATTTTCCCAGTCCGGACGCGACGCATCTATCTGCACCGCCTGCACCTGAGGGTCCTGCCCGATAGCGGCACTTGCGACAGACAATGTTACCGCCGCAGATAAACCGCGAAAAATATGCCCCATATCCATCCTCTTTCGCCGGCGGGGGCACGACAAACTTCATTCCCTGATGCGGTCCTCCAGATCGGCAAAGCAGGGCGTATGCCTGCCCTTCACGCGCAGCTGATCCGGTTTCGCCTGCGAAACCGGCACGCAATCTTAAAGGAAATGAATGCCGTTTATCCGTGCTCCCAATCCGGCTGATTCGTTCTTTGCGTTTCCTTTATCGACGATGGAGAATGGGGCGGGCAATTGTCTGAGTAATTAAATTTGCATTGGTATTTTATGCTGTTTTGTGTCGCCGCCACGCTATCCATCCATTGAAGGCTGTCAGAACCAGAATTATCAGCGGCATCAGAGCGTGGGTATATTCGGCTTGTAGCGAAACACTTATCGCTGCCGCAGCCATAATGGCGCATCCTAGCACGCTGCCCCAAAAACGTGTGACGGAAAAAGCAATCAGTCCGGCAGAAGCCCATTCCGCCATACCAGTGACATAGTGAAACCAGCCCGGATATCCCCAATGCCGATACTCTTCGACCAGCTCGGGATCGGCGAAAATATTCAGCCAGCCCCCCAAAAGGAAAAATGCGGATAAGAGCCAGGCATACAGATTTTGCCAGAATTGGCTTTTCATATTTCTCTCCCTGAAACGGCCTGCGATGGCAGGCACGATAAACAACAGAGAGTCTACTTCCTCAACCATAGTTGAGGTCAAGGCACCGCGATCCGATTGCAATGGCGCAGGCTTCCTTAAAGAAAATACGTGTTTTCAATATGCATCACATCGGGCGGATATAACTCAAACTTATATCCATCATGGTTGCAAATATGAATCATTCTCATTAGCGGGCCCATTCCCGTTGAAAGAGATTGAGACATCCATGAAAACTCTGCGCTATACCGTGCTGCTGGCATGCAGTGCTGCTTCGATTGCCATTGCCCCGGCTGCGAGAGCCGAAGACCGGGCCAACACTGCCACAGCAGCGGAACCGTCCCGCTCGGATTCCGGCCAGACCACGCCTGAAATCATCGTTACGGGCCGGGCAGAAACACTTTATCATGTCGATGAAACGTCGGTTGCCCGCGGGACGAGCGACCCGCTGGACATTCCGCAATCGCTGAGTGTCATCAATCAGGCGCTTATCAACGATCAGGGCGCGCGCGATGCCACCGACCTTTATCGCAACATCGCCGGGATCACCAATTTCAGCTACTCGACCATCACCTTCCGCGGCTTCCGTCAGGATCGCGTTTATTACGATAATCTGCGCGGCGATCCCTTCATTGCATTCTCGGTGCCCAAGCTCTTCAATATCCAGCGGGTCGAAGTGCTGAAAGGACCTTCGGGTATGCTATACGGCCCCGGCGAACCCGGCGGTCTCATCAATTATGTCACGAAAGTTCCTACCGAAGAATTGCAGGCCTCGGCGCGGGCTACGCTGGGCAATTATGACCGTTTCGGAGGTTCGGCCGATGTCTCCGGCCCGGTGACGAGCGACGGTCAGTTGCTGGCGCGCGGCGGGGTCTATTACGAACAGATGGACCCCTTTCGGAACAACACACGGGAAAAGTCTCTTATTCTCGATGGCGGGCTGACCGCCAAGCTGGGTGAAGATACGCGCCTCATCGGCCAGATAACCCATTACGATCAGAAAAATCGTGGCGCCCGGTTGCGCGGCGTGCCGACCGACGATGATGGCAATTTCCTGGCCGACCGTAGCTGGAATGCCAATGAAAAAACCGATTTCCTCAATCTCAAGGCCACCGTCTATCAGGCGCGTCTGCAATCCGCCCCCGCCGACGGTATCTCCTTCGAACTGGCAACCCGCTATTACAAATCGACCGAGCGCCAGCAATATCATGAACCGCGCGGCCTGATCGATACCGATAATGACGGGATAGTCGATGCAAGCCGCCGCGAATTGCGCGATCAGCGACGGGCAAGAGACGGCCTGAATTTTGCCGGGAATGCAACGATTGATCGCCCGGTAGCAGGCCTGGACAATCGTATATTGGTTGGCGCTGACTGGTATCGCGAAAAGGCCGATTTCTGGGCGCACACCGTTCCCAATAGTGAGATCGAACCGCTCAGTCTCGCCAATCCGGTTTACGGTCTGTCGGGTGCGTCTTTCTACGATCTGGATGCCCTTCCCCTGCGCGAAACCGAAACGCGCAGCACATCCTATGGCTTCTACATTCAGGATCAGCTGAGCCTGTCCGAACAGTGGCTGCTGGTCGGCGGCACACGCTATGACCGTTTCGAGGGTGAGGATATTCTGGGGGACGAAGACTATACCGGCGATGCCTGGACATTCCGGGGCGGCGTGATCTTCAAGCCGCGGCAGGATATGTCGCTCTATTTCAACTGGTCCGAAGGGTTCGAACCTCAGGATGTCGATTCACAGGACACTGCAGTCGGCGGACCGTTCGATCCGGTCACGGGCGAACAGTTCGAAGCCGGCGTTAAGCTGGCTTTGCTCGACGGCAAGATACAGGCCAATGGTGCCGTCTATCACATTACCCGCCAGAATCTGCTGCAGGCCAATGGCGATGTGGTCGATGGCGTTAACCAGCTTGCCCCGATCGGCGAAGTCACCAGCAAAGGCTTCGAACTGGAAGTCAGCGCCGATCTGACACCGAACTGGGTGCTGACTGCCAACTACGCCTATAATGATGCCAAAATCACGGACACAGTGGAAGGTCAGTCGCTCACAAATGCCGTGGGGGACCGGTTTGCCAATGCACCCAAACATCAGGCCGGATTGTGGAGCCGCTATCAGTTTGCCGCTACCGGCACGGCCATTGCTCTGGGCAGCGAATATGTCAGTAAACGCCTGTCGCTTTCCGGCCAGAAGGTGAAACCTTACGTCATTTTCGACGCTTCGGTCATTCAGCGGATCAACGATAATCTCAGCCTGCTGCTGCGGGTCGATAATCTCTTCGATAAAACCTATGCGGCTTCCGGCTTTGTCGACCGCACCGGCCACTTCCCCGGAGAACCGCGAACCGTCTTTGCAGAACTGCGCTGGGATCTGTGATCCTCGTGCCATCATCATGACCGCATTCCCGGGCTGCTCAGCCTGAAACAAAGACGGGCCCGGATAGCTATCTGGGCCCGTCATCGTTGGAGCGTCGATGCAACTGCGCGCGGCGGCCCGGCGCTCACCGGGACGATCAGTATTTCAAACGCATGGTCAGCTTGAAATTACGCGGTGCGCCATAGAGTTCTGTCGCCCCCCAATAGACATCATCGGAAATAGCCAGATAATATGTCTTATCGAACAGATTGTTGACATTCGCCTGTAAACTGAACCTTTCGCCTGGCGCGTATTCGGCGATCAGGCCGGCAAGCCAATAGCCATCCTGCTGGTGTCGCACCTGTGTGCTGCCTGTAAGCGGTGCGATCAGATAATGGGTTTCGCTTTGCCATGACAGATTTGCGCCGATGCGCCAGTCATCCAGCTTCCCGGGCAGTCTGTAGGTGCTGTTCAGCTTGAACAGATGTTCCGGAACACCCGTATCATATTGTGTGCCGATCCGGTCCGGGTTGGCATCCTTGCGATATTCTGTTCGCGAATAGGTATAGCCGGTGCCGATCTGCCAACCGGCAGCCAGTTCACCTTGCAATTCGATATCCACGCCTTCGCTCCGCACAAGGCCCGCCGCTTCGTAGCAGGACCGGTTCGGGAAAGTGGGGCAAGCGCCCTGATCTGCAAGTTCGCGGGCGCGATTGGCTTCGTCGATCCGAAAGAGGGCGAGGCTGGCATTGAGTGCACCGTCCAGATATTCACCTTTCAGGCCGATTTCGAAATTGCGCCCTTCAATAGGTGCAATCGTATTGCCGCTAATGTCCACATTGTTTTGCGGACGGAAAATATCCGTATCTGGCATAAAGCGAATGGTGCCGGTGAAAATCGTAAATCACGGCGCCGTAAAGCGTTGCGTGGCCATCCGCCTTGGTCGTGGTCCCACCATCGCGATTATCATACCAGTCAAGCCGGCCGCCCATGATGACTTTCAACGCATCGGCCGGGTTGAGCCGCAAGGTCGTGTAAAGGCTATCCTGAGAGTAATCCGTGCTGGTGGTGCTGTAGTCCGGGCTGGTTGAATCGAGAACCGGGGGCGGCCCTGCCGAGCGTGGGTCCCAGGTGAAGGGGTCCGGTACATGCGTGACGAAGCTGCTCCAGCTATCGAACCAGCTTTCCGATTGGGTTTCCTCCCGATTGACGGTCCCGCCCAGCACAAGCTCATGTTCGCGGCCGAACAAATCAACGCTGCCGGACACGAAGGCGTCGATGGCCTTCTGCTCGACATCCCGGTTCACCGCCCAATAGGTATGGCCATAGCCGCCATTCACTTCGTCCGGCATCAGCCAGGTGGACAATATCCGGGTGGAACCATCCACATAGCGTGCATTGACGGTCAGCTTCCAGTCATCGCTCAGCTCCTGATCCAGGCTGGCATAGACTGTATGATGATCCTGTTTCAGATATTCCCAGTCCGTACCGATAAAGGTCGAGCGCGGCAGGCCGAAATGCTCACCATCATCGGTCACCGGCAACCCGCCCCACCCCATGTTGGAATTGCTGTAAACATAGGAATAGCCGACATTGAAAAGCGTGGTATCCGACAGATGGAAGTCCAGCGTCGTATAGACGGTCTGCCGCTTCGTCTTTTCGATATCGCGAAACCCGTCAGCATCCTGAATATAGCCAACCACACGCCCCGACACTGCACCATCTGCGGTTAGCGGGCCGCTAATATCAGCCTCCAGTGCAAAGTCTTTCCAGGAACCCGCGCTGGCGGTCAGTCCGGCCTGCAGGCTTTCGGTGGGCCGCTTGCGGATCATGTTGATCGATCCCGAAGGGCGGCCACCGCCGCGTGCCAGGCCAGTCGCACCGCGCGCCACCTCGATCCGGTCGAACACGGCCGTATTGCCGAGCGGGCTCGTCACGTAACTGTCGAACTGGCTTGTCAGACCGTCCTGCGCGATAGTGTCGACATAAAAGCCGCGGGAATAGATGTTCGGCCGGCCGACGCCGTAAGGAACTACGGAAAGACCAGGTGTCGCACGCACCACGTCCAGCAGATCGATCATGCCCTGATCGTCCATCCGCTGGCGGGTGATGACAGTGACAGACTGAGGCGTTTCGCGCGGGGAAAGGTCAAGCCGGGTAGCAGTGCGCATCACGCTGATGGTATAAGAGCTTGTGTTCTCGGTTGCCGCCGGATCGCTGGTCATGCTTGCGGGGATACCGGAAGCGTTATTGCCATCCATTCCCTCCACCCGTACCGGCCCGAGCCTGATCGCACCATCGCCCGATGCCTGCGGCGCCGGTTCGACCATAACTGACTTTTCGGAGGTCCAGCGGAAGGTAAGCCCCGTGCCGGACAACAGCCGCGAAAGCCCTGCCGCAGGCGCCATGCGGCCGGATACGCCCGGAGAGCTGCGGCCGCGTGTGCTGGCACTTTCGGCGGACACCTCGATCCCGGCCTGCCGTCCGAACAGGATCAGCGCATCTGGCAAAGGCTGGGCGGGAATATTGAAAGTTCGGGCCTCGGGCGTAGCCTGCTGTGCGATAGCGGGTGCCGGCAGTAGCGCCATAGCACCTGTCGCACTCGTCATAAGCGCGGCCACCCACGCCGCGCTGCGTGCTATTATGCGTGGCCTGTTCTTCGATTCCATATCCATTTTGCCCCAATCCAGGTGTCATCGTGAAGGGGAAGAGCGGCCTGCCGAATTGATAATGTGACGCAACCGCAACGTCCCCATGGGAACAAGGACCGAGACAGGTGCCGGAATTTTCAATTTCAATCGGATTTTTTTCAACGACCGGCGCGGATCGCTCGATTTCAAGCGGTTCTTCAGCCGCGAACAATAATCAGCCAGGGTGTAATCCGGGTGACGCTCCCGCCTAGTGGAGCCACCATCGAGCGGATTGCGTGAGAAGCGTCACGCGGGTTGAAGACGCCATTGACGCGCTTTGCGGCCAGTGCCTCGTCGGCGATGATGATCCGGCCCCTATACCAGGGGCGAATATCGTCGATCACCTCGGCGACGGTCCGGTCGCGCGCATTGACCTCGCCATGCGCCCATGCCGCGATCAGTTGCGGCGACAGCCTGTCCATGCGTATTGCGCCTGCTTCGTTCAGGGAGAGCCGCTGCCCGGCTTCAAGAACGATCGGGCCATTGCCCGACGCCGTGGAGGCGACCCGGACCCGGCCATGCCGCACGCCAACACCGGTCGTTTCGCCAAGGCGGCGCACATCGAACGCAGTGCCGAGCACGGTTGCCGTCACATTGCCCGCCACGACCCGGAAAGGCCGGTCTTTATCGGGTTCCACCTCGAACAGAGCCTGCCCCGCAATCAGATCGACCCGCCGGGTGCCGGCTTTATAAACGATGCGGATGGCGGAGCCGGGGCCGAGGCGCGCAGAGGACCCATCGGGCAGCCGCACGGTTTCCAGTTCGCCCGTTCCGGTGCGATAATCGGACTGGAGCATCAGCCACGCCGACGGTCCTGCCCAGACGGCGAGCAGTACCGCAGCCACTGCGGCGGCAATGGCTCGCCGCCGCCGGAACCGGCCCGGTGAAGCAACATGTCGGCGACGGGCATCCTGCCGCCTGAACCCGCGGCGGCGAAGGGGTCGCATAGCCGGTTCGTCCTGCCACCTGTCTGCCATATCCGGCTGCGTTGCACCAATCAGCTCATAGCTGTGGTTAAGCTCTTTCCAGACCTTTTCATGCTGTGGATCTGCGGCCAGCCACTGCCGGAACGCGGTCTGCACCGCGTCATCGGCGGGGTGTTCGGTCAGCTGAAGCAGCCAGTTGGTTGCCTCGTCCAATATGCGCTCGGACGCCTGTGTCATGACATTCACGCCCTCTTTCGCCGACGTAATGCAGAGACGGGCACGACAAGGAGACGATGCTTCGTCCATGCTACCGGCACGGAACTTGTCCGTCCGATTTTCAGCATTCCTGCGGCCACCACGTCAGGCGCCCCCTTCGCGGCGGCGATGGCAGTGCTTCACACCGTCCGCCACCAGTGCGTGTGCTGTGCCCACCGACACGCCGAGATGCCGGGCGATTTCGGTCAGCGTATGACCGCCGAAGCGATGCATTTCCACCGCAATACGCGTGCGTTCGGGCAGTTCGCTTAGCGCGGTGCGGACAAGCTCCAGTTCATTGCGCGCAGTTGCTTCCGCCTCAGGCGTGGGCCGGTCACTTGCCAGCGTAGCGGCAATCTCGTCGAAATCCTCTGCATGGCGCTTATTGTCCAGATTGATACGCTGGCGGCCATCAAGCGCGACATTGCGCACCACGCGGTAGAGATATTGCAGCGGTTCGCGGATGGCTGTCCGTCCGACGGCGCGGTCATATCGCAGCCAGGCATCCTGCACCACGTCTTCAGCGCGGGCGCGATCACCAAGAATATGCGTCGCATAGTTCACCAACTCACCCCGATGGGCGGCGTAGAGACCGATCGCCTTGTCCTTCGAACGCTCGATGATGCTGCCCCTGCTTTCATCACATGCGACAGATTCGCAAAAGCCGGATAGCGCTTCACTTATATCGAAGCAATGATCTGCAAACGGGCGGATTGTATTGAGCATCGCTCTTTATATGCTATTGCAAAGCATTCTTGAGCTAAGAACGGGCCTTCATGAAACTGGCAGAGATCGATCTCAATCTGCTTTATGTGCTGTCATTGCTACTGCAGACACGCAGTGTAACCGGTACAGCGCGCAAACTGGGTGTGAGCCAGCCTGCCGTCAGCCGGTCACTGGCGCAGTTGCGCAATATTTTTCAGGACCCGCTGCTGTTGCGCACCAATCATGGGATGGAACTGACACAGCGGGCGGAGGAATTACTGTCACCTTTGCAGGACTGGCGGCTGCAGACATCCTCCCTGCTCGACCGGCACGATTTTGAACCCCGGCTGCTCGATCGCACCTTTCGCATCGCTTCCACCGATTATGGTATGATGGCGATTCTCGCACCGGTCATGGAAGCCTTCCATCATCAGGCCCCTATGGCGGGGCTGGAGATCGTTCCGTTCAGCGATACTATGGTGTCCCGGCTCGGGGCCGGCGACCTCGATCTGATCGTGATTGGAGGCAGGCCTCGTTTTGCGGCTACTTATGAGAAGCATCTCTTTACCGATGAATGCGTCTGCATGATGCGCAGCGACCACCCCTTGTTAGGAGAAGCTCCGGATCGCTTAACGCTCGATCAGTTTCTCGCCTGGCCGCATGTCAGCATTCTGATCGGAGATTCGAATGACGATCCGGTGAACAGCTTTGTCGGCAGCAGGGCTGCAGAACGGCGAATTTGCGTCACGACGCCTTATTTTCACGGCGCAGTTCATTTCCTCCCCGGATCGGATGCCATCCTTACACTACCTAAAAGGCTCGCTCTGACGCTTGCAGGGGATGACCGGATAGTAATGCGCAAAGCGCCCGCTTCCTTTCCCGATTTCGATTATTGGGTCCTCTGGCACGAGCGCAATCGCCGCGATGCGGCAGCCATGTGGATCGTGGATCTGCTGGCTGAAGCCGGACAGTCCCTCAGCACATAATCGATATTCGCTTTTGATATTGGCTTTTCAGGACAGTCGCTGACATCTGCGCCTGCGACGCATTCGCAATATCAAAAGGGGGATACTCATAATGTGTTGCAGCCTGATTACTGCATACCGAATGGGCGCGGCTCATTCCTTCGTCTCACATGACAACAACTATCCCATGCCGGGAGTTGCCTGAAGATGAGATTTAACCACTATTTCCGTCGTTCATTGCTGATCGGAAGTGCCGCAATTCTAAGTGCCGGTTTTGCGAGTACAGCGCTCGCCGACGAAGCCCCTGCCGCCAGCGATGCCGCCGCGCCCGAGCTTGACGTGGATGAGGATGAAATCGTCGTCACAGCCACCGCAACCGGTGTCAATTTGCGCGATGCGCCTGCTTCTATCGCCGTCATCACGCATGAGGAAATCGAACGGCAACCGGTCCAGAGCATTGGTGAATTGCTCGGCCGCCTTCCGGGTGTGACAGGCGGCATCAGTCCGACCGGCGCCATGTCGAAAATTTCCATCCGTGGCCTGCCCGACAATTACACTCTGATGCTTGTCGATGGCCGGCGGATCGGCAGTTCCCGCGATATTACCTACCGGCCCGATATGGGGCGTCAGGGTCTTAACTGGATTTCGCCCGATATGATCGAGCGGATCGAAGTCGTACGCGGTCCGATGTCGTCGATCTACGGGTCCGATGCTATGGGCGGTGTCATCAACATCATCACCCGCAAGATCGCTCCGACATGGCGCGGTTCAAGCAATTCGAGCTATACAAAACAGGAAGATGGCGACCGCGGGGATGCCTATCAGATCGGGCTGAATGTCCGCGGGCCGGTCACGCAAAATCTCGGTTTGCGCATTGGCGGAACCTATGCCCGCACCAATCCGGATGAAATGGACATTTCGGGCGATAATGGCACAGCCGGCGTCTCCAATTCCACACTTAACGGCCAGCTGAACTGGCAACCGGTCAAGGATCAGACCTTTTCTGTTGAAGCCAGCTATGGTGTTGAAGACCCTGTTGCCCCTTCGGAAACCGATGTGGATGGCGATACACAAAGCAGCTGGGGCGCCAAGACCGAACGTGTCAGCCTGCGCGCCGGACATGAAGGCAAATGGGGCTTCGGGACTTCGCGGATCGATATTTATCACAATACTTTCAAGAATGAAGATGAGTCTGCGGATGGCGGAACATCCGAATTCAAGGAAACCATTGTCGAAGCGCTGTTCAATTTCGAACTGTCCTTCCTCGCCCAGCACAAGATCGCTCTGGGCGGCCAGTATCGCGATGAAGAACTGACCAATACGAGAACGATCGGCACGATCCCGATCGATTACGATGGTAATGTCGTCGACGGAGCGACATTGTCCGGCGATACGGCAGCCATCTTCGCCGAAGATCAGATCACCCTGATGAAAGATCTCAATCTGACACTGGGTGGCCGTCTCGACCATCATCATCGCTATGGCAGCAATTTCAGCCCCCGCGCCTATGTGGTCTGGCATCCAATTGAGGCGGTAACGGTCAAAGGCGGTGTATCGCGCGGTTTCCGTGCACCCTCGCTCAAGGAAAACAGCGCCGGCGCTGCCACTTTCTCACGCGGGGGCGGTTGCGGCAGCCTGACCGGTCTCGGCTATACAAGCGGTGGCTGTTATATGGCCGGCAACCCTGATCTCGAACCGGAAAAGAGTACCAATTACGAAATCGGCCTGGCCTATGATTCCGCTCCTCTCAGTCTGAGCGCGACGTATTTCAACACCAAGTTCAAGAACAAGATCGAATATGCCCCGCTCGGCTATTTCGAAGGCTTGTGGTGGACGATGATGTCGAATGTCGAACGGGCCCGCACCGAAGGTGTGGAAATGACCGGCAAGGTCAAATTCCTGCCTTCCCTGTCGCTGCGAGGCAATGTGACCTGGATGGCAAAAGCCAAAAATCTCGACACGGGAGAGGATCTGATTACTGCGCCGGAATGGTCTGCTTTCAGTTCGCTCGACTGGAGCCCGAAGGAAGACGTCAATCTTTTCCTGACCGGGCAATATACAGGCAAACAACTGGGAGCTGCCGATACGATTACGAAAGGCTACTGGACCTTCGATCTGGGTTCGTCGATTGACGTTTCGGAGTCTGTGACTCTGCGTGCCGGCGTCCGCAACCTGTTCGACAAGATGATCACCGGCGATAGCGATTTCAGCTATTATTCTCCCGGCCGGCGTTATTTCATTGGTGTCACCTCGCGTTTTTGACCCGCGCGAGAGACCCATGGACTCCGCTCCTTTTGAAGGAGCGGAGTCTGCTTGTCAGCGCCTTGTCCGACGCCACCACGCCCAGACGCCGGTAACGACAAGAATTGCCAGCACAATACCGCTCAACGCTGTGAGCGCGCTCCCCAATTCTCCCAGAAGCAAGTTGTCATGCAGGTCGGCTATGACGCTGCGAACCCTCTGCCCACTCGCCCGATCGAGACCGGGCAAAATAGCCCACAGACGGGGGATGGAAAGCCAGATACCGCTCAGGGCAAGACACAGAATCGGAACAGACAGCCATGCTCCGGCCCAGCGATGCCACTCCAGCAGTCGCATCTTTCCTTTGCGCAAAGATGCCGGGAAAAGCTGCGCCTTCCAGCGACCCCGCCTTGGCCACCAGAGCCAGAGCCCTGTGACCGTTGAAACGGTCAGACCCAGCCCGATCAATGCCAGCAAAGGCCCGCCGATAAAAGACGGCAAAAACAGGCTGCGGTGCAGATTGACCGCTTTGGCAATCCACAAGTCATCGTAAATATAAAAGCCTCGCGCCTCTCCGGTAGCCGGGTCGAGAAAACCGACACCCATAGCCCGTTGCCGCCCCGCGATCATGCCAAAAGCCGTGATATTCGGACTGTCGAAAAAGCCTTCATGCGGTTCAGCCATGCCCATGATGTGGCTGATTTGCGGAAAAGATTGCTGTGCTGCCAATTGCAACTGGTCGCTGGAGAGGGGGGCACTTTGCACGGCGGGTATCCGGAACGGTTCCGGCCCCATTTCCCATCGCAATAATGGACTTTTCAAGGCCAGAACAGCGCCGGTCAGCGCAATCGGAACCAGCAGAATGGCAAGGCACAGCCCCAGCCAGCGGTGAACGGTCACCCATAGGCGCCGACCGTTCTGGCGGCGGGGCTTTTTAGTGCCGCGGCGTGACGGAGGGGTCATCTGTCCAGGCCTCATTGCCCTCTTGCGGCGTGATGAAGATCAGCCGGAGATCCTTTTGAATATGCGCCTGATGCGCTTCATTGCGCGCCAATATCAACAAGTCACCGGGGGCTGCGTCCTTTACAGTCGGCGATCCATCTTCGGAGAGGGCGGTAAAACACGCCCTCCCCTCGAGCACATAGAGAATCTCATCTCCGTCTCCGTGGCGTTCCCAGAAATGGTCGGTACTGCCTGCCGGTATATGCACAAGCCCGACCATGGCAGAACCTGAGACGGCAAACTGTCCCAGAATATCGGGCCCGGTGGGATCGATACCGCTCAAACGGTCGGGAACAGAGATTTTCTTCATGGTTCGCCCATCCGTTCCAGACGGCCAAGCCGCAATATTGGGCCCTGCAGATGATTTCCGGTCACGATATTGGTCTGATATTGCGCTGTGCGGCCATCGAGCGTGCCCCGCTCCAGCTCTGCGCGCATCATCGCAAAGCCGGTTGAGGAAATAAGATCGGGCACCTGACCTTCCGGATAGAGGCCGCGTTTGGCCGGCTCGGGCGGCACATCACGGATGCCGCCCAGAACAGTGAGGTCGAGAATGAGACGATTCCCTCGCCAGCGGCCCGAGCCGGTAACACCCAGTTCCGCATCCTGAAGCAGCATTTCGCCGCTTACCAGATAGTCGCCCGCCGGTGTCTGGACGAAACCCAGACGCAAAACCCCGCTTTCACCATCTTCCAGCGAGAGAGCCCAGCGCTCTTCACCGCGCCAGACAAGCCCATCAGCAGGCGCCGCTTCAGAGAAAGCCAGTGTGGGCTGGGCTGCAACAGGCTGGAATGTGCAGCAAAGCGCCATCATGGCCACGGGAAGAAGCTTTCTCATTTTGCTCCTCCCAGGCGATAACGCAGGCTCGCCATAATGGTCCGTTCCGTGCCGACACCACAGCTCGATGTCGAACAGCTTACATAATAATCCTTGTCGAACAGATTGGTCGCATTGAGCGATAAGCGCCATGAGCCCCAGTCATACCGCACCATCGCATCGACCAGCGCATAATCGGGCACACGGATGGTGTTGGCACTGTCGGCCCAGCTCGATCCGATATAGCGAAGGCCGCCGCCTATGCCAAAACCGGCCAATGGCCCTTCAGGGACATCGTAATCGGCCCAGAACGAAGCCATCCTCTCAGGTTTGCCCGTAGGATCCAGATCCGTTTCGCTATCGGTGAAATCCGCCAGTGTGACAGAGGCGGTAAGATTGAGCCCGGTAACCGGACGGGTCACCAGTTCGGCTTCGAAGCCTTTCGACCGCACTTCTCCGATCTGAATCTGATTGAGATCGTTCTCCGGATCGCGTGTCAGCACATTGCTTTGCGTGAGCCGATAGGCTGATAAAGCGAGATAGCTCTTCCACTCGGGCGGTTCGATCCTGAGCCCGGCTTCATACTGATCGGCCTCGCTGGGCTTATATGCATCTCCGTAGAAATCTGCACCGAGGATCGGATTGAAAGACGTCGCATAGCTGACATAGGGTGTCAGACCGGCCGGTCCGCGATAAACCGCCCCGACACGCCAGGTCGTGGCTTCATCATTCTGTTCGGTCCGCGCATCGTCCAACCGGTTGCGCGTGGTCGTGTCCGACCAGTCATGCCGGATGCTCCCCGACAATATCAGATCGGCATATCGAATGCTCTGTTCCGCATAGAGCCCGGTCTGATCGGAGCTCTGCAAGGTGCTCGAAAAGGGCGTAGTGGCCGGACCGTAAGGCTGACCATAGACCGGATCGAAAACATCGAGCGGCGGCGCTGCGCCTGCACGCAACCAGTAATCTTCCTTGGTGTGGCGATAATCCACGCCTACAAGACTATCCATCGCCAGCGGGCCGAGAGACCAGTCGCCGCTCAAATGATTGTCGCTGGCCCAGACCTGCCCATCGATGTCGAACCGATAGAATGACCGGTTGAGAATGCGCCCTTCGACCGGTGCCCCGCGTGCACTGACCGTTTCAGACAGAAACTGAGTCTTGCTGTACCGCGTTGAGGAGGCGAAACGCCAGGATGCGCCGATATCCTGATCCAGCAGTAAAGCGGCACGATATTGATTGCGGTGATTATCGACCCCGGGCTCATCGGTATAAAGATGGCGGTCGATTTTACCATTGGGATTGGGAAGGAGCGATCCCTGTGCCGGAAGTCCGGACATGGGCGGACCGTATTCTTCATAGGAATAGCTGGTAAGCAGCGTGATTTTGGTGCTGCTGCCCCGTGTCCAGGACAGGGCCGGGGCAATGTAAATCTTGTTATCGGGAATAAGGTCTATCTGTGTGTCGGCATCACGCGCCAAACCTGTCAGACGCACCGACACATCCTTTGAAACGGGGCCGCCGAGATCGAACTGACCCTGAATGCGATCGAAACTGCCGCCTTGCACGGCCACTTCGTAAAGCGGTGTATCGGTCGGCCGTTTGGTTATCATGTTGACCAGCCCGCCCGGAGCATTCTGGCCGTATAATACCGAAGCAGGGCCGCGCAGCACCTCGATCTGCTCCAGCCCGTAAGGCTCGGCCTTGGTATAGGTCTGCACCGTGGTAGCGCGCAGGCCATCCTGTAAAACGCCTGTGTTGATGATATCGAAGCCACGCAGCGAAATGCGATCATACCGGCCATTGGCAGAGGTGGAGCCGTTAAACACGCCGGCCTGATAGGCAATAGCCTGCGAGACCGTTTGGGCCGCCTGCACTTCGATTTGCTCGCGGCCGACAATCGACAATGATTGCGGCACTTCGCGTACCGGCGTGCCGCTTTTGGTTCCGGTCGCCGCTTCGAGCAGACCGGTTACGACGATTTCCCTGTCCGATGGAGACGCCAGCTCTTCCGCATGCACGGATGCGGCAACACAACTCAACGCAACCAGCGAAGCCGAGGCGCTCCAGCGTCCGATCGTGACGCGCCCGGCTCTTCTCTTTCGCAAATTCATCATATCCCCTGTGATGAGAGTTCAATGATTTGCGAATTAGTCGCAATAGCTTTCCGGTGAAATCGATAAGGCTTTCGCGCAAGCGACAAAGAGTTTCGCGTAAGCGTTGCCTGAGCGCTATCAGGGTCGAAGTGTGCTGGGTGCCACCCCGAAACGGCGGCGAAAGGCCGTTGCGAAAGCAGCCGGTGTATAGCCGACCTGCCATGCTGCCTGCGAGACACTCCAGGTTCCGCTGGCAATCATATGATGTGCCTGTTCCAGCCTTTCGGCCTTCAATAAAGCGCCTGGCGTGGCGCCAAACACATCCCGAAAACCATGCGTCAATTTGCGAATATTGAGACCGCTTCGGCGGGCCAGAGTGGCCATATCGGGCGCGGCATCGAGCCGTTCGAACAGCAGGTCACGCGCAAAATGGAGCCGCTCCATGTCATCCGCCGACCAGATTGCAGAAGGTTTGTCCGATATGTGAGGTCGAAAGATGTGATCCATCGCCAGTCCGCTCAGCTCCAGCGCTTTGCCTGTCGCATAGAGATGTGCACCGGGCTGGCGGAGACGAGGGCGCAGCATCTGCCGGGCGATGCTTTGCAGGAAACGCGGAGCAGCGCTGTGAAACAATACAGGCTCTGTTCGTGATCGGATAGCCGTGTCACGGAAGAAACGGTCCATATCGGCCCCGATCAATCCGTGCATGGCATCCTGTTCGATCGTGACAATCACATAATGCAGCGCCTGACCAGCATCGAAGCTCTGTGCAGCCATATGGCCGTCACGATCGAGGATGGCACACAGGCTCGGCCCCTTAATATCGCACAGGCCTTGTATGGGAATTTCGCATGTCAGGGCGCCTTGCAGCAGGACAACCAGCTTCAGGCCGCGATGGCAGCGTTCCTCCATCCGCGCCGCAGGCGGGTTGGCAATCATACCGCCCGATACGGTCATCGCCGTCTGGCTGGTAAACGACCAGACCGGCATGCTGGATTCTCGATCCTGAAACATGATAGCGAATATGTCTGCCATCGGCGATAAATGCAATCAATTCGCATTTTCACATCTTCTATGCGAGATAGCCAGCAGCACTCTGTCAAACAGCAATCTTCGCAAGTGCAGCATCTTGTACGGGCCAAAAGATCCGTTAAGATATGGGTTCGTTTATTGCTGTCCTAAGGCAGCAATAATGTCTGGCCTCCCTTATCGGAAGAAACTCGTGAAGCTACCCACTCGCAGCGTCGAAAAAATCTGGGGTCAGGACAGGCTGCCCGCGCCCTTCCCCGACACTGCGGGCAAACGTATCGGGGAAATCTGGTTCGAACCGCCAGCCATTCTGCCCCAGTTGCTAGGCAAATATATCTTCACCAGCGACAAATTATCGGTGCAGGTCCATCCCAGCGATACACAGACCGAAGCCGCAGGGCTCGGACGGCAGGGCAAAGAGGAATGCTGGCTGGTAATCGAGGCGGAACCGAATGCTGTTCTCGGCATCGGGCTCACGCAAAATGCCGATGCCCAAACCATTCGGCAGGCTGCGCTGGACGGATCGATCGAAACCATGCTCGACTGGCATCCGGTGCAGGCGGGAGACTTCTTTTATATCCCGGCCAATACGATCCATGCGATTGGTGGCGGGATCAGCCTGATCGAAATGCAGCAAAATAGCGATATTACCTACCGTCTCTACGATTACGGTCGCCCACGCGAACTACATCTCGATGAAGGCCTGTCCGTGGCCAGCGGCGAGCCTTATCCGGAGAAATATCACAAACGGATTTCGCTCGATGAAACGGCCAGTCTGACCAGCGGGCCTTATTTCCAGCTCGACCAGCTCGCCGGATTGCCGGATCAGGATATCAGCATCCGGTATACTGCGCCCTTTCTCATCCTCCCGACAAAGCAAGCCGTGACCGTCGATGGAGAAACCATAAACCCCGGCGAATGCGCTCTGGCATCATCGCTGGATGCGGTGCGCTTTGCGCCTGATGGCATCTGCCTGCTTGCACAGCCACTCTGAAGGCAGCGCGCTTTCACATGCAGCCCTGTACCTCAGCATAGATCCGGCCTTGCGCATAATGGCCAGCCTATCGCTGGCTGGCCATACGCAACATACGAGGAATAGCTGTGGAAATGCCCGAGACATGGTCTTCATCAGGCAATATCAGACAAGACATATTATCTCCCAATCGGGGCTTCAGCGTCTCACCCAGATCACGGACATTGCCAAACATATTGCGCCTTTTTCGGCGGGCGATGACATCTTCGCTTCCCGATGCTGCGGCCTGCCAGGGAGGCAAACTATCCTCCCATTCCCCAATCGTCAGCAATAGCCGCCGATCGGAAGAGGTTAGAGAGCCTGCCGCGTTGAAAATGCCGGTCTTGTCCCACCAAACAGACGGGCTGATCGCCGCATAGTTCCGGAAAAAAGCACCGTGATTGAGCATGGTCCACAGGACGAAATATCCGGCGAGAGAATGCCCGAATAAGGTCAGCCGTTTCAGATCCAGATTTACATGGCGCGATACGAAAGATGTCACTTCCTGGCGCAGAAAGTCGAGAAAGACGGGTGCGCCTCCGACCGTTCGCTCATCCCTAATCGGGCCGACAGGTATTGTCGTATAATCTCTCTGACGACGGGAAACGTCATAGGCCCCCTTCTCGCCAGAAATGCCGATAATGATCGCCGGTTCGACTCCGGTTGCATCAGGCCTTTTGGACATGCGGCGCATGGCTTCGACACAGGTGCCGAAACAGTTCGATGCATCGAGTAAAAAAATGGCAGGCCAGCCTGCTTTCACCGGCTCGCCATCAGGAAAAGCAATATCGATCTGATACACATCGCTATGCGCATGACTGGTCAGGGGAAAGCGCAGGGCATTAGGCAGAATGACTAGCTCATTTTCGCCGGAAACACCCCATTTCTTGTCACCGCCCTCATTCATCCTGTTCACTCATATTCGTTATCCACTTTGAGAATGCTTGTTGCACTTTACAATCAATAGCGATTTTATGACACCGGCCATGCCGATGAAGCGTGCAGGAGTCTATAAATGCCAAGCCCAGCCCCGAACAGAAACAAATCCGTTTTGCTCGGCGCAGCTGTGCTCGTGGCCCTCGCCCTGCTCGCCATTCTCATGTTCTGGCAGGGCGGAGAACAAAAAGACGGCTCTTCTTCCTCTGCTCCGGCAGAATTGACGGATATTAGCGGCCGTCCGATCACCATTGACGGACCTGTTCAATCGATCGCCATTGATGACAGTCGCTATCTGGTCGCGCTGGGACTGATCCATCCCGATCCGGTTTCGCTGCTGGCAGCCTGGCCGAAAGACGTCAATCGACTGGGAACCGACACTTATCAACGCTATCTCGCCAAATCTCCCGAACTGGCCGATCTGCCGGTCATTTCCAGCTCGGCGGGCAATTTCAACATGGAAGCGCTGCTGGCCGCCGCACCCGATGTCGCTCTGCTCTCGCTCGAAAGCGGCATAAGCGATGCCCAGATCGACCAGCTTGAAGCGGCCGGCATTCATGTCGTCATAGTAGACTTTTTCGTCAAACCTTTCGACAATCTCGAACCCAGTCTGCGCATTCTCGGCAAGCTGACCGGGCGCGAGCAGCAGGCGGAGGATTTCATCGCCTTTCGTGCCGAACATATGAAACGCATTGCCGACGCCGTGGCAAAACTACCCGCGTCAAACCGCCCGAAAGTGTTTCTGGAAGCTCATGCCGGCATCAGCAATGATTGCTGCAACTCGCCCGGCCGCGGCAATATCGGCGATTATATCGACTTTGTAGGCGGCCATAATATCGGTGCAGACGTTATCAGCCAGTCCTTCGGCAAGCTCAATCTCGAATATGTCATAGCACAGGACCCCAAGGTCTATATCACCACTGGCGGGCCGCATCTGGCCAAGGCAGGCGGGCTGGTGCTGGGCCCGGAATTCACCCCTGAGGAAGCCCGGGCATCGCTCGCCAAAGTCGCAGAACGGCGGGGTATTTCCGGACTGAGCGCTGTCGCCAGCGGCAACACGCATGGCTTCTCGCATCAGCTTATCAATTCACCGCTCGATATCGTCGCTATCGAAACATTCGCGAAATGGATTCATCCGGAAGTCTTTCCGGATATCGATCCGGCACAGACGCTCGAAACGATCAACAACCGTTTTCTCGCTGTGCCTTATGACGGAACTTACTGGGTCGATCTGCCCTGAAGCAGCGCTCTGCCTGAAACAATCACACCCCACCGCCGCGAGGCGTAACATCACACAAAAAACGTATAAAACAGGAGGACATTTATGACATTCCAAAACAGTCGGCTACGCCGGACAAGTCTGGCTCTGCTGACCGCAGGCTCTCTGTTTGTCGCCGGTGCAGCCAGCGCCGTGGCCCAAACCCCTTTCACAACGCTGGACAGCAAAACGGATGCACAAGTTCGTTTTTCTGCCTCTGATCGGGGTGCACCGGTCGAAGCCGGCAGCACAGTCAACGTTGCGGGCCGCGGTTTCGAACCCGGTCAGCAGGTGTCGCTGCTTTACGGCACCACACCGCTGGCGCAGGCCACTGCCAATGAAAAAGGCGAAATTGCCACCCAGATCACCATCCCGGCCAACGCCAGTGCCGGTATCTATCCTGTGGTCGTGCTGGTTCAGGAACCCTATTACGCCACGATTGCCGAACTGAAGGTTTCGCCGACCATTCCGCTGTCCGGACAGGATCAGTTCCAGATCAGCGAAGCGCAAGTGACCCGCGGGCTCTATCAATCGGCTTATAGTGCGAAAAACAATGCTATTTTCGTCACCTCTTCTGTCGGTCGGCCGCCGGTCAAAGAAGCGGCTTTGGTCAAGCTTGATGCCGATAGTCTGGATGTTCTGGCGCAGGTTACACCGGCTTCCGCGCCTGCCTCTGCGACACGGCCCGGCCGGGACCCCGGCCTTTATGCGGTTTATGGCGTGGGCGTGGACGATGCCCATGATACAGTATGGGTGACGAATACACGGCAGAACACGGTTGCGGTCTACAACCAGTCAGATCTGTCGCTCGTGAAGCAGTTCGCTCCCGATACGGTGGCCCATGCCCGTGATGTTCTGGTCGATGAAACGCTGAACAAGGCTTTTGCCAGCGCAACCGGCAAGCCCGAAGTGGTGGTGTTCGACACCGCCACGCCCGAAGTGTCAAAAACGATCACCATCGATTCGAAACAATGGGGTGAACAGTTTTCCTCCGCCAGCCTGTCGCTCGATCAGGATGCCCATCGCCTCTATGTGGCGAGCCTTTCGACCAATGAAGTGGCCGTTATCGACACGCAAAGCGATGAGGTGGAGAAAGTTCTGCCGGTTCCCGGTGCCAAGATGGCCATCGGAATCGCGCATGATCCCGGTACAAATCGCATTTTCGTAGCGGCTTCGGGCAGCGATAATCTTATCGTGCTCGATGGTGATACGGGCGATGTCATTGCCGATACGCCTATCGGGGCCATGCCGCTCAATGTTGCTTTCGATCCGCAGACCAATCACGTCTATGTCGCCAGTCGGGTCAGCGGCTCCATTGCCGTCGCCGATGTGAATGGAAACATCCTGGCCAATCTCGGCCCGGCACCCATGGCGAACCATGTTGCCCTCGGCAAAGACGGCGTGGTTTACGCGGTCGATAAATCTGCCGGCGCGCTTGATACCGAAGGTGACCGGGTACTGCGGATTTCACCGCGCAAGTGATCCCCCCTGACCGGAGCGACCCTCCCGCTCCGGTGCTTTTTTGAATTACCTTTCTGCTGCTCTTGCCTTCGGGTCAGAACGGGAATCACAGGCTTCCCACTGTAACTCAGCAATTTCCTAGAGAAATCCGCGGGCTACAGAATTTGTCCTTCGTAGCCCTGTAACTCGTCGCCACCAAGATGTCGAGCGAGCCCATCGCAGAGCGATGGGTCCATGACTTAAGCTGTGAGCATTGCACAATGGCAGGTCCAGCGCTGCGCGATAATGGTTGGCTCCACGCTGGCCCTGCCTCTTCCAGCGCTGTCGCTAAAGGGATTGCCCTGTCGACAGGTTCAGCGCGAGCCGCGAGATGCTCTCTGCGAGCTGGCCGATATGCCATCGGTCATTTCCGTCGGTCCTTCGTCTTCTAACCAGCGATCGAATCTAGCCGCACCCCTAGTTGCCAGTGATGCTACCAGGCTACCGGCGAACCGGATCGGTCGAGACGTCGCGACGCCTACCACACCCTTAGTGGCCATCTCTGCCATGTTTACCGTCGTTCTCGCCGTGTGGACCGTTGCAGTGCTGAGGCCTTCCGCCAGCGACTCTAGCGCATCACCGGTTTCCTTGTATTTTGTAGATGCGCTACGCACCCCGCTCAGCATAGCGAAGATTCCAACGCCGCCGACACCCGTAAGCACGGCATCCAGCGCTGTATCGCTAATGTCCAGCACTGTCCCGCCAAGCGCGAGATCGACCACATCGGTCAGATCCTCATTGGAATATCCTCCATCGAGTGAACCGGTGATACTGGCGACTTCTGACGTGCTGATAACGGGGATCCCATCGGCGATGGTATCAATATAACTTGCGCTATCGGTGGCCTTGATCTGATAGGCGACACCGTCAATGACGATGTCCGTGTCGGGATGGTTGAAGTGTTCGTGAAGTTCCCCTCCGAAGCTTGATTCTACGTGGGCCTCAAAAAGCGCGCCTTTGGCGAGGCTGGCCAGTCCAGCAAGTTCAGGTCCTGTCATGGTCAAGGTATCGAACCAGATTTCGGTATCGGTCATATCGGCGTAGTTGCCGTTGACCTCGCGCAGGCTGTCGTAAACGCTTCCAGCCTGACTGATATCGCCCCACGCTGAGACTGCCACAGATAAGGCCGAGAGCATGAGCGCCCCTTGCACAACGCGCTGTTCGTCGAAATTGTTAGTAGGAGCAGCCGGAATACAGGCGATAGCTTCCCTCTGAATATCGCGGGTTCGTCGTTCGACGCGGTCGGTTAGATCGTGAAAATAGCTTTCGGTCTTGGCGATGTCGCCTGAAGCAATGAGCTTCTGTCGGGCCGCCTTCAGTTGCTCAACTTTCTCCTCGACGTCTTCGAAATCCGGACGAGTAAGGTCGAACCACCACTTGAGGCGTCTACTTTCTCGCTCTGCGTCCAATCGCTTCTCCGCATCGGCCTTAAGCTTGATGAGATTCTCGATCGCATCACTGATCGTTCGCTCAGCCTTGATCGCCGGCGATTCCGAACGCTGTAGTTCGACCTGTGGCAGGACTATCTTTCTCGCGTTCTCGCAGAGCTCCCTGATCCTCCGGCTGCGTTCATTGCGGACCTCCACTTCAAGAACACGCTCGAGGTGATGTGCAATTTGCGGACTAGAAGCGGCATATAGGGCGCGAATGGCTGGATCCGTTTCGGCGGACATGCGAAGATCATGAATTAGGTTTCGGATGCCCTCAGAAGAAGTCGAACCTAATGCTGCAGCAATTTCTCGCTCGGCTGAAATGAAACGCTGAAGCCTGAATTTCGAACGACTGGCAACCCAGAACGCCGCGAGCAACGCCAAGCTGAGCAACCCTCCAAGGGCAATGATCAGGTGGCTATCGAGCGAGGTCCAGTCGAGCAGGGAAGCCAACGCAATCGACGTCAGAGTTACACCAGCGATGGACCACGTGACGCGTCTCCAAAAAGTAGCGCTGGTCATCGAACAGCGCCTCGCGGGCAGCCGCATAGGTTGAGGGCATAATACCTCCTTGGGCGCAGAAGCACCGGGTTGAAAAACGAAGATGACTTGTTGAGTGGGCGGCCTAGGGTCTGTGGGGATTCACCGGGAATTGATGATGGCGGCGGCCAGATAGATCATGGCTGAGAAGCTGTGATCGGTTTTGCAGGCGCGCATGGCGACACGTTTGAACTCCTTGAGCTTGCAGAAGAAGTTTTCGATCAGATGCCGCCATTTGTACATTTCGGCGTCGACCGGGAGTTTGAGTGCCCGAGCGGGACGTTGTGAGATCACGACCTTGGTACCACGCCTGTTGAGGTCCTCAACGATCCAGTTGGAGTCGTAGGCCTTGTCACCGAGCAAGGCCCCGAATTCGTGCCCCTCAATCAGAGGTGCGACACCGATCGTGTCGAAACGATGGCCCGGTAACAAGACGAAGCGCACGAGGTTGCCTAAGGCATCGGTCAGCGCCACGATCTTGGTTGTCATACCGCCTTTGGATCGGCCAATGGCCTGGCTCTGAGTCCCCCTTTTGCGCCCTGACCATGCCGGTGGACCTTGACGATCGTCGCGTCGATCATGGCGTACTCCATATCGGGTTCGTCCGACAGAGCGTCGAAAATACGTTTGAAAACATCGGCTTCACGCCAATCCCGGAACCGCCTGAACGCTGTACTCCAGTTCCCGAACAAGACAGGCAAGTCGCGCCATGGGCTGCCCGTCCGGGCAATCCACAATACTGCCTCCAGAAACAGGCGGTTGTTCCGGCCGCTACGCCCTGGATCAGTCGCCTTACCAAGACAGTGTGGTTCGATCTTCGCCCATTGGGCATCGGTCAAGACAAAGCGTTCCATCCAGAGTGTGAATCACACTCCGCACAAAATGGGAATCCCAAATCCCCACAAGCCCTAGGCGGATGGCTTTGGTGCGGTAGATCGTCTGCATTGATGTTCCCCCAATGTTCTGAATGACGTGGGAGGTTCATCACTGAACTTCAAGCGCTTGTTGGAAATGTCCCAGTCAAAAACATAATACGTGAAGGGCTCCCCACAGTTACACCTGCAGGAAGCCCTAACTCATTCAATCTGATGCCGTTAATTTAGTTACGGTCAATTTGTGAGAATTCGTATAATCCTCAGGCTCTTACTTCAGGATAGTTACGGAACCCCACATACCCGTCGCTAGAGCGGCAGAATATCGTCTATATCAATGTGCAATCCGGCATTTTGCGGGGAAACCCGGCCGGACACTCTGTAAACATCGGCCAGTACTCTGTCGGTCACGGCCTCGGCAGGCGGACCATCTGCCGCCACTTTTCCTCCTGACAGAACCACGATCCTGTCGGACCAGCGGGCGGCAATGGTCAGATCATGCAGGACCATCAGGATAATCATGCCCATTTCCCGCGCCAGATCGCGCACCAGCTTCATCACGCGAAGCTGATAATGCAGATCGAGCGCGCTGATCGGCTCATCGAGCAGCAGAACCTGCGGGCTTCGCACCAGCGCCTGAGCGAGCGAGGCAAGCTGGCGCTGGCCGCCGGAGAGGCTGTCCAGTCCGGACATGGCGAGATGGCCGATACCGACCCGCTCGATTACATCCATCGCTCGTTCGAGCACGGCTTGATCGCTTTCCAGACTGTCGCTGACAGGGGACGCGCGAACCGCGCCGATCACCGCTTCGAGCACGCTCAGCGCCACGCGTTGCGGCAGGCTTTGCGGCATATAGGTGACATGGCGGGCATGGTCGGCGAGCGGAAGAGACAATAATTCGCGGTGCCCCAGTTGCACTGAACCATGGGCCTGTTGCAAACCGGCGAGCGAGCGGAGCAGGGTTGTCTTACCGGCGGCATTGGGGCCGATCAGCGAAACGACCTGCCCCGGCAAAATCGCCGGGAGTGACAGGTTTTCGATAATTTTCCGTCCCGAATATCCGGTGGAAATATCTGAAATTACGAGCTTTTCATCATGAAGCGCCATCAAACACGCTCCGGCCGGCGCATGATGAGAAGGAGGAAAACCGGCACGCCGATCATGGATGTGACGATCCCCACCGGCAGCAGCACGCCGGGCACCAGCACTTTGCTCAGCACCGAAGCGAGCGACATTATGAGCGCGCCGGTCAGCATGGAAGCAGGCAGAAGGAAGCGGTGATCTTCACCCAGCAGGAGCCGCGCAATATGCGGGCCGACAAGGCCGATAAAACCGATCGTGCCGACAAAGGCGACTGCCGTGGCAGACAGGGCGCTGATCCGCAAAAGCGATAAAAAACGCAATCTTTTCACATCGATACCGAAACTGCGCGCCCGGTCTTCGCCGAGCCGCAAAGCGGTCAGCGCATGGGCTGCGCGGATCGAGAAGGGAACGGTCAGCGCCACCACCAGGGCCAGCACGGCAAGGTTGTTCCAAGTCGCGCGGGTCAGCGATCCCATGCCCCAGAAGACCAGTTGGGAGAGCGCTTCCTGCGAGGCGACAAACTGTATCAGCGCCACCAGCGCATTGAAAGTGAAGACCAGCGCGATGCCGAAAAGCACCACACCTTCCATTCCCGCGGCCCGGCTGCGCGCCAGCGCTTCGAGGAGCAGAACGGAACCGAACGAGGCCAGAAAGGCGTTGAACGGGACCATCCAGTCCCCTGGAATGAACGGAAGGCTCAGACCGAGCACAATGGCCAGCGCCGCCCCGAAGGATGCCGCCGAAGAAACACCCAGCGTGAAAGGCGATGCCAGCGGATTGTTGAGCACCGTCTGCATTTCGGTTCCTGCAAGCGACAGAGCCGCCCCTACCAGCAGCGCCATCAGCGCATAAGGCAGACGCACATCGCGAATGATCGTCTGTTGCGGCAGGCTGAGCTGATCGGGCGTGAACAGGCCGCGCCAGACATCGATCAGCGGCAGCGAAGAAGGCCCGGTCGAAATATCGAGCGCGAAAGCCATCAGGCATAACAGGCCCATCCCCGCCACAATAGCGATCCGCCGCCGCACCTGGCGGCGATAGGCCGCCAGCGCCGCAGCGCGCATATCGCCGGAAGTCGCCATCGTCTCTTCGCCCGCCTGCAATGTTCTGTCCGTGCTCAGCGCCCTGTCTCCTGCCGCCCGATGATTATACCGCATGGGCCATCCATCTGTGGCCATGCCCCCGCCTGCCCTCTATAGGCATTGGCGGAAAAACCCTATCCCTGCGAGCCATTACTGCCCGGCTCGTCTGTCCGTATTGCAAGACCGCCGCCAGAAGGATCTTCTCTTGAAAACACTCGCCGCCATCGACGCTTTTCATTCCGACATGACCGAGTGGCGACACGATTTCCACCGCCATCCCGAATTGTCTTTCGAAGAAAAGCGCACATCGGGCATCGTGGCCGAAAAATTGCGCCGGTTCGGGCTCGCTCCGGTGGAAGGGATCGGCGGAACCGGCGTAGTTGCGGTGGTGGATAGCGGTAGGCCGGGGCAAAGCATCGCCCTGCGCGCCGATATGGATGCGCTGCCGATGGACGATCTGGCGGGTACATCTTATCATTCGCATATCGAAGGCGTGGCCCATACTTGCGGGCATGACGGGCACACCGCTTCGCTGCTGGGTGTAGCGCGCTGGCTGGCCGATAATCCGCCGGCAAGCGGCAAAGTGGTGCTGATCTTTCAGCCTGCCGAAGAAAACGGGCTGGGTGCACAGGCGATGATCGCCGACGGGCTGCTGGAACGTTTTCCCTTCGACGAAGTCTATGCCTTTCACAATATGCCGCTGCTCGAACCGGGGCAGGCCGGTGTGAGCACCGGGCCCACGCTTAACGGTTACATTATCTGGGATATCACCATCGCAGGCGAAGGCGGCCATGGCGCGGCCTTTTTCAAGGCGACCGACCCGCTGCAGGCCGCTGCGCGGCTTGCCAGCGAAATCTCTTCGATCGTCGGGCGCTATCTCGATCCGGCAGAAGCGGGGCTGATAACGGTCTGTTCGATGCAGGCGGGCAGCTCGCATAATATCATTCCCGCTTCCGCTTCGCTCGGCGGGACGCTGCGGGCGGTCAAACCCGAAGTGATCGATCTGCTTTACACCCGGCTCGAAAAAGCCTGCGAAGGCATCGCTGCGATGAGCGGCTGCACCATCACATGCAAGCGACTGGCCGAAGTGCCCCCTTGCGTCAATGCGCCCGAAGGGGCGGCGCGCGCCGCGCAGGCCTGCGCCGAAGTGGTCGGCGCGGACAATGTGCTGCGCGACCATTCGCCCTTCCCCTTTACCGATGATTTCGCGCTGTTTCTGCAGGCCGCACCGGGGGCCTATATGTTCTTCGGTCAGAACAGCGCCATGTGCCATAATCCCGCCTATGATTTCGACGATACGCTGCTGCCTGTGGCGGCAAGCATTTTTGCCAGGCTGATCCAGCAGCGCCTCGGCTGAAGGCTGGCAAAACGGCGTCATGCGCGCAGCGTGGCGCCGCCATCGACATAGAGATCGGCCATGGTGATATGGCCCGCCCGGTCGGAAAGCAGGAACAAGGCCGCTTCGGCAATATCCTCCGGCTCGGCCAGCTTGCCCAGCGGAATGCCGGCCTTGAACTGTTCGGGCTGCCCGGCAATCACCCGCGCCGCGCCCTGATCGTCTGCCCACATGCCGGTCTGCATCGGTGTCATGGTCGATCCCGGCGCGACGATATTGCAGCGAATGCCATGCGGCGCCAGCTCGATACCGAGGCAGCGGGTGAACATATGCGCCGCCGCCTTGGAAGCGGCATAGGCGGACATGGCATGGCGCGGCACACCGGCGGCATTCGACCCCACCGTGACCATGGCCCCGCGCCCGCGCTCCACCATATGGCGGGCCACCGCCCGCCCGACATGGAACACGCCATGGCAATTCACATCGAAGGTACGGTGCCATTCGGCATCGCTCATTTCGAGCACCGTATCGGTCGAGAGCACGCCCGCGACATTCACCGCGAAATCGATCGGCCCCCATTCCTCTTCCACCCGGTCGACCAGATCGGTCACCGCCTGACTGTCCCCGACATCGAGCGCTGCACACCACAGTGTATCCGCAACCTGGTTCGGATCGCCGGGAAAAACGGGCACTGCAAGGTCGCTCGCCACCACGCGCGCGCCCTCAGCCAGCAACAGGCGCACCATGGCCTGTCCGATGCCGCCGCCCGCTCCGGTTACGAAAGCGATCCTGCCGGAAAATCCCATATCGCGGCTCATACGCCGACCCTTTCCATCTCATCCATCCTTTTGCAGAGAGCGGGCGCTATTTGCGTGCTGGCTTCCGGCCCGGTCAGTTGCGGATGGAGAAAAGGCACGTTCAGCCGGTCGATAGAACCGGCATAAGGCATCCATAAATCGGCCGTGAGATCGGGCCGGTCACGATGATCGAGCGCGGCGCGAATATGCGTCAGCCGCCCGCCGAAGGGGCGGTGATAATGGCCACGGATCAGCCGGTTCGTATCGAGCACAACCCGCACCACGCCATCGAGCGCGCGTGGCGGAAGATTGCCCAGGGGGCTGTTCCCGGCACGCAGAAAGGTCAGCACCTGTTCGCGCGTTTCCAGCTCGGGATGGGCTTCGGGATCGTAACCGGCAATGGCCAGCAAAGCGCGCAGCGCCTGCGCGGCGGTGGGCTCGGGTTCGGCGCGCCAGCATTCGGCAGGATAGGCGTCGAGCAGCGCCACCAGCCCCACGGTTCGCCCGGCCGCCTCCAGCTCCACCGCAATGGCCTGGGCGATAATGCCGCCGACCGACCATCCGGCGAGATGTACCGGCCCTGCCGGGGCGATATCGATGATCCGGGCGGTGTAATCTTTCGCCAGGTCATCGATACTGCCGGGCAATTCGCGATCGGGGGCCAGAGCGGGCGATTGCAGCCCGTAAACAGTGCGCTGAGGATCGAGCGTGCTGGCGAGCGTGCGATAGCCCCAGCACAGCCCGCCTGCCGGATGGATCATGAAAAGCGGCGGACGGTCACTCTCCCCGCGGGTCAGGCGGATCAGCGGGCCAGTGCTGTCATCCCCCGTACCGCCTTCGGCCAGCGCATCCACGCATAGGGCGAGACCGGCAATATCGGGATGTTCGAACAGAGCGGCAAGGCCTGGATCGCGGCCCCATTCCTCCCGGATATGAAGCAGCAATTGCATCGCCGAGAGCGAATCCCCGCCCAGTGCGAAGAAATCATCCTCCACCCCGATAGCACCTTCCACGTCGAGCAGCGTACCATAGAACGCAGCGAGCTTCTGCTGGGTCGGCGTGGAAGGTGCCCCGCCGCCAGCGGCGGCGAAACGCGGTTCGGGAAGCGCCTTGCGGTCGAGCTTGCCATTGGCGGTCACCGGAAAGTCCTCCAGCGCCATGATTGCGGCGGGCACCATATAATCGGGCAGCCGTTCGGCGAGCCGGTTGCGCAAAGCTGTTTCGCTATAGCTATCCTCGGGCAGGATATAGGCAACCAGACGCTGATCGCGTTCGAGCACCACGGCGCTGCGGACCAGCCCGGTCTGCGCGATGGCCGCTTCCACTTCGCCCAGTTCGATCCGCAAGCCGCGGATTTTCACCTGATGGTCCGCCCGGCCGAGGAAAATCACCGCTCCGTCCGCCCGGCGCCGCGCGAGATCGCCGGTCATGTAAAGCCGTTCCCCCTCATGGAAGGGATCGGCGATAAAGCGCTCTGCCGTCAGTTCCGGCTGCCCCAGATAGCCGCGCGCCAGTTGCACACCGCCAAGATAGAGATGCCCGGCGACACCGGGCGGAACCGGGCGGCGACGATCATCGAGCAGGACAAGCCGCGTATTCCAGACCGGCCAGCCAATCGGCACGGGCGCGGCGCGGTCCTGCGCATCGGCGGGCCAGTAGCTGACATCCACCGCCGCTTCGGTCGGGCCATAGAGATTGTGCAGTTCGGCGCGGATACGCCGATGAAACCGGTCGCGCAGATCGGCGGGCAGTTCCTCGCCACTGCAAAAGACGCGCGCAAGCTGCAATCCGGCGCTTTCGGGCGCATCGCAAAAAGCCGCCAGCATGGAAGGCACGAAATGCAGCGTGGTAATGCCCTCATCCCGGATCAGCGCGGCCAGCGCCGCCGGATCGCGATGCGCACCAGGCGGTGCCACGACCAGCACCCCGCCCCGGATCAAGGCGAGGAAAAATTCCCATACGGAGACATCGAAAGTGGCCGGGGTCTTTTGCAGAATCCGGTCCTGCGGACCGATGGCATAATGCTCGTCCATCCATAGCAGGCGATTGACGATGGCCCGATGGGTGACGACCACGCCTTTGGGCGTGCCGGTCGATCCGCTGGTATAGATGACATAGGCCGCCTGATCGGGCGTCACCTCCGGCAAGGCATCGCCTTGCGGTTCCTTCCGCCAGTCCTGCGGGGTCAGCAGGGCAGAACCGTAAAGCCCGTGCGGATCGTCTGTAGCCAGCACCGCTTGCGGTTTTGCGCTCTCCATTATGGCGGCGATCCGCTCCGGCGGATGATCCGTGTCGAGCGGAAGATAAGCCCCGCCCGCGCGCAGCACGGCGATGAGCGCGATCACCAGATCGAGCGAGCGTGGCAGGGCAATGGCGACGATACTTTCCGCCGTTACTCCGCGCCCGCGCAAGGTTTCGGCCAGCGCGGCGCTGCGGCGGTCCAGCTCGGCATAAGTAAGGCTCCGGCCTGCGAAACGCAGGGCTTCGCTCGCAGGCTGCGCGGTCATGGCCCCGGTCAGCAAAGCGGTAAGCGTGGTATCGGGCAATTCATGCGCGGTGGCGTTAAACGCTTCCAGCTCGCGCTGTTCCTCGGCAGGCGTGGCGGTGGGGATGTCGGCGAGTGTTTGTGCTTCCATCGCGCGCGTGAGGAACAGGCCGAGCCGTTCGACATGGGCGCGGACTTCCGCAGTGCTGTAGAGATCGGGATTGGCATCCACTTCGATCGACAGGCCGGACATCGCATCGCCGCGAAAGGTGAAGTCGATATCCTCGACCGGGCCGGTGCCGGTGACATGCAGCGTCACCTCCAGCCCGGCAAAGCGCGGCGGACGGTCGAAAGGCTGGACATTGACCAGCGCGCCATAGAGCCGTTTATGCCCCCCCAGCAGCCCCAGATCGCGGCGCAACTGTTCGGAACGGTAACGCCCCGCTTTACGCGCATCGCCGGTCGCACGGGCGATTTCGGCGCAAAAATCGGCCAGCGGTGCGGCTTCATCGGGGGCGACACGCA
This sequence comes from Altericroceibacterium spongiae, assembly GCF_003610805.1. Classification (GTDB taxonomy): domain Bacteria; phylum Pseudomonadota; class Alphaproteobacteria; order Sphingomonadales; family Sphingomonadaceae; genus Altericroceibacterium; species Altericroceibacterium spongiae. Next base: position 16,609 of record NZ_RAPF01000014.1, on the reverse strand, counting down.
GCGGCAGAACATTCATCACCATCGCCGGAACCCGCGCGGAGGCGCTGCCCATCCGCCCCATATAGGGCACGCCGAGCACAATCTCCGGCGTGCCGGTAAAACGGCGGCAATAGGCAGCGGTGAGCGCAGTCAGCACATCGGGCCAGGACAGGCCTTTCTGTTTGGCGAAAGCGAGCAGCGCCTTACGTGTCGCTTCGGGCAATGCTTCGGCATGGCGATGAAAGGTAAAGGCCGATTGCGGCTTGCCGGGCGCCATACTGCCGACATCTTCCATGCCCGCCATCGCGTCGCGCCACCAGCGCGCATCCGCTTCCCGCTCGGGCGAGATACGATAAGCGGCATCCTCCGCCCAGACGCCGGCGAGCGATGCAAAAGCGCGCCCTTCCCGGCGCCCTTCCACCGTTGCAGCGGCATAGAGTTCGGCAATCCGGCTCGTCAGCAGCACCATGCCATAACCGTCAGTCGCCAGATGGTGGATCTGCTGCGCCCAGTAATAATGCTCCTTCCCGAGCCGGTAGAGCACCTGCCGCGCCAGCCTGTCGCGCAGCGGATCGACGGGCGTTGCCATATCGCGCCGGATCGCCTCCAGCGCCGCCGCTGCGGGGTCCGCCTCGCCTGCACAATCGACGATCTGCAGGCGCGGAGTCAGCGCAGGATCGACATATTGCCCCGGCCCTTCCGGCCTTTCGACAAAGCACAGCGCCAGCGCCTCGGCTTCGTCACAGGCGCGATTGACCGCAGAGGTAAACGCCGTTTCGTCCAGCGGCCCGTTTATATCGAGATACTGGCCGGTGTTGAAAATCGGATTGGCCGGATCGAGCCGCTGCGCATACCACAGGCCCGCCTGCGCCTCGGTGAGCGGCACGATCTGCGGCATCGTTCAGCCCTGCCGTTCCTGCACCACGGACCAAAGGCTGGCGAGCGTCATATTCTCAGCCAGATCGCCAAAATCGACCGGCACACCTTCTTCATCCCATTGCATGACGAGATTCATCGCCCGCATGGAATCGAGGCCCATATCCATCAGATTGTCGTCATCGCCCAGCGCATCGGCATCGATTTCGAGCATAGCGGCGATATCCTGACGCAGCTTTTCGCGCGTGAACGGTTCGGTGGTCATGCAAGATCCTCGGTTATCTGCGCCGTGCTGCGCAGCACCGCGCAGCAATCGGCAGCATGGGACAGCGCCATATCGTGCCAGTCCCGTGAAAAATCGCCCAGTGCATCGGCCGCGAAAAAGGGCTCTATATCGCGCTGAAAGGCTTCTGCAGCGGTCATCAGGCAGCCAATATGGGCATAGATGCCGCAAAGGATGATCTGATCGCGCCCGCGCACCCGCATCAGTTCGGCAAGATTGCTGCGCTGGAAAGCGGAATAGCGATGCTTGACCAGCACGAAATCCTCCGGCGCGGGTGCCAACGGAGCAACAATCGGCAGATGTGCGGGAATATCGCGCATACCCGGCCCCCACAGATCGGCCTGCAGGCCCCGGTCGCGCCGGTCCTGATCGCCATGCTGCGCGGTATAGAAAATCGGCATATCCGCCGCCCGTGCAGCTTCGATCAGCCGCGCAATATTGGCCACAAGCGAGGTAACGGGCTCGCTCTCCGGCGTAAAAGCATCAAAGAAATAGGCCTGCATATCGTGCACCAGCAGAGCGGCCCTGCCAGCCTCAAGGGCCCATGGCGCCCGGCTTTGGGGCCATTCGTCCGGCTGCGGCATGGCATAGGGTGCAATCGAAGGCAGTCTGGCGGAACCATCGCTCATATTCGCGTGCCTTCCTTTTCAAGCTGCTGTTCGCGCAAAGCCGCGCGTAATTCCTTGCGGCTGATCTTGCCCACTGCGGTGGTGGCGAAACTGTCCACCATCACCACCTGATCGGGGATCTTGAAGGCTGCGATTTCGCGATCGCGCATCCAGGCTTTAAGCGCCGCCGCACTCGGCGCGTCGCCATCGGGAATGATAAAAGCGCAGGAACGCTCGCCCAGAAAACGGTCGGGCATGGACACTACAGCCGCATCGAAAATCGCCGGATGGGCGAGCAGATGGTCCTCCACTTCCTCGGCGGAAATTTTCTCGCCCGCGCGATTGATATGGTCGGTCGCGCGGCCCAGCACTTCGACATAACCGCCTGCCATTCGCTTCACGACATCGCCCGTACGGTAAAAGCCGTCTTCGGTGAAAGAGCGCGCATTGGCCCCCGGATCATCGTGATAGGCCCGGATCGTATAAGGCCCGCGGGCGAGCAGATTGCCGGGCATGCCATCGGGCACCGGCTGCCCCTGATCGTCCAGCACCAGCACTTCATCGTCCGGCGAGATCGGCCGTCCCTGCGTGTTGACGATAATCTCTTCGGGATCGTCGAGCCGGGTATAATTGACCAGCCCTTCGGCCATGCCGAAAACCTGTTGCAGCGTGCAGCCGAGCACCGGGCGGACTTTCTTCGCTGCTTCGGGCATGAATTTCGCCCCCCCGACCTGCAACACTTCGAGGCTGGAAAGATCGTAACCCAGTTTGGGCGCCGATTGCAGCCATAACAGCGCAAGCGGTGGCACCAGCCCGGTAATCGTTACTTTTTCCTGTTCGATCAGCGGAAAAGCGGTGCGCGGATCGGGCTTGGGCGCCATTACGATTGTCGCCCCGGCATAGATCGCTCCGAACACGCCGGGTGAACTCATCGGGAAATTATGCGCCACCGGCAAAGCCGCGAGATAGACACTGTCGGGCGTGATGCCGCACAGATCGTTGCTCGCCCAGATCGAATAGAGATAATCGTCATGGGTGCGCGGGATCAGCTTGGAAAGGCCCGTGCTGCCGCCCGAAATCTGCACCAGCGCGACACTGGAAGGATCGGGATAAATAGCGGGCAGACAAGACGGGTCCGCCGAAAAATCGCTGGCAGCCTTATGCTCGCCCGCCTCGCCGATCACCACCACATGGGCGAGCGCGGGAACCGCTTCTTTCACTGCGGCGGCGAGCGGGCGGTAATCGAAACCGTCAAACTCATCGGCAATCACCAGCGCCGATGCTTCGGATTTACGGACGAAATGGATGATTTCGGTCAGGCGATGCGCCGGCAATGTAAAAACCGGGATCAGCCCGGCCCTGAACAGGCCGAAAGTGACGGCAAAAAAAGCAGGAATATTAGGTAGTTGTACCACAACCCTGTCACCCGGCTTCAGGCCCAGTTTCAGGAAACCCGCGGCCATGGTTTCGGCCCGCTCTGCCAGTTCGCCATAGGTCCAGCGCTCATCGCCCCCGATCACCACCAGGGCATCGCGACGATCCGCAGCCTGTCGTTCCAGCACCTCGGGGAATGTGTCACCCCGCCAGTAACCGCGTTCGCGATAGCGCCGGGCAAATTCTTCCGGGAAAGGCTGTTCAAGCGGAATCATCAGGCAGCAAACTCCATCAAACTGTCATCGGCTTCAATACCGAGCCCTTGCAGAATGGCTCGAAACTTGGCCCATGTTTCTGCCACTTCGCTTTGCGGATCGGACCCTGCCACGATTCCCGCTCCGGCATGCAAGGTCAATTGTTTGTCGCGCAGCTCGGCGCAGCGCAGCGAAACATACCATTCACCGTCGCCCGCCCGGTCGGTCCAGCCAACGGCTCCGGCATAAAAGCCCCGGTCCTGCGGCTCCAATTCGCGAATACAGTCCAGCGCCGCCTGACGCGGCATACCGCCGACCGCCGGTGTCGGGTGAAGCAGTGCCGCAAGCCCCGCGGCAGAAGGCATAGCTCCGTTTTTCAACCTTCCCTCGATCCGTGTGCCGAGATGCCACATGCTCGCCGTGGACCGTAAGGTAGTGCCTTCGGGCATGGTCAGGGCGCTGCAATAAGGCGCCAGCATATCGGCAATCGCTTCCACCACCAGACTGTGTTCGCGCTGGTCCTTTTCCGAATGGAGCAGCCCGTCTGCCGCAGCCCGGTCGGCAGCGGGATCGGAAGAACGCGGCGCGGACCCTGCCAGCGGATGAGACAGGACTTGCGATCCTTTGCGCGCTACCAGCAATTCGGGTGTCGCGCCGACCATCTTATGCCCCGGCAGGCCAGTGGCTTCTTCCAGATCCATCAAAAAGGTGGTGACCGAATTGTCCCGCATTAGCCGCGCGGCAATGGCGAGCGGATCGACCGGGCGATCCATCACGATATGCAGGCTGCGCGCCAGCACCACTTTACGCAGCACAGCTCCTTCGCGCCTGTCGAGCCGCCGGAGCGCTTCGGCAACGATCCTGGCATAAGCAGGCCCGTCGGGCTCACCGGTCAGCCGCACTGGCCTGGCGGGCAGGCGGGCAGGCGCCTGCGCAGAGAGCGCCAGCGCTTCGACCCCATGGCGCCATGACGCCGTTTCAGGTTCGATCAGCAGCGGGGCAGCCTGCCGATCGAAGGGCAGGGCCCCGACCAGCAGTGAATGCGGCGCCGGATCGGCGATGCGCGATTCCGACGCATCGACAGTCTCTTCGCCATCTTTACCGGCGGCGAAATGAGCAGCAACCGCGTGTTCTGTCTCCCAGACTGCGGGAATTGCGAGTTTACGCTTTATGCCCGTGGTTTCGACACAGCGTTCTTTCTGGTACAAAGCAAACACGTAAACACCTTCAGGATACAGATAGATCACAATAGAGCGGGACCATCCCGTACTCTATTTCGCGACTGCATCGCAATAGCGCCGCCTAGCCGAACCGCATCGCCAGCGCGACCCATGATTGCCGGATAAGGGTTATTCGATTTAGTTATATCTTTAAGCCAACCGGCTTCAACCGCGCCTGCAACCGACAAGGACGGCGCGGCCTCGCGTTCGGCAGTGCCGGTGGCGTGGGTGAGGATCGCATCGACAACGAGGCCATTGCGGTTCTCCATAAGGACATGGCCCATGTGGCACCGCTTCGCGGCCTGACCACGCGCCTTCTCGAACAGCCGGGCATCGGAATCGGTCGTCGATGCATGGGTTGCATTGCTGCGCTTTTCGCCGCGAAAATCGCGTTCGGTATGCGGGCGGCACGGGAAGAATTGTTGAGCGGAGCGGCGAGCGAAGACACATTTGCCGAGCATCTTGGCATCGCAATGGCGATCTTACTGTTCCGGCACTATAGCGCTGCTCCGAAGGAACGGCCCCTCATGCGCGGCGGATTGGGGCAATACCGGCTCAACAAAGTGTGCGACTATATTGAAGCCGAGATGGAGAGCGGCTTGAGCGTGGCAGCGCTGGCGAGCGTCGCCGGGTTAAGTATCCAGCATTTCAGCGCGGCGTTCCTCAATTCTACCGGCACACGGCCGCACCGCTTCATCCTTCATCGCCAGATCGAGCGCGCCAAGCTCCTGTTGCTCACGACCGCCACGCCCAGCATGGAGAGAGTCACGCCGACGATCTGCAAAGCCGATGTTTGGTCGCCGAAAAAGATGCGATTGAACAGGAGAATGAGGGCGGGGATCGCCTGCCTGAAGCAGGAGCCCCTTGCTGGCGGTGGTGAATTGCAGGCCCGAATAGATGAACGCATTGAAGGCCGCCACGCCCGTCAGGCCAAGCAGCAGGACCGCCTTCCAGTGCGACAGGAGTCGTTGCCGATCGGCGCGCAAATGCCGCCAGGCAAAAGGCAAAAGGATCACAAGCGCGCCACTCCACCTGACCAGCGCCAGGGTGAATGGCGGAATGACACCGTTCACCGCTCGCCCGACAATGAAATTGCCCGACCAGAACAGGATCACGATGCAGAGCGTGGCGTAAGACCAGAGATCCGTACCACTCGCCGGGGATCGATTCATGTGCATGGCTGGCCCCGCATGTCAGACCAGACCGCGCGCCGCACTGCCTCCGGCAGTCGTCAGCATGGCAGCGATGTCGTTTAGCGCTCGCTCGAGAGCTTCGCGCGAGCGCAGGCCGCCAAGGCACAGGCGAACCCCAGAGGGTGCCAGGGTATCGACAATCGGCCCGTCAGGCGGCGTCAGCGCGATGGAGGCGCGCAAGGCGCGGGCGCTCAGCCGTTCGGCATCGAGCATGGGCATCGGCATCCAGACGTGGAGGCTGCGCCCCGCCCCCGGCACTGCCATCGCCTTGCCGAGGATCGACGACGCCAGCTGCGTCCTCGCCTCGCTTTCCACGATCACATCGTCGGCGATCCTGTCGGCCGTTCCGTCCTGTTCCCACTGGCTGAAGACCAGACCACCCAGCGAGGGTGGGCTGTAGCCAAAGGCGCGGATGCCCAGCAGCAGTCGATCGCGAATATCTTCATTATCAGGCGGCAACAGGAAACCGAGCCGCAAACCGGGTGCGACCGCCTTGGAAACGCCCGCGACCATCAACGTCCGTTCCGGCGCGAGATCCGCAAAGCAGTCCGCCGCCCCGGCATCGGCGAAGACGCGATAGGCATCGTCCTCCACGATCATCAGATCATGGGCATGGGCGACCTCGATGATGTCAGCGCGGCGCGCGGCATCGAGGGTGATCGTGGTCGGGTTCTGCAAGGTCGGGATTATGACCAGCACCTTGGCGCCAGTCTCCCGGGCACAGCGAGACAGCGCTTCGGGATCGATGCCGCGCGCATCCATGGCAACACCCTGCAGGCGGTAGCCCGCATGGTCGGCCAGTGTGCGGATGCCGGGATAAGTCGCGGCTTCGCACAGGATCGTATCGCCGGGCCGCGCCAGCGCCGCGAAAGCCAGCGCAAGGCCATGCTGTCCGCCGTTGCACTGGATGACCCGATCCGCCGTCGCGCGCGTCATGCCATGACGGCGCGTCAGCCATGATGCCCCGGCCTCGCGGATCGAGGCCAGGCCTTCGGGCGGCGCATAGTTTACCGCTGTGCCAAGATCGGCGCGCTGGCGCACGCGGGACAAACCCTCCCCGATCCAGCGCTCGGCAGGATCGAGCGGCGGCACATTATGCGCCATGTCGAGCGGGCCGGTGTCATGCGGCGAGGAATGCGGCCTTGCCCGGTCGGCGACGAACGAACCCCGGCCCACATGGCTGGAAATGAACCCCCGCCGCTCCGCCTCGACATAGGCCCGGCTGACCGTGCCGACACTCAGGGACAAGCGGTGTGCGAGATCGCGCTGGGGGGGCAAACGGTCGCCGGGCACAAGGCGGCCATCGCGCACATCGCCTTCCAGCGCAGTCACGAGACGCTCGTACACCGGCGCACTGCCGTTCGAGATATCCGGCTTCCAGTCCTTCATTGTCATTCCCGACTATATTGAACCGGTTCAATATCACATTTGACTCATAGTTCAATGATGATCATCCAGCTTCGCAGGAGCACATCATGGATACGAGTCTGCTTGCCCCGCTTGCGCTGTACAGTTTCGTCTGCACGGCGACGCCCGGCCCCAACAACATCATGCTCGCCTCGTCGGGGCTGGTTTTCGGATTCCGTCGGACCATTCCGCATATCTTCGGGATCAATTTCGGCTGCGCCCTCATGCTGGTGCTCAGCGGGCTGGGTCTGGGCGCGCTGTTCGAGGCATGGCCGGTGCTGCGTTGGGCAGTGCGGATCTTCGGTGCTGTCTATCTCGGATGGCTGGCGGTAAAGCTGTGGCAATCGGAAGGCGTCGAACGCCGCGGGGGCGCACATCCGCTAACCTTCTGGAAAGCGGCCGCTTTCCAGTTCGTCAATCCCAAGGCCTGGGCGATCACCATGCCCGCCATCGCCAGCTTTACCGTGTCCGGCAAGCCACTTGCCTTGCAGCTCAGCGTGATCGTCGCAGCCTTTGTGCTGGTCGGCCTGCCTTCCATCGCAACCTGGGCGGCGATGGGCGCGGGGGCCCGCGAACTGCTCGAAAGCCGCAAGGGCATGATCGTGTTCGTGCGCGTGATGGCGGTTCTGACCGCGCTCACCGCGCTGCTGTTTCTGGTTTGAAGGATAACGCGATGAACCGGGAAGAAATGGAGATGTTCGCGGGGAACTGGATCACCAACTGGAACGCGCGCGATCTCGACGCCATTCTGGCGCACTTTGCCGAAGACGCGCGCTTCATCAGCCCATTGGCCGCGGAACTGACGGGATCTCCCATCATCGAGGGCAAGGCCAGTTTGCGCGCCTATTGGTCAAGGGCGCTGGAGGCTTCGTCCGAACTGCATTTTACCCTGATCGCCGCCGTCTGCGATATCGAGCGCCAGGTGCTCGGCGTCCACTATGTGGCCCGGCGCAACGGCAAGGCCAGGCGGGCGCTCGAAACGATGCGCTTCGTGGACGACCGACAGGTCGAAGGCGAGAGCTTCTACAGCGCGCAGGAAACGTCGCCTGGTAACTGATCCCAAATCTCCGTCACAAGAGCGGTAAGCAAGAGGATAGAAATGCAGGTTATCCGCGCCCGCGACTTCACCGGCAGATCAGCGTGGAACGCGCTGTCGATCGAGCGGATCGGCGACGCGACCGTGCGGCTGCACTGGACCGACCAGCCCTACCGCTGGCACATCAACGATGGCCCGGAAGTCTTCGCTGTCCTTGACGGGCGTGTCGACATGCATGTCCGGACCGCTGGCGGCGAACAAGTTCTGCATCTTGAAACAGGGGACATCTTTCACGCCGAACCGGGCGATGAACATGTCGCCCACCCCCTTGGCGAAGCGCGCATCCTGGTGATCGAACGGGCCGCAAGCGTGTAGGAATCCTGAGGTGCCGTGTTGGCCGATTGCGCGCTATTGCGGAGCCTCAACTGTGAAGGCAATCTCCTGTCCAAAGGACAGTTCGAGCGTATTTCCATCCGGGTCGGCAATATAGGTCCAGAGCCCGACCGGCAGGCCGTCGTCGCGCGGTGCGGAGCGCAGGATGCCACGCCGTTCGGCCTCGGCGGCGAGGCGCAGCACATCTTCCCGGCTTGCACAGGCGATGCCGATATGCCCGAACGGGCCGAGCGGGGTGTCGTCGAACGCGCTCGCCCCTATCAGGACCAGCGCAAACGGGCGCAGGCCATCGGCCATCCACGCGACCTCCTCCACATCGCCGCCGGCAGCGCGGCGATGCACCACATGAAGCGCGGCAAATTCCTCGTAGAAGGCGATTGCCTTGTCGATGTCGCGTACCACGAGCGCAATGTGCGACATGCCTAGATCTGTTGAGGGCGATGGGTTCATGGTCGTTTCTCCTTTCCGCCCAATCTGCAAAATAAGAATACCGAATGGAAATCGCCATTCGATACGATTATCATGCAGGAAATGAATAATATGAATCCATCCGATCTGGCTTTGCTGCCGATCCTGGAGGCGCTCATCGAAGAGCGGCATGTGTCGCGCGCGGCATTGCGGCTCAACCGTTCGCAGCCTGCGGTCAGCCATGCTCTGGCGCGGCTGAGAGACCTGTTCGACGATCCGCTGCTGGTACGCGGCGAAGGCGGCCCGCAACCCACGGCGCGCGCCCTGCAACTGGCTGAACCGCTGGCGGAGGCCCTCGCGCTGGTCCGTTCGATGATCGAGCAGCCTGCATTCGACGCGCTGCAATGCAGTCGCCATTTTCGCCTTTCCCTGTCCGACTATGGCGCGGCGATCCTGTTGCCCAGGCTTGTCGCGCGGCTTCGAACGTCCGCGCCGCTGATCGACCTCACGGTCATATCCTATGGGCGAGAGCGGGCGCTGACCGCACTGGTTGACGGGGAGATCGATCTGGCGCTCGGCGTCTATCCCGCGCTTGATCAGGCGCGGTACAAAGATCTTGGCAGCGCGCTGCTGTTCGAAGAGACCTTTGCCTGCCTCCATGACGAGACAGTCCTGGCCGGGTCGCTATCGCTCGATCGCTATCTTGAGCGTCCTCATGTGCGCGTCACTGTCGCGCTGGAGGACGATAGCGAGATCGACGATGCGCTTGCACGCCTTGGGCACAAGCGCCGGATCGCGGTGCAGATCCCTCACTGGTCGGCGGCCCCCGAAATGGTCAGAGGCACCGATCTTGTGCTGACCGCGGCACGGCGCAGCATCGCGCATCTGGGCACGGGGGGCTTACGGTGCAACGATTTGCCATTTCAGATGGCCAGCTTCCCCTTCGTCCAGACCTGGCATCGCCGCCGCGAGATGGACCCGGCGCACCGCTGGCTACGCGAGCAAATCGCCGGGATTGTCAGCGGCACGTCAAAGCCGACCTCATTGGACTTGCTCAGGCCCATGCACGAAGCATAGGGATCGCATGAAGTCCGCAGACTGTACCATCTGAAGCCTCTCCCGCGCGCGTTGCGTGAGGAGTTTTCGCGGCGGCCGGATCAACGGCCTGCCGCTAATGGTTCCGCGTGCCTAGACGCATGACGAACGACATGGCCCACAGTGGCCAGCATTCAGTGGTACATTTCATGAGCAATTATTTCGAAAGCCCGTTCAAGGGCGTCCCTCTCGACCGTCAGGTCACCAACCCCAACATCATAGTCGGGCGCTACAGCTACTATTCAGGCTATTATCACGGCCACAGCTTCGATGAGTGCGCCCGCTTCCTCGTTCCCGATGATGGTGCGGACAGGCTGATCATCGGCGGTTTCTGCTCGATCGGATCAGGCGCGGCCTTCATCATGGCCGGAAATCAGGGTCACCGCAGCGACTGGATCAGCACCTTTCCCTTCCACTGGATGCCCGAAGTCCCGGCCTTCGAAGGCGCCGCGAATGGCTATTTACCGGCAGGCGATACCGTGGTCGGCAACGACGTGTGGATCGGTTCGGAAGCCATTATCATGCCCGGCGTCGCGATCGGTGACGGCGCGGTCATCGGCACGCGCGCGCTGGTAACCAAAGATGTGGCCCCCTACACCATCGTCGGCGGCAATCCGACGACAGTGATCCGAACACGGTTCGACGAGGCCGATATTGCCCGGCTGCTGGAACTGCAATGGTGGAACTGGACCGACGAACAGCTCCGAGAGGCCATGCCGCTGCTTACGAACTCTTCGGTCAGCGAGTTGCACGATCATTGGCGGAATGTCGTTCAAGCCAAATGACAACAGGAGAGTTGCCCGTCCGAACGTACCGTGGGACGGGCAGCCGGTGCGTTTGTGCGGCTATCGCTGCGTCGGATGGAAGGCGATGCGCAGGCCCAGCGCGATGAGCGCGCCGCCGGTCAGGCCATCGAGCCAGCGCGCTACGGCCCCTTGCGCGAACCAGTGCCGCAGCGGAAGGCTGCCAAGGATCAGGAGCGCAAACCAGGCCATGCCGAGCGTGGCGTGAAGCGCCGCCAGCAACAGGCTGAAGCCCAGTACCGACGCTCCCGCCGGAATGAACTGCGGCAGGAAGCTCACATAGAAGACACCCATCTTGGGATTGAGCAGATTGGTGAGCAGGCCCTTGATGAACCAGTTGCCCGATCGTGATGGAGCAGATGGCAATGCCGGACTTGCTGCATCGGAGGGCGCACCCGATTTGAGAGCCGCCCGAACCATGCCCAGTCCCAGCCATAGCAAATAGGCGGCGCCTGCATATTGCAGGAGCGTGTAGAGCGTGCCTGACAGCGCGAGCAGCGCGCCAAGCCCCAGCGCCACAATCAGCCCCCAGGCAAGAACGCCCGCAACCACGCCTGCCGCCGCCGCGAGAGCCTGACGCGGTCCCTCGACGGCGAGTGTGCGCAGGACCAGTGCCATGTCGAGGCCGGGGGTGATGACGAGAAGCCCGGCGGCCAGCATGAACCCGGCAAGCGCAGTCCAGATGGTCATGCTCCATTCCCTTCGATTTCGGCACGGAAGGAAGTGAGGATATCCCGGCCCTCCGGCCAATCGCTAAGATTGCTGCCCGCGTTGATATGGCCGAGCGGACCCAACGCGATCAGCCGCGAACCCCACTGCCGGGCGCGTCGTTTGCTGTAATCGACTGTTCCGTAAGGATCGTTCGCGCTGGCGACGATCAGGCTGGGAAACGGCAGGGGCTGCTCCGGTACTTGCGCGAAAGTCCGCGCTTCATCTGGAAACGCCTGTCCGCACGGGTCGGGCACGGCGACCAGCATCGCGCCGGCTACCGGAGTTTCCCGCGCGGCGGCCCAATGCGCCACCAGCAGGCAGGCCAGGCTATGCGCGACCAGGATAGGCGGGCGATCCAGCGTCCCAACCGCTCGATCCAGCGCCTCGCACCAGTCGGCAAGTTCCGGCCGATCCCAGTGGGACGGTGCGAAGCGGGTCATGCCGGAATCGGTCCGCTCCCAATGGCTTTGCCAATGGTCCGGTCCCGAACCGCCTATGCCGGGAAGCAAAAGGATTGGGAGTGTCATGCGCTGCCCACTTCCATGCGCATGAGTGTCTGCTGGCCGGAAGCGCACAGCACCTCCTCTCCCTCACGCATTGCATGGACCTTGAGATCGCAGACCGTCAGGGCGCGGCCGGCGCGCAGCACCTCGCCCGTGGCGCGCAGGCGTTCTCCCCCCGCCGGGCGGATAAGATTGAGCTTGTATTCGACCGTCAGGACATCATCGCCATCCCCGAAGACCGAATAGGCCGCATAACCGCCCGCCACGTCGGCAATAGCGCCGACCACGCCGCCATGGAGGAAGCCGTTCTGCTGGCAAAGATCAGTCCGGAACGGCAGATCGAGAACCACCTTGCCGTGGCTGGCGTGGATCACCTCGGCCCCGATCAGCCCCATGAAGCTCTGACGCGAGAAGTTCTCGCGAACGCGTTCGAGCAGAAGCGGGTCATTGGCCCCGCTCACGATTCTGTCCTCCGGGGCACGCCATAATCGAGAGTGCCGAGGCGTTGCATCTCAGCCGTCTGGAACATTTTGGGATCGGCCAGATAATCGCGCACCATGCCCAGCGTATCGAAGCCCCAGAACAGGTCCTCCCCGATCGCAAGCGTGGGCACGCCAAACACGCCGCGCGCGATCGCCGCCTCGGTGTTGGCTCGGAGCCCGTCCTTTACATCCGCGCTCGCGATCCTATCCTGCACAGCGGAAAGACCAAGTTCGCCGCCAAGCCTCTCCAGTTCGGCGCCATCGGTCAGATCCCGGCCTTTCGCAAAAACCGCCTCGAACACGGTATCTACAGCATCCACGCGGGCATCGAGCGCAATCAGCAGCCGCAGAGCCTCGACCGAACGAAACGGATGCGTATCGGGAAAGCGCAGCACGATACCGTTCCTGTCAGCAAGCCATTGGCACATGCGATAGGTCTGTGCCCGTTTGGGCGGCACTTCCGCCGGACCGATCAGCCCCCAGTGGTTCAGCAGCGCCCCCAGCAGCACCGGGACCGGGCGTATCTCCAGTCCGAAATCGTCTTCACGCAGGCGCTTCCACATCAGGAAGGCGAAGGGCGAGACGGGATCGAAATAGAAGTCGGCCGGGGTCTTTGTGCTCATCTGGTTGCTCCTTGGGCCTCATCATTGTATCAACTCATGAGTCGATCAAATCAAACATTGTATTGGTTCAATCATGGCCGTTATCACACCCCCCGTTCTTCATCTCGACACCCTCGACCTGCAAACACAAGCGCACGGTGATCTCTACGAGGCGCGTATGGCGTCCTTCGCTTCGCCGCTGGGTGCGCACATGCTGGGCGGAAGGCTCGTCGTGGTACCGCCAGGCAAACGGGCGTGGCCGTTCCACGGCCATCACGCGAATGAGGAACTGTTCGTGATCCTCTCCGGCAGCGGCTGCCTGCGCTATGCCGATGGCGATCATGCACTGCGGGCGGGCGATGTCGCGCTGTGCCCGGCCAGCGGCGCGGCAAGTGCGCACCAGATTATCAACATCGGCGATACGGACCTGCGCTATCTCGCCATCAGCACGATGAACGAGCCCGACGTGATCGACTATCCCGACAGCGGCAAGTTCGCGGTCATGGCAGGCGCTGCGCCCGGTGGCGACAAGGCGAGCCGCTCGGTGGACCATGTCGGGCGCTATGTCGATGCGGTCGGCTACTGGGACGGCGAGACATGACCGGGCGGCTCGCTATTGCCTCCGGTGAGTGCATCGCCACGCCGCCCGCCCAGCTCCTGCCGCCGGGTAAGCTGGTTGATCCCGGCACCCCGGAATGGGCCGCATTTGCGCGGAGCTGGGATGATCTGCCGCGCAACACATGGATGGCCGACGGTGGCACCTATCGCCGCAGACGCTACGCGGCCTTTGAGGTTGCAGGCGGGAAATGCACGCACCTGCCGCATCGCCCGCACTACCAGGAGCGCGATGACAATCCATTGAATGGCGGCATCGAACGATGGTTCGCGCCGATGGCCGAAGATCAAACCGGATCGCCGCTGTTTCAGGCGCTGGTACTGGGCACCGCCACCTTGATCGCGGATGCGAGCGCGAGGGGTCCGAACTCCTGGACGGTGGAAGCGCATCAATTTCGCATCGAAGCGCTGTCGGGACAGCCCGGCCTCCCCACGCCGGAGGGCATGCATCATGACGGGCGCGACTGGGTGTTGATCCTGCTCGTCGGCGGCAGCGATTACGCAGGCGGTGAAAGCCGCGTCGAGGATGCTTCCGGCGCTTGCGTCCTCGAACATCGGCTAACCCGTCCCGGCGAAGCGCTGCTACTCGATGACCGTACCGTCCGCCACGGCACAACGCCGATCGAGTCCGCGATACCGGGCGCCCCCGCATGGCGGGACACGCTGGTCCTTACCTTCGCGCAAGCGCGGGAAAGTTGAGGGACAGGATGGATCGCTTCTTCGTCGTAACCGGTGGACCGGGATCAGGCAAAAGCACGCTCCTTGCAGTGTTGGCCAAACAAGGCTTGCCGCATATGCCCGAGGCCGGACGAGCGGTGATCCGCGACGAGGTGGCCGCCGGCGGAACCGCTCTGCCATGGGATGACCGCGACACCTTTGCCGAGCGGATGCTTACGCATGACCTCAGCTCCTATGAGGAGGCACGGACGAAAGACGGCGTCCTGTTCTTCGACCGAGGCATTCCCGACATCATCGGCTACCGCATATTGTGCGGGCTGGGCATACCCGGCGACCTCACACGCGCGGCGGAGAGCAACCGGTACAATTGGCATGTCTTCATCGCGCCGCCCTGGGCCGAGATCTACGCCAAGGATACCGAGCGCAAGCAGGACTGGGACGAGGCGGTGGCGACTCATGACGTGATGGCGCGTGTCTATCAGCAACTGGGATACACTCTCGTACCCCTCCCTCTCGTGTCGCCCGATAAACGCGCTGCTTTCCTGCAGCACTGGATTGCGAAGCTGGAGACGTGATGACAGCTAAGCCTAAGTACCAACCTTTCGGCCGGAAGCCGGCAACCATTCCCCGGTCGGAGAAAAATATGGTCAATCCGGTTCTGCCTGAGGATGCGATGGCAAGAGCTATCGCCCTGTCTCAAGAGGCAATCTCGCAGGGCTCGGGACCGCCCTTTGGTGCGGTGATAGTGAAGGAAGGCTTCAATCACGTTCATGCTCACAACGATCCGACCGCCCACGCCGAAATCGTCGCAATTCGGAACGCCAGCAAGACGCTCGAATCGCCGTTCCTCGATGGCTGCATTCTATATTCAAGCTCTGAGCCATGCCCCATGTGCATGTCAGCTATTTACTGGTCGCGGATCTCGGCTGTCCGGTTCGCGACGGACCGAAACGCCGCTGCGCGTGCGGGGTTCGATGATCGGACGCTTTATGCGGAACTTCAGCGGCCCTTGCAGAACGTGAAATCTCCATGATCCAGATGATGGCTGAGGAAGGTCAGTCGACGTTCGACATCTGGACGCAGGGTGGGCGATCGGCTGTGCAAACGACACTCAATGAAGAGTAGGGTCGTATTACCTGGCTGGCACCGGGCGGCCTGCCCGCCACCCTTTGCACTTAGCCTCGATATCTAGGTCTGCTTCATAAACCGATCTGATCCAGTCGGGTAGGCGCGGCAACGCAAAGGCCAGCCGCCCGTTCGCGAATGTCAGGCAATGGGTCGGCGGTTCGTTGAGACGCGAATTGTCGAAGACCATGCCACGATCTGCTTTGCCGCGATCTGCTTTAAGGACTCCGGCCCGAATGAATGGCGCGCCACGCTCGTAACGGGCGCGGATCTTGTCTTCGGGTACGATATTGACCGCCTTCCTCGACGCGCGTACCGACACGCGCGACAGAGAGATCTGGCGTTTCGACGCCGACATGCATCACGATGACGGTGAAACCTTTGGTTCGTGCTTCGTCGATCAGTTCAAGCTTGGAGGGATGCGAGAAGACCGTTTCGGTCACGAAATCCCGACCTCGAGAAAGATAGTCGGCTCGGCGCGAAGACGCGATCCTAGCCGCTTCGTAAGACGCGGCTGGAGAGGGATCGCGCGACCGTCATCCAATAAAAGACTGGCAGGCCGGTGCAATTCGAGATCATGTCGGAGGCACGCAAGAGCCTGAAGGCATGGCTTGATCGGCGCGGCGGAACTATCCGCGACTTCGTGTTCCCAAGCAGAATCGATTATCTCGGCCATTTGAGCACACGGCAGTATGCTCGTCTTGTTGACGAGTGGGTTTCAACGATTGGCCTCGACAAGCGGGAGTATGGCACACACTCGATGCGACGGACCAAGGCAGCGCTGATCTGCAAAGCCACAGGCAATCTTCGGGCGGTCCAGATCCTGCTGAGTCATACGGCTCTGTTGCAAACATTGGTGACGGCCGGGCAGCGTCACCCCGTCTGGGGATCAGGCAGCATTGGCAAAATGCTGATTGAGCACGTCCATGGCCTCGGTCATGACCGAGGGGCCAATGCCAAATGC
>NZ_RAPF01000013.1 GCF_003610805.1 Altericroceibacterium spongiae | reverse complement strand
GCTCAATCCGGCGCATCTGCGCACGGCTCAACAAAAACGGTACATCCATCGGCAGCGCCTCCTCGACACTACCATTGAATCAACCAATCATACCCCACGCAAGCAATTTAATAGGTCCTGAGCCTAGTAGATTAATTTATATTATTTAATAATATTTGCCGGCAAACTACGGAAAGCGCGGGAAATATTGTTCAAAGCGCGAACGGGCTGCCCGGTAATTTCAAACCCGGAAATCTGTTCCGCCATGGCCGTGAAAACGGCTGTCAGCTCCATGCGAGCCAGACCCTGACCGGCACATCCATGCGGACCGTGGCCGAAGCCGAGATTCATTTTTTCCTTGCGATCGATGATAAAGCGATCCGGCTGTGCAAATTGCCGGTCATCACGATTGGCGCTGGCATAAGAGACGATCACGCGGCTTCCTGCCGGTATCACGGTTCCGTCCGACATCTCGGCATCCTGACTGCACCACCGGCTGAAATTCTGCAGCGGCGATTCAATACGGACGATTTCGTTGGCCGCACTGACAGCAAGCTTCGGATTGCTGCGCAGCTTGTTCCACTCATCAGGATTATCGGCGAACAGCCAGATGCTCGACGCCATAGCGCTGATCGTGGTTTCGAAAGCGGCAACGATATAACCTGCCAGCATGCCGATGGCCGTCTCGCGGGTAATCGCGCCCTGATGCGAGGCTTCGATCAATCTGGAAGCGAAGCCGCCCTCGATCGCCCGGTTATTGTCGTAAACTTCGGTAATCAGCTCCATCATTTCCTGAAGCGTGGCGAGCCCGCTGCGCATTCTGGCATTGTCCGGCCCGGCAGCATTCCACGACCCTTCGGCGAGCTTCAGGAGGCTGGGCCTGACATCCTCGGGCCATCCGATCAGATCCATGACAACGCCGATTGGCAAATCATGCGCAAAGTCGGCCACCGCATCGAATTGCTGCATGTCGACAAGGCGTTGCGACAGGGCTTCGGCCCGCCCGTCAATCGTGTCGGCCAGCGGTTTCAGCGCCACCGGGCCGAGCACTTCATTGATCATTTTGCGCCGCTCCGTATGGACCGGCGGGTCCTGGCAAATCAGGGCTTCGTCCCATGCCTCATTGATAATCGGATTGAGGCCGATACCCTTGTCGGAAGAAAAGGTCTGCCAGTCGCTCAAAGCCTTACGAACATCCTTGAAGCGACCGATGAACCAAACGTCGAAACGCTCAAGATAAACGGCAGAGCCCGCATCTCTCAGAGTGCGATAGCTTTCATACGGATCACTCAGAACTTCATCCGAATAAAGATCGATGTCGGAAACAGGAACGTCTGACAGATTCGTCATCATCCAATTCCTTGTTTGCCGGGGGCGATAATATTGTTGGGATCGAGCGTGCGCTTCAGACGTGCATTCACCTGACGATTAGTATCGCCATACTGGTCTGCCACGAGGTCCATCGTGGAAATGCTGGAGCGATAGGCACACCAGCCCTTTTCCCCGAACCGGGTAATCATTTCTTCCATGCACTGTGCGGCGCGTTTTTCCTGTTCCGGGTCCGACTTATCGAACATCAGGAAAATAATGTGATGAAGCTCACGGCCGCCTACGGCATAGGCGGGGGCATAATCGAAATTATATTTGCCCATGATTTCCTTGGCCAGAACGGTCTGCGCCTTCGGCTCTTCGCCCTTGGCCGGAGCGACCGGCGCAAAGGCTACCATCCCGCCGCCATTGCCGCGCCAGCGGACAATGCCGATTTCTTCGAGCGACATGCCGCCACGCATCAGCGTGGCATGATGGTGGAACCAGGGGCTGTCCCCCATATCCTCTTCGGTCAGAACCTCACCGCCCGAGGCTTCGAAAGCGCCGCGAATGATCGGTTCGGTGGCAGCAATAATCTCGTCGGTACCGTATAGGGCAAAATAGGTGTTCCACATGCCGAGACCGTTCTTGGCCGCGGCCTTCTTCACGACATCGTCAGGAATCGAGCCTTCTTCGCTCCAGAATTCTTCGCGGCGATGGAACATCGCCAGCTGATACGCCGCGCCCATAATCAGAACGCCATTAGGGATCAGATTATTCATCCGGAACGGGCGGATCGTATCGGTGATTTTCCCAATATCGTCCGCGTCCGGGTGCCGCACCATAAAGGGTTTATAGACCGGAGGCTTGGGCATAAGCCACATGCCCAGCTTGGTAACAATGCCGAAATTGGACTGGGTAAACAGGCCGTCCAGATAGGGCCCATAGCCCCATTTGAAGGCCTGCCAGGTGGTCGAATTTTTCACCGATCCCATACCGGTTTTCAGGATGGAACCGTCGGGCAGCACCACTTCCATTCCGCACTGGAACATGAAGTGATCGCCATAGGGCGTATAGCCAACGCCCCGCTCAAGCGTATTGCCCAGCATGGACACGATCGGGCCGACTGTCGGCACATCGAGCCAGAAAGGCAGATTATGCTTTTCCAGATAGTCATGCATGTCCTGATAGGTGACGCCGGGCTCCACCAGTGCCGTCCCGAGATCCGGATCGACCTCGATGATCCGGTTCATGCGCTTGAGATCGAGCACCATCTGACCGTTGCTGGCCGGGGTCGCCATTCCGTATCCCATATTCTTTCCGGTGGAGACCGGCCACATGGGCAGCTTATATTTATTGGCCACTTTCAGGATGGCCTGCACTTCCTCGACCGAAGCAGGCGCGACCGCGCCCGAGGGAAGATACAGCCCCTCCGGATCGGGGATGAAGCTCTTATTGTAACTGACTGTGCTTTGCGCATCGGCGAAAACCCAGTCATTGCCAACGATACTGCGCAGCTCCTTGATTGCTGCGGCAAAGACGTCACGGTCCATTTCCGCCGGCAGCATTCTGGTACCGTTCAACGGCGATGCCAGAGCTTGACTGGCCATGACGGCTGAACCGACAGCCCCTGCACGAAGCATATCTCTGCGTGAAAAGCCGTTCATTGCCCATGCTCCGTGCTGTCCGCTTTGGATGTACTGATCCACTCAGAAAGCGCTGAAAGCTCCTGAGGGCTGATCTCTGTCGGCTTGAAAGCAGGCATCGCACCGCTGCCATTGCGGACGAAAAATTCGATCGTTTCGGCAGGTAACTGACGCCCGCGAATGATGGGGCCGACATTATGGCCGTGACAATAGCCGCAAGTGGTATCGTAGATGACTTCCGGTTCGCGCGGCGTCGCAGTACCATTGGCCGGAGCGCTGCAGGACGCCAGCAACACCCCTCCCGCAATGCCGGACCCGGCAAGAACTAAAAATGCGGGCAGCCCGCCACGCACCGGTCGCACCGGAACCTGTGCCATTTCCCATCTCCCATTTCTTCGCTCTGCCGAAATCGAACGCCCGTTCAAATTTCGACAATTTGTCTATTTTGATTCGGTTAGACTATATTTTACAAACCGTCAATATTGGTTAGGCAAACCGGAACGAGGGAATGGATTGGATATCAAAAGGCACGATTTCAGAGGTTGAAGAGACACGGCCGAAGCGGGTGGGAAGGGGGGGCTGCACAAACCGGGCCACGAGCATCTCGGACCGGGCAACTGATCCATTCCGAATGGCTACAGGATCGTACAACGGAGTACAGTCACCGCGATGCTGGCGGTAGCTGCAATATAATGCACCTTCAAATACCCTTATCAAACAGCTAGGGAGCCTGGATGAAAGCGGTAATCTTGAGTGCAGGACATGGTTCGCGCCTGCTTCCCCTTACACTCCATACGCCAAAATGCCTTGTCCCGGTGGACGGCCGCGAGCTTCTGTTGCACCAGCTCCTCGCGCTACGCGAGACAGGAATTGAAGAGGCGGTGCTGGTAGTCGGCTATCGCCACGAACAGATCGAAGCATTCGTGCAGCAGGAATTGCCGGTGCGTGTGACGACACTTTTCAACCCGTTCTGGTCGATCGCGAACAGTATCGGCAGTGTCTGGGCCGCACGTATGCATCTGGATACACCCTTTTGCCTGATGAACGGTGACACGCTGTTCGATAGGGTGGTCCTTACGGATAGTTTCCGTCGCTTGCAGGCAGGCGTCAGCTTACTGGTCGAACCATGCGGTACACCTGAAACGGACGATATGCGTGTGCATGTCGAGCAAGGGCAAGTGCAGCAGGTTTCAAAAGTGCTTCCCGATAGTCTGACGACGCATCGGTCGCTGGGCGTGATCGTCAGTAATGGAGGAACCTCCTATCGTGACGCGCTCGACGCGGTTATCCAACAGGATGGAGGACCCGCCAACTATCATCATGCAATCATTGCCCATCTGGCTCAGCAAGACCATGTAGCAGCCATCTCTCGCGGCCAGGGTGACTGGCAAGAGATCGACCGTCCCGATGACATCTCCCGCTGGCAGCGACGTCATGGAGAAGGAGCGTGACAGAGCGCCGCGCGGCATTCCTCTTTCTCGGCGAAACTTTGCTTATTCCGCACCTCTTTCCGATCGTCGAAGCGCTGGCAGCGGCCGATCCGAATTTGCCTGTCGATCTGTGGGTCAGCACCTCAATGCATGAAGAGCTGCTCGGCGGTTGGATCGCAGACCTGCCCAATGTCTGCATCCGGCGAGCACCCGGTTTCCGCAAGGTTGCGGCGATACAAGGTCGCAATCCGAAATTGCCGGCCAAGCTGCCAATGCTGGCTCGGCTCGCTCCGGTGCTTTCGCGGAGCCGCGTCGCAATATGCGCCGAACAGACGAGTTTGTGGCTGCCTACACTTCTGCCGATGCCGACACGTTTCGTGAAGACTTCACACGGGGTCGGCTCGATGAGTGCACGCGACGACCGGCGCCGGCGTTCGGCGGCGCGCACACTGGTACCCAGTGAGCGAGAGCGCGCTACTTATCTCGAACGCGGTATGCCACCTGACGATATCGTTGCCACCGGTTATGTAAAAGCAGGCTTTGTGCACCGCACCGAAAGCAGGCCCAACTTCGCGCAGACACGGCCCGTCATCCTCTATAATCCTCACTGGCAGCACCATCGCTCTTCCTGGTGGGACTGGGGCGAACAGGCTGTGCAGGCCATTGTAGCGAGTGGCCAATGGAACCTGATCTTTGCACCGCACCAGCGTCTCATCGAAAAAGTACCGGAACTGCGGACTCTGTGCGCCAAGCTTAATGAGCGCGATGACGTGCATTGCGATTATGACAGTTTTGCCGCCGTCGATGGCAGCTATACCGCTGTAGCGGACATCTATCTTGGCGACACGTCGAGCCAGTTACTCGAATTCCTGATCCGTCCACGGCCGGCAGTCTTCCTCGATCCGCGTGAAATCGCATGGGAAAGCGACCCGAGTTACGCCATGTGGGCATGCGGCGACGTCGTAACCGATCTTGACGCCCTGCTGCCTGCACTCGCAGCCGCAGCGGCGAGCCATACACGCTATGCTTCCAAACAGGCTACACTCGCCTCTGATGCACTGGGCGATGTCAGTGGTGCAGCAGCCGAACGCGCGGCCCATGAAATACTGACCGTGCTGCACGGATAGATGGCAACAGGCAGATCACTCGCATGATCGGGATATCAGCTTCGCTTGCCACTTCCTTATCAGGATATCGGCGCGCCGCGAGCGGGCGCGCCTTTTCCTTTCACGATGTCGAAAGTATCTGCGTGATGCCGCCATCGATAACGAAATCGGCTCCGGTGACCCATTCCGCCTCGTCGGAAGCCAGATAGAGCGCACAATTAGCGATATCTTCAGGCTGGCCCGCCCGTCCGATCGGTTGCATATCGTTCACCTCGGCAAGCTGCTCTTTCGTCAGAACACCAAGAGCCGGGGTCAGGATCGTACCCGGAGAGATCGAGTTCACGCGGATTTTGTGCGTCGCTCCCTCGGCCGCAAGCTGCCGGGTCAGCGCCAGCACTCCGCCTTTGGCGGCAGCATGGGCCGCTTGCCCGGTTGCGCCATACCCGCGATGGCCGATCACCGAAGCCGTGTTGATAATAGCCCCGCCACCTTGCGCGACTAAGTGGTTCCATGCGGCGCTGCTTGCGTAGAACACCGTGTTGAGCTCCATGTTGATCGTGTGAGCCCAGTCTTCCCGCGTCATCTCACCGAAGGGGCTCATCCGTGGATTGCCCGCATTGTTGTAGAGAACGTCGATCCTTCCGGCGCTGGCGACACCGCCATCGATCCAGCGTGTCACCGCGTCGGGATCTGTCAGATCGACGATGGAAGAGTCCATTTTACCACCCTGCGCGCGCACCATTTCGGCAGTCTCCGCCGCTTCCTTTTCTTTCAGGTCGCAACCAATGACATATGCGCCCTCTTTCGCAAAAAGGAGCGCTGCGCTGCGTCCCTGGCCGCCGGCGGTTCCGGTGATGAACACGACCTTGTCATTCAATCTTCCCATGAATTTTTCCTGTTCTCTCCCCTGCGCGAAGACCGTCTTTCCACAAGGGAGGTCATTTAAACTAGACGGCGCTGTCTAGTTTTATTAGAAGTAGACGCAGGCGTCTAGTTGTTTGTCCGCTATTCGTCTGATTGTTGGTATGGCGGAGAAGAAAACCTTGTCTCAGGTGTACGAAGGTAAGCCGGTTTCAGAAGAAACTGCGCGCGTGACCCTACGCGCGCCGACGCAACCGCGCGGCCAGGCACGTGTCGACGCCATCCTTGATGCGGCAGCCGGGATTATTGCGGAGAAGGGCATGGCCAGACTGACAATGCACGGCATTGCCCGCCAGGCATCGACTTCCATTGGCTCTCTTTACCATTTCTTCCCCGATCAGGCCGGTGTGCTCGAAGCACTGGTTGCGCGACACAATGCGCGCATCGAGCAGATCAAGACTGAACTCGATGCCATTCCGGCAAATATCTGGCGAGACCTTTCGGTCGATGAAGCTATCGAGCGTCTCATTTCCCCCTATCTCGAATATGCCAGACAGCACCCCGATTTCTTCCCCTTAATGCACGGTAAGCGCACACCGGACGAGGAAGCGGGCTTTATCGAAGGGGTGGGGCGCATGCTGGCGGCGCGCATGCCGGAACTATCTTCATCGGCGCTGGAGCGACATGCGGCGATGCTGCATGCCATGGCGGCGGGCACATTGCATGTGGCCTATATACTCGAGCCTGAACAATTGGCTTTTTACATGCGGGAAGTTCCCCGCGCATTGACCGCCTATCTGGCCGACATCGAGCGCGAAACGCATGGCTGAATCAATGAAATATCAGACAATGGAGCATGACCGGCCACGCAAGCGGGTGGTGATCGTGGGCGGCGGCATTGCCGGGCTGGAAATGGCGACAGCGCTGGGACGGAAATGGTCCCGGAGGCGTAACGCACCCTCGGTGATGCTCATCGACCGGGATTCGGCCCATATCTGGAAACCCATGCTGCATACCATCGCAGCCGGTACGCGCGATATCTCTCAGCAACAAACGCCTTACATCGCCCAGGCTCACAATGCCGGTTTCGAATATCAGCCCGGCGAGATGTGCGGGCTGGACCGCGATGCGCATGAAATCACGATCGCTGCGCTGCTAGCCCCGGACGGACGCGTGCTGGTGCCACAGCGTAAAATTGGCTTCGATTATCTGATTATGGCCGTCGGCAGCGAAGCGAATGACTTCGGTACGCCGGGTGTGGCCGATCACTGCTTCAGGATAGACTCACGCCTGCAGGCCGACGCATTCAATCGTGAAGTGCGCATCCATATGCTTCAGTGTCTCGCTCAGGATAAGGATCTCTCGATTGCCATCGTTGGCGGCGGGGCGACCGGCGTCGAGCTGGCCGCCGAACTCGTGCGCCTGACCGAAACCGCGACGAGCTATGGGGCAGACACGCTGCCCTCGCGGATCAGCATCACCCTGATCGAGAGCGGTGAAAGGCTGCTGGCCGCGTTTCCTCAGAATATTTCGTCCGCGACCCGCACACGGCTCGAAGGGCTCGGCGTGAAGGTCATGACCGGCGCGCAGGTTAGCGGTGCGCGGGACGAAGGCTTCACGCTTGCCGATGGCTGGCGGATAGATGCTTCGCTCAAGGTCTGGGCTGCCGGCGTTAAAGCACCGGCGTTCCTCGCCCAACTGGGCGAGCTGGATTGTAGCCGGAACAATCAGCTCGTTGTGCGACCTTCGTTGCAGACACGCCAGGATCCGGCGATCTTTGCCATCGGCGACTGCGCCAGCCTGACCTTGCCGGGCGAGGAACGGCCATTACCGCCCACAGCCCAGGTCGCCCATCAGCAGGCACAACACCTTATCCGTCATCTGCCGAGGATGCTGTCGCATGGCGAGCCGGTGCCCGACTTCACCTATCATGATTTCGGCTCCCTCGTCTCGCTGGCCGATTACGATGCCTATGGTTCGCTCGGCAAGTTCGGCCTGTTCAAGGGGGCGACGATCCGCGGACGTCTGGCGCAGCTGAGCCATGCCATGCTGTACCGTAGTCATCAGGCGCGGCTCTATGGGTTCTGGCGGGGCGGACTGGTCTGGCTGATCGACCGGCTGAACACACGATTGCGCGCCACGATCCGGCTCGACTGAAGGATGATGGCATGAACGGGTCAAGCGTCAGGAACAGGCATGGGAAGAAAATGAGCAGAAGCACTCTTTTCTCTGCTGACCGAATTAACCGGTTAAACAACACCATGTCCGCCGAAGTTCCGGCCGCGTTTTAACCTCCAATCCTCACAGAATAACAGCAAGGAGCCTTTTATGATTCTGCCCGCTTCGGATGACACACGCGGCAATCTGGCCCGATATCCATCGGAAATGAAGACTGGATGGGGCTGGGTACTCGCCTACGGTATCATCGTCATGCTGATCGGTCTTATCGCGCTTTTCAATCCGCTGGCGACGGGTCTTGCGACCGGCATCCTGCTGAGTATGGCGCTCCTGATTTACGGCGTGCTGGCACTCGTTACCGGTTTCTCGTCACTCTCACGCCGGGCGCGGTGGCTCGAAGTCCTGCTGGGTGTCCTCAGCATCGTCGCAGCCGGATTAATGTTCTTCAATCCCTTCGCCGGAGCGTTTTCTCTGGTGATCCTCATCGGAGCATGGTTGTTCGCCATTGGCATTTTCGAAATCGTCGGCGCCTTCAGATCGCGATATGACCGTCTCTGGCGCTTTGTGCTCGGCATTATCGACACCATACTCGGCGGCATATTGTTATTTGCCAATCCGGTATCCGCTCTCACCTTTCTGGCCGCAGTGATCGGCATCAGCTTCCTCATCCGGGGAATCTTCCTTGTCACGCTTGCGCTGGGACTGCGGAGAATCGAAAGAAGCTGATCCCGGTATTGGCGCAGCTGTGATGCAACAATACATTATCCCATCCATTATTGGTTTCTTGATGCTCCTGCTTATTGCAGGGATTATCATCCGTTTACGTTATCCTCTGCCACCGCTTGGGGACCGGCCTGCGCCCCGGCCTCCGGGTGATACCGGAAACACGCCGCTCGGCCGTGGCGCAGCGACAGCTATGGAAGGTCATCACGGCCTGTCCGGCATTCATCTGCTCGATGACAGGCGTGAGGCTTTTGCCGCACGTATCCTGCTGGCGCGCGAGGCAAAGCGATGCCTCGATCTGCAATATTATATCTGGCAGAATGATCTGTCCGGCACGCTGATGCTCGAAACGGTCCGGGAGGCGGCAGACCGGGGCGTATATGTACGGATGCTGCTGGACGATAACGGGACTACCGGACTGGACGCAACGCTCGGTGCGCTCGCGCGGCATCCCAATATTGAAATCCGACTGTTCAATCCCTTCGTGCTCCGCAAGCCGAAACTGCTCGGCTATCTGGCCGACTTCCCGCGATTGAACCGACGTATGCACAATAAGAGTTTCGTCGCCGACAATCAGGCAGCGATCATCGGCGGCCGCAATATCGGGGACGAATATTTCGGTGCGCGGCAACAGGGCCTGTATGCCGATCTCGATGTCCTCGCTATCGGCCCGGTCGTGCGCGACGTGTCGAACGACTTCGATCGTTACTGGGCGAGCCCGTCCGCCTATCCCGCAGACAGCATTCTGCCGCCGGTGCCGGAAGGCGACCTGGCCGGGCTTTCTGCTCAGGCCGCGCTTGTGGAGCAAGACCCCGCTGCGCAAACCTATGTGTCGGCGGTGCGCTCACTGCCTTTCAACAAGCAGGTCGTTTCCGGAACACTCCCGTTCGAATGGGCACAGGTCCGGATGATCAGTGACGATCCGGCTAAAGCACTGGGGAGGGCCAGGCAGGACCGGCTACTTGCTCCGACCCTCGGCAGGATTATTGGCCGTCCACGCAGGAATCTGCGTCTGATATCGGGCTATTTCGTACCCACACAGGCTGGTGTCGACACGCTCGCTGCAACAGCCGCGCAAGGCCGGGACCTCGCGATCTTTACCAATGCCTTCGAAGCCACGGACGTCTGGATCGTCCATGCCGGCTATGCCGGGCGTCGCAAAGCCTTGCTCCGCGCCGGAGTGCGCCTCTTCGAAATGCGGCGCCCCGCACGAGAGCGGACGGCGGCGGATAGGCGGAAGCTAATGAGCACCGGTTCGGGATCGGACGGCAGCGGTGTAAAGGAGGGGCCCGTCCTGCGATCCAGCAATGCGACATTGCATGCCAAGACTCTTATAATAGACAGCGAGAAGATTTTTATCGGCTCGTTCAATTTCGATCCCCGCTCGGTTCATCTCAACACCGAACTCGGCTTCATTATCGAAAGCCCGAAGCTTGCCACCTACATGGCCAAAGGTTTTGCTGACCATGTCCCGCAGGTGGCCTATGAAGTGATCCTGACGCAAGGCGGCAAGCTGGCCTGGCGCGAGCAAGACACGCAAGGAGAGAAGCTTCACAGGACTGAACCGGGAACGAGCAGGTTCCAGCGGTTCGGCATCACATTCCTGTCCCATATGCCGATCGAATGGATGCTCTAGCTGCCCGGTTGCGATATATCGCTGGGCAATCTTTCATGACGAACAAACAGCCTTGTCGGCCGAGGCGCAAAACAGGCCATGGCTGCCGACATGAACTGGCAGCGCACGAGCGCGGCACTCGATCTGGCAATGGCGAACCTGTCGCGGCTCGCCATCGAGATTGACGGAAACATCCTCGTCAGCTTCGAAGAAAATCCGATCCGAACGCGTCCGGACGGCAAGTTTCTCCAGACTCTCCGGTCCTTCGAGCAACAAGCCGTGCATCGCCCTGGCACGAGCGTCCCTCAAAACTTCCGGCAGAATGAAGAGATCGATCTGCCCATCGTCAAGACATGCGGCCGGGCACAATGAAATGCCGCCCCCGGCCTGACGACCATTGCCCAGCGCAAAGGCGAGGAAACGCCCCTCCCATTCGAAATCGTCCGTGCGAAAGCGGCCTCTGCAGGCTTCCAGATCCTTCAGTCGGCTGAGGCCGCTGAGCACATAGGCCAGCCCGCCCACATGCCGCTTAAGGGCCGGATCGGTTTGCGCTGTCACCTGTGATCCGAAACCACCCGAGACCAGGTTGAAGAAGGGAGCACCGTTTAGCAAACCGACATCCATCAGGCGCGGAGATGTTGAGACGATCAGTCGCAGGGCCGCCTCAGGATCCTGGGTGGGGATATCCGTCGAATGCGCGAAGTCATTGGCCGTACCGAGCGGCAATATTCCGAAGGAGCAATATGCCGGTGGTGACGCAAGCCAGGCCGACGCGAACACTTCATTGAACGTACCATCGCCGCCACCCGCGACAATGCGCTCGATCTTTTCCCGTCTCGCATCCTCGACGGCTTCGCGCGCGAGGCGGCGTGCATCACCGGCTTCCCAGGTAACGCGTACGCCGATCTCATGACCTTCCGCGCGTAATTTCGTCACCGCAGCGCG
This sequence comes from Altericroceibacterium spongiae, assembly GCF_003610805.1. Classification (GTDB taxonomy): domain Bacteria; phylum Pseudomonadota; class Alphaproteobacteria; order Sphingomonadales; family Sphingomonadaceae; genus Altericroceibacterium; species Altericroceibacterium spongiae. The sequence goes on along the minus strand of NZ_RAPF01000013.1, from coordinate 51,895 downwards.
TACCTGCATATTGCCGGCAGCCTTGCCGTGAAGGATGATCCTGATACGCGTCATTTCCATATTCCGGATATCATTGATACTTGGAATATGACGATTACGCCGGTTGTACTCTACCGCAAGCCATATTGCTGAACAGGCCTTGATGGCCATTCAGCTTCAGAACGTTGAAGCGCCGCCTCGAACCGTCGGAACTGAGGCTGTCTATGATGCAACACTTCTAAGCTCAGCTCACACCCGGTTAGATCGATAATAATAGTTATGTTAAATTATACACAATCACGATTTAATACTTTGCAGTTTCCCGACTTTCTGCGCTGCCGACATGCTGGTGACGAGAATCTCGTTGCCATCAACCACAATGGCTACATCTTCCATTCCGATGACAGAAACACGCGGGCCATCGCTGTCGACCAGTACATTGTTGCAATCCACCAATTCCACAACACCGGAGGCACGGTTACCCGCCTGATCCGCTTTTCGCGCATCACGCAGGGACTGCCAGTTACCAATATCCGACCAACCCATGGAAGCCGGCACCATAGCGGCCCGAGCCGTTTCCTCCATAACGGCGTAATCGACGGATTCGCTTTCAATCTGTGCGAACGTATCGCTATCGGGATGGAAGAGATTGCCTTCTTCCTTACCCAGCTCAACGGAGCGAATAGCAGCAGCCGCAATTTCAGGCCGATGGCGGGAAAGTTCTTCCAGGAAAAACCCGGCCCGGAAAGCAAAAATGCCGCCATTCCAGCTATAACCGCCATCAGCTAGAAAGGCTTTGGCCCGTTCCAGATCGGGTTTTTCAACGAATCGATCAATCGTGTAGCCACCTTCAATAGGCTCACCACGCTTAAGGTAACCATAGCCGGTTTCGGGCATGGTCGGCGCAATACCGAAAGCCACCAGCCAGTCCTGCGCAGCCAGCTGAGCTGCAGCATTCGCGGCTTGCTGAAAAGCAGCAACATCAGCGATATAATGATCGCTCGGACAAACGAGCATAATGGCGTCAGCAGGCAGACGCGCGGCTGCAAGCGCGATCGCAGCAGCAGTATTACGCGCCATAGGTTCGACAATCACGCCGACGCCCTGCCCCGTTCCCCCCTGCTTCAGCACATGCGGAACGTGAGCGTCGCCTGTAACGATCAACGGCCTGGTGAAAGAACTCTCACCCGCGCATCGCTCCAAAGTGGCTTCGAACAAGGTAAGATCACCGATCAACGGCAGAAAAGGTTTCGGTTTTTCGGGACGGCTTCGCGGCCACAAGCGCGTTCCGTTCCCACCACACAAAACCACTGGCGTAATCTTCGTCATGTCCTCGTCTGGTCCTTCTGCAAGAAGCTTCAAATATGCTGCGACGCAGCAGCAATGCTCGCAAGTGCGAAGAATAGCGTGGATTTATGTAATTACCATGAGATTGATGAGAATTTGATCTTAAAATTTACACTCACGACACTAATCACGCCCCGTCGCCGCGATCCCCTCACGCAAAATGCTGCTGGCGACTTCGGCAATATCCATGGCTTTCCGGTCATCCGACCAGACCGCATAGCGCAGGCCGAGAAAGACATTCATGCCCATAATTGCCCAGGCATGCGCTTCGCTTAGATCCTCGCGCAATTCGCCCTTGTCGGCGCCTTCTTTCAACCGGGCGAACATACGGCTCGCGGTATTTTCATAATGCGCCCGAAAGCTGGCCGGATCGACGAATTCGGCTTCGTCGATAATCCGGTAAATCTCCTTATGCTCCCGCGCGAAACGCAGGAAAGAGGTCAGCGCCTGCCGTTCCTGCTCCAGTGACGCTGCGTCAGGATCGTGGGTTTCCTTCACTGCATCGCGCACACCGCCGCTCAGATCGCGCACCAGCGCGCGGAAGATTTCATCCTTCGAATCGAAATATGTATAAAAACTGCCCAGCGCCGTGCCCGCACGCCGCGTGATCCCGGTGATCGAGGCTTCGTGAAAGCCGTGCTCACCAAATTCCAGCGCTGCCGCATCGAGCAATTTGCGCAAGGTTCTGCGCCCCCGCTCGGTACGCGGCGTCTTGCCATATTCTGTCTGCGGGCGCCCGGTTTCACTGTCCATCGCGTTCTTCGCTACTCCCATGGTCCGGCCTTGGCAAACATAACAAGTTGAAACATGGTTCAACATTCAATACACTGCCACGTATAAAATAAGAGTTCGTGGGAGTTCAGGATGATGAAGGCGCATATTTTTGCCGCAAGCCGCCATGCGTGGCTGATCGGCAGTGCATTGAGCGGAACGATACTGGTCACCAGCCCGGCAGCGGCGCAGGACGATCAGGCAGACAGACCACCCGAAAGAACCGCGCAAGCCACCGCAAATGCCGTGGCGGCGCAGAATGGCGGGGAAATTCTCGTGACCGCACGGCGGCGGGAGGAACGGCTTGTCGATGTGCCGGTCGCCGTCACCACCTATAGCGGGGAGCAACTGGCCAGAAGCGGCGCCGGCGACATCACCGAAATCGCCCAGACCACACCCAATGTGACGCTGGAGCCTTCACGCGGAACCAACTCCACCCTCTCCGCCTTTATTCGCGGGATCGGGCAGCAGGACCCTGTTTCGGGTTTCGAACAGGGCGTGGGCATCTATCTCGACGATGTCTATCTCAACCGCCCTCAGGCCGCCGTCCTCGATATTTACGATGTCGAGCGGGTCGAGGTTTTGCGCGGGCCGCAGGGGACACTCTATGGTCGCAACACGATCGGCGGGGCGGTAAAATATGTCACCAAACCCCTGCCGGACGAATTCGCGTTGAAAGTCCGCGGTACTTACGGGTCTTACGATCAGGCCGATGCAGTGGTGACCGTTTCGACGCCGCTTTCCGATGCAGTGCGGGTCGGCGCGGCGGGCGCCCGGCTGTCACGCGGCGGCTTCGGTACCAATCTCACCACGGGTGAAGACAATTACAATAAGGATATCTGGGCGGCCCGCGGCACATTGGAGTTCGGCGAAAAAGGCGGGCCGGTGCTGGTGCGCCTGTCTGGCGATTATACCAAGGACAATTCCAACAGCCGCGGCGGACACCGGATCATTCCGGGCAGGGTCTCGGGCGCGCCGGTGCTTGACGATGTTTACGATACGCGTGGCGGACTGAACGATCCGACACAGGAGGTGGAAGCCTATGGGCTTTCGGCCAATGCCACTTTCGAACTGAGCGATGCGCTGACGCTGCGCTCGATTACCGCCTGGCGCAAGGATGACAGCGCCTCACCGATCGATTTCGATGCGCTGTCCGCCGTCGATGTCGATGTGCCGGCCTATTATCGTAATGAGCAATTCAGCCAGGAGGTACAGCTCTTATGGGATGATGGCGGGCCGCTCTCAGGGCTTCTGGGCGCTTATTATCTCGATGCCTCGGCCGATACGCAATTCGATGTGCGGCTTTTCACCACGCTTGACGGGCTGACCGCTTTCACACAGGCCGATGTCGATACCAAGACTTTCGCCGTCTTCGGGGACTTCACCTATGATTTTACCGAGCGGCTGAGCCTGTCTCTGGGCGGGCGCTATACATGGGATAAGCGCAGCGCGGATATTCTGCGCCAGAACTATCTCGGTGGCGGATCGCCGGTCTTCGGTGGAGCCGGCACCCCTTTCGGTACACCCAGCACGGATTTTTCCGGCAGCGAGAAATTCACCAAATTCACCCCGCGCGCATCGCTCAGCTTCAAACCCAGTCGCGATCACAATATTTATGCAAGCTATAGTCAGGGATTTAAAGGCGGCGGCTTCGATCCGCGCGGTGTGGGCGTGAACGCCCCCGATCTCGATGAGAACGGCACGGTAGATGAAAGCGAGATCACCGAATTTCTGAGCTTTAAACCGGAAACCGTTGATTCCTATGAACTCGGTTACAAAGGCAGCCTGATGAACGGCGCGCTTTATGTGGCGCTGGCGGCTTTCCGGATGGATTATAAGGATGTGCAGATCCCCGGTTCATCCGGCTGCACGGTGAATGGCGTGGCGACCTTTTGCGGAGTCATCACCAATGCCGGCAAAGCGCGTTTTCAGGGTTTCGAATTCGAAACCAATGCCCGGCTCGCTCGCGATTTCGCAAGCCTGGGCGATGAGCTGCGCCTGATGGGGTCGGTCGGCTATATTGATGCCAAATATAAGGAATATATCACCCAGATCGCGGGAGAAGGCCCGGTGGATGTGGCCGATAATCGCAAGGTACAGAACACACCCGAATGGACCGCCAGCGGCACACTCAATTACACCACTCCGCTGGGGGCGGGCTCATTATCTCTGGGCTCGACAGTGTCTTATCGTTCCAAAACCTATCAATTCGAAATTCCCAATCCCTATATCGATCAGGATGGCTACGCGCTGCTCGACGCCAGTATTGTCTATACGGCCCCCGACGATCGCTGGAGCCTCGGCATTCACGGCAAAAACCTGACCGATAAACGCTACAAGACGTCGGGCTATACGTTCATAGGCGCCGATCCGGTAACCGGGGAGATTCTCACCGATGGCTCGGGCAATCTCATCCCGACACTCGGCACGGAAGGCACGCTGACGGCTTTTTACGGGAATCCTCGGCAGGTCTTTGTAACCGCCACGGTGAAATTCTGATTGCACAGCCGCTGCAGGGCCATAGCTTGGCAGCGGCATTATACTCCACCCTTCGTGTCGCCACGCCTTCTCTCCCGGAGTTCTGACCATGTCCTATCGCCTTCACCGCTATCGTTCAGCCGATGACCGGCTGAACCTCGTCGCGCGCGACTATCCGGCGGATAGCGAGGATGCGCCCGCTCTGTTGCTGATGCACGGCCTGACGCGCAACAGTGCGGATTTCGTACCGCTGGCCGATCATTTGCAGGGGGCCTACCGCCTGATCGTACCCGATCAGCGCGGGCGGGGTCTTTCGGATTACGATTCCGAAGCCGGCAATTATCGTCCCGATATCTATGTGCAGGATATGTTCGCTCTGCTCGACGGGCTCGATATTGCACGGGCCGGCATGATCGGCACATCGATGGGCGGACTGATGGCCATGGTCATGGGAGCGATGCAGCCCGAAAGGGTACAATGCATTGTGCTGAACGACATCGGTCCGGTGCTCGAAGACAGCGGCATCGCCCGGATACAGGGCTATGTCAGCCCCGGCGGCCCGATGACGGACTGGGACGATGCCGCCCGGCGGATCGCGGCGAGCAATGCGCAGGCCTTTCCCCATTATACGCATAAAGACTGGATAGCCTTCGCAAAGCGCACCTGCGCGGAAAATTCCGACGGAACAATCGACTTTGCCTACGACCCGGCAATTGCCGAAAGCATGAGCGGCGCCGAGCCCGACACGGTACCGCCCGATCTGTGGTCGCTCTGGGACCAGCTTCAGGCCATTCCCACACTGATTATTCGCGGTGGCATTTCCGATCTGCTGTCAGCAGATACGGTGCGTGAAATGAAACGGCGCCATTCAGGCCCGATCGCCAGTGTCGAAGTGCCCGATACCGGCCATGCGCCGATCCTCGACGAGACAGCGGCGCTCGATGCGATTTTACCGTTTCTGGCCGAGCGGATGAACTGAGATGGCCGATGCGCCTTCTTCCGCAGGTGATTCCGTCGCCCCGTTTGTCGCCCGGCCCAATCTGGTGCTGGCGATGCTGTTGCTGGTCTATATTTTCAATTTCGTCGACCGGCAAATCCTCGCCATTCTGGCAGCGCCTATTCAGGCTGATCTCGGGTTGAGCGATGCACAAATGGGGTTGCTCGGCGGCGTGGCTTTTGCGGTGCTGTATTCCACACTCGGTGTGCCGCTCGCCTGGCTTGCCGACCGGACGAGCCGAAGCTGGGTCATCACCATATCGCTGGGCATATGGAGCGGCTTTACGGCGCTTTGTGGCTCTGTTCAGTCCTTTACTGGCATCTTTCTGTGCCGCTTGGGCGTCGGTGTAGGGGAAGCAGGCGGCGTCGCCCCGAGCTATGCCGTGATCGGCGATTACTTCCCGCCGAAACGGCGCGCTTTCGCGCTTTCCGTTTATTCGCTGGGCATTCCGCTGGGCTCGACCATCGGGGTTCTGGCCGGAGGTTATATAGCGAGCCAGATCGACTGGCGCACCGCCTTTTTCACTGTCGGTCTGGCCGGTTTGCTGATCGCCATTCCCTTCAAGCTGATCGTCCGGGACCGGCCCCGCCCCACCCGAAGCGACCAGAATGATAGTCCGCAATTCCTTGAAATAGCACGACTTCTGTCACGCAAGCCGTCTTTCTGGCTGCTCGCTTTCGGGGCAGCGTCCAGTTCCATGCTCGGCTATGGTCTGGCCTTCTGGCTACCCAGTCTGCTGCAACGCAGTTTCGGGCTCGATCTGATGCAAACATCGCATTTTATCGGCGCCATCATGCTGCTCGGTGGCGTCGCCGGCATGCTTGCCGGAGGCTGGGTGGCAGACCGCCTCGGCTCACGCGACAAGGCGTTTTATGCCTGGGTACCCGCCTCCGCCTTCTTCATCGGCGTACCGCTTTTTTCCGGCGGTATCTACAGTTCGAATGTATGGGTTGCCTTCGCGCTTTTCCTGATTCCGCAGGCCATGGCTTATGTCTGGCTCGGCCCTGTCCTCACCGCCGTGCAACACCTCGTTCCGCCACCCGCACGCTCCATTGCATCGGCCATGTTTCTCTTGATTAACAATCTGATAGGTATCGGTGGCGGGATCTATGCACTGGGTGCCTTATCCACCGCCCTCACCCCGATCTATGGCACTGAAGCGTTGCGCTATTCGATGTTGTATTCGCTGATTCTCTATGCCTTTGCCGCGATGCTGACCGGATTGGCCGGACCTTTCCTGCGCCGCGACTGGGTGGAAGAGATCCGCACCGATGGTTAGAGTTACGGGACCCGAACGGTCACAACCAGTCCGCCATTCGTACCATTGGCAAAACGGAGTGAACCGCCGAAACGCTCCAGCAGACGATGCGCCGTGGGGATGCCCAGCCCGAAGCCGGGCGTATTGCGTGCCCTGGCTTCATCGACCCGGAAGAACGGATCCAGCACCTTCTCGAAACAATCGGGCGGCAGGCCGGGACCATCGTCGCTAATCGTTATAATCCAGCCTTCCCCCTCCTGCCGGGTAATCGCAATTGTGGCGTGATCGCCATTTTGCCAGGCATTTTCGAGCAGGGGATTAAGTGCCAGAATCAGGGGCTCACGATAGGTTTCAGTCCGCGCCGGATCGGGACCCTGCACTTCCATATGCGCTTCATCGAAACCCGGAAGACTGCGGATCAGCGCATTTAATTCCACCTCTTCTTTTTCACTCGTCAGATGTTGCGCGCGGAGGAATGACTGGAGTGAATTCAGCAGGGCCTCCATTTCCCCGGCACTCGAACGCACAATCTTTGCAATATCGTTCTCTTCCACGAAGCCCGATGCCATTTGCAACCGGCTGAGCGGTGTGCGCAAATCATGGCTGATCGCTTCCCACGATTTTGCCTGATCGCTTTGCAGACCGGAAATCCGCGCCTGCATCGAATTGAAGGAACGAGCCAGCTCGCGCAAATCCTTCGGTCCGCCCTCCTCCGCTTCCACCGCCTGCCCCTGTTCGAACGCATCGATCGCTTCGCGCAAACGCCGCAAGGGCCGCGTCAGCCGATCGAGAACCACCATCGCCGCCATGATCGAAATAAGCGTGATAATCAGCGTCATCATCGTAGCCCGGAAAGCCACCGGCCAGCCCGAGGAAATATCCGGTGAGCGAAAATTCAGCCATTTCCCGTCACGCAATTGCATGGAGCCGACCAGATCCTGTCCGCCACCATTGCGCTGTACGGCGTCGAAGAACAGCTTCCGCTGGCCAAGAGCAGGCTCCCATTCGACTATCTGGCGAGCAATTTCAGTGACATCGCGATCATGTCCGCTGCGTGGAGTCAGCGGGCCATCTGTCACACTTGTCCTGAGGTGAAGCGTGGTTGTGGTCTTGACGGTCGCGGCCGGATCCATCTGATAGAGCCGGTCGCTCACCACCAGCAGCTCGGCTACTCTTCTGGCATGATCGCTGCGGATCGTCTGCCGGTCTATCGCATCATAGAACAGGATACTCGCCACGAACTGAACAGCCGCCACGCCCAGCAGGAGCAGCAGTGCCAGCACGGCAAGACGGTGCGTTCCGAAAAAAGTCCATCGGGCCTGCTTCATAATCCTGCCTTTAAGGCCATCGTCTCCCTTTTATGCACTCTTTCTATTGGGAAACGACCATAGAAAGCAATCGCGGCAATGCGTCCCGATCCTTTCATATTTCTGCTGCAAGGGAGCCGCATGTCCAATATCACGCGATCCGAAGAGGAAACGCCTATGTCCACTGTCAGTCGCCGCCACTTCTTCGGCCTTTCCGCCGGAGGGATATTAGGCAGCACCCTGTTGCCTTATGCCGCCTCGGCTCAAGGCTCGGACTATCCCTTCAAGCTGGGTGTGGCATCGGGTGACCCTCTGCCGGATAGCGTGGTTCTCTGGACACGGATAGCACCCGACATATTCCGCCCTCTGCCATGGCCGGTGGAGGTGCAATGGGAAATAGCCGAAGATCCTGATTTTCAGCGGATTAGCGGTCACGGGCGTGCAGTCGCGACGCCCGAATGGGGCCATTCGGTTCATGCCGAACCGCAGGGTCTGGCTCCAGGTAAAGATTATTATTACCGCTTCCATGCACTAGGCGCCACAAGTGCAACCGGGCGTACCCGTACAGCGCCGGCCTATGGCGCTGCGCTGGACCGGATGCGTTTCGCCGTCTGCGCTTGCCAGAATTATACGCGGGGCCATTATGCCGCCTATCGTGATATGGCCGAACAGCGGCCCGATCTCATCATTCACGTCGGCGACTATATTTACGAACATGCAGGCAGCGACGGGGTTCGCAAAATGCCAGTTCCAGAAGCGGTCAGCCTTGCGGATTACCGCGCTTACTATGCCATGACAAAGACCGATCCCCATCTTCAGGCGGCCCATCAGGCAGCACCGTGGATGATGATCTGGGACGATCACGAAACGATCAACGATTATGCCGGCGACACTTCGCCCACCATGCATGGCCCGGCCATGCACAGGCGCCGCATAGCCGCCTATCGCGCCTATTACGAAAACATGCCTCTACGCCGCGATGCCCGCCCGCTTGAGGCAACGGGCAATATGACGCTGTATCGCCGGGCCGTGTTCGGCGATCTGGTGCAGTTCGATCTGCTCGATACGCGGCAATATCGCAGTCCGCATCCCTGCCCTTATGAAGAGAATTACGAAGCATGGGCGTCCTGCCCTGCGGACGACGTGGCCAGAACCATGCTGGGCGGGAGACAGGAAGACTGGCTTGCCAGAGGCTACGGTATGGCAAACGCACGCTGGAACATGATCGTCCAGACCACACAAATGACACCCTATTTCTGGGAACAGGAAGGGCAGCAAACCTATCGTGCCGACCGCTGGGACGGATATGTTGCCGCACGTGAAAGGCTCTACGATCTGATCCGGAACCGCGCCCCGGCCAATCCCTTTCTGATCGGCGGCGATGTCCATGCCTTTATGGGCAGTGCAGTTCAAAATCTTGCCGGAGAGCCAGTGGCCAGCGAACTGGTCTGCGGAGCCATTTCTTCAAGCGGGGGCGGGCAGGATCGGTATGATCGGGAGACCGGCTATTATAACGGCCTCAACAAACGCTATTTCTTCGATAATCGCCAGAACGGCTATGCTCTGTGCGATGTTTCCCCCTCGCATATAGCGACGCAATTGCGGGCAGTGGAAAATTACACGGATCCGGCCAGCCCCGTGACAACCTTGAAAGCACTGACTTACGAAAATGGTGCTCTGGGTTTCGCCTGACCGGCTTATCTGAAGGGAAATGAAAAGGGCCCGGCAGGCGAGAAGCTTGCCGGGCCCTTTTCGGGTCTTTTAGGTGCGCGGCTTATTCAATCCGCTGGGCCAGTCCGCGATTGAACCAGAGCGCCAGCAGCGTGACAACGGCGCCTGAGAACAGATAGGCACCGCTGGCCGCGAGGCCGAATTTGCTTGAAATCCACAAGGCCACGAAAGGTGCGAAACCAGCTCCGAACAGCCATGCCAGGTCGGATGTCAGTGCGGAAGCCGTATAGCGCAAACGTGGCGGGAAAATCGTCGAAAGCGCGCCAGAGCATTGCCCGAAAGACAGGCCGAGAATGGCGAAACCACCCAGCATATAGATCGCTTCACCGAACTGGCCGCCACTCAGAAGCAAAGGCGCCAGCACCGCAAAAATACCGATAGCGACTGCGCACCAGCCCAACAGGGTCCGGCGACCGATACGATCGGCCAGTGAACCGGAAATTACCACCGCGATCAGACCGATAGCTGCCGCCACCGCTTCGATCAGCAAAAATTCGGAAGGCGTTTCACGCGTATAAAGGAACACCCAGCTCAGCGGGAATACGGTGACCATGTGGAACAGAGCAAAACTTGCCAGCGGAGCGAACGCCCCGGCGACTATGCCGTACCAGCTCGTGGAAATCGTTTCGGCAGCCGAAGCGGGTTGCAGTTCCCGTTGCTCGAACAGCTCCTCATACTCTTCGGTGACCACGATACGCAGACGGGCAAAAAGCGCCACGACATTGATCGCAAAAGCCACGAAGAACGGATAACGCCAGCCCCAGTCAAGGAAATCGGCCGCCGGAAGAGTCGCCACCAGAAACATGAAGAGCAGACTGGCCACGATCAGGCCCAGCGGCGCGCCGAGCTGCGGCACCATCGCCCACCAGCCCTTATGCTTTTCAGGTGCGTTCATCGCCAGAAGCGAAGCGAGGCCATCCCATGAACCGCCGAGCGCCAGACCCTGACCGATACGGAAAATCGCCAGCAGAGTGACGGCCAGATGGCCAATATCGTTATAACCGGGAAGGAAAGCGATGGCTGCAGTGGAGCCACCGAGCAGGAACAACGCCGTAGTCAGCTTGGCTCCGCGCCCGTATCGGTGGTCTATCGCCCCGAAAATCAGCGTGCCGAAAGGCCGGGCGATAAAGGCCAGCGCAAAAATCGCAAAACTGTAAAGCGTGCCGGTCAGTGCATCGACATAAGGAAAGATATGCTGCGGGAACACCAGTACGGATGCGATGGCAAAGACGAAGAAGTCGAAAAATTCCGACGTCCGGCCGATAATCACACCGACAGCAATTTCTCCCGGCTCGACCTTATGGCCATCAGCATGGAGATTGCGGGCGTCCTGCTCGAAAGTGGTTGTCGTCATAATAAGCGGCACACTCTAATCTGATCGTTGCGAACGCTCTTTAGCATATCATCAATGCAAAAAGCAGACGCGTGAGTCGGGCACCCAATAGGGCGCCAAGCGATTGCGCCCCTCCTTTGTCATTGATCTCGCACAAGGGGATTGGACAAAATGTCCTATGGGCGAGAATCGGGGGTCAGACTAGGCGGCGCACCATGCGCCAATATCTTCTTTCCCTCCCGAGACTCTCCGGCCTGAGTCTGGCAGCGATCGCACCCGTTCTGCTCGGTGGCTGCAGCGACCTTGTCGTGCTCGATCCTGCCGGTGACGTTGCCCAGCAACAGGGTGACCTGGTCATCATCTCCACGCTGCTGATGCTCATCATCATTATTCCGGTGATTGCGCTGACGCTGTTTTTCGCTTGGAAATATCGGGCGGACAATAAGGAAGCCCGGTATGAGCCGGATTGGGATCACTCGACCCAGCTCGAACTGGTGATCTGGGCAGCACCGCTGCTCATCATCATTTGTCTTGGTGCATTGACCTGGGTCGGGACACATCTGCTCGACCCCTACAGGCCGCTGGCGCGGACCGAACCGGGTGTGGCGGTAAGCCAGGATGAAAAGCCGCTGGAAGTGCAGGTCGTGGCGCTCGACTGGAAATGGCTCTTCATCTATCCCGAACAGGGTATTGCGACGGTCAACGAATTCGCCGCGCCGATGGACCGCCCGGTCAGCTTCCGTATTACCGGTGCTTCGGTAATGAACAGCTTCTATATTCCCGCCATGGCAGGCCAGATCTATTCCATGCCGGGAATGGAAACCAAGCTGAATGCGGTCTTCAACAAGCCGGGCGATTTCGTCGGCTTCTCGGCCAATTACAGCGGCCATGGTTTCTCCGACATGCGGTTTGCTGCCAAATCGCTGACCGATGATGAATTTACCAACTGGGTTGCCAAAGCGAAAGCCTCGGGCGAAACGCTGGATCGCAAGACCTATCTCGAACTCGAAAAGCCGAGCGAGAAGGAACCGGTTCACCTCTATGCTTCGGCCGATCCGGAACTGTTCGATGCAATCGTGAATATGTGCGTCGAACCGGGCAAGATGTGCATGCATCAGCAAATGGCCATCGACGATCGCGGCGGTATGGGGCTTGCCGGCCTCCAGAAGACCGACGATTTGGTCTATGACAAGACCGCCGCCCGCGGCACCGGTGCTCCGGCCGACTGGAGCAAACCCATCTCCGTCTGCCTCGCTCCCGAAAAAGCGAATATGCCCGGGGCCCGGCCCGGCGATGCACCCGTGGCACTCGATCGCCTGAACGGCCTCGGCCTTCCCCGTAAGACCGGTATCGCTCCGTCATCCTCTTCCGATGCGCTTCTTTCTGCTGCGGCAGAGACTGTATCTGCGCCTACTCGCTCCAATCCCTGACAGGCCCTGAACTATGGCTCCTCAAAGCGCCCCTCCCTATAGTCCGATCTTCGGCAGGCTGTCTCTCGACGCCCTGCCGTTGCACGAGCCGATTCTCGTAGCCACCTTCTGCGCCGTCGCCATCGGCGGCATCGCTGTTGTGGCTTTGCTGACCAAGTTCCGTCTCTGGGGCTATCTCTGGAACGAATGGTTCACCACGGTAGACCATAAGAAGATCGGGATCATGTATATGATCCTCGGCCTGATCATGTTCCTGCGCGGCTTTGCCGATGCTATCATGATGCGTCTCCAGCAGGCACTCGCCTTTAACGGGTCAGAAGGCTATCTGCCCGCTCATCACTACGATCAGGTATTTACCGCCCATGGCGTGATCATGATCTTCTTCGTGGCGATGCCGTTCATTACCGGTTTCATGAACTATATCGTGCCGCTGCAGATCGGCGCACGCGACGTGTCATTCCCTTTCCTCAACAATTTCAGCTTCTGGATGACCACATCCGGTGCGATTCTGGTCATGGCATCGCTGTTTATCGGAGAATTCGCGCAGACGGGCTGGCTCGCCTATCCGCCGCTTTCCGGCATAGCCTATAGCCCGAATGTCGGGGTGGATTATTATATCTGGTCCTTACAGATTGCTGGTGTCGGTACGACCTTATCCGGGATCAACCTGATCTGTACCATTCTGAAAATGCGCGCACCGGGCATGGGCCTCATGAAGATGCCCGTCTTCACCTGGACGTCGCTCTGCGCCAACATTCTGATCGTGGCATCCTTCCCGGTGCTGACAGCCGTTCTGGTCCTGCTGGGCCTCGACCGCTACGCCCATACGGATTTCTTCACCAATGATTTTGGCGGCAACGCCATGATGTATGTGAATCTGATCTGGATCTGGGGCCACCCTGAGGTTTACATTCTCATTCTGCCGCTGTTCGGCGTGTTTTCCGAAATCACCGCGACCTTCTCGGGCAAGCGGCTCTTCGGTTATACCTCAATGGTCTATGCCACGGTCTGCATCACCATCCTGTCCTATCTTGTGTGGTTGCACCACTTCTTCACGATGGGATCAGGCGCAAGCGTGAACAGCTTCTTCGGCATCACCACCATGGTGATTTCGATCCCGACAGGGGCCAAACTGTTCAACTGGCTCTTCACCATGTATCGCGGTCGTATCCGGTTCGATCTGCCGATGATGTGGACGGTTGCCTTTATGGTGACATTTACGATCGGCGGCATGACCGGTGTGATGCTGGCAGTTCCCCCGGCAGACTTCGTATTGCACAATTCGCTGTTCCTGATCGCTCACTTCCACAATGTGATCATTGGCGGTGTGCTGTTCGGTTCGTTTGCCGCGATCAATTACTGGTGGCCCAAAGCCTTCGGCTTCAAACTCAACGAATTCTGGGGGAAAGTATCCTTCTGGTGCTGGTTGCCGGGTTTCTATCTCGCCTTTATGCCGCTTTACGTACTCGGCCTGATGGGCGTCACCCGTCGTATGCGCGTCTTCGATGATCCCAGCCTCCATATCTGGTTCATCATTGCCGGGCTGGGTGCGGTCGTTATTGCCGCCGGTATCGGGGCCATGCTGATCCAGTTCGCGGTTTCCATCTGGAAGCGTGAGGAGCTGAAAGACGAAACGGGCGATCCGTGGAACGGCCGTACTCTGGAATGGGCGACCTCATCGCCGCCGCCGGATTACAACTTCGCTTTCACGCCGAAGATTCATTCGCTGGACGCATGGTACGAGATCAAGCACCGCCATGTTGCCCGTCCGACCGAAGGTTTCCGCCCAATCCATATGCCAAGCAACACTGGGGCAGGCATCATTCTGGCCGGTATCAGTCTGGTGATGGGTTTCGCTCTGGTATGGCATATCTGGTGGCTGGCCATCGGCGGTTTCGCCGCACTGATTGTCACTGCCATCGCCCATACATTCAACTACAAGCGCGATTATCACATTCCTGTTGAGGAAGTGGAGGCAACAGAAGCCGAGCGCACGCAGCAACTGGCTGCAGCCGGAGCCTGACGAGATATGAGCACAACAACACTTCCCGAAGGGAACGCGGCAGGCGATTTCTACGACCTGCACGAGCATGACCATCCCGAAGGCCACAGCACCATGCTGGGTTTCTGGATCTATCTGATGAGCGACTGTCTCATCTTTGCAATCCTGTTTGCCTGCTACGCAGTGCTGGGAACCAATTATGCTGCCGGTCCGGGACCGCAGGACCTGTTCGAATTGCCGCTGGTGGCACTCAATACAGCCATGCTGCTGTTTTCTTCGATCACTTATGGCTTCGCGATGCTTTCCACGCAGCGTGGCTCGGTGGGGCAGACACAGCTCTGGCTTGCGATTACCGGTCTGTTCGGCCTCGCCTTCCTGTCGATCGAACTGTATGAATTCAGCCATCTGATCCATATCGGTGCGACACCACAGCGTTCTGCCTTCCTGTCGGCATTCTTCACCCTGGTCGGCACGCATGGCCTGCACGTAACGTTCGGCACCGTCTGGCTGGTCACACTGATGGTTCAGGTCGCTCGCAAAGGTCTTATTCAGGCCAATAAGCGCCGCCTGATGTGCCTCAGCCTGTTCTGGCACTTCCTCGACGTCATCTGGATCGGCGTCTTCACCTTTGTTTACCTGATGGGGATGCTGCGATGAGCGCTCACCACGATCAATCCGAACCGCATGGCTCGATGCGTGATTATGTCATCGGTTTTGTGCTGTCGGTCATTCTGACAGCCATTCCGTTCTGGCTGGTCATGAATCGTCCGTTCGATGCGCCCACGACTGCCATCATCATCATGGCTTTCGCAGCTGTGCAGATGATCGTTCATATGGTGTACTTCCTCCATATGAGCCCCAAGACTGATGGTGGCTGGACGCTCACATCGCTCATCTTCACCTTGATTATTGTGGGCATCATGATGGCCGGCTCGCTGTGGGTCATGCATCATCTGAACACCAATATGATGCCCGCACCGCAAGACGTGCGTCAGCTCCCGTGACCCATGATCGCCAGCAGCGCAGCGCAAGATCGTCTGTGCTGCTGGCGGGTCTGGCTTTGCTTTTTGCGGCCATATTTGCAGCGCTGTGCATCTGGCAAATTCAGCGCCGCGAATGGAAACATAATCTCATCCATGCTGTTGAAAGCCGGGTTCATGCACCGGCGGTATCAGCACCGGGCCCGGCCGAATGGCCCGACGTCACAGAGAAAAATGCCGTTTACCGTCATGTTAAGGTCAACGGGCATTACCTTCCCAATGCCGATGTTCTGACCCGTGCCGTCAGCGATCTGGGCGCAGGCTACTGGGTCATCACACCTCTCGACACAGGCCACTATATCGTAGCCGTTAATCGCGGCTTTGTCCCGCAAGATGCTCGCGACGATTATTCCGCGCCGCCCAGGGGCCATGTCCAGATTCAGGGCCTGTTGCGTATTTCCGAACCCAAAGGCGGCTTCCTGCGCAGCAACGATCCGATGAATGATCGCTGGTATTCACGTGACATTGCGGCAATCGCCAGCGCACGTGGTTGGGGTGACACAGGAAAACCCGTTGCGCCCTATTTTATCGATACGGATGACAGCGCAAATGCACCGGGAGCACCCGTCGGAGGTTTGACTGTCATTCAATTTCCGGACAATCATCTTGTCTATGCCCTAACCTGGTTCGGGCTGATGGCTATGTCGCTATGGGCGGCATGGGCGTTCTGGCGCGGAAAGCTCCGTAGCGGGCGAGGCACTGACGAGAATGATAGATGAATTAAGCGAACAGGAGTCGGCAGGGCCGTCCCCTCCAAGAGGGGCCGGATGGCGCAATATGCGTCTGCTGATCCATTTGCGCTGGATAGCGGTTATCGGTCAGCTAGGCACAATTGCAGTGGTCTGCCTGATGGGTGTGAAACTGCCTGTCATTCCGCTGCTGATCGTACCCATCCTGCTCGCCATATATAATACAATCAGCTGGTCGCTGATGCGTAAACTGACCTCTATATCCAATGGCGGACTGATGGTCGCTTTACTGGTGGATGTCGCAGCGCTTGCCTGGCAGCTTCACTATAGCGGTGGCGGGGCGAATCCTTTCGCTTCACTTTTCCTGTTGCAGGTGGTGATTGGCGCGACATTGCTCACCCCGCGCTATTCCTGGGTTGTGGCAGGTGCAGCGCTTTCGGCCATGGTGCTCATCAATCTCCATTCAGTGCCTCTTCGCCTGCCGCCCTATCTGGAAGATACGTCCCAGACATTGTATCTGACAGGCAGTTTTATCAGCTTTTTTCTGGTCGCCGTTTTGCTGGTTATCTTTATTGGCCGGATGACCGCCAATCTGCGCGAACGAGATGCAACACTTGCCGCGATCCGCCAACGCGCCGCTGAGGAAGACCATATCGTCCGTATGGGGCTGCTCGCCTCTGGCGCAGCGCATGAACTGGGCACGCCGCTCTCGCTCATGTCAGTGCTGATCGGGGACTGGAAACGAATGCCGCGCCTCGCGGACGATCCCGAATTGAGCGATGATCTGGAAGAGATGCAACGTTCGGTCGCCCGGTGCAAAACCATTGTCAGCGGAATTCTTATGTCGGCCGGCGATGCGCGCGGCGAAGCACCGCAAGTGACCACCATGCGGGGATTCCTTCAGGAAATCGTGAATGAGTGGCGTGATAACCGTATGCCCGGCGCTCTTGAATTCGATGATGAGATCGACAAAGATCAGCCTATCGTATCCGATCCGGCTTTGCGGCAGGTTATCGGCAATATTATCGATAATGCAGTGGAAGTGTCTCCCCAATGGGTCGGGATTCGCGCCAGACAGGAAGAGGATTCCCTGATCCTTGAGGTCAGTGACGAAGGGCCGGGTTTCTCATCCGAGATACTTGACAGTTTCGGCCAGCCTTATCGCTCGACCAAAGGCAAGCCCGGTGGAGGACTGGGTCTGTTTCTTCTGGTAAATGTCTTGCGGAAAATGGGTGGCCAGGCGAGTGCGGAAAACCGCGCGGAAGGTGGTGCGACAGTGCGGATATCGCTGCCGCTCGATGCCATTGCCTATCGATCCGGAAAGAAGAGTGCAAAGCAAGTTGATGAGTGACACAGACAAACTTCTCGCCATCATCGAAGACGATGAAGCCTTCGCCCGCACACTGCGCCGTTCTTTTGAGCGGCGCGGATATAATGTCATTCAGGCACGCAGCCATGACCAGCTTGCCGAATTGCTGAAACAGCATATACCCGATTTCGCTGTAGTCGATCTGAAACTGGAAGCGTCTTCAGGGCTTAGCTGCGTGCAGGCTTTACGCGAACAGAGCGAAACGATGAAAATCGTCGTTCTGACCGGCTATGCCAGCATCGCCACCGCTGTGGAGGCAATCAAACTTGGTGCAAATTATTATCTCGCAAAACCTTCCAACACAGACGACATCGAAGCCGCTTTTTCGCGTAACGAAGAAGGCGACACATCGGTTGAGGTCCAGGGGCGCCAGTCTTCCCTGAAAACGCTCGAATGGGAACATATCCATCAAACCTTGATGGAAACGGGCTTCAATGTCTCAGAAACTGCCCGTCGCCTCGGCATGCATCGTCGCACTCTAGCCCGGAAGCTGGAAAAGCGGCAATTGCGATAAACAGCGATGCCGGGCGCGATATACCCGGCATCGCTTGTTTCAGTCGGCTCCGAACAGGTCGCGCGAAAACACTTTGTCCCGCACATCCTCTATATCGGAAGTGCAACGGTTAGCGACGATTACATCGGATACGGCCTTAAATTCATCCAGATCGCGAATCACACGGGAATTGAAAAAGTCATCCGCATCGAGTGCGGGTTCATAAACCACGACTTCGATACCCTTGGCCTTGATCCGCTTCATAATACCCTGAATTGAGGATTCGCGGAAATTATCCGAACCCGACTTCATCACCAGTCGATGAACACCGACCACTTTGGGCGCCAACGCGATAATACGGTCGGCCAGAAAATCCTTACGGGTATTATTCGCATCAACAATGGCCCGGATCAGATTCTGCGGCACTTCGGAATAATTGGCCAGCAATTGCTTGGTATCTTTCGGCAGACAGTAGCCACCATAACCGAAAGAGGGATTGTTGTAATGCGTACCAATCCGCGGATCGAGCCCGACAGCTTCAATGATCGAGCGTGAATCCATGCCATGCGCCATGGCATAGCTGTCCAACTCATTAAAATACGCCACACGCATGGCAAGATATGTGTTGGCGAACAGCTTGATCGCTTCAGCTTCGCGCGGTCCGGTGAAAATGACCGGCACATCTTTTTCTTCCGCCCCTTCAAGCAGCAGATCCGCGAAAACTTTCGCCCGGTCCGATTGTTCGCCCACAATAATCCGCGACGGATGAAGATTATCGTAAAGAGCCTTACCTTCTCGCAAAAATTCGGGACTGAATATAACATTATCGGTGCCGAACTCAGCTCGAACGGATTCGACGAAACCCACCGGTATGGTCGATTTCACAATGATAGTCGCCGATGGGTTGACTTTCTGCACCAGCGCGATGACTTCTGTGACGGAGGACGTATCGAAATAATTGCTCTGCTCGTCATAATTGGTCGGCGTAGCAACAATGACGAAATCAGCATCCACATAAGCACTTTCAGCATCCAGCGTTGCCGTCAGATCCAGCGTGCGCGTTGCCAGATAGTCTTCAATATCCATGTCAACGATAGGGGATTTCCCCTGGTTGACTTTGGAGACGCGCTCTTCGCTAATGTCGACCGCTGTCACCTGATTGTTCTGTGCTAGTAGAACCGCGTTGGACAGACCCACATAACCTAAACCGGCAACTGCTATTTTCATATCTAAATTTCTCGTCACTTATCGCGAATAACATCTCGACTAGAAGACCATAGCCGACATGTTGGATGAGCGCAGTTTCCAATATTCAGTAAGCTATTAAACCGCCATCATATTTCATCTGATTTATTGCGGCGGTATCACACCACCCAACAGCAGTGCCAGCAACCCTAGCCCGGCGACGATACGATAAGCGACGAATGGGAAGTAGCTGCGTGTCGATACAATTCGCAGGAAAATCACAATAACCCAATAACCGACAACAAAGGCGATCACTGTCGCAAGGGCGGTCGGCCCGGGACCGATCGGGCCCCAGTCATTCCAGCTTTTGGCGAGTTGATAAAACCCTGATGCCAGCACTGCCGGTATAGCGAGCAGGAAAGAATAGCGCGCTGCCGCTTCGCGCGTATAGCCCATAATCAGGCCAGCGCTGATTGTGCCGCCCGACCGGGAAACGCCGGGAATCAAAGCCATCGCCTGCGCAAAACCGTAAATAATACCGTCACGCCATGTGAGTTCGCTCAAAGGCCGCCGGCGCGCTCCCCATTTATCCGCCAGCCCCAGCACAATTGCAAAAAGAATGAGCATGGTTGCTGTGATATAAAGATTGCGCAGGCTGGTCTCGATCGCATCCTTGAAAGTGAGGCCGAGAATGGAAATGGGCAATGTTCCGATAATCACCAGCCAGCCCATGCGCACATCTTCGGCATCTTCCGGGCGCTTATGCTTGGTGAAGCTGCGCAACCAAGCAAAGGCAATCCGCCAGATATCCTTCCAAAAGTAAAGCAACACTGCTGCTTCCGTGCCGATCTGAGTGATCGCTGTAAAAGCCGCACCCGGATCCTGACCCGAAGGCAGAAAAGCGCCGACAATCCGGAGATGTGCGCTGGAAGAAATGGGAAGAAATTCAGTCAGACCCTGTACAAGACCGAGAATGGCTGCTTCCAGCCACTGTTCTGAGGATGCAATCATAAATTCAGCGGTCCCGCCCGGCTTTGGATTGGTGAATGAACAAAGGCCGGACGATCAGCCCGATCACAATAGCGGCCATAATAAACAGGAGATCAAAAAACCAGTCCGCCCATTCAGCATGCCGCCCTGCCTGCATGGCCCCCTGGACCAACTCGATCACTCCCCCAAAAATCGCGTAAAGCACAACAATCCACCGTAGGCGTAGCGAAGGATAGGCCATCATGGTTATCCATGGCAGGACCATAAATGCGATCGCATGACGGATTTTGCCGCTCTCAATAGCCTGTCCGATTGGGCCCGGCGTCAAAGCAAGATAAAGAGCCAGCGCTATGGCCAGCCAAAGCAATATGCGCAGGAATGAGGTCAGAGACATGGGCGTTACTCAATTATGGTCGCAGACGAGATTCAGCGCAAACCAGTCGGCCATGCTGCATTGCAACAATTAGATGAACACGCTGACATGTGCAATGCTGCAATATGATAGGCCGGATCGATTATACGGCAAATTGCAGGAATTTCCTTACTGCAAGATTGACAGAGAAGAAGCCCTGCTCACGCGCTGGCAAAGTTCGATCACCAGCGCAGCCCAATATCGATCCGGTCTCTCAGAAAAGCTGTGGCTATACGGGCCGTCTTGTCGCTTTTGCACGAAATTAAATTCTCGCCAATCCATACCCCACCCCTTTAAATCTTATTTGTATGAGTTTATCCTTGAGGCACATTACCGGGTTACAATCGTAGCCAGTATACGATATTGGCACAGCCAATTGACATCACTCTGACCAGCAGAGCCATAGCAGGAGATAAAATGACCGACGGAGCCATTCTGATCGCCGGTGAAACCCGCCAGGCGGACGCACGATTCGAAGCAATCAGCCCCTCCAGTGGTGAAAAGCTGGAAGGCAGCTATTCGGAAGCGACCACAGACGATGTAGCCAAAGCCTGCAGCGCCGCTGCCGAAGCCGCTGAAATTTTCGGAACCCTCTCTCCCGACGAACGCGCTTCTTTCCTCGAAGCGGTAGCCGACGCCATTGAAGCTATCGGTGATGAACTGATCGTCACCGGCATGGCTGAAACCGCTCTGCCCCGTGCCCGCCTTGAGGGCGAGCGCGGCCGTACTTGCGGGCAGCTCCGCCTGTTCGCTTCCGAAGTACGCGACGGACACTGGCTGAATATCCGCATCGATGAAGCTCTGCCGGAGCGTAAACCGCTTCCCCGCGCCGACCTGCGCCTGATGAATGTGGCCTATGGCCCGGTGGCCGTATTCGGTGCTTCCAACTTCCCGCTGGCTTTTTCCGTCGCGGGCGGAGATACGGCCTCGGCTTTTGCCGCAGGGTGCCCGGTTGTCGTCAAGGGACATCCGGCCCATCCCGGTACCGGCGAGCTGATTGCCAAAGCCATTTCCAAAGCCGTCGCCGATAAGGGTCTTCCCGGCGGCGTATTTTCCTATCTGCCGGGCACTACGCACGAACTCGGCGGCGCTCTGGTGGCCGATCCTAACATCACTGCTGTCGGTTTCACCGGCTCGCGTGCCGGCGGCCTTGCATTGATGGAAATTGCTCAGAAACGTGAAGTGCCGATCCCGGTCTATGCCGAAATGAGCGCCATCAATCCCGTGGTTCTGATGCCTCATGCCATGTCGGAAAAAGCCGCAGCACTAGGCACAGCCTTCATCGGCTCGCTGGTGATGGGTTCGGGTCAGTTCTGCACCAATCCCGGCCTTGTTGTAGCATTGGACAGCCCTGAACTCGACACATTCGAAGCTGCCGCAATCAAGGCACTGGCCGACACGCAGCCCGCTTCCATGCTGACAGCAGGTATCTGCAAAGCTTTTGCGGAAGGCACATCCAAACTTACCAGCCATGATAAAGTGCGCAAGCTGGGTGGCAGCCAGCCTGCCGAAGCACCGACTTCGGCCGATTCTGCCATTTTCGAAACAAGCGGTGAAGCATTCCTGGCCGATGAAGCACTGAGCGCGGAAGTATTCGGGGCAGCATCGCTGATTATTCGTTGCGCTGATGAAGCCGAATTGCTGAAGGTTCTCTCAGGCCTTGAGGGGCAGCTTACTGCCACTCTGCATCTCACCGATGCGGATGAGACACTGGCAGCAAAGGTGCTCCCAATCCTGAAGGAAAAAGCCGGCCGCGTACTTGCCAATGGCTGGCCAACCGGCGTGGAAGTGACGCATGCCATGGTTCATGGCGGTCCCTTCCCCGCAACCTCGGCTCCGGCAACCACTTCGGTCGGTACGCTCGCCATGCAGCGTTATCTGCGTCCGGTCTGCTATCAGGATATTCCCGATGCACTGCTGCCCGCAGCGCTTAAATCTGCCAATCCGTGGAAACTACCGCGGCGAGTGAATGGCGAATATCAGAGCTAAGAAACTCTCCAGCGGCGGGCTGAAACATGTCCGTCCGGCAAGGGCCTCTCCCTGAAAGGAGAGGCCCTTACTATATTAAGGGGTGCGGGAATGCTCGTCAGGCTGATCTTGCGCTTGTCAGACAGCCTGTTATCGATAGCTAGGAAATATGCGCAACTCCTCTTCTTCCGAAAAGACCGGCTCCAAAGGCCTCCGTCTCCACGGCACGATTGCCCGCAAACTTGGGATTCAGATCGTATCCGGGGCCTATCAACCCGGCGAAGTGCTGGTCGGTGAAATCGAAGCCAGCGAAAGGCTGAATGTTTCGCGCACCGCCTATCGGGAAGCTGTCCGCATTCTCGCTGCCAAAGGGATGGTGGAATCCAAGCCAAAACGTGGCACCCAGGTAACTGACCGCGCCAGATGGCATTTGCTCGATCCTGATGTTCTTTCGTGGATTTTCGAATTCGAACCGCCCGAATCCTTGCTCTCCAGCCTGTTCGAGCTGCGCCGGATCGTGGAGCCGCAGGCTGCTGCTCTGGCAGCTTATCGGCGAAAGCAAAGCCATATCGATATTATGGAACAGGCTCTGGCGGATATGAGCGAATATACGCTGGCGACGCCCGAAGGCCGCGCGGCCGATCAGAAATTCCATGAAGCTCTGCTCGATGCAGCCGACAACCCCTTCCTTGTTACACTGACCAGCGGTGTCGGGGCCGCAGTCGCCTGGACAACGATCTTCAAACAGCGGCACAGCCCCCTGCGGCGCGATCCGGTGCCCGACCATCAACGCGTGTTCAACGCGGTCAAAGCACAGGATCGCGAAGCCGCCCATCAGGCCATGACCGATCTGGTCGAAAAAGCCTATCTCGACACGGCCCATTCAGGCGGAGGCTCACCGCGCCCCCAGGGCAAGGAAAACGATCCGCTGATCCGCAAGCCGATTGCCTGATCGGCCACTTGCGTCGTTCAGACGAATCACGGAAGATGATTGTCCAGCGGATGAGCAATCGGCCAGCCATCTTCACTCCAGTCAAGACGCTGTATGCGTAAGGTCGGCGCTCCATCGTTGCGCGCATCATAGGCGTGATAGACGATGAGATCGCGCGCGCCATCCCGGAGAATGGCCTGATGGCCCGGCCCTTTGAAACGCCGGTCAGGTTCCAGATCGGCGCTTAACACAAGGCTTCCGCCACCTTGCATCATATCCCGCCCGTCACGATCTCTATAAGGTCCGGTCACAGAGCGTGACCGGCCGACGCGTACATTATAACTGCTCTTCACGCCGCGGCAGCAACGGTCAAAGCTGGCGAACAGATAATAATAGTGATCGTGGTGGAACAGAAAAGGCGCTTCGATCGCTCCTTCCCCTCCCCGTCGGGCCAGCGCATGGAGCGGCGCATCGGGCAAGACCAGTCCGGTCGCGGGATCGAGTTCGATCAGTTTGATGCCCGACCAGAAACTGCCGAAGGTCAGCCAGTGGCGCCCCGTTTCATCGACCAGCAGATTAGGGTCTATCGCATTAAAATCATCGTCCGGTGATGAGCTGATAATTGGGCCGCGATCCTGCCACCCCTTGTCCGGTCGCTTTGGATCGAAAGCATCATTTGTCAGTAAACCGATAGTCGACCGGTTTTTGCCGAAGCGGGATAAAGAATAATAAAGCCGTGTCTGGCCATCGACCATCCGGATATCGGGCGCCCAGATCCCACTGACACCGGGAACCGCCTGCACAGCCCAGTCAGGCAGTTGTTTCAGAACCGGCCCCTGAAAGTACCATTCTCGCAGATTGTGCGATGTGCGCACCGGCAGGAAAGCGTATTTGCTGCCCCTATGGGACGTCACCAGCATCACATATTGCCCGTCAACCTGAAGAATTGCCGGATCATGCACCGGCGCAATATCGCCATGCAGACCGCCGATAGCTGTTTCCCCGAGGGATGACGAAAAAGGGGCTGCGCAACCTGACAGAAGCGCAGCCCCGAAAAGAAGCGCACCCGCAGCGCTTGGAGAGAAATGGCTGCGGGTGCGTAAACCCGGCATATCAGTCGAAACTGTAGCGAATGCCGAGCGCAAAGGTCCGGTTGAGCAGCGTCGAACCGAAATTATACAGGTCCGGCCCGCCATATTCCCCGAAGCGATAATAGCTTTGCTGCTTCTCATTGGTGATATTCACCGCATCGAAGGTCACGCCCAGATTATCGGTCAGACTATATGTAAGCTGGAAGTCGAGACTTTTTTCCGGCTTGCGCCAGATACCGAGCGGATTGGCGAAGAGACGCGCTTCATTGGCGTCGAGGAAGTTCTTCCGCCAGACATAAGACAGTCTCAAACCGATCGGACCGCGATCATAAGCTGCGGTGATATTATAGGACACATCGGAGACGCCGAAAAACTCGCTGGTCGTTTCGCTGACGATTTCACCGTCCTGATTGGTCTGTGGTATCGTCTGGCTGCTGTCGAGTATCGTCATGCTTCCCTGTGCGCCCAGTCCATCAAGGATTCCGGGCAGTTCGGGGAAGTAAATGAAGCCGAGTTCAACACCTTTCAGGACACCGTCAGAGGCGTTTTCAGGCCGTGTAATGGTGAACATATCGGTATTGAGGCCGGTATTCGGAATCTGGAAGAGCGAGGTGATCGGTACCACCAGCCCGTCAATCTCACGACGGAATGCCGTGGCATAGATCGCATTGCCGGGCTGGAAATACCATTCGATCGAAAAGTCGTAATTGGTCGAAATTGTCGGATTGAGATCCGAATTTCCGCTCGTTCCCGTTCCTCGCCCGATATTGGTGAGATCACCGGTCAGATTGAAATTGGGGTTAAGATCGGCAAAGGCCGGGCGGCGCAAAGTTCTGCCGAAATTGAACCGGAAACGCAGATTATCGGTCGGATCGACGATGAAAGTCGCTGAGGGCAACCACTTATCCGTCTTGGTCGCGGCGAGAGAAGTGTCTCCGCTATACCGGTCCGTGAAGACAGAACTCGTATCGACCGATACGAAGCGAACGCCGGTTTGCAGGAACAACCGCACATCGCCGATATATTTTTCGAAGTCGGCTTCTGCATAGGCCGCGAGCGTGTCTTCATTGATATTGAAGACTTCGAGCTGGCTGAGATTATCGCCCATGACGAGACCCGGATCGACATTGTCGCGATAGAGTTCCCGCATGGCATCGGCATTGTCATGCAGCCAGTAACCGCTGACATTGATCCAGTCTTCCGGGACGTCCGCACGTCCGTTATAAAAGCCATCGGTGAAATAATAGGCATCATCGCTCAAGGTCGACAAGGACTGGCCGAGAACCGGCGCATCCTGTGCGCGTACAGAGTCCGCAGCTTTTCGCCGGTCGGCACGAGCACCGAAACGAACAGTCTTCAACAACCCGCCGTCGAAATCATAGGAGCCATCGAGCTGGAATGTATAAGCCTTGCCGTGCGAACTGTTGGCGTTGTCGTAGAATTCGGCAAGCGTCCAGGCTGCCGGATCCGTCAGCAAGGAATTATCGCCGAAGCTCCATCCGGGCAGACCACCTCCATTATTGAAATCGACCGAGATCTGATCCGCTTCCCGGTTAAGACGCGCTGCGAGAAAATCGGTTTCGTATTTGCTGTCCTGGAAGGAGAGATCGGCCGTGATATGGCCGCGTTCGTCGGCAAACTTCCAGTCGCCATTCAGTGCATAAACATAGCTATCCGTTTTACCGGTCGAATAATCACCACTGTTGAAACCAAAAGCATTGCCGACTGTCCGCGATTTGATGACATTGGTTCCGTCATACAATTCGAACGTATTGCCGGGATTGGCACCCAGAGCTTTCCACTGATCAGCAAAACTGAAATGCATCGAATTCATCGTGGTCGAACGGTAACCGTTATAGAAGAATTCGAACGTATAGGTGGCATCCGGATTGGGTGACCATTGCAGCGCTGCATTGATGGCCGGGCGCTCCCGCTTCCCATGCACATCATTGGCGAAAACCGCATCACGTGACAGGTAATAGGGGGTTTCCACGCCATTCAGGTTGAAAGTCGAACCCGGTGTATAAGGGAGACCGGTCTCAAGACCGGGCTGCCAGGCGCCGCTCTCGGGAAAGACGCGCTGAAGCGGGTCGTAACCGGTTCCGGCGGGCGGATTTTCTGTTACGAAAGGTATAACGGCTCCGGCCGTAATACTCATGTCGCGATATTTGGTACGCGAATAGCTGATATTCAGCAGGGCACCGAATTCTCCGGCATCCGTATCCCAGCGATCCGAAATCAGGGCGCTGACATTCGGGTTCACTTCATCGGATGTCTCGTCATAAATGCCGCGAGCCACAGCCGAGATCGCAAAACCATCGAAATCGAACGGACGGCGTGTCTGCACATCGATCTGACCAGCCAGACCGGTTTCAATCTGCCCCGCAGAACGGGTTTTATAAACATCGACACGTTTGACCAGATTGGCCGGCATATCCTGCAAAGCAAAGGATGTGCCCGATGCAGTAAAGATCTTGCGACCGTTCCATGTCGTTAACGCATCGGGCAAACCGCGAATCGACAAGCCGCTCGTTTCACCGGCTCCGCGATTGGTCACCTGAACACCGCTCAAACGCTGAAGGGCTTCGATCACATTATTGTCGGGCAGTTTGCCAACATCTTCAGCGACAACCGATTCCACAACTTGCGGCGATTCGCGTTTGACTTCCAGCGCCTGACGAAACGATTCACGAATACCGGTCACAACAATCGCATTGCTGTCATCGAACTCAGAATTGCTCACGTCCTGAGATGATGTGTCCTGCGAACCGGTCGACTGTGCTGCAACAGGCGTCGCCATGCCGGCACAAGCGAGTGCCCCAACAGACGACGACACCAAAATCCATTTGGATGCCTTCTTCATGTTTCCTCCCCAAAATGGCTTAATGCCATCTATTACTCAGACAACATCTAGCCAGACATAGAAGGAAGAGCAAGAGGGTCTTGCAACAAGGCTGTGAAATCAACGGTTAAGGAGCTCTATGTCAGGTATAATGCGGGATTACGCTCTGGTCAGCTTATAAGACAAATCCTGTATTGCAGCGATTGATTCGCCAAATCGTTCTGATATAGTCTGAGTTATTACCACTGGGAGGAAAGCTTGAAGCTTATTCAGTTCAAGGTCGTCGAAGGCCGTAAAGTTGGCCTGATCGACGGCGATACGGCCCGTCATGTCCAGGGCGTAACCACTATTCTCGATCTGGCGAATCTGGCTGTTGCAGAGGGCCGCACCCTGGCGGAATGCGCCAGCGACAAAGCCGGCGATACGCTCGATCTCGATGCCCTGCGTCAGAAGGGCCAGTTGCTGGCACCGATCGGTCATGATGATCCCGCCCATTGCATCGTCACCGGAACCGGTCTGACACATCTCGGCTCCGCCGAAGGGCGCGACAAAATGCACAAAGCCGCCTCGGCGGGCGAAGCGACCGATTCCATGCGCATGTTCCTGATGGGTGTGGAAGGCGGCAAACCCGCCGAAGACAAGGAAGGCGCCCAGCCCGAATGGTTTTATAAGGGTGACGGGTCGATCATTGTCGGTCCCGATCAGCCGCTTTCCTCTCCTTCTTTCGCACTCGATGGCAGCGAAGAACCGGAAATTGCCGGTATCTATCTGATCGGCCCGGACGGCACACCACATCGGCTCGGCTATACGCTGGCCAACGAGTTCTCCGATCATATCACCGAACGCGGCAATTATCTCTGGCTCGCCCATTCCAAATTGCGTCACGCGGCTCTTGGGGCGGAACTATTGCTCGGTGACTTGCCGGAAGACATTCGCGGATCGAGCAAGATCATCCGCGATGGCAAAACTTTATGGGAAAAACCCTTTCTTACCGGCGAAGCCAATATGTCGCACAGCCTGGCCAATCTCGAAGCGCATCACTTCAAATATCCGCTGTTTCGCCGGCCGGGCGATCTGCATATCCATTTCTTCGGCACTGCCACCCTCTCTTTCGCCGACGGTATAGAGACGAAGGAAGGCGATATATTCGAAATCTCCGCCCCGCCTTTTGCAATTCCGCTACGCAATGCACTGGAAGTTGAAAAAGCGGAAAAGGTGACGGTGAAAGCCCTGTGAGCAAAATTCGTATCGCATTGGCGGGGATCGGCAAGATCGCCCGCGATCAGCATATTCCGACAATTGCCAAAAGCGACCGGTTCGAACTGGTTGCCGCTGTCACACGCCATCAGCCGCCCGAAGGCGTGCCGGGCTTCACCTCTGTCGCAGAGATGATGGAAGCGGTGCCGGATATTCAGGCAATTTCCATCTGTACGCCCCCGCGTGGACGGCTCAAGCTCATTCGCGAAGCCCTTGCACACGGCCTCGATGTGATGATCGAGAAGCCGCCGGCAGGCACGATTGCCGAAGCCGCACGCTTCCAGCCTCTCGCCGAAGCAGCCGGTAAAGTGCTCCACGCCACCTGGCACTCACGCGAGGCTGCTGGTGTGGAACCGGCACGGGACTGGCTCAAGGGCAAAATCATCCAGAAAGTTATCTGCAACTGGAAGGAAGATGTCCGCGTCTGGCATCCGGGGCAGGAATGGATCTGGGAACCAGGTATCGGTGTGTTCGATCCGGGCATCAATGCGCTGTCCGTGCTGACGGCGATCCTGCCCGAACCGCTTGATTTACAGTCTGCCGAATTGCGCGTGCCGGAAAACCGGGAAGCGCCGATCGCCGCTGATCTGGAATATCGCATGGGCGATGCCCCGGTCGATGTCGCCTTCGACTTCGATCAGAAGGGGCCTCAGAGCTGGGATATCATCGTTCAATGCGCTGAAGGCGAATTGAAACTGTCCATGGGCGCTTCCAAACTGGCCATTGACGGCGAGCCTGTCGAGCTGCCCGAAGATCCTGAATATGCGCGGCTTTATCGCCATTTCGCCCGTCTTGTCGACGCCCGCCAGTGCGACGCCGATCTGACACCGTTCCGCCATGTCGCCGATGCTTTTCTGTTCGGCTCTCGCAAACAGGTGGCTGCTTTTAACTGGTAAGAGCAATAATTTAGGGGAGAGATAATGAAAATTTGGAAATCAGCCCTTTTGTCGTTGAGCGCGACAATCGGGCTCGGTGCTTCACCTGCTCTGGCAGCAGATAGGGTAAACGCATCTGTCTCGGTCGATCTCGATACGCCCGGCGCACGGATCGAACCGGAAATTCAGGGGCAGTTCGCCGAACATCTCGGCCGCGGCATCTATGAAGGTATCTGGGTGGGTGAAGATTCGCCCATTCCCAATACCAATGGCTATCGCAACGATGTCCTTGCCGCCTTGAAAGAACTCGACATTCCGGTCATCCGCTGGCCGGGTGGCTGTTTCGCCGATGAATATGACTGGCGTGACGGTATCGGCCCGCGCAGTGAACGGCCGAAACGAATTAACACCCATTGGGGCGGCGTAATCGACGATAACCGTTTCGGTACGCATGAATTTCTCAATTTCTCCGAAATGGTCGGCGCTGAAAATTATGTTGCCGGCAATATGGGCTCCGGCTCACCGCGCGAAATGGCGCAGTGGCTCGAATATATGACCGGCTCGAAACCGACCACTCTTGTGAAGGAACGGCAGGCCAACGGGCGCGACAAGCCCTGGAAGGTCAAATATTTCGGTGTTGGCAATGAAAGCTGGGGTTGCGGCGGCAATATGCGTCCGGAATATTCGGCCGATCTGCACCGCCGTTATGCCACTTTCGTTAAACCGCAACCGGGTGAAACCGTCGTCAAGGTCGCCACAGGCGCCAATGTCGACGATTATAATTTCACCGAAGTGCTGATGCGCGAAGCGGTGAACCAGATGGATGCGATCAGCCTCCATTATTACACTTTCGTGGGCGACTGGGACCACAAGGGTTCGGCTACCGGCGGCGGTCGCAAGGAATGGGTCAGCACCCTCTCCAATGCGCTGCATATGGACGAACTGATTACCAAACACAGCGCAATCATGGATCAATACGATCCTGACAAACGCGTGGGTCTGTTCGTCGATGAATGGGGCACCTGGTACGATCAGGAACCCGGCTCGACGCCCGGCTTTCTCTATCAGCAGAACACCTTACGCGATGCGGAAGTGGCGGCGCTGACACTCAACATCTTCCACCGTCATACCGATCGTGTAAAGCTCGCGGCAATCGCTCAGATGGTCAATGTGCTGCAGGCCATGATCCTGACCGATGGCGACAAGATGCTGCTTACGCCTACCTATCATGTCTTTGACATGTATAAGCCGTTTCAGGGGGCAACGCCTTATCCGGCGACTATCGACACCCCCGAATTCTCGGAAGGCGGCAAGACTTTGCCGGTCGTCGATGCTTCGGTCGCCCGCGGTGAAGACGGACAGCTTTATCTCTCACTCGTCAATCTCGATCCGGAACGGGCTGCCCGTGTCGCAACCGATCTGAAAGGGGCCGCTACCGGCCATATCCTGACCGGACCGAAACTCGACACGCATAATACATTCGATGCACCCGATACGATCAAACCGGCCACCTATAGCGCCCGCCCCGGTCGCGACGGCACACTGACGTTCGATCTTCCGGCCAAGTCGGTAGTCGTGGTGGCCATCCGGTGAGTGGCTTTTCCAGACGACACTTCCTCGCTTCGTCCAGTGCGGTGGGTCTTGCCGCCTGCTGGGCGGGCGAGGCCAGCCTGAGCTGGGCAAGCGAGGTAATGGATCGGTCCCGTGTGCAGGCGGTCTCCGCACCGCTTCGCACGGTCCGCCTTGCCCCTTCCCCTTTCCTGAATGCGGTGGAGCGCAATCGCGACTATCTGCTGTCGCTTGAGCCTGACCGTTTCCTGCATAATTTTCACAAAAGCGCCGGGTTCGAACCCAAAGGGGAAGTATATGGCGGGTGGGAAGCCCGCGGAATCGCAGGGCATTCCCTGGGCCATTATATGAGCGCCTGCTCGCTGGCTTTCGCGCAGACAGGGGATGCCCGGCTTCGCGAAAAGCTGCGTTACACCATTTCCGAACTCGCCCGCATTCAGGCAGCGCATGGCGATGGCTATGCCGGCGGCACCACCGTCGAACGCGATGGCGAGGAAGTGGACGGCAAGATCGTTTTCGAAGAAGTCCGGCGGGGCGAGATTCACACTGGCGGTTTCGACGTCAATGGCGGATGGGTGCCGCTCTATACCTATCACAAGGTTCATGCCGGGCTGATCGACGCATGGCATGTGGCCGGGCTGGCGGATGCCAAACCGGTGATGCTGGGTGTCGCCGACTATCTTGGAACCATCGTCGAAGGCCTTGATGACGAGCAGATACAAAAGCTGCTAATCGCCGAATATGGCGGGCTCAATGACAGCTATGCTCTCACCTATGAACTGACCGGCGATAAACGCTGGCTGGCCATAGCCGAGAAGATCCACGATAATCGCATTCTGGACCCGCTGGCCCGGCAGGAAGACAATCTGCCCGGCCTGCAT
The DNA here is from genome assembly GCF_003610805.1 of Altericroceibacterium spongiae. Classification (GTDB taxonomy): domain Bacteria; phylum Pseudomonadota; class Alphaproteobacteria; order Sphingomonadales; family Sphingomonadaceae; genus Altericroceibacterium; species Altericroceibacterium spongiae. The sequence continues at coordinate 19,670 of NZ_RAPF01000013.1, read as the reverse complement.
GCCAATACGCAGATCCCCAAAATTATCGGTCTCGCGCGTCTCTATGAACTGACCGGGCGTGCGGATCATCAAACGGCAGCCAGCTTCTTCTTCAACACGGTTGTCGATCACCATTCCTATGTGATCGGGGGCAATTCGGATCGTGAACATTTCGGTCCGCCCGATGTGATTTCGCCCTTTATAACCGATCGTACCTGCGAAGCCTGCAACAGCTACAATATGCTGAAACTGGCGCGCCATCTTTATGGCTGGCAGCCCGATGCCGCCTTGTTCGACTTTTATGAAAAGGTGCATCTCAACCATATTCTGGCCCACCAGCATCCCGAAAGCGGGATGTTTGCCTATTTCATGCCGCTGGGATCGGGCTCACGACGCACCTGGTCGACCCCCGAAGACAGTTTCTGGTGCTGTGTCGGATCGGGCATGGAAAGCCATTCCAAACATGGTGATTCCATCTACTGGCACGACGGCGAGAAGCTGCTGGTCAATCTCTATATTCCCTCGAAACTGGACTGGGACGATCGCAACATCGCGCTCAATCTGGAAACCGGTTTTCCGCAGGAACAGGATATTGCACTCACTTTGCGCAAGGCGCCGCGCGGCACCAGTACCATCGCTCTGCGGATTCCGGGCTGGAGCGAAAATCCGTCCCTGTCCGTCAATGGTGAGGATCAGGAACTGGTGTTAGAAAACGGCTATGCCCTGCTCCATCGCGAATGGCAGGCCGGGGACCGTATCGAGCTGAGCTTGCCGATGCAGCTGACTATGGAGACCACGCCGGACGATCCGAACATGGTCGCTTTCCTGAATGGTCCGCTGGTGCTTGCCGCCAATCTGGGCCCTGCTTCGCAACCTTATGAGGGCCTGCCTCCGGCGCTGGTGACGGACAATCCGCTCGGCACGCTAAACGCGGGTCAGTCGTTTCATCATTTCCACATGGCAGCGGCAGGCGGTGCAACGCTTAATCTCGCGCCCTTCTATCAGGGATATGATAATCGCAGCGCTGTCTATTTCCCGAGCTTTACCAAAGCACGCTGGGCGAAAGAGGAAGCCGCTCTCATCGCCACGCAACAGGCCAGGGCCGAACTGGCGGCGCGAACCGTGGATGATATCCGCCTCGGGGAACAGCAGCCTGAAACGGATCACCATTTCGCCACCAACAATGCCGATCTTCTTGCCTGGGAAGGCCGTTCGGGCCGGCAGGCCTGGTGGGGTATGGGTAATTATCTGGAATTCGACATGGCAGTGCGCGAGGGCCCGATGGTTCTGCGCGCCCTTTATTGGGGTGAGGAGATCGAGAAGAACTTCACCATTGCAATCGATGGCCAAAAAATCGCCGAAGAACGCAGACCCGGCCCGGCCAGGAAAGAATTCGTAGCGGTGGATTATCCCATTCCCGAAAACCTGACACGCGGAAAGGATATGGTCCGCGTTCGCTTCGAAACACAGGGAACCGACGCGCCTGTCTATGAAGTGCGGATGCTGGATGCGCAGAACAAGCGAGTGGGCCAGCAGCCCTGACGGGGCGGGAGGAGCTGCTGCCTTGGCTTCTCCCAAACCGCCTTTTGCAAGAGAAGAACCGCCAGACCGGTCAACAAAAAAGGGCCCTTCCCCGCGAGGAAGAGCCCTTTTTTGCTATGCCTCTCATGACGATCAGTGGTTGTGCCGCGGCACCCCGATCGTCTGGGCAATGCGCTGATATTTCACGGCCGGTTCCATCACAGCGCCGCTTTCGAGTTCTCCCATCACAGAACGCTGCAATTCCTGCCATGGTGTCTGGCTGGCCGGGAAAGGATAACCACCCTTCTCATCCAGTTCCTTGCGGCGCCGGGCGATTTCCTCATCGGATACCAGCATATTGACGGTGCCCTTGCGTAAATCGACCCGCACCACATCACCGGTTTGCAAGATGGCCAGATTTCCTCCGGAAGCGGCTTCCGGCGACGCATTGAGGATAGACGGGCTACCCGATGTCCCCGACTGACGACCGTCACCGATACAGGGCAGTGCGTGAATACCCTTTTTCAACAATTCTGCCGAGGGGCGCATATTCACCACCTCTGCTGCCCCCGGATAGCCGTTAGGGCCAGCCCCGCGCATGATAAGCAAAGTCTTCTCGGTTACGCCAAGATCGGGATCGTCGATCTTGGCATGGTATTCTTCCGGCCCGTCAAACACGATAACCGGGCCTTCAAATGCCTCGGGATCGTCGGGATTGGACAGATAACGTTCGCGAAATTCCTTCGAGATAACAGACAATTTCATAATGGCGCTGTTGAACAGATTACCACGCAGCACGCTGAAACCGGCAGAGGGTGTAAGCGCCTGTTCGAAGGGGCGGATCACCTTGTCATTTTCGATTTCGGCTTCGCGGCAATTATCGCCCATGGTCTGCCCGTTTGCGGTCAGCGCATCCTCATGGATGAGGCCCTGCTTCATCAGTTCGGCAACAATCGCGGGCACACCGCCTGCACGATAATAATCTTCGCCAAGATATTCACCGGCCGGCTGAAGATTGACCAGCAACGGAATTTCGCGGCCATAGGTCTGCCAGTCATCAATCGTCAGTTCGACACCCATATGGCGGGCGAGCGCATTGAGATGGATCGGTGCGTTGGTGGAACCGCCGATGGCGGAGTTCACCCGAATGGCGTTGATGAAGGCTTCACGCGTCAGAATATCCGACGGTTTACGGTCCGCTGCGACCATTTCGACAATCTGCTTGCCGGTCAGATAAGCGGCTTCCTGCCGGTCACGATAGGGCGCAGGAATGGCTGCCTGACCGGGCAGAGACATGCCGAGCGCCTCGGTCAGCGAATTCATCGTGGTGGCCGTGCCCATCGTGTTGCAATAGCCGGTCGAAGGTGCCGAGGACGACACCATCTTGATGAATTCCTTATAGTCGATCTCGCCTTCGGCCAGCAATTCGCGCGCATGCCAGACAATCGTACCCGACCCGGTGCGCTGACCCTTGAAATAGCCGTTGAGCATCGGACCGACCGACAGAGCGATGGCCGGAATATTCACCGTTGCAGCCGCCATCAGGCAGGCCGGGGTTGTCTTGTCGCAACCCGTGGTCAGCACCACACCATCGAGCGGATAGCCGAACAGCAACTCCACCAGACCCATGTAAGACAGGTTCCGGTCCAGCCCCGCTGTCGGCCGCTTGCCGGTTTCCTGAATCGGATGCACCGGAAATTCCAGCACAATCCCGCCAGCTTCGCGAATACCCTCGCGAATCCTCTCGGCCAGCACCAGATGATGCCGGTTGCAGGGGGACAGATCGCTGCCGGTCTGGGCGATCCCGATGATCGGCTTGCCCGACTGCAGCTCTTCAAGCGACAGGCCGAAATTCATGTAACGCTCAAGATAGAGCGCCGTCATATCGGCATGGCTCGGATCGTCGAACCATGCACGGGACCGCAATTTGCGCGGTGTAGAAGAAGAAAGATCGTCGGCCATCATTATTTGCCTGTGTCAGTCGAGAATTTCAGCTGGATCGTGTTGCGATATTCCTGACCCGGATCGAGCCGGGCACTGGGGAAATCGGGATGGTTCGGTGCATCGGGGAAAAGCTGCGGCTCCAGCGCCACTGCATCGCCCTGCCGGTATAATACATTGTTCTTGCCAACAAAATCGGCGGCAATGAAATTGCCGGAATAGAATTGCAGAGCCGGAGCGGAAGACCAGACTTCCATCACACGGCCCGATTCCGGATCCTCCAACCGTGCCATGCGCCGCACGTCGCCAGCCTTGCCGTCGATCACGAAATTATGATCGAAGCCCTTGGTCAGGCGAAGCTGCTCCACATCGCCCTGGCGGACATCCTTACCGATGACTTTGCCTTCACGGAAATCGAACACCGTGCCATCAACGGGCGCGCGCTCCCCTGTGGGGATCAGCGTGTCATCGACCGGCGTATAATGGCTGGCATCAATCGTCAGCACTTCATCCATGGCGGTTTTATGCGCTTTGACGCCTGCCAGATTGAAATAGCCATGACTGGAAATATTGGCGAGTGTCGGCTTATCGCTGGTCATTTTGTAGGTGATGGTGAGCTTATTGTCCTTGCTCAGCGCATAGGTTGCCGTGATATCGGCATTGCCTGGATAACCGCTTTCCCCGTCCGGGCTACGATAGGTCATGGTGACGCTGGGCGTGTCGCCTTCGGTCACTTCGGCGATTTTCCAGACATGGCTGAAAATGCCGTCCTTACCGCCATGCAGCGAGTTGGGGCCGTCATTCACATCGAGCTGATAGGCTTTGCCATCGAGCGAAAACTGCCCCTTGGCAATACGATTGGCGAAGCGGCCGACCGTGGCGCCGTAGAAGTTTCCGTTATCGAGATATTCCTGCGGCGTGTCGAAACCGAGCAGAACGTCGTCCACATTGCCTTTGGCATCGGGAACATTGATCGCATGCAGCGATGCACCGAGCGTCATGACCGAAACGGACATGCCTTCGCCATTGGTCAGAGTCACTTCTTCGACCTCGGTACCATTGTCGAGCGTGCCGAAAACCTGCCGTTCCGCGCCACTTTCCTGCGCTTCAGGGGTTTTGTCCGCTTCGGCATTGTCAGCCGAACCGCTGCTGCAGGCCTGCAACAAACCCATTCCTGCAATTGCCAGAACTCCGGTCATTTTTTTGTTGGAGACCACGATTCTTTCCTCCTCGCCTCAATTACTCAGACAAATGGACCATCAGGCGGCAAGAAACAAGGCCAAAGCAGGCCTTGCCGCTTCATTTCCTGCCTGCTGCGGCGCGGTGTCCTTATGATGTCACGCCGGTGCATTATGGTTATGACAGTTTCACCCTGTGCGGATGATGCCCGGCAACCGGGCTTTCGAATGTGAACAGACTGCCCGCCAGCGGCTGATCGGCCAGTTCAGCCTCACTCAGGCCGCCGCGCGCAGTGGTGATGAAGGCCGTTGTCAGATCCGGCCCCCCGAAAGCAAGCTTGGTCACGCGGGCGCAGGGGAAGGGAATATGGTCGAGCAATTGCCCGTCCGGCCCGTAACGCCGCACGCCCCAGCCATCCCATAAAGCCACCCACAGGCAGCCTTCCGCATCCAGCACCACCCCGTCGGGATAACCCGCCTGCTCTTCTATCTGCGTGAAGAGGAGATGGTCGGTCAGCGAACCGTCTTCGGCAATGGTGAAGCGCCAGATCGCCCGATTGGGTGAATCGACATGATAAAGCAGCCGGCCTTCGGTGCAGATAGCCGGCCCGTTAGGGACGGTTACACCGTCGAGCTTGCGAGTGATCCGGCCCCTGTCATAGCAGCGCAATTCCCCGCCGGGATGGTCTTCGGGCATGTCGGACAGGCCGAACCACAGACGCCCATCGGGGTCGACCGCGCCGTCATTGGTGCGGTTGCGACCCGGTTCGGGAATATCGCAATGCGTTTCCACATGCCCATCGGGATAAAGCAGCTTCAATTGCTGCTCCGACCCGAATAGCAGCGCGTCGCCATCGGTGGGATAGATGAAGCTGGGCATCCCGCCCGTTTCCAGCCTTTCGCCCCGTCCGCTCGCCGGATCGTAGCGCAGCACGGCCCTGCCCTTGATATCGACGAAACGCAGTGCCTGTTCGGCCTCGAGCCAGACCGGCCCTTCCCCGAGCAGACAGGCACATTCCCAGGCGAGCTGCGGCGTCATAGTCATCCTCCCGCGCTCAGGCGAGCCGCTCGTCTGCCATCGCATTGGTGGGCTTGCTGCCCCACAAGGCGTAGAACAGAACATAGAGTTCGCAGGCCACGGTCAGGAAAAAGCTGTTTTGCAGGCCGAACATATCGGCCAGCCAGCCCTGCACCACCACCAGCGCGCCACCGGCAATCGCCGTCACCAGCAAGCCGGAGCCTTCTTCGGTAAGCGGCCCCAGCCCTTTGATCGCAAGGGCAAAAATCGCCGGGAACATGATCGAATGGCCAAGCCCCACAGCCACCAGACACCACATCGCAACCGGCCCGTGAAGCGTTGCCGCTCCCAGCATCACGATAAAGGCGAAACTTGCAAAACAGGCCAGCACCCGCGCCGGATTGAATTTCTGTATGATGACACCGCCGGCAAAGCGGCCCACCATCATTCCACCCCATAGAAAGCCGAGATAGGTGGAGGCCTGCGCCGCCGTGATATGGGCAATTTCGGGCAAAGTAACAAAGCTGATAAACAGATTGGCAACGCCGATTTCAGCAATCAGATAGATGAAAATGGCCGGAACGCCGAGCACCAGATTGCGGTGATTCCAGAGCGACAATTTCTTGCGCTCCTCGGCATTGGCGCGCTTGGCATCATCGCCCATGGCAGGCAGGCTGGAGCGCCAGATCACCACCGCGATCACGGCCAGCACAATGGCCACCAGAATATAGGGCAATTGCGTCGCCTGCGCATCGGCAAGTCGTTGTTCAGCGCTGAGAATCGTGCCTTCTTTGACCGTTCCGCCGACCGTGCGGCTGAGGATCAGATAGCCTCCGAAATAGGGCGCAAAGAAGGTGCCCATGGAATTGAACGCCTGCACCAGTGTGAGGCGGCTTTCCGACTTTTCAGGCGGGCCGAGCACCGCGACATAAGGATTGGCCGCGACCTGTAGCAAGGCGATGCCGCAGGCGATGATGAACAGGGCCGCCAGTGTGATCCCATAGGAAGGAAGGCGCGCTGCGGGCACCATACAAAGCGCCCCCGCCGCCATCACGCCGAGCCCGACGATAATGGCCTTTTTATAGCCGATCCGCTCGATCAGAAAGGCCGATGGCATAGAGGCCACCGCATAGGCGATGAACCACACCGATTCGATCAGCGTCGTCTGCGTGTAATTGAGGTCGAACACGCTGCGCAGATGCGGCAGCAACGTGTTATTGATGACCGTGATGAAGCCCCACATGAAAAACAGGCTCGCCAGCAATGCAAAGGCCCGGCGATACTTGCCGGGCGCTTGCGTGGCGGATGGGCCGGCCCCTTCAACGGGCTGGCGAATAGTGTCGGACATCGCCTTAATCTCTCCCTAAACTTATTGTCTGAGTATATTCGATTTTGGAGGCGGTCAAGCTGCGGAGCACGTTTTTCGCCCGATTTACGGGGCGCAGAACGTAACAGAACGGGGCCAGACACACTTTGAACAGAGCCATAAACCACGTGACGGCAGTCTGTGTTCAGGCAGAAGCCCGTCATTTCGTTTCGGCATAAAAATTACCTGACGAAACCTTTAGAAAACCGACCGGCAAACTGGCGCATCGGGTCCGGGGCCGGGCAGCATTGATCTGCCGATCCCTTCCTTGACTCAGCATGTCGCGCCTGTACTCCGTCCAATTGGAAGAGAAATTCTCACAGAAGGATCTCTGGGGTGCCGGGCAGCATCCGTCCGCAAGGATGGATTTTTCAAATGCCGATATCCGGGCATCGGTCGTGAAAATTTCGTTCCGTTTCATTCTGTTCGGGGAGCGATAATTGATAAAAGCGATGACCAGCCCGTGGAAACCCGCAAAAAAACAGGCGAAAGCCAGGAAGCGGATCGGGACTTTGCGTTATGCTTTACTGGCCGCCGCAGGACTGAGCGCCGCCACGAGTGCCAGCGCGGAAAATCCGCAAGCCGAGCAGACCGCGCCGAATATCCTCGTCATCGTGCTCGACGATGTCGGCTATTCGGACATTGGCTCTTTCGGCTCTGAAATAGCGACACCGGCCATCGATGCAATTGCGGCGGACGGCCTGCGCTATAACCGCTTCGACACCAAGGCGGTTTGCACACCCACACGGGCGGCTCTGCTCACCGGGCGGAATCCGCAAACAGTCAGAATGGCGGATCTGCCAGCGCAGAAAGTGGACCCGAACGATCTCACGCGTGACAGAGGTGAACTGGCGCATAATGCTCAGTTGCTTCCGCAAGTGCTGCACAGCGCCGGCTATGCCACCCATGGTTTCGGGAAATGGCATCTGGCTCCCGAAGATGAAGACGGGTCGGAAGGCCATAATGCCTCCTGGCCGCTCCAGCGCGGTTTTGACGATTTTTACGGGTTCTATCTGGGCTGGACGGATCAGTACCATCCCGATCTTATCGAAGGCAATAAACGCCTGCCGACACCTGACCGGGAGGGCTATCACTTCTCGGAAGACATTACGAACCGGGCTATTGCTGCACTGACTCCGAAACCGGATCAGCCCCGCAAACCGCAATTCGTTTATCTCGCATATGGCGCAGGCCATGCCCCTATTCAGGTGCCGCGCCCGTACATCGAAGCCTATGCCGGCCAATATGATCGTGGCTGGGACCGGCTGCGCATCGATCGCTTAAAGCGCATGAAGCAAATGCATATCGTCCCGGCCGATACCGCGCTTCCTCCCCGCTATCCGGGTGACCGTGCATGGAGTGAACTCTCTGAAAAAGAAAAGAAAGTCTATGCCCGCTTCATGGAAGTCTATGCCGGTTTCATAACCCATACCGATGAGCAGATCGGGCGTATCGTTCACCATCTCAAGGCGACCGGCCAGTATGAGAATACGGTGATCCTGATTATGTCCGATAATGGTGCAGCATCCGAAGGTGGCCAGAAAGGCAGCTTCGAGAAAATGTATCGGCCCAACACTTTATCGCCCGCCGAAATGCTGGCCCGGATCGATGAACTGGGCACGAACAAAACCCAGTCGGAATATCAGCGCCCCTGGGCGATGGCCGGTGTCACACCGTTCAGACGTTACAAATTATGGCCGCAACTGGGGGGCGTGCGCACGCCCATGATCGTCTCCTGGCCCGAAGAGATCGAGGATGCGGGCGCGATCCGCCATCAATATGTCGATGTGATCGATCTCGCGCCCACTCTGGTCGATCTGGCCGGAACCCGGTTTCCGGAGGAAGTGGATGGCCGGAAAGAAATTCCGGTCGCCGGCAAGTCCATTCGGGCAACGCTTATGTCAGGCGATGCGCCCCCGGCCCGCGATACCCAGTATTTCGAGATGCGCGGCAATCGCGCGATTACCCAGGGCAAATGGCGCGATTACGCCATTCATAAGCGCGATGACGATTTCGCCAATGATGAATGGCATCTCTATAATACCGAAACGGACTTTGCCGAAGCGCACGATCTGGCCGAAACATATCCCGAAAAGCTGGAAGAAATGAAACGGCTGTGGTGGGAAGAAGCGCGCAAATACAGCACGCCGGCTCTTGCCGAAGCCCCAAAAATCTTCCGCTACCGCGAAATGTTCGACGATACGGCCAAACCGCCGGTTCATCACGCACCTGCCGAAGAGAAGAACCCGGAATAATCGCCAGAACGGTGAAAAAAATGTCTTTGCCGGAACTGCGCTTTCATGGTCGCAACGCAGTTCCGGCAAAGACTGCTCAGGCGGCGTCACCCTCTGTCGCGGCGGATGCCTCTTCATCACTTTTCGCAGGGACGATCCACCGAAGGGATATAGTGGATCGGCCGCATCATCGGGCAAGGCGGGGTTCTGCCTGTTCACCGCCTTGTCCGAGCGCGGCAGTTCGAAAGGCAAACGCCCGCGCGCGGTCGCTTTTCCGGTAATAACATCCAGAACGGCAGAATTGTCAGCACCAAAATTCACCGGAATGGCACTCGCCTTATCCTGAACATTTGTCAGGATCGCCGGCACGGAAATCGAGCCGCCCTTCCTTTTGCCGACTGCCGAAAAAATAATCGGGATGCAGCATTTCAGACGGCGTTTCCGCGCGGACAATCGCAAAATCGGCCGCATCGAGATCGGTCACCACCTGCAAACCTGCCTTGCGTACCGCTTCCGGATCGATGCCGTAAATTCAGACTTTCCCGCCTTGCGCGGTTACCGGCAAGACATGGTCGCGTTTTGCAGCAGCACCTGCGCTTCGCGCTGGGTCTGCCCGGCAAGAGCCACATCGGCTTCCTGCCGGATGCTGAAGACGGTCTTGTCCGGATCGACATAAGGATTTTCGAACAGGCCCAGCTCGAATTTGGGAATCAGCATACGCTGAACGGATCGATCGATCCGGGCCATGGAAACCTTTTTGTCCGCAATGGCCTTGATGAGCGGAGCGAGATCGTCGGTTCCGCCGAACTGGTCGATCCCCGCCCGAATGCCTTGATATGCTGCTTCAGGGCAGCGCCCGGTGTCGCAAATCGCCCGTAAAAATTATGCGCATCGAAGCCTTCAGGCTGTGTCCCATAGCCGACCCAGTGTTTGACGACCGTTATGACACCATCACGCTGAAGGCCGTCCCGGCTTCCCTGAAACCCGGCAACATAAGCCGCACCCAGCCTGCTGGTAAGGGCCGGATCGCTGCCGAAAGTGGCTTTCATACGCGGCCAGCGCGGCTCGGCCGCATGGTGGGGCGCACGCGCGCTAATATTTCCGCTGCCGAGCGCTCCGAGCAGAAAGACCGGATCACACTACAGACGATGCAAACACTCGCCGAGGCGATGGCGTGCAAGTTCGTCTACGCCATTGTGCCAGCACAAGGTTCCATTGAAGACGTGCTGCAAATGCAGGCGCGGAAGAAAGCCCGCAGGATCGTGTCGCGCGCCAACACCCATATGGCGCTAGAGAAGCAAGGTTTGCCGGTCGGCCAGATCGAGGATCAGGTTGAAAGGATGGCGCTTGATCTGCTGCGCGATCCGCCTTCCGATTTCTGGGAAGATGAATGACCGGCCTTGGCGAAGAGCCCGATGGCGCGACGCCGCTTGATCCTGACGAACTCGAAGGGCTGAAGTTCGGGCACGTCACGACAAGCGGGGAACTCAACGAGCTTGAGCAGGCCAACATCGAAAGTAGCCTGCGATGGCTGCAAAGCCGCCGTAAGCGAGACGTGCTGAGCGAGGAATATGTCCGCGAACTCCACCGCCGACTCTTTGGCGATGTGTGGACATGGGCAGGAACCTTCCGCCTCACGGAGAAGAACATCGGGGTCGACCCGATCCAGATCGGAGTGCAATTACGCAACTTGCTCGATGATGCCCGCTATTGGTCGGAGCATCGGATCTACTCACCGTTGGAAGCAGCGGCGCGGTTTCATCACCGGCTGGTTCAGATCCACTGCTTCGCCAACGGCAATGGCTGTCACGCACGCATCATGGCCGACGAGTATCTGCGCGAGAATTTCGATCACCCGCCGATCGACTGGGCGGCCGGACACGATCTTATGCAGGGCAACGAAAGGCGCGACACCTACATCGCTGCTCTGCGCAAGGCCGATGGGCACGACCATGATCCGCTGCTCAAATTCGTCGGGGCAATCGACGGATGACGATGCCCATGTTCACGTCAGGCAAAATTCCCATTGAAAACGGTGATTGCTGGAACAATTTCCGAGCCTCAAATTTCCCATAAAATATTTTAAATCAATATGATGATAGATGTGCGACACGAAGCGCCGAGCTATCCGGTTCCATATTCAAAGCGCGCGCAGCAATATATTGGCCGGCCGCGCGTGACGGCCCGGTAGATGGCAGCGGCGATGCGCGATGCGGTTCCGCTATGCGCGGCGACGTCATAGCTTTCCGAAAGAACCAGCCCTTCCGCCAGACTATTGACCTCCTCCGGGCGGCGTACCCCCCATTGAAAACGCGCCTTCGTTTTCGAGACGCTGGGATGGCGGTGCGACTGGCGAACCATCAGTGGCGAAGCCAGGTCGAGCGCCAGCGTCATGCGCGATTGCCGTGCCGATGCTGCATCTGTCAGACCTCGCAGCCAGGTGGCGGCTTCCCGTGGCTCCAGATACATGGACACGCCCTCGGCCATCACCAGCGTGGCACGGCCCGCATCCCAGGGAACGGTCTGCGCCCATGTCGCAACTGCGGTGCCGTCGGCGGCAAGGTTGCGCGTACGACCAAGCGGCGGCACCAGCCTGTCGCGTAACTCTGTCACCTCCGGGAAGTCTATATCGATCCAGTCAACGCCGGCAGGCGGGGCAATTCGATTGGCCCGCGTGTCGAGACCGGAACCGATGGAGATGACCAGGCCATCCGGCTGTGCTTCAATGAATCGGCGCGCGATACCGTCGAACCACTGCGCGCGCACAATCGTCCCGCGCATACTTGCGTGATCATCAGAAAACCGGCCGGGATCGAATTTCAGCGATGCCGCGATCCGTTCGGCAGCCGGATCGACAAAGCCGAGATCGGCATTCTGCGAAGACGCAACCACGCGAGCGGCCAGCGTGATGAGAAGAGTTTCGGGCACGCCCGAGAGCCCCGCACTGCCGGAACTTTTACCGCTCATAGCTGCCACTCGAGTTCGATCCCGCCTTGCCGCGAGCGGCCGATCGGCGAATACCAATTGCCGTCATCGCCGAAGCCGAGATTCCGGAAGGCCAGGCCCGTGCCGCGGCGCACATCTGTGAGATTTTCGACGAACAGGCGAACACCCCAGTGCTCTCCCTCATACCCAGCCTGCAAGCCAACCGTCTGCGTCGCGGGCTGCATCGCTCGCCCCAGACTTTCGAGCGACTCCTTGCCGGTGAAGGACACTTCGGCGCGCCCGTAAAATCCGCCGGGCGTTTGGTAGCGAGCTGCAAGATAGCCATCATATGACGGCACGAGCTTGACACGCTTGCCTCGTGCATTGGTTGTCGCATCAACCTGGAGATCGCGATAGCGCGCGTCCGACAGTCCGAAATTGGCCGTCAGCGTCAATCCCGGCACCGGCCTGGCCGATGCTTCCAGCTCGAACCCCTTGCTGTCGATCGACGCGTTGGAACCAATATAATCGGACGAGATAATCCGGCCCGAAGCATCCGTTGCGACCTGAATCTCCTGCCAGTTGTTTGACCGGATATAAAATGCCGCGCCGGCAAGGCTCAGCATCCCATCGGCCGACTGCCATTTGAAGCCCGCCTCGCGGCTCCACATGGTTTCCGAGCTGTAGCGCAATACGTCGTCGGTGAGGTCCGCCTGCGCAGCGGTCAGGTTGAATCCGCCGGGAATATAGCCTTTGGCCGCATTCGCGTAGAAGGAGAGTTGGGGCGAGGTTTTGTAGTGGATCGAAAAGCGCGGAAGCACGGCATCGAAATCGCCCGACAGCGCCGCATCGCGATAGATGAACAGCGTCCCTCCGCCAAGGTCGATCTGACCGGCACTCTGCTGCGCCGCGCGATGAGCATGGTCATAGCGAAGGCCGGCGCTGAGCGTGAGATCGGGTAACTGGACGGGAGACCAGCTTGTCGAAACGAAAGCACCCCAGTCCCGCGCCTGCGCGTATTGACGCGGCGACGGCGCATAGGAATCGAGCGTTCCCGACCCGACAAAGGTGGTTTGAAAACGCTCGTCTTCCTGGCGGTAATGGGTAACGCCCAGAATGTAATTGAACGGCTTGTCCGCGGGCGAGGCGAAACGCAGTTCGAAATTCCAGAAATCCTTGTCCTTGTAGTCCTGTCCCGCTGCGGTCGGTAGCGCGGTGAAATCGAAGTCGAGCCCCTTGGCGTCAGTCTTCAACCGCCGGTACGACGCTGCGGCATCGACAGTGCCGTAGTCCAGCTCGTAGCGAGCACTGACGCCAAACACCGCTTCATCCTCATTGGTGCGCTTTGGCGCGTCATTGATGTAGGTGAAGCGATCGGCATCACGCCCGCCGTTATAGAGGTCCGCATAGGTCCGGTTATAGAGATCGACATCCAGCGGAAGATATTCCTGGTCGAATACGCCTGGGGCCCGGGTAGAGAGAATATAGGTCGTGGCGTTGAGGGTCAGCCGATCGGTCGGGGTCCATCTGAGACGCCCCTGAACGAACGTCTCGTCGATCCTACCTTCGGGCTGGCCGGGCTGGATGTTGCGCAGGAAACTGTCACCCCGCGAGACTTTGAACGCAATCGAGCCGGACAAGTTATCGCCCGCCAGCGGTCCGCCGACAAAGCCGTCGATGACGCCGTTCGCGCCTCCGCCGAAGGTCGTACCGGTCGCGCGGACCTCGGAAACCAGATAATCGGTCGGTGCGCGGGTGTTAATGACGATCAGGCCGGACTCGCTGTTGGCACCATAGAGTGTTGCTTGCGGTCCCCTTAGCACCTCAACGGATTCCACCTGGTTGAGCACCGCATTGGACAGTTCGCGAAAAGGAATGCCATCAATGTAGACAGCAGCGCGGTTGACAATGAACGGGTTGGACTCGATGCCCCGGATCGAGATGAACGTACTGCCGAGCTGTCCGCTCTCGTTGAACTGGACATTGGGAACCACGGCATCGAGCTGGCGCACGTCGCGGATGCGCGCCTGATCGAGCATTTCCCGATTGATCACCGTCACCGATACATCAGCATCTTGCAGACGAGTGTCTCTCCTCGTGCCGGTGACGATGATCTGCGCCGGTTGCTCCTCGGCTTGTTCAGCACGCTCCTGGTCTTGAGCATGGACAGGCTGCGCAAAGGCGACCGACAAAGCCGCAAGCGAGACAGGATAAAGGTAGAAAGAACGCATTTGGCCCCAGAATATTATTGAGAACGATTATCACGTCATGTAACAAGATATCATGACCGCACCACTCCAACCCGGGACAGACTTCTCCGATTCAGGAATTAATCGATGCATGGTCGCCGATCGCACCCGGATCGAGCGACATGTAGCGAACGACGGGCAGGTTCACGCCAATGGTGATGGCACTGCGATGCTCATCGCTGCCGCTTATCCACCTTTTGAAGGCGAAGTTCACAACGGCCCGTTCTTGCGGATCGCTCTTGCCATGGGTCCGTCCAGCAGGCTTGTTCAGCACATCGATGGCGCAAGGCTGGAAGGGGTCTGGCGCCCGGGCACGCTCGCGGTCAGCTCGCCGAAGGCGCGGGGGATTGCTAAGGCAGGGAAGACGTCGATGATCGGGCTTGCCATGCTGCCTGGGCGCGGAGAAAGTGAAACCGGGCTGGACCTGGGTCATATAACGACACTTGCCGGTGCATTTCAGGATGACGGTCTTCTGGTATCGGTCATCACCGCTTTGCATCATGAAGCCGCAGTCCATGGCGTTTCGACAGCTTTTTTCGATGAAGGCAGGCTATTGATCCTTCGCCGCCTGTCGGAGTTGCGCGGCGTTCGACCTAACCGCCGCAAGGTCCACCCCTTGTCCGACATGCGTTACGAGCATGTGCTTGCATATGTTGAAGATCGTCTCGCCTACGATCTGTCTGTCGCGCAACTCGCCCGGATTGCAGGCATGGACAGCAGTGGATTCACGCGAGCCCTACGCGCCCGCACAGGACTGGCTCCCTATGCCTGGCTGACACAGCGCCGGATGGAGCGTGCCGGAGCGTTGCTTCGATCTGGACACTCGGTGACACAGGTTGCGACAATGTCAGGTTATGCCAATCCGGGTAAGTTCTCGTCTGCCTTTAAGCGGGTCACCGGCGTTTCACCATCGCTTTGGAAAAGAGCGCAAGAAGATCGGTGTCTCGGCACAAGCGCACGATGACGGGCGACAAGCGGACCAGAGAGGCCCATCGAAGGGCAACGTCAGTCCGCCGCTTGCCGATCCGGCCTCCGCGAAACAGCCATGCGTGAATGGCGAGCGAATAGATCAGCAGCACCGCCACCAAGACCGCGAAATTGCCGTTCGCGCCGAGCAGCAAGGGGCCGCCTGCCCCTATCACCAGAACCAGTAGTGCCTGAAGCAGCAGGTAGATCGCCTCATAGCCCATGATGGCGAGGGTCAGAATGCGGTTTTCAGTAATGGTCTGAAAGACGATGAACGACCAGGCGGTGTTCGGGATGGCGCGCGCAATACCGGATATAGCGCCGCACATGGCGGCGAAAGGCCTCTCGCGGAGGAAGATCCATGTCACCGGGCAGCGGTTTCAGCTCTTCCCGGGCGGTTGCGAACATCTGTGCCACAGCCTGCTTCCACAATTCCTCCTTACCGCCGAAATGGTCAGTTATCATCGAATGGGTGGAATCCGCCGCAGCGGCGATTTGCCGAATATTTGCCCCTTCGAAGCCGCATTCGACGAATATTTTCAGAGCGACTTTCAAAATACGTGCGCGCGTTTTCGCGGCGCGCGCCTGAGTCGGACGTTTGGCAACTGAAGCCATCAAAATATGATAAGCGAAGCCGCACCGAACTGACGCGGATGAACCGCCCGGTGCCGCCCCGTTCAGCGATGCGGCACCGGCATTATATACTATAGCGGCTTCACGGGTTTCAGGGCGAAGAGGCCGAACAGAGCAATCATGACATAGCACAATGCGGGCAGGGTCAGCGCCAGCGCCAGCGAACCTGCCGCATCGGCCAGACCGCCGGTCAGCGGCGGAATGACCGCGCCGCCGACAATTGCCATGCAGATCACGCCCGACCCGTCCGCGGCCCGCGGGCCGAGCCCTTCGGAAGCGAGCGAGAAAATCGTCGGGAACATGATCGCATTCATCAGGCCGATGGCGAGCAGGCTGTATCCGGCGAGCGCGCCTTCCATATTGGCCGCGAGCAGCAGCAATGTGATCGCCCCGCAGGCGACCACGCTCAGCACCTTGCCCGGCGACAGGAAGCGCAAAATGAGCGAGCCGATAAAGCGCCCGATCAGCGCCCCGCCCCAGTAAAACGGAATAAGCTTGCCCGCCTGCTGTTCGGCCAGACCCAGAACGCTTTCCTGCATCAGATAGCTGACGATCAGCGAGCCGATCGCCACTTCGGCGCCGACATACAGAAAGATCGCGCCCGTTCCGAAGCCGAAACGCGGGCGTTTGAGGAGATCGAATCCGCCCAGCCCGCTGCTCGCCTCATGCGCTTCGCCTTTCAGATGGTTGCGGAAGCGCCAGACCACCGCGGCAACGATCGCCAGCGCCACGGCAAGGCCGATATAGGCGTGGACGATGGCGCGGCTTTCCTGTGCGCGATAGGCATCGAGCGCCGGGCCGCTCAGCTCGGCAGCGCTCACCGTGGCGAGGCTGCCCAGAATGATGATCGAGCCGAAATAGGGAAACAGCGTGGTCCCCAGGGCATTGAACCCTTGCGCGAAGGTGAGCCGGCTCGGCGCGGTGCGGGCCGGACCGAGCAGCGAGATCAGCGGATTGGCGACCACCTGAATGACCGTCACCCCGCTCGCCAGCACGAAGAGCGCGAAAAGAAACAAGCCATAAATCGCGGTCTGCGAAGCGGGGATAAACAGCAGACAGCCTGCCAGCATGGCCAGCAGCCCGACCACCGCACCGCGCATATAGCCGATCCGCTTCACCAGCAGCGCGCCGGGAATCGAGATAATCAGATAGGCCGCGAAAAAGGCCGATTGCACCAGCATGGCCTGAAAATAGCTGAGGTCGAACAATTCCTTCAGCTTGGGAATAATCACATCGTTGAGCGAGGTGATCCCGCCGAAGATGAAAAACAATGCGAAGACGAAGCCTTGCAGACCCGGCGCATCGATATGCCCGCTTTCACCGGTTTCAGGGTCTTTCAGCGGCGGGCCGGAGGCCGATCCGTCGGGAGCGAGTGCCATGATATATTTCCAGTCCCAAAAATCGTTCTATCAGTAATCCAGCCCGGCACCGACCGGGAAGAGCGGGTCTTTGCTGTCATTGACGACAGCCGGATTCTGCGCCTCGACCGCCGCCATGGAGGAAGGCAGTTCGAAAGGCAGATGGCCGCGCGCATGGGTGCGGCCGGTGATCGCATCGAGCACGGCTGCATCGCTGGCGCCGAAATTGCCCAGCACCGCATCGGCCTTGTCGAGCACATTGCCCAGAATGGCCGGTCGGTCGAGGAAGATCGCGAACACGGTCGGCAGGCCTGCTGCCTTGGCTTTCACCAGAGCGTCATAAGCTTCATCGCCGGGGCGGAAATCGAGCCGCCCTTCATGCTGACGACTGCCGAAGAAATGATAAGGGTGCAGCAATTCATGCGGCGCGCCGCTGCGGATAATCGCGAAATCGGCGGCGGCGGGATCGTCCACAATGGTCAGGCCCGCGGCCTGCGCCGCTGCTTCACCCATGCCCGAAAGCCAGACCTTCTTTCCCGCCAGCCCGGCCATGGGCAGCATCGCAGCGCGATTCTGCAACAGGACCTGTGCGGCAGCCTGCACCTGTTCGGCCCGCTGCGCCGTGGCCGGATTGCCGAGCAGTTGCGCCGCCGCTGCAGGATCGGTGTAGGGATTATCGAACAGGCCGAGTTCGAATTTGCTGACCAGCAGCCTTTCGACCGAATGATCGATCCGCGCTTCGCTCACCAGCCCGTCATGCACCGCTTTGAGCAAAGGCTGCGGGTCTTCGATCCCGCCGAACTGATCCACCCCGGCATTGAGCCCCTTGGCGAAGCGTTCCTCTTCGCTGAGACCGGTGACACCCCAGGATGTCGCCACATCGCTCAGTTCCTGCGGATGATCCTTGTCGGGCGCGCGGCACAGCGCATTGCAATCGCGCGTCACCAGCCAGTCCGACAGGACGATACCCTGAAAATGCCATGTGTCGCGCAATTCATCGCGCAGAAGCTGCGCATTGAAAGCAGGGGCGACTTCCTCCAGCTTCCTGCCCTCCAGCGTCACTTCGCGCAGCACCGGATAGGCGGGCATCACCCCGGCGACCTGCACGCGGAAAGCATCGCGAAAGGCGGCCATATGCGGTGCAATGGTCTGGCCGGGCAGAACCGCGAAACGGCCGTAATAATTATGCGCATCGAGCCCTTCGGGCTGCGCGCCATAGCCGACCCAGTGCTTGACCACCGTGAGCACCCCATCGGCCGTAGTGCCGTGATCGCTACCCTGAAAGCCGCTCACATAAGCCGCCACCAATTCGCTGATTTGGGCCGGATCGGTGCCGAAAGTGCCGGTCTGGCGCGGCCAGCGCGGCTCGCTGGCCAGATCGGCCTGCGGAGAAAGCGTCATATGAATGCCGACCGCACGATATTCCTGCCGCGCAATATCGGCGAATTCATGGACGATCTGCGGATCGCCCAGCGCCGCAAAGCCCAGCGTTTCGGGCCATTGCGAAAAGCCGCCACCGACATTGGAAGCGCCGGGCACAAACTGGAAATGGTTGCGCGGATCGGAGCTGATCGTCACCGGAATGCCGAAACGGGTGGCTTCGGCCGCTTCCTGAATGGCATTGTTCTGTTCGGCGAATTGCGCCGGATCGGCTACCAGACGGGTAATGAAACTGGTGACGTGATTTTCGCGGATCATCTGCCTGGCGAGCGGCAGATCGTAGCGGTCGGTGGACAGATCGAAGCTGCTGCCCGCCCCGCGCAGCGAGGCATGGAGCAGCGTGCCGACCTTTTCTTCCAGCGTCATCCGCGCGACCAGATCCTGCGCCCGTTCGGCCGGACTCAGCCGCCAGTCTTCATAGGGCGTGAGCGTGCCGTTGCCGTCGAGATCGCGAAAGCGGATGCCCTGCGCACTGAGGATCGGCTTGCTGCGGCTGCCCAGTTCGGGCGGGTTGGTGGCAGATGGCCGCATTTGCGCCACCGGCATATCGCCCGCTATGTCCGCCCTGGCCGAGACGCATCCGGCAGTCAGCGCCGCAAGCGGTAAAACCGGCAACAGCCGCCAGAATGCCCAGCGTTTCAACCCCATTTCAGCACCACTCCCATTTCTTTTTAGCGCTATAAAATAGTCTTAGTCCATGTTAAGGGGCCATTTCAACAAGAATGTAAAAGACCCGCCCTGTCGGCTGCCTCTGGAGGGCATAGCGTGGAAGGTACGCCAGACAAGGCAATCAGTGAACGCCTAGGCGAAGCGGTTATCCGGCGGCAGATTGAGAGCTTTGCGGTCAGCGGAAGCGGCAGAA
>NZ_RAPF01000012.1 GCF_003610805.1 Altericroceibacterium spongiae | reverse complement strand
TACCAGCGGACCGCCCATAGGATGACCTCGCCGGTAAAATGCCGCCCTTTGAAATCGTCCATCACAACCGACCTTACCAATCCAAGGGCCCAACCTTGGCAACCGCATCAGAGTTTGCAACAGAGCCTAGCCCCGAACAGCGATAATTTTCGCCCAGATTTTCACCGGTAGTCCTTCCTTCGGATAAGCTGATCGTTAGCAGCGCCAGTGATAACTCGCAAAATGCGTCAACAAAGCGGTCGTTTAGTTGACTGACAACTCCCGCAAAATTCAGGCGCGCGGGAATGGCTCATTCCTGTAAATGTCAGAGCTAAATGTCGCGTGCTGACAGAGGTAATTGTCGCAGGACCGGGTAGCTCCAAGCTCGGAGAAGCACCCTTTCAAACCGGGACGGAATGACCGCCTCGGGCCGGTAGCGGAATGGCAGGAATCGAAGCAGAAGACCGGTGAAGCGGTCATTGCTCATGTGACGTTATTTAACCTTGCCCATCAATTGATAGTGAAAGTAGTGCTATGGCTATCACCACAGTAATGTATTGACGTGGCAGAGAGGGGCAGCGTTGATTGAAGAACTAAAAATCGCGGGATGTGCTAGCTACAGCGCGGAAGGCCAGAATGTTACCGGGCTCCGGAAGATCAATTTCATCTATGGCGCAAACGGTTCGGGCAAAACCAGCATTTCGCGCGTAATCGCCAATCCGGCCGATCACCCAGCCTGCGCGATCCGCTGGGTTAACCAGCGGCCTCTTGAGTGCTTAGTTTACAACGCCGATTTCGTGGAGCGGAATTTCCGGTCCAGCCTCCCCGGCATCTTCACGTTAGGCGAGCACGACGCTGCGGTGTTAGACCAGATCGAGCAGGCACGGAAGGACGTTGCGGACATCGAGCGCGATATCAGCGCTCGCAATCTCGTGTTGAACGGAAAGGATGATGCTCCCGGCAAGCTAAACGAACGTGCTGCCCTGCGCGAGAATATCGAGAATGAATGCTGGAAACTCAAGAACCGCCATGATGCGGATTTTCAGTCCGCCTTCGCAGGAGTACGCTCCTCGAAGGCGAACTTCTGCGATAAAATCTTAAGCGAGTGGGCTTCCAACCAGGCTGCGGTTCATCCGCTTGATGACTTGAAAAAGCGTGCGGCCGTGATCTTTGAAAAGGGTCTTGCGCGCGAGAGCGTGATCCAGGTGCCCGACAGTACCGAGCTGGCGCGGCTAGAAGCATTGCCGATCTTCGCAAAGAAGGTCGTGGGGCGGGGCGATGTTGATATTGGCGGTCTGATTGATCGACTTGGTAACAGTGATTGGGTGAAGCAGGGCATCGACTACTTCGCGCAGAGCACGCCGCAATGCCCGTTCTGCCAGCAAGATGTCGAAGCCGAACTTGCCAAGCGCATCGGCGATTACTTCGACGAAGCCTATAATCGCGACATCGCGGATATCGCGCGTCTCGTTGCCGGATATGAAGCGGCGGGTACAGCTTACCTTCAAGCGCTCGCCGGCATCTCTCAGAATGGCTCTCGCTATATCGACGTTGACCAGTTGACCGGACTGATCGAGCGCGTGACCGCACGGCTAGCGCTCAACGGGCAGCACATCGCGCGCAAGCATAAGGAGCCGAGCGCCGTCGTAACGCTTGAGGACAACACCGAGCTGTTCGCGGAAGTCCGAGATTTCCTCATAGCTGCGAACGCGGCCGTCGTCGAACACAACGGGGCTGTCGATGATATCAGCAACCAGAGGACGAACCTTACGGCCGAAATTTGGAAGTGCCTAGTGGAAGAGGCCAAAGGCATCCTTGATGCCTACCATGCTAGCAAGACGGCGGTGGATGCTGCGATCAACGGCATCGAGGCAAGCTTGACGACGAAGCGTGGCAATCTCACCACGGCGCAGCAGACGCTGCGTGATCTTGAGAAGGGCATCACGAGCGTTCAACCAACCGTGACCGAAATCAACGCACTACTCGCCTCGTTCGGCTTTCGGGGCTTCAAGCTCGCAACGGCGGGCGATCAGGGCAATTTGTATGAGATCGTCCGCCTTGATGGCAGCAATGCTGCCCGGACTCTGAGCGAGGGCGAGAAGACGTTCGTCACCTTCCTGTACTTCTACCACCTCATCCGAGGCAGCGTTTCTGAGTCCGGCATGACGAGCGACCGGGTTATTGTGTTCGACGACCCGATTTCGAGCCTCGACAGCGATATCCTGTTCATCGTGTCTAGCCTTATCAAACGCGTGTTCGAGTTGAGCCACGCGCCGAACGGCTTGATTCGGCAGGTGTTTGTGCTCACCCACAATATCTATTTTCACAAAGAGGTGTCATTCGACCCAGACCGAAAAAGGGAACTCCGCGCGCACGAGACGTTCTGGATCGTGAAGAAGATCGACGATGTCTCGACGCTGGAAGCCTTCGATCACAACCCGATCAGGACATCCTACGAATTACTCTGGTCCGAAGTGCGGAACGAGAACCGGTCCAACCTCACAATCCAAAACACGCTGCGCCGCATTCTGGAGAACTATTTCAAAATACTTGGAAACATGGACAAGGACAAGATCATTGAGAAATTTGAAGGTCGCGAGAAGGTAATTTGCGCCTCGCTCTTTTCATGGGTGAACGACGGCTCGCACAGCACGCATGACGATCTCTATATCTCGAGCGATGCCGCCACGGTGGACGCATATCTCGAGATCTTCAGACGTATCTTTGAGGAGACTGGGCACACCCAGCACTATCACATGATGATGGGCACTGAAGCTATGCCTATAGCCAATGCGGCTCCTATCGAGATTACATCTCCGATGCCGGGTTACGACCAAACTGCGGCATTAACGAACAGCTGGTTTCAGCGATGTGTCAAACCACAGTGAATGACCAAAATAGGCGCGATCCTGAATTTCGGCACACACATCAAGAAGACATTACGCGATAATGCCCCTCAGTGGCAGAAAGATAGCATTAAATTATAACTTTATTGGAGTATGCTATTTGGGGGATGATAAAATTCGATATTTATTATGTTTATGGGGCATTTTATCATGTGGGAATTAGGGGCACTCATCGTTGTTTTGGTTGGGTCAATTGTGGCTTGGAAGATTTCCAAGCAAGTCAGGCTCGGCCTGCATCTCACACGGATGACCAACATTTTTGAAGAGGTTGAACAAACTCGTCGAACTTTGCCGATTGGCGCAGGTGGCGGTTTTAACAGCCTTCCAAAAATGAGGCAGTTGCAGGCCGATCAGGAATTGCAACAGGGACTTCAATATCTCAGGCAGTTCCCTCGTCACGAAATTACACGCGAAGTAGCGAAAAACGCTCGGCTTGCAGAGAACCTCGGGCGCTCAGAGCGATATGTGGCAATCGCAAATCTGCTGGAATGGCTGGTAGAAATGGATGCGGCATTGAATGTTGACGACTTCATGAAATCCTATGGCTAGAAATTTAGCAGATGTAGTGGGCATCGCAAGTATGCGCTCCCGCTCGCCGTCGCCCTGAACTTGCTCCAGTGCCCATCAGGCCGATCTCCCAGTTCATGAGCGGCTAAATCGACAGGGAGGTTTGCGTTCGTGCTTCGGTAACAACCGCCCGATGGATCCTGAAGCAAGTTCAGGATGACGAAAGGGGAAGGCGCAGCTTCGGCTTCCCACCCATCCCGACTGCTGACCGATGGAATCGACAAGCCTAACCGGACAGACGGCTACCTCGCGCGCCAAATCGGCCAGCGAACGACCGACTTGGGCGCACTGCGGAATTTCGGCACACGCCCCATTGCCGACGTTGGCGATTATTGCGACAAGCTGGGCGATGTTCGACCCTTTCTTTCCAATAGCTTTAGTTTGCGGGCCATTGGCTTTGGCCTTCCTGCTTTGGGTAGAAGCGAAGCGGGATACCGGGAGCATCTGGCCAAGGCCTATTAGCCTTTTGTTCGCGATACCCGCCGCATGGGGCCTATTTAGCTGGTCTCTCATGATTACGGTCATCCTGTTTGGCGAGGGGATGGATCCTGTCGGATTTCAGCAAGTGAGTGCTTTCGCAGCTGCGGCTGCGTTCGTCGTTATTGCGACAAGCTACTGCTTTGTAGCCTACCTTCGTAGGCAGAAAGATTGAGCGGCTGATTGTCCGCTTTCCACCCCCTCCCGCCGCTGGCGAACCTGCTCGGCGCGCCAGATCAGCCTTCCGGCGACCAACTAGGGCGCGTAGCTGGCAAAGCTATGAAAGCAGGAGGGAGGCCGCCTCTCGGCGAACCTCCCAAATTCCTTCGACGATGAGGGGAGGCCATAGCCCGCATTCTCAAAGCCAGGAGGCGGTGATAGCTCGAAGGCAGCGGGTTGTCACGGTCGAGCGTATCATGCCAGGGCCGCAGAGGCTTGGCGGTCGAGAGTTCGGTAGACTGTCGGTCGAGAAATCGAGAACACCTCCGCAAGGTCGCTGATCGAGTACTCCCCGGTGTCGTACATGCGGCGCAGCTCCTTTTGCTGGCGCTCGGAAAGCTTCGGCTTCTTACCGCGCAGCTTACCTTTGGCGCGGGCCACCGCCATGCCTTCCCTTGTGCGCAGCTTGATAAGGTCGGCTTCGAACTCTGCGAAGGTCGCAAGGATGTTGAAGAACAGCTTGCCCATGGGATCAGCCGGATCATGCACGCTGGCACCAAGCTGCAGCTTCACCCCTCTCGCGGCCAAGTCATCGCCGATTGCTCGGGCGTCCGGCACCGATCGGGCAAGCCGGTCGAGCTTCGGGACAACCAAAGTGTCGCCATGACGGACCGCGGCGAGAGCTTGGTCAAGACCGGGCCGCATCCGGTTCGAGCCGGTGAAGCCCTTGTCAGTGTAGATGCGATCCGCAGCAACGCCCAGCTTGAGCAAGGCTTCTCGCTGGGCCGCCAGATCCTGTTTGTCCGTAGAACACCGGGCGTAGCCGATCAAAGTGTAGGTCATGCGCTCAAGTGTAACGCAAGGGGCTCCCTCAATGCAAAAAATATAGTACCATTCAAATGAGACTCGACGAACGCCCGTTTGCCGCGACTGCCTCACGCGAGCCGGCAGTGTCCGTTGAGCGATCCTCTTTCGTACATCGGGCCCAGTCGGTCCGTTTGCAAACGGTCCTTTTCGACCCGTCAACCGCGCCCGTGCTGATCGGCGGAATTGCGTGCTGCCATCGAGCACAAAATAGCGATGTAAACCTAATCGCGATAACATCGAATTAAGTTGACAATTTGCGCCGTGATGATAGCATTGTCTCGATTTGCTATCACATGGAGGCGCATCATGCCAGCTTTGACAGTTCGCAACCTTCCCGAGGACGTTCACCGCGCGCTCAAAGCGCTCGCGGTCAAGAACGGCAACAGCACCGAAGCCCAGGTTCGCGAAATCCTCGCCGCTGCCGTGAATCCGCAAGGGCGGCTGCGCGTCGGGGAGGCGCTTTGGAATCTCGGTCGCGAAATCGGCTTGGCCGACGACGAGGCGGCCGAGCTTGAGGCGAGCCGCGACCGGACCCCCGCCGCGCCGATGAGCTTCGATCAATGATCCTTCTCGACACCAATGTTGTTTCCGAGCCGATGAAGCCCGCACCCGCCGAGAGCGTGCGGCGGTGGCTGGATAGGCAGGCGAACGATACGCTTTTCGTCTCTACCCTCACCTTGGCCGAAATGCAGTTCGGCCTTGCCTGTCTGCCGAGCAGCAGCAGGCGCGACCGGCTGACTGCCCTTTATGTGGGGGTCGAGAAGATATTTGCCGGGCGCATCCTGTCTTTCGACGCCGACGCCGCCCGCCATTATGCGGAGCTGGCTGTTGCCGCCCGTGCCGATGGCAAGGGCCTGCCTCTGCCCGATGGTTACATTGCCGCTATCGCAGCCGCGCACGGCTTCGCCGTGGCGACACGCGATAGCGCACCGTTCGAGGCCGCAGGGATCGAGGTCATCAATCCGTGGGATGAGGCAGCCCTATGAAAATCGGTTATGCCCGCGTTTCCACCGATGAACAGAATTTGCGGATGCAGATCGACGCCCTTGAGGCTGCCGGCGCGGAAAAGATTTTCGAGGATCGAGGAATCAGCGGAAGCGCCGTCATCAAGCCCGCGCTCCGCGAATGCCTGGAGTTTGCGCGCGACGGTGACGAACTGGTGGTGTGGCGGCTTGACCGCCTCTCCCGCTCGCTGAAGGAGCTTATCGAGCTGGCCGATGCCTTGGGCCAGCGCAACCTCGCCTTTCGCTCACTTCATGAGCAGATCGAAACCGTGTCGCCAGCGGGTAGGCTGTTTTTCCATATCGTCGGGGCCTTGGCCGAGTTCGAGCGCGAAATCATTCGCGCCCGAACGCGCGATGGCATGAACGCGGCGCGCCGCGCCGGAAAGCGGCTAGGACGGCCGCCGACCATATCGGATGAGCAATGGACCGAGGCCAAGGCCCTGATGAGCGGTTCCGATCCAAAAAAGCCCGCCGAAGTCGCGCGCCTGCTAGGTGTATCGCGGCAGGCCGTCTCCAAGCGGCTCAAAGCCGACCGGGAGGCGCAGGGCGGCGATGTTGCCAGCACCGGGCGGGGGTAATCTTCTCTCTGTGTGATGGGGTATTTTGGCATGGGTACGCGCCGGCCCTCAAGGATGAGCGGTTCCCCCAATTTGCAGCGCAAATCGGCTCCCCCACTCCCCGCTATCGCGGCCGCTTTGCGGTCCTTGACCGCCGACGCCGGAGCCCATGCCGGTTGGTCCCTTCCCACAAACGAGAAGGAGAACCAGATGCACATCAAATTGTTTAGAGCATTGAAAGCGGCTAATGTGTCAGACGACGCGGCGGCCGATGTGGTTGAGGCAATCGAGGAGTATATAGCGGTGAAGGTGGAAGACGCGACCAAAGGACTGGAAAGCAAACTTACGGCGCAGACGTGGGTAATTGGCTCTGTCGGCTTCGTCTTGGCCGTCATCGGGCTCGCACCGGCTTTCATCAAGCTCTTTCAGTAAGCAAGGAGGGAGAGGCCAAAGCCTCTCCCTTTTTTGTGTCGATCAGGCGTGCCATGGCACCTGGTCAAAAGGCATCGATCAATGGCAATTGAGTTGCTTAATAGGATTGTTCACCGTTGAACCTGGTCAAGTGAGCATCAGCGTAAGTCAACGGCATGAATCCGAATATTTTCAGCTCTTATTCGGATTTAGATTCGCGAAAGCTGATTCTATTGTGGATAGCATTACACTATAAATTTTTTTCCTCAGTTCCGTTTTTCCTCTTGCGTAATTAGCAAACTCAGTGGTTCCGGTGCTTTAAGTGTCTTATATAAATAACACACGACATGGAATAGCAGATTTCGGGTGATGACAGGACGAATTTCCCCTTGTCAGGAGACTCAATATCGATGACGGTCAAAGGGCAGGTGGAAGACCGAAACGCCACATTCCGGTCTTCCAGCCCAACGAGGTCAAAAAATCCACCTCAACGGGTATGCCATCTCAATAGGCCGCCGCATTATGCTGTGGCTCTGGCTCCTGCGTCAACAAGTGATTTGTCGCTCACCTGAAACTTTTCAGGTGAAAAATGGAGGAAAGGCCATGTTTAATGGGTTTTTAATTGTAACTGATCCACTGCAATCGTCGCAGACTTATCGAGCTTTGGACAAAGCTATTTCTGAATTGCCTGCGTCTCTGCCTTATAAGTTTAATAGCTGGTTTGTCCGCTGGCCGGGCGATCCATTTGCATTGCAGGACTATCTTCGGCGATTTTGCAGGAACGGCGAGGATATACTTGTCATTCGACTAGATAGCTTTGCAGGAACCGCTCCGGATTTGGAGAAAGAACTTAGAGCGCAAGGTTATCTGTAACGCGATCAGTCTCCTGGGAGGGGCTATAAGCCCCTCCCAATTCACCGTGAATTGACGGTGCGGCGGCACAGTCCTCTCGACAGCACGATCCGGTTTGCCGAGCTGGTGGGTTTCTTAGCGTGGCAGCGCGGCCGGTGTTGAGATAGACGCAGCCGGCTCTTTTGACGATAATCATCCGTGCGGTGCGTGCCCTCCCCTTCCCCATCGCTGGTAAAAGGGTTGGTGGCGCCGGTGTGTGTGACAGGAAACAAGCCTGTCATGCCTCCGAAAGTGATCTCAAAACGCAGGCGCTGCACTTCCCGTTTTCCTGGTTCGTTGCTGCCTGACGCATTTGGATGCGGCGATGCTTTGTGCGGGGCAGCCTTTCAGGCTTCAAGCAGAAAACCGGCGCTTCGCGCCTACGGTTTCCGCTTCGCGGACCCTCCGTTTTTCAACTTGCCCGCAGCATCACCCCATCCCGGAAAAATGCGTCAGCAACGACATGGAAAACGGAGACTTCAAATGCAGTTCGCAAAATTCGAAATCATCGGCAACGTCGGCAAAATTGAAAGCCTTGATAAAGTCACCTTTATCGATATCGCCACCAACACAGCCTATCGCGACGACAATGGCGAATGGGTCGAGAAGACAATCTGGAACCGAGTGTCAGTTTTCGGAAAGCAACGGGAGCGCGCAGAAAAACTCAACACCGGCGATCAAATATACGCTGAAGGCGAGATCGAGCGCACCAGCTACACGAAAGACAACGATCGCGTCTTCGTCACCAACCTGAAGGTCTTTCGCTTCGGGGTTCTCTCCCGGAAATAACCGGGAAGGGCGGCTCCGGCCGCCCTATATATATTCTGTGAATATTTCATAGGATATCCTCTAAATATGAATATACATAGCCATGGGGATATCCCTATAAAAAGCCATTGCTATAGCCTAGGTATGTCGCTAGATATATCGCTATGTAACGCCATATGTATTGTGCAATGTATATAGCTGTCGATATGGCTAGCTATATGGCTAGCTATATGGCTAGCTATATGGCTGGCAACAGACATATGAATATGTATAGAATATCGCTCGATCTTGCGGAGATAAGCAAATGGCAGTAATTTCCATCGCGAACCCAAAAGGCGGGGCAGGAAAAACAACTCTAGCCCTCGTTCTGGCCGATGAATTCGCTCGCAACGGTGCCAGCGTCGCCGTCATCGATGCAGATCCAAACGCCGTTATCGCTAAATGGGCACACAGAAGGGACGGGGAGGGCAAAAACACCAGATTCCAGATCATCCCAAGACCTGATGAAGCCAAAATGATTTCAACCATCGACCAGCTCAGCGAAACGACCGATATTATCATCATCGACCTCGAAGGCACCGCCTCGCGCATGACTTCCCGTGCCTTATTGCGCTCTCACCTGGTCCTGATCCCTTTCAATCAGTCCCCGATCGATGCCGAACTCGCTGCTAACGCTGTCGCCCTCGTCGCCGAAGAAAGCGAAGCCGTGCAACGCGACATCCCTTTCAGACTTATACGGTCACGCGATAATGCCGCCATCGCCACCAAAAGCTCTCAGCGCATACTCAGCGCTATCAAAGAAGCCGATATGCCAATGCTTAATGTCGGTCTGGTCGAACGCGCCGCATACAGGGACATGTTTGACTTCAACGCAACCCTCGATGAACTGGACAGCTCCACAACGTCCGGCATCGAAAAAGCCATGGACAACGCAAAAGCCGTCGCCAGCGCCGTTCTCGACGCATTCAAGGAAGTGAACTGATGGCAAACTATGATTTTCAGAAAGCCCGCAAGCCAAATCCCGATTCCGCTTCCGATGATAGCCGGACAATGGACTTTTCCTCCTTACCGAAAAATCCCGTCTCAATCTCTGATGCTGAGGAAAAACATGCCGTCCAGCGCGGCGATGATCTCGGCTTTATTTCACGAGGGCAGGGCACCACAAGACGCAGAAAACCAGCCAAAAGACAGAAAAGCCTATACGTCAAAGGGCCAGAGGAAATCATCGACTGGTTCGTCGAATACACCAATACTCAAAACCATTCAGCTTACTGGAAATCTATCGAAGACCTCAAAAATATGATCGAAGGGCAGGGCAAGTGATGAGCCGGTATGAAGTACCTATGAAGCCCGAATATTCCCACCTTAAAGCGTGCGTCGGGTGGGACAGACCGCTCCAGACATTCTTCCTGCAGGTTATCGAAAATCCCGATACTAAAGCCGAAAAACCAATGCTCTGGATCGGCACAGATTACAGCGAATTAAAAACACCAAAACAAGCCCTTCAATACCTTCAAACCTTTTGCGATATTCCCGAAAATCTCATCCAAACCTTGCAGATAGATCGACTGAAAACTATCGCTCGTGAGGACGGTCCGGCACAACTCGCCGCCAGAAAATTCCGTTCCGAGAATAAATAAGCCGGTATTCAGGACAGTCTGATTAATTACGGCTGCATCCTGGCAACGCCAGGACTGTGCTCTATTGCGCTAGGCGGGATGCCCTCACGGCCATCCCTCCAAGCTCCTTTGCCACTCTGAATCACGTCTTCGTCTTCAATGCAAATTAATAGGTCCTGACCCTAGCGTCTACTATGAAGTACAAAAGGGAAACTTATCCCCGATCGTGAACGACCTCTCGATTGATTTGGGCATTGCGAAACATACGAATCGAAAGGGCCGCTCAATAACGGCCCTTGCTTCTGCAAGCAGAGAGACCGGCCGGTCGACACGGGCTGCGCCCATGCTCACGCCCGATCTCGCATCCTTTGGTTCAGTAGTCCGCCCAACAGAGCGCATCGTCTCCGTCAACATTGCCCATCCGGCAAATTAGCAACCAATTTCCCCTGGCCGCTGCGCGCCCATTCCTCGCGATACAAATTGGCAGCGAATTTGCCGGCAGACATTCACCTTCGGGAATGTGGGCGTTGACTGAGCCAATGCCCACCGTGGGTCGGGCTTCGCCCTCGCCACTCTGTTCCGCCGAAAACTGCGTTTCCGGCACTCAGAGGTGTCAAGGCGCAGCCCATCGGCGGAAATAGGGCATCAGACCCAACCGCCTTCACCACGAAGGAACAATCTCATGATTGAACACGTCAATTTTACTGACCTTGCTATTTCTCCGATCAACCCTCGTACCGTCATCGATGACAGCAGCATCACTGCACTTGCAGCCAATTTGAAGGAAATGGGATTGATCCATAATCTTGCCGGTTTGCGGCAGGACGATGGCAAAATCGGTATCGTCGCAGGTGGCCGACGCTTTCGCGCATTAAGCACGTTGCAGGACGACGAACGCTTCCAGACCGTGCCTGTCAAAGTTACCGATAATCCCGACATTGCGCGAATCTGGGCAAGTAGCGAGAATAATCAGCGCGAACAGCTCAATCCGGCAGATGAAATCCGCGAATATGCTGCATACGCAACCAAAGGTACTCCGGTGCCCGCTATCGCCATGGCTTTCGGCGTGAGCGAAAATCACGTCTATCGTCGCCTGAAACTGGCTTCCCTGCCAGATATCGTGCTCAATGCACTCAAATCAGGTGATATCACTCTAAGCGTCGCATCCTGCTTTACGATCTGCGATTCCTCCAAACTCGTGGCAGAGGTCTTGCAACAAGCTGTTGATTGCCGTCTTTCAGAGCATCATATCCGTCAGCTCCTGAAACCTCAGTCCGTCACAGATACTGACCGCCGCGTTAAATTTGTCGGATTGGATGCGTATAAAGAAGCCGGAGGGCCGATCTCCTGCGATCTTTTCGAGGATGATATCTATGTCGATGATGTCGAATTGCTCGATAAACTCGTCAATGAAAAGCTCAGCGCAGAAGCCGAACGTATCTCCCAGGAAGGATGGAACTGGGTCCGGCCCGCCAGCGACTCAGGCGTCTACCTCTACGAGCTGCAAAATCAGGGTTATGAAATCCTCGTGCCCGTTTGCGGCGAACTGACCGAGGAACAGGAAGACCGATACGACGAACTGGCAGAACTGGCACATGCTGAATCCATAGACGAAGACGGCGCGGCCGAGCTGGCCAATCTTCAAGCTATCCTCGATGGCGAATTTACCGACACACAAAAGGCCGTCGCCGGTGCGATCCTCTATGTCGATTATGATGGCAACCTCAGAGATAGGATCGGCTTGGTTCATCCTGATGACAAGCACATTGCCATCGAAGCCGGTGTTATCAATGCTCCGAAACATGCGGCCGATGATGCACCACAATCGGGTATCAGCGGCGCGCTGCAAGACGATCTTAGGGCTGTGGCAGCCGGTGTGCGTCAACATGCGGTCATGAACGACCCGGACCTTCTGACGGCCTTACTCGCCTACCAGCTCAGCCACGAACTCTCGTGGAAATCACCTTTCACCATTACAACAAGTGAATTTCCCAACGCACCAACTACAGGCGATAACGGATTTGCGCTCAATCCTGCTCTCTATGAGCAAGACAAGCCGGATATGTACGATAAAGACCTCGCCAAATCTTTCAGGGCTTTCCGCAAAAAGGGCGAGGCGCATATTAAGCGCGTTTTGACCGAATATCTGGCGCGGCTCTATCGGGGCGGCGATAAGCAAATGATCGACCTGATCGACAAGGAAACCAAACCGAATATTCGCGCAATATGGACGCCGAATGCCACTAACTTTTTTAACCGGGTCAAAGCCGATTATCTCGATAACCTCTGGAAAGACCTGCTCGACTTGCAACCCGGCGACGAAGCTATGAGGGCTTTCGGAAAGCTGAAAAAGAAACAGAAGGCCGAAAAGCTCGAAAAGCTATTCAGCGATGCCGATACCAGAACTGCGCACGCTGTAACGGCCAAGCAAGCCGAGCGTATCGATAGCTGGCTCCCCGACGAACTGAATTGAGCGCGGGCAGGGCGCCATATGGCGCCCTGCCTTGCTGGCGCAGTCAGGCTGATCGTCACCACCATTACATTTCCCCGGCTGTTGCCGCGCATCGAGTTTCCTGTGGTGAGGATCAAACTTGGCCCCGTCTTTCAGGCGGGGCTTTTTTCTTAATGTCAGTAACTGGCCAGTATGCATCATCCGTGGCACAGGCACGCCACGGTCATCCTGACCGTAGATCGGAGGTGATTTCGATAGACGAACAATCTGCAATAGCGATTGCGATGCTATGCATCGCTTTCGCCGCCTTGGTGGTGAAAATCATCGAGGTTTCCCGCAAATAAGCGGGTGAGGGGGCCTGGTGCTGGAACACCAGCCCCCAATACAGCTTGGGGCTGGATGCTGGAACATCCAACCCCGTGAAGATGATCGATAGATCACAATCTGCACGGCCAATATATGCAGACTAAATCTAAGCGTCAATAAACCTCATCGAGCAGGAGAGGAATACGGCGGTGGCCGAACGCTTGCGGACAGATCAATGCTAATGTAATAGCATTTGTTCTCTATTCGTTCTATTCTGTCCGAATGGGAAAATCACGCTATTTACGGCCATCGTGGACTCAAAGCGTCCGCGCTATGATCGATCAGGGCATTTCGTGCCGGGCGCTATGCGATACGTGCCGGGGCGGAAGGGATGTGGATCTAAAAGCTGTTGCCGCGCATCGAGGCGAAAGCTTCGATCTCTGGAATAAGAAATCGCCTTGCAGGTTCACACCTGGTTGTAAGGGTGTCGTCAAATTCTTCCACTCAGGCCGGGGCGTTATGCGGATTATGGAAGATTAGGCAGGCTATTGCTTCTGGCACATTCGCTCATCGCTATTTTCGCGGGAGACCCCTTTCTTCAGGGAGGGGAGGAACGGGAGGTTAGCGATTGGCATCCTTTCGCTTCGGGGTTCTCACCCGGAAATAACCGGGAAGGGCGGCTCCGGCCGCCCTATATATATTCAGGGACTATTGAAGGAGCGAAACGGGGCAGGGCGAGAGTGGAAAGGGTGTGCCATGGCGGCGGCAAGCTCTCGCTCCCGCGCGGCCCTTCGGCCTTGCGGAGCATCACCTTGCAACGCCGCCTGCCGGGCTCGCTTGCGTGCGCATCCGGACGGCCTTCGCCGTCCCGATGCATAGCCAATCTCGCCAGCGTCGCGCATGATCGTGACGGGGCAGGGCGAAGGTGGAAAGGCTGTGCCATGGCGGCGGCAAGCTCTCGCTCTCGCGCGGCCCTTCGGCCTTGCGGAGCATCGCCTTGCAACGCCGCTGCCGGGCTCGCTTGCGTGCGCATCCGGACGGCCTTCGCCGTCCCGATGCATAGCCAATCTCGCCAGCGTCGCGCATGATCGAGACGGGGCAGGGCGAAGGTGGAAAGGCTGTGCCATGGCGGCGGCAAGCTCTCGCTCTCGCGCGGCCCTTCGGCCTTGCGGAGCATCACCTTGCAACGCCGCCTGCCGGGCTCGCTTGCGTGCGCATCCGGACGGCCTTCGCCGTCCCGATGCATAGCCAATCTCGCCAGCGTCGCGCATGATCGTGACGGGGCAGGGCGAAGGTGGAAAGGCTGTGCCATGGCGGCGGCAAGCTCTCGCTCTCGCGCGGCCCTTCGGCCTTGCGGAGCATCGCCTTGCAACGCCGCTGCCGGGCTCGCTTGCGTGCGCATCCGGACGGCCTTCGCCGTCCCGATGCATAGCCAATCTCGCCAGCGCCGCGCATGATCGAGACGGGGCAGGGCGAGGGTGGAAAGGGTGTGCCATGGCGGCGGCAAACTCTCGCTCGCGCGCGGCCCTTCGGCCTTGCGGAGCATCGCCTTGCGCCGCCGCCTGCCGGGCACGCTCGCGCGGCTGAAAAATGAAGGGCCTGGACCCCCTTCCTTCGCGGTCCAGACCCTGACAAATCACAGGCACTACTATCTGTGTTTAAGCCGTTAAGAGCTGATGCTCATTGTCCGGTTTTTCCAGCATCGATATCACCTTATCAGGTGATATCTCGGCCGCCTTTTCAAGTATCAAAATCGCGCGCTCAATTCCGATCTTGCCGACTGCCTTGCTGAGCTGCTTTTCCTCTTCTTCACGGCGTTTCTGCTGAAGCTTTTTCTTTCGATCTCGCAATTCCTGTTCGGCCTTACGAATGGCTTCCTCTTCGCGTTCGAGTTTCGAACTCATACGGACTTCCAGTCATACTGATGTTGTTCCCCCTAGAATAGTCTTAACATGCCTTTCGAGATTCATTTTGCAAGTCCGTCATGAACGACGAACATTGCAAAAAAGGATCAAAGTTACCCACCGGGCTACGCCAGCGTGATGGGCGCGCTTCGCCCCATGGATAACTTTGCCCCTTCACGATCAGGCAACACCAGTCGATTGGTCGAAGTCCTGGATTGCGAGGATCAAAATGACTGCCTTTCATGGATTGAATGACCGGCCATCCGGCCGGCCATGCCCCTTTTGTTGAAGGGCTCGTTCAATCGAAACCAGAGTTACGATCGACCGAGGAAAGGCAGGCGTCCCAGTCCCTGAAGAATGCACACCCTATACGGCTGCCCCGTGGGCTAAGATATTGATTTAAAACGAAAGAGGCTTTACCGCCTCGCGATGCTTTACAGCATACACTCGACATAAAACTTGATGCTATTTAGCATCGTGTTGTATTTTATGGCGCGACTACAGTAGTATACGTGTAGGCGATATGCCCTCACTCGCTCTTGGCCGACGATGTTAAATAGCATCACCCGCTATTATATGGACATGAAAAGCCGAAGCTGGTAATCACTCTCTCGCGATATCCGAACCAGACTCTTTTTATGGAGTTTGGTTTTATGAAAAACACAAAGCGTATTCAAATTACGCTGCGCCTTGATCCGCAAACCATGCGTGAGATTGAGGCGCTTTGCCGTGAAAATGAGCAAAGTGTTTCCGATGTTTGTCGGTCATTGATCAACGCAGGCCTGCCATTTTATAAGAACAAGACTGGCGTGGATTTGAGCCGGGTACTCCTGCTGCTCGAAACGATCTATCTGGCCATGACTTTGCATCTCCAGGAGGATGAGCCAGAGCTCTTCGCACGCATCGATAAACTGGCCCGGTCGCATGTGGATGAACACCATGCGTAAGGACATCCGGTTCAGCAACAAAGCCGTTACGTTGCAGCATCGTTCCGCACGCGGAAAGGTAAAGCGAAACGCGAATAATTTTACGCGTGGATCACAGCTCTTCAGTCACGAAATGCGCATGACCTGGGCGGGCCTTCGAGTGCCCTTTTACATATGGTGTGCCACTTTCATTATCTCGCTCTGTGGCCTCACCTATTTCTATCTCGCCAATCACGAGACTCAGCTCATCATTATGAAGCTCTATTCCGAGCTTTGGGCCTTCATGGATCTGGACCCGCACAAGGTCGTCAATTTAACGATTCCGAACGGAAGTGAAGTCCGGAGTGAAATAAGCTGGGTCGCTCATCATCCGGCTGTGCAAATGGCATGGATGAAAGCGAAGAATATCCTCATCGCTTCTATCGTCACTGCCTGTGTCATTTGCATTCCTTTTACGCTCTGGTTTTTCAATTTTTCGACCCGCCGCGGACGAGACATTCTGACCGAACGTCATGAGCGCGGCGCGCTCCTTATACCCGCCGAGGAACTTGCCTCCGAAGTGGGCCGATACAACACCAAAAAATTCAAGGAGCAA
Organism: Altericroceibacterium spongiae; assembly: GCF_003610805.1. Lineage (GTDB taxonomy): Bacteria > Pseudomonadota > Alphaproteobacteria > Sphingomonadales > Sphingomonadaceae > Altericroceibacterium > Altericroceibacterium spongiae. The sequence continues at coordinate 48,489 of NZ_RAPF01000012.1, read as the reverse complement.
TGCGCCAAAATCATTCCGCACCTCAAACCGAAAGAGGTCCTTGCGCTGCCTCTCGAAGAGCGCGTCCGGCGAGGGTATCACATGCCATATCGTCTCGCCGGCATTCCCGTCCCCTGGGGCCTTGAACAAAGCCATGCAATGTTCATCGGGACAACCGGGACAGGGAAGACGACCGAGCTTCGAAGGCTGGTCCTTCAGGCACGCGCAAGGGGTCATCGACTGGTGATCTTCGATCTGACCGGATCGTTCGTCGAAACTTTCTATAATCCCGAAACCGATGTCATTTTGAACCCGATGGATCAACGCTGCGAGCCATGGACCATCTTCAACGATTGTGAGACCTATTCGGAGTTTCTATCGGGAGCCGACGCGCTTATTCCAAGCGGGCCTTCGGAAGATGATTTCTGGCAAAAAGCCGCACGCACATTATTCGTCGAAATGTGCATGAAGCTTAAGCACCGCAGGCAGATGACAAACGGCGCGCTGGCCCACCATCTGATGCACGCTGACCTTAATACAATCAGTAAGACACTTGAAAATACCGTAGCCGCGCCTCTCGTCGCCACACAGGCCGCCAAGATGGCCGAGAGCATTCGGGCAACGTTCAATACCAACGCCAACGCATTGCGCTTCCTGCCCGATCCTGTGGGGGCTCAGAAGCCTTTTTCAATAAATGACTGGATGACAACGGACATCAAGGAAGGATCAATCCTTTTCATGACGTCAACCCATCCGGATCTCGTTTTGAATCGTCCATTGCTGACGCTCTGGATGGACCTTGCAGTGAATGCCCTGTTCAGGCTGGGCAGAACACAAAGTTTACGGACATGGTTCCTGCTGGACGAGGTCCATTCACTTCACCGATTGCCTGCGATCGAACATGGATTGCAAACCGCCCGTGCCGTGGGCGGTGCCTTCGTCCTGGGTATGCATAGTTTCAGTAAACTTGCTGAGACATATGGCGAGAACGGTGCCACCAACCTCACGTCCCTCGCACGAACGAAACTCATCCTCGCTACGGCCGATAAAGAAACCGGTGAGAAAGCATCTGACTTCATTGGTCATCGCGAAGTTCGTCAGATGGACGAAGCCTACAGCTATGGAGCTAACGATACCCGTGATGCATCCACCATCACGCCACGGACAGAAGTCGAGCCGCTGGTTATTGCAGACGACATAATGAATCTTCCTTCACTTCACGGTTATGTGAAGTTTCCGGATGGGTTTCCGGCCGCACGGATCAAATTGCGCGTGCAGGATTATCCGATTGTTGCAGAGGGCTTCGTGCCCGTAAAAAATCGCCGTGCTGCAAAATATGAGCCGCCCGAAGACATTGACCAAGAAGGCGGTTTCGAAGGCCGTGAGGGAGAGGGGCCCGGCAACAGGCCGTCAGAGGATCTTGAGCGCGGCGAAATCAACACCGATACAGAGATCGAGAGCCAGACTGAGTTCGATCATGCCGAGCCGGAACCTTCTTCTATCATTACTGAGGGAGACAGAACGGAGCTACATTCAGTACCTCACCGTGCAGGCGATAATGATGACGAAGCACAAACAGAAATGCGTACTGAAAGTATGATCCGTTCAGAACGCGAAGCGGCGGCCTTACGCAATACATTTCTGCGCCGCGACCGACCCGCGATTAACAAAACATCTCACCATGAATCCCAGGCCCTGAAGGAAGAGCGCCACGGCTTCGGAACTGAAAAAGACAACGATCCTGAGATTGAGAGGTAAGCCATGATCTCCATGTCTGCCGTCAAATCGTCTAGCGGCGCTGCATCTTATTTCGCCAAAGATAATTACTACACACAAGAGCAGTCCTCTGAAGCAAGTCTTTGGGGCGGCGAAGCGGCGAAGAAACTGAACCTTTCCGGCGAAGTCAGCAAAGCTGATTTCGAAAATATCCTCAACGGTATTTTGCCAGATGGTACCAAAGTCGGAAGTGAAAACACCCAGCGTCGCATCAGTGACGATTTCACCTTTTCAATGCCCAAATCGGCCAGCATCATGGCCTATGTAGCCAAAGATGAACGTGTGCTCGCAGCTCATTTTGAAGCTGTTAAAGCCACGATGAAATGGGCGGAAAAGAACTTTGCCGAAACGCGAGATTATTCGAGGTCGCGCAATGGTGAGCCGGTCAAAACCGGCAATCTTCTCTACGCCATGTTTCAGCACGATACGAGCCGTGAACTGGACCCGCAGGGGCACATTCATGTGATTATCGCCAACCTTACACAAAACAAGGATGGAGACTGGCGAGCACTCCGCAACAGCGCATTATGGGAGAATAACACCACCCTCGGAGCCGCATATCACGCAGAATTTCGCGATAAGCTGGAAGCCCTTGGTTATCAAACCGATCTCACCGGCAAACATGGTCAGTTTGAAATCGCCGGTGTCCCAAAGGAGCTGATTGAAGAATTCAGTCAAAGGCGCCAGCAAGTGCTCGACACCGCGAAGGCAAAAGGGATCGATCCAAAGGATCACGCTGCCCTAGAACCGATCGTGAAAGCCACACGCAATCCTAAAATCAATCTCGATGATCGTGAGGCATTGAGAAAGGAATGGGCCGATCGATCGGCCAGCCATCTGGCCAAGATCGAACAACTCAAATCGAACGCTGTCAAGCAAACGCCCGAGCAAAGTACAGCATCGCCCGGTCATCGAGTTGGTAGTCAGCAACCCATCGGTTCACCACACAATTTACGGTCGATCCTCTCTGAAGCGCGCCATTTGATAGGCGACTATATGCACGCCCGAGATCCGCTCACGACCGATGGCATCAGACGCCTGTCACTTACCCCAAGCGCTCTGAGAACAGAATTGGCGGTAGCTTCCGCTGTCAGAATTGAAGGACAAAACGAAGCCGTGTTCAACACAGGCAAGCTTGCCGCCACCGCGGCCAATCTTGGCCTTAAAGGCGTAACCATTGATCGTATTTCAACACGCATCGATACGTTGCTGCAAAAAGGTGAGCTTGTTCCCGAAGTGTCGAAGAGACTGGATGGAGCCTATACCTATGTCACCACGCCCGAACATATCTCCCAGGAACAAAAGCTACTCGATGGCATCGATAAAGGCCGAAATGCATCGCAGCCAATAATTCCCGCATCTGAAGCTGCTCAGCGTTTGCAAAGCGCTGCCGGCGATAAACCTCTTAACGGAGAGCAACTTGGCGCTGCGACGCTGGCATTGTCCATTCAGGACCGAATAGCTGTGGTTCAAGGTGTGGCAGGTGGCGGGAAAACGACCTTGATCCGAACACTGAAGAACGTCGCACAGGAAGAGGGGCGCGAGGTGCTGGGGCTTGCGTTTGCCAATACCATGGTTGGTACGCTTCGAGACGAGGCGGGTGTCGAGGCTCAGACAGTTTCCTCGTTCGTCCACCAGCATATTCGCGCAGCCCGGCAGGGCGAAGGTGAGAGGTTCGAACAATCGAAGGCCACACTCCAAAACAAGATACTTGTTTTGGATGAAGCATCGCTCGTGGCCAATAAAGCCATGAATGATGTCGTCACCATCGCCAACAAGCTCAATGTAGAAAGGCTGGTGCTCATCGGTGACAGAAAGCAGTTGCAGTCGATTGAAGCAGGTAAAGCGTTCAGTATTATACAGGCTCACGAACCAAGCGCGGCTAATATTGCTACCAGCCACCGGCAGACGACAGAACATATGAAACAGGTTGCGGCGTTGACGCGCGAAGGCCAAATCAAAACCGCTTTTTCCGTGCTGGGAAACAGGGTGACACAGGCCAAGGAGAACAGCGATAACCATGTGACTCTTGCTGCGAAGAAATGGCTTTCACTCGCGCCGGAAGACCGTGACCAGACCACTTTATATGCTTCCGGACGCTCAGCGCGCAAAGAATTGAACGAGCTGGTTCAGCAAGGATTGAAGCAGGAAGGTGGTATTGGATCACAATCAATGCCCGTTACCACTCTGGTAGCGGCCAACACGCTTCGCGAAGAGTATCGCTACGCCCATACCTATCGTCCAGGCCAGGTTCTCGACGTTGTGCGCAATACCAAGCCCGCAGGCCTCGACAGGGGACGATACGAAGTCCTTGCTGCCAAGCGCAACAGTGTTGAGCTGCGCAGCGCCTCCGGAAAGCTGGTTAAATTCGATCCCCGAAAGATCGATCCTGAGGATCGGACAGATTCCATGAAATTGTCGCATCGCGAGAACATTCAACTCCACGAAGGCGATAAGATCGTCTGGACTTCCAATGACAAAGACAGAGGCTTGCTTAACTCCGAACAGGCTAAAGTGCTGTCGATTACCGACGAGATGATCCGTGTCCAGAGAGCCAAAGGCGAGCAACTGGACTTGAAGGCCGGAGACAAGATGCTCGAACGCCTTGGCCTTGCCTACGCTATCAACATGCACCAGGCTCAAGGGATGACAACGACGATGGGCATCGGTGTCATGCACTCCGCTGAAAAACATCTTTCAAACCAACGCCTTTTTCATGTGATGGCGACGCGCGTCAGAGAAAATATCGATATTTATACAGACGACACACAGAAGCTCATTGGTTCGATCGAGCGGAATCCGGGGGACAAGGCGAGTTCCCTTGAAGCCACAGGAAAAATCAAAGCCGACGAACAAACACTCAGCACCGCAGATAAGGCCAACCTCAGCAAAGCCATGAAGATGCTCACACACGGCAAGGAGGCCGGCCAGGAGCGCCAGAACGGGAAGCCTGCTGAAAAGGAAGTCAATCTGCCTGAGCGAAACCTAGAGCGAGGCCTATAATGGGACCGTTCAAGCGATTTGCGCTCAGAAACCAAAAGAAATCAACTTCAACAAGCGCGTCCATAGATTCTGCATCAGTTCTGCGCAAAAGGCGTTATGGCAACAACCACTTATGCCCCTATTGCCTGTCGAGCATTGCCACATGGCCTAAAGGCGCTTTTTTAACTGACTGCGATACATGTAAACGGCCGATCATTCGGCTGCAAACATCCAATAAAGTCAGGGTGCTAAGTCTAATAGATCTGACCCGGTTCGCCATGTTTCCAGTAACAGCATTTACGCTCTTTGCCGGCTTTGCCCATATTATCACTGCAAAGACCTTCGTCATATGGGTAGCCTGGGCAATCATAATTTATGGGCTTACCGATTTCTGGAACGGAACATGCGGTCTGGAAAGCGGAATGTATAAATCACGCAGGCGCCTGAGTTATGGGCATGTTGCGAGACGGCTCTCCATCCTGAATGTCGTGTTTGGCGGCATGGCAATCTTTGTCGGCTGCCTCGGCCTGTTCCTCAGCTAACAAAAAGAGAGAACACCCTTGACCCTCGTAACAGCTCTTACATTTATCTGTACGCCTATGGCAGTGTGGGATGGAGATGGTGCGCTGTGGTGCAGGGAAGGCCCAAAGATCCGTCTGGAAGGGATTGCGGCGCGGGAAATGGATGGATCTTGTCGGCCCGGACAGCCCTGCCCGGCCGCATCGGCCGAAGAAGCGCGCGATGCATTAGTCGATCTTCTTGGAGGCCCAAAAGGCAAGTGGAAGACTGGGCACATCATAGTACGATATCCGTCAATGCAATGCCAAAATCTTGGCCAGAGCTATGACCGGATTGTAGCACGCTGCAAATTAAAGGATGGCCGAGATCTGTCGCAGGCAATGCTCGACACGCGGACAGTGCTACGCTGGGATTTTCGCAATTAACGGATTTACGATCTTAACAGCCAGCCAGTCAAATAACGGTTACATAAAATATAGGCATCAATCTCTTTGATTACTTAATAGGACAATGCTATGTTCATTGCGCTGCGTCGGGCAAATAATCCTTTTTCCAACAATGCGACGTTGTTCTGACGGTTAAACAATCTGTTCGGCGCAGCAGCCGCTAAGCAAGATTACCTATAGGCGATAGACCCTCATGGAAGCGTTCAGGTAAATTGCTTAAGATCAGTATTATTCCGCACAACAGAGCTGGTAAAAAAGGAAGAGCATCTGCGCGGCGCAGGTTGAGTGCCAGGATGCCTCCATATCCTAAGAGAATAACGCCAAGATCGAGCCAACCATACCAGACAAGCTGTTCTCTCAACCCTAGAACGACAAAGACAGATATTGCCAGCAGGCTTAAAATGGTGGCCGGCCATTTAGTATGGACCGTGAAGAAAGTATTGAATACCGGGAATAAGACTATTCCCATCGCCGCCAAAACGAGAGGCAGCGATGCGTCGAGAAAATAGGTAAAATACGCCGTAGCTGCGGGCCAGAACAAAAGGAAAATCCGTCCTGACGTTTCATCATTAAGATATTCGCCTGGCATTTTCTCTGATCTTTCCGTCACATTACCCTCGGTACGTCTGTAAAAGCAAAATCCTTGCCTTTGAAAAGCAACGGTTCGTTTTTCTCTTTCGCCAGAGCATAAGAGAAGCAGTCTCCGAAATTCAAACTGGCTTTATGCCGGCCTTTGCCGAAATCGAGAAAGGCCTGGCGCGCCAGCTCGCCCTGCTCGACCGACACGGGCTCGATGTGAAACTCTGCGCGGCGAAGAAACATTTCCGCCTGGCGCATACCATGTGGGCCCAATTGCATTTCTATTACCATCGAAAGTTCGAGATAGCTGGCAACGCTGATGCGGCAATACTCTGCATCGTGTATCACCTGCACCGGCATTATGGCGCTGTGGAACCAATTAGCGCCTAGCAGGGAGAGATCACTCGCGATCGCAGACGGTGCATCACTTCTGATCGCGTGGCCGGGTCCACCGTATCGGCCATCTAGGCTTTCAATACGGGGATCTGCTGGTTGGATGCAACGAGCGCAGTCAGTTGCGCGATGAAGTCGTTCCCCAGCCCCTCCCGCCGCACATAGAGGCGAGACAGATGCTTCCAGTTCAGCGCGATGACGGAAACGGTCCTAAACCTGTGATCGTGGCTTCCAGATTGTGCCATATGCAGCATACCGGCGAGGACCCAAGTATCGTGGTCTTCAGTCGGCAGCATTAGCATGTTCGTTTCCACATGCAGATCTTCTCTTATCGAAAGTTCGTAGGCGAACTGCTTTATCGCGTCAGGCGTTTGTGGAAGAGAGTTCGCGTCCAGCAAATACCATTTTGCGTCGGCGAGTATGATCCGTCCCGACCGGTCGAGAAGGATGTCAGGACGCTGCGGCGTGAGGCTGAATTCGTGCCCATTGATAAGGTAAGCTGGCTGACTAGCCACTTCTGCATGCGATATCGGACTGCCTAGGTTCGCCATGGTCCTGACGCAGATGTCTTCCCAGACTGTATGGAAGGACGAAATGCCATATGCCATGACCGAAGAGCCAGCGGACCAAGTTTCGGTTGTCCAGTCGCGTAGCAATGCGATGAGCTCTATATCCTCGTCGCGGTTTGTCGTCGCTGCGTAATCGTCGATGCTGCTTTCTATCAGGTCCGGAATCGCGATAGCGTCGCCTTGATCGAGGATCTTATGGCATTCGTGCCAGAGGTCTGTCGAACTTGGTGCTAACAAGTCAGCGAAGGGGCCAAGCCGCTTCTGTAAATCAAGGAGCGCGATTGCCTGGATCTCGGCTAGTGAACTTATCGCGGATGAATTGATCCGGGTTACGGGGGCGGGATACACGACTGAGCCGTTAGAATGCATTGCCGGCGTCGAGCTGATCGTTCGATCCCAATCGATCGCCTCGAGCACCATTCTATTCTGAACCACCGCCTCGTGATGGAAGCCGCGATCTAGTGTCCATGTCGTCAGCGCTTTGAATGTGTCCACGATCGTTCCGATCTTCATTCGATCAGCGTCTTGCGAGAAGTCGGCCGATGAGCGCGTGCGATCGGTGCGATGCCGATAGTCGATTATTGTTTGCAGGATGAGGTCGGCGTCTTCCATCCTGTGCGCTCGACTGGCCTTCGGGAAGGAGAACCAGACCGAACGTCCTGCCGCAAGCACGCCCACGAAATTGAGAGAGAACTGGCGCTTTCCGCGCACGGTGCCAGTATTTCTGAGTATCCCGTCAGAGAGCAAGGATGAGAATACAGACCGATCGCCATCGAAGTTCGATATCCAGTCGGCCTCCGAAGCGACGCTGCCTTCCGATAATATGCCGAAGCCGTCAGGCATAGATCAGTTAGAGAGAGGCCCGATGACGGAACCCTCTCCGGCCTTCCATTTCTCCCGAACCTCCGCGAGAGTCGCGCAGTCAACGAATATCTGCGGGGCTCTTGTCTTGAGAACGTCGTTCCAGAGATAGCCCCAGAGCTCTTCGAATACCGCGTTCGGATCGGTTAGCTTCCGCGCCGAGATCATGTAGGCGCCGACGAACTTGTCTTCAGCTATGCCCCCGGCGTCGAGAAGCCGCTTGTTGACGGCGTTCCGCAGGACGCTCCACGCGACGTCCTGACCGCCGTAGCGAACGGGAATATCGTCGAAGCTGCTTCCTTCGAGATACGAAACATAAGTCTTCGACCAGCGGCGGAGGAAGGCGGCGTCCAGCTGACGGGCGTTCTGGTCGGCCCTGTTCATAGTGGCCCAAATGTATAGGTTGGCTGGCAGGCGAAGTTTTCCTGCGTCGACGTTTGCATGTTGGACTTCGTTGAGCAAAAGCCAGGATTCGATGTCCGGCCTCGCGTCTACGTCGTAGACGCTTAGTCCGGTTTCCGGTCCGTCCTCGATCCTGTCGAGCAACTGTAGAACGTCCCCCATTACGTGGGCCGCCACAGCGCGACTGAGTTCCTCGATAATCAGAACCACCGACTTGTCGGGGAAGTCACATGCGAGCCTGTATGCCTTGAGGAAAGCGCCTGGCTGGACAACGTATTGAATGACCGGCTCACCTGGGACATCGATCGTCGAGCCGATGTATGATGAAGGCTCGTCGGTGACCCGATAAATCGACTGCGGCCTCAGACCGCCTACGAAGTCGTAATAGCTCGTCTCCTGGAAAAATACTGTCCTGACAGTGAAATGGGCCTTCTTGGCCTCCTCATTGACAAGATGACTTTTCCCCGACCCGGGGCATCCGTATACGATCCGTTGCAGCGGCTGTTCCAGCGGATATGTTCCGTTCGGGTTCGCGGTGACCGTGGCGGCAGATTGGCTGGAAGGACTTGTGGTCGACTGGGTTGCTCCAGCCCGGTTTGCCTGCACGATCGCCAGCGAGTTTCTGTCAATCGACGGGCCGAAGGTATATTCAGTGACCGGGGCTCCCTTCCGCGCCGGAGTGATTGCTTTTGTGCTCCCGCCGGTTCCGACGATGTAATCTTCCTTCTTAAGGATATTAATCAATGCGTGGGGAGTCCTATCCAGGTCGTTTGGATCGATATACTCCCAAAGCTTGTCTGGCGGAAAGCAGTAGCCGGCGCCCTCATCCGCATAGAGAGCGCGCACGGCGTCATAGAGCTCGTCCACGTTGTCGTCCCCTTCAGGCGGCCGTTTCTTGGAGAAACTCGGCCAGCGCTGCAGCCAGCGCCCGTGCCACAGGCGGCGGCACCGAATTGGCGATCTGGCGATGCTGGTCTAGGTTCTTAACCGAACCCGACCTACCGCGGATCGGACCTTGTAGAATGTAATCATCCGGGAACCCGTGCAGTCGCATATATTCGCGGGGCGTCAGATAGCGATCCTGTGTGGGATGGAAGAAGATTTCTCCACAGCGCAGAGTGTTGCTTTGCTTCTTTCGTCCGAGGCGCAGAAATTTGGTAGTGTCCTTCTTGGCAAGTCGTCCCTTAACCTCGATCGGCGCGTCTTCCATCTTAGCCAGGAACTTACCTTCGCTGACGAAGCTGATCCGATGCTTATCGCCATCAGGCGTCACATCGATGTGATTCGCGAACTTGGGCGTCTTGCCCTTCGCGACTGGCTTGGGGAGACCGGAGATCGCTTCACCCACAGTCCTGAAGCTATCGGGCTCGTGTTTGGGCGGAGGAAAAGAAAAGGCATCGCCTTTGGTTGCGATGATGAAAATGCGCTGACGAAGTTGCGCCACCCCAAATTCAGCGGAATTGATGACGCGGCATGCGACTGCGTATCCCAGATCTTCTAGCGCTTTCCGCAACTGCCGAAGCGCGCCGCCACGAACACCATTGAGATCGGGTGCGGACTGCAGCGCTTTGACGTTCTCGATGAGAATGGTCTTGGGCTGGAGAATACGGGCATAGTCGACCATGGCGAAAAGGAGACGGCCGCGCAAGTCGTTCAGATTGTCCTTCTTGCCGATCTGGCTGAAGGACTGGCAAGGCGGCCCCCCGTAGAGGACGTCCAACTCACCCGGCTTTAATCCGTGCCGAGCCATCAGCTCATCCTTGTCGACTTCGGTGACGTCAGCGTTGATGATCTCAGCTCCGGGGAAATAGCGGTCCCGGTTCGCTTCGAGGGTTAAGCAGGCCTGATCATCGATTTCGATGCACGCAAGTGTGCGATATCCGGCCTGGTGGAAACCAACGTCGAGACCGCCGCCGCCCGAGAAGAGCGAGATTGCCGTAGGTTGCCTGCGAACCTCATCCTTGACGCTTCCAACGTCCGGCCCTTCGCCGAAGTCGAAGCCATTCTGGGACTGGTCATCAAGCATATCATTCTCCCGGAACGTAGGCAGAACAATGGCCGGCGGTTGCCTGCGGTTCCTACGTTGCGGGGATTATAGGATGGAATGTGCGCTATCTGCAAATGCGATGATTAGTATATGTGTTTTATGATCACATGCCGGTCCGGCCTCTGGGGTGAACTTACCTCGAACCATAGTCGGTCGGACGCTGCAGGAAGGCGTCGATGGAGGGTTTGTTTAGCACCGTAAGATGCAATCACACTTCCAGATGCATCCAGGACACTCGAGCTTTAGTCAGGTGTTCTGGATTTCTTGGCGAGATGCTGAGCGCCCTGCTTGCCAGTTGCCTCGTCTAGGGATCCAGGAATGTGTATCCATTCCGCATCGAGAGCCTTCAGACACTGCATCAGAAACACCGCAGTGAAACGACCGCGGGCAACCTTATTCCGCAAGTTTACCTCGTTGTCGCGCACGCCTATTTCCTCGAGCCGCTCGGCTAAGACGGCATAGGAAACACCCCGCTGCATCATCGCTGCGCGAAGGGTGTTTTTAGCAAGAGCTTCCCAGACTTTCTCGTCATTTGCCATCGACGCGGTTCCTCCTTTGGGAGCCTTGTAGGACGTAGATTGCGCTACGCCAACCGGCGATGCATATGATACTGAAGGCGAACGCTATCAAAAATGATGGTATTTTCTCTCGACAGGCCCGTCATACCACCATATATGCTGGTATTCACTACCAGAACCTATGGCGCAGCACTTCCTCCTTTCTCCACAATGCCGGTCGATGAGTCTTCTCACCGTCGCCGAAATGTCGGAGGACTCTGCCCATGAGAAATTCAAGAGCATCATCTGGGAGGCCAACGGCGGAAATCCGATCTGCCCGGAATGCGGCTGCACCGATGTTTGGGTGATCCGCAAGAACCGCCGCTGGACATGCTCGGACAAGGCGTGCCGGGCGCAATTCAGCGTGACTAGCCATACGATATTCAAGGACCGCAAGCTCTCGTTCCGAAAGATCCTCACAGCCTGCGCGATCTTCGCCAACGGGGTGATGGGTGTGGCTGCTTGCCGGCTCTCGCGAGAAATCGATATCAGCTACAAATCGGCCTGGGTGCTGCTGCATAAAGTTCGGGACGCTATGGGCAAGGATGCCGAAGCGGTGCAGCTTGGCGGTGTGGTCGAGATTGATGGCGCCGTGTTCGGCGGCAGCCTTCCCCGCCTGCCCAATTCCAAAGAGCTGTGGGCCGAGTTCAAGAAGAAGCACAAGGCGGCAGCGAAGAAGAAGCAAAAGCTCATCGTCGTCATGCGGGAGCGTGACGATCACGAAGCGGGCGTCATCGGACGTCTGCGCACCTTCCTGCTTGGCAAGGAGGGTGACGCTATCGAAATCGCACGAGATACTCTACTGCCGGATACCGTCGTCCATGCGGATATGAGCCCCCAGTGGGAGCCTCTGCACATGCTCTTCGATACAAAGCGGATCAACCACTCGGAGCACTTCTCGAAGGACGGTGCCTGCACCAATATGGCCGAGAGTTTATTCGAGAGGATGCGCTGTGCCGAGCGAGGCGTTCACAAGCATATCTCTGGTGCCCATATTCATCGATACGCGATGGAACTGGGATGGAGGGAGCAATACCGCCGCAGGTCCAATGGTGAGCATCTGCATCTAATGATCTCGACCATTGGTCGCACGCCACCCTCAAAGACGCTCGTCGGATATTGGCAAGGTCGCAAGTCAAAGAGGGTTGGTCCTTATCCGGCTAATGATCAGGACGGGGATGACGCTATAGCCTACCTTACAGGCTAGATGCCTTCGAGGCGCCGGCTGGGAGAATAAACCACTTCCTACCGTAACCCTCGGTGCAATCGACAAACTTGCCCTGCTTTGCGCGTAGACTTGCATCGATGGCAGTCTTCACTCGAGCAACCAAGTCGCGCTCCTTTGGATCCAGTCCTTTTCGCTGCACAACGAGGCGCGCGATTTCAACGGTCCGCATTTCGCGACTCTCTTCCCGCATGACGTCGAATGCCATTCGCGTAACTTCGCCGGAGTCGAAAGGAAGCTTGGAAACAAACTTCCTGCTTGGCCGCACCGACTTCGGGTTCCATCCCGGGGCGATCTCTCCCATGATTACCTTTGCGCTCTCAAGAAGGAGTTCGACCTTCTCTAGACGCTCACGTTTCTCGTCGAGCTTCGCATACGCGGCTTCAATATCTTCGATATCTTTTTCGATAGTTTGACGCTCGCCTAGCCAGTCAGCAAATTTGCTTTCCAGGTTCGTCCGGAGATTCGTGTATCCCATCCGTCAAATAGACAGAACCGCCTATCCTGTTGCAAGAACTTGGTCTTTGGTTCTGGGGAAAATCCATCCTACAATGCAGGACCGACGGAACGCTCTGTCATTGCGCCTGACATCGCCGACCTTTAGCCGGTTCCACAGCGCCATAATGCCGACCTGCACAAAATCCCGCGATTCCGGTTCGCCATATAGGACTGCAACCACCGCGGACGTATCGACAATCATTTTGGCAAGCCGTGCTGATCGTAAAGCAGCTCGGCATGATCCGCATATGGGCGTTTACGATGGGCGGACGCCCTTTCTGCAATCGTCATAAGCTCATCCACACTTGCCTTTTTTTCACTGCGGAATGTTCGCACATATCGTTCGCGAAGAGCATCTGTGACAACGCGCGTCATGCTCTGCCCGGTCGCCCTGGCAATCGCTGCAGCAAGACGATGGGCTTCCGGGTTCTTAATGTTAAGGCTCATATTCCACCTTCTACCATTTTTGGAAGAATTACACCATTTCTATATTAAAGGAAAATGGAACAAAGCGTTTTCGGTTCATGACCATTATATCGCGTGAATTGCTGTATATACGGTGGTTAAGAATGTTTTAATCATGGTATGCATTACGTACTAATTTGCATAAATAACGCACACAATATTTTAATTTGCAGCCTTCTTGAAAACACCAAATTTTCGCCTTAATCCTTACGTTGATAACGCAACGGGTCGGTGTAATTTTCTTGTTTATCAGGGGGCAAGCCTTGAGCATTGCAACATTTTACGACGACCTGAAGCTTCTGGCTCAAGCCGTCTATAAATACGATAATACCGGCATATTGCCGGACGATATAGAGCCCGTCGAAGAAGCCTGCCGGCGAGTGAATGAATTATCGACTACCGAAAGTATGATGTGGCGCTGGTGGCAGATCATGGACGGATCTCCACCCGATAATATCATCCCAGCATATCGCGGTGTGATCGGTGGCCCTGTTTACCCAACGTGTCCCGACGGGTGGCCGGAGGAAAATCAACAACGTTGATCCATCCGGTTGTTCCCTCTATTGCAAACCATGACTACCGCAACCGACTTTTTCAAAGCTCTCGATTGTCTCGCCGCGTCGGCCGATCCCCGCATTGAATCGCTCCGATGGAAAGTCATTCGTGAATATTCCGGTTTGAGAGAAGTGGTCACACCGCTTCTCGTTTCTCAGATCGGAGCGGGCGATGTTGAGTGGGGTCATCTGGCTTTTCATGAGCTGCGTTCGCAGGGCTTTATCGAAATCGTCCATGCCGAATTTGTGTGGGGCAATTTCACCGATCAATCGATGTCGTTACACTTAGAAAGTATCTCGACATTATTAACCGCAGCGCTCGTGCGAATGAAAGCGCTCAAGAACACCCCTGTTTTTGACGACCTGACCTATCGTCAAAAGGAGTTACACCGTGTCTCCAAAGGGCTCGATGGGCTAAGCATAGCACTCGCTATCCAGAAAATCTTTCTTCCCATCATCGCGGCCGTAAACAGTCCAGTTTTGCTTAACGAATATATCAATCAAACGAAACTCGCCTTTATTTATCATTGGAGCGATCACTTTAATGAGACTTATTCAGCTCATATGATTGATATTGCTAATAAAATCGTTGACGCAATCCTGAACTCAGAGATCGACCGAGCCATTGTCCCGGCAGGTGAAATATGGCTTTGCAACACTGCGATACAGGATCAGCAAGCATCAATCGCGGATGGTTGAGATCTTTGCCGGCAAACGCCCGAAACCCGCCAGGGCGTAATGCCGTGTTCAATTATGGCACTGAAATTACGGGCTATGGTCGATTGGAAACTGGTCCTTCCAAGCGTTTGCAATGATTTTTCGACGACATACTTTCGATCACGAGAGTTGCAGTCCTGAGAGCCTGCACGATCAATGCGATGCTCCCTCTTTCGCTCCGAACTATATCGAGAGCAGCCCAAATCAAACCTAGAGTTAGTAGGCACTCCCGCCGAAGTGATTCCTCCGGGTGGATGAATCCAGTCGGGTACCCCTTGTCCGTAGCATAGAGAATTTCGTTCCTTGCTTCTTGGCCTTTAATCACAGTCTTCTTCAAGGTCTCGATATTGCCAAAATCTTCAACAAGTTCATCAAAAAAATCCTCCTTACGATCTCCATCTTTTCCTTGTGTGAAATGGAACAAGTTGGTCGATGCTGGCTGATAGTGGACCTGACCATCTACCGTGAAACGGGCCACGATTTGGTTGAGGTCGGGGTTGAGTGCGATCGCAGGATCGAAGCTGCTAACGAAATCACACGTTTTCTGGGCTAATAAAGAGACGGTAGCCTTTGCTTTATGATCTCTCAAATTAATTTTAGCGTCATTACCATAACCACGTTTTTTGGCGCAGGAGACAAAAGCGGCAACAGCCTCCTCGGTTGCGTGAAGCGCAAAATATGTAGCGGGTATTGGCATCCCAGATGCATAGTTCTTGCTAGCCCAATCAAGCGATCGAATCGCGCTTGATGCCCGAAACTTTCCGGCATCAGGCAAATCCTCAATCTGATGGGTGATCCACTTGGCGACGTCTAGTCGCATAATCTTATCAATTGCGTTCATTCTTTCCCCTATTCCGTTGCTGCCAAACAAACGGCGAGGCGTTCCGCGAGTTGATAACTGCCGGGTGCTGGACGGTATCTCCCGCGAGAATGACGATGAACCGCCAACAGGCATGCCTTTACGGTCACGGCCGGGAGGAAGCTGTATCTCGCTCCCACAACTCGACAAGTTTTGACGCCACGGTCATCTGTTGTTCAATGAACGAAGCACCTTGCCGCTCCATCGCCCCGGCCAAAATCACAAAGCTTTTGAAAACATCTTGATTTGAAAGAATTCCGCGTAAGTATAATTCCGGAACACCACTATCTCGTGCAACTTGGAGCACCAGTTCAAAAAAACGTTCTACCTCCGGCCGATATGTCACCCAAGAGGGATAATAACTGTCCCCTGATGACACTTCCTTCGCGGTGTTTTCCTTGTTGGCGTTATCTATTAGGGATTTTTTCTCATAATAGTCTTTCATTGCAACATAAACAAAAAAAGCGACGATTGAGAGACCAAAAGTTGGCCAGGCAAGGAACACCGCCAAAAGAAACAATAAAGCCATTCATCAGATTCCAGTTACATGCCCGTGCGCAGATAGCGTCTGCTTGAACCGTTAAGAAAGTGACGGACTTACCGCTGTTTTCTTACGATCATCGAAGCCACACAGCAGGAAGAACGAACGCCGCGGCGCCCCCATGGGTGTAAGCTGGTCACTTAAATCATGTTCGCGCACGGTGCTCTTGCTCATATGTGAGCCTTTGTCCGGAATGATCTTGAACCTGTTTGCACGAGCGGTCTCGATCCCTGGCGCCAGGTCATGCATATGGCTTCTGATTGTCTCATCAATTGCAACGCGCGATGCGCTACGAATGGCTTCTTCCAGCTCTTCCATAAATGGGAGCCAGACAGGCCCCGTCGAATGAATGATATCGGCCGTCCAGACAAGTCTGAGAAACGCAGATGGCACAAGTCTTCGGGTAAGCTCTGCCAGACGAGAGCGAGGGGCGCCGAGGAGGATAGAAATATAATTGATAAGCTTGAGGTAATACTCTTCATCACTGACATCGAGATCCATCATAGCTTCACGGATGGTAGCGAGCTGCGATATGTCATCATTGAGATTGAGAGAATGCCTGATGGCTCCCATGGAGACCATATGCGTTAGCATGTCCAGCCACTCTGTCACCTGCCCGGCCGACCACTCTGTCACGAAAAACTGTGTTCTTGTCTTTCGCAAATACCCGTCTGAAGCCAGAGTATTGAGCACCTGAAGGGCCTGGCGCTGGCTAACGCCATAATCGTCAGCAATTTCCTGCGAGCTTAACGCACCGGCCGAAATGACACCGCCCATAATGGCACGGCGTAATTCCATATAAAGTTCTTCAGAGTTTTTCATTTTTTGCGGCCCCGAGCATAGCGTCGTGTTCTGCGAAGACGCGCTCAATTTCAGAGCGCTTTTCAAAAATCAATCTGGCAACGCCTTCGGTCATGCCGCCTTCTTCCCCAACTCTGCCGAGCACATGTGCAAGATCGTATAACGTCGCTCTTTCCGCAGTGGTATGGAGGCCGCCCTTACTGTCTCGATATGCCACAGTTTCAAAAGCCATTATCGTTCAGCCTGCTATTATTCGCCCTTCGGTTCCATTTTGATAGCGCCACTCCCAATATTTCCCGCAACAAAACTGATCCGATTCTAGTCGTCCGCACATTAATTTAGCACAAACCCGGAACATTTCATTTCGGTGCAGTTTGTGCTAAATTAACAATGAGACTTTATTTTCGCTCGTATCAGGAGGCTTTTATGCTGAACGATGATCGTTTTGGTGGCTCTTTCGAGACCGGTATAGACCATGGCGCCTATGGCGACGGTTTTTATGGCCCGAATAACCCTACAGGCCACAGCATTGGTGACGATTTTGGGCGGAGCAGTGATTTTAACAGTTTCAACGACCACTATGGATCGACATCCTGGTCATCTGCGATGTCAGACGATTTATTTTCCTCAACACAGCACGGGAGGATCAATGTTATGGACTATGACGATGTAAGCCGCGGCACTTATGGCGACGGTGTTATTGGGCCCAACAATCCAACAGGATTTGACGGCGCGCACCATTTGGTTGGTGAAAATGAGCTTGGTATCCGCAAATATCACAAGAATAATTCCACCTACAGCAAATTGAATATCAGTGATAAGACGCTGAACATCATTGTTGCTATTTGGATGACGACAATCACAACGATTCTAGTAATCGGCTTTCTGGTGTAATTTTACTTACATCAGAAAGCCAATATCACTAATGATTTAGTGCTTTGTTATTCTTCGCTTTTTATCGGCTTATTGCGCGCGG
Source organism: Altericroceibacterium spongiae (assembly GCF_003610805.1). Taxonomy (GTDB): domain Bacteria; phylum Pseudomonadota; class Alphaproteobacteria; order Sphingomonadales; family Sphingomonadaceae; genus Altericroceibacterium; species Altericroceibacterium spongiae. Next base: position 30,743 of record NZ_RAPF01000012.1, on the reverse strand, counting down.
CATTATACCGCGTTTGATATGACTGCTCCCGGTCACGCAGGGAGCTGTTTCGTTGATCCAAAGCGTCCATATGCCGTTTGGCTATATCATCGGTTTGTCCATCAACAGTATTCATCCTCTGATTACCGGCTCCGGAACTCAGACCCGACGCCACTCGCGGGGCCTGTAAATCTCGCGCAGAAAAGTTTCCTGGGCCTTCAACCGTACCCATCGCATCGGCAGGCTCGATCATTTCGTCACGAACCGGGGCCATTTGCTCATCGACATAATCGGAAATTACCCGGTCAATAATCACATTGCGCGCGGCCATTTCCTGAGGGTTAAGATCCGTTCTGCGCAAGTCAGGAGCCGAGAGCTGAGCGAACTCGCCACTGTTCTTCATATCATAATAACGGCTTTCCAGTATCTGAGACATATCCTGGTTAATCGAATAGCCACTGCTTTCCCGATCGGTCCATGTAATGCCAAGAGAACGGGCCGCCTCATCAATTTCATTTAATTGATGCGTCAGTGATTGAAGCTTTTGATTGGCCACTTCGCTTGTGTGGCTCTGTTCAGAATAGGATTCACCACGCGCGAAGGTTCCATCTTTCGCATATGTCCCTTCATTCGACGTGATGTTGGTGCCGGTGTCACTACCTGTCGTATACGACGCTTCCCCACTATCACTTACCCCGGCTGTTTCGGAGTCTGTTAGATTTTCAATATCCTGATCAGACCAGGTCCTGCTTATTGAACCGCCAGCATTTGCGTCAGCACCGATGTGACCCCCAGCGCCCTTACTACCTGCCCCAAGACCACCACTGACATTTAAACCAGCACTCAAGCCTCGCGAATAGTTATCTGTACTTTGATCTATGTTTTCATGCGTATTTTTACTCGACCGATCTTCGGAGTGACGAAGCGCATTCGATTCTGCCCTGTGATCTTTGGCAAAACGGCTCTGATTGGTGTCGGTCGCATGGCCTTTGCTCGATTCCCATCCGGCCGAGGATCGGCTGCCTTGTGTCGCGATAGCGCGTTCCGAGCGAAGAATGGATTCCTGCTCAGCCTTTTGCGCCATAACAGCATCACGGCGGGTCTTCAGCTCAGACGCGGCCTGTTGAACATCGGCCGAATGAGAGAACATCGAGGTGGCAGAAAACCCAAAACGGCTCATACCACCGCTCGAATCCTCCACACGCGTACCATCGGCCGTAAAGGACGATTTCGTTCCATCGGCATGGGTGAACCCCATCTGCCCGTAACCGCCCTGAAATTTCGGAGCTACGTCCCAGGAATCTCTTTGCACCATGTTGGCCGAGAGGTTCTGATAGCTCTGATTGCCATACGCATAATTGCCCGTGGTCCGTTCGACCGCGGCCGCTTCGGCCGCAGCCTGTGCCGGCGCAAGCATCGAGGTCGCCTGGCTCGACACCGCCATGGCACCTCTGGCCAGTCCCGCTGCAAGAAAAGGTACGGACATCATAAGAAAGCCGGCAATCGTGGCTGTGTCAGCATTGACATGGTCAATCGCCTCAACCGTTGCCATAGTGAAGCCATCGGGCGCCGTAGCCGCCATCGAATTTGCGGTCCTGTCCATGATGAACATGTGCAGGACGGCATAGAGCGGACCCCAGGCCGCAAGATAGAAGAAGCCTGTCACATAACCCCTCAGCGCCAGAGGCCCGGTTTTCGGAATCAGGAACAGAGGGAAAATTACCGGGAACATCGCATAAAAGACGACCGTGAGCACAATATTGAGCAACGGAACCCATGTCATCGCCTGTTGCGCGATCGAGGTATAAGTGTTGCGCGCCTGCGCTTCAGCCCGAAGCATAGCGAACGTATCACCCCCATCCGATGACAGATTGGCACGCGCTTCGAGAAAAGCATCGGTCAAAGCCCGCTGCTCAAAGATATGCACCGCGCTGTCAGCGCTGCCGTGGAACGCCTGCGCCACGACTGGAAGATCTTCGATAAGCTTAGCCTTTGCCGCCGCGGCCGTTTTGTTCGGGAAAATCGACGGCGCGAGCTTCGTCAGTTCATTATCGGCCCATTGAGGAACACCGCCGGCGCCACTCAAAGTGTTATACGCAGTGCGGCACGTGACAATGTCCGACGATCCGTCTGCACTAAAATAGCGCATGGCCCGCGCTTCGGAGCCAGGACCTATGGCGTCCAGAATGTTCGGCGCGCTGGTGACGTCATCGACCGGTTTATGTCCAAGAAAAAAATCATAAAACAAACATTGCTTGAAATACTCGTTCAGATTGGCGCGAACGACCGGATCACGGAATTTAAAGTCCTGTGTCTTGTCGTAAAGACGGGCACCATAAATGATTCCATTGGTGCTCAGTTGCAAAGCATCGGGCATTACAAATACTGTCTCTGACTGCCTTGTAAGCCAGTCTCCGACGCGCGATGTAAATGACGCCATGACTGCCAGCCCGACCGGCACATTCGCCACTGTAGCCGGAGCAAGGGACGGATTAATGCGGTCTGTAACCTTTACCGATACGGTCGGCACAATCAGCGCCGAATACATCAAGGTCGCGCCGAGAAACCAGTTCAACCATGCTTTCCAGTCCTGTGTGAAAGCAACAATTATTAAGGAGTAAGCCAGCCCCATAACCATCACGACACGGATCAGTGAGCCAAAACCACCTCCACCCGTCCAGGCCGCAACGGCATTGAAGACATTGACGATATATTCACCGCCGCCGATCGTGAACACTTCCATCATGGCGACTTCCTTAATTCAGACCTTGCGAAACCATGCCTGAGCGAAACCCAAGCGCCGCTGACATCTGCGGCGAAACGCTGTTTCGCAAAGTGCGTTCGAGAAACACTGTGCGATCAACAATCGCCATCGTATGCGTCAGCCGATCATTGAGAGTTTTCCCATAGTCACGCATGACTTCGTCCGCTCTGGTCAGTTGTTCCCGCCATTGACCCAGCGTTTCATCGTCAGCGTTATGAAAACTTGCCTTGCCGCGCAAAACATAGCTGGTGAATTCTCTCAGCACGGTCTGAAGCAAATCAATGCCAACAATCTCGGCCAGCTCGTCAATCTGTCCATCCGACAGGCCTCCATATTGCGCGGCGGCATTGACCGTGATGATCTTATACAATGGAATCGAGGTTGCACCGAGCAACGCTACTTCATCGGCTGACAAAGCCTCGTCCGTATGGGCTTTGGTCATCATCGAAGTAATCATTTTCCGAACCCGAGGCTTTAGAGCCTGATTTTCCGAAATCGTTAGATTTGCATAAGTCGGATTAAGGCACTGCGCCGTGGAATCACAACGAAGGATCTCTGTATCTGAAGATCCATCGAGAAGCGCGGTCATTGCCGCGCGATCACCAGACCCGATGTAATCATAAGAAGGTTTACCGCTGCCATCGACCGGTTTGGTATAAATCACCGTTCCGACCAGCGTCATTAAATACTCTTTGAACTGCCGATCAAATCCCGGATAGCTCTTATTGAGCATATACCATGTGTAATTATACGAGTCCGACGGAATAGAATCGTCCGTATTCGACGCAAGGATATCGCTGCGTTCGCCACCGGCGTTACAGTTCTGCCGGGATTTAGCCCAGTCAGTCGCCCAGCCCTGGCTATTGGCTATGGCTTTGCAAACTTCCGAATTTCGGCTGTCACTTTTACCCCAGAGACCGCCGACCAGGCCCTGCGCCAATTCACATGAGTTCATGTTGAACTGGTTCATCTGTTGCGCCTTTTGCGCAAAGTCCTCAATCGTCGATGAAATCATCGGGCTGATCGATTTTATCGCGAGCTGAAAGGCAAATCCCAACGCGTTATTGGCAACGCTCTTCAGCATAGCCACCATTTCATCCGAATTGATGAAGGAGAAGCTACCGCCGAACAAGTCGATGCCCCCGCATCCTGCCGTCGCACTCGGCAGTTGCAAATTGACCGGGTTAACCGTTTTTTGCGGAAACCGCGTCCAGACATTGCCACCCGTATAATAGCCGGCCGATTGGCCCTTATATGCTGATGGTCCGGAAGCGTTTGCAGCGCCGCCAAGATCGTCAAAAAATTCGTTCAACTCGCCACCGACATTGGCCTGTGCAGGCAGACACGCCATTTGCGCAGCCGACAAGGCGAACAGAGCGACACCGGCTTTTCGGGCGATTGTCGAAATGAGCTTTGATTTACGCTTTACCATCAGTAATCGCTCCCCGGCTCTGTTTCGGTGAGATAAAAAATGCGGTGCATGATCTCATCGGCTGCCATCACGCCATATCCCACCGGGATCGGCTGCTTGGTCTCGGTATCGAACAGCACCAGCGCCGGGACTTTCCCGCCTTGCAGGCCCATTTTCTGATATTGCCCGCTATCCACGACGAAGCTTGGAAACTGCGGGTTCGGGCCGCCATCCATAGACACCGCCAGCACTTCCAGACCATATTGATCCGACAAAGCCCGCACGACCGGGCTTTGTACATGGCAAGCACCGCAATTCGACGAATAGAAGAAAAACAATCCATAGCGCTCAGACAAATTCGCCATAGTCGTGGACTGGCTTACCTTCCGCTCTTCCATCCACGCTTTTTTGCCAAGCGAATTGATTGGCCTTTCCAGCGTGTAATCCAAATCCGGATTTTGCCAGGTGGCCCGGTTCCAAACGTCAGCGAATGTGGAGGCACGATCGAGCTGTTCGCGCTGATAAGCAATATATGCCGACACATTCTCCGTAGTCGGGTTCAAAATGGCCTGCGCTTTCAACTCATCGAGCTGCGCGCCAATTTCTTCCAACCGCTTTGCGGCAGAGGGCGAAGTTGGCGATGCAACAGCTTGTTGCTCCTCCTCCTTCTTCGCTTTCCGGTCATCGCAATAGAACCAGGTCCCAAGCTTGCGTTCCTCGCAATAAAAGGGATCTGCTTCAGCAACCGGATCTTCTGCGAAGACCGGCACAGGGGCAGACAAAACCACCGCAAAAATCACCGAATACAATGAGATTTTACGCATCACTTTCACCCTTCCCATTGATAATGTTGACCAGCATCGAAGCGCGCAGAAGGTTAAGGCCACGATCAAGCATTCGGATCGTGGCGTGATATGATCGCGTCACCCCATCGGTGCCTTTTTCAGTGAGAGCCAGCTCAGCCAAAGGCGCGGTCCCATCCGCAATATAACCGCGCGCTGCCAGTCTCTGCGCCGCTTGCTCAATCTCGCCAAGCGGCACCGGTACCTGCAACCACTCGGATATCACATCGATCAGTTCACCTTCACTGTTCACTGTCCCGCGCGAAAGTGCAGAGCCCACCACCAGCTCGAAAATACTGATGTGCGCAAACTCAATGCCGGTTTTAAGATAGGACACGGACCCCATTAATTACCCCCGCTCGCAACGTCATAATATTGTTCGATTTTGTTCTGGATTTGCAGGCTTGTTTCCACTTCATCGGGCAGGCTCACCGCATCGGTGAACTCTTCATAAACTTCTGCAAAATCCATCAACGCCAGATTGAGATGCTGGAATTGCTCAGGGGTGAAACCGTTACATTCCGGCTCTTTCTTCTCGCCCCAATCAAGTCCGAGCTGATCGCGGCCCTGCTCCTGGATTATTCTGGTCAGTTTGCTCGCAAAACAGCAGTAGGATTGCTTCTTCGTCACACAGACTCCGAGCACCTTGTCTGAACAGTATGTGCCAACATAATGGCACAGGCCCGCATCATCCTTTTCGTCAACGAGCCGATCTTCGGAGTTGCACAGAAAAGGTGTAACCAGCGGAATACCCTTGCCCGAACAACAATTAGAGAGCCCGAAGATCTTCTTGGTGCATTTCAACGCTTCACCGGCGAACAACTCCATCGCATCCGGATCGAAGTCATCGCGCATTTGCCCCATGGCCTGCACAGCCACCATGGCATCCTGAAATTCGGTCGACGCTTCGCGTTCGACCTGGGTGCATTCACCGTCGAGACAATAAAGGTCTCCGGAACACACAAAGCCCTTATCCTCGCCGTCAGTATCCTCACCGATCGTACAGTCATACCAATGGTCATACAGATTGCATGAGCCATCGGAATTTTCACTCAGGCATTCGCTATGATCGAGAGCGCATTGCGGTTTCGCCTTCAGCTCATCACAGTCATTGACGAAATTGGCGTCGCACAAATAGGTCCGCTGCCAGGCCCAGCAGTCGCGCCGCACATTGACCCCCCCGATATTCTTCGAAGGCGTATCATCGATGCAAACCTGCGCATAATTATCACAGGTCTTGCCATCCAGCTTGTCTTCACAATCGCTTTCATCGAGCCATTCATTAAGCTCAGAACCATTGCGCGTTTGCGTACTTGCTTCGGCAACCAGCGGTGAGGGTGTGCCGGATACAGGTTCGTTATACTGGTTCCACCCGACATAATACGATCTCGATGACGACCGCTCGCCCACGACCCTCAATTGCCCCGTGCAATCATATCTGTAGTTCTTGCGCGTGCCCGTCAGCCGTGACGAATAATTCGTCGATCCGGTTGTCAGATTTTCCCGGACATAAGTGTTCGTTGTGCGACGCTCACAAGCTGCATTCGAATTGATCGATCCACAGGTAGAAACAGTTTCAACGACCTGACCGCGCGTATTTCGCACAGTCCACTCCATGCAGGTCGCTGCATATTTCGGTTTGACATCAAATCGCAGCACAGGTTCACAAACCGCACCATCATTCGGATCAAGACCTTCATTGCAGCTATCGAGATAATGGGTCTCGCTGTCAGAATGAGGCAGCGCTTCACAATCGCCGGTTTCACCGCCAACACTGAATCCACCAAGATAACTGTCCGGATCGGCCGATACCGCGCGAGCTGAAGAAAGATCGATCTCCGATGGATCAAAAACGGAGGAAGGCTCATCCGTGACAAGGCGATAGTTGGGGTCGCTTCTCTCCCTCTCACCCGCATCCGTTAGTCCGGTAGCATCATTCGCATAGCGATTAAGATCCGTATTCGTCCCTTCATAGCCTGGAACCTGATTTACTGCGCCTGCATCGAGACTATCTTCAACCGATCCATCTCTGACATTCTTGATCCATTCTTCAGCCGATTGCTGGACATGCGCATTCTGCCCCACGGCTGCACCGGCCAAAGAGCAAATGCCAATGATGCTGCAGACAATCTTACCCCGCATCACCCCTCTCCAATCTGCCGAGAGCGGCGCTTGCTGTGCCAGCGCCTGGGCCATCTGCATCCACAAAAGCCCGAAGCGCATATGTTGTGCTTACATTGCCGACCAGCTTGTCGTGCGGGGGAACGGAACTCACACAGTCGAGCTGGTCGCACAGCTCGAAATTGGTCGAAACCGCCACATAGGTCGGAGCGCGATCGACACCAAAGGCGCGGAATAATCGAGGATCGATAGCAAGGTTGTTGGCGCTTTCTCGATCCGCCACTTTCGCCATTTGCTTAATAAAGCTTCGCGCCCCATCCTTTGCAAATCCCCGAAAAACAACAACGCCACCTGCCCGCGTCACATCCTGGATCATTCGCTTAAGCGAATCCTCCGGCATTGAGAAACTGGCAAAAGCAACAAACAAAGGCGCGTCCTTGGGACCGGCCAGATTGGATTTTGCACCTGCCAGCATTTCATCGAGATCAACCGGCCCGTCACTATTGCCACCAGCACCGGCCTTGATGCGCTGAATTGCTTCAACGCCATTATCGACAACCGCCTGGGCTTCAGCATCATGCGTGCCGCCTTCCCTTGTCACGTAATCGAAGAGTGCCTGAGCATCACCTGTTTGCTCCGCGGCGCGCTCCCTTATGGTATCAAGGTTCAGCCCTTCCACATTCTGCGCCACAACAGCACTGATCCCTCCGAAAAGGATTACAGGCCCAATCGTCATGAGAACTGATTTCTTCACCATGCCCCTCCCTCAGAAAACACAGCAATTGCGTTTGCGCCAAAGAAGAAACCCAACATCCTCTCCTTTCACCGGATACATCTTCGCAGCTTTCGGGAGTGTGGTTGACGCACCGATCGGCGAGCAGGCTTCACGGCCCGAAACCATCGGTGTCGGATTCACCTGCTGCAGCCGATACTGGCTCTTCTTAATGATCGGCATCGAATATTTTGAGCACAGCCCCTTGGACCCCATCGTGCCGAGAGCGAGCCCGGTCCGATGCATCTTGTAGACCATCCGTTCGGCTGCCAGTCGCGTAGACTGCGTCATACTCATATTGGCGCCGATATTGCCGTTCATGGGGTACATGCTTCCCTGACAACCTGAGCACCAGAACAGATCGTTCAACGGCAGGCGAGCGGTCGCAGCGGTGCAATCGGCCGCGCAGGCCGCCTGTGCAATCGGGCTGGTGAAGAGTGCCGCCTCAGGGTTCAGGATGGTGGTCAGCGAGTCATCCTGCCAAAGCGGATCAACTTCCGTCAGATAAGCAATATCGAATGTGCTTTTTTCGAAGCACACGAAGTCTGTCAGAAGCTCCAGCCAATAGAGCAATGGATAAACATAGTAATGCACATGATATTTGGCGGTGTTCTGACCTTTCCCCCCAATCTGAGACTGCGCCGAGGCGTAACCGCGGCCGACATCGAGACCCGGATTTAACTTTACGCCGCCAATGTTTGGAAAACAGAACGGTTTGGTGGTGACATCAATCAGCCTGACAGGCTCCCAAAAACCAACTGCAAGGCCTATACGCGGGATCGGTGAACCGCACGCACATATCGGTAAATCCGGATTATTCGTGTCCGCCCGGCCGGATGGCCAGATATCGAGGCCACCAAGCGAGAGCGGAAACATGCATCCCCAGCAAACATCAGTGATAGGATTAACGAAACTGCCCGAGCAGCTTCCGCTATCGGGTAGCGTCTGCGCATTGGCAGTCGATCCAAACGAAAACACGGCCAGTAAAGACGCAATGAATACCCAAAGCCTACTCATCGGACTGATCCCGATAAAGCCAGGCGTCATCAGCCGCGCGCTTCAGCGCCAGCCAGATCGGCACCTGCGCGGCACAGAAAACCACAAGACCAATCAAAACATAAAGGGCAACTCTGCCCACCAGTGCAGTCACCGGCCCCCAAAACAAGACGAGCAACGCTATCACCGCCAAAGACAAAATGACCCTATAACGAGCCGCCTTGAGCACATTGCTTTCCCTTGCCGCCATAGGCGCAGGCAGCCATTCTTTCAGCCGGTCGATCATTGCATGCCCCCATCCAGCGATATCTCCGAAATGGTCAGGACATTTTGAGTTTGCTGCACCGTCGCCGGAGTGTGACGAATACCAAACTTCTCTGAGAGCGTGCCCTGCTGATCGAAATAGAAGCGGCGCTTATGTTCTTTCATCGCTTCAAAGGGCGATCCATTGACCATGATTATCTTCACCTCACGATCACTGCCCTGTGCCATGGCCCAGGACACTTCGGAGGATCTGTCACCGTCGATGAAAATCAGTTCCTGTGACAGCGACACATAATCAAACGGGTTCACTCGTTGCCCGGCAACCGCAATCAGATGGCCTTTGTCATCGGAAATATTGCGGTCCACAGAAACCGATGGATCAAACGTCCACGTCTTGTTCTGCGTGGCCGGCCGAATACCCGATACCGGCGACGGCCGCATGACCTTCTGTTTAACGCGCTGCGCAAACCGTGCGTTCAAATCATCAAGCTTGCCGCTCTTTTCCGCCGCGACCAGTTTTGCCTTGATGGTCTGGAACAAGTCAGGTTCGATGATCGGCCAGGCTTCACCAAACTGACCGAAATCTTTGGCTGACAATGCCCCTGCACCTGGCAGTAACGGGCCAGTGAAAACGCCAATTATGGCACCGAGGATCACAGGCGCTTTCATAGAATGGGTGTTCCCACACCCACCAGCCTGTCTTTGCAGACAAAACCGATATTCGCATAACGGCTATCAAACCCGTCCTTGTGATGCGACCCTGCGTAAACACAGCCCTTCGGAATGACACCAACAGGCCCGGCCGTCAGCTTGTCACCCTTTCGGGTATACGGCTTCAGCCTGGCAACCGGATCACCATTTACATAAACTTCATTACCGCGCCTCTCCACCAGATCACCTGCCACGCCATAAGTGATCTTGGCGAATAAGGACGGGTGCTCACCGAAATACTCAGTGACAATCGGATCATCACCGGGATCGAAAATCACATAGTCACCGCGCGTGGGAAACACGCCAGATTGAATAAAGAACGCCCAGTTGGGTAACGATTCCGTCGCATTAATCAGAAAACCATGCGTTTCGCTCCACCTGGAAATGCTATGCACGGTAAAACCCAAAACGGCGATTACACCGAGCGATAACATTTTCTTCCGGAAAGAAAGGCGTGTTCTCGCAAGACTGCCAAGGCTGACTTTGCGTGCCATCACTCACCTTCACCGCTCTGAAGATAGTTGCGCATATCGCCTGCAACCGCCGACTGTGTGACCGGCGCGGGGAGCGCCACCTGCGAATAGACCTCATCACGAATGGAGTTTGTGATATCCTGGGCGGCGCCGGCCACAATGGCATCACTCACCAGGATCAAGCGTCCATCCGCAGCCTTCTTTTGCAGCACATTATCAAGCGCTGACATGAATGCGGCAGTTTGCGCCGCCGCATCCTGTTCGCTGTTCCCTGAGCGCGCCTGCGCACGAACATATTCGCCAACAATTGCATTCAATTGAACTGTTTCAATCGTCGCTGGCCCAGAATTACCAATTAGCTTCCAGCCAACAATTACAGAGGCAACCAACGCCGCTACGGCGAGAAAAAACTGCCCCCCGCTCCATGCCTGTCCAACCTTCCTTGCAGCCTGTGAAGTGCGGCGCTTCGCATTATCTGCAGGTTCCTGCGTTTGCGAATTGTTCAGGCTCTGCGCAGCATTTGTCGCGCTGTCTCGATCATGCCGATCGTCAATAGTGGAAACTATTTCAGACATATTTACGCCCCGTTTCATCAAAAATGCGGATGAGAACCGACCGGCGAAGAAATGCGGTCGCCAAAAAAACAATTAAGATCGAACAACCAAGGAGGTCGTTGAACTGAAGCTGGCGAGAAATATCAGCAGCCACATATCGCCCGGACAGGTTCAGAAGTTGATGCATTGTGCCGGCAATCGTGAAATTCCCGACAGAAAAGAAGAAAAACGAAACAGTTCCGATTGTAATCAGAGTGTTAGATATCACCCACCCCAATATCTGAAGGGTTAAGGCCATCACTGTTTGAGAAAATTCGAGCAACGTTTCTTTTGTCATGCTGCTTTCTCCTCCACTATTGAGGCCTGTCCGAATGCAACAGCTTCAATGGCATCCGGCATGGCAAGCCCGGTGTGAACCAGCCTTTCAATCTTGGCGAAAACATCCGGGCTCGATGAATAAAGAGTGGCAGAAAACGGATCGAGAACGAGCCGACCGACAAACTGCGTATCCGGACCTGTGACGAGCACGTCAGAATAATCGACGCCGTTTCTTTTCAAAGAGCGCAGTAAAGACTCGGTATAATGGTCCATCTCGAAGCGATCGGACTTTTTAAAACCGGATATTGTCTCCGGCTTCTGCATTAAATTGATCGTCCAGTCCGAGTTCTCCAACGCAGCGAGAGACCCTTCTGATTTGTAAAAATCATTGATCGATTGCGTGGCCGTCACGAGCGCTCCGCCATACTTCCGGCAGGTACGGGCATAGGTCTCGATAAACTGAGCCATTTCACCGCCCTTCAGGAGCTGCCAGGCTTCATCGATCATAAGAATTTTGGGGATGCTGCGATCCATTCTGCGCATGATCTGTGATGCGTGAAACATCACAGACGTCAGAACGACTGAGCGCAGTTCTTCGCGGCTTGCCAGATCAGACAGTTCAAAAACAGTAAGGTCGGCCGCCAGATCGAGGTTGTTTTCACCAACGAAAAACTGACCGAAAGTGCCATCCGACGAAAACGGCAACATGGCCGTCGCCAGATCACTGGCAACAGGATTCTCAAGCTCATTCAACTCGTGAATGATATCATCAATCGTGCCACTTACCCGGCACCGTTCCCACACAGCGCCGACAGCACGGTCAATCAGGCCACGCTCCGTTTCCGAAAGCTTACTCTCATTGCGAGCCATTTGTGCAACGATCGATTTGAGCATGGCCAGACAATCCACCAGATAGTCACTGTCTCGCTCAGCTATTTCGGCATCGATCATCCGAAACGGATTGACCGAAATCCCGGATGACAATTTAAATTCAGTGAATGTGCCGCCGACCGCTTTACACATATGTTCGAATGAACGGCCGTCATCGATGATGATCGTTTTCGCGCCAGCACCCGCAAAGCTGGCAGCAAAATCTTGCAGCAACACAGACTTACCCGATCCGGATTTACCGATAATCGAGCAATTATGGTTGCCCGCATTGTTCTGGAATGGCGAAAAGAACTGCGGTTGGCCCCGTCTGCCAATCAGCAAAACATGAGGGACATCCCCGCCGACATATTCGCCATGAAACGGAGCGAGCGCTGCAACTGAAGAAGAAAGGAAGGTCTTTTTGCGCGAAAACCTGTCAAGGTCGCTCGAAAATCCATCAGCCATTAGAAGCGGGAAATGGTTCATAAAGCCCGCGAGCTGAATATATGTCTGGTCGATCAGATCCCAGCCACACGCTTTAAACATCGCCTTTACCGCGCGAGCATTCTTTTCCCCTGCGTTATATGGAGAAATGACCGATACAGAATAATAAGCTCTGACGAGCTTTTCACCTGTTTCGATACGCTCAGACGCATATTGCCATTCAGCCGACTGTTTCTTCAGGTTCGGCAAAAAACGTGCGCTCTTCCCATCGGAAAGAGACGTGGTGCGCATACCCTTATAACCGGCCTTGCCCTGGCTCTCTTCGCTGCTCTGAACCTGTCCGGACAAGGATTGCAGTGTCGGGCAAGGCAGGCGCAGTTTGGAATTGAAGATATCGCCAATTGTTTTTTGCCCATCCCACGGCGCCCAAACATCCGGGAAATTTCGCGGGGCCAGAGTCCGAATATCGAATTTATCAGGCACATAATCGCGAAAATCGGGAACGCCGGAGATCTGTTCTCCTGTTGCCCGAAGCGATGGTGCCTCAACAACCAGACGATGCTTATCAACATGCGTTACAACATCATGCCGGATGCATTGCGCCTGGATAGGGTCGAAGCGATTATAACTTACTACATCGTCCCCGGCCCCTGTTGATGGGCACATAATCTCATCGAAGAAGCGTATGAGCTCGACAGGCGTCCAGATACGTGTCGGCACGTTAATCGCATCAAATGCCGCGATTAAGCTTTCCCGCATAGTAAGAAGATCATCGAGCTTCAAACTGGAATCATTGGCAATGCTGACATCGATCACGACTTCGAACCGTCGCAGGTTAAAAGGACCGTCGCTTGCAAGACTGTCCCATGCCCCCCGCGTCAGTTTCTCAATTCTGTATTTGGACAGCTTGGCAAAGACACCTCCACGCTGAACGCGCGGCAAAGCCCATCCCTGCAACTTCTCGGATATGCGGGGCGATGCGTAGTTATGAATCGCAAAGCAGGCGCCCGGCATCAAAACATCTGTGAAAATCGTATTGAGAATTTCACCGACACGTTCATCCGCCCCGACGAGCGGCGCAAGCTCAACGACAAATCCGCGAGACTTCCGATTTTCGAAGATCTTCTTTTCACTATCGAAATTCTGGTAAGGCAGGAACTTCGACAGCATTGCGGCATCCATACCGCTTGGCGTCTCATCGGGCTGTCTCTTATCGCCGAACAACGCTTCGCTAATATAAGCGGGAACGCTCTGACCATTGCGTCTGGCAAGACCCAAAACCGCAATCGCGCCGAGCATAAGGACCAGGAGCGTGATGATAATCATTCGACGCCCCCCGGAAAGGATTCCGCACGCCGGGTCTCACCCTCAGCCGCCACACTCGCGGCAACCTGCTCCTGGATACGCGCAATCGGGTTCCCGCTCTCTTTCGCCTCAACCGCAGCCCCTGGCAAAACGCTCTGCGCCATGATTTTGGGCGCGCTTTCGGCCGCCCCCAAAAGACCTCTTGAAGAATACCCAAAGGTGCGGCCGGCCATTTCGCCGGCACCATAATCGCCACCAGGCATTGTCACCTCAACAGTTTCCGTCTGCCTTGGATGATGCGCGCCGGTCCTGTCGGCATAGGCCGGAAAAATGACATTCAGCGCATAGCGCTCTCCGTCCTCGGCTTCGCGCCTGGCTATGTTGTCTTTGACCCCGTCGCCATCATCGACCTTGAAGGGACCGGTTGGTGAGAGAAAGTTTCGGCTCCTCCCCTCATTGATTGACGCCAGAGCAGTATCATCGATATCCACGGATGGGGCGCAAACACCTTCCGGCCCCTTACACTCGAAAGAGCCCCCAACATTCGTCCCAAATGTCGTACACCCACCAAGACAACCGGCGAGGATTACCAGAACGGAAGCGGCCCTCATCATGACACCTTCCCTTCCAGCCATTGTTCCAGGAAGGCTTTAGGACGATAACCACGAAGCACCGCTCCATCCTCACGGACAATAACGGGCGTTCCGGTGAAACCGTTTTCGCGTGCAAAGCCTTCATTCTGGTCAAGTCCTGAAGTATCGCACTTTCTCGAACCGGCCAGATCGGCGCCTGCATACGCCTTTTTGAGCGCTGTCTGACGGTCTTCAGCACAAATGACCGCTTCCGAAATGGCGCGCGATCCAAGGATCGAAATAGGCCGCTCAACCACTCTCACATTCATATCTGAAAGCGTCTGGTGCAACCGCTGGCAGTAACCACAGCGAAAATCACTGAATATGGTGACGGTATGGGAACCCTTGCCCCAGTTAATCGCACCTTTCTCATTCAGCTTTGTTAGCGATACTTTGGCCTCAGCAATTTCCTGCCCCGCCTCCATGGATCGATGCTCATCAGTATCAGCGCGCGCCGTTTTAGCCGCGCCATCAACCAATGTTTCCGGTGCCATTTCCAACAGCCGTGCTGCAGTGAGATCCTGCCGCGTTTCCAGATCGTAAATCCGGCCGATAATGAGATATCGTCCAGATTCATCCGTATAGAAAAGGTTGGACTTTGCCTGCACCTCACACACGCCATTAATCTGGCTGCAATCGATCCGCGATATTTCGGTCTTGGGAAGCCGCTCAGCGAGAGCTTCTTTCAGTGCTTCATTCTGCCGGTCAGAACTTTGCCATGGCGCAGCATAGGCTGTTGCCGCCGCTATCGAGATCGTAACGCCTGCAATAGCGCAATAAACGAGAAAATCTTTCTTCATCGGAAGACCTCAATTTTGAATGAAGACACCATCGAGGAACACCACCTCGACATCGGCTCCGGTGGGCATCTCAATGACAGGCTGATATTGTTCAGCGCGCTCGATCAAATATTCGGAAACCTGGTCCCCGGCGGTGGCGATACCCTCACCGATACCGCCTTCCAGAATGTCACTGGTCGATAGCTTGTCACGCTTGCCATCGACCGAGACATTAGTGCCGCTAAAAACCGAGTTTGTGTTCGCCGAGAAGCCTCGACCAAAACCGCCTGCGAGCCCGGCAAGAAATGCCTGCCCGATCAAGCCACCTTCCCGGCTGACAACTTTGCCACGAACGCCAACCTTACCGCCAAACGCAATAAAGCCTTTAACCTCGGAGACAGCAATCCGACCGCCAGCTTGGCGGCAGGTCATCCGTTGCAAACGGACATAGACTTTTTCCGATGACAGATCGCCCTGCGCTGCCCCATTTACCATGCAGCCATCAATGCGCGTGCGAAGAAGCTTGCCTTCATCATATACCGATCGCGCCGGGCCTGTAATACGCAGGACAACGGGCAATGGATCAGTTTGACTGCGGACATTCGTCGCAGCGTCAACACCCACGATAACCTTGGCCGCCGCAATAGAATTCGGCGGCAAATAGTTCGGGCTGTCAGTGAAACTCGTACTGCCGTCTTTTGCATCGATCCGGTTTGCAGTGCCGGTCGAACCACTGAATTTTACGAGCTTTACCTCTTTTCGGATCGGCGCTGCCTGCTGACCAACGGCGCCCGGTGCAATGCCTGCTGCGGCTGCAGCTTGCGCCGGTCCGGGCGCGCCGCCCTGAGGGGAAGTTTTTGCGGCTTCGAGCTCTTGCTTTAGCTTCGCGTTTTCGCGCTCATAGGCTTCAAAAACGCGCGTGCCGTCGGAAACCATGTCCTGCTTTTCCTGGCGAAGTGCATCGATTTCGTTTTGAAGTTCATCGATTTCACCAGTGGTATGCTCGACACTCTTGATACGGTTGTCATGATCGCCAATGACTGAGTCATAGCGGCTCATCCAATTCTGGTTCATCACCTGGCGATTCATGATCGCATCTGTTGATACCTGCGCCTTGCCTTCAGCTTCCTCTATGCCCTCATCTTCATCGCTACCGCTGAAAGCCCAGAGCATCGCCACAACAAGCAAAGCACCGCCACCACCATAGAGCAGCAGCCGCTGTTTCCTGTCTTCAGCGACATTTCTCTTGATCGAACCGTCCAGCCCAACCCCGTCAACTTCAGGAGCCGGGGCTCTATCTTCTTTCCCTTTACCCTTTTTGAAGAGCATCATTGGAATTCTCCGCCTGGTACTACGACATAGGCTCCCGTGGTTTGGCCCTTCGCCAGTTGATTATTTGAGATTGCGACGGCCACTGCGCCTTCAGGCACAAGAAGCCTGTCTTCGAGCGTGACGGGGTCTTCACCTGTATTGGTGACGCGTAAAACCTTGCCGTCGAGCACAAGGCCGCGATATTCCGATACGAGCTGAACTTTCAGATTCCCCACATTAACCGGGGCTCGCAGCTCATCGACGATGTCATAACCATCAACAACACGCTGCGCGAACATCGCTTTAATCAAATCCGCTGCCTGATCTTTAAGCGGCAGTTGCGGGGCAATGGCCAGATGTTCTTTCGGCCGCGCGACCTCCATCTTGTTTTTGATGAAAACCTGCTCTGCGCCTGTAGCAGATACCGCGCAAACAAACTTATAGACGTATCCCTTTGATGTCGTGCCGAAGAAACTGATCGCCGGGCGCGTATAGCTGGCCGGAACCGACACATAGATATCACCGCGCGTCGGTTCGTTTACGACGTCAAAATCCTGCGATGGATTATTGGCCGACACCTTGGAAACAGCCGCAAACTGATCTCCCTCAAGAGAAAAGCGCGTTAAATCATCCTTTGATGCAACGCATTTTACCTCGCCATTATCAACCGCATCTATGGTCTGGTCTGCATAAGACGCAGAAGAAACGACCATGGCGATTAGCCCGATAGTCAGCCTGAAAGGGACGTTCATGATTTGTCGCCTTCATCATCGACAAGCACGCCAAAACTGGTGAGTTTCAAAGTCATGCCTGAGTATTTCCAAGAAAATTCGAAAACGCGGTGATCTCGGCTCACTTCCTTGTCAGCGACAACTGTGTGCAGAACACCACCGACCTGGCTCGTCAGTGTTTCCGGATCGACGTCGATCCAGTCGATTGTAAGAAACTGGGTGATCTGCGAGCCGTTTTGCTCTTCGAAGATCTTCAAAAGCTTCGTTTGCAAGTCACCGCGCGCTGACGGCGCTGTTATGGCGAGCAGGCTCTCCATCCAGTATTTCAGTGTTTCCGGTGAACGATTAAGCGCTAGCTGGGCTGTGTCGCGCGTTACAGCTTCAAGGTAATCGCGGGATACACCTTTGCTTGATAGCGACATTTCTCGTGGCGCTATCGGCTGAAGAATAACCTCCCGGTCACGATTGAACGCGACAACGAGCAGGATCACCGACACTATCGCGAGGGCTAAGGTAACAATAACCATCAGGTTGCGTTGACGCAGAAACCTTTGGCTTTGCTCATATGCAGAAGACGATTCCATACTATCCTGCCATCACGCGAAAATGAGAGGGAGGAACGATTTTCAATCCGAAGAAACCACCCGGAAGATTCCAGTAGCCATAATGTATGATCCATCTTATTTCACGACCGGCTCTGATTTTGCGATATCCGAACCAAGACAACATTGAAATGCCAATACCGATTACGACGTGACCCGAAATAATACCCACGAAAAACGGAACCGACATGACGAGGAATTCATCAAATGTCCAAAGACCGATTAGTTCAGGATCATCCAAATGCTTTAGGATTGTGTATTCGTTCATAAGCCGCCTCAGAAAGTGAGGGTGCGACCAGGGGGATCAGTCGCACCCTGCCTGCTAGATTGCGGCGATCAAATCGTCGCCGTGACCGTGGAGGTCACGATCGGAACACCCGTGCCGGCAGCGACGCCAACACCGACCGGAACCGCCACCTGGCTCAGCGAGAATTTACCCGAGGCGAGAGCCACCACACCAGTGGCAAACGACAGCACGGTAATGACTTTGCCGCCCGAACCTTCCAGGAAGCTGGTGAACTGCGTCAAAGCAGTGTCGAAGGTCGTGTCTGCCCCCGCCATCGCGGCATCGACACCCATGGCAAGCGCTACCGCACCCACCGCTGCGCCGAGCGCCAGACTCTTTCCGGCGTTCTTCATTGCCCCGTTGTTCGCGCCGAAAGACGCCAATGCACTGGGCATTTTTTTTGCAAGTTGCATATTCACCTCATTGAATAATCAACGACGCACCCCTATTGGCCCGCCGCATATAATGAGATGAAGTATTGGCCGAAATCACAATACCGATACGGCCATTTCGCGCACTATACCGTCAATAAATAATCTATTTCGGATTGTTTACAGTAATGTGTGGACGTTTTGTCCATACCGTGTGTACGATTTGTCCATACTGTGTGGACGTTTCGTACATACGGTGTGTGCGATTTGTCCATACCGTGTGTACGTTTCGTACATACATGGCGTTCACGAGGTAATCCGGATAAGATGCGAGCCGGTTAGGAAGGGATTCTGGGCCACCGCAGTTGCAAGCTGCACCCAACAACTTTCTCTATAGCGACCCTCAGTCAATTCATCGTTATCGGACGAATGCGAAAATAATGACCAAATCCGGACACGTCATCCATCGAATATATCTCAATGATGAAGCCTTCTTACACATTCTCGATGCTACGCGAATAGCGAGCATCCAAACCAAACGCATTCAGAAGTTTCATACTGTTCTCATGGATGTTTTACAAAGAGGCCTGCCGATAGACCTTAATTGCATCGACATGCTCAAAACAATGATGCCCGTCGATGGCGATAATTACGTGCTCATCAAAGTTCCATCTGATCTCGTGGCATCGATTGAACCCAACCGAGCGATATTGGAATCACACATTCACAGCCGCTCATGGCGCGAGCTGGCAGTTTATTCCGCGTTGCTCACCATCCGCGAGCATAATTAAAAGCCCATTGACTTTTATCACTATAAGAAATTATGTCCTAGCTTGTATTAGCAGGGTGGAGGCGCATACGCCATGGCAGCGCGCAAATATGATTCGATTCAAGGAAGTAATTCTCCTGTCGAAAGCGGGCTTTTTTACATCATCGACAAAGTCATGACGGAAAAGAAGGTTTCGCGCAGGCAGTTATGGCGCGATGGGGTGATATCCGAACGAGTGTTCAGATCTTTCGAAAAGAAAATAACATCCGGAGCATTGTCTCTTGCTGAATTGGAGGCAATTCAAAGTTATTTGGGAATAGATAAAATCCGAGCATTTCTTGCAGTAAGCACTCTCGATTGCCCGCAAAGCTATTTCAACGCTACATGCGAAACGCTTTCGAATCTTACGGCTGAATTCGCGGCCATGCTCATCGATCTACATTCAGCAACGCAAGGCAGAATCGAGCCTTTGCCTACCCGGCAGGCTAAAGCGCTGGCCGGCAAGAATAAAAAGCTCCTGCTTGACCACCATATGCGCCGCCAAAACGATGATCTGCCAGGCTTCGCATAAATTTCTAATGCAATATGTTTGAAACTATGCTTCCTAGTAAGCTCGATTCCGTCCCCGCAAGAGGTCAAACCGATCATGTCACAACGCCAGCAATATGTCGCTACACTCCGCCAAAAGCGCAGAGATGCGGGCTTTCGGCCGCTCGAAGTCTGGCTGGAAAAGGACATTATCAAGCAAATCGACGACCTGAAACTTGGGGAAGAATCGCGCGATGCCGTGATTTCTCGCTTGCTCGCTTCGAAACTCAAACAGCTTTCGCAGCAACGCCCGGAAGCAGGAGCGGTATCAATGAGTTAAAAAACGAAAAAGGCCCGGTTGCCGCCGGACCTTTCTCTCAATTTGGGAAGCGGTACTTGCATAGGACGCGCAAGACAAACTTCAATTTCCGCTTCCCTATAACAAGTCTTTTTTTCGCGCGCAAGCGTTTTGCGCGGCGTTGCCGTGTGTCCGCTTGCGCGTTCATGCAACGCAGAGCTTCGGCCTGCACTATGATTTAGGGAGATCAGCACTTCAGACAAAAAAAGACCCAGGCAATGCCTGGGCCCTATGAGAAGCCGGACTAGAAAGGAAAGCCTGAAGGAAACCGAAAGGAAAACCGAAAGGAAAGCCAAAAGGCAAACAAAGTCCAAAAAATCCAAATCCTTTCTAGTCCAGTTTCGATAATTTGCAAGTCTCATCGCGATTTTCGCGGCGATGCCTGCTGTCTGAAATGCTGCTCCTGCTAGGGAGTGAGTAAATGGATCAACAGATCGCATCACGTCGCCATGACAGCCGTTCAATAGGTGGCCTCATCGAGTCCATGTCGCTGATAAAGCACGACTGTTTTTCTATTGATGATTGTCTCGCTTTACGCGGTGATGCGCTACGGGTTGCCCAATGGGAAGCATCCGTAGCTAAGGCCATGCGCCTGCGAAACAATCCTGAGGCGACACGTAAGGCTGATGGTGAAAAACTACGTTCGCGCGCTATCAAAGCCTTCGCACAATTCACTGACTACCCGCCGGTGACGCTGGAAATTCCGAAACGCGTCTGGCGTCGGTGTTATCAGCTGGTGCGCATGTGTGCCAATCCGGCCGACTGGACCAGCAAGACCGGTCCAGTCATCGGCGCCAGCGACGACACAATGCGCGTCACCTTTGGAGTACAACGCCCATCACGTGAATTTGCGTTGCTCAGAGCCTGGGGACTCATTGTCCCCCATAATGCCAGAGGTAATGGCCACCGGCGTTACAAGGTCTCTGCGAGTCACAACAAAACCTCCGGTTGGTCGCTCGCTCCGATTGTCTTAATGCTCGACAGTCTCGACGAGTTGCGCGAAACAGAGCGCAATCTGATCGAGAAACATAGGCTGCTTTGTTCAGAAATCACCAACATCACCAGCTCGATCAGGTCGCTTATGCGGCCTATCGCAAATGAGTTGGCATGGGCCGAAAACACGATGTCAGCGCAGCAAACCATATGCGCCCGTCGACGAAACCTGGCGGTCAGAATAACACCCAAAGCAATCTCGGAGCTTGAGATACTGCACAGGCAGTCCCTTGCATTACACCAAGCAGCCGAAAAACAACTGAGCGAAAACTCAGGCGAAGCTTTCACAGACAATCCGGCAGCGACAGAAATGTGCAGTAGGGTGAACCAAAATGTGCAGTACCACACTACCACTCATAAAGAACACAAGTTCAATGGCTCATCAGAGGGTTCAGAAAGGGGAGGCCGGGACAAAACTTCAGCCAACAACCAGGAGGATAGCTACGGCCTCATACGATCAGGCTTCAAATGGACTGATATTGAAAAGGTGTTCCCATTCATAAGAGGTTTCATTCATTCTCACGCTGGCCCAAATGCCAGATTACTCCACGACATTTGCAAAATGAGCGCAGTTTCAACAGAAACAGCGATATTTGCTGCAAAGCTGCTTGGTCCAGAGGCGGCTATCATTTGCGCCCTTCTTACAGGAGAACGTCTCTCTCAAGGAACTATTCACTCTTCACCGGATAAATATATGCAAAGCCTTGTCAGGCGCTCGGCCCAGGGAGAGTGCAATCTTGGGCACAGCCTATATGCACGCTGCAAAGCAGTTAATTTTGAAAGAGGTCGATAATGCCACAAGAAACCATCATGGCATGGACAGCCCTCTACATCGCAGTAGGACTGTTAGCCTTGCTGTGCAGCGTTTTGGCTCTCACAATCACGATTTATGATTTGCATGTCGGTAATTTCGCACCGGACATATCATCATGGACAGGCCTCGCCCTGCTTATTCCACGCCTTTGGTTACGCTGGCAAATCAATTATTTCAAAGGCGCACCCGTGATTATCGCAATCGCAGTCTATTTTGCGGCAGATATCGGCTTTGATAAATTATGGCCGTCTTAGTTCAGCGCCGCTGCTGGCAATCGTAATCCTGCGAGCGGAGAAGCTGGCTTTTCTGGCGGCTACGATCCGCTTCAAGATCGAATTCACATATTTCTGAGTTTCAGCGAAAGGTGGAACTTTGCCATATTCACGGATACGTCCAGGACCAGCATTATAGGCACCGAGTGCCAGATCCCATTCGCCAAAGCTTTCAAGCTGCTCTGCAAGATATTCGGCACCACCGCGTAAATTCTGTTCGGCGTCATAGGGATCGACAACCCCCAGCTCACGTGCTGTGCCCGGCATTAATTGCGTAAGGCCGATGGCACCGGCACTGCTTTTTGCCGAAACATTATATTCGCTTTCGGCCGCAACAAGCGCATCGAACAATTCAACCGGCACGCCAGCTTCACAAGCAGCGTCCACCATCGACCAGTATAAAGACTGTCTTCGTTTTTCGACATCGCTAGAGAGCGAAGGGTGGGGCAAATAATAACGCGGCCGGTCACAACCGGCACCATTTCCTATTGCATATCGGGTGAAGGGCGAAGATCTGGACTTCAGCCAAACAGGCACTTCAATTGTATGGTATGCCGCGTCGGTCGGGGCAGCTAAAGCCTCAAAATCCTGCTGCAATTCGGGATCGGATTGGACCTGCTGCGCCTGAGACCCGCCTGGCACAAGAAGCTGGAATTCGCCCGACCGAGATCGATCAAAAACAAGTACATTGCTTGCTTCAGCGACAGAACTTGCGCCAGCCAGCGAAAAGATCAGACTGCTGAGAAATGTGATTTTATTTAACATACCAAACTCCGAAAAAGAGTCTGGTCCGGATATCGCTCAAATTAGATAATTTGGTCAGGATAAGAGTACAAGACTTTATTGTTCATCGCTATTTTCGCGAGAGACCCCTTTCTTCAGGGAGGGGAGGAACGCGAGGATTTATTTAGGCCGCCACCATCGTCTCTCGGTCACTTCGACTTTAACCGACGCCGCGGGCCAAGGCCGATTGAACCGATGCAGTTCCTCGATCGGTGCTTTTAACCATGCCTCCCAGTCTTCCGGACCAATAAAGATCGGCGCGCGATCATGGATATGCATGAGTTCTGGTGCCGCGTCGGTCATCACACCGCTATAGCAATCGTTCCATTCCTCGCTGCTTCGCCAGAGGTGCAGATTCCAGCCAGATTGATTCATCCGTCCGGTTGCAGGTGACTCATCGTAATGGCGGGATGACCGCAATGTCGGGGGAACGGACGTTGCAAATGACGCAACGAAACGTCTGCTATTGGGCCGCTTGCGGACGGTCAGGTCCAGGTTTGCAAGTCAGTGAAGTTACGTCCGTTCAGACGACTCCTGAAGCGTTGGTTACAGTGGACGCCATGTGTACGATTTTCAAGGCGCACCTTTGCTTGAACTCCCCTCTCCCTAACCGGCACCGCCTATATCCACGCTCTCTTCGTTCCCCGCGCCCATGCCTTTGATGACCGGCGCCGGACCGGGATCGAAGGGCAGCCAGCGCACGCTGTCCTCTTCGGGCCAGGCGAGCAGCCCGATTGTCCAGAGCAGCCGCTCGACATGCGGGCTAATGCTCATAGCGCGCGAGGCGTCGATGCGTCCGTCGGCAGTTTCGTAGATCGCCGCAAGGTCGCGCCCATAGAGCTCGATCCAGTCGGCAAGGTCCCAAGCGGTGAGCAGCGACGGCAAGTCAGCGCCAGCAAAGTCGGCACCCTCGGCTAGTCCCGCGCGATGACCGAGCCAGTCAGCGGCATGAGCGAGGATCGCCGACGCGCATTCGAGTGCGGTCACCACCAGCGGCTCGATGTCCTGGGTCGCCTCGAACACGATGCGGGCATCCGCCATCGCGGCACGGCCGAAAGCGAGCCCTTCAAGGACCAGATCGGCATAAGACTTGCCGATATCAGGTGCGACGAATGCGCCTTCTCGCGCGCTGTACCAACCGCGCGGCGCTGCGCGGACAGCGGGGTGTAACATCGAGGTGATCAAATCGGGTTCGAACGCCTCGGTGGCAAGCTGCTCGCCATAGCCAGCGTCGTGGCCAATATAAGCGAGCATCTTGACAAGAATGTTGAGTGCCCAAGCGCGGATCGCGGGATCGTCGTTGAGCCAGGACATGGCCACTCCGGCGGCGATGACAACATGGGTCTTGGCGGTGCCGTCGCGAACGACCGGCACGGTGTTCGCAACTCCCGCGCCATAGGCCAGCGCAGTGGTTTCAACCGGGGGCAGATCGGTCCCACGATCGACCGAAGCCAGCGCACCAACATAGTCGGCAGCGACGGTAAAGCCGTCGAGCGATCCGAGCGGAAGGTGACGGGCAAGGACCGCGATGACTTGATGCACAACGTCGTTGAGCTGCTCGGCAAGTGCCTGATCGCCGACCCCCTCGAGCCGGAAAGTGTAGGCGAACTCGGTATCGGTCGCGCCGAGCTCGGCAATAGCCCGCGGCAGCGAAGTGTCGATCGCGCCAGCGCCGATTAGCGCGGCGGAGATCGCCGCATCAATGGCAGGCGCCCCCTCCGTCCCGATCGACCGGACGAGGTCCAGATCAACGACGGGAGCCGCGGCGATGAAAAAATTATCGCAACACGCCGCTGCCCGAGCGTTGAAGTCGACAAGGTCAATCATCACCGCGCCGGGAGCCACGCCGACGAGCATGCGGTTCGACGCGACCGGCAGCGCGACAGAGGCGGCGCTTTCGCCGTCGCAGAGTAGCAAGGGTACAAGCGGCCCCGCGCCATCGCTCGCGAGGCCGACGCAATCGGGCAGGATCAGCTGCTCGGCTTCAGCCACATGCCATTCGAACGCAGCGAGCCGTTCGATCCAGCGATGCTCCGCGGGGTCCAGAGAAAGAATCTTATCGTGGGTCTCGCGCACCATGCCAGCGATCTCGGGCTGAATGCTCTGGAGTTCCTTACGCATAGGAACCGAGGCCTCAGCAAGATGTCCGGGCGCCTTTTCACGCAGATAGAAGGTAAATAGACGCTCGCTCAGCGCCTCGGGCACGCCGAACGGGAGGAGCATGCCAGCGGACTCGCGGATCTTGTCGATGACCAGCGGCGACAACTCGGTGCTGCCCAGCCCCATAATTGCCGCGAGTTTATCGGGCGCGTCGAGCAAGGCTTCGATCTCTTCGAAGAAGCGCGTGCTCGCCTGGTCAAGGAGCGAGCGGATATGCGCGGTACGAGTGATCAGGTGATGGACAGTTCGCGCCGCGTCCCACGCATCAACACACTTGCCGAAGGCGATAGCGCGATAGCCATCGATGACCTTGCTTAGATCGCCTTCGAGATCGGTGATCATGTCGTCTAGGGTGACTTCACCCGGCACCGGCCGCGAATAGAAATATTCGCCAACCCCGACGTCGCGGATCCCGACAAGGCGCGGTGGGCCACCCTTCCGATGCAACCAACTCCGTTCGGCTTCGCCCGATTCCTTGTCGAGAAAGCCGCGCTGGAGCAGAAGGGGCAGATAATGCTGGCGGCGTCCAGCCAAAAACCTCTCCTAAAACCACATAGGCGTACCAAATTCGCATAATGCCATTCACTTCGTCTATGTCGAGAGTGAACATCCGCTTTAAGCATGGAGTGTCCCAACCGTGTGTGACAGCAATTAGGGCGCGAAGCGGACGTTGCAGTTCGGCATGTGTGGCGTCCGCAATGTCGGCGTATCCGGAACGGCAGCTTTTTTATCACCAAATGCTATTGCGGCCACTTCGATAGAACGGTGAGTCAGTCTAAATTGGACGGATGAGTCAATCTTTCCATTCCCTCTACCAGAGGCCAGCCCATGCCATGATCGGCATATCCGGTATCGATAGCCAGGTTTCGGTTTTTGCGCTACGCGGCCCTTGCGCTTCGGCATAACGAGCGACCGGAATCAAACACCGGTTTGCTGGCGCGGTCCATCGTTTCCAATATCCGTCAAGCTTGTCGAACCGCGCATTATTTACCGGGTGTGGCCTCAATGGCTGACCTTTCTTGCCTTTTAGCACAAGAGGGAAGCCCCACGTCATTTGACGAATTACCCTTTTGCCGTCGCGATCGAAAACGACAAGGCCAGGGTCTTTCGGATGAATGGTGCGACCACCACCGTTGAACCGGCCTGCCGGTTCCGCGCAAAACCAGTTCGCGACATCGTCGAGTGCGACAGATTCGTAGCGGTTGCACATCGATCTTGTCCCTCGCCATCTTAAAGAGCGGCCCAGGGCCGCGCGTCTGGTCTGTGCGGGCTTGCCCGCACCAGGGAAACACCAAGAGCTCTGCCCTTTCGTTTCCTGAAGCAAAATCGACAGGACCGGGTTGTTCGTCAAGGGCAGCCAAACCTTCGCGCTCACGCGCGACGGGGCCGCCCTAGCCTCTCTGCCCGCACCACTCCCATCGATTTTACTCCCCCATCCCCATCCCGCCTTCGCCCGGGGGTCAGAAGCCGATGCCCATGCATCGCCTTCGGCTCCATTTTTAGGAAAGGGATTAACATGACCAAGACCGCCAATCGCTCTCGTAAAGCAAATGCTGGACGCGTGGATATTTACGAGGATGTGACAAATCACATCATTGGCTTGCTTGAGGCTGGCACAAAGCCGTGGTCGCCGTCGTGGGCGCACGGTGCGGGCAGTTTACCCCGTCGTTCATGTGGTAAAAACTATCAGGGAATCAATGTCTTGTTGCTGTGGGCGACCGCTATGATGAAAGGTTATACAAATCCATACTGGATGACCTTCAAACAAGCGTTGGAGCTTGGTGGAAATGTGATGAAGGGCGAGAAAGGAACGCGGGTTGTCTATGCTGGATCAATTGCCAAGAAGAATGAAGCTGGCGAGCCCGTTGAGGAAGACGAAAGACGCCGTGTGTTCTTGAAGCGCTATACGGTGTTTAACGTCGAGCAGATTGAAGGGTTGCCCGATGGAAAATTCCCCATGCCGGAACCAATTATTGTTCACCGTGAAGACCGTGAGCCGCACCTTGACGCAGTGTTTACAGCTTATGGTGTGCCTATTCGAGAGCGGGACGGACTAGCATTTTACAGCGATACGGACGATTCCATTACCATGCCTCGCTTTGCGAGTTTCACAAGCGCCAACGCATTTTATGCAACGCTTGCTCATGAAGCAATCCATTCAACCGGCCATCGCAAGCGCTTAAACCGCGAGACTTTGCGTGATTATCACAAGAGCAAAGCCACCCGTGCGAAGGAAGAATTGATTGCCGAGATCGGAGCTGCTTTCGTTTGCACTGCACTGGGCATGGAACCTACTGAACGCGAAGATCATGCCGCCTATATTTCGAGCTGGTTAACAGTTCTACGAAACGACAAGCGAGCCATTTTCAAGGCGGCCACCGCTGCGCAGGCCGCAAGCGAATTGATCCTGAAGGCCAGCGAAGCCGAGGGCGAACGGCTGACAGCCTGAGCTGGCACTGGGCGGTATCGAGCCGCCCCACCATCCCTGAAGAAAGGGGTCTCCCGCGAAAATAACGATGAATTTGGAGGTTCTATGCTCGCCCAGATCCAAACATGGCGTACAAGTCTTTGCCTGTTACGCGCTTGGCCAGCTTGATCGAGAATGGCTTAAATTAAGCAACAGGCTATCGTCCAATCTCATCCGGTTACAACCGGGGCTATCGCAATAAGGACGGAGGATCCGCACAGCGGATAGTTCCGGCTCCCTTGTCTGAACGATCAGGCGCGCGATGCGCGGCATGATCGAGCGCGCGTTATATGCGCTGCGCTTCGACCAGGCGCGCCGAGTGCGAGGCAGACCCACACTCCGATAGAGCCGCCGAGGCGGCACGTCTCTGTCTCGTTTTTGGGAAGTGGCGGCCTCCCCTTCCCTGCGCAAGAGCTGGACCGTCTCGGCCTGCGGCCTCGCTTGGCGATCATGGGGGCTTCCCCGGCCTTCCGCGTTCGCAGGCTCACTTGTGCAGGCCGGGTGATTCCCCTCCCCCATGATCGGCTCTGATTTGCGCATTCCCATCCCCCGGCTTCGACCAGCGGGCAGAAGCCGATGCCCATGCATCGCCTTCGGCTCCATTTAACTCTTAGCGAAAAAGGATCTCTCATCATGAGAAACTGGACGGAAACAGACGCCGAATTAACGTATCTTGGTAAACTCGCGGATGCGATTGAAGTCGCAGGGTGCGTTCAGTTCGATGATTGTGTTGAGCGGGTCGATAATAAAGATGCTCAATTTTACAGCGTTTATTTTCATTACACGCCAGAATGGCCCGGCGATCCAACTGGCCTAGCCGGTGCCATGTGTATTGCAGATCGAAACACGTTGTACGAAGCAAAATCGTTTGCTCAGGAATTAGCGAACCACTTCGAATTACCGATCAATATTTGTATTTGAATTGGTAGATAGCATCTAAAACAGCTGAAGGAATATTAAACATGTATCCACTTCGGTCAGCTATTGACCTGCATGGTAAGCTAATCGACCGTGACACGCGCCGAGCCAGATTGCTGGCGGCGCGGCGGCGACCTGTGGGCGGGATCAACCGGAAGGGCATCCTGTCAGGCCATTGGGACGCTGGCGATGTGGTCGGCGCTTTTCGCAACGGCAAAGGATCGTTCGTCCAAAACGGACCTCCAACTTTTCCGCCCGGGGCGGAATGACCGCCTCGGGTCGGGTTCGGAGCTGGATGGCAGGGATAGCTGACGCTCAAACGAAGTCGGCTGCCGACCAAAATTTGCCGTTCATCTGGCAAGCGTTGCATGCCAGATTCCGCCGGAACCTGTTTCTGCCCATCAAATCGAAATCGATATCGCCAGTTAGAGCGGGCGGTGCATTTTAATTGAGGCTCGGCCACTTGCCTCGGTGACAATCTCTATCTGAACTTCATTCATTTCGTTGTGCAAGTTAACAAGCGACTTGATTTCATGGTCCTCCAGGCCATAATTTGCCTTATGGTCAACCGCTTGACAGGACATAGCCTCTGTAATGATTTCGAGCGGCCATGATGGTTCGATACCACCTCGAATAAACTGATCGCCCAGTTCTTGAAGCTTTCGGCCGATATGATCGTCTTTCAGGAATTTTGCTAAATCAGCTTGGAAAAAATATATGCCATCATTAAATGCGCGATCGCAGAGAGGGAGAAAATCTTGATCTGAAGACACGATGCACAGTGAATCAACTTCCGAATTATGGATTGCGTCCATCGCCCTCATCACAATCCTTGTGTCTACTTCCTTTTCATCGAAATATCTGATCTGGCCTTTGTCGACACGGAAGTTGAAAAAACCTTCATGGGTCTCTTTGTGATCCGATATCCTCTGAAGTTCTTCCACAAAAGCATCATATTTAGAATAGTCCCGCCGAAAGATGCCATCTCTTTCGATAATTCCTGCTTCAACGTTGGTAAGATGTCGATGAGACGCTGCGTATTCACGCTGCCGCTTTCCGCGTAGTAACCACTTGATTTCTCGCAGCGGAGCAGGCGCGAAGAAAATTTCGAAGCTCGGATGAATATCAAGGTAAGTTCCATTTTTGAGAATATTTGTTTCTTTCGATAGGAAGTATTTACCTTGCCGTTCTTCAACCGAAATTGTTCCGTACAAATCTTTCAAATAGCCGCATGGACCTGATTTGAGAGAGCAAACCCGCCTCGAAATTTCATCAAAAGTTCTTCGCAACTGAAAATATGCGAAACGACTAATAATAAAAGCGTCATCTAAGGCGAAGTCGTGAGCTGAAAGCCATTTATGAAGGGAAAAATAAATCCCTTGCAGGTCGACTAGAATCAGGGCTTTGTGGGTTTCTATCTTTGAACCAGATAGTTGGAGGGCTGCCTGTAGTCCTCGGAGACGGGCTTCGGTAACACGATCAGGCTTCTTTTCAACGTCTGGAGTATCCATTTCCCTCATATGCCAGCTCGTCCCTCTCTCTCTCAGATGTTGGTCCCGTGAGCCATTCTGACATAACGGAAACATGCGGCTTCGGTATAGCGATTAAGTCGCTGCGGCAATGCCAACGAGAGCGTATTAACGGCAACGTCTGACTTGCTCCTGTCCGCCATTGCTTTTTGGCCGTTGGCAAATTCGGACGAGCTCGCCTACGTCAGTTGCCGTCATGCTCGATTTGCCGGATCTTCGATCAAAGCTGCGCTAAAGGCCGTTGAACGCATGCTCCAATTTGCGGATTTACATCGACTGCCAAGCGATCATGGCCGGCCAATTGTCCTGGTCATATACGATACCCGACCTATAGCGGGATGAGTGCGCTGCTACATGACAATCCGACCGCGCTAGCGTAGGGCTGGCGGATATGTAGGAGCGGTGTCGCAAAGGTCATTCTGCCAGTTATGGATGAAATTAAGGTAGAAGGCGTTCTTAGGGACTTGCGGCACCTACATAGCTTTGTTGGGCTCTGTTGCAAACATTGGTGACGGCCGGGCAGCGTCACCCCGTCTGGGGATCAGGCAGCATTGGCAAAATGCTGATTGAGCACGTCCATGGCCTCGGTCATGACCGAGGGGCCAATGCCAAATGC
>NZ_RAPF01000011.1 GCF_003610805.1 Altericroceibacterium spongiae | reverse complement strand
GGATCACTCCGAGCGGCGGCTTTTGCGTCTGTAACAACACAGACACCCAGCGCGGGGTGGAGCAGTCCGGTAGCTCGTCAGGCTCATAACCTGAAGGTCGCAGGTTCAAATCCTGCCCCCGCAACCACACTCCAAACCAAACCTCCCAATCGCCATTGCCAATACAGGCTCGGTGGTAGCAGCTTCCCCAGCTGCAGATCCCAGCCAATTGCTTCATCGCCCCGATAGCGATTTGGGGAGATGGAGATTGAAGCGAGATCGTAGGCTTCTCATCGCACTCATAATGTTTCTGGCGGCAGCAGTCGGAGGCACAATTCAGGCTTGGATCGTCAATCGCTATATTGTGGCAGCGGTTATGGGTGGAGGTTACTGGGACCATTTCATCGAGTTTTTTGAACTCGAACCTATCACTGGACCAAACCAGGCTTGCTTTGATTTTTGCGCTTCATCACTGCCCTTCATCGCCGGTTGGATCGCTATCGGAGCGTTCATCAGTGGTTGCATTCTTGTGGCCCATGCGTGGTTGAAACCTGAGCGCTAAGTTTGCGCATCCAACGACAGCAACTAGGGGCGTATCCCGAACGGCAGCTTTTTTCTCCAAAAAGCTATTGCGGCCACTTCGATAGAACGGTGGGGCAGTCTGAATTGGACGGATCAGTCAATCGTCCCATTCCCACTACAGCTCAATCCACACAATTACCCGCTCCCGCAAAAACGATTTTGCGAGGATATTTATATCTGATAGCAATTTGGGGGCTGACTCTGGCTGTAAGGCTCCTTACTTGGGTCATGCTGCTGCAAGATAATGTCAGGTAGACTTGCGGCGCGTCGGGTGAAGGTGGCCCTGGTGAAGAGAGCTGCCAGATGCTCCGCGATATTAGAGAGGAATGAGAGATGGACCATGAATTCAAGCTGCTGATCGACGGAAAAGCCGTTGACGGCGCATCCAGTTTCGATGTTGTCAATCCCGCCACCGGTAAACCCTTCGCGAAATGCCCCAAGGCCGATGAGGCGCAGCTTGAAGCGGCTGTGACGGCCGCTCGTGCCGCATTCCCGAAATGGTCGGCCATGCCCATCGATGATCGCGCCGCCATGATCGAGAAGCTGGCGGCGGCTCTGGAAGAGCGTGCGGCCGAATTTGCCAGCCTGCTGACTCAGGAACAGGGCAAGCCGACCGAACAGGCGATGGGTGAAATCATCGGCTGCACTTTCATTTTGCGCGCTTTCCGTGATCGCCGGCTTGAAGAAAAAGTGCTGCGTGACGAAGGTGGCAATAAGGTCATCGAACATCGCACTCCGCTGGGTGTGGTGGCAGCGATTACGCCATGGAACTTCCCGGTCATTCTGATGATGAACAAGGTCGGCCCGGCGCTTATCACCGGCAACACCATGATCGTTAAACCGGCCCCGACAACGCCGCTGACCACGCTGCTTTTTGCCGAACTCGCCAATGAAATTCTGCCGGCCGGCGTGTTCAATGTGATCTGCGATGAAAACGATCTCGGTGCGAAGCTGACCGGCCATCCGGATGTCGACAAGATCGCTTTCACCGGTTCGACCGGCACCGGCAAGAAGGTGATGGCTTCGGCGGCCGCCATGGTGAAGCGCGTGACGCTCGAACTGGGCGGCAACGATGCGGCCATTGTGCTTGACGATGTCGATCCCAAGCTGGTTGCGCAGAAGATCTTTGACGGGTCGATGACCAATGCCGGACAGATCTGCGTGGCGATCAAGCGCGCTTATGTGCCGAGCAATATCTATGATGAGTTCTGCGAAGAAATCGCCCGGATCGCCAATGAGGCGATTACCGATGACGGAGCCAAGCAGGGCACGCAGGTCGGCCCGGTGCAGAACAAGATGCAGTTCGATAAAGTATGCGAACTGCTTGATGATGCGGCGCAGAAGGGGACGGTTCTCGCAGGTGGCAAGCCGCTCGATCGCGACGGCTATTTCATTCCGCCGACCATCGTGCGCGACCTTCCCGAAGATGCCCGTCTGGTGAAGGAAGAACAGTTCGGCCCGGTGCTGCCGGTGCTCAAATATGACGATATCGACGATGTCGTCGCTCGCGCCAATGATAGCGAATACGGGCTGGGCGGCAGCGTGTGGTCGAAGGATGTCGCCAAGGCGACCGATGTGGCCAGAAAGATCGATACCGGCACGGTCTGGGTCAACCAGTTCCTCGCCATCGATCCCAACATCCCGTTCCGCGGGGCGAAGGAATCGGGCATGGGTGCCGAACTCGGTGAAGCCGGTCTCAACGAATATACGCAAGCGCATATTGTGAATGCGGTTGAACTGAGCTGATCGGGTTCAGGAACGAAATTCCAAAGAAAAGGGGGGCGGGCCGGATGGTTCGCCCCTTTTCATTATCAGCCTGATTTCTGCCCGTAATCGATCCGGATGCGGACCCATTCGCCGACTTGCAATTCGCCCCCGACACGCGGCGGCCGGACACGGAATTGCCAGGACGCGGCGAGCACTGCGCGGGCGATATTCGATCCCCTGGGCGATTCGCCCAGCGGGACGCAATCTTCTACCCGATAATCGGGCACGGTCCGGCAGGCGATCAGCCCCCAGCCGGGCCCCTGTGCGGTGGAGAGATAGCCACGCAACTCACCGTCTGTCGGTTCGCGATACCAGGAGGCGGCATAAAGCGGCTCACCATTAGGGGCCGTGCCGACCACGGCTGTATCCGATGGGCCGGCAGCACCCGATGGCCCCATCTTCGGACCCATTTTTACACCGATCTTCTTTTTCGGTTTGGGCGCAGCCTGAGCGGGAGGCGGTGCGATGTCGGGTGCGATCATCTGGTCACTGGGAATCGAAATAGCCGGTGTTGGTTGCGTTTGCTGTTCAAGGATTTGTGGCTCGACCGGCTGAGGCGGCGTGGGCGGAGCCTGCTCTGGCTGCACAGGAGCGGGTTCAGGCTCTGTTTGGCTCTGCTCTGGCTCTGTTGTGTCCTGTTCTGGTTCCTCTTGCGTCTGTTCCGCAGACGGCCGGACATCGAAACTGGAAATGGTTTCTTCGGGCTGTGCAGGCCCGGAAAAGCTGGGTTCAAGTGTCAGGAGCGCCAGCAGCATCAGCACTTCGAGCACAATAGCCAGCAAAAGCGCTGTCAGGCGCGGACCCAGCCTGGCCCTGACGCGATGCAGCAAGGATTGTTCGGGCAAAGGGATCTGCTGAGACAAGAAGCATCGACTCCGGACTATCAGATCTGGCGCGCATCTCCCCTGCTGCAACCATTCAGGCTGATAAGGGCAGGCAAGCGGCAAGACAAGAGGAAGGCTGCAAGCTTTCCTCCTGCCAGTATCGCTCAGCTGTGGGCTTCCGGTTAAAAATTTTACAGAAAAGCAATAAGATCAGAAAGATGATTGTTTATTGTCAATCCATCTGTTTGAGAAGAATTCGACGCAGGATCTTGATCGCCTCATACAGTTCCCCCCGGTCTTCATCCGTTAATTTGCTTTTGGCGAACAGGCTGGAAGGTATATCCTGCGCCAGATCCTCCAATTCCCGCCCCTTATCGGTCAGTTCGATCAGGACCCGTCTTTCATCGACCGGATCGCGCCGCCGGCAGACAATCCCTGCACTGGCAAGGCGCTTGAGAAGCGGGGTAAGTGTGCCGCTGTCCAGCAACAGTCGCCGTCCTATATCTCCCACAGAAATAGGCGTTTTTTCCCATAGAACCATCATGACAAGATATTGCGGATAGGTAAGCCCTAATGGCTCCAGCAACGGGCGGTAACTTTTCACAATAGCATTGGCAGATGCGTAAATCGGAAAACACATTTGCTGATCGAGCTGGAGGCCCGATTCATAATCCAGCACGTCGAAGGCTGCATTCATCCCACGCTAACTCCCCTCAAAACCCGTCACCCCCCACGGGTGACAGGGCATTCCCCTGGAAGGACCTTAGCATAGAAGGGAAAATGTCCAAAACTGTCAAAGGGCTGGCGTGAAGCCAGACGTATATTTGCCGCTCCGGGCATAAAGCGGATAGATTTGGGATATTGGTGGCAGGCAGAGGGTTTAGGAAAGAGAACATTCTCGGTGAGGCGGGAAAACGGTTCGTTCATGCCATTTGGGAACTTCACCATGACGACCCGCACCGGAAAGCGATTCCTGAAGGAGACATGATGGCAGATCATATTTGTGATGTAGCGGTTATCGGGGCGGGAACGGCCGGTATAGCGGCAGAGCGCAATGCCCGCCGCCACGGTGCTGCTACGCTGCTGATTGATCCTGAATTTATCGGTACGACCTGTGCTTCGGTCGGGTGTATGCCTTCCAAGCTTCTGATCGCGGCCGCAGAAAATGCCTATGCGGCGGCGCAATCCGATATTTTCGGAATCCGCACCGGGGATATTGCAATCGATGGCAAGGCGGTGATGCAGCGCTTGCGGGAAGAGCGCGATAAATTTACGGCCGGAACCCGTAGCCGATTTGAAAAACTGCCCAGAGGCACGACTATTCGCGCCAGAGCGAGATTTACAGCACCGACTACTCTTGCTCTCGATAATGGTGATACGGTTTCGGCAAAGGCAGTGGTCATCGCCACCGGGTCCTCACCCATGGTGCCGGAGCCTTTTGCTGCACTGGGCAATGATGTTCTGACCAGTGATACGATTTTCGAGATCGAGGATTTGCCTCGATCGCTGGCTGTGATCGGGGGCGGAACAATCGGGCTGGAATTGGCACAGGCCATGGCACGACTTGGGGTGGAAGTGAGCCTGTTCGACCGGGCCGAAACGCTTGGCAAAGTGCAGGATCAAGAGATTCTCGATGCGCTTCTTGATGTGCTGACACGGGATATGAATGTGCATCTCGGGGTTGATGTCACACCGGAGAAAGCCGCCGGGGGAATCAATATTAGCTGGAAAGGGAAAAGCACCGGGCATCAGCTTTTCGAAAAAGTTCTCGTAGCTGTAGGCCGTCCCCCCAATCTGAAGGATCTGGATCTTGCCGCAGCGGGCGTGGAGCTGGACGACAGAGGCAGGCCGCTTTTCGACCGCACGACTATGCAATGTGGTGAGGCTCCGATCTTCATTGCAGGCGACGACAATGCCGATGCCCCCTTATTGCATGAAGCAGCCACCGAAGGGGCCATTGCAGGACGGAATGCCGTGGCTTATCCGGCATCCATTCCGTCCCGTCGTACACCGTCTTTTGCTATTACCTTCACAGATCCGCCATTGGTGCTTCTGGGGCAGGAACCGGGCGAGAACACGCTGACGGGTTTTGCCTCTTATACCGATCAGGGCAGAGCAAAGGTCGAAGCGCGGGCGGATGGGTGTATCCGTCTCTATGCCGAGCCGGAGGAGGGGGTGCTTACAGGAGCTGCCATGTTTGCGCCGGGCGCCGATCATATGGCGCACCTTCTCATGCTGGCGATTATGAAACGGGTGTCCGCTTCTCAATTGCTGGAAATGCCGTTTTACCATCCCACGCTGGAAGAGGGGTTGCGGCCTGCTTTGCGCGATATTTGCGGAGCGACGCCCACGCCGATTCCGGGGGACCGGGATGGACGCGAACCGCCAGGGGGATGAGCGGGAGCCGCATTTGCATTCAGGCCAGAGAGCAGGCTCCCAAATATCTCGTTTCCCGGACGTGACGTGCCTTGCGCGCTTTTTTATTCTGCGGCTTCAGGCATGGCCGGTTTGCAGGCCCGCATGGGTTCTTCACCTTCCATCGGCTTCATACCAAGGCGCCGGAACAGTTCGGCATCGCTGTCATCTCCTGAATTGGGCGCTGTGAGAAGCGTATCGCCGGTGAAAATCGAATTCGCTCCGGCCAGAAAGCAGAGCGCTTGCGTTGCATCGGACATGTCTTCACGCCCGGCAGAGAGACGGACCATGGAAAGCGGCATGGTAATGCGTGCCACGGCAACCGTACGGACAAATTCAATATCGTCGATCTTTGCGAGCGGTGTGTTGGCGAGCATGTCGCCCAGCGGGGTGCCTTTTACAGGGACCAGGGCGTTGACGGGCACGCTTTCGGGATGGGCCGGCAAGGTCGCAAGTGTGTGAATAAAGCCTACCCGATCCGCCCGTGTTTCTCCCATTCCGACAATTCCGCCCGAGCAGACATTAATTCCCGCCCCGCGAACATTGTCGAGTGTATCCAGTCGGTCTTCGAGGGTGCGGGTGGTAATGACATCGTCATACCGTTCGGGTGCCGTGTCAATATTATGGTTATAATAGTCGAGGCCAGCATTCGAGAGCATCTGTGCCTGCTCGGGGGACAGCATACCCAGCGTCATGCAGGTTTCCATGCCCATGGCCCGCACACCTTCGACGATCTGTACGATCTTGGGCATGTCGCGATCCTTGGGGTTACGCCATGCGGCGCCCATGCAAAAACGCTGACTGCCCGCATCCTTGGCCTGTGCCGCGCGTTGCAGCACTTGTTGTACGTCCATCAGCTTGGTGGCTTTCACACCGCTATCGGCATGGACGCTTTGTGAACAATAGCCGCAATCTTCCGGACAGCCGCCAGTCTTGATCGACAGCAGGGTGCAGAGTTGTACCTCTTCAGGGCGGTGCCTTTCGCGATGAACGGATGCAGCGCGGAATAATAATTCGGTAAAGGGAAGATCGAACAGTTCGGCGATTTCTTCGCGGGTCCAGTCTTGACGGGGCGCTGTCATCAAATATCTCCATCACGCTTGCCGAGGCTCTATGGACCTTCCTGAAGCATCTGTCAGCCCGGCTGATGCTTCAGGTCCTCCGGCGGCATCTAACATGTTTTGCGCTTGCGGTTATTCGTTTGGGCAGGTCGATCGGGCAATCTGAGGGAATGGCGTGCTATGGTGATTGTAGAAGATGCTCTGTCGGGCGCAGCGGTCCGAAATCTGTTGCGGCTGCATCTTGCCGGAATGCATGAGAATTCTCCCAGGGATGCTGTATTTGCACTCGATCTTTCAGGTCTTGCTGCTCCTGAAGTCACTGTCTGGACGGCATGGGAAGGCGAGAAAATCGCCGGGATCGGTGCTCTGAAACGTTTATCCGGCGATTTGGGGGAGATCAAATCCATGCGCACTCATCCGGATTTCCTCCGTTGTGGCGTGGCGGCTGCGCTGCTCGATCACATTATCGATAAAGGGCGAGCCGATGGCGTGACCCGTCTGGCGCTGGAAACCGGGTCCGGTCCGGCTTTCGAGCCTGCTCTGGCACTATATCGCAAGCGTGGCTTTCAGCCATGCGGTCCGTTTGGCGGCTATGAGGCTTCTCCGTTCAATCAGTTTATGGCTCTTGCGCTGACA
The DNA here is from genome assembly GCF_003610805.1 of Altericroceibacterium spongiae. Lineage (GTDB taxonomy): Bacteria > Pseudomonadota > Alphaproteobacteria > Sphingomonadales > Sphingomonadaceae > Altericroceibacterium > Altericroceibacterium spongiae. The sequence continues at coordinate 68,452 of NZ_RAPF01000011.1, read as the reverse complement.
GAACGGGCCGTCTGATCCCATGCTGGGCAGTGCCGCTGAAAAAGTGACAGTGGAACTGCCCGAACAGGAAAATGGGTTAAAGGTCCGGCCGATTGGCAATTAGGTTATCGACCACTTCCGGATCGGCCAGAGTGGAGGTATCGCCCAGATTACTTGTGTCATTCTCAGCGATTTTGCGCAGAATCCGGCGCATGATTTTGCCCGACCGGGTCTTGGGCAATGACGGAGCGAATTGAACCACATCGGGCGATGCGATCGGTCCGATTTCGTGGCGGACCCATTTGATCAGTTCCTTGCGCAGATCCTCGTCACCTTCGACCCCGGCGATGGTTGTGACATAACAATAAATGCCCTGGCCTTTCACATCGTGCGGCATAGCCACGACGGCGGCTTCGGCCACTTTTTCGTGGAGCACCAGCGCGCTTTCGATTTCTGCCGTGCCCATGCGATGGCCGGAAACATTGATGACATCGTCCATCCGGCCGGTGATCCAGTAGTAACCGTCCTCATCGCGGCGGCAGCCGTCGCTGGTAAAATAGCGGCCCTTGAAGGTGCTGAAATAGGTGAGGAAGAAACGTTCTTCATCGCCATATACACCGCGCATCTGGCCCGGCCAGCTATCCGCAATAACCAGTGCGCCTTCGCAGGGGCCTTCCAGCCTGTTGCCGTCCGTGTCGACAATTTCGGGTTTGACCCCGAACATCGGCTTCGTGGCACTGCCGGGCTTGAGAGCGTGCGCTCCGGGGAGAGGGGTAATCATATGGCCCCCCGTTTCGGTTTGCCACCAGGTGTCGGCAATCGGGCACTTGCCGTTGCCGACGATGTGATAATACCATTCCCATGCTTCGGGATTGATCGGCTCACCCACGGAGCCGAGTACACGAAGGCTGTCCCGGCTTGTCTTTTCGACCCATTCATTACCTTCCCGCATCAGGGCGCGCAGAGCGGTGGGGGCCGTGTAGAGAATATTGACCCGATATTTATCGACGATCTGCCAGAAACGGGAAAAATCGGGATAGTTGGGCGTGCCTTCGAACATGACATTGGTCGCGCCATTGGCGAAGGGGCCATAAACGATATAGGAATGGCCGGTGATCCATCCGATATCGGCGGCGCACCAATAGACATCGCCGGGCCGATGATCGAAGGAATATTCGTGTGTCATGCTCGTCCACACGGCATAGCCGCCAGTGGTGTGCAGTACGCCTTTGGGCTTGCCGGTGGAGCCTGACGTATAAAGAATGAAAAGCGGGTCCTCCGCAGCCATTTCTTCAGGCTCGCAATCGGTACTTTGATCTGCGACCGCTTCATCCCAGGTGATGTCACGCCCTTCCTTCATCGGGACGTCGGCCCCGGTATGGCGCAGCATGATGACGCGGCTGACATGGGCGTGGTGATCCAATGCTTCATCCACATTGGCTTTCAGAGGAACTTTTCTACCGCCGCGATGGCCTTCATCGGCGGTGATGACAATATCGCTGTCGCAGTCTTCGATCCGGTTGCCGAGGGCTTCGGGAGAGAAACCGGCGAAGATGACCGAATGCACTGCTCCAATTCTCGCGCAGGCCAGCATGGCGATGGCGGCTTCGGGCACCATCGGCATATAGATCGTCACCCGGTCGCCTTTTTTGACACCATTGGCTTTCAGGCCGTTGGCAAAGCGACAGGTTTCTTCATAAAGTTGGCGATAGGTGAGAATGCGATTGTCATGAGAGGGATCGTCCGGTTCCCAGATAATGGCAGGACGGTCACCATGGTCCGCAAGGTGGCGATCCAGACAATTAGCTGCCAGATTAAGCGTGCCATCCTCGAACCAGCGAATATGGAAATCGTCTTTATCGAAACTGGTATCCTTCACTTTGGTGAAGGGCTTGATCCAGTCTATCCGCTGCGCTTCTTCACGCCAGAATGTATCGGGATCTTCGATCGACTGGCGGTATTTGCGCGCATAGGTTTCAGCGTCGATCAGGGCATCCTGCGCCCATTCATCCGACACAGGATAAACCTTACTTTCCATATCCAACTCCCGGTAATGTGCTTTTCTTTCAAGTTAGGGAGTGGATGGCTCACCGGCAAGCGCAGGGCGCGCTTCCGGTGGTCGAATGAGACAGTTTGTCTCACCTTTGAAACAGTATCGGACCGTTCCCGGGCATGGGAAGGTCCCATGCACAGGCATAGGGCCCCTTATTCTTCCTCCTCTTGCCATAGGGCATTAAGGGCAGGAACCAGATGCGCGCGGTGTTCTGCCGGCACACGCCTCAGCAGCTCGGCTTCGAACGTTTCGATCCGTTGCCGGGCTTCGGCCAGCTTTTTGCGCCCCAGCGAAGTAAGATTGAGGCCCAGCGATTTACCGTCGATCGGCGCTCGTTCGATCAGTCCTGCATCTTCGAGACCCTTGAGAAGCGGGACCATATTGGCCCGGCGAATATCTAGCCGTCTGGCGAGCGCGCTGCCCGTTACGCCGGGATTGGCTTCGATCAAAATCATGGTGGAGGCATCGACTTGACGCAAACCGATACCGGCAAGCCGGTTCGCGAGTTCGGTCATCGCCATATTGGCTGCACGGCGCAGCGCATAGCCGGGATAGTCGGGCAAAGGATCATGCATGGCGGGACTATAAGAATGCTTGTTGCATATAACAATCCGGATCGTTATCCGGAATAGCAATAAGGCATAACAATTTTGTTGATTCGAAACAGGAGAGTATCAATGGCAATGCCATCCCAGCCCGATCCCCGTCCGGAAGAAGAAACCGTTCGTTACGAAGTGGTCGACGGTGTCGCATGGGTTTATTTCAATCGCCCCGACAAGCGTAATTGCATGAGCCCCAAGCTCAACCGGCAGATGCTGCGTGTGCTTGAAAGCCTCGAATTCCGGGACGATGTTCAGGTTCTGGTTCTGACCGGTGAAGGGACCGCGTGGTCGGCCGGCATGGATCTTCTCGAATATTTCCGCATGAATGAAGCCGAAGGCATTGGCGCAACGCGTAAGGCGCAGCGCGAAGCCTATACATGGTGGGAACGCCTGCGCTGGTATGAAAAAGCCACTATCGGCATGATCAATGGCTGGTGTTTCGGTGGCGGTTACGGCCCGCTTTTCGGCTGCGATATTGCCATTGCATCCGACGATGCACAGTTTGGTCTGTCCGAAATCAACTGGGCGATTCTGCCCGGCGGTGGTGCATCGAAGGTCGCAGCTGAACTGATGCCGTATCGCAAAGCCATGTATCATGCCATGATGGGTGAAAATCTCACCGGCAAGCAGGCTGCCGAGCAGGGCCTCGTTACCGAAAGCGTGCCTGCCGATCAGCTCAAGGCTCGCGTTCAGGAAGTTGCTGACACGCTCAAGGCCAAGGACACGCAGGCTCTGCGAGCTACCAAATGGGCCATGCGCCGCGTCATGGAAATGACATATGACAACGCCGAAGATTATCTGATCCGTGCTCAGGAAGCGCTGAACGATTTCGGCGGCTGGGAAACCCGCAAGGAAGCCACCAAGCAGTTCCTTGACGAAAAGACCTACAAGCCCGGTCTTGGTGTCTTCGACAAATCGAAGATCGAGAAAGACTAAAATCGGATTCGATATGGTCCGTGCGGGTGCTTGCCCGCACGGACGGCTCCTTTTAGGATTGTGGGAATTACATATGCCCCGAAGCTTTCCGGCTTCCGGGGTTTTGCTTGGATAGAGAGTGGATGCCATGAGCGATACGCGCTTTACGAATGAACAGATTGATCGGCTGCTGCGTCCGAAATCGGTGGCGGTTGTTGGTGCTTCCGATCGCAAGGGAGCGCTTGGCGCGACCCTCCTCAACAACCTCGTTCAGTATGAATTCGACGGAGAGATTTACCCGGTCAATCCGAAGCGTGAGGAAATTCAGGGGCTGAAATGCTATGCATCGGTCACCGAACTTCCCGAAGGCGTCGATTGTGCCGTGCTCGCTATTCCCCGTCCCTTCGTTCTCGATACGGTCCGTCAGCTTGCTGAACGGGGCTGCGGTGCAGTTGTGATCTATTCCGCCGGTTTCTCCGAAGCCGGGGAAGAGGGCATGAAAGAACAGCTCGAACTCGGTGAAATCGCCCGCAAGCATGGCATGGTCATCGAAGGTCCTAACTGCCTGGGCTGCACCAACTATATTCAGCGCGTTCCGCTCACCTTTGTCGAAACCAATATGAAGAGCCCGTCCAAGGGGACGCGGGCTGTCGGTATCGCATCGCAGTCTGGTGCTATTGCAGCTGTTCTGGCTACTGTGCTCCATCCGCGTGAATGCTTTGTCAGCCATTCCGTTTCGACTGGCAATGAAGCGGCCAGTGGAGTCGAAGACTATGTCGAATGGCTGGTCGATGACGAGGATACGCATGTTATTGGCATGTATGTCGAAACGCTGCGTCGTCCCGAAGCCTTTATTCGCGCCGCCCGTCGGGCACGGAAAGCGGGCAAACCGATTGTGATGCTGCATCCGGGCAAGTCCAATAAGGCGCAGGAAAGCGCGGCGACACATACCGGCGCTATGGCTGGTGACTATCAGCTCATGAAAGCCAAATTGTCGCGGGAAGGTGTGATCTTCGCAGAAACGCTGGAAGAATTGGGTGATATCCTTACCATCGCGCTCACTTGTCCGAGCCTGCCCGGCGCCAATATGGCGGTTTTGGGTGAATCGGGGGCTTTGCGCGGCCTTGCTTTCGATCTCGCCGAAGACATCGGGCTCGACCTGCTCGAACTGCATGATGAAGACAGCCCGGCTTTGCGGGCAGCGCTGCCCGAATTCGTGCCAGTTTCCAATCCGCTGGACATTACGGCTGTGGGCCTGTCCGAACCGGAAATTTACACTAAGGCTTTGACTGCTTTGCTCGAAGACGAGCGTGTTGGTTCGGTGGTCTCTTCGATTATCCAGTCCGACCCCGTGACATCCGGGATCAAATTCCCCCATATCATGAAAGTGCTGGAAGGCGGTACGTTCTCCAAGCCGCTCGTCTTCGCCGGGGTGGACGAAGGAGCCACCGTGCCACAGGATTATATTGATGGTCTGCGCAAGGTGGGCATCCCCTGGTTCCCGAGCACCGAACGCGCCTATCGCGCAATTTCACGTCTGGCTGACCTTGCCAAGCGCGATCTGACCGACCGTTCGGGTGACCCGCTAGCAATTTCCGGCTTCGACCAGATCAATGGTGTTATTCCAGAATATAAAGCCAAGGAACTGCTCAAGCCGCTCGGTATTGCATTCCCGAACAGTCAGTTTGCCGCAACGGCCGATGAAGCCGCTGTGGCAGCCGATGCTATCGGCTATCCGGTTGTCATGAAAGCGCAGGCTGCCGTGCTTGGCCATAAGAGCGATGCCGGCGGTGTGTTGCTCAATCTCAAAACGGCAGACGACGTGCGGGCGGCATTCGATCAGATCTTCAAGAATGTGGCAGCGTATAATGCTTCGATCCAGCTTGACGGTGTTCTGATCGAAGCAATGGGCAAGATGGGCGTCGAGATGATTGTCGGAGCCAAGAACGACCCTCAATGGGGGCCTGTCGTTCTTGCCGGTTTCGGCGGTGTGACAGCGGAAATTCTCAAGGATGTGAAACTCTTCACACCTGACCTCGGCGTCGATCAGGTCAAGGAAGGCCTGCTCGATTTGAAACAGGCAGCGATCCTTGAGGGCTATCGCGGTTCTCCGGCTCTGGATGTTGAGGCGCTGGCTGAGTTGATCGTTCAGATCGGCCGTGTGATGGTCGGCAATCCGGCGATCCGTGAAATTGATCTCAATCCAGTGATTATCCATCCGGCGGGTGAAGGCGTGGTGGCACTTGATGCTCTCATGCTGGTCGAACAAAGCTGAGCGATTAAGGCAAAGGCGCAATGAAAAGGCCCGGTGGGAAAACTCTCACCGGGCCTTTTCTATATATATATGAAATCGCGTGCTTTCTAACTGTCCATTTTGGGATAGACCGCTTCTTCCAGCACTTTCACCAATCTGTCCGGCGGGCAGGGCTTGGTACAGGCTGTCGCATTGGGATAGCGTTCGGTAATCTGATCCGGTTGTATATGACCGGAGTGAAAAATGATCGGTACACCCGCTTCGGTCAACGTGTCCGCGAGCGGATACACTTCACCATCCGCAGTCCGGACATCGAGGATCGCACAGTCGGGCATAACACGGTCGATCGCGACGAAGGCATTTTCCGTATCGGCATAAGGACCTTCGAGCGCATAGCCGAGATCGCGCACTGTCTCAGACAAGTCGAGAGCGATGATGAATTCATCTTCGACCACCAGGACAGTGGGACGGCTTTGATTGTCAATCTTGTGCGCCATATTCCTTCTCTTTCCTGCCTTTAGGGCAGCTTATTCATTTTCGATAATGGAATAAGGGGGGGTAAGTTCCCAAAAAACCGCGGGAGCCGGGGGTTACGCAGAAAGGGAAGAGTCAGATTTTGCCGAATTGTGCTTCGAATCCGGCCGTATCGTCATCCGCAAGAAAGCGAGCCTGTTCGGTCCAGTTATCGCGCCGGATACGGCCTTGAAACCGGCCGAGCTGACTATCGATTCTGTCGATTTCGACATCGTCCCATGCTGCGATCTGGGCGAAGCTGGTGACGCCCAATTCGTGCAATTGTTTGCTGAGCTTGGGGCCGACCCCCTTGATACGGGTAAGATCATCTTCACTTCCTGCAGGTGCAGGTGCAGGTGCAGGTGCAGGTGCAGGTGCAGGTGCTTCTGACGTCTTTTCTTTTTCTACATTGCGGGCTGCGATGGCGTCGCTTTCGGCAGCAGCGGCTACCGCTTCACCGGCACCGGCCATTCCCGCTGGCGTAGCAGGCGGCATTTCGTTCGCCAGAGAGGCGGGCGGTGCGTCGATCAGGGCCTGATTACGTTTGGCGCGCGTTTCACCCTGCTTTTCATGTTCTTCACTGTCTTTACGCACCGTAGTTTTGCGCGAGGCGACAAAAATCCACCAGGCGACGGCAACGCCGATCACCAGTGCGATGACGAATAAAATCCAGTTCTGCTGGATCAGTTCACTCATTTTCAGTGCTCCCGACCGATTCCGGGTTGCGTCCCCAGAGCGCCCATCCCAGTCCGACCCCGACCATAAAGGTGAGCCACAACAAGACGAGTAATTCCAGCCAGATCGGCACCGAACGCAACTCCTGTAGTTTGATGGCCGTGCTTAGAGGTTGATAAGTCTCAAGCCAAGGTCGCTGTGTAACAGATTAGTGAGGGCCGGGTGTATCGACCGGAGTCGGCCTGATCTGCGCTGTTTGCAACACGCTGAAGTCGATCCGGCGATTGGCAGGGTCCGCCGGGTCGAGCCCTTCAACAGGATCGGCTGAGCCAACACCTTCTGCACGGAGGCTTTCCTCCGGTATGCCTCTGGCGATCAGTGCACTGCGAATGCTTTCCGCACGGGCGCGAGACAGGGCCTGGTTGATGTCTTCCGTCCCCGAACTGTCCGTATGGCCGGTAATCAAAATCACGCTGCCGAGGCAAGGCCGCAAGGCCTGGGCAACCTCGTTTACAAGATTGATACTGGCGGGCTGAATCGTAGCGGAGGATTCCTCGAACCGGATCGTGCGTGCCTTGAGCAAAGCGCGAACATCGTTCTGACAATGCAGCGGATCGACCGGTGGTTCTCCGCTTTCGGCAAAACCTGTACCATCTGACCAGCGTATGCCGCCAACACCGGGAACTGCGGCAACCGCCTTGGCAATCGTGTCGCGGGTTTTCTCGTTCAAACCCTCTCCGCCGACCAGCACAGGATGGCGGCTCGGCCAGCCACCGGGCGATCTGAAGATTGCATGGACCACGCCTTCGCCACCGGCTTTGGCAATCGCAGGCTTTGCGCGCGCAGCCAGAGTCTCGGCAATCGGAACCCCCGTCATATTACCTCCGGCGATGGCCAGAAGAACGATGATGAGCGAACCGAAACATATCGCAAAAAGGGGCTTGTGCAGCATGGTTTCGTTAATAGCGCGCAAATTCACATGTCGTCGAGACTATCTGCGATATTGACCAGACGAATAAATTCCTGCCGCCAGAAATCGGTCTGATTACCAGCCAGTTTTTCGATATCGGCATAGGAGAAACGGGCCAGTAGCGGATCGCCACGCAGCTTCTGCCCATACGCCGCGACCGCTGTAATAAAGCCCATATCGCCTGACGGTCTCGGAGAGTCTGTCAGAAGCGTGTCCGACACTGTGCGCTCGATCAGTTGCGACGTGTTTCCCTCCGGTAGCTTGTAACGCAGCTTGATGTAAGCCAGTTCACTCCGCCGGGCGGACGCAGCCTCAGGCACTTTGTCCTGATAGCGGCGCGGTGCAATCCAGCCTTTCGTGCCGGAGGGGACGACTTCGTAAAGAGCGGTGACCTGATGACCGGCACCGATATCGCCGGCATCCACTGCATCATTATCGAAATCCTCTTCGCGCAAAGCCCGGTTCTCATAGCCGATCAGGCGATACTGGCTGATTTGAGCGGGATTGAATTCAACCTGAATCTTCACGTCCTTAGCGATCGTGAAAAGCGTCGACGCCATTTCATCGGACAGCACTTTTTCAGCTTCCATAGCATTGTCGATATAGGCGTAGTTACCGTTCCCGTGATCGGCGATCTGCTCCATCATCGCTTCGTTGTAATTGCCCGTCCCGAACCCCAGCGTCGTCAGCGTAACGCCGCGGTCGCGCTCCTTCTCGATCAGATCGATAAGCGCATCGCGATCGCTGAGGCCGACATTGAAATCGCCATCGGTGGCCAGAATGATCCGGTTCACTCCGCCTTCGATACGATTGTCTTCGGCAATGTCATAAGCCAGTTGCAGCCCGGCACCGCCAGCGGTTGATCCGCCAGCAGAAAGGGATTGTAGCGCTGCGCGAATTTTGCGTGTGTCACTGGTCGGTTCGAGCACGAGCCCTGCCGCGCCGGCATAGACTACAATGGATACGCGATCCTGTTCGCGTAATTGCCCCGCGAGTCTGGAAAGGGCCGATTTTACCAGCGGTAATTTATCGCTGGTATTCATGGAACCCGAGACGTCCAGCAGAAAGACGAGATTGGCTGCGGGGCGGTCTTCGCGAGGCAGGTCATAACCGCGTAAACCGATCCGCAGTAGTCGTGTATCGGGATTCCACGGCGTCCGGGCCATATCGGTTGTCACCGTGAAAGGCACGTCTCGACTGGCAGGAGCGGGATAGTCGTAACGGAAATAATTGATGAGCTCTTCAGTGCGCACGGCCTCGGGGGGAGGCATCCGTCCCTGTTCGAGGAAACGGCGCGTATTGGCATAGGCGCCTGTATCGACATCGACCGAGAATGTGGAAACGGGTTCTTCTGCTGTGAGGTGAACGGGTGAGACAGCCTCACCGTCATAACGTTCGCTCCCGGGATTCTGCGGGATCCGAACAGGGGGAACGTAATGGCTTCCGTTTACAGCGGCAGAACGTGTCAGTGAAGCAGTGCTTGGTGGAGGAGGAGGAGGAGGTGGTGGTGGTGGTGGCGGTGGCGCTATTTCTCTGTCTGGACTGACCTTTGCGCCGGTTACGACAACCTGATCGGCTGCGGAATTGGTTTGTCGGGTTGCACAGCCGCTTAGAGTCAGACCGGAAACCGCTATTATGCCAAATGCGAGACGCATCCTATTCTCCCCCGTAAATACGCAATCCCATATGCTTTGGGAGGCTCTTAATAGCGTATGAATAGAGGCCTCTAAAAAAGATCGCTTATGCTTCACCCGTATCGAGTTTTTTACGAAATAATACGCGGTCTTCGGGGCCGAAGCCTTTTTTCCATACCACGAAGCCATAGGATAGAAGAATAGCTGGTACCCCGAGGCTGAGTTCTGCCCATTCGGGAAGGCGTGTGATGAGGAAACCCACCAGCCCGGCCACAGCGACCGCATAGAGCAATGACCAGCGCCAGTTATTGATCGGCTCATTAAGAAGACGTGCGAGCAGCATTGCCTTCACGATGGAGGAGACGGCCAGTGCTGTCATCAGGGCGAGGGCGGCTCCGCCGGCTCGATACAGATCGCTGACGTGATAGGCATTGGCCAGCAGCATTACACCAACGGTCAGCAAGCCCTGCAATACGATTGTGCCGATGGAAATCCACAAGTTGCGCAGGCGGGCGACATAAACAAGCGCTGCTTCGGAGACGACGGCGGTGGCGGCGACTACTTCGGCTGCCAGCAGGAAAGAGAGCGCGCCCGTTCCACCGACGAAATTAGGGCCGACCAGACCCATTATTCCTTCGCCGGGGATACCCAGTGCCAGTGCAATGCCTGCCTGTGCTGCGGTGATCCAGAAGCCAACCTGGCAGACCTGCCGGGCAATGGCGGCATAGTCCTTTTCTTTGAGCTTGCGGGTGATGACGGGGCCGAGAATGGGTTCGAAGCTGGTTTTTAGCTTTTGCGGCAGGCTGGCGACCTGCTGGGCGACGTAATAAACCCCCACACCGGCTGGCGATGCGAAAAGACCCAGAATGAAGATATCGAGCCGCCTTGTTCCCCACTCGATTGTGTCGGCACCGGCCAGCGGCAAGCCGCGCAAGGTCAGGTCGCGCATCCTTGCAAAGCTCGGCGACCAGCTTTGTGGCAGACCATAAAGCCGCAGAAAGGGAATAGCGGCAGTCAGCAATGCGGCATAGATGGAGGCAAGATAGGCCAGCGACAGGCCGCTATCGGGAATGACGAAATAGAGCAATCCGGCCATGATCGAGATCGTCCACGGTTCGACCACTGCGCGGGAACGGACGGTTGTTGCAATATCGTAGCGATAGGCTTGGGCGGCCAGCAGGATTTCGGTCAATGCAAGCGCTGGAATGGCGAGTACGATCAGGCGGTCCCAATCGGTATAAATTCCACTGGGGAACATGGGCGCCGGGACCAGCCATAGCGTGAGACCGATGACGCTACCGGCAATCAACGCAGTCAGCAAACCGTCGCAAACCACACCGGCAGCGATTCCGCCGCGGCGATCGTCCTCGTCGCAATCATTGTCGGAGAGGCGCTGAGCGAGTCCGCGCTTTTCGCCGATAGTGCACACCATGGCGACCAGTTCGACAATAACGAGTGCCGAGGCGAAACGGCCGAGCGCTTCGGCGCCGTAAAGGCGGCCGCCGATAAACAGGAAGGGCAGGCGGGCAAGCAGGCGTAGCAGAAAGCCGAGAAAGTTGGTGCGCCCCCCCTTGGCCAGAGCGGCAATGTCACCGGAATCTTTCGTACCGGAGTCTGTCGCAGGCGTGGTTTTGTCGTTCAAGCAGATGGGCCTTCCGACTTCAAAGGCCGCGCGAGAAGATCTCCGGCCAGATCTCGTGCAGCACCGCCTTCCAGCAAGCGGCACACGGCTTCTGTGATGGGCATAGCTACGTTGTGCTGGCCAGCCAGATCGCGCAAAACCGGTGCTGTGAAGGCGCCTTCTGCCACGGTACGGCGATCTTTCATTAAATCAGCGGGGGTACGCCCTTCGCCCAGCGCCTTGCCAAGCGAGAAATTGCGGCTCGATGTGGAGGAACATGTCAGCACCAGATCGCCCAGACCGCACAGGCCGGAAAGCGTATCTCGGTCTGCGCCAAGGGACTCGCCGAAACGCATCATTTCAGCATAGCCGCGCGCGATCAGGGCAGCACGGGCATTCTGCCCCAGTTGCAAACCTTCCACCACACCGCAGGCAATGGCGAGCACGTTTTTCACTGCACCACCAATTTCAGCTCCGGTGAGATCGTCCGAATAATAAGGACGAAAAGCGGGGCGAGCGATGGCTTCGGAAAGCCGGTCCCATTGCGTCGTTCCGCCACCGCAAGCCAGTGTGACGGCAGTGGGCATTCCGGCAACCACTTCATGCGCGAATGTCGGCCCGGACAGAACAGCAATATCGCTATCGGGGGCAAGCGAACGGGCGACCTGATTCATCAGACGGAAGCTGCCTGCTTCGATACCTTTGGAGCAGAGCACGATATCGCGGGGGAAATGCGGCATTGCAGCCAGCACTTCACCCATTTTCTGTGCCGGCGTGACCACCAGCACGATGGTACAATCAGCCAGAAGAGCGATGGAACTGGTTGCTTGAATCGTATCTGCCAGGCGGGCTTCGGGCAGATAGGCTGTGTTGCTATGTGTTTCGTTAATCTCGGTAACCACAGCGTTGTCGCGTGCCCAGATCAGCACATCACGCCCGTCACTGCTCAACATCTGAGCCAGCGCGGTGCCCCAGGCACCTGCGCCGATCACACCGATCTGTGCTCGCTTGTCGCTCATGCCTTCACTCCAGCGCCGCGTACGGGTTCTGCGTCGGGATCGAGCGGCCAGCGAGGCCGCGCGGCTATTTCCAGCGGATCGTTATGACCAAGTTCGAAATGTTCGAGCCCGGCCCAGGCGATCATCGCCGCATTATCGGTACATAGGGAGAGGGGGGGCGCGACGAAAGAGATGGTGTGCTGTTCGGCAATTCTTTCGAGCGCCGAACGGATCGGGCTATTGGCAGCGACGCCGCCTGCCACCACCAAAGCGGTGATCGGGCCCATCCTGTCAAGGGCCAGGCGGAGGCGATCGGCGATGCAGTCTATCGCAGCTTGCTGAAAGCTCGCGGCAATATCGGTGGTACGATATTGACCGCTTTCAAAGGCGCGCAAAACGGCACTTTTCAGACCGGCAAAGGAAAAATGCGGCTCCTTGCTGCCGAGTAACGGGCGTGGCAGGGGGACGGCCTTGGGATTGCCGTCGCGGGCCAGTTTTTCCACTGCCGGGCCGCCCGGATAGCCGAGGCCGAGAATCTTGGCAGTCTTGTCGAAAGCTTCACCCAGCGCATCGTCGATCGTGGTGGCAAGCCGCTGGTAACGCCCGACGCCCTCGACCCGCAGGATTTGGCAGTGGCCGCCCGAAACCAGCAGCAAACCGTAAGGAAATGTGAGATTTTCCGCTGCCAGGCGCGGGCTGAGTGCATGGCCTTCGAGGTGATTGACGGCGATGAGCGGTTTGCCTGTCGCCATCGCCAGTGCCTTGCCGGTGACGAGGCCGACCATCACACCGCCGATCAGGCCGGGGCCGGCAGTTGCGGCGATGGCATCGACCTGCTCCAGCGCGATACCGGCATCGGTCAGCGTCGCTTCAATCAGCGGGGTAAGGCGTTCGGCATGGGCGCGTGCAGCGATTTCGGGCACGACCCCGCCATAGGGGGCATGCTCCTTTTCCTGTGAGGCGATATGCTGCGCGAGAATGCGCCGCTTACCGTCCACCAGAGCGGCAGCGGTTTCATCGCAACTGCTTTCAAGGCCGAGGATCAGCGTCATGGCGGGTTCCACTGGACCGAAATGCGCATTAGGGCAAGAAGAGGCATGACAAAACAAACGGAAATCAAGCCCGTCCTGCGTCTGGGTACGCGCAAATCCCCCCTCGCCATGGCGCAGGCCCGTGAGGTTCGGGCGCGTTTATGTGTTGCGCATGGCTGGGAGGAAAGTCAGGTCGAACTGGTCCCGGTGCTGGCCAGCGGAGACAAGGTGCAGGACCGGCCACTGGCGGAAATCGGCGGAAAAGCGCTGTGGACCAAGGAATTGGATTTGTGGCTTGCCGAAGGGACGATCGATGCATCGGTCCATTCGATGAAGGATGTCGAGACGATTCGTCCCGACGCGCTGGAAATCGCTGCGATTCTGCCGCGGGCCGATAAAAGGGACCGGTTGATCGGGGCGGCCGGTATTGCCGAACTGCCACAGGGTGCCGTGGTTGGAACCAGCGCACCGCGGCGGGCGGCGCAATTGCTTCATGCCCGGCCCGATTGCAAAGTGGTGTCTTTCCGGGGCAATGTTGCCACCCGGATGGCGAAGCTGGCGGCGGGGGAAGCGCAGGCGACCTTTCTGGCATCGGCCGGTCTGGAGCGACTGGGTGAAAACGGGGTCGGACATGGTCTGGACGTGCAGGAATGGCTTCCAGCGCCGGCTCAGGGGGCCATAGGGGTGGAAATCCTGGGGTCTGACGGGGCCATAAAAGAACTGATCGGGGCCATAAACGACCAGAACAGCGCCACAGAAGTTTTCGCCGAGCGCTCACTGCTGCTGGCGCTGGGCGGCAATTGCCACAGCCCGATTGCCGCCCTGTGCGAATCGGATGGCGAAACCATTGCCATGCGCGCGGCACTGTTCAGCCCCGACGGGGCCGAGCGGGTCGATGCGGCGCTGCGGTTTGCCTGCGAGGATAGCGAGGGCCCCGCGCGCCTCGCCCGCGCATTGCTCGACAAGGCGACACCCGGCATCGCCGCGCATTTTTCCGGCGCGCCATGAGCCGCCCGCCGATTGTCGCCATTCGCCCGGAACCGGGCTGTTCGGCCACGCAGGAAAACGCGGCGGCCGCCGGTCTGACCGTTATCGCAGAGCCGCTGTTCGAAATTCGTCCCTGCCCATGGTCGCTGCCCGAAGGCGCGGTTTTCGACGGATTGCTGATCGGCAGTGCCAATGCGCTGCGCTATGGCGGAGAAGGGCTGGCGGCTTTGCGCCATTTGTCGGTTTATGCCGTGGGTGCGGCGACGGCGCAGGCGGCCTATGCCGCCGGTTTCAACCGCGTTGAAAGTGGAGCGGGCGGGCTGCAGAATGTGCTCGACACGCTGGCCGGGGAAGAGCGGCATTTGCTGCGCCTCACCGGGCGCCAGCACACCACGCTTTTCTGTCCGTCCGGCATCCGCATTACCGAACGCGTGGCCTATGAAAGCCGCGCTTTGCCTATGCCCGCATCGCTTGCCCGGCACCTGGAACAAGGCGGCATCGTCATGCTCCATTCAGGCGTGGCTGCACATCATTTTCGCGCGGAATGCGAACGCTGCGAAGTGGATATTGGCAAGCTGCACATCGCTGCTCTGGCACCGCGTATCGCAGCGGCGGCAGGGGAGGGCTGGGCGGGTTGCGCTATTGCCGATAGCCCGGATGATGCCGCGCTGGTGGCGCTTGTGCGCCAATTGTGCGAATGAGCGGGCGGGCCTAAAGGACGATTATGGAAAGCAATCTCGAAGAGCGGCTTCGCGCCCGTTCGCAAAAGCGCAGGACCGGCCGCATGGCGCCGATCCTCGGCCTGGCCGTGGCGGCTTTCGTCGCCGGCGCCGCGCTCACTTCCTTCCTCGGCTGGCGATACGGCGCCGACCTTCTGATGAGGGAGCCGAGCCCGGTCCAGACCGTCGCACCTGCACCCGCCCCCTCTGCGGAGCCGAGCCCCGCTGAAACGGGCCGAACGGCCAATGCGCTGTTCCCGCCGATCAGCGATCCCGACGGGGAGGATGCGAATACACGGGAAACGGTCGAACGGGTGGCCGAACAGCAGGGCGGAATCGACCAGCGCGTCGCCGCCATGGAACAGCGCCTGACCCGGCTCGATCTTCAGGCACAGGCCGCCGCAGGCAATGCAGCGCGGGCCGAAGGGCTGCTGGTCGCTTTCGCCACCCGCCGCGCGATCGAACGCGGCGCTCCGCTGGGCTATCTCGAAGACCAACTGCGCCTGCGCTTCGGCGATGCCCATCCCAATGCGGTGCGCGCGGTGATCGAAGCATCGCGCCGCCCGATCACGCTCGATCAGCTCGTTGCCCGGCTGGAAGGGCTGGCGCCCGAATTGATCGTATCGCCCAATAAAGGCAATTCGCTCGCCCGCCTGCGCGATGAGCTGGGCGATCTCTTCGTGATCCGCCCCGAGGATTCGCCGTCACCCGCGCCGCGCCGGCGGCTCGACCGGGCACGGCTGTTTCTCGAAAGCGACCGGGTCGAATCGGCGATTGCCGAAGTGCGCAACCTGCCCAATGCCGCGCAGGCCAGCGGCTGGATCGCTGCGGCCGAGCGCTATGCCCGTGCGCGCGAAGCGCTCGACCGGCTGGAAATGACCGCGATTCTGGAACCGCGCCAGCTCAACGATGCTGCGGGTAACAGTGTGGAACAGCCCAGCCCGGCGGGCGCTTCACCTGCCTCCACCGGCACCGACTGACCGGCGATTATTGCGGGCGGGCTTTCAGCAGAGCGAGGCCGAAGCCGATAAACAAAATGCTGGTAGCCCGGTTGAAGGCGCGTTTCAGCGACGGGCGCGTGAGAAGCCGGGCCAGCGACTGGCCGCCCATGGCATAGACCGTGAACCAGAAGGTTTCGATGGTGCCGAATGTTGCGATCAGGATGCCGAATTGCGGCAATTGGGGGGCTTGCGGATCGATGAATTGCGGGAAAAAGGCCGCAGCGAACAGGATCAGCTTGGGATTGCTCAGCGCAATGGCAAAGCCGCCGCGAAACAGTTTTATCGGCGAATGCGATGTCGGCAGTCCTTTGCTTTCCACATCGAGCGGGGTTGCCTTTGCCCGCCAGGATTTGATCCCCAGCCAGATAAGATAGGCAATCCCGAGATAGCGGATCACATCGAAAGCGCCCGGCAGAGCCAGCAACACAGTGCCAAGCCCCGCTGCCGATGCTGAGAGAACGAGAATAATCGCCGACAGGCACCCCGCCATCGCCGCCGTGCTGCGTTTCAGCCCCATTTCCACACTGCGTGAGAGAATATGCAGCATATTCGGCCCCGGCGTCGCTGATAGCAGAAAGACGGTAACGGCAAAAAGCCACCAGCTATGGAAAGACATTGCGCAAACTCGTTGAGGGGTGACGAAACAGGGGGGTGCTCTATCTTGCAGAGGGGGTGAAAACAATCGCCATGCTTCCTCAGCCTGCCCGGGCTGTTTGCAGTCATGACCGGTCTCTTACGCCGGGAGAGAGCATATTGCATTCTCGCTGCGGAGAGGGTCTATTCCCGGCCATGGTCGCGATCGACATGCGGGGCCGGGCCGTCCGATGAACAGAACAGCGAAGATGGCCGGGCACCCTTTGGGAGATATCTCTTGCGCGCCCTGATGCCTTTCCTGCCCTGTATCGCTTTTGCCCTGTCGGCCTGTGTACACACATCACCAGCCGCGCAGGCAGCTCCGCCGCCGAACTCTGCCCGGCAACCCGCCACACCTCCATTGCTGCGGCTGACGCCCGAGCAGGCAGTCATCAACGCTGCCGCCGTGGCGCCGGACGGGGTGAAGGGCATATTTGAACTGACTGTACGTGGCACCGGGCGCGATGGTGGCTATCTCTATCTCAATTCGCAGAAGGATTATCGCGATCAGCGCAGCCTCAATATCGAAATTTCGCCGTCTGTGCAGCGCGAGCTGGCGGACAGGTTCGGTATCGATCCGCGCGTCTATCTGGCCGGTAAGCGGATCGCGGTGCGGGGCGAGGCAAAACGTGTCCTGATTAACTTCACCTATAATGGCGCCCCGACAGGCAAATATTATTATCAGACCCATATCGCGCTGAGCGCGCCCGAGGATCTGACGGTTGCAGGCGAGCAGGTGCCTTTAATGTAGGGCAGGGCGTGCCGATTTTCCGGCCTGCCTGCTTTGCTCTGTCAGCTCCGGTCCGGTGAAAACCGTCTGCGGGAAAGGATCTATCCGCGCAGTAATTCGGGCAGATCGCCCGACATGCCGCGCGCTTCGTTCATGAAGAAGGTCTTGAGCGGGGAACTGCGCTGGACCACAGCCATGCCCATGCGGCGAATGGCGCTGGGCAGGCGGCCGGGAATGCCGAACAGCCAGGTCAGCGCATCGGTGGCGGCCGATACGGTGAAACCGTCCAGTGCGCGCCAGTCTTCATAGCGTTTCAGCAATTGGGCATCGCCCGGTTCGAGGCCGATCCGCATACCCTCCACCAGTACATCGACCAGTGCGCCGACATCGCGCAGACCCAGATTGAGCCCCTGTCCCGCAATCGGGTGAATGCCATGCGCAGCATCGCCCACCAGAGCGAGCCGTTCGGCGGTAATGCGTGCGGTGTGCTGGAAGCTGAGCGGATAGGAACTGCGCGGACCGTTTACTGTCACATGGCCGAAAATGCCGTGCATCTTGCGTTCCACTTCGGCGCGGAATGCGGCTTCGGGCAAAGCGAGATAGCCTTTCGCATCCTTCTCCGCCACGGTCCAGACCAGCGCGCTGCGATGTTTTCCGTCTTCGGTATCGAGCATCGGGAGGAGGGCAAAGGGCCCGTCGGCATAGAAGATTTCCCAGGCCACATTGTCATGCGGCTTCTCATGCGTGATTCCGGCGATCAGCGCGCGATGGCGGTAGTCCCAATGGGCCAGTTGCAGCCCGGCTTCCTTGCGGGTGGGCGACTGGCGGCCTTCGGCAGCGATCATCAGGCTGGCTTCGAGCAGCGTGCCGTCGGCAAGAGTGGCAGATACGCCATGCGGCCCGCGCTGACGTTCGATCACATCGGCTTTGGCATGCCAGTTGATCCGCGCATTGTCCTTCGCCGCTTCGAACAAAGCGAGACGCAGTTTCTGATTGGCGAACATCCGGCCGAGCGAACCTTCATGCGCTTCGGGCTGAAAATCGATCCGGCCGGGGCGCATCGCATCGGTCACCGCAATCGACGAAATCGGGCAGCCAAAGGGTTCGAGCGCATCGGCCAGGCCGATATTGGTGAACAGATTCCAGCTCGCCGTGGAAATGGCCGAAGCGCGCCCGTCGAAATTATCCGCTGTCAGCGCCGCAGGATCGGCACGGTCCACAACATGCGAGGTAAGACCCTTTTTCGCCGCAGCCAGTGCCAGCGTCATGCCGACAAGCCCGCCACCCAGAATCAGCAGATCACGTTTTTCAGCCATTCTTTTTTCTCCAGCCGGCGCAATCCGGCTGGCCTTTCCATTGCCGGTTCAGCCTGACTGCCCTAGAGCGGCTGCCACCATGCGTGCAAGGATATTAGCCATACTTCGCATCGTCGTTCTCGCCCTTCTGGGCAGCTTTCTTGCGCTGGGTGCATTGCCGGCACAGGCGAATGATAACAATATCAGCGCCGAACTGGTGGCGGAAGCGCCTGCGCAGCCCGGAAGTACCGTCTGGCTGGCGCTGCATTTCCGCCCCGGCCCCGGCTGGCACGGCTACTGGTCCAATCCCGGCGATGCCGGGTTCGGGATGGAGCTGGCGTGGCATCTGCCCGACGGGTGGCACGCCGGAACGCCGCTTTATCCGCTGCCGCAGCAGCTCGTGATTTCGGGGCTGATGAACCATGTTTACGAAGGCGATTATGCGGTTCTGGTGCCGGTGGACGTGCCGCCCGGGGCGCAGACGGGGCATAGCGTGCCGGTCAATGTCGATGCCAACTGGCTCGCCTGTACCGACAAGATCTGCGTTCCCGAACGCGCGACGCTGACCCAGAATATCGCCGTCTCGGATCGGGCGAGCGATGACAGCGATCCGCGGTTCGACGGCTGGCGCGCCGCTTTACCTCCGCCGCTCGACCGGCAGGCCGATTTCGCGCTGACGCCCGATGCGCTGCGTCTGGCCATTCCGCTGCCCGCCACTATGGCGCTGACCCGCCCGCATGTCTTTGTCGGGCAGCCGCAACTGGTCGATTATACCGGTGCGCAGATATTCCGCCGCAAAGGCGACACGTTGCTGGTCGATATCCCGCGCGAAGGGCTGGCGAAAAGCGCCGATGCGATCACCGGGATTCTCAAGCTCGACGATGGCGGCAATGCGATTCGCTTCACCGCCGCGCCGGGCGATGTGCCGAAGGGTGGCACATTGGTGGCGAGCGGCGATCAAAGCGCCAGGCCGCTCGCGCCGCTCTGGGTGTTGCTGGCCGGCGCGCTGGCGGGCGGGCTGTTGCTCAATATCATGCCCTGCGTCTTTCCGATTCTGAGCCTGAAAGCGATGAGCCTTGCGCGGGCGGGCGAAAGCGAAGCCGATGCGAGGCGCGAAGGTCTGGCTTATACGCTCGGCGTGGTGCTCGCCTGTGTGGCGCTGGGTGCCTTGTTGCTCGGCCTGCGTGCGGGCGGGAGCCAGATCGGCTGGGCCTTTCAGTTGCAGGAGCCGGGCGTGGTGCTGGCGCTGCTGGTGCTGGCCTGCGCGATCACTGCCAATCTGGCGGGCCTGTTCGAGCTGCCCTCTTTCTCCTTCACCCGCAGCGGCGGCCGGTCGAGCGCTTTTGCCACCGGTCTGCTGGCGGCTTTCGTTGCCACGCCCTGCACCGGGCCGTTCATGGCTGCCGCGATGGGCGCGGCGCTGCTCCTGCCATGGTGGCAGGCGTTGCTGCTCTTTGCGGCGCTGGGGCTCGGGCTCGGCCTGCCTTTCCTCATGCTCGGTTTCGTCCCGCCTTTACGCCGCCTGCTGCCGCGCCCCGGCCGGTGGATGGAGACATTCCGCAAGATCCTCGCCATTCCGATGGGGCTCACCGCGCTGGCACTGGCCTGGCTTGCCTGGCGCCTTGGCGGGCCGTTATTCCTTGGCTGGGGGCTGGTTCTGGCGGGTGGCCTGATTCTGGCCTTCTGGGCCTGGAATCGCGGACGCCGCAAGACGCATATCGCGGCGATGGCTTTCTTCGTTCTCCTCATCGTGCTGGTGCCTTTCGTGCCGCGGCAACAGGCGGCGATGGAAGAAAGTCTGCTCGATGCACGCAGCTTCTCGCCCGAAGCGCTGGCCGAGGCGCGCCGCGAAGGGCCGGTCTTCCTGTGGTTCACCGCCGACTGGTGCCTGACCTGCAAGGTCAATGAGAATGTCGCGATCGAACGCGAAGCCACCCGCGCGGCTTTCGCCCGCCAGGGTGTTATCGCGATGCGCGGCGACTGGACGCAGCGCGATCCTGTCATCACCCGTTTCCTGACCGAACATGGCGCAGCCGGTGTGCCGCTATATCTGTGGTATCCGGCAGGCGAAGAGGCGCAGCAATTGCCGCAGATGCTGACACCGGACAGCCTGATCGATCTTGCCGAAGCGGAAGCAAAGACCCCATAACCGGCTGAGCCGTAAGCGGATATGTGACCGTTCGGGCGCCCGCTCGCGCGTTTACCTCATGCAGACCCGATAATGGCGGTGAACTATAATGCCGGGAACAATATCGCCTTGTATTTGCTCTTATATCAGACACCGGAACATGCCTTCAGGAAAAGGAAGAGCTTTTTTTGAGGTGCTAAGATAGAAGCAAGGAACCGATATGTTCAAATGGGCACTTATATTTCTGATTATCGCCGGTATAGCGGCAATACTCGGCTTCGGCGGTATTGCAGGCGCAGCTGCTGGTATTGCGAAATTTCTCTTTTTTGTCGGTCTCGCTCTCGTGGCTATTTTTCTGGTACTGGGCGTTATGGCCGGGAAGAAACTATCCTAGACCCCGGACAGAGCCAGCGGCGCGCCTTTCAGGGCGAGCCGCTGGCCCGGCTCCTTTAGAGCGGGCTCCACCGGTTGCCGGCATCGGCAGCCGGTTTTGTATGTGAAGCAGGAATAGCTGTCCTGCTGCTTCACCTGTCGCCTGACAGTCGCCATACGACCGCGGGGCGAACTACCGTTGCGGCAGCTATGCTGAGAAGAGCGAGCGCGGCCCAGGTCAGTGATTGCACACCGAATATATTGAGAAGGCTTCCACCCAGGATCGCACCGCCGGCAATCGCCAGGTTCCAGACGGTTACAATCATGGCCTGTGCCACATCGGCGGCACGCCCTGCCGCGCGTGCCGATGCGGTTTGCAACACAGTGGCGGCTCCGCCGAAACCCAGCCCCCATGCCAGCGCTGCTATATAGACGGCGAAGGGCAGGACACTCGCGCTGAGCAGGATTGCGGCAGATGCGAACAGGGCGATACCGGCCCGGGTCAAATTGCGCAGATGCCGGTCGATCAGTGCACCGGTCATGACGATGCTGGCCATGCCGGCGAGACCGAAAACGAGCAGCACGCGATCCGTCTGGCCCACCATCCTTGCCTGTGCGAGCAACGGCGCGATGAAGGTATAAAGGACGTTATGGGCAAGAACGAAACACAGGGTCAGCAGCAATACCCGGCGGACACCCGGTAAAACGAAGACCTGTTGCAGCGAAGGACGGTGTGCCGGAGGCTCACCGGGAAAATCCGGCAGCCGCAGCGCTATCCAGCTCGCCAGCAGCAGGGCTGCTCCGCTCAATCCGCCGAAAACCATCCGCCAGCCAGTCAGATTGCCGATGGCGGTCCCCAGCGGGATGCCGAGCGAAAGCGCAACCGGCGTGCCGGCCATAGCGATTGCCATGGCGCGCCCTGCCAGCGGCCCGGGAGCAAGGCGTATGGCATAGCCCGCCAACAGTGCCCACAACAATCCCGCCGATAGGCCGCCGACAAACCGCGCGGCCAGCGATATGGTGAAGCTGGGCGACACTGCCGTCACCCCGTTAGCCAGTGCGAAACCGATGATCGCGATCAGCAATAAGGGTCGCCTTCGCCAGTTTCGGGTTGCCGCTGTCAGCGGGATAGCCGCGACCAGAGAGCCCAATGCATAGATGCTCACCCATTGCCCGGCGAGCGCCTCACTGACACCGAGCGTTGAGCTGATCTGTGGCAGCAGCCCGGCGGGCAGTACCTCTGTCAGGATGGTGACGAAGCTTCCAGCGGCCAGAGCCAGAAGCCCGCCAAGGTGCAGCCGGTCAGGTGTGGCGCTCATGATTTTCTCCTTGCGATGAACGCGAAGGGGTACGCGGCGGTGCGTAGCGGAAAAACAGGCCTGTGTTCCGGTGACTACAGAAGAAAATTCCGCTATTATGCGCAGGTGGATTATCTCACTGCCCTCAGTGCCTTCGTTCAGACGGCTGAAGCCGGTAGCTTCGTCGCGGCAGGGCGGCAGCTCGGTCTGACGGCCTCAGCCGTTGGCAAAGCCGTTGCGCGGCTTGAGGAGCAGTTGCAGGTGCGGCTCTTTCACCGCAACACACGCAATATGGCGCTGACCGAAGAGGGGCGCATGTTTCTGGAGCGGTGTCAGCGTATTTTAGCGGAAATGGAGGCCGCCCATGCGGAGCTGGCACAGACACATGTTGCGCCGAGGGGGCGGCTACGTATCAGCTTGCCGCTGGTGGCGATGTTGCTGACGCCGGTTCTGGCCGACTTCATGGCGGCCTATCCCGAAGTCCAGCTTGATCTCGATTTTAGCGATCGGCTGGTCGATGTGATCGAGGAAGGGTTCGATGTGGTGGTCCGCACCGGGCAGCCTTCGGACAGCAGGCTGATGAGCCGCAATGTCGGTCGCTTTCGTTCGCGGATCGTTGCTGCACCCGACTATCTGAAAGCGCATGGCACGCCGGGCACGCCGGCTGATCTGGCACGACATCACTGTCTCCGTCAGCGTTCGCCAACGACTGGCAAGCTGCGTCCCTGGCCTCTGGCATCTGAAGGAAAATCCCTGCCGGAAACAATGAGCGCGACCGCCGTCGATCCGCTTATCTATCTTGCCGTAGCCGGGCGGGGCATCGCCTGTCTGCCGCCCTTCGCCGTTCGACAGGAAATTGCCGATGGCCGACTGGTCTCCTTGCTTGAGAGTCATATCCGGGAAGTCGAACAGTTCAGTGTGCTGTGGCCGGCCAGTCGTCAGGTGACGCCGAAACTCAGAGCTTTTGTCGAGTTCATGGCTAGCCATCTGAAACCGGAAAATCAGGGATTGTAGAGCCAGCGTCAATGGCGTGGCAAAGACACCCGGAACGGGCGTTATATTTCTGGCGGCAGGGCGGGCCGGAATGACCGGTAACCTGCTTCGGTTAGCCGGGTCAGATCATTTGAGTCCAAAACCGGCCACACCATCTATAAAAGAGAGAGTTGCGCCGTATCTTCCGGCTCCTCTTCTTCCGCGCCTTCCAGATTGCTGAGCGTCAGGCCCATCAGGCGGATCGGGAGAGGGAGGGGCTGGGTTTCTTCCAGCAGCGCATGGCCTATGGCGGTGAATTCGGCTTTGTCCTCCACGCATTTCGACAATGAGCGGGCGCGGGTGATCGTCTGGAAATCGTTATAGCGCAGTTTCAGCGTTACCGTCTTGCCCCTGGCTTCGGCGCGTTCGATCCGTTCCCAGACGATATCGGCAATCGTGTCGAGCGTTTCGGTCAGGGCATGATCCTCGGAAATATCCTGCTGAAAGGTCCGTTCGCCGCCCACCGACTTGCGGATGCGATGCGCGCGGACCGGGCGCAGGTCGATCCCGCGGGCCGCGCGGAACAGATAATCGCCGAAAGAACCGAAATGGCTGCGGAGAAACACCCGATCCTTTTGTGCCAGATCGGCCCCGGTTTCGATCCCCAGCCGGGCCATTTTTTCTGCCCCGCGCGGGCCGACCCCGTGGAACCGGCGGATGGGCAGGCTATGGGCGAAGGCAGCACCCTGTCCGGGACGGATCACACACATGCCGTCGGGCTTGTTCTGATCGCTCGCCAGTTTGGCGAGGAATTTGTTGTAGGAGATGCCCGCGCTTGCGGTGAGCTGCGTTTCACGCAGAATATCGGCACGGATCAGCTCGGCAATGCGGGTGGCCGAACCGATTCCGCGAATATCCTCGGTCACATCGAGATAGGCTTCATCGAGGCTGAGCGGTTCGACCAGTGGCGTGTAATAATGGAAAATGGCACGGATCTGATCCGATACGGCGCGATAGACATCGAATCGCGATTTGCAGAAAATGAGATCGGGACATTTGCGCTTTGCCGTGACCGAGGGCATGGCCGAGCGGACGCCATATTGCCGTGCTTCATAGCTTGCTGCCGCCACTACGCCGCGGCCCGAAGCGCCACCCACCGCCACCGGTTTTCCGCGCAGTTCGGGATTGTCGCGCTGCTCCACGCTGGCGAAAAAAGCATCCATGTCGACATGGATGATTTTCCGTAAGCCATCGGCCTCGCCTTCGGGCGAATGCGATGCTACAGGCTGTTCACGGGGCATACGCGACATGACGGGAATGTAAGCGCCAGGATCGCTTTCGTCATCCCGTTTTCATGGCTTTTGTCCACGTAATGTTCCGCGATTCAAAAATCGCATTTCCTTCCCTCGGTCAGCCGTTTAGGGCACATCGTATGAGTTCGAACACCATGTCCCCTGCAAATTCTCCGGCGAAGACAATCGGCCAGCGTGAACTGATCTTTCTGGTCGCTTTCATGCTGTCGCTGCATGCGCTGACGATTGACGGCATGTTGCCTGCGCTCGACAATATGGCGCGCGAACTCAATGCGGTGGAAGGTAATCAGCGCCAGCTTGTGGTGGCGGTTTTTCTGCTTTGCGGCGGACTGGGAACACTGGTGCCGGGCGCTTTTGCCGACCGTTTCGGGCGGCGGCCCGTGCTGCTTTTCGCGCTTGTGACCTATGCGCTGTTTTCGCTGGCGGTCTCCTTCGTGCATGACTTTACCCTGCTGCTCGTGTTTCGCGGTATGCAGGGCCTGCTGACGGCGGGGCTGATCGTGGTGCCCAACGCCATTATCCGGGATCGCTATGAAGGTGACAGGATGGCGCGACTGCTATCGATCGTCGGGGCGGTGTTCATTACCGTGCCGGTGATTGCGCCCAGCGCCGGGCAGGCGGTTTTGCTCTTTGCCGGCTGGCGCTGGATTTTCGTAATTCTGTCGGTCCTCGCGCTGATGGCCGCTATCTGGGTGTGGCTCCGCCTGCCGGAAACGCTGGACCCGAATAACCGGCAGGAAATCGACGTTCCTGTCATCACGCGCAATATGTGGGCGGCGCTCAGCACCCGTGCATCGATCGGCTATGTGCTGGGCACCAGCCTGCTGATCGGGGCCGTGTTCGGCTATGTGAACAGCGCGCAGCAACTGATCGGCGAACATTTCGGTGCGGGAGACTGGTTCCCGGTGGTCTTCGGCGGCACGGCAGCGATGATGGTGGTTTCCAACCTCATCAATTCACGGATCGTCGAAAGGTTCGGGGCCAGACGCGTTTCACATACGGGGGTGCTGATTTTTATCGCGGTCAGCCTCGGGCAGATATGGGTGTCCTATAATCACCCGGCGCAGCTCGTCTGGTTCCTGCCGCTAATGGCAACCAATCTGGCTCTGCTCGGCTTTCTGGGCGCCAATTTCGGCTCGATCGCGATGCAGCCTTTCGCTTCGATTGCCGGGGCGGCGAGTTCGATCCAGAGCTTTTTCCGCATGTTCGGCGCGGCGATTGTCGGGCTGATTATCGGCCAGTCCTATGACGGCACGGCGCATCCTTTCGCCACGGCTCTGGTGATCTGTTCGACCAGCGCGCTGCTGCTGGTGCTGTTCAGCGAGAAAGGCGTATTGTTCCGGCGGCTCCACGGGCCGAGGAAAGTGGACGAGTGACAGGGCGGGTCAGTCCGCGCGGGCCAGTTCCACCAGTGTGCTGCGGGCCCATTCGGGATAGGTTTCCGGCTCCGGCGCAGGGCGCAGGGCCTGCCAGAAAGCCCGGCTGACATAGCGGGCCTTGGCGGCTTTGGAGATCACTACGCGATGATCCCAGGCATTGCCTTCCAGCTTGCGGACCTTGCGGCCAATGGCGCCGTAAATATTCGCTGCGGACAGAATGGCCCAGCGCTGGCGGAAAGCGAGTTTGCGCGCGCCGTAACGCGCAGCCGCTTCATGTTGTTCAGCCATATCGAGCATCCGGCCCACCAGTTCGACCAGCTTGGCGCGATAGGCTGGCTTCATATGCTGGCCCGGCGGAATATCCTCCTCCACCAGCCATTCGATGGGCAGATAGCAGCGCCCGGCGGCGTCATCCTCGTAAATATCGCGGGCGATATTGTTGAGCTGGAAAGAAAGGCCCAGATCGCAGGCCCGGTCGAGCGTTTCGGTATCATCGGGCGCAATGCCCATGACCTGCGCCATCATCACGCCCACCGCGCCTGCCACATGATAGCAATAGCGCATCATGTCGCCTTCGTTGCGCGGGCGCCATTCCTCCGCATCGAGAGCGAAACCGTCCAGCACATCGTCGGCGAGATCCTGCGTCAGATTCGCTTCCATCGCCACCTGGCCGAAAGCGTCGAAAGCGATTTCCGCCGTCGGCTGGCCTTCCAGCGCACGATGGGTGAGGACCCGCAGCCCCTTGATGCGGTCTACCTGCTTGTCATGCAGATGGAGTGTGCCGCCATGATCCTGCCCGTCGGCAATATCGTCACACCGTCGGCACCAGGCATAGAGCAGCCAGACCCGTTCCCGCGTTGCCTTGTCGAACAGGGCGGATGCGGCGGAGAAACTTTTCGAGCCGCGTGCGATGGAGGCATGGGCCTGTTCCACCAGCACGTCACGCTGGCGGCCTCCGCCCACTTGCCGGGGCGTGCTGCGCAAAATGCGCGAGGGGGCAAGAAGGCGGGGGCGCGGCATATGTCTTAAAGCTCCTCCGCTTTCATGGCGAAGATCGGGGTGTGCGGTTGATAGGCTTCCATCCGGTCCAGCAACGGTTCCAGCTCGCTTTCGGCGATGAGAATATCGCGATGGGCCGGGCGAACAAAGCCAATTTGTGCCATATGGTCACGGAAGGCGATCAGGCTGTCATAAAAGCCATAGGCATTGAGCAGGCCGACCGGCGCATGGTGATAGCCAAGCTGCGCCCAGCTCACCGCTTCCCATAATTCGTCCATCGTGCCGACCCCGCCGGGCAGGGTCAGGAACCCGTCCGAGCGGTCGGTAAAGGCTTGTTTGCGTTCATGCATGCTTTTCACGATATGCAGTTCGGTGCAATCGGTATTGGCGACTTCGCTGCCTGCGAGCCTGTCAGGGATGATGCCGATCACTTCACCCCCTGCATCGAGTGCTCCGGCGGCGAGCGCACCCATCATACCGAGACGACCGCCACCATAGACGACGCCGATTCCGCGCTCGGCCAGAATGCGGCCCGTCTCGCGGGCGAGTTCGACATAATTCGTATCGTCGGGAGAAGCAGAGCCGCAATAGACGGCCAGATATTTCATTCGAGCATATCCTCAATCATAAGACCGGCGGTTGCCTTGGCGCTGCCCACGACGCCGGGAATACCGGCGCCTGGATGCGTGCCTGCTCCGGTCAGGTAAAAATTTTTGATCATATCGTCGCGATTATGACCGCGAAACCAGGCGCTTTGCGTCAGTGTCGGTTCGAGGCTGAACGCGCTGCCCAGATGGGCATGCAGATCCTGTGTGAAATCGCTCGGCGCATAGTGGAAGCAGGTCATGATCCGGTCGTGAATATCGGGAATCAGACGGCGGCCCACTTCGTCAAGAATGCGCTTTTCGAGCAGCGGCCCGACTTCGTCCCAGTTGACCGGCAATTTGCCCTGATGGGCCACGGGCACAAGAGCATAAAACGTGCTCATCCCCTCGGGCGCCATAGTCGGGTCGGTTACGGTCGGATGGTGGAGATAGATGGAGAAATCGCGCGGCAGCACGCCATGCGTATAAATATCGTCCAGCAATCCCTTATAACGCGGTCCGAACAGGATCATATGATGGGGAATGCCCGGCCAGCGCCCTTCGATCCCGAAATGGACCACAAACAGGCTGGGGGAAAAGCGTTTCTTGGCAAGCGAACGGCCCATTTTCTGCCCGCGTGCCGTATCGCCCAGCAGATCGCGATAGGAATGCATGATATCGGCATTGCTGGCTACCGCATCGAAAGCGCTTTGCCAGCCGGCGGCGGTTTCCACCTCGGTGGCCTGATTGCCGAGCGTGTGCACTTTTACCACCGGATCGTTCAGCCGGATCTGTCCGCCGAGCCGTTCGAACAGGCGCACCATGCCGGCGATCAGCCGGTTGGTGCCGCCGCGCGCCCACCACACGCCGCCTTCCTTTTCGAGCGTGTGGATCAGCGCATAGATCGCGCTGGTCGACATCGGATTCCCGCCGACGAGCAGCGTATGGAAGCTCAATGCTTCACGCAGCTTTTCGCTGGAGACATATTTCGAAACCATCGCATAGACCGATCGCCAGGCCTGATAGCGGGCGAGGGCCGGGGCGGCCTTCACCATACTGGTGAAATCGAGAAACGGAACCGAGCCGAGCCGGAGATAACCCTCGCGATATACCCCGGCAGCATAATCGCAGAATTCCTCATATCCGGCGATATCGGCGGGATCGAGCCGGGCGATTTCCCGGCGCAAGGCGAGATCGTCATTCGAATAGTCGAAATTGGTCCCGTCGGGCCAGTTGAGCCGGTAGAAGGGCATGACCGGCATCAGTTCGACGTCCTGCGCCATATCCTGTCCCGTGAGGCCCCATAATTCCTTGAGACAGGCAGGATCGGTGATGACGGTCGGCCCGGCATCGAAAGTGAACCCGTCTTCCTGCCAGTAATAAGCGCGGCCGCCCGGCTTGTCGCGCGCTTCGAGCACGGTTGTGGCAATGCCTGCGCTCTGCAGACGAATGGCAAGCGCCAGTCCGCCAAAGCCCGATCCGATAATGCAGGCGGTCTTGCCACTCATATCTGTTGCGGCGGCGCTCATGCGTCCTGCCTTTCTACGGTACCGGCCTGTTGCTTCAGGAGAGCCAGCAATGCC
Source organism: Altericroceibacterium spongiae (assembly GCF_003610805.1). Lineage (GTDB taxonomy): Bacteria > Pseudomonadota > Alphaproteobacteria > Sphingomonadales > Sphingomonadaceae > Altericroceibacterium > Altericroceibacterium spongiae. The sequence goes on along the minus strand of NZ_RAPF01000011.1, from coordinate 39,214 downwards.
CGGCTGACCGGCACTGGAGGCTTCCCGCAAAGAATCCGCAAACGATCGACCCGTGTCGAACGAGCGGCGTAGAATCGTTCGATAAGCGTTTCCGGCATGGAGTAAAAGTGTTCGAACACCCGATAACGCTCTTGCGGTTCCGCAGCCTGAAACAGCATTTTGCCGAGCAGCCGATAATAAGCGGTGTCGCGCCAGTGTCGCTGGGCCCTGTGTTCGAGCATGACGGCAAGGGCCGGGCCGGAACAATCGGTCGCCAGAGCGATGGCGATGGCATTGGCGGCGGCCAGTGGCAGACTATAGCTGGTCAGTGGATGGCTGAAGCCGCCGCGCATACCCGCCACAGCGACGCCCGGAATGCGCTGGTCGCGCTGGAAACGGTCGAAATCGCCGCCCGTGATAACGGGCAGAATACCGCTTTCTTCACTCAGCGTTTCCCCTTGCCACTCATGGGCCTGTGCATAGGTTTCGAGCCGCGCCCAGAGCGTTTCGCGATCGAGCAGCGGACGATCGGCATAATAGGTATCTTCGATGAAAATATCCTGCGGGCCGAGCGGCAGTGAATAGACGAAGCGATAACCGTCATGCTGGCGCACCGTGGCATCCATGATAAGGGGCCGGGTAAGGCCATGTGGCCGCACGGTGCGGATATGGTGGCCGTGGAAAAGCTGATAACCGCATTCGAGTGCATCGCTTTCCACCTGCCCCCGGCAGTCGATCACAGCGCGGGCGGTAAGAATCTTCCCATTTTCCAGCGTGACTCGTCCGGCCTCGACTTCCGTGGCGCGTATGCCGCAGTACAGCGCGTCTGCGGGCAGGATAGCCCGCAAAGTCCGGTCGAAATCGGCAGAGGCCAGCGAACGATAGGGTGTGGCGAGATGGCGTTCGCGCCGGGGAAATCTGACATCATAGCCATCATCCCAGCGATGGAGCGGAAAGTGATCCATCAGCGCGGTGCCGGCCGTGCCCAGATCGCTGGCGAACCAGCTCCAGCGATGCTGCCCGCCCAGACGGTCTTCGCTTTCCACGAGACAGACCGACAGACCGGGACGATGCTGATGCAGGGCAAGGGCAATCAACCCGCCCGACAAGCCTCCTCCAAGGATCAGAACATCGTGGCTGCTGTTGGTCATTACTCAAGGCTTTAGCTGATCGTTCAACGGGTGCAAGTTCAGCAAAAGCAAATACCTGCCCGGAACCAGCACCCGTTTGATCCGTTGCAAACAGCATTACGCGAAGGGGTTAAATTTAGAATATGCGCAAGAAGCTATTATGTGCCGGTACGGCGATGCTGGCTATGGCTTTTACCAGCCATTCCGCCCTGGCACAGGATGCGGATAATGATCTGCCGGAAGAGAATGTTCTGGCCGGCGATTATCTGACCGTCAGCGTTGGGGGTATTTATACACCGAGCTATAGCGGGTCGGATGATTACAAGATGAATGTCTTTCCCCTGATACGGGGTAAGTTCAAAGGCGTTCGTATCAACCCGACTGCCGGCGGTGTCTCGCTCGACCTGATCGATGACAGCGATTCCAGTCCGAATTTTCAGGCAGGGCCAGTTATCCGCCTGCGCAATGACCGCACAGGCCGGATCAAGGACGATGTGGTCAAACAGCTGGGTGAGCTGGATACGGCGCTGGAAGTCGGCCCGTCTGTGGGTGTGACTTTCCCCGGTATCCTTCACGGCTATGACGAACTGAATTTAAGTGTGAATGCCAAATGGGATGTGCTGGGCGCGCATAGCGGTATGACCATTTCGCCTTCCATATCCTACAGGACTCCGCTCAGCCGGGGGATTCAGACCGCTGTGGGATTGAGCGCCGATTATGGCGATGACGATTACATGGATTATTACTATTCGATCGGTCCGGCGGGTTCCGTAGCCAGCGGGCTGCCGCAATATCAGGCCAAGGGCGGCTGGCAGTCGGCCAGCCTCAATGCGATTGCCGGTTTTGATCTCGACGGTGACTTTACCAATGGCGGCATGGCGATTTTCGTGCTCGGCGGCTATTCGCGCATGCTCGACGATGCCAAGCATTCGCCGATTACTTCCATTCGCGGCGATGCCGATCAGTGGATGGGCGGCGCCGGGATCGCCTACACGTTCTGACGAGTCTTTATCGATGAAAAAGGGCGCCCCGCCGGCAGGCCGGGCGCCCTTTTTCGTATCGCGGGAACGGCGCAGTCAGTCTGTGGCCCCGCTCACCGATACGGGCAGGGCCGGGCGCGATGGCGGCAAAGGCGCCCGGCGATTGCCGCTTTTCAGATAGGTATCGAACCAGCGCATCATGCGCAGATTATAGTCATAGCGCGAAGCCGCCCGGCGATTGCCGTGCCCTTCACCCGGAAACAGCACGAGGCGCAATGGCAGATCGGGCTTGCGCACCTTGATATTGCGATACAGCTCGTAACTTTGCGTGGGGCTGACGCGCGGATCGGAATCGCCATGCATAATGAGCAGCGGCGTGTCGGCTTTATCGACATGGTAAATCGGGCTGACATTTAGCATGCCCTGCCAGTCTTCCCACGGCCATTTCAGCGCATGGACCAGATGCATTTCATTGGGAATGTCGGTTGTGCCGAATTTGCTTATCTGGTCCGAAATTCCGACAAACATAACCGATGCGGCAAATTCTTGGCTCAGCGCTGTCGCACCCCAGGCGGAGGCATAACCGCCATAGGACCCGCCGGTAATGCCGGTGCGTGCAGGGTCGGTAATACCGTCCGCCACCAAAGCGGCTTTGGCATCGACGATGTCGCGAAACTCGGGATCGGTATAGCGGGCCTGATGCTGTTTCGCGAAATCCACACCATAGCCGGTGGAGCCGCGATAATTGGGCAGGAAGACGGCATAGCCTTCTCCGGCCGCCACCTGCCCCGGCATCGAATAGGCGGTGAGCCAGCCATTCGATTCATGGCTCTCGGGGCCGCCATGCACATCCATGATGGTGGGCGCGCCGCCAGCCGGAATCCCGCCAACCGGCTCGATCAGAATGCCTTCGATCTGCTGGCCGTCTGTGGCGGTGTAAGTGTAGCTGCGTTGTGCGCCGAAATCGATTTCGGATAGCCAGGGATTATGCGTGGTCCACCTGTCGAAGCTTTGATAATTCAGCAGATAAAGCTCGCTGGGATGATCCGGTGTGTCGGCTTTCACCGCCAGACGATTGCCGCCTGAATCCAGAGCGGTGATAATCAGATCGCCGGGATCGATTTCCTGCGCCATATTGCCGTTGCCGGTATAGAAGCGCAGCAGGCTCTGTGTGCCCTGATGGATTGCTACGGCAAGCCTGCCATCGGCCATCCATTCGGCATCGACCGCCGCTTCGGGTGCACCGGCATTAAGCGCGCGGGTCAGCCCCGTGGCGACATCGACCAGATGTAGCGTGGTCGCAGCCGGATCGTGTTCATCCACCGCTGCAATCAGCGCAATATGCGTATTATCGGGCGAAATTTCGAAGTCGCCGATTTTGCCGGGTGTTTCGATTGTGCGGATAATCTCGCCTTTCGCCGGATCGAACAGGCTGATTCGTTTGGACGTATAAGCATCGTCGATTAGGGGTGTAGGCGCTCCGGCGATTACGGCAAAACGGCCGTCAGAGGCCAGCTTGATCGCGCTGACATAGCCGGGAATGGTGATTTCGCGCGGTTCCGCGTCGACAGTATCGCCCCATTTTGCAGCGAAGAGGCGATTGAACCGTAATTCTTCCTCATAGACCACGGCATCGAAGCCGCTGTCTTTTTCGGCCTTTCGCTGCGTATCGGGGGCAGCGCCGGCAAGCATATAAAGGGTGCTGGAATCGGCAGAAAAGACGAAGGATTTTACCGCGCTATCCGCGATTTCTGCCAGCTTACGCTGTGCGCCGCCATCGACCGGAATGCCCCAGACCGCAGGTTTCTCCTTATCTTTCGCCCAGATAAAAGCGATGGTCTGCCCGTCCGGCGAGAAGGTGACAGATGTTGCATTCACTTCTTCGGGCAGAAAAGCGCGGGCATTGCCCGCAGCGCTCATGACCTTGAGCTGATGCCGTGCTTTGCCATCTGCTTCGCCCTGTGTGACATCGGGGCGGGACAGTGTGGTGAAGGCAATATGCGTGCCATCGGGGGCGACATCCATCGCGCTTACGCTTTCCAGCCGGGCAATATCGTCTGCGGTCAGCGGGCGGGCCAGGGCACTGGCCGGTGCGACCAGCGCCGATGCGAGGCATAAAAGTTTGAAAGCATTCACGAAAATAAGTCTCCCCTGTTGAACGGCCGGCAATGCGGCGCATCGTGCCAGCATAGTCCGGCCGCATGGGGAGGCAACGCCCGGCTATGTTTCAAATCATATCACTTGGCCGACCATGTCGCTCTTTTCGAACGGGCTTGCCGAACCGCCCGGCCATTCGCATGCTGCCGTGCAGCAGCAATGGGGTATCGAATGAGAGCAACAGGCAGGCTGGCGGCATGGCTCGCCATGGCAGGGGCAGGTTTGATCGCGTCGCAGCCTGTGGCCGCCGGGACGCTGATGGCGATCAGAAGCGTGGGCGAGGGGCTGGGGCAAGGCATTTACACCCCGGTTGTCGAGGAGAAGATCCGCGCCGTGGCGGACCGGCTGGGCGATGCCGTGCGGCAGGCCAGCGCGACCGGTGTCACCATCGCTTTCGGCACCGATGCGGGCGTGTTCGCGCATGGCCGCAATGCCGGGGAATTCGCACTGCTGACGGATGCCGGAATGTCGAGCCGCGAAGCGGTGGCGAGCGCCACCATTATTGCCGCTCAGGTGCTTGAAATGGGAAAAGAAATCGGCCGTCTGGCACCGGGCTATTCGGCCGATATCATCGCACTCGAAGGTAATCCGCTCGACAATGCAGCCCTGCTGGAAAATGTTGACTGGGTGATGGTGCGGGGCCGGGTGATCGAGTAGCCTGCCGGTCATCGATGCTGTCTGGCCGGGCCGCAGGGGAATTTCGGGTTCGGCTCTGCCGGCAGCTATGCCTTATTGAAGGAACAGGGGAACCGTATCATGATTTCCATCCGCACCGCTTTGCTTGGCGCTGTAGCGGCCTTGCCGCTCGCCGCCTGCACCACCATGCAGAACGAAGCCCCGGCTACCGCCAGTGCCACCGACGCGTCAGGCACTCCGGAAGCGAGAGAGCCTGCCACCGCGCATGACCGGCTTTTTGCCGTTTTTGCGGCTGCCGATGAAGCCAATCTGGCCAATAATCCGCTGAACGCCCTGTTCCGGGGAGACATGCGCTATGCCGACCGGCTCGGCAATTACTACACCCCGGAATATAACGATACCGAGCGGGCCAATGCCCGGAAGGCGCTGGCGGCGCTGCAACGGATCGACCGCGATACGCTCAACGAAACCGATCAGATCGCTTATGATGTCTTTGCCTATGACCAGAGTGAGAAACTCAAAAATCTGACGCCCGAAATTCTCGCTTTGACGGAGGTGCGGCCGATCAACCATTTCACCGGCTTCCACACTTTCTACCCCACTTTCGCCAGTGGGAAGGGCGCTGCGCCGTTCAGGACACTGGAAGATTACGAGAATAATCTGAAGCGCCATAAGGATTATGTCGCACTGACAGACCGGGGCATTGCCTTGATGCGCGAAGGCATGGCGAGCGGTGTGGTAGAAACCAAACTTACCATTCGCAATGTGATCGAACAGCTCGATACACAGCTTGCTCAGCCGGTTGAAGAATCGCCCTATTGGGGGCCGGTAAAGCAGTTTCCGGACAGTTTCTCCGATGCAGACAAACAGCGTCTGACGGCGGAATATCGCGATGTGATCGCCAATCAGCTTTATCCGGCCAACCGCCGTATGCGCGATTTTCTCAAGAGCACCTATCTGCCCGCTGCGCGCGACAGTGTCGGTCTTTCGCAGATGAAGGGCGGTGCGGCGCTGTACAAGCAGATGATCGAACAGACGACCACGCTGCCTCTGTCCCCCGATTATCTCCATAATCTGGGCCTGAGCGAAGTGTCGCGGATCAAGAATGAAATGGAAAAAGTGAAGGCCGAAGTCGGCTTTGACGGCAGCTTGCAGGAATTTTTCGATTTTATCCGCACCGATCCGCAGTTCAAACCGAAAAGCCGGGAGGATCTGACGCAGCGTTATTATGCTATCGGCAAGGCGGTGGATGAAAAGATTCCGGCCTTCTTCTCCAAAACACCCGAAGCGCCGCTGGAAATTCGCCCCTATGAACCGTTCCGCGAAAAATTCGAAGCGGGCGGCTCCTATCAGCCGGGCACGCCGGACGGTTCACGCCCCGGTATCTTCTATTTCAACGCCTATGATCTGCCGAGCCGGACCACGCCGGGCGAAACCACGCTCTATCTGCATGAAGGGGCGCCGGGCCACCACTTCCAGATCAGCCTTGCGCAGGAAAATGACGCTTTGCCCAGTTTCATGCGGTTTGGCGGCAATACGGCTTATGTCGAGGGCTGGGGGCTTTATGCCGAAACGCTGGGTTATCCGATGGGCTTCTATGATGATCCCTATCAGCGTTTCGGCACGCTCGACGATGAAATGCTGCGTGCCATGCGGCTGGTGGTCGATACCGGGCTTCATGCCAAGGGCTGGACCCGCGATCAGGCGATCGAATATATGCTGGCCAATTCGGGCATGGGGCGTACCGATGCTACGGCCGAGGTCGAACGCTATATCGCCATGCCCAGTCAGGCTCTGGCCTATAAGGTCGGAGCGCTGAAAATTCAGGAATTGCGCGACAAGGCTAAAGCAGCGCTGGGTGACCGGTTCGACATTCGCGAATTTCACGAGCAGGTGCTGGGCACGGGCGCTTTGCCGCTGCCCGTTCTGGAAGAAAAGATCGACCGCTGGATAGCGTCGGAGAGCTGAGCTTTATTGTCATCCGGGACGGGCTGACGCGCAAAACCCCGATCCCGGTCTCTGCATCCATGGCAGGGTATGGGCTGACACGGTCAGGCGGGCGGAAAGATACGGGCCTTGTTCGACTGGCGATAGATGACCAGCGTTTCGAAACTGCGCACATGCTCGTCTTCCACGAACAGGCGGCGGGTCAGCATGTCGTAATCTTCCATGCTGCGGGCTATGATTCTGACCGCAAAATCATGTTCTCCGGTGATTTGCGCTGCTTCGGTAACCTGCGGCTCGGCTTCCAGACGACGCATCAGATTATCCGCCGTGCGAACATCTTCCCGTTCCAGCGCGACCAGCACGATCATGCTCAGATTCCAGCCCATCGCGCGCGGATCGACAATGGCCGTCTCGCGCAGAATGGTGCCGGTTTCGCGCAGACGGCGCACCCGGCGGTAGCAGGCCGGGGCGGACAGGCCCACGCGGCCGGCCAGCTTTTCCATGGGTTGCCGCGCATCGCGCTGCAACTGCTCCAGTATCTTATGATCGATCGCGTCGAGTCTGGGTGTTCCGGCCATATTGCGCCTGCGTGATAAAATTTATCACGCTTTACGAAACTTCGATCCCTTTTGGCGAGGTAAAACACTATTTGACCCGGATTACCCCTTTTCGAAAGTGTGCCGGATGAACAAAGCGCAGGAAAACGGAGCGGGATCGTCGCTGGTGCCGGTTGCAGTGCTGATCTGCGCCATGCTGTCCATTGCCTGCGGTGTAACGCTGGCCAAACAGCTCTTTCCCGCCGTCGGGGCGCAGGGCACCACGACATTGCGTCTTTTCTTCGCCGCGATCATGCTGGCGGCCGTGCTGCGACCATGGCGCGTGCGTTTCTCCCGTTTCAACTGGAAACCGGTATTGTTTTACGGCCTCGCCATGGGCGGCATGAATCTGCTGTTCTATATGTCGCTGCGAACGCTGCCGCTGGGCGTGGCACTGGCGCTGGAATTTAGCGGGCCGCTGACTGTGGCGATCTGTTCGTCGCGCCGAGTGCTGGACTTTGTCTGGGTCGGATGCGCTGCAATCGGGCTCCTGATTCTGTTGCCGATCGGCAGGGATATGGCCGGGGTCGATCCGACGGGGGCGGCTTTCGCACTGGGGGCGGGCGTGTGCTGGGCTTTATATATCCTCACCGGGCGCCGGGCCGGGCACGATCATGGCGCCATGGCTGCCTCGCTGGGCATGATCGTCGCGGCGATACTGGTTCTTCCGGTGGGCATTGCCCATGCCGGTACAAAGCTGCTCGACCTGCCGGTGCTGGGCATCGCCGTGGCGGTGGGCCTGTTGTCGAGCGCGCTGCCCTATTCGCTGGAAATGTACACGCTGCGCCGCCTGCCGCCGCAGACTTTTGGCACGCTGACCAGTCTCGAACCGGCCATCGGGGCGCTGATCGGTCTGATATTGATGGGCGAAAGGCTGCCGCTGCTTCACTGGGGCGCCATCGGCCTGATTATCTGTGCATCCATCGGCGTAACACTAAGCGACATAAAGGCGCGTAACCGGGTGAAACGAACCGAGTTGTTGCCGGAATAGAGCCGGGCCCTAAAGTCCGTTCTTCCGGGCGAACCAGATCACATGGCGCGGGCCCTTGCCATTGCTGCGTGCCCGCACGGCGACTTCATCGACGTCGAAACCGGATTTTTTGAGGCGGTTCCTGAAAGTTTCATCCGGCGCAGCGGACCAGATAGCCAGCACCCCGCCCGGTTTCAGCGCAGCCCGCGCATTGGCCAGGCCGCGGCGCGAATAGATCCGGTCATTTTCATCGCGCACCAGCCCGTCCGGGCCGTTATCGACATCGAGCAGGATGGCGTCATAAACGCCACTGGCGCTCATGATGAGTTCGGCCACATCGCGCATGGCCAGCTTGACGCGCGGATCGTCGAGACAGCCAGCGGTCAGCGCCTGCATCGGCCCGCGCGCCCATTCGACGATTTCGGGGACCAGTTCGGCCACTGTCACTCTGGCATCCTGATCGAGCCGGGCGAGCGCGGCGCGCAGGGTGAAGCCCATGCCATAGCCGCCGATCAGCATATGCAGTTTTGCGCGGTGGCCCAGCCGCTCCAGCGTCATATCGGACAAAGCTTCTTCGGAGCCGCTCATCCGGCTGTTCATCAACTCGTTCCGGTCAAGCTGGATCATGAAATCCTGGCCGCGCCGGTAAAGGCGCAATTCCTCGCCACCGGGCACCTGTGCCGAGCCGAGATGTTCGAGAGGGATCATGAAGAAACAGCCTGCAATGAAAAGAATGCGCTGCCGATAGCCGGTCACTTCTTTAAAGGCGAGCCTTTTGGCGTACTTGCCGCAGGATCGCACGGCCTTTAGAGAGGGCGCCGCATAGCAGGGAGATGCGAAAGACATGGCGCGGCTTATTCTGTTCAACAAGCCGCATGGCGTGCTGTCGCAATTCACCGATCGCGGCAGCCCCACAAAACGCGCCACCCTGTCTGACTATATTGCGATCCCCGGTGTCTATCCTGCCGGGCGGCTCGATCGGGACAGCGAAGGTTTGCTGCTGCTGACCGACGATGGCCGGCTGCAGGCGCGGATTGCCGATCCACGCTTCAAATCGCCCAAGACCTATTGGGTGCAGGTGGAGGGAATCCCCGAAGAGGAAGCGCTCGAGCGGTTGCGCCGGGGCGTTATGCTAAAGGACGGCCCGACTCGCCCGGCACAGGCGGAGCGAATGGAGTCCCCCGATATCTGGCTGCGCAATCCGCCGGTGCGGTTCCGCAAGAATGTGCCCGATTGCTGGATTTCCGTCACTTTGCGCGAGGGGCGTAACCGGCAGGTGCGGCGGATGACGGCGGCGGTAGGCCACCCGACCTTGCGGCTGGTGCGCTGGCGGATCGGTGACTGGACACTGGCCGATATCGCACCGGGCGAATGGCGTGAAATTTCTCTGTGAGACGCCCCCTTTCTTCTCACGGCAAAAGTCTTTATGAAGGAATGACCCCGGGGAGCCGCGTGGCTGAGAGGTAGGTTTCGCACCCTACGACCCGTTGAACCTGAACCCGTTAGGACGGGCGGAGGGAGTGGCCGGGTAGGAGTGATTCCGTAAATCCCGATCCGCTTCCTCGATTGAGAGGAGCGTTGCGTGTGACCCCCCAAGATCTGCCGAGCTGGATAGCCTTGTTTCTCGGGCTCTATGCGCTGGCGGCCGGTATGGGCGAATTGCGCAATCCGGGCGGCTGGGCCGCTATGCTGGAGGATTTCGAAAAATCCCCCGGCCTGCGCTTCCTTGCCGGTATCCTGTGCATCGGTTTCGGCGCGCTGATCTATCTCGTCTGCGGAGCGCAATATCGTAGCTGGCTGGCCATCGCGATGAGCGTGATCGGCGGGCTGATGGTGATCGAAGGCGTGCTGATCCTGGCCAGCGGAGAGCGGGTCATGGGCTTTGCCCGCCGCTTTCTCGGCAAGGCCGGCAGTGTCTGGCCCGGCTTTTCCGTTTTCCTCGGTGCAGCTTTCATTCTGCTCGCCTTTGCCCGTTTATAAGTTTCATTTTTTCAAGGACATTCCCCATGGCCGATATCAATTCCCGTCTCGAAATCGGTGTGACGACCGGCCCCATCAGGGGCAGCCGCAAGGTCTATGTCGGTGATCGCAAGGTCGCCATGCGCGAGATCGATCTGGAACCTTCCAGCGGAGAGCCACCGCTGCGTGTCTATGACACATCGGGCCCTTATACCGACCCTGCCGCGCAGATCGACATTGCCGCCGGGCTTCAGCCTCTGCGCCGCGAATGGATTATGCAGCGCGGCGATGTGGAGGATTATGACGGCCGGGCGATCAAGCCGGAAGATAACGGCCAGCTCGGGCCGGACCGCTCTGGCGGTGTGCCTGCTTTCCCGCAGGTCGTCAGCCGTCCCTTGCGCGCCAAAGCCGGGCAGAATGTCAGCCAGATGCATTATGCCCGCAAAGGTATCATCACGCCCGAAATGGAATATGTCGCGGCACGTGAAAATCTCGGGCGTGAACAGGCGCGCGCCGATGCCGCGAAAGACGGTAATAGCTGGGGCGCGGCGATTCCCGATCATGTGACGCCCGAATTCGTCCGCGAGGAAGTGGCGCGCGGACGGGCGATCATTCCCAGCAATATCAACCACCCGGAAAGCGAACCGATGGCCATCGGGCGCAATTTCCTGGTCAAGATCAATGCCAATATCGGCAATAGCGCCGTGGCCTCCGATGTGGCGGCGGAAGTGGACAAGATGGTCTGGTCGACCCGCTGGGGCGCCGATACGGTGATGGATCTTTCCACGGGTCGCAATATTCACGATACGCGTGAATGGATCATCCGCAACAGCCCCGTGCCCATCGGCACCGTGCCGATCTATCAGGCGCTGGAAAAGGTCGGCGGTGTGGCCGAGAATCTCACCTGGGAAGTGTTCCGCGATACGCTGATCGAACAGGCCGAGCAGGGCGTGGATTATTTCACTATCCATGCCGGGGTGCGCCTGCCCTTCGTGCCGATGGCGGCCAAGCGCGTGACCGGGATCGTCAGCCGCGGCGGCTCGATCATGGCGAAATGGTGCCTCGCTCATCATAAGGAAAGCTTCCTCTATGAACGGTTCGACGAAATCACCGAAATCATGAAAGCCTATGATGTCGCCTATTCGCTGGGTGACGGTCTGCGCCCCGGTTCGATCGCCGATGCCAATGACGAAGCGCAGTTTGCCGAGCTGTACACTTTGGGCGAACTCACCAGGCGCGCCTGGGAGCAGGATGTGCAGGTGATGATCGAAGGGCCGGGCCATGTGCCCATGCACAAGATCAAGGAGAATATGGAGAAGCAGCTCGAGGCTTGCGGTGAAGCGCCGTTCTACACATTGGGCCCGCTCGTCACCGATATTGCGCCGGGTTACGACCATATTACCAGTGGAATCGGTGCCGCACAGATCGGCTGGTACGGCACGGCGATGCTCTGCTATGTCACGCCCAAGGAGCATTTGGGCCTGCCCGACCGGGACGACGTGAAGGTTGGCGTGGTGACCTATAAGCTCGCCGCCCATGCGGCCGATCTTGCCAAGGGCCACCCGGCGGCCAAATTGCGCGACGATGCACTTTCCCGCGCACGTTTCGAATTCCGCTGGCGCGACCAGTTCAACCTGTCGCTAGATCCCGAAACGGCGGAAGAATATCACGATCAGACTCTCCCCGCAGAAGGCGCCAAAACTGCCCATTTCTGTTCCATGTGCGGCCCCAAATTCTGCTCGATGAAAATTTCGCAGGAAGTCCGCGAGTTCGCGGCGAAGCAGAATTCGGACAGCTACCTCGCCAGCGAGGAAATCGCCGCCGCACTCAAGCCCGAGGATGAAAAGGGCATGGAGGAAATGAGCGAAAAATTCCGCGAAACCGGCGGGGAATTATATGTGAAGGCGGAGGATTGACCTGTCGGTTCTCACGCTGACCAGAGGTGATACCGGAGAGGGGCGGAGCGCAAGCTGCCGCCCCTTTTTGTTGGTGATCGGGCTAGGGTGAAAATCCGGTTGTGCAGCTTGGCGCCAGCCCGCAATCGCGGCTTCCGGCCAGCCGAAGTCAATGGCATAATCGCCTGGAACAGAGCATCGGGCCACGCTGCGGGAGGCATGGAACGGGTATTTCGGAACGGATAGCTGACGAATACGTCAACGACCTCCATAGATATTTGCGCGTCTTTTTCTCAGATTGAATGCACAAAACCTCTTTTTTACACCCAAAGAAGCATTCGATACCGTCCTTACCATCGCTGCCGGTGAACTTTCGGAAGAAGAGCTGGCGGAATGGTTTCGTCAGCATCTCCTCCTTCCATAACCCTTACCCCTCAGCCGCTTTGGTTTCGGCGATGATCTCTGCGCCTGTTTTCATCGGGGTTTGCTGGGTGAAATCGTACCAGTGCGGCTTTTCGTCCACGAAAATCTGTTCGGATATCGCCATATAAGCGGGCGGGGTGAACAGGCCTGCGGCGAAAGAGAGGTGGCCGTCGGGGAGATAATGATACCACAGGGACGATCCGCATTCGCGGCAGGAGGCGCGTTCGGCCCAGTCGGAAGAGCGATAAATATGCACCGCGTCCTCTCCCGCGATGGAGTGATTTGCGGCGCGGACCGCCGCGAAAGGGCCGCCGCCCCAGCGCAGACACATTGCGCAATGGCACACATTGATCGCCGGATCGGGCTTTTCCAGCACAATCTCCACCGCACCGCACAGGCAACGTCCGGAAACCGGTGCGTCGGGCGCGGTTGCGGAGGAGAGAGGGGTGTCTGCGGGCGTGTCACTCATGGCAATATGTCCTTTTGTGCCGGGGCGGGATGTTTGCACACTGCCATATTGCACCTTCCGCACAAGAGCTCTATGGGGCCCTTCCCGCAACTGCTTACGTGTTTCTTCGCAGTTGCGGAAACTGCTCGGCTCGCCGACCGTAATCTTTATGCTGCGCCTTCCGGGGCGCTTTTACAGGAAGGCGATTCTATCCATGCCGCGCACAACCCCCTCGAGCGACCCTCTGACCAGCTGGATGGAGCTGGGTGTGACGAGCTGGCAGCTATGGGCGGAATCCTGCTCGGTCATCGCTTTGCGTTCCATGCGGATGATGCAGGGCGGCAAACTGGCCGAGCATGAAGCAGAGCGAATGGTGAGCGAGAAGATCGACGCCAATATGGGGCTGGCGATGAAACTGGCCACGGCAGGGCCTACAACGCCCGAAAAAATGATGCGCCGCACAATTACCCATTACCGCAGGCCGGTCAGGGCCAATCAGCGCCGCCTCATGCGTTAGGGTTCCTGCCCGGCGCATCGCGGCCGGGCCATGTCACGGAGTTTTTATGGCCGATCTCTATCTCAAAAATCTGGAATCGGAGCGTAAGGCGCTCTGGGCCACATGCCGGCTGAAAGGGCTCCCCAAAGGCACGAGCGAACGCAACCGGATTGCCGAACTCGATGAACTGATCGCCGCGCATAAGGCGAAGAAAACGGGCTGATCCTCGCCGCCCGAAGCGCTCGTCAGGCTCGCCTCGGGCAATCAGGCAGGCGGAAGCCCGCGTTTCAGCCGCACCAGCATCGTGTCCAGCGCGGAGAGAAAACGCGACCGGTCTGCCTTGGAAAAGGGCGGCGGGCCGCCGACACTGTCCAGCCCGGCGCGCAGATCGGCCATGATGGCGCGCGTGGCGACGGCGCCGCCGATGGAACTGGCGGTAAAGGGTTTGCCATTGGGGGCCAGCACAGATGCCCCGGCTTTCACGCAGCGTTCGGCCAGCAGAATATCGGCGGTGATGACCACTGTATGGCGATCGGCCTCGCCCGCAATCCAGTCATCCGCCGCATCGAAACCGTCATCCACCACCACGCGGCGCACCAGCGGGCTTTGCGGGATGCGGAAGGGGCTGTTGCTGACGATCCGCACCGATACTTTATGGCGCAGCGCGACCTTATAGACCTCTTCCTTCACCGGGCAGGCATCGGCATCCACCAGAATGCACAGGGAGGGGGCCGGAGACTGTGTTGCCATAGCTCTATGCCTGTGAAGCAGGCGGTGCCTTGTGTCGAGCTTTGTGACAGACAGGCTTGCTCTTGCGGACAAATATCCGCAAATATTCGCGGCATGATACTGCGTTTCACGCCCTTTTGCGCCTGCGCCCTGCTGATGGCCTGTTCCTCGGGCAATAATGCCGCTGTGCCGGGGGATCAGTCCGACAATCAGCCCTATGCCGGTATTTCCGAGCATGAAACGCTGCATTTCACCGGCACAGAGCCTTTCTGGGGCGGCGAAGCCAAAGGCAGCACGCTGACCTATTCCACGCCTGAATGGCAGGATGGCGAAACGATCACCGTGTCGCGCTTCGGCGGGCGCGGCGGACTTTCGCTTAGCGGGCGGCTCGAGGGGATGGAACTGGATATGATGGTGACGCCGGGGACGTGCAGCGATGGCATGTCCGGGCGGACCTATCCTTTTACGGTTACGCTGAAACTCGCGGCCGAGACTTTATATGGCTGTGCATGGACCGATAGCGAGCCGTTCGAAGGCCCGGAAACGCCCTGAAATAGGACAAAACCGAATTTGAATACGAAAACACGGTATACAAATACCGTTTCGTCGATTGATACCTTGCATGCTGCGTTGCGGTGCGACATCGGAGAGCGTGTAAATGCGGGCTGAGTCCGCATCTGCTCAACAGGCGAGCCGTCCGGTTCGTCTTCAAGACCGAAATCAAGAGGAAGCTCGAAAAATGAAACGTCTTGCCATTCCGCTTCTCGCCGGAGCCACGCTCGCACTGGCCGCCTGCGGATCGGAACCGGCCCCGGAAGCCGCACAGACCGAAGAAGCCGCGCCTGAGCCCACGGGTCCGGGTCCGATTGCGGCCGTGGCCGGTGAGAATGACGATCTCTCCACCTTCCTGGAAGCCGTCCGCTCCGCCATGCTGGGCGGCAGCCTGATCGCCGACGGTCCCTACACCGTCTTCGCCCCGACCAACGCCGCTTTTGAAAAGCTTCCTGCGGGCAAGCTCGACAAGCTGATGACGCCCGATGAACAGGACGATCTGGGCGAACTCATCAATGCTCACATCGTGAAGGGCGCTTTCGGTTCCGATGCGCTTGCGAAAGCGATCGAAGATGGTGACGGCAAGGCCGAACTGGAAACGGTGGAAGGTGACACCATCACCGCATCGAAGGATGGCGATACGATCACGCTGACCGATGAAGACGGCCACAAGGCCAAGCTTACCGATGAAGGCGCCGAAGCCTCCAACGGTGTGCTTTACACGATCGACACGGTGCTGGCCGACTGATTGCCGGCAGATGTCCGAAACGAAAAGGGCCCCGGAAACGAGGCCCTTTTTTGTGCATCGGTGCGGCCAGGCTTCCGACCCTGAAGCCCGATCAGCGCTTCTTCACAAATTCGGCCCGCAGAACGAGGCCCTTGATACCGGGATATTTGCAGTCGATTTCCTGCGGGTCGCCGGTTAGCCGGATCGACTTGATGAGCGTACCCTGTTTGAGCGTCTGCCCGGCACCTTTGACGGTCAGATCCTTGATGAGCGTGACCTGATCGCCATCCTGGAGGATATTGCCGACAGCGTCGCGCACTTCCACCTGATCGGCCGCAGCCTGTTTTGCGGCATATTCGGAAGCGGGCATCCAGTCGCCGCTTTCCTCGTCGAACACATATTCCTCATCGGCACT
Source organism: Altericroceibacterium spongiae (assembly GCF_003610805.1). GTDB lineage: Bacteria > Pseudomonadota > Alphaproteobacteria > Sphingomonadales > Sphingomonadaceae > Altericroceibacterium > Altericroceibacterium spongiae. Next base: position 23,175 of record NZ_RAPF01000011.1, on the reverse strand, counting down.
CATTGCTGAATTCCCCTTACCGTCATGATGGCCGGTGCCTAGCGGCTTTTCCGGTCTTTGCAAGCGGGCGGGGTGCCGGGGTTTGCAACAGCCATATACGGCGCGACAGGGCAGGAGCGCCTTGAGTGTTCAGCAGTGATGCTTCGGGATATCGCTTTGCGCCAGTTGCTTCACCAGCCGCTCGACATCCTTGCGATGACATAATTCGGTGCCGGGCGTCATGGCTGTGGCGGCGCCGGCGGCAAGGCCCCAGCGGAACGCGGCGGTCAGATCGCTTTCGCTCATCAGCCCGTGAACCATACCGGCGATGAAACTGTCGCCCGCACCGGTGGCGCTGCGGGTTTCGACTTCGGGAGAAGGCAAAGCGATCCAGCCGCCGCCATGTGCCAGCACGGCGCCCTTCGCCCCGCGCGTCACTGCGATATGCTGCGCCTTGCCCTGTGCCGCCAGTGCACAGGCCGCTTCGCCGAGAGAAGCCTCGTCGGAGAATGTTTGGCCGGTCAGATCCTCGAATTCGCTCTGGCTCGGTTTGATAAGGGCGAGGCCGCCTGCTTCCAGAGCTGCGGCGAGGGCGGGGCCGGATGTGTCGAGCACCAGAGCGGTGCCTTTGCGCCCGCAAATCGCGGCCAGACGACCGTAGAAATCCTCGGGCACGCCGCGCGGCAGCGAGCCGCTGGCAATAAGCCAGCCATCGTCCATCGCTTCGGCCATAGCCAGCACACCCTGCCATTCGGGCGCGGAAACCAGCGGGCCTTCGGGAACGAAACGATATTCCTGCCCGGAAGCGGTTTCATAAACCGCCAGACTGCGGCGGGTTTCCCCGGCGATGGGCAGCGGGTGAAAAGGCAGTTGCCTTTCGCGCAGCAAATCCTGCAACATCGCACCCGACGCCCCGCCCGAAAGGAAGGCTGCGCAGACATCCTGCCCCAGCTCGGCCAGCACGCGCGCCGCATTGATGCCTCCGCCGCCGGGATCGTAACGCTGATTGCGCGTGCGGATCTTATGGGTGGGGATCACCGCATCGGCTTCGCAGGCGCCGTCCAGAGCGGGATTGAGCGTAAGCGTGACGACCGGGTGCTGCATGGCTCAGATCGTGTCGCTGCGTGCTTCGGAATGGTCGGGCATACCGTATTTCCAGTCCACCCGATACAGATCGAAGCGGCGATCCTTGAGATTCTGCACCGCGCCGCTCTGGCGGCTGGTCAGCAGATCGGCGATCGACAGATCGGCAATGGCGATGGTTTCGGTATTGGGGGCAGTATCGGCCGCCACCCCGTCTCGCGCAAAGGGAAAGTCCGAGGGCGTCAGCACGGCGCTTTCGGCATAGTGGATGTCCATATTCTCCACATTGGGAATATTGCCCACCACGCCGGAAGTGACGACATAGCACTGATTTTCCACCGCACGCGCCTGCGAACAATAGCGGACCCGCAGATAGCCGCGCCGCTCATCGGTGCAGAAGGGCACGAAAAGCAGCATCGCCCCCTGATTGACGAGATGGCGGGCGAGTTCGGGAAATTCGGAATCGTAGCAGATCATTACCCCGATCGGGCCGCAATCGGTGGGAATCGCTTCGGCCCCGTGGCCGCCCTTAATGTTCCACCAGCGCCGCTCCGACGGGGTAGGGTGGAGCTTTTCCTGACTATAGACCGCCCCGTCCCGCAGGAAGACATAGCAGATATTGCGGATTTCGCCGTTCTCCATCCGGGTCGGATGCGAGCCGCCGATAATGTTGATATTATAGCTGACTGCCAGCCTTTCCATGAAAGCGAGAAAGCGCTCGGTATAATTGGCGACTTCCTGAATGGCTTCGGAGGGTGGCAGGGGCTTTTCCGGGATCGACAGCAATTCGAGCGTGAAGAGTTCGGGGAAGGTCACGAAATCGGCACCGTAATCGGATGCCACATCGGTCCAGTATTCGACCTGTTCTTCGAATTCGTCGATTTTGGAAATGCGCCGCATCATGAATTGCACGGTCGCCACGCGTACCGAAGAGGGCAGGCGCGTGCCGGTGCCGCGTGCGCGGCGGTTGCTTTCCTCGGGCGCGAGCGGATTGGGCCACAGCATCAGCACCGCATGGCCGCCGCTCGCTTTGTCGGTCGGATCGTAATTACGCAGCACGCCCTGCGGCTGGAAGCCCTGATTCATCTGGAAATTGATGACCGAATCGCGGACCTTCTTGTCGATTACCGCGGCGAGATAGGATTGCGGATCGGGATAGGAACGGCGGCGGCGGGCATAGCCGGGCATCCGGCCGCCAAAGACGATCCCTTTCAGCTCGAAATACTGGCACAATTCGCGCCGTTTGCGATAAAAACGCTGGCCGATACGCAGGCGCCGGTAATCGGGATCGACGCAGACCTCTATACCGTAGAGCACATCGCCTTCCTCGTCATGGCGCATGGCGAAGCCCTGGCCGGTGATTTCGGCCAGCGTATGCGGGGCCATGGCGATTTCTTCGGAGACGATCATGGTCGCGCAATAGCCGACGACCTTGTCTTCATATTCCGCGACAAGCTGCCCGTCGGGGAAATTATTGATCTGCCCGCGTACCTGTGCGGGTGTATAGGCATCGGCGCTGCCGTAAACCTTGGCGGAAAGTCTGACGATGGCGGCCGCATCTTTGGGAGAGGCTGGCCGGATAACGAGTTTTGCCTTGGTTGAATCCATTCCCGACATATAGGAGGAGTTGAGTTCAAGTCCACGCATTGACTCGCGTGGCTGACGAGAATGCCGGAACGGCGCATCATTGCACTCGTTAATCTTGTAATTCTGCAGAAACAGGAAAGAATATTATGAAGGAAGACGTCCCCGCCTGGCTCAGCAAGGTATTGCACAATCCCCGTGCAGGTCATGCAAAGCTGACGGTGGCGCAGATCGGTGAAGAAGCCATGCTGAACAAAGGCGGCTTTAGCTTGCGTTCGGCTGCTTTCAGGGATGGAGAAGAGCTTGATCCGTGTTTTACCGCCGATGAGGAAGATGCCGTTGCGCCACCCTTCGAATGGACCGCGCCGCCTGCCGGCGCGCATGAGCTGGTGCTGATCGCGGAAGATCCCGATGCGCCCGGTGAAGAGCCGTTCTGCCACTGGCTCGTCTGGGGCCTTGCTGCCCAGAAAGGGCAATTGCTGGAAGGGGAAGTGCCGCCGCGTGTCGGCAAAAACTCACTGGGTAATTCAGAATGGGCTCTGCCGCAGCCCCCGCAGGATGACTCCGCGCATGACTACGTATTCCAGCTTTTCGCGCTTGACCTTCCGCTCACTCTTATGCCCGGTGCGAGCAGGAAAAAGCTGGTCGAAGCGATGAAAGGTCACGTGGTGGGGGTCGCTGTGACAACCGGCACCTATGCCCGCGCGGAAGAAGAAGATGAAAACTGGGAAGAGGACGATCTCGACTGAGACGTTCGATATGAAAGAAAGGACCTGTTATGGCCACGAAGAACAATGCGCTCAGTAAACCTGTTACGCTGTCTCCGCAGCTTGAAGAGCTGATCGGCAAGGGGCCGATGACCCGTGCCGAAGTGACCTCCAAAGTCTGGGATTACATCAAGGCGCATGATTTGCAGGTGGCCAGCGACCGCCGGATGATCGCGCCCGATGACAAGCTGGGCGGGGTGATCGGCAAGGAAACGATTTCCATGTTCAAGATGACCGCGGCGATTTCGAAACATCTGAGCTGACTCAGGTTCTTTCCGGTTCGGCGGCTGTCCTTCGCAGGGCCGCCGCCGCGCCCTTTTTGCCTCCGCTGTGACCGCAGTGTTGCGGCGGGGGTGATATTATCGGGCGTGGCGCCTGTTCCGGCCGAATGGCCAGTCAATCACATTCCCGACCCAGAGCGCCAGCCAGATCAGCACGGGCTGCAGGATCATGCGCGGGACATGATAGGCAAGGCCCAGCCCGTTATCGGTGCGGGCCATATCCATCGCGAAATGGTTGATATTGGCAGGCCACACGCACAGCGCATAAAGCGCCAGCCCGATTCCGGCGGCTTGCCGCAGACGCGGGCCGAAAGGCTGCAACAGGCCCACAGCACCTGCCACTTCGGCCATGCCGGTCCAGTAGATTACATAAGCTGGAAAGGGCACCCAGTCGGGTGTGATGCTCAGAAAGGGGGCGGGCATGGTCACGTGAAGATAGCCTGCCAGCAGATAAGCAATGGCAAGCAACCAGCGGGCGATTGTCCGCGCCATGATCAGGCCGGGTCCGCGGGGCCATGGCCCGGCACCCAGCCCTGCGGGGCAAGCGTGAAGCCGGAAAATTCAAAGGCCGGGCTGACGATGCAGGATACCAGCACATAGCCTGCCGATCCCGGCAGCGGGCGGGCCGCCTGCCATTCGAATGGCGGGATCACATATTGCGGCAGGTCGCCTTTCAGCACATTGGGCCCGAGGCGATAGTCGCGCACCGGCGCCCGATCGTTCTCGGCGCAGGAGAGCAAGAGCGGATCGCCGCCATGCCACAGCCAGATCTCGGTCGAATCGACCTTGTGCCAGTGCGAGATTTCGTCGCTTTCCAGCAGGAAATAGATAGATGTGGCGCCTGCGCGTTCGCCTTCGGGCGCTGCGGCGCGCCAGGTTTCGCGATACCAGCCGCCTTCGGGGTGGGGGGCAAGGTTCAGCTTGGCGATCAGGTCTCTGGCGTCACTCACTCTTCAACGATCTCCACTCCGTTCCAGAAAGCGATATGCCCCCGGATTTTGGCTGCTTCCGGTTTGGGCTCGGGATAATACCATGCGGCATCCTCGTTCCGTTCGCCATCGATTTCCAGTGTGTAATAATACGCCTCCCCTTTCCAGGGGCAGATGCTGGTCGTTTCACTCTTTTCCAGCACGGAAGGATCGACATCGTCCGCCGGGAAATAGTGATTGCCTTCCAGCAGCACCGTATGGTCGCTATGGGCGATCACCTGGTCATTCCAGATTGCCTGCATTGCCATGCAAACCTCCATCATTACCCGTCAATCAATGGAGCGCAGGAGAATTGAGAGGGTTCCTCGTTTCATCCTGCGAACGGGGCGGGTCGGGGCTCTTTACCCTGCTCCGCAGAGCGCGTTTATGCAGGCCGGGCCGCGATATCCGCTTGTCCTGAGGCGCTGCCTTGCGGCATGAGACGGGTATGTTGAACGATAGCGGCGAATTCGATCAGGGCGATGAGGATGGCCATCTGCTGTTCGGGCGGGTGCTCGACGGCAAAGGCGGTGCCCGGCCGATCGGCTGGGAAGAGGCGCAAAGCTGGCAGCCCGCCGCACCCGGAGAAGTGCTGTGGCTGCATCTCTGGCGCAACCGGCCCGGCGTGTTCGAATGGTTGCAGGAAAAGCTCCATATTCCCGAGCCGACGGCGGAATTGCTGACCAGCGATGCCACGCGTCCGCGCGCCTTTCGCGAAGGCGAAACGCTGGTGGCAACCTTGCGGGGGATCAATTTCAATCCCGGTGCCGAACCCGAAGACATGGTTTCGATGCAGCTCTGGTCCAACGGCACATGGCTGGTCACTTTGCGGCGCTTTCCCCTGCAGACGCCGCGCGAAGTGGTGCGCGATCTCGATGCGGGGGAAGGGCCGGTCGATGCAGGTGCGCTGGTGACGCAGCTCACCGAATATATGATTACCCGGATGAATCGCTCGATCGTCGATATGAACGACCATATTGACGAGCTAGAAGAGGCCGATCCCGATGAGGATACCGAACGGATGCTGGCCCGGATCGCTACGATCCGCCGCAATTGTCTCGGCCTGAAACGCCATATGGCACCGCAGCACGATGCGCTCGAATCTATCGGCCGCGATGCGCCCGGCTGGTTCGAAAAGCATGACCGCCGCGAAATCATCGAATCGATCGACCGGTTGCGCCGCTATCTCGACGATCTCGATATCAGCAAGGAAAGCGCGCTGGTTCTGCAGGACGATATCCGCGCCCGCTCAGCCTCGCGGGCGGAACGGACCAACTATCTCCTCACCATCGTGGCAGCGATTTTCCTGCCGCTCAGTTTCGTGACCGGCCTGCTTGGCATTAATGTCGGCGGGATGCCCGGCGTGAATGACGGCGATGCCTTCTGGATCGTGGTCGGCCTGTGCGGCGCGATCATGGTGATGCAATTGCTGCTGTTCCGGAAATGGAAATGGCTGTGAAGCTTCAGAGCTTTAATTCGTAGAGAAATTCATCGTCGCGATGGTTGCCGACCCAGAAATCGATATCGGCGATTTTGGCAAAGCCATAACGCTGATAAAAACGCTGCGCGCCGAAATTTTCACTCCAGACTGAAAGCTGGATAGCATCGGCCTGCCGTTCACCCGCTGTTTCGATCACCCAGTCCATGAGCTGCGCCCCGATCCCGCGCCCGGTCATCGCCGGATCGGTATAGAGCTGGTTGAGGCAAAGCGGCCGCGCGGCATCCGAATATTCGGCATAGGGGCTGGCGGGCTGGATTTTGACATAACCGGTCAGCGCGTCATTTTCGATCATCAGGCGATGGTCGAATTCAGTCCCGGCAATTTCCTGCGCGATGGTTTCCGGCGCATAGGCCGAATCGAGAAATCGGTTCAGATCGGCCGGATCGTAAACATGTCCGAAAGCGGCAACGAAGCTGGTGCGGCCCAAACGGGCCAGCGCGTCGCTATCGGCGATTGTGGCTCTTCTGTGTTCCACTCTGGCCCTCTTCTGTCCTTTTGTGGTCCTGTTGTTCAGGCGACCCATTCGTGCGCGATTTCGCCGATTTTGGCGAGAATGGCGAGCGTTTCGGGTTCCATTTTCTTATGGAAATCGGAGGTCCGGTAATAGGCCGTAATGGCGAGCGGCGCGCTATCGGGAGGTCGCACGAAAGCGATGTCCACATAGGTGCTGCCGACCCCGTCCTGAAAGAAGGTGCCGGTCTTGTCTCCGGCTGACCAGTCCTGCGGCAATCCGGCGCGAATGCGGTCCAGCCCGGTCCGGGTTTCCTGCATCCATGTCCATAATTTTGCACGCGAATTATCGGATAGCACATCGCCCGTCAGCAGGCGTGACAGGGTATGCGCCATGGCCTGCGGTGTGGTGGTATCGTGCACGGCGCCGGGCTCGACCTTGTTGAGTGCAGGCTCGGTTTTGTCGAGCCGGCTGACACTGTCTCCGATAGAGCGCCAGAAACCTGTAAGCACTTCCGGGCCACCGAGCCGGTGCAGCAGAATATTGGCCGCAGCATTGTCGCTGGTGGTCTGCGTGGCTTTGGCAAGCTCCTCTAAAGTCATGCCTTTTTCCAGATTGCGGGTCGTTACCGGAGAGACGAACATCAGATCGGCCTCGGTGTAATGAATCCGTTCATCCAGATCGAGATTGCCCTTATCGGCCTGTTGGAGAATCAGTGCGGCCAGCGATAATTTGAAGGAGGAGCAATGCGGAAAGCGCTGTGCCTCATTGATTCCAAAGCCTTTTTGACTTTGCGTATCGAGAATATAGGCGCCCAGCATCCCGCCGGTGCTCGACTGCAGAGCAGCAAGCTGATCGCCACCATCCCTTTCCTTGTCGCTGCCGCGGGCATTTGCTGAAGGGCGGCTGCAGGCGGAGAGCAGACCCGCTGCCAGTCCGCCCAGCAGGGTACGCCGACCGAGAGGAGTGAAAAGGGGCTTCATGAAAACTTGTCCTTCTTGCGTTTACCGAAGCGCATATCGCGTTCAAGCCGGGCGCGAAGCTGAGCATAGAAATCCTGCAAATATTGCCGCTCATCGCCCGGCGGGCTGGTGAGGCCAATCTTCTCACCAATAGTTTCGGCAACTTTTTCAAGTGCTTCGCTGTTATTATCCCGCAAAACACGTTCGAGCGTTTTCAGTTCGAACTCGCCATAGACGGCCAGCTCGGCCTCTCCGAACTGATAATTTCCCTCTGCACTTTCTTCCAGCGACATAGCGCTGGCGAGCTTGGTATTGCGCGTTTCGATCACCCATGTCCCGGCGATCAGATCGCCGCCCCGCATCCGGTCGCGATTGAACAGGGGGAAGAAAGCGAAAATCAGGAACCAGACAGCAGCGGCAAGAGTGAAAATACCGCCCTCTCCGCTCAGGGCCATGAAGAAGAACTGCCAGGGAAGAAACAGCTCGAAATCGCGCATCAGATTGCGCGCGATGACCGATTCCACGCGCAATCTTCCGCCGTCGCGAGACGCAATCCGAATGCCGAGAAGCCGTTTGCCCGGCGTTGCCCCGCGCGGCCCGAGTTCAAAGAACAGGAAATAGGCATAGCGTGAGCAGAACAGAAACAGAATCGCCAGAACGATCAGGAATTCCGCCATTGGCCCGCCGCCGGTCAGGCCGAAAACCTGCAATCCCAGCAGGCCGAGAACGATCAGAATGATCGTTGTCGCCGTGGTAAAAATGATGAGGTCGAGAATGAGCGCACCCACTCTCGTCCCGAAAGGTGCAATAGCTACGGGAAGGGAAATGCCTTCCGGCGTGGTGATTTCGCGCCGCAACTTGTCGGAGGTGCGGTCGATTGAAGCATATGCACTGCTCATGCTTCGCCTCCCGCGCCTTTGCGGCGAAAGGCAAAGAAATAGAGCAGCCAGAAAGCCAGCATTGTGCCGCCGATTGCGAAACGTCCTGGCGTATTATCAATCAGTTGCCGGGCAAATCCCTCCAGCAGCGCAGCAACGATCAGCATCAGAACCACACCTACCATGACCTGCGCCGTTCGGCGGCCGCTTTCTGCTATGGCCGTCATGATGGAGCGATTTCCCGGCAAAGCCATGGATCGCCCGATATGCAGCCCGGCCGCGCCGGCGAGCAGGATCGCGAAAAGCTCGGTCGTTCCATGTATTGAAAGCCAGGCGATAAAATCGACCGTCAGCCCGGCATCGTGGAACAGCCACAGCATCGCGCCGAGACCGGCGAGATTGTAAACCAGCATCAGAAGCGAAGGAATGCCGAAAGCAAAGCCCAGAGCAAAAGCCAGAATACAGACAGTGGCGTTATTGGAGAAAAGATAGCTGGCAAAAACCGACAGACCGTTCGAATTGCTCGCACCTTGCAGCGATTGTTCGAGAACGGCTCGCTCCGCGCCGGGATGCCGCGCCCCGGCAAGGCCTCCGGGCACAAGCGCATTATACCAGTCGCTATCCTGCGCGGTAAGCAACCAGCCGACCAGCACACCGGCGCTCATAACGGCAAGGGCAATGCAGATATCGAGCCATATGGCGCGCACCGAAGCGCTCCATCCACCGCCGAAAAAGCGCCGTAGCCAGTCCCAGAGAGAACTACGCGGCCCGTAAATCTGAAACCATGCCCGGCGGACCAGCGTTTCCAGATAGGCCAGGGTGGACGCATCGAGAGAGGTTTCCCGCGCCACAGCGAGGCTGGACGCCGCGCTGCGATAGAGCACGGGCAGATCGAGCACATCCTCGTCGGTCAGGCGCCGGGTGCGGTTCTTTTCCAGCTCCGTGACGATCCGTTCCAGCCGCCGCCAGTCGGTTTCGCGTTCCAGTCGGAAACGGTCGGAACGCAGGCTGGCCGCCTCTATATCGGCAGGCGCTTCGGCCTCGGCCTTACGGAAAAGCCTGGTAAGCGGTTTCATCCAATAGCCTCCGCGCCTCTGGCTTCGAGATAATGGTCGATAAGCTGGAAACCGATGGCTTCCCACGGCGCTTCGATCACATCCACACCCATACGCCGCAGTTTTTCCAGCACCAGCGCGCGTTGCCGGGCGAGCCGGTCGGCCATCACGGCCGTGGCAATATCGTCCAGCCTTGCGGGATCGGCGGAAGTGAGCCGGTCGAGCTCGGTATCTTCCATAGTCACGAAGATCACCAGATGATGGCGAATGAGCCGCCCCACACTTTCCAGCATCAGTTCTGCAGAGGTGAGGTCGGTGAAGTCCGAAAACAGCACGATAAGTGACCGCCGCTTCAAACGGGCAGTCAGCGTCGATAGACCGAGAGTGAAATTCGGCTCGCGCGGTACATAATCGAGGGCAGCCGCAGCGGTTTGCAGCCGGTAAAAGGCATCCGTTTCCGTGATGAAGGGCGTGGCGATTTGCGGGTGGTCGGCAAAACCGAAAAGGGCCACGCGATCGCCTCCCTTGAGTGCCACATAGGATGCGGTGAGCGCGGCGGAGACGGCACGGTCAAGACGCGGCAGGCCGTCCACCGGTTCGCACATGGCCTGACCGCAATCGATGGCGAAAACGATCTGATTATCGCGTTCGGCCTCATTCTCACGGGCATAAAGAGTGGTGTGGCGCGCGCTCGCTTTCCAGTCGATCCGGCGGCGGTCCATGCCCGGCTCGAATTCGCTAAGAGCCTCGAATTGCGTGCCTTCCCCCCGCAGTCTGCGGGCCACGAGGCCGAACTGGGAATCGCGCAGATAAGCCTGCAATGTCGGGGAGCGAACGGGTGACAGATCTGGCCAGATGCGGATTTCCCGATTGAGCGCAATGCACGTCTGACGATGCGCCAGCCGCAGAGGCCCGCTCCATCGCAACCATGCCCGCTCCACAGTGGCAGTGCCACGGCGATTGGGTATGAGCTCGATTGTACCCGACCAGATTTGCGGTGCATCCTGCGTAGTAAGGGACGCTTCTGTGCGACCGTCTTTCGCAAGGTGTTCATCCAGCGATAAAGCCAGATCCGGTGCAGGACTTGTGCCGTTGCGGGCGATTTCGGCCAGAGCGGTGAGCCTGACGGGCTGACCCACTTCACCATCGCCGGGTGTTTCGAGGCGAAAATCCCGCAACATGCCAGCCAGCAAGCCGTCCAGCAGAACGAGCAAGATCAATGATATTCCCGCAGCGGGGGCAACAATCCATGCCCCGGGCACGGTGGCACCGATCAGCACGGCCAGCGGAGCGGCCAGTGCGACAAGTGTCAGAGCACGGGGCGAAGGGACGATCAACGCGGCGCCTCGGTCTGTTCGATCAGGCCCGCCACGAGATCTTCCACCTGTTTGCCTTCGATTTCAGCCGCTGCGGACAGTTTCAGGCGGTGACGCAGACTCGCTGTCGCCAAGGCTTTCACATCGTCTGGCAGTACATAATCCCGGCCGTGAAGTGCAGCACGGGCACGGGCAGCCTGCGCAATGACCACGGCTGCACGGGGTGAAGCACCGCTCGAAATATCTGACGTTTCGCGCGTGGCGCGCACCAGCGCTACGATATAGGCGGCGACATCCGGGGACAGGATGACCGAGCGCACAGCGGCCTGAGCGGCACTGATCCCTGCCGCATCGGCCACGGCACTGATGCCGTAATCTTCTGCATGAGGGGCGCCGCTGCGTTCGCCGAAACGTGTGACAATGGCTATTTCCTGCTCTTCGCTGGGATAGGGAACGAGAAGCTTGAACAGGAACCGGTCGAGCTGCGCTTCCGGCAACGGATAGACGCCCTGATTTTCTATCGGATTCTGCGTAGCGACCACCATGAAATGGGGTGGCAGATGATGCGTTTCGCCATCCAGGGTAACTTTGCGTTCCTGCATGGCTTCAAGCAGTGCAGCCTGTGTCTTCGGGGGTGTACGATTGATCTCGTCAGCCAGCAGCAAATCGCAGAAGATCGGGCCGCGTGTCAGGGTGAACTGGCTCGTCTGGAAGTTGAACAGGTTGGAGCCGACAATATCCCCCGGCAGCAGATCGGGCGTGAATTGAATACGCCCGAAGTCGAGGCCAGTGGCACGACTGAAACATTGGGCAAGGAAAGTTTTGGCTGTACCGGGAGGTCCTTCCAGCAGAATATGCCCCTGTGCAATCAGGCCAATCAGCAAATGATCGATAATGGCATCCTGCCCGACCACGGCCTTGCCGATTTCGTTGCGAATGGCTTGGGCGAGATCACGCGTCTCTTCCAGCGTCATCGTCATGGGTGGCACATCCTTTCAATCCGTTTGAGCGCATGGGCAGCGCGAAGCAGGTCATGAGGCTTGCGGGCCTTTTTCAGGGTTTCCACATGCCGGGCAAATTCAAGTTCCGACAGATCACGCGCAGCGAGGGCTCGTGAGATGGCTTCCATTCGCTCTGTACGGTCCGACAGGCGAATGCCGAGATTGCGTGCCATGCGTGCCGTCACCAGCTCGGCATAAGGCGCTCCGAGCAGCCGCAGACGGCCGGCGCGTTCAACCAGAGATGCGCCGTTGCGCGCCAGTTGTGTCTTGCCCGGAATAATGACCGGAACGTCTCTGATCGATGGGCCGAAACGCCCGAAGCCGCGCCAGGCGATCAATATGGCCAGCAGTATGAGGCATAAGGTGGCGGCCAGAAATGGCGGCGTGAATGCCAGTGTCAGCAGATTATCCGAACGGCCGAGCCCGTTGACCGTCAGATCGAAGACGATCGGCAGGTCGTAATCTTCGAGCGTGGTTTCGACGAGCTGGACAGCGAGCTGCGCGCGATTCTGATCTGCCAGCCCGTAATTGTTCATCAGATCCGGTTCGCTGACGATCACGACTGGCCAGATTTCCTGATTTTCTTCCGAGAGGGCGGCACCGGCAGCTTTGGACAACACCGGATACCATCCGCCATCGTCGAGATATCCGGCCAGCGCCTGTCCGCGCGAATCACGGACTAAAGTTTCGATGCGCCCTGAAGACATGCTCTGAACGACATCTCTTTCAGGCAGCGTGCCTGACAGGTCCAGCCCGCGCCAATCGGGGCCGGGCCGCTCGCTGATATCGGCAATCCGGGCATCGAGCGGTCCTGTGGCTTCCACCTCATCGGACCAGGGTGGAACGCCTGGGCTATTCAAATGAACCCAGCCGGGTTTAATATCTGTCTGAAAGTCCAGCTTGAGCTGATCGAGCGAAAGTGCGGACCATTTGGGAAGGATGATAAGCGTGGGCCCGGCATAGCGCCGTTTCGTGATAATTTCGTTTAGTGCGTTGCTATCGCTGTAGCGCGGGGGTGTGATAATCAGCAGCGATTCATCGTCCAGCGCACGCGTACGGCGTGACAGGGTGATCTGATGCCCTTGTTTTTCCAGCAAGTGCGCAAGCGCGGAATAGCCGTCGAGACCGTTACTGGCCGCATGGCCGCTGCCTTTATTATCGTCGCCGGTCCAGCCTGCGGAGAGGGCATAGAGCAGCAGCAGGAAGGCGCCGAAGCCGACCACGAGCATGGCCAGCACCACTTTGGGCGAAAAGGGCGAAGCGGGAGTGCGGCTCATGCGCCGAGTGGTCCCTCGGCTGCTGTGGGGCGAGTCAGGGCGAATTCGGAATAAGCCTTCCGGGCGACCTGCCAGTCCTCGTCATTGAGCGGACGCAGGGCGAAAAGCGAATGCTCGACCCGTTCCGCAATAAGGGCAAAAGTCTGGCGGGCTGTGTCGGACAGGGCGTCGAGCCGGGAAATTTCGCGAGCTGTGGAAGAGGGATCGAGCAGATCGGGCCTTGTGTCACGAATATGGCCAACGCTGCGCTGAAGCAGCAAATGGGTCGCTTCACCGAAGCGCCCTTCTGCAACCAGCCTGTCGGCATCTTCCAGAAGAGCGACGGCCTGCGCTTGATCGGGAGCCCATTCCTCTGGGGTGTCTTCCTTTTTTGAAGAGGGAAGGAGCAGCGGGCCCAGCAGGCGCCAGACGATGAAGAGCAGAAGCGCAATCGCCAATGCCAGCAGAATCCATTTCAGTGTTGGCCATGAAACGCCCAGCGCTTCTGCGACAGGCCGCAATAAATCCCCCACGGCTTTGAATAAGCGGGCGAGCCAGTCCGGTGTCTGTGGCTTTTCGGGGAGCTCTACGGGTGCGAACTGGATCGCCCCGTCATGGCGGACAGCTTCCCAGTTGCGCGCGAAGTCCTCTGCTGCGGCAGGGGCGTTAGTATGGCTCGATACGCTTGGCACGATCATGTGGTGGCATGGAGCGTTACTTGGGGCAATAACGCAAACCTGCCCCCCGCTTCGTTATCCCCGTTTACGCGCCAGACGGTAGCTGCCGAGCATGCGAAGCTTTTTGCAGTGAAAAGCCAGCTCTTCCATTGCGCGGTCTACGGCTGGCGTGCCTGGACGCCCGACAATATCGGCATAAAACTCGGTAGCATTGAAGCTGGCTCCCTTGAGGTAACTTTCCAGCTTGGTCATATTGACACCGTTGGTCGCGAAACCGCCCAGTGCTTTATAAAGCGCGGCAGGGACATTCTTCACTTCGAAGATAAAGGTCGTCATGGCTTCATCACTGGCCAGCGTTTCCGGATCGAGCGCTTCCCTTGCGAGGATGACGAAACGCGTCGTATTATCATGGGCGTCCTCGACATGATCTTCGATAATGTCGAGGCCATAGAGATCGGCTGCCAGAGCGGGCGCGATGGCGGTCGCATCGCTTTTTCCCATTTGAGCAACATAGGCGGCAGCCCCGGCCGTATCGGCATAGGACATCGGAACCAGGCCCTTATTATGCAGATAATGGCGCGATTGTCCCAGTGCCTGCGGATGGCTGTGGGCCGATTTGAAAGGTCCTTTGCCGATTCCCATCAGGCTATGGTGAATGGGCATGAAATATTCTGCGACGATGGACAATCCGCTTTCAGGCAGGAGAAAATGAATATCTGCTACCCGGCCATTTTGCGAATTTTCAATTGGAATAATGGCGGCGTCGGCACGGCCCTCTTTTACAGCTTCAATGGCATCGAGAAAACTGAAGCAAGGCAGCGGAAGACATTCCGGAGCAAATTCCAGCGCAGCGCGGTGGGAATTGGCACCCGGTGCTCCCTGAAATGCCAGAGCTCTGGCAGGATTTTTGGCAGCAGCATTGGCCATTTTTGTGACCAGAGAAAGGGCGGGTTCCGGATAACTTTGCATGGAAAAGCCGGTAGCCGCGCCAGTGGCAGCGGACAATAGACTTATCGCAAAGATTGATCGGACTTGCTTCGCTAGCTCTCGGTCACTAGACAAATAGCAAAGTTTTGTGAGGGGCTTAAGATTTCCATGACCGACCGTTTCAATACTATTGCCGGCTGGATTCTTTTTGCGGGCATCGTGGCATTCGGACTTTCGAGCATCAGTAAACGTATTTTCGATGCAGATAGTCCCGAGCGGCCTGAACAGATGGGCTATGCGATCGAAGGTGTGGCTGAAGAGGGGGCAAGTGAAGGGCCTTCTCTGGCCATGTTGCTTTCGGAAGCAGATCCGGCATCGGGCGAGAAGATTTTTGCCAAATGTGTGGCGTGCCATACCATCGATCAGGGGGGCGCTAACGGTATTGGCCCGAACCTCTGGGGGACGGTTGGAGAGCCGATCGGCAAGGGTAAAGCCGGTTTCGCTTTTTCCAGTGTACTAGCCGATCATGGCGGGAACTGGACGTTTGAAAATCTTGATGAATGGCTCAAAAGCCCCCGTTCTTTCGCGCCGGGCACTAAAATGAGTTTTGCTGGTCTGGGCAGCGGAGAAGACCGGGCCGATGTGATCGCCTACCTCAATTCGATGGGATCAAATATGCCGTTTCCCGAAGTGGAAGCACCCGCGGAAGAGGATGCCAGCGATGATGGTGCGGCTGAAGGGGCCGATCAGTCAGAGGTAGAAAACGCCGAAGAGGCTGGCGCCGATGCGGTAACAGAGGAAGCAGCGGAAGAGCGCGAGACGTTCGAACAGTAAGCTCCACCTCAATGGTTGCCGGCTGCTTGCCTGTACCACAAGGCCGGTTTCGTTTCGATGGAGAGGTCAGAAACAAAGAGTGCCGGAAAACCGTGTTCCGGCACTCCGTTATATTTTTAATGGCAGGTAGCTGATCTGTTCAGCCGTCGATTTCCCTGACCAGATCGAGAACCCGGTCAGCCCATTCGGGCCGGCAGATCAGCAAATCGGGCATATAGGTATCGCGTTGATTGTAGATCAGCGGGCTTCCGTCGATACGTGAACAATGCAGGCCATAGGCGCGGGCAACGGCCGCAGGGGCGCAACTATCCCATTCATACTGGCCGCCCGAATGGAGATAGATATCCGCCTCACCGCGTACCACGGCCATGGCCTTGGCTCCGGCCGATCCCATACCAATGAGCTCCCCACCGAGCTTTTCAGCTACGGCCACGGCTTCGGCAGCGGGGCGTGTCCGGCTGACCAGAAGGCGTGGGGAACCTTCATGCGCCGGCACATTGCCGGGCCGATCGCTACGCAGGACAATGCCGCCATCAAGGCCCGGCAATGCCACGGCACCGATTTCCGGCACACCGTCGATCGTCAGGGCAACATGAACTGCCCAGTCCGACCGTTCCTCGCCATATTCGCGCGTGCCATCCACAGGGTCGACGATCCAGACGCGTGATTTTGAAAGCCGCTCGTCGGTGTCCTTGCTCTCCTCCGAAAGCAACCCGTCTTCGGGACGCTGCTGGCGCAAGGCGTGGACCAGGAACTGATTCGCTGTCTGATCGCCCGCTTTTCCGAGCGATTTTCCTTCGAACATATTGCTGGCCCGAACGTCCAGAAGGATTTGTCCGGCGCAATGGGCAAGGTGTGCAGCCAGTTCGGCATCATTCATCATGCTCACGGAATCACCTTGCTGATAATGAGATCGGCGGCTTCTTCGGGTGTCATCGCCGTCGTATCGATGCGAATTTCCGGATTGTCAGGTTCCTCATAGGGGCTGTCGATACCGGTGAAGTTCTTCAGTTCACCGCTACGGGCCTTTTTATAGAGCCCCTTCACATCGCGCTCTTCGGCTACTTTGAGAGGTGTGTCGATATGCACTTCAATGAATTCACCGTCGGGAAGCATGTTGCGTACCATGTCGCGCTCCGCACGGAACGGGCTGATGAATGCGGTGATGACGATCAAACCGGCATCGGCCATCAACTTTGCGACTTCTCCCACACGCCGGATATTTTCAATCCGGTCCGCTTCGGTGAAACCGAGATCCTTGTTCAGACCATGGCGAATATTGTCGCCATCGAGCAGGAATGTGTGCCGGTTCATACGGGCGAGCTTCTTTTCCACCATATTGGCAATGGTCGACTTGCCCGAACCGGAAAGGCCCGTGAACCAGAGCACAGCAGGCTTCTGATTCTTCATACCGGAATGATCTTCCCGGGTAATCGATGTCGGTTGCCAGTGGACATTCTGTGCGCGGCGCAGGCTGAAATGGATCATACCGGCAGCAACGGTGGCATTGGTGATCTTGTCGATCAGAATAAAGCCGCCGAGCTGCTTGGAATCCGCATAAGGTTCGAAGACGATCGGCTTGTCTGTGGTGACTTCCGCCACGCCGATGGAATTCAGTTCCAGAGCTTTGGCTGCGAGATGTTCGAGCGTGTTGACGTCGATTTCATATTTCGGCTCGGCGATGGTTGCGCTGACCGTTTGCGAGGCCAGTTTCAGCCAGTATCCCCGCCCGGGAATGAGTTTTTCATCACTCATCCAGACGATGGTGGATTCGAACTGATCGGCACTTTCCGGCGGAGCATCGGCCGTAGCGATGACGTCGCCGCGGCTGCAATCGATTTCGTCTTCGAGAGTGATAGTCACCGATTGCCCGGTTACGGCCTGATCGAGATTGCCGTCCATGGTCACAATAGATTTGACGGTACTGGTCTTGCCTGACGGTACGACACGAATTTGCTGACCCGGGGTAACCTGTCCATCACTGATAAGGCCGGAAAAACCACGGAAATCGAGATTGGGACGATTGACCCACTGGACCGGCATTCGGAATGGACGATTTTGCGCGGCGACAGTGTCGAGCTCGACCGTTTCGAGATGGTCGATCAGACTGGGGCCGTTATACCAGGGCGTGTTTTCTGACGGCGCCTTGGTGATATTGTCGCCTTTGAAACCGGATATAGGGATCGGAGTGAATTCGCTGATTCCGATTTCCTGCGCAAATTCCCGATAATCGCTGACGATCTTGTCGAATGTGTCTCGATCGTAATCGACCAGATCCATTTTGTTCACGGCCACGACGATATGGCGGATACCGATAAGATGGGCGAGGAAGGAGTGACGCTTGGTCTGCGGCAGCACACCCTTGCGGGCATCGATCAGGATTACGGCCAGATCGGCGGTCGATGCGCCAGTCACCATATTGCGTGTATATTGTTCATGGCCGGGCGTATCCGCGACAATGAATTTACGCTTTTCGGTTGCAAAGAAGCGATAGGCGACATCGATCGTAATGCCCTGCTCACGCTCGGCAGCAAGGCCGTCAACCAGCAAAGCGAAATCGATATCTTCTCCTTGCGTGCCAACGCGCCGGGAATCGTCTTCAAGCGCAGCCAGCTGATCTTCGAAGATCATTTTGGAATCGTAAAGAAGCCGGCCAATCAGGGTTGATTTGCCATCATCCACGCTGCCGCAAGTGATGAAACGCAACAGGCTCTTATTCTGATGCAGGTCGAGATAGGTATCGATATCTTCGGCGATGAGGGTGTCGGTCTTGTAAACGACGTCCTGCGTTGTGCTGTCGGTCATCAGAAATAGCCCTCCTGCTTCTTCTTCTCCATTGAGGCATCACCGGCATCGCGGTCGATCGCGCGACCCTGTCGCTCTGAAGTAGTGGTGAGGAGCATTTCCTGCACAACTTCCGAAAGGGTGGATGCGGTGCTTTCAACGGCGCCGGTCAACGGATAACACCCCAGTGTCCGGAACCGGATGGAGCGCATCACCGGCTCTTCTCCGTCTTCCAGCGGGAAGCGGTCGTCGTCGACCATGATCAGCATGCCATCCCGTTCCACCGTAGGACGCTCAGCGGCCATATAGAGCGGTACGATCTCGATGTTCTCGGCCATAATATACTGCCAGATGTCGAGTTCGGTCCAGTTAGAGAGCGGAAAAACGCGAATGCTTTCGCCCTTTGCCTTCTTCGCATTATACAAATTCCAAAGCTCGGGCCGCTGGTTTTTCGGATCCCAGCCATGGCTTGCCGTGCGGAAGGAGAAGATACGTTCCTTTGCGCGGCTCTTTTCTTCATCGCGACGCGCGCCGCCGAAGGCGGCGTCGAAACCATGCATAGTCAGAGCTTGCTTAAGGCCTTCTGTCTTCCACATATCGGTATGCAGGGAACCATGGTCGAAGGGATTGATCCCACGTTCCTTGGCTTCCGGATTCTGATGCACGATCAGTTTCATCCCGGCTTCTTCGGCGGCCTTGTTGCGCAGGCGATACATATCCTGAAATTTCCAGGTCGTATCGACATGCATAAGCGGGAAGGGAGGAGGCGAGGGATAGAAGGCTTTCTTGGCCAGATGCAGCATGACTGCACTGTCCTTGCCAACTGAGTAGAGCATGACGGGATTCTGAGTCTCCGTCACGACCTCGCGCATGATATGGATGCTTTCGGCTTCAAGCCTCTGAAGATGCGTCAGACGCTGCATGGTGCGCGTTCGAACCTCTTTATGTTGTTTTCGATCTGTCCCTGCTTGAAACAAGCGAGGCCATATCGCAAGCGGATGGGAACGATGATTTCCTTGCCCTGTGTAAAGACAATTATGAGCATTGTGCAACGCAATATTGCGTTGCACAATCGTCTATTGAGCGTGATGCGAAAGCTTCTGCGTAACAAAGGCCATAGTTTTTATCATAGAAGCGCCGGAAAAGGTGACCACCGCTCATTTTCGGGCAGCGGAGCGAAAAGGCTGTCGAGCAGTTCTTCATCGACATCTTCTGGTCTGGCCGGCGACCAGGCTGGTTGATTATCCTTATCGACCAGAACGGCTCGCACACCTTCTGCAAAATCCGGCCGCATAATGGAGCGGGCAGCGAGCCGATACTCCACTTCCATTTCATCGGCAAAATCCTTCCGGGATGGTCCTTCAGCCAGCAATCGCAGCGCGACTTTGCTGCTTTGCGGACTTTTGCGAAGGATGGTTTGCAATTCCTTCGCAGCCCATTCGGACGGATCCTTTTCCAGCGCTGCTATGATGTCTTCCAGTTTGTTGGATGCAAACAGATGATCGATTTTTTCGGCATTGGTGGCAAGGCGCGCCGCCGGTGGTTCGGCGGAATAATGCTTCAGCAATTGAGCGGCGGTTCCGGGATTGGCGGTCAGGCTGGCTTTCATTTCCGCTAGTCTATCGCTTGGGAGATAATGGGTGGCGAGCCCCGCCCACAGGCATTCGGCACCATCAAGTCGCGCACCCGTCAAAGCCAGAAATATGCCAATCCGCCCGGGCAGGCGCGGAAGTGTCCAGCCCGACCCGATATCGGGAAACAGGCCGATATCGCCTTCCGGCATGGCAAAGAGCGTCTTTTCCGTTGCTACACGATATCGCGCGGGAAGAGCCAGCCCGACACCACCCCCCATCGTGACACCATCCATGAAAGTAAGGATGGGTTTTGGGTAGGTGAAAAGCAGATGAGTCAGGCGATATTCGGCGAAAAAGAACTCTCGGCCATGCCTGCCACCGTCCTCAAGAACTGACTGGCGAATACTTACAACATCGCCGCCCGCGCAAAAGCCGCGTCCTTCGGCATGATCTATCATGACGCCCATAATATCCGGGTTTTCACGCCAGCTGAGTAAAGCTTCGGCGATAGCAACGGACATGTCGAGGTTTAGAGCGTGAAGAGCTTTGGGGCGTTTGAGAGAAATATGGCCGATCGGGCCGTGGGTGTGAATATTCAGTTCCTCGCTCATTCGCGCAACATGTCCTTCTGATAATCATCCGCAGATCTGATTGGCGTTGTCGATATTGAACGGCTCCGTAAAGCATGCCGCCATTCATCCATCGGTCGGCCTTGTCAGCAACGATCGTCTCCATGCAGTCACAGGGAGTGTTCGGCAATGACTGATCGGTGGCCGCCGACCGGAAATCGGGCGATAGGAGCCAAACGGATCCTGTCTGTCGACATTACAGCGCTGTTGTCTGTCACTGCATCAGGTTTCGCCGACCTGCGCCTGCGCCTCGATTTCGACTTTCCAGCGGGGGTCGTATAGTGCGGAGACTGCTACCAGCGTGGCTGTGGGACGAACTCCGGACAGCGCTTTGGCAAAAGCCGCACTGACATCGTCGGCATATTCGATGTCGGTCAGGAACATGCGGACACTGATAATGTCATTCACAGTGCCTCCGAGACGTTCGATATGATCGATAATCAGTTCGAAACAACGCTCAGCTTGCTCGCTGGCGCTGTCCGGTATCGATCCGTCCTCCGAAACACCTACCGTTCCTGAGGTTTCGATACGGTTGCCGATACGCAGGGCGCGGGTGAAGCCGATCTTTGTTTCAAAAGGCGTCCGGGGAGGAATGGATACTCTGCTCATTTCAGGCTCCGCATTTCTTATATTGGAAAGTGTCCGGCGCTGCGTCCTCGCCATATTCGCGCCGGATGAGGGTTTGCCCATTGTCAGTCAGAGTGAGTTGCTGTTCGCGGTCCCAGCTCATACCTTCTCCGGAAAAGGAGAAATTGGCGCGAATTTTTCCGGCATCGCTCTCACTCATCCTGGCAAGCGTGCCGACAGATTCGTAAAATTCCAATGCCTTGGGCTTCACGATCATCAGGCCTTTGGCATCGCCATTGGTGCTCGTGCAATCGGCGGCGACCAGCCCCCATCGGCCCAGCATATCCTCCGGAATATTGCCTGTTTTCGTTCCATTATTGGCAGCTGTGTCTCCGGTCGGTTTGGGAATAGCCGGTAAGGCATCCGTATTGCGATCATTATCGCTCCCTGCAGAGGCGTTATCGGCCGCTGTGTCGGAATCCTGTTCAGGCGTGCCTGTGTCACAGGCAGCGAGGCCTAATATCAGACTCAATCCGAAGAGTGGCGCGAGGAGCGCTTTCAAACGGCCTTTCATAGTCCAATCCTTTTGTTTCTCTTGTCTGTTTTCCTAACGCGTTCCCATCACTTCCTTTCCGGCAAACAGCCGACATCATCAAAATATATGTCTCGAAAGCTGGCGGAATCGTATGAACGACTATATAGTTAGAAAGCGAAGTAAATTTGGGAGGTGCTGGTGCCGCTTGATATAGAACCTGTTTTGCCGAACTTCGGGGCTGAATGTTCCGGGCTAGATTTGACTGGCCCGTTGAGCCCGGAAGACATCAAGGCGATTACCGATGCCATGGACCGATATGGTGTCTGTATTTATCGCAATACAGGGCTGACCGATGCGCAACATGTCAGGTTCAGTCGCAACTTCGGCTATCTGGAAAAGGTGCCTGTCAAAGAAGGGCAAAAGCTGCGCCTTCCCTTTCGGGAGCTGTTCGACGCGAGCAATCTCACACTGGAGGGAAATATCACGCGTGACCCGCGCGCAATAGAGTATCGTAAAGGCGATCGTCTTTGGCATACGGACAGCGCCTTTATGCGTAAACGCACCTCCTATTCCCTGCTTTTGGCCCATGAGGTTCCGCGCAAGGGAGGTGCGACATATTTCGCCGACACGCGTAGCGCATATGAGGATCTGCCTCAGACTATGAAAGAACGCCTTGAAGGCTTGGTGGGGGTCAATTCACTCTGGTGGTCGCGGAAGCTGGCCGGTGCCGATATAGCCGAAGAAGAAATCGACAGGAGCTTTAAAGCCAAGCACCCGCTGGTGCATAACCATCGCGGTTCCGGCCGCAAGGCGCTGTTTATTGCCGCTCATACAATGGATATCGAAGGCATGCCTCATGAAGAAGGGCGCGCGCTGATCCGCGAATTAATCGAGCATTGCACGCAGCCGCAATACACTTTCCGCATTCATTACCGGCCCGGCGACCTGGTGATATGGGATAATTTGTGCAGCATGCATCGCGGCGGCGAATTCGATTACGAAAATGAGAAACGTGATATGCGGCGCACCACGGTTCGAGAGGGTACCGAGCCTCATACAATGGATGAGCCCGAGGATGACCCTTTCACGGAGTTATTCGCCCATATTCCCCGGACAGTCGATTTCGCCGGCAGGGCTCGGAGCAGTCGAAGCCGTTAACCCGGCCTGGCGGGGGAAGGTGCAGCAAACCGAGCTGACCATGCTGGATAGGGGGGACTTCCGAACGGGTGTGAACTCCGATTCTGTCTATTGTTGCTGAGTCGTGAGAAACTGCCGTGTCGAACGGCGCCATCGCCTTGTTTCAAGTGAAAATAAATCCTTTATTATCATATGCATAAAGAAATTCAGCGGGGGATTTTAAAAAAGGGTTTGACGGTTTGAGGTGATAACCATAGAAGGCGCTTCACCGACGGGGCACGGCGGTTTCGCCGGCCGTTGTTGGTCGCCAACAGGAACGGGATATTGGTCCTCCGGGAGGAATTTCGGGGATTATTTTTCTGTTTTTGTATTGGTGTGATCTTTGACATTGTAGTTATATGATGAAGGGACATGTGGGCGACGGCGTCC
>NZ_RAPF01000010.1 GCF_003610805.1 Altericroceibacterium spongiae | reverse complement strand
GGATCACTCCGAGCGGCGGCTTTTGCGTCTGTAACAACACAGACACCCAGCGCGGGGTGGAGCAGTCCGGTAGCTCGTCAGGCTCATAACCTGAAGGTCGCAGGTTCAAATCCTGCCCCCGCAACCATCTTTACTTGCGATGACCCCGCCCCTCCGGCGGGGTTTTTCGTTTGGACGGAAAGCGTAAGGATTCCAGCGAGATCGCCGCGAACGTCGATCTCCACCTTGCCGTCCACCGGCGTCAGCACGATGTCCTCCACCAGCGTCCTGATTGTTATTGGCGGCTTCTGTCCGCTTCTCCTCGTCCTCGCCCTGCAGGGCGTCGTAGAGGCTCCGAACGCGCGCGCGGTAGAGCTGCGCCATCGAGGGATGCTAAAGCGGTCTGTCTGCTTTCAGGTGGCAAATCGACAAACCGGACATTCCACCAAGGGTGAAGGCTGGGCTGTCTCCAGTCAGACCGGTTCCGGTTGGAAAATCGCAATAGGTGCCTTTCGCTCTTAGAGCCGAGTTGGCAGGCAACAGTCGCTAACAAAGCGGCTGTTCGCCGGCTAGAATTAATTTCGTGAGAGCGGCCATTCATTCATACATTCGCCGGCGACGCAACTGGGCCGATAGCCGCCCGTGCGGCCTAGTGAACCGAACTTGTGGACTGACACCTTCGCGCGTACCAATGTCTCGGTCAGTAGCGGCCGACAGCCTTCATTCTTTGCTTCGGATTAGCTCGTCGAAAGCTGCCCTACGTTCAAGCACGCGTTGGCGAGGGCAACTGGCCGCTCCCTAATTGATTGCTTTCGGACGACAAGAACCGCAAGCGACCGTTTCTCCGATCGGCGCGACACAGGCCACAGCTGCCGTTGTGTTGCCAGACAAGCTGGCGGTCGTAATAGGCGCAATAAATTCCGGCGCTCAGGGGCGCTGGAAATAGACTGACGGAGTCACCCCCAGGGTCCGCTTGAAGAGGGCAATAAACGCGCTGACGCTGTCATACCCCAGGTCGAATGCCACGTTCGTGACGGCTTCTCCTTCAGCGACCATTTCCAGCGCGCGCATCAATCGCGCGCGTTGTCGCCACGTGGTGTAAGTGAAGCCCGTTTCGGCAACGAAGCGACGGCTAAGGGTGCGTTCCGAAATGCCCGCCCAGCGCGCCCACTCGTCCACACCCCATCGCTTGCCGGGATCGTCCAGCAGAGCCCGAGCGACCAGAAGAAGGCGCGGGTCGCTCGGCATCGGCAGGCCAAATGGTTCAACGGGAGCAGTACGTAATTCATCCAGTATCACCATGGCGACCCGGTCTTGTTCCTCGCTCAGATCATGTCCTTGCCATTCCGACGCACGAAGAACCGCTTCGCGGAGCAGTCCGGAACAGCGGATTGTGCGGGGCTGGGCCGGTAGGTCAGTGCAGTCGGCTTCGGCAATGTAGCAACTCCACCCCTCGACTGCGCCATGCGTCCAGCCATAATGAGGATGGTGCGGGGGAAGCCAAACCGCATCCTCGGCAGGGATGACCCATGCCCCCGTGTCCGTTCCGATCGTGAGCAGTCCGTTGCGCAACCCGGAGAGCTGGCCGCGCGCATGGCTATGCTTGCCCAGTTCGCGGTGTTCCGCCTGCGCATCGTACATCGCAACGATCATGGGTTCGGTGTTGTCGCTCAGCGCGAGAGATAGTTTATCGTCGATTATGGCGGATACTCGCTATTGGTTGGCATCAATAGCTTAGCAAAGCCTCTCCCAACCGGCTATCCCGGCGTCAGGAGATATCAGATGACCAAAGCTCAATCGGGCCTTACCGAAACCGACCTCGACCAGCTCTACGCGCCGCCGGCTGACCATATCCAGAAGGCGGTCATGTCTGAATTGCTTTCATTCCATGTGGAATATCTGGCGAAGGCGACCTTCTTCTGCCTCGCCACGGGCCGGGAATCAGGGTTGGATGCCTCTCCGCGAGGCGGACCTCGGGGCTTTGTCCATGTGCTGGATAAGAAAACCGTCACCTTCGCGGATTGGCCCGGGAACAACCGGATCGAATCGCTGCGCAACCTGACGCGGGATGACCGGCTGGGGATGCTGTTCCTGTTTCCCGGCCTCGACGTGTTCATGCGGATCAACGGTCATGGCTTCGTCACCGACGAACCTGCGCTTTGTGCGAAATTGACTGAAGGAACGAAAACACCCAAGACGGCTATTGTCGTGACGGTAGACGAAGTGCTGTTCCACTGTGGCAAGGCCGTCAACCGGGCGTGCCTTTGGAACCCCGCGTCGCGGATCGATCGCAAGAGTCTGCCGACACCTGGCCAGATGCTGGCTGCCATGACCAAGCAGGACGCTACCGTCGCCGAGGCGATCGACGCGCAGTATAATCATGCGGTGAAGAACGACCTGTACGGGTGAACCATCATGTTCGACGCCTTCTTGTCACCGGTATTTGAACACCCGTTCCACAATCTCGCAAAAGCCTGGGCTCCGGCCAACCATACGCTCCATCCTGTTCGCCGAGGAGCAAGTGATCTGTCTTAGGGTCAGGACCCATTGATTTGATGCTTTGTATATGATTCAGGCTCCGCAAGGAGACTGACATGAGCGACCTTTATTGGCTGACAGACGAGCAACTGGCGCGGCTTGCGCCGTATTTTCCCAAGAGCCACGGCAAGCCATGCGTAGATCCGCACGCCATGACGTTAATGTCGTCGTGTCCCGGACGGCAGCCTTTTTATCACCAAACGCTATTGCAGTCACTTCGATAGAAGGATGGGGCAGTCTGAATTGGACGGATGAGTCAATCGTTCCATTCCCGCTACTCAGCGCTTCCCTCCCGGCTCAATCCGCACAAATACCTCCCACGTAAAAACGGGCTTGGGTGAATGTGCCTGTCCGAAGTCCGAAAAATGTCCCCGGCCGGTTAGAGAGAATAGCCGGCCGGGGGTCAGGGCATGGCTTACAGCTTCAGACTGCTCGCCACGGCGTCATTGACGACTTTGCCCTGATGGACGTTTAGCCCGGCGCGCAGATGCGGATCTGCATCGCAGGCAGCGACACCTTGTGCAGCCAGTGCGAGGCCGAAAGGCAGGGTGGCATTGTTCAGCGCTTCGCTGGATGTCAGCGGCACCGAGCCGGGCATATTCGCTACGCAATAATGCAGAATATTATCCACTTCATAGACCGGATCGTCATGCGTTGTGGCGCGCGAGGTCTCGAAGCATCCGCCCTGATCGATCGCGACATCGACGAGTACGGCGCGCGGCTGCATCAGGCTGAGCATATCGCGTGTGACGAGTTTGGGAGCCGATGCACCGGGAATCAGCACAGCGCCGATCACGGCATCGGCCAGCGCCAGTTCGCGTTCGATGGCATCCTGCGTGGAATAGAGCATACGGACCCGGCCCTGAAACATATCGTCGAGCTGACGAAGGCGGGGGAGCGAGCGGTCGATGATAACCACCTCTGCACCGAGGCCGACGGCCATACGCGCTGCATTGGTGCCCACCACACCGCCGCCCAGAACCACCACGCGGGCCGGATTGACGCCCGGCACACCGCCCAGCAATGTGCCGCGTCCGCCCGAAATCATACTGAGCCCGCGAGCTGCCGCTTCGATCGAAAGACGCCCGGCGACTTCGCTCATCGGTGCAAGCAAGGGAAGGCCTCCGCGTGCATCGGTGATGGTTTCATAGGCGATGGCGCTGCATCCCGACTCCATCAGGCCTTTGGTCTGTTCGGGATCGGGAGCGAGGTGAAGATAAGTGAAAAGGATCTGGCCGTCACGCAGCTGGGCATATTCGACGGGCTGGGGTTCTTTGACCTTTACGATCATTTCGGCGGTGGCGAAGATTTCTGCCGCTGTATCGGCAATCCTGGCACCGATATCGATATAAGTCTGGTCGTCTGCGCCGATGGCCGCTCCGGCGCCTGTTTCCACAGTAACCCTGTGGCCGGCCTCGACATATTCCCGCGCTGCTGCAGGTGTGAGGCCGACACGATACTCTCGTGCCTTGATTTCCCGGGGTACGCCGACATGCATGGAACAATCTCCTGTGTTTGAATGCTGGCGGAGGATAACGGAGCTTGCCCGGTGAAACTTCGCAAACTACACTCATGTATACAGAAAATTTGCAGGATATGTGCATGATAGAGAAAAAGAGCGGCGGTATCCACCAGAGGATTGATTCCGTGGACCGGGCCTTGCTTCGCGAGCTGGTCGAGGATGGGAGGGCGACTCACTTCGCGTTAGGAGAAACGATCGGGCGCTCTCCTTCTTCGGTCGCGCGGCGTCAGAAGGCGCTGGAAGACGATGGTATCATAACGGGTTACGGGGCGCGGCTTGATCTGTCCCGGCTCGGTCATGCCACCACCATTC
This sequence comes from Altericroceibacterium spongiae, assembly GCF_003610805.1. Lineage (GTDB taxonomy): Bacteria > Pseudomonadota > Alphaproteobacteria > Sphingomonadales > Sphingomonadaceae > Altericroceibacterium > Altericroceibacterium spongiae. The sequence goes on along the minus strand of NZ_RAPF01000010.1, from coordinate 85,521 downwards.
ATATCAAGGTCACGGTCAACAGTCAGCGCCGTGAAATTCTCGATGCATTCGAACAGGCAATTGCACAAAGCCCGTCAGTGGTGCGGTGCGATCTGATGTCGGGGGCGGATGATTATCTGGTTACGGTTGTGGCGCATTCGCTGGAAGATTTCGCTCGCATTCATCGTGATGAATTGTCGCAATTGCCCGGGGTGATGGGAATGGAATCGGGCTTCGTCCTGCGTGAAGTGGTCAAGACCCGTCTGCCGCCCGGTTTTCTGAAGAACGGTAAGCGACAGAGCAGCGGTGAAAGATAACGCTGCCGCGGATTCGGCGATGCACGCTGTATAGACTCTGTGGAAGGTTCCCGGCGGGCCGCTGCTCTGACGTTAATTAACCGTTATAGGGCGGGGCCTCTTTTCCTGTTGCCCAGAGACACCGCCATGTTTGCGATTGCCCGCCCCGTTCGTCACCTGCGCCCCCTCGGCGGGTTTGTGGCCCTGTTAGGCTCTCTTATGGCTCTCCCATGTGCCGCTCAGGCTCAGGTAGACCCCGGATTATGGGTCGATCTGGTCAGCGATCAGCGTAATCGCGGTCTCAGCTGGAGCGATGGCGAAGCCGCCGCGCAGGCCTATGTCTATCTCCCTATAAAAGGCGAATTCAGTACATCTGCACAGGTCACGAGTTTGCGCGGCTCGACCCGGCATGGCGGCGCGGATGCCGGAATTGATCTGGTGGGAACCTATGCCGATCAGAAAGACCTGTTTCGCTGGCACGGTTCGGTGGTCGGGCATATCTTTGCCGGCGGACAGGGCGATCTCGATTATATCGAATTTCAGACCGGAGCGGGTACTACGCTCGGTCCGGTCGATGTCGATGTGCTGGTGAGCTATGCACCTGAACAGGATGCTATCGGCGGCAGTAATTTCTATCGTCAGATCGAGGCAAGTGCCGGAATCTGGGGCACCCCGGTTGTTCTGAAGGCACATTTCGGGCGCTCTTCCGGCCATGTTGAGGATCGCCTGAAAGCCGAGCGGTTACGCCCCGGCGGAGCTTATAATGACTGGGGGCTGGAAGCCGAATATGCGCTGAAAGCCGTCACTTTCACTGTGGCTTATACCGATACCGACATAGACAAGGACGCAATCCGGTTTCCTGCGCTGGCAGAAGATCATGGCGCGGCTATTGTTGCGGGAGCGCATTTCGCTTTCTGAACGGAACATCGCGGGGCATGGTGCCGTTTGTATCATGACCTGTTCAGCATGGAGTTTCCCCGATGACCGATACGAGAATGGAAAGTGACACAATGGGCAAGATCGCTGTGCCCGCCGACCGCCTTTGGGGCGCGCAGACACAGCGCAGCTTACAGAATTTTCGTATCGGCGGTGAACGCCAGCCTCTGCCGCTGATCCGCGCACTGGCGATCGTCAAACGGTCCGCAGCGCTCGCCAATCGCCATTGCGGTCTGCTCGAACCCGAATTGTGTGAGAAAATCGTCGCTGTGGCGGATGAGATACTCGATGGTCGATGGGATGACGAATTTCCGCTTGTCGTGTGGCAGACCGGTTCCGGCACGCAGACCAATATGAATGTGAATGAGGTGATCGCCAACCGTGCAAACCAGCTTCTCGGTAGCGAACTCGGTTCCAAATCGCCGATTCACCCGAATGATCATGTCAATAAAAGCCAGTCTTCCAACGATACATTCCCGACGGCCATTCATGTCGCGGCAGCGCTGGAGATCGTCCATACACTACTGCCGGCGCTGGAACATTTGCATACTGCCCTGAATGACAAGGCTGAGGCATGGCATGATATCGTCAAGATCGGTCGCACGCATACGCAGGATGCCACGCCGTTGACGCTGGGCCAGGAATTCTCCGGCTATGCCGCCCAGGTGGAAAACGGTTTGCAAAGGATCAGTGCCAGCCTGCCGGGGCTTTATCAGCTGGCACAGGGTGGAACGGCTGTAGGAACCGGTCTGAATGCACCGGTGGGCTTCGCAGAACGTGTTGCCCATGAGGTTGCCGATTTTACCAGCCTGCCTTTCGAAACCGCACCCAATAAGTTCGAGGCGTTGGCGGGGCAGGACGCCCTGCTCTTTACGCATGGAGCGCTGAACACGCTGGCAGCCAGTCTTTACAAAATTGCCAATGATATTCGTTTGCTTGGCTCGGGGCCGCGCTCAGGGCTTGGCGAACTGGCGCTGCCGGCCAATGAGCCCGGATCATCCATTATGCCGGGCAAGGTGAATCCGACGCAATGCGAAGCTATGACTCAGGTCTGCGCACAAATCTTCGGAAACCATGCAACGCTGACCTTTGCTGACAGTCAGGGCCAGTTTGAACTGAATGTCTATCGCCCGGTCATGGCGTATAATTTTCTCCAGTCGGTCAAATTGCTGGCTGAAGTGTCGCGCAGTTTCACCGATAACCTGCTGGCTGGACTGGAACCGCGTGCGGAGAACATTGCACGCGGTGTGGAGCAGTCTCTGATGCTGGTGACTGCGCTGGCGCCCTCCATCGGCTACGACAAAGCGGCGAAGATTGCCAAGACGGCGCATGAGAAAGGCATCACTTTACGCGAAGCTGCTGTTCGGAGCGGAGATGTGTCAGAAGAAGAATATGACACGATTGTGCGGCCCGAAGATATGCTCGGGCCGGAAAACTGACACTGGCCTGCAGAAAAGATTGAGGATGAGCTTCGTACGGTAGGAGGTTGGCGAACTTCCGATTTTTGGCGCAAATCGGCGGATGAAGAGCACTTCTTCATCCGCTTTTGCATTTCTGGCCAAGCGACATTTTTGCAATGTCACGCAATTGTCATCCTTTCGTAGCGTGACCGTCATGTGACTTCCCTAGGGGCGCGGCAACTGCACAGGGGAGTTACGACAGTGAAACTGAAAAACCGCGTCCTCGCATCGGGCGCTGCGCTTTGCGCCATTATCGCTGCCACTCCGGCTATCGCCGGAGAAATTGACGGTATCGTCGTTGACAGTTCCGACACCATTGCGCTTCAGGCGGCACAGATCCGGATTATCGAGCTGGATCGAGTGGCCAACACACAGCGTGACGGCAGCTTTATCTTCGCCGATGTTCCGGCCGGCACCTATACGCTGGAAGCGAGTTATATCGGCGCACCAACGCAGACATTGCGTGTCGATGTTCCCGAAACCGGCCGGGTCCGTGCTGATTTCGCTCTGGGTGGCGATAATGCCAGTGAGATTTTGGTGATGGGACAGGGGGCCAATCAGGCTTCGGCGCTTTCGCGTAAGCGTGCTTCGGATGTTGTCAGTGACGTTATTACCCGTGATGCTATCGGCCAGTTCCCGGACCAGAACGTCGCTGAATCTCTTCGTCGCCTGCCGGGTGTCAATGTTCTGAATGACCAGGGTGAAGGCCGTTTCGTTTCCGTGCGCGGTCTCGATCCCGACCTGATCTCGACTTCGGTGAACGGAGTCAGCCTTCCTTCACCTGAGAGCGACGTTCGCTCGGTTGCGCTCGATGTGATTTCAAGCGACATCATCGAATCCGTTGAAGTCAAGAAGTCACTCACCCCTGATATGGACGCTGACACGATCGGCGCTTCAGTGGAAATCAAGACCACCAGCGCTTTCGATCGCCAGAAGAGCTATGTCAGCATCAAGGGTGAGGGCAGTTATAACGACTATTCGGACAAGCTCACCCCCAAAGGCTCGATCGACTTCTCGACGCGTCTGGGCGAGAATTTCGGCGTCACTGGTGGTCTTTCCTACTACAAGCGCGAATTCGAAACCGACAATATCGAAGCGGATGACTGGACCGAAGAGGATGGTCTCATTTATTCCGAGGAAGTCCAGTATCGTGACTACGATGTCGAACGTGAACGGATCAGCGGTACGTTAAACTTCGATGCGCGTCTGTCGGACAGCACTTCACTCTACTTGCGTAGTCTTTTCAGCCAGTTCGACGATCAGGAATATCGCCGCAGGACCACTTTTAAGCTGGGCGATGCGATGGTGTCAGGGAGTGGTAAACAGGTTGTCTTTAGCGACACCGATCCAAGTGATCCCGATGCGGAACCGGAAGTCGAAGTGGAGCGCGACATCAAGGATCGGTTCGAACGCCAGCGTATTCGCTCGCTATCTTTTGGTGGCGAGACCGATACGGGCGACTGGCATGCCGAATATTCAGTGAGTTGGGCTAAATCGACCGAGAAGGAAAGCGGCTCGGTCGACACGGCGAAGTTTGAACATAAGTTCAGCGATGAAGGGGTCGATGTCGGTTTCGATTATTCCGATCCGCGTAAACCGCTTTATTCGATAATTTCGGCACCCGATTCCTTTTACGATCCGGCAACTTATGGCCTTGATGATCTGGAGCTGACCGCATTGTCCGATGCCGAGGATGAGGAATATGCCGGCCAATTCGATCTCGGCCGTTCCTTTGCGACCGATACCGGTGAGTTCACAGTGCAGGCTGGTTTCAAGGGGCGCTGGCGGCAGAAGAGCTATGACAAGCGTGCCGAATTCTATGAAAAGGACGATTTTACGCTTGCTGATGTTGAAGGCGAACAGACTTACCGTTTGATCGATATTGCGCCGGTGGCAAGCTATCACGGCGCGACCGAATATCTCGATGCCAATATGGATGACTTCGATTTCAATTCGGTCGATACCGATTTCGACTCGAACGCTGAAGATTATACGATCGATGAAGACATTATGGCGGGCTATTTGCTGGGGCGCTGGGATAGCGCGACCCTGCGGGTGATCGGCGGTGTCCGGTATGAGCACACATCCAACGACATTAACGGCAATGAAGTACTGCTGGTCGAAGAAGGCGGGCAGCTTCCCGATGGCAGCGAGGCCGGTGATGACACAGTGTTGGTGACCCCGGTCAATTATAAGCGTAAATATGGACATTGGTTGCCCAGTTTGAATCTGCGTTATTCGCCGGAGGATAATCTGGTCTTCCGCCTCGCCGGATATCGCTCGCTGGTGCGTCCCAAACTGTCAAAGCTCGCCCCGCGTTTCTCGGTTGAGGAAAATGATGATGGCGAACGCGATGGCGAATTCGGCAATCCCAATCTGAAACCGTATGAAGCATGGAATTTCGACGCTTCGGCCGAATATTACATGTCCAGCAATGGCGCGCTTACGGCAGCAGTCTTCTACAAGGATGTGAAGAACTTCATCGTCGATACGATTCAGGAAGAGGATAGCTGGCTCGGTATAGACTTCGATGAAGCCAGCATTCCCATGAATGGCGACAGTGCCAAGATTTACGGTCTTGAACTTGGGTTCTCGCAGCAATTCAACATGCTGCCTGCACCTTTTGATGGCCTTATTACGCAGCTTAACTACACCTATACCAACGCGACAGGCGATGTGCCTACCGATGGCGATATGAACGATCTGCGTGAAATCATGCTGCCTTCGACGTCGAAGCATACCATGAATGCAACAATCGGTTACGATAAGGGCCCGGTCAGCCTGCGCCTTTCCGGCACTTACCGTGACAAATATCTCGACGAACTGGGCGATGTGGCGGAAGAGGACCGTTATGTGGACGATCACTTCCAGCTCGACCTGAGCGCCAAATATCGTCTCAATCGTAATATTCAGTTCTTCTATGAATGGGTGAATATCAACAACGCGAAGTATTTTGCCTATAATAACTTCGCTTCGCAGAGAAACCTGTACCAGTATGAAGAATATAACTGGACAATGAAATTCGGCGCCAAGGTGACATTCTGATGCGTAAAACAGCTTTTCTTGTGAGTTCAGCTACTGCCTTTTTCCTGGGTCTGTCGGGTTGCAATTCAGCCTCCGACACCCCTCAATCGACCGATAGTGAGGTTTCAGTTGAGCCTGTCTCCGTTGAGGCTCTGGGTGAAACTGAACCTGTCGGTACCGAAAATGAGGACGCGGCGGATGATCCGGCGATCTGGCGCAACGCTGAGAATCCTGCAGCGAGCCTGATTGTCGCAACCGACAAGAGGGCCGGTCTGCTGGTCTATGATCTGTCCGGCAAGCTGCGCTTTTCGGAAGATTCGGGACGCATCAATAATGTCGACCTGGCCGATATGGGCGATGAAGGGGTTATCGTCGTTGCCAGCGACCGTAATGATCCGGAAAACGCTCGGCTGGGCGTGTGGAGGCTTGATACGGCAAAGGCGAGTCTGACCAAGCTGGGAACGGTTCCGGGCGGTGAGGGTGAAGGTTATGGCCTGTGCCTGTGGCATCATGGCTCGGGCCTGATCGCCTATTCGGTGCTGAAAGACGGGACAGTCGCTGAATATGCGATCACCGTTGATGATACGGACGTTCCATCCGCTAAAAAATTGCGGACACTGAAAGTGCCCAGTCAGTCGGAAGGCTGTGTGGTCGATCCGCGTGATGGCACGTTCTATCTCGGTGAAGAAGACGCTGGTATCTGGCGCTTCGCACCGGGACAAACCGAAGGTGAATTGCTTCTTAAAACCGACGGCAGCAAACTCGTGGCCGATGTCGAAGGGCTGGCTTTGCTTCCCGACGGAGACAAAGGCGGCTGGCTTCTGGCTTCCAGTCAGGGCGATAACGCTTATGCTGTTTATGCCTTACCCGACCTCGCTTTTGCAGGTCGCTTCCGAATCGCTGAAGGCACTTTCGGTTCAACCGAGGAGACCGACGGGATCGAAGTGAAGGGAGGATCTTTCGGCGATTCTTATCCCGATGGTTTATTTATCGCTCAGGACGGCGAGAATGGGGATCGGGCACAAAACTTCAAACTGGCTTCCTGGGCGGACATCAGTAAGGCTCTCTCACTCAAATAATCGTTTGATTTAAAACGGATGGTGCGAAGCGTCCGTTTTAAATCAACACGCATCCAACCCCCTGCGCTTGTCGGATCGTAATTTCGACGAGCGCAGGGGGTAATGCGTTCAACTGGCTGATGATTTTCATCGGCCTGAATCCGGCCTGCTTCGCCTGCGCACCTGCGGCACATACATATATCGCTATGATATTATTTCGTTACCGTTGGAACTCTATCCCGCTCAAGGCATTGACCGGGGTACGATGCACCGCAACTATAAGGGGTCAGAGAGGGATTAGCTTTTAATCGTCGGAAACGTGGTTTTTCCGCAACAATCGGAATGTTGTCCAACATTTGATGATGGACGGCTTTCGTTACAGGGGCTATGTCATATCCGACTTTGCGTCTAATAACTATGGACACCCTTATAAATAAGGGGTGGTCGCACGAGATTTCAGCGCTCCGGAACGGGGCTGGAATATTGAAAGCTTGCCCTGAGTTTTTCAGGGTGAAATGAGGGAGTTACACGGATGAACCGTAACCTTCGCCATTTATTGGCGGCTAGCGTGTCGATCGGCGCGCTTACGGTTTCGCCGGCAATCGCCCAGAGCATCCCTGAAGATGCTGAGGGCCCTTATGCCGGTGAAGCTACTACCGACGGTACGCTGATCATCACACCGCTTGAAGTTGATGAGGAAACTGGCGAGCCAATTTCTGACCGCCTGGATCCTTGGGTTGAAGGCTTCTCAGGTGTCGTTTCTACTGACGGCACCGCAGTTTCCGTAACGGATGCTGCAAGCGGTGCATTCTCGCAGACCGTTACCGAAGCCGCTTCTGGCTCAATCACCAACAGTGAAACGCATGATATCGTTGCGCATGTTGAAGGTGGTGCCACGGCAGACGCCAGCGTTTCAGGTGCTGTTACGCAAAGCGTCACCAATTCTGCCGGTGCCGCTGCAGCAGACGTTAGCAATACGGGTTCGCTCGGTGTTTATGCTACCGGCATGGCGTCCGATACTGCATCGGCCTCGATCGATGGCGGTATCTCGCAGTCCGCTTCTGCTGATGCGGATGGCGATGTCTCTGCTTCGCTCGCCAATGATGGTACGCTGACATTCGCTTCTGCTGCCACTGCAGGCAATTCAGCAACTGCATCGGCTGATAATCTGATCGGTCTCAGTGCAACCGCTGGTGATGATGACACTGATGCGCAAGACGCTTCGGTCAGCCTCACCAATGGCGAAGAATCCACGCTGAGCATTAGCTCCACGGGTACGGCGGCAACCACCGCTGGTGATGCTTTCTCTTCTGCCACTGTCGATGGTGCTGTGTCTCTTGCGGCAACCAATGAAGACATTGGCGATGCAGCGGCATCCTTCACCAATGACGGTTCGGCCAGCATCATGGCTGATGCGTCTTCAACGGTCGCTCCGGAAGAAGGTGAAGAAGGCCCGGCAGTTGGCAATGCTACGGCAACCTCCGATGTAACGGCTTTCGATCTCGACACCTCGACTGTGAAGCTCGGTAGCGCCACTGCGGCTATTGCCAATGCCGGTACGCTCGAACTCGGTTCGACCGCTGCGGCTGCAGCTGATGACGATGCTGCAGCAAATGCCACTCTGACTGGCGGTTCACTGAGCGCATCCAGCTCGGAAGATGAAGATCAGGTCGCTTCGGCTTCGATCGACAATTCCGGCACACTGTCGCTCGCTACTTCGGCAACCGCTTCCGGTTCGACCGCTACTGCGAATAGTGGCATTGCCGGTTTCGAACAGGCTGCTTCTTTTACCAATGGCGGTGCGATCAGCAGCCCGGCAAGCGCTGAATTTACCAATAGCGGTGAAGTTAGCCTGACCGGTGAAGCCTCGGCTACCGGTGCAGATGGCGATGCTTCGGCAATGGCGATGGGCAGCTATCTGGCTGACCAGAACGCAGAGTCTGAAAGTGCCAATGCTACTGCTTCTTTCGATAATAGCGGAACTGTTGGTTATACACTGGCTTCTGAAGCGACGGCAACCAATGGTAATGCAGCAGCTACTGCTGGTTCCGAAGGTGTTGTAAATCAGTCGGCAACGGCTGGTGAACCTGGCGCAGCAACAGCCAGCATTACCAATAGCGGTGATTTTGCTGCTACGCTTTCCGCAACGGCTATGGCTTCGGCAACCGGTGAAACGCCAGTTGCTAATAGTGCAGAAGCTTATGCCGGCTTTGCTAGCGATACTGGTCCGGCTAACTATCTTTATGCTCTCAACCAAACCGCAGACGGTTCGGATGTGACGCTCGATAATAGCGGTTCGATGACATTTGATGTCAGCGCTGATGCGCAGGCCGACACTGTCGCCGATGCCGGTGCTGTTTCGCAGGCTGTTTCGCAGACCGCTTCGGGCACTAACCCGACAGCAACTTTCACCAATGGTGAAGGCGCGAGCTTCGCATCGAACGCTTCGGCTACCGCCGATGCACTGGATGCAGAGGCTAGAGTTGCAGCTGCCGGTGTTATGCAGGATGCTGAAACGGTCGCATTCACCAATGACGGTGAGTTCGGCGTTGATGCAACGGCTCAGATCGGCGCAGCAGGTGAAGAAGAAGGATCTTTCACTTCTTCCGCAACAAATGCTGACGCAACGGCTACTGCCGACGGCGTTACGCAGAATGTTGCGTCCGGTAGCGAAGCATCCTTTGCCAATGGCGGTACTTTCGCCGTTGACGCGACGGCTAATGGCCTGACTGTCGATGACGAAGATGCAACACCGACTGGCGCGGCCAGCGCAAATGCGACCGGTTACACCAATGTTGCTGCGGCAAATGACTTTGCACTCGACCTCACCAATACTGGTGACATGTCGGTTGTGGCTCAGGCATCTGGTGTCGAAGCCAGTGCTGAAGCAAATGGTCTGGTTGTTTCTGCAGCGGGTGCTGGTGCACCTGATGAACTGACGACAGTCATAGACAATAGCGGTTCGATCTCTGCATCTGCGACTGTGGCTGGTGGTGCTGGTACTGGTACTGATGACGACGCAGCGACTGCTGTCGGTGTGACAGTCTTGGGTGCCAATGGTGCGACCGAACTGACCAATTCGGGCACGATCGAAGCGATCGCAGTGAACGATGGCAATCAGCCGATCACCACCACGACCACGGACGGTGCAACCAATATCACTGGTTACACTGACGTTGCCAATGCAACGGCTATTTTGTTTGATGGTACTGCTGCCGGAACCGGCGTGGCTACGATCAACAACTCGGGCGTTATTACGGCTCAGCAGGATGTCGACAATGACGGCGTCTTCGAATTCGGAACGGCGATCAATCTTGAGAACGCTCCGAATCCGGTTGCTGTGAACCTGAATGGTGGCGGTGAGATCTACGGTAACATCGAACTGTCCGATGACGATGTCGTCAACGTTCAGAACGGTGAAACCTCGTTCTCGGGCATCATCAATTCCGGCGATACGCCGGCTCTCGATGGCTCGGTCCTCGTGGCTGGTACACCGGCTGCCGACGCTCCGGAAGGGACCCCGACGGCTGGTACACTCTATCTCGTCAATGATCCGACCGATGCCAATGGCCCGGCTCAGGTCAATGTCGATACGTTCACAGTCGGTCAGGGTGGTACGCTCGCAATCGGTGTGACTGAAGATAGCGCTCCGGCGATCAACGCAACCAATGTGACGATCGATGGTGCGAATTTGGAAGTCCGTCCGACACAGGCCGGTCTGCTTCCGAATGAAGCTCTCTATGAAGACGTCATCACGTCGGCCAACCCGATCAATGGCGAATTCGCATCGGTCGATGCCGGTTCGATTTTCGCTGATGCGGCAGCCATCTATAATACTGATGACAATACAGTTGACGTTTCGCTCGACCGTGTTGCCTTCAATGATGGTCGCTTCACGCTGACGCCGAACCAGCTGGCTGTCGCCGGTGGTCTGGAAAATGCGTATGATCCGGCTACTTCGGACGATATCGCCGACCTGTATTCTGCCCTCCAGGATATCGATAGCGCTGACAGCTATGCTGCCTCGCTCTCGCAGCTCACCGGTGCGCAGTATGCAACCTATATGCAGTCTCTGAGCTGGATGGGTGCACGCTTTAACGGCGTTCTGGCCGATATGGGCGAATGCGGCGCGCTGATGATGGACAACAGCGAACTGACCTGCCGTCGCGGCAAGGGCAGCATCTGGGGTCACGTCAACTACGGTGAAGAAGATATCGACACCGATGGCGCAGTCGACGCACCGGGTATCGATAGCGATCAGCTTTTTGCTGCTATCGGTGGTGACATCGCTGTAGGCGAAAATGCCCTGATCGGTGCTGGTGTTGGTTATGTCCGCAACAATGCTGACTTCTCTGGCATCAACAACGTCAACGGCAAGATCGACGGTGACGGTTTCCAGGCCGGTATCTACGGTGCTTATGATCCAGGTGCTTATTACCTCCAGGCTGCTGTCAGCTATTCGCAGATCAATATGGACTCCCAGCGGGCCATTACTGCGGGTGCGCTGACCGGTACGGCTACTGCCAGCCCCGATGCTGACATCTGGAGTGGTGGTATCGAAATGGGTTACCGCATGCCGATTGGCGAGCAGTTCACCCTGACGCCTTATGTCGGTGTTGATTATGTGTCCGTGTCGATCGACGACTTCGTCGAAACCGGTGTCACGGGTGCTAATCTGGCTGTGACCGATGCTGATGATGATTACTTCACCAGCGAAATCGGTGCCAAGCTTGGTGCAAATCTCGGCGGCATTCGTCCCGAGTTCAAGGTTGGCTGGCGCCATGCCTATGAAGACGATCCTGCAATGTTCACCGCGAACTTTGCCGGTACACCGTCTTCCTCCTTCGACATCTATGGTCCGCGGCGTGACAAGGACGCTGTGGTTGCCGGTGCGAAGGTTGCGGCAAACCTGGCAGAAAGCACCTTTGTGGAGCTCGGTTACGAAGGTTGGATGGCAGGTTCGCAGCAGGTCCATTCGGGCTTCATCACGCTGCGTCACCTCTTTGGCGCTACGCAGGAAGCAGCTCCGCCGCCTCCGCCTCCGCCGCCGCCCCCTCCGCCACCGCCTCCGCCGCCGCCCCCTCCGCCACCGCCGCCTGCGCCGGTGTGCAACAAGGGTCCCTACATCGTATTCTTCGATTGGGATTCGGCTGAGATCACGCCTGAAGCGGCTACGATTCTCGACTCGGCGGTTACGGCTTACGGCAACTGCGACAGCGTTCCGATCATGCTGGCGGGTTACACCGACCGGTCCGGTACAGCTAAGTACAACCTCGGTCTGGCTGCACGCCGTAACGAGAGCGTACAGGAGTACCTCACGGGTGCCGGTATCCCGGCAGCGCAGATCACGAGCGAAGCCTTTGGTGAAGCCAATCCGCGCGTACCGACAGCTGACGGTGTTCGCGAACTGCAGAACCGTCGCGTGGAAATCACTTACGGTCCGGGTTCGGGCATGTAAGCGAGCCACATGGCTTGAAACAGAAAAGGCCGGAGGGAAACCTCCGGCCTTTTTGCTATGGAGCAACTTAGTAGCTGTTATCGGTTTTCGCCTTGTGAAAAATTGTGGCTTTCACTGTTCTAATAACAAGCTGTTGAGCGCTGCCGTTGACCACGACATAGCCGGTCTGATCGGGCACATCGCTTCCGCCAAGTCTACAATTCTGAGACTGATGGACAGTGGAGCCGGAGGCACTTCGGCGAGATGCTTAAGAATATTTCTCGGCGGTTATGACTTTCCCAATCAATCGTAACGCGGAGAACGTACTGGGGTGATTAGGGGGTGGTGAGAGGAGTTGCTCAGGGCTGGCATGACTTTTTGGCCGCCGAAAGACAGATTTCCCAATTGCTGACACCGGATGAATCGACTAACCACTTCGATGTCTAACCGACACGATTGCTAGAACAGGCTGCGATAAAGCTACCTTTGATAACAGTGGCATTGGCTATTGCATCGATATCGATTCGCGCTCGGGCCCTGACAGATTACGATCCAACCCATTTCTGTTGCTTGCGATAGATGGTCGACGGGTTAATACCCAATGCCTGTGCAGCTTCGGTTACATTACCACCCATTTCGTCAATCGCGGCTTCGATAATCATTCGTTCCAGGTCTGCCAGGCTACGTCCGCGAATGAGGTCAGCCAAACTGGTAGTCGACCTGCTCGAAACAGGCATTTGATCTGGCGAGACCGCGGGCATCCCAACTTCACGTTGGTCAACCGAAGCTACGGCAGGTTCACGTTGAATAATCGGGCGCTCGGTCTTTTGAAGCTCAAGCAACGGTTCGTGTCCTGTCACAACCGCACGACGTACTGCATTCTGCAACTCACGTACGTTTCCTGGCCAGTCGTGCTGATGCAGCCACACAAGGCTGGCAGGAGACAGATCTGTAAATTCACGTTGTTCATCGGATGCAAAGCGGCCCATAAAAGCGCGAGCGATGAGCTCCACGTCTTCTCCTCGGTCTCGCAAGGCAGGCAGTTCGAGCGGAATGACATTAAGCCTATAAAACAGGTCTTCCCGGAACCGTCCTTCTGCCACTTCGCGGGCAGGGTTGCGATTGGTCGCGCACACGATCCGGACATCTACTGGTTCGGGATGACTGGCGCCGACCTTTTGAACCATGCCGGTCTGAAGAAAGCGCAGTAACTTAACCTGCAATTTGAGTTCCATCTCGCAGATTTCATCGAGAAAGAGTGTACCGCCATTGGCTTCCTTCGCTGCACCGGCCCGATGTTCTACCGCCCCTGTAAAAGCACCTTTAACATGACCAAAAAGCTCAGATTCGAGTAGGTTCTCTGGAATGGCGCCGCAATTGACCGCTACGAATGGCCCCGATGAACGGCGTCCGGCTCGGTGAATCGCTTCGGCCGCCACTTCCTTGCCGGTGCCGCTTTCTCCTGTGATAAAGACTGTCGCGCTGGAATCTGCGACATTTTCAATCTGACGGTACACAGCTTGCATCAGAGGTGATCGGCCGATAAAACCCTGAAATTGGTCGCGCCGAACTGACTTGCGGACCTGTTTGATCTCGCGCGTCAATTGGCCCCGTTCGGCGGCGTTGCGAACAGTGGTGAGCAGCCTCTCGCCAGCAACGGGTTTGACTAGAAAATCATACGCCCCGAGCCGCATCGCTCCGATCGCTCGTGACAGCGAGCCATCCGCCGTCACGACAATAAAGCTAGTTTCAGTCAGGCGGCCTTTCCAGCTTTCGAGCAGATCAAGCCCGTCACCATCGGGAAGCTGAAGATCAAGTAATACACTGTCAAAGGGTTCTGTGCTGAGAAACTTTTGCGCTTCGGCCAGCGTTCCGGCAATCTCGATTGCATAATTGGCTGCTTCGAGCTGGGCGGCATAACCCAGTGCAAGTGACGCTGTATCTTCAACGATAAGGACGCGAGCTGCACTCATGACACGATCTGGAATTGGGCTTGCAACATATCTTCCGATTGATGCCAGATGAGTGTCCGGCTGTCTCCATAATAGTCCAGTGCTCCGGCAATCAGACCATAAGCGATATGAGCAAAAGGGCGATGCGATTGATATTCGATAATCAACACATCATTCTCCTGTCGGCTGTGAATCCTGGGAGGTCGGGCATCGGGATCGAGCAGCTTGACCTCCTCATGAATATGCGTGCCGACATGGCTGAGAAGACCATCGGCATCCTTATAAGTAGATAGCATGGCAGGATAGAGGACTGTGAAACGATGAAAAAGAAACTCTCCATATTCCTTGCATAATTGCTCTGCCGGTATCGCGGATAGCTGGCTTGCCGAGGATACCAGAGCATTTGCATATTGCGACGGATAGGAGCCGACTTTTGAAAAAGCGCCTCCATTAGGCAAGTCGGCATCTGCGATCACCTTCTCAAGGAAGAGAGCGCCTCCCTTGCTTTCAATGAAATGCAGCAATTCTGTAAAAATAATGCCCTTCATGACGCCAGAATCTCCAACATATTGATTTAATGCCGTTAATCCTTTGCAAGTTTCATGCCATTGTGAGCGCGGAATCTCCGCGGTTAGCTGGCTTGCAGCGCGTCGCAAATTGCGATTGTTCTGCAAAATGCGAAAAATATGCCGCAAATTGCAACAGCAAATTGCGCAAAGGCTGGTTTTCCGTCGAGTGGCATCTGGCACGCTTTTTGAAGCTCTATTTTCGTATGTGGCAAAACGCCGCGAGGGAGCTTAAGCATGAAGACTTTTATTGGCACAGCAACGCTGGGGATCGCGCTGGCAACAACTGCCTGCACCGCTGGCCCTGCGCCTCGCAATCTGACTAGCGCTAATTGGGCACCGGGTCAGCTTGCCGCGGGAACCGGACACCCTCAGGGTGAATGGGTTGAGCCTGCACCTGTTCGTCAGGGTGATCCGGGCTGCATCTGGCAGCAGCCGGGAGAACTGGCGCAACTGCGTTTGGCCGACTTTTCCGAATGGGGCCATGTTGCCAGCCCGCTGGCCGCTGGAGACCGTTTGCGGGTCGAATTGTTGGGAGACTCTGATCGTCTGTCCGGAAATTATGTCATCGGCAGCGATGGTCGCCTGACGATTCCTGGCGTCAAGCCGCTTATGGCCGCCGGTCGCACGGAAAGCGAACTGCAAGCGGCTCTGCGTAGCAGTTTGGTTTCGGCCAATATTGTCCGTCCTCTGCGCAATGCAGTTGATATTTCGCTGATTGAATCCGCCGGAGTTTCAGCTGCTGTTTCGGGTGCAGTATTCGCTCCTGGTGCCGTCCGCGCGGGCGAACGCAATCCGGATAGTCGGATTGGGCTCAAGGAAGGAGCTGTACGCGGCGACCACAATGTCAGCCGTACCGTGGCATCTGCTATCCGTGCTGCCGGCGGGGTACGTCCCGATGCCGATGTCAGCCATATCTATCTGATCCGCGGTGATGCTTATATGAAAGTCGATCTTTCCGGCATGATTCATGGCTGGACCGCGCGAGATGTCAGCCTGACCACGGGGGACCGTATTATCGTTCCCAGCCGGAAATGTTTTGATCCGTCGCTTGTCCGGCCAACGCCGCTGACTATCCCCGGCATCCGCGTCTATATGTCCAATCTTACGCGCAGCGCAAATAATAATGCGGGGGCGGCGATTGGTAAAGAAACCACATCGCTGCCATACGGCACGCGCTTGTTGCAGGCTCTGGTTGCGATGAACTGCGTTGGCGGAACGTATATGGCGTCTGATCGCCGCGCGGTTCTCATTTCCCGCAACCCGATAAACGGGCAAAGCATCGTGGTAGAACGCGATGTCGAGAAGCTGGTGCGTCTGGCTGATCGCGATAGGGTCAATCCCTATCTGATGCCCGACGATGCCATTGCTTGCTATGATAGCCGCTGGACGAACTTTCGCGATGCTCTCGGAATGGTTTCGGAAGCGGTGAGCACGGCAACGCCTGCTATCCTTATTGGACAGGCAGTCAACTGATGCACGGCACATTCCCCCTTTCGCAAGACTCCCGGCGGCTGATCCGCCTGTGGCGGGTTGTTCGTGACGGTATGCCCTCAGTCGGCCGTTATCGCCGTTATATTATGGCGATGGTGGGGCCGCTGGCGATCATCTGGTTTCTGACGGCAGCTTATCTGCTGGTGGCAAATGACCGGTTTGATAGCAAGATGACGCTGATTTTGCCCGGGTCGGGCGTCGGTGGATCGATGAATGTTGAATCCATCGGTCAGGCAACAGCCAACACGGCTTCGGCTTTTTCCAGCACGACGCTAAGCCCGACGGAAAATTATAAGCGCCTGCTCATGTCTGATCTGGTGCTTCGCAATGCTGCGGACCAAGCTGGTGAACCTGCTGATGGTTTTCCTGCCCCTTCCGTCAAGCTGATTGACCAGACTAACCTGATCGAACTGCGTATGCCGGGCGGATCGCCAGAACAAAGCCAGCGGCGCATGGAAGCTCTGCGTGCCGCCTTTCTGGAAGAGCTGGATAATCTGCGTGAAGATGAAGCCGCCAAGCGCGAAAGTGCCGATGCAGCCCGTATTGGTGAGCTGGAAAGCAAGGTTGATGATGCGCAAGAGGCGTTGCTGGCATTTCAGGGAGAAACCGGCTTGGTTTCACTCGACCAGTTCGCATCCCGGATTTCAGTACTGGACGATCTGCGGGGTAAAGAGCGGGATCGCCGTACGCAGTTGAGCGAGACCGGTGCGACTGCGAGCCGTTTGGCATCTTCCCTCAGTATATCGCTCACCCAGGCCCGTCAGGCACTTTTATTGAAAGCTGATCCGGTTTTTCAGGAATTATTGACACGTTATGCTAAAACTGTCGGGGAAGTGACCCAGCAGGGAGCCACTCTGGGAGGCGCGCATGGCACGATGGAGGAACTCGACATGGAACGCAGCGAATTGCGCGATGCTCTGGCGTCGCGCGGTTCTGGCCTGTCTGGTCTCACTAAGAGTAAAGTTCTGGCCTTTGCGGACCTCTCGGTATCCGAAGGGCGTGGGCGGCTTATGGAAATGTTCGTTGCACAGGACGGAGGACGGGCCGGCACGGCCGGGGCCTTGGGCGAAATTCGCCGGCAGATTGCCGAACAGGAAAGCGACACCGAAAAGCTTGTTGAGCAGGCTTCACGTCTGGCTGATCTCGTCCGCGATCTTCGGGTTGCGGAGGCAGTCTTCAGTTCTGCGCTGGCGCGTCTCGATACCAACAAGTCTGATCCTTTCGCATCCTATCCGCTCGTTCAGACGCTGGAAACTCCCAGCCTCCCGCGCAGTCGAGCCGCACCTTCGCCTGTTATCGCCCTTGCCGGAGCGATGGGCGCATCTCTCCTGGTGATTTTCGGATTTTTGCTGCTGTGGCTACGCCAACCCCTCATCCGGAAAATCTTGCCGAACGCCTGATCGTCGGCATACTTGGAGCGACCTGGATACTTTGGCTGGTCGGCGGGTTGTATCTTGCCGGACCAGCCTTAGGCTGGATATTGGCCGTTTTGGCACTGGGGCAATATTATCTCGCGCCGGGCCTCCCTGAAAAGGAGCGGCCCGATCCGGTGCCGGTTCCCATCGTTCTCTGGCTGCTTGGCATGGCGGCTATGTTGATTATCCTGTGGATCGGCCATGCCAATTATGATCTTGGCACGGGCAAAACGATCAAATCCTCCATTGGCTGGGCTAAGGGCTGGGCGTTGCTGGCCTTGTTCCCCTTCGCAGGTGCGGTGCTTAATATCCGCCCAGAGCTGATTTATCGCGCCATTTGCCGTCTCGGCCTGCAAACACTAATTCTTCTGCCCATCTTTCTCGTTGCACCTTATATCGGTTTGCCGGAAAGGTTGTGGGTATCACCTCTGAAAGTGCTGGGCGGCTCGGGGCCGGAATATTTTTCCACCATTCTTTATACGATCGAACCTGGCGTGGGGACGCCGCGTTGGCAATTTTTTGCACCTTGGTCCCCTGCGGCGGGAATGATTGCTGTGATTTATGTTCTGCTCGCCGCTCAGGAAAAATCGCCCGGCTGGCGTGCGATCGGCATCGCTGCAGGATTGGCACTGGCGCTGTTTTCGCAATCTCGGCTTGCTCTTGTAGCGCTGTTTGTGATCGCACCTTTTTGCTTTGGGGCGGGGCGGATCGATCGCCCTTCTACTTGGATGCTCGCAGCACCGGTTTTGCTGCTGGTTGGCTTTTTCGGACCGGCGCTGCTGGAATTTGCCGGGCAATTGATGGATGATTTCTCTTCGGCCCGCGCAGATTCGAGCCGGGTGCGGGCGGCTCTGGGGAGGATAGCGCTGGACCGCTGGCAAAATGAAGCGCCCTGGTTTGGGCATGGCATTGTCGAAAACGGGCCGCATCTGGTCGAATATATGCCTATCGGCAGCCATCACAGTTGGTATGGGCTGCTTTTCGTAAAAGGGCTATCGGGTGCGATTGCGCTAGCAGTTCCTTTGGTGGTGAGCTTCGTTTTGCTGTTCTGGCGGGCACGGCATAGCGGCCTGCAACGAGCGGGCCTCGCCATGATTATGATTCAATTGCTCTACAGTTTCGGAGAGAATCTTGAAATGCTGGCCTATCTGACATGGCCGGCGATGTTGGTAATAGGCCTAGCACTGCGTGAAGGTATGCGCCTTGGCATGGGTATGGATTCTGCTTCTCCGATGACAGAGAAGATCGGAGATGGACAGGTCGAACCGGCCAAGGTCTCGACGCAGACCGAATCCACAAAAAAGCGGGAGCCTGTTGGGGCAGGCTCCCGAAGTGGCGACCCATAGGGCTCTTATGTCGCAGTTAGCGGCCCTTAGGCTCTTTCGGGTGACCTCGGTTCAGGCCGCCCGTCGGAGAGGAAAAGAAGTGTTTCGTGCTGTCATTTCAGTGGCGCGTTGATAGACACCGCTCCAACCAGCGATCACTTCTGCTTCGATGGTACGGGCTGTGATCCGGCCATGTTGCCCCATTTCGGCCAGGGGAAGGCGCATGAAGCCACGAATGGCCGTTTCGATCTCGTCTGCCGTATCCATCGGAGCTGCAAAACCTGCCGGACAGAACGGATTAATTTGTTCAGGAAGCCCATCCACATCGGCCACCAGAATAGGGCGACCGGCGAGCCGGGCTTCCTCTGCAACCTGACCGAACGCTTCCCATTGTGAAGGAACGATCACCGCATCGCATGGAGCCAGAAACGCCGGAACGTCGTCGATCAGCCCATGGAAGTGAATGTGACCGGCTTCTTGTGCAGCTTTGCGCATCGCATTTTCGTCTGGGCCGCTGCCTCCCAGATGAAGCTCAACCTTTCCTGCCGGGAACCGTTTCACAGCCTCGATCAAGGCAATGAAGTTCTTGGGCGTAGCAAAACGCCCATAGGCTGCGAAACGCAGGGGTTTATCTGCCTGACGGCGGGGCAGCACAGGCACATCGAGCAGAGCAGGGCGGCTCGACCATGGATATATCACATGCATTTTGGATGGTGTAATCGCCGCGACGGCCTGTAACCATTCGGCTTGTGCCCGAGATACGCAGATCACCTCGTCAAACAGGGCCAAAGTCCAGCGCAGCATTTTGTGAAAGCGACAAGGCGAGGGCACGCGATGCTTTTCGAAACTGCGCGTATAGGTGTGTTCGACATGAACCAGACGCGCTTTGGGGTTGCGCATGCGCAGGCTGAAAAGGAAAGCGAAGTTACTCCAGGACGGTGGGAAATGGGTAAGAATCAGTTCTGCGTCAAAGCGCGGGGCCACAGCCGACCGCGGCGAAACCGGAACGATGTCAGAGTGAGCCAGCTCGGCCAGTTCGGGGCGATGATGCAGCATCATGCCGCGGGTGACACCGCCCATGGAGAAATCGTCGAGCAAATGAATAGCGCGGATCATTAGATGGCTCCTTTAAGATAGGGGGCAGCGAGCTTCCTGAAACGATGTGTACCCAGAACATTGGCAGCCAGGACAGCTGCACCGGTAATTCCGGTTTTTACCGGTTCGGCCAGTGCCATGCGGGGAGCGAGCTGTAGTGCTTCGCTAAGCAAGGAGCGGGCAAATTGAGCATCTCCGAGCTGGACTGCACGACGGGCCAGATAGCGAAGCTGATAGGCACGGGCGGTTGCACCATGTGCAGCGATCAGATCCGGTGCGTAGGCTTCTGTTTTCGTCAGCATCCGATTCCAGCTCAGATATTGCTTGACGATATTGGCAGACAATGCGCCGGGAATGATCCGGTAGTGGGTCAGCAACCCTTCGATTCCCTCGAATTTAACTGCGTGGCGGGCAGACAGACGAATCCAGAATTCGATATCCTCGGACTGTCGGAAGTTTTCATCGAACCAGCAGCGACGCCAGAAGTCCTTTGCATCGGACACGGCCACCGGTTCGATGGCGGAGCGGCGCAGAACTGCTGCGCTGCCATTGCCAACCGGGTTGCGGCACAAAATATGAGCGGCATCGATACCGCGAAGTTTTGGCTGCATGGCGACGGAAAGCGGCGAGCCTGCCGCATCGATCATCCGCGATCCGGCATAGCTGACACCGATAGACGGATTGGCTTCAAGATGGATGTAATGTAACCGCAGCTTGTCGGGGTGAAAGCAATCATCAGAATCGAGCAGAGCGATATAGTTACCGCGAGAGGCTGCAATTCCGGTATTGCGTGCACCAGCAAGACCACGATTGGTTTGCGAGACAATCCGGATGCGGGGATCGTCGTAGGCGCAGGCAATGTCCATGGAGCGGTCGGTCCCGCCGTCATCGACCACGATAAGCTCGAAATCGGTGAAGCTCTGGGCAAGAACGGAATCAATCGCCTGTCCGATATAGGTTTCGACATTGAAGACTGGCATGACGACAGAGAATTTCGGCTTTGGAGTATACATGACAGGATTCCTCTTGGGTAAAATCAAGCAAACAGGCGCGGGCGGA
The DNA here is from genome assembly GCF_003610805.1 of Altericroceibacterium spongiae. GTDB lineage: Bacteria > Pseudomonadota > Alphaproteobacteria > Sphingomonadales > Sphingomonadaceae > Altericroceibacterium > Altericroceibacterium spongiae. Next base: position 64,425 of record NZ_RAPF01000010.1, on the reverse strand, counting down.
TAGCGCGCGGAATGGCGGGGGAAAGCGCGGCACCGGCCAACGTAAGTCCGCCGCGGCGCAAATCGTTGAGATAGGCGGCGGCGTTGAGGCGCATCCCCTGGAGGGCAAAGCGAAGAGCCATGCCGGCTGGTGCGCCGGTGCGCAGGGCGCGGCGTGTCAGATAGCGGCAGTAGATCGCTTCGGCGGCGGAGCAGTCGATCCGGTCGGCATAATGTGTGGCGAGTTGCCGCCACCCGGCCAACATTGCGTTCAGATCGGCGGACAAGCCATTTTCGCTCATCCGATAATCGACAAGAATGCAATCAATCCCACGCAGTTCATGGCCGCTATCGATCAGGCGGGCGAGCCATTCCTGATCTTCCGCATGATCGAGCCCCTTCCGGAAGAGGCCGACTTCTTGCATGGTTTGCGCATTAACGACGAGATTGGATGTCGTACAAACCGGGTTTTCGGCAAGAATCTGTGTGAGGGTCAAAGGATTTTCGGGAACGCTCGACCAGGTTTTTGCCGGGGTCAGCGATCCGTTTTTTTCCTCCCGAAAGGCAATGCCGGCAAAGCTGGCGGCTAAACCTGGGCAGGTCGTGTGAAACGCAAGATGGGTTTCGAGTTTCTGCGCGTGCCACAGATCGTCTGCATCGAGAAAGGCGAGCAATTCGCCCCGGGCTATGGAGACACCGAGATTTCGGGCTTCAGAAACACCGGCATTGCGCTGACTGACAACGCGCAGGCGCCGATCGAATCCGGCCTGATATATAGCGCGCAACAAGGTATCGTCATTCGATCCGTCATCGACAATAATCAGTTCGAAGTCGTCGCAGCTCTGGTTGAGGACGCTGGCAATGGCCGCTTCGATAGTGGCGCTTGCATTATAGGCGGGCATGACGATCGAGAAGAAAGGAGCGGTCATGACGTGGCTTCCTGTGCAATATGAGCAGGAGTGCGAGGCGGGATGAGGCGCAGCGCGGCGGGAATGAAGACAATGGCAAGACCGGCGGAATATCCGGCGCAAGCCAGTTCAAGTGATTGTGTGGCCCCGGCGGCCAGGCCAGCGAGACCCGCTGTTGTGGCCAAAGCTGCCAGACTGGTTTCCCGACCCGGGCGAGACTGGGCGCGATAGGCGGCTCCAATGGCGCTGGCACAGAGTAGTGGCAGAGCGGCTAGGCACAGAATGGCAAGAAAGGGGGCTGCCGGGATCCACTCTTCACCAAAGAGGAGCGGAACATAGAGCGGAGCCAGCAGTCCCTGAGTGGCGACGATGGGACAAAGCAGGAGGAGGCCGAGGGAGAAAGCCTCACGCAGGCGGAGAGCCTGTTCCTGATCGTCGCGAGTCCGGCACAATTGGGGGAAAACAACCGTGCCGAATGCGGAAACTAGAGATTGGGTAATGCCGAGACCGGCATTGAAGGCGAAATAATATAAGCCCAGTGCTTCGATTCCGAGCATTATGCCGATAATCAGCTTGTCGGCTTGAAGACGCAGGGCGGACAGGATTTCGGAGCCCAGGATAGCGAAACCGAATGCATGGAATTCACGCCAGTGGGCATAGCCTGCAGCGGAATTGGGAGCCCAGTGCAGTGCGCGGCGCGCCAGCAGCGTCCAGATCGGTGCGGTCAGTAATTTTGGCAGGACGATCGCCCATGCACTCGGCCAGATCACGACAAGGCACAAGGTCAGAATATGGTCGAGCATGGTCTGCGTGGCCCGGATGCGTGCAGTCGCAGCGAGGCGTCCGGCCCGCATCAGGAGGAAGATCTGGACCAACCCAGGCGGCATGATAAGATAGACTGCCGAGAGAGTAGCGAGCATCGCTGCGGCTGCCTGCTGATCGGTAAGCAGAGCGAGGCCTGCTGCAACACCGAGCTGAATCAGGCAGACGGCGCCGCAAACGAACCAGAACAGGCGCAGAGCGGTGTTGCACAGCGCATCCAGTTCGTCTTCGTGGGCAGCGATGAGGCGCTGGCCGATTCCGGCATTGGCAAGAACCCGGATCAGTTCGAACAGGCTTAGCGCCGCTGCGGCCGTGCCAAGCAGTGCCGGGTCGGTCTGACGCGCGATGACAAGGATTGCCCCGACACGCACGATTCGCGTTACCGCTTCGGCAGACGCATAGGCTGCCAGACCGGACAGAACCGGGCGTGCTCGCTCGGGTATGTATCGCGTTAAGGCAGACGGAAAGGCGTGCATGATAAATCCTCTTGATGATGCCCATGTCTCATCAAGAGCCGTGCCAAACAATTAAGTAACTGAAAAATAACAATTTAAAATTGTACGCTACGCATACACGACTTTGCAGTGCAAATTGCATGTTGCAAATTGCAAATTGCATCGAATTCGCCATGCAAATTGCAAAAAAATAGTCGGCTATTTTGAGCAAGATGCATTAAATCAAGATAAGTATTTGATATATATATTAAAAATATAATTGGCATGAGCTTTGCCGAAGAGTCTTCAATCACATTTGATGGAGAGTCCGATGAAAGCCATGTCTCTGGAAAACGGTGCCGTTCTATCCCCGGAACAGGCGCTGGACCTGATAGCCGAGCGCAGCAAACTGAGTTTGCGACGCGAAACCCTGTTTAACTTGCCCCTGATCCATGCGCGCCGGAACGAAATCGCAGGCGAAATTGTGCGCCGTGCAGGTTTCGGTGCCCGCACTACCATCAATTTCGTGAATGCGCATTGCATCAACACGCTCTATCGTGATCCGGCCTATGAACAGGCGTTGCGATTCAGTGACCTTATTCTCCCTGATGGCAGTGGTATGCGAATTGCTGCTCGGATGAGCGATGTCGCAATGGGTGATAATCTCAACGGTACCGATCTGTTTCCTGAAATCTGTGAAGCTGCCAGCCGCACTGGTGCTTCGATCTATTTGCTGGGAGGCGCACCCGGTATAGCCCGCGATGCCGCACTGACTATGGTCAACCGCTATAACACTTTGCGGCTTGCCGGTACTATGCACGGCTATTTCAAGCCGGAAGATGAGGATGCTTTGATTGATCGCATCAACGCGTCAGGCGCGGACATATTGTTTGTTGGTTTCGGTGTGCCACTGCAGGAAAAGTGGATCGAACGGAACCGTGAGCGGCTGGATGCTGCGGTTGTTCTGGGCGTCGGTGGTCTGTTCGACTATTATTCCGGACGGATTGCTCGTGCACCTGCTCCGGTCCGTGCAATTGGTTGCGAATGGGCATGGCGCCTGGCTATGGAGCCGCGTCGCCTGGCCAAGCGTTATCTACTTGGCAATGCAATGTTTCTGTTTCATGCCGCCTTTGAAGGTGCCCGGTGTCGGGGCTATACAGAACAGGCGTCGCTGGCGAGCAAACGGGCGATGGATCTGGCGATTACGCTGATGGCAATGCTGGTTTTGTTGCCGGTTTTTCTGGCGGTGGCGCTTGCGATCAAGCTTGACGATGGTGGACCGGTCCTGTTCCGCCAGACACGGATCGGTGAGGGTGGTCGTAACTTTCAAATGCTCAAGTTCCGGTCTATGCGCTGCGATGCCGAACACCACAGGGCGGCTTTGCTGGCTCAGTCGGATCGCGACAGTACCTGCTTCAAGATGAAGCATGATCCGCGCATTACCCGGATCGGTCGCTTTCTTCGTCGCCTGTCGATTGATGAATTGCCGCAACTTCTGAACGTGCTCAAAGGCGAGATGTCGCTCGTCGGCCCGCGCCCGGCTCTGCCAGCCGAAGCGGAACAGTATCGCGGTGAAGAGTGGATGCGTCTCGCTGGCAAGCCAGGCATAACCTGCATCTGGCAGGTCAGTGGTCGCGCAGAGATTGCGTTCGGTGAGCAGGTTCTTATGGATCGCGCCTATCTCGCTCAACGTAGCTTGATGTCGGATTGTGCTCTGCTGTTTCGCACAGTGCCGGCGGTGCTTTCCGGGCGAGGTGCCTATTAACCGAATTTATAACTGAGGATGCTTGGCAATATGCCGCGTGAAAAGATCGCCGCAGGCCGTAACGGTCGCGGCGATCACTTTTTCCAGTTGTGGCTGGAAAGACGCCGCAAGTGTGATCTCCTGTTTCCGGAACAGGTCCAAGCAATCCAGAATGCCAGTGGCACCGATACTCAGCGCAACGCCTTTGAGGCTGTGTACGCTTCGCCGTACAGTATCCTCATCCCGATTTTGGACTGCCGCTATCGTTTCATCACCATAGGTTGAGAGATCCGTACGAACGGCATCGAGAAGGCGCTGCCGATAAGCTTCAGGCAGTACCGCAAAAGCCTGTCGGAACGCCTCGGTATCTATGACCGAACCGGCAGCAGAGGCCTGTGCAGAGTTGTCATGGCCGAGTAGATCTTGCAGCACGTTCCGCAAGGCTTTGCGCCGGACGGGCTTGCTTAAACAGGCTGTCATCCCGGCGGCCAGCAACCGATCTCGTTCGGCATGGAGACTATGCGCGGTAATACCAATGATGGGAACCGTTGCGGAGATACCCCCAAGGGAGCGTATGGCACGGGTCGCTTCCTCTCCGTCCATAACCGGCATCATCACATCCATCAATATAGCGTCAAACCTGGTTTGCTGGATACGCTCCAGCGCTATCGCTCCGTTTTCGACCGCCTCGACAGAACAGCCAAGGCTTTTGACCTGACTGGCAATGACGTAACGATTGGTCGGTGTATCTTCCGCCAGCAGGATGGCAGGTGTCTTGCCGGAGGGCAGCCACAAAGTATCCTGATCCGTCAGGTTAGCTCCTTCTGGCGTGGCTTCTGGCAGAGGCAAGGTCAGGCACAGGCGCGTGGCATTGTCCATCTCGATCTTTCCGCCCATCCGACTGGTGATGCGCCGAACGATACGTATAGCCGGATCTCCCATGCCGCTGCCTCGCTTTTCGGCTTGCTGTGCCCAGCGTCCATCATCCTGCACATCGAGTTGGAGTATCAGAGCGTCCTTCCAGGAAAGCGTGAGCTCTATGGGGCAGCTGGTATCAAGGGCCGAGCCGATCAGGCTATCGAGCAACTCACGTAAATATTCGCGATCGGCCAAGATAGTAGGTGGGAGATTGACATCGCTGTGGAGTGACAAATGCGCTGCAGCTGGATGCACATCGTGCCAGTAACGTAAAGTTTCTTCCAACACTCCTCGCAGATCAATCGGGAGAGGATGAAGAGTGATGTCGGCGCTACGCCCTTCTGCTTCTTCTAGCAATTCGTCGATCATTGCCGATAGTTGCCCGGCTGAGCGGGAGGCTGTACCAACCCTGCGCGTTTCTTCCGGATTATGGGCTTCGAGCGCTAGCAATTCGAGCGATCCGTTCAGTGAGGCCAATGGCGTGCGAAGGTAATGTCCTACCGCTGAAAGGAAACGATCTCGGGCTCTGAGTGCCTCTTCGGCTTCGCCTTTGGCCTGTTCCAACTGGCGAGCAAAACGGTCCAGTTCCCTGACGCGCCGTTCTGCGCGTAGCTGCAGTGCTTGAACCTGTCGTTTGGCTTTTCGGCTGCTGGTGACATCCCGGACACTGCCATAAAGAGCATGTAAGTTGCCCTGTTCGTCCAGTTCGCGACGGAGCGACCAGCGCAGCCAGCGGATCCCACGGCTGGAATGCTGGATGCGATGTTCGAATTCATGCGAACGGCCGGGGGGCAATTCATCCGTGAATGCATCATAGGCTTCGAATACACGTTTTCGGTCGAGCGGGTGGAGTACAGCAATGCCGGCTTCTACAGTCACTTCCTGTTCGGGCGGCAATCCCAGAAGCCAGGCCAGTTCCGACGAGGAGGAATAGCTTTGACCCTTCTGCCAGAAGATTGTTGCCAGGCCGGCTGTGCGTTGGGCATAGAGTAACTTGCTGTTTTCTATGGTAAGTCGTTCGACTAGATCTTCTTCCCGCTTTTGCAAGGCACGATTGGCCTGATCGAGTTCCCGCATACGAGTGTCGAGCACATCTTCGGCATCGTGCAAAGCTTGTTCTGCCCTGTGTAGGCGCCGGGTCATGATTTCGAGTTGCTGTTCAACCGGCAGATCACTTAACCCATGATTGGTGGAATCTGTCATTTCCCACTCACTACAGCGTGCAGTGATGCCAGATCGAGTGGCCTTTCAATGAAGCGGATGTGCAGCGTTTCCAGATGATTGCGCATAGTGCAGTCATCCGGTGCGATGATAGCTACAAGGCAGTCCGTGGACGGGAAAGGCCATGGATCAACAGTCATAGTACCAGTATCGCATAAAATCAGATCATAATCATCCAGTTCGGAAGCGACCAGATGAGTAGTGCATTCGACAGCGAAATCTAGCTGCGACAGAATCCTGCGATAGGTTGACTGTTCTGCACTGCTTTTCTCGATGACCAAAGCTTGCGGCTGATGGCTGCATGCGTGAGTTTCGTTCGGCTGGAGGTTTGCCTAGGGTATATCAATCTGGCTGTCTTCAGGCAGGATTTCGAGCGGTAATTCCAATACTAGCGCGCGATCGCCTGTTGTTGAAGTTTCGACATCGATACGGCCGCCCAGCACCTGTGCTAGATTGCCACTCAATGACAGAAGCAGGCGAGTTCCACGCAGGCTCGGATCGGTTTGACCAGTTTCTTTTAGAGAGTAGGATAAAAGGTGAGATCGGTTCGGTCCGACCAGACCACCAGTTCCCTCAATAGAAAATTGTATGATGAGTATGTTGCCCGGCAGATACTGATCAACAGGTTTGCAGCGCAACACGATGTTCTCCCGCCCGCTATATTGAATCATACATTCCAGCAGCGTTTGTAGAATTTTCTCTATCCGGGCCTGATCACCGCAGAGCGTGTGATAGGATCGATTGCTTGTCGCCAGAGACATACCGCGACGATCTGCCAGCGGACCGGTACGTGCAATAACGGTTTCAAGCAGAGGGAATAGGGAAAAGGGACGGTGTAGGACTTCGAGAGTCTCGCCTTCCAGTTGAGCGTGCAGTCTTGCGTCTTCCAAAAGACGCAAAAGGTGTCGGGTGGTTAGTTCGAGCTGATCAATATTTCGATCTCGCGCTACTTTACGAGTTTCCTGCCGCATTTGATCGAGCATTTCAGTTATGCCGCTCAGTGGAATGTGTAGCTCCTCATATATCTCTGACATGAGCCTGAGCCGGCGTTGGGCAGTGTCTTGTGCGGTATCGCGTGCCGCATCCATTTGATCTGCGCGCTTATCGGCTTTTGTCAGCAGGCGTTCCCGTAAAGCTTTGTCCTGTTCGATGAGCATCAGAGAGCGAGAAGTCCGAATTGTCGGATCGCCAGGTGCAGAAGTCTTGGCTAGCCCCGCAATGTGTTCTGCATGCTGGGCGATGGCTTCCCACTTACATGCATTGCGGCGAACCAGTCGCATAACGGGAACAAGAACGAAGAAGGACAGCAGAAATATTGTCGCAACGGCAATGAGGAGCGGTGTGGCGCTATTCTGCATTGAACTTCTCAATCCGCCAAACACGATATTTGAAATTGGTTGAACGAGGTGGAAAGCGAAATGTCTGCTAGCTTTGTCATGAAGTATGCGCTGGATCGAAAGGGAGTAAATTCAACCGCAATAGGGTGAGCAGTTTTTCTGAAAAAACGAAACTAGAGATAAAATTCCCACCAATGTTGCCTCTTCCATCTGAATGGCTTGGTTCGATGCATATTCTTTCATTTTCAATTATTTAGAACTTTTTCATTGAGGATGGCATAGTTTGCAACGGATCGATGGATATTTATTAATCAATCGTTACTTTTAAATAAACAACGAAAGTTATTTAAATAACTGATTTTTATCGTATTTCGTGAGATTGCTGCGCGCTTACGGATGAGCACCGCGATAAAAGGTAACTTATCCCGCTGATCAATATGTCAGTTCAGGAAGTGTAAGCGGCGTTTGACAGTGTCATTGTGCATGACCATTGCTCCGGCAAAGCCGATCACTGCCCCAATTAGTGTATCGAGTAGCCGGTCAAACATCAGAGTGGTGATATGGCTGTCATGTAAATTGGGTGCATCGGCCAACAGAATGGTTAGCGGTGTGATGAAGATGACAGCGAAACCATAATGACGCACCACTGCTGTTTCGATACAGAAATTAAGCGCCGCAATGGCGAAGACGATAGCCCATGGATTACTGGCAAAAGGGGCCATCATCCATGTCGCCCCAATACCGATAAGAGTGCCTGCGCTGCGTTGAATCTGCCGATTCCAGACCTTGCGCAGATTGATGCCTTGCATCACTGCAAGGCAACTCACTGGCACCCAATAGGCACGCCCCAGCCCGAACAGTTCGGCAATCTGCAGCGAAAGCGCTACAAACAAACCAGTGAGTAGCGGGATGAACCATGTGATGCGTTGTTCCGTCTTGAGAAAAGGGGTTGCAGGAATGATGCGTTTCACCTGCAGCACATACAGGCTGTAAAGCCAGGCGATGAGACAGGCAAAAACCGCACTGCCGGCGAAAACGGCCACTTTCAAAGGAGTCTGAGCGAGGTCGTGCGGTGCATAGGCGCCGATGGCAGTCGCCATCATAAAAAACAGACTGCCAGGTGGGATCAGCTGGAAGTGGCGGCATAAGGCTGTGGTGACGATTGCTACCAGCGTGATGACTGGTAACGTAAAGTTTGGAACCAGATGGCAGACAAGGCCAAGCGTGTAGCAGAATGTCAACATAGCCGCACAACCGGCGACCGACAGCATTCGGCGGCGCAGATCGAACCTGGGCAGATACAGAAAGGTTAGGGCGCCAAGCGCTCCAACCACGCCCAGATCAAGCCGTTCTAACCAAGCGCCAAATGCTATGGGAACGCCGCTGGCAATGGCTGCACTAACGGGCATTTGCCAGGGGCGATCACTGGGGTTGAAAATGAGCAGCTCCCGGCATTCATGCATTAGCCGTTCAAGAATCACTGTGCGGTTCATCCCGCTGCGGTGGTGACACCGAGTTGCGGTACAGTGATGGTTCGCCGTCCACCAAAATCGGTTCGCATAACGATCAGTCCGTTCTTCTCGAAATGGTCGAGCAGGCGACGGATGCGGCCAGAAGAGCTTGTGCCATAGGCGTAGGCAAGCCGATCGTCATCGGGGCAACTTTCTTCAAGCAATGCTGCTTTTACGATCAGCATGAAGGGAGCAAGCAGGTCTTCCGGCACCGCTTTGCCTAGTCGTTTGGCGCTGTCCTGCCGTGCTTCGTCCAGTTCATGCAGGCCGCCCACTGCATAGGCGAAACGACGATGAAATTCGGTCATGCCCAGCTTGGTACCAGAGACGCGGCGCATCCTGCACCTTACAGTGAAATCCTGATAGAGACCCGATGCTGCCTGATAAGTCGCTCCCTCCTCCTGTGCGAGTTCGCGCAGAACATCGTCTATAATAGACTGGCTTTCCTCGGGCGAAGGCGCGGGACTCTCGGGGTCTTCTTCAATTTGGGCAAAAGAGGTGATGCGCTCCTCCAGTTTCTCGCGGCTTTCCTGCGGTGGCAGTGGCGGAGGAGGCGGTGTAAGTTCTTCCAGTTCGGCCATCAGCAGCGCTTCCATGTCCTTGGTGGAGGAAGAAGGAGGCGGGATAAGGCTTGATGCTACAGCGCGGGAAGACGTTCGTACATCGCCAATCTTTACCGCGACCGGGCGGCGGCAGATGGCCGGCCCGAGTGCGAGGAAACGTCCGCGTTCGAGATCGCGGATCTGTTCGGCCTGTCGCCGTTCCATACCCAGCAGATCGGCAGCGCGCACCATGTCGATATCGAGAAAGGTCCGGCCCATTAGAAAGTTAGAGGCTTCGGCCGCAACATTTTTGGCTAGTTTCGCGAGTCTCTGAGTAGCGATAATTCCGGCCAGTCCGCGCTTGCGCCCGCGGCACATAAGGTTGGTCATCGCAGAAAGCGAAAGCCGCCTGGTTTCTTCGGCCACTTCCCCTCCTGATGCCGGAGCGAACATTTGCGCTTCGTCCACCACCACCAGAACCGGGAACCAATGTTCGCGCGGGGCATCGAACAAAGCGGACAGAAATATCGCTGCACAGCGCATCTGCTGTTCGATTTCCAGTTCATCGAGTGCCAAAATCACGGAAGCGCGATGTTCGCGTATCCTTACGGCCAGCGCTGCAATTTCCCTATCGCCATAGGTTGCGCCGTCGATGACCACATGGCCGAAGGGGTCAGCCAGCGTCACGAAATCACCTTCCGGATCAATCACGACCTGTTGGACCATTTCGGCGCTTTCTTCGAGTAGGCGACGCAGGAGATGCGATTTGCCCGACCCGCTATTGCCCTGGACAAGCAAGCGTGTAGCCAGCAGTTCTTCGATATCGAAGGTGACCTGCTTGCCAGAATTATCCGCACCGATGACGATCGAGGTATCCACGCGAAGCTGATAGCGGCCAATTCGGTCAGGCCCAAGCCACTCCTTGCGGTTTTCCGGAAAAAACGACCGCTCGGGTGTATTAAATAAAGGCGGCCCGTCCTGCGGGAGGAAAGGCCGCCCAGTCTTCAGGGGGATGGGAATCAGATTTCTTCGAGCATGCGGACACCGGGGCGCACGCGCATATTTTTACTGGTATCCAGCGCCAGGTTGTGTTCACGGATAGTGGACATGAAGTGCCAAGTGCCGTCCACTGCGTCGGGTTTGACATCGAGCGAGACATAGCCGCGGCGGCTGGTATCGCAAAAGGCGAGGCCGGGATTGGTTTCTATCAGAGCCTTGGCCGTACGGGTGGGCGAGACCGCTTGGAAGTAAGCTTCATAACCCGGCGATGTGACGCTGTGTCCGGCAAATTCGACACCCACTCTATCCGTGCCGTGAAGGAGATTGTTACCCCATGCGTTATGGCTATCCCCAGCTAGTACGATCAGATCGGCATCAGCGCCCAGTGCTGCTTCATAGAGCCGGTTGCGATCAACTGGATAGCCGTCCCAAGAATCGAAATTGAAAGGCAGTCCGGCTTTGGCTGCTGCTAGGCCGACCATTGCACGCTGGCGCACATAGGCTGGGGCATCGGCAGGCAACCAGTCGGTCAGCGCCGACGGTGCGGAAAGCGGGCCCATTACCACCTGTTGTGCCAATATCTGCCATTGGGTCCCCGACTTTTTGGATTGGGCTAAACCGTCAAACAGCCACTTTTCCTGATCCGCTCCCATTAGTCGATGCGACGGATCAAGCCAGACCGTGTCGCGGAAGCGCGTGAGTGCGGCCTGAATATCGCTTTTACCCTTTAGGGCGGATGCCAGATCGACCTGTTGTGTCCGTGCAGTGAGGCGCGTTTCGGGCAGAAAAATCGTGGCTAGCGTTCCGATCTGATAGCTGTCCCAAGGTCTGTCTGAGACGGGCAGCCATTCACGATAGGCTCTTTCGGCGGCTGCTTTGCGAACTGACCATCCGCCTTCGCTGTCCGGCTGGTGATTTTCGGCACCGCCTTTCCAGCTGTCATTAGCGCTTTCATGATCGTCCCAACGTGCAATCATCGGGAATGCCGCATGGAGCGCTTGCAAATCCTCATCGAGACGATAGGCGGCGTAACGCAACCGATAATCGGCCAGTGTCACCGTTTCATGATCGGGTTGTAGTATGCGCCCCGGAACGGCTTGCGAAGGGTCGGGATATTTGCCGGGATTATATTCGTAAAAGTAATCGCCGACATGAATCATCAGGTCGATATCGTTGCGTTTTGCGGCATGCCCATAGGCGTTGAACCAGCCAAAGCCCATATTGGAGCATGAAAATAAGCCGATGCCGAAGCGACTGACATCGCCTTGCGGCAGGGTACGGGTGCGACCGATACGGCTCATCGATCCGTCGGGCGCGACAAAGCGATAATAGAGCCAGCTATTGGCAGGTAAATCGCCAATCGTGATCTTGGCTGTATGATCGGTTTCGCCACGTGCGGTGACATCGCCGCCGCCAACGATATGCGTAAAGTTTATATCGCGAGCCAATTCGGCACGTAAGCGCGTATCGTTAGCGGCGGCATAGCGCGTCCAGAGAAGCACGCTGTTCTGACTCGGTTCCCCGCTCGCAACACCGTGGGTGAAGCCCTGTGCGGTGAGGATCGCTGCAGTGCCGGGCATGGAAAGCGCTCCGAGTCCCAGAAGACCGGTTTTGACCAGCGCTCTGCGGTCTACCGAGAAATTCATGATTTAGATTCCTTCTGCTCGACAGAATTCAGAAACGCGCGGTCAGTTCTACGCCATAGAAGCGCGGCTCGGCCGGGATAAATGTAGGTACGCCGAAGCTACCGCCAGTATTCCCTGCATCGAGCAGATAGTCCTTATTGGTGATATTGCGTCCGAAAGCGGCCAGTTCGAAACGGTCTTCGGCGAAACTAACCCCTGCACGTGCATTGACGAGTGTCACAGCATCCTGACTGATAAGTTCTGAATTGGGCACTTCGAAGTAAATCTTGCTACGATAGGTGACGGAGGGTGTGGCGAAGAAGCGCATGCCGTTGCCGAGTGGAGCATTGACAGTGAAACCGGCGGCCCATTGCCATTCCGGCTGAAGGCGGAAATGATCACCGGCATAGACGCCGTTTTCCTCCTTATTGTCGATTCCGCCGTCAATATAGCCGAGATTACCGAACAGATTCAGCCACTCAGTCGGGCGGACGGACAATTCGGCCTCGACGCCGAAATTACCTGCTGAGCCGGCACTCTCGGTGATCGAGCGTCCATCAATGATCCGGCTCACCTGGAAATTGTCATACTTCTGGTAATAGACACCAAAGGACGCTGAAACACGTTGGGTTGCTAGTTTAATGCCGCCTTCATAATTCCATACGATTTCTGCGGGAACTTCGTCGAAGACGGGTGTGCCTGAACTGGTCGCTGAGACACTCACTGTGGGCGAACGGCGACCCTTCGAAATTGTCGCATAGACATTCACATCCGGCGTGATGTGATAAAGCGCATTGAAGCGCGGGAGAACTGCCCAATAGCCATCTTCATCGCCGAAAGTGCTGCCTGCTGTATCGCCTAGGCTGGGAATTAGCGGCAGCGGCATGCCCATCGCGCTCAACAGGACGGAGGCGGGGGCTGAAGCGACATAGCCTGAATTGCGTTTTTCGTATAATACGCGTGCACCGGCCGTGAGCTCCAGTGCGGGCATGGGAAGATAGGTTGCATCGGCAAAAACCGAATAGCTGCTGTTGCGACCCTGATTTTCAAAAAAGGCCTGATAGGGCAATTGTTGGATCGGTGTGCCAAGGAAAGCACCGGTCAGCAGTGGAGTCATCTGAGAGGCCGGTACGCTGCCATCGGACGCGACGCAGGCTAGATCGGGCAGCATGGCTTCGATCGCCGGTCTTTGGGCGGCAGGTACAAGGCCAAGCAGCATATTGCGGGCGCATCCAACAAAAGTCCCTTCTTCTGAAGAGAAGGGCACACGAGTGGAACTGTCTTCGTGAAACAGATTCCAGCCCAGAGATGCGCGCAATATATCGCTATCGTAAGTAAAGCGCGTCTCGTGGTTGATCTGCCAGCCCTTGGCTTGCTCGGCGAATTCGAGGAACCAGGCCGCCGAGCCGTCGGCGTCGAAAACTTCGCGTGCGTCGAAATCGCGATAACCATTGACCATGGACATAGTCCAGTTGTCATCAAGAGCAGCCGAGACGGTCAGATTGACATCGTAGACATCGCGATGGAGGCCCAATTCGTCATTGCCAAGCACTTGCTGTGACAGAGGTGAGCCGCTGAGATTGGCATCGCCGAAAGGATTGGCGCGACCTGTAGCGGTCGGGAACGTACCGGAAATAAAAGGCGTGCCGGAATTGCGCTGTCGATCATAGGTGACGATCAGATCGGCGGTGACATCGTCATTCGGCGTGAAACGCAATGATCCGCGAATACCGAGCTGATCCTTGGCATAGAGATCGTCCTGCGTTTCAGACAGATTGTTCACGTAGCCGTCGCGCTTCTGCCATTCGAAGGCAACACGTCCGGCCAGCACGTCATTGCCGGCATTGAGAAAGCCGGACAGGGTGGTGGCATCGTAATTGCCGTAAGAACCGGAGAGTTCTCCGGAAAAGCCTTCGCGCGGCTTGGCGGAGACAAGGCTTACAGCGCCGACAGTGGATGCGGTGCCGAACAAAGTAGCCTGCGGGCCCTTGATGACCTCAATCCGCTCCATATCGTAAATGCCCTGATAGGCTCCGCGCGAGCGGGAAATATCGACGCCATTGTAATATAGCGTGACACGGGCGGCCTGTTGCGATGATCCGCTATCGGAGGTGATACCGCGGATGACGATGCCAGGATTATTGGCGCTTTGTTCCTGAATGTTAAGACCAGGAACATAGTTGGACAATTCATCGAGATCGGTGACGCCCAGTTCTTTCATCTGTTCTCCGCTGGTGGCGGAGATGGTAATAGGCACGTCGATTTCCCGCTGTTCGATTTTCTGTGCGGTTACAATAATCGTATTGTCGTTCGGGGCGAGGTTATCGATAGAATCGGCTGCTGTTGCAGCTTGTACCATGGATGGCAGTACCGAAGCTCCGCACAGCAGAACGGTAGTAGCGGTGAGTCGGCGCATGTGAATTTCCCCCCTGAATGGTGTTGCCACGTCCATTGCGAGCAATTGATTACATCTTGATGGCCTCGCCATGAAATTTGGGTGACGTATTTTTGGCATTGGTGTGACGCTATTTGCACCCAAGTGAAACAATCTGGCCAAAGCCGTCGGGCAAGGGGCCCTTTATCGGTCGATCTGGCGTGATACGAATAGCGGGTTAGCTGAAAAATCGACTGGGCTATCGAGGATTTGATACTGCAAAGCTTGCATTGTGTACTGGAAATGCACAATTCGCTGTCCGACCCAAGCAGTATGGCAGCACATGAAAATTCTGATCGTCGAAGATGATGGCCCCCTTCGCCTGCTAATTGCGCGAACATTGCGCGATCACGGCTTTGAAGTTGTGGGCGTTGCGACGGCGGCAGAAATGCGTCCGATTATCGAGGCAGAAGATGTGCAGCTTGTCGTACTCGATATCATGCTGCCGGGCACGAATGGTCTTGATATTTGTCGTTGGCTGCGTGCTCGCAGTGCGATTCCGATCATTATCATCAGTGCCAGGGCGCAGGAAACCGACCGGATTATCGGGTTGGAACTGGGAGCAGACGATTATCTCTCCAAACCTTTCGGTCCAGATGAACTGGTCGCTAGAGTACGTGCGGTGTTGCGACGTGTGAATGGCGAAGTGGCTTCCGGACCGCGCACCAGTCGCATCCGTTTTGAAGGCTGGACTATCGATCGGGATCGGCGCGAACTGATGACACCTGAAGGAACGCAGGTGCCGCTTTCAGGTGCAGAATATGACCTGCTGCTCACTCTGGCCGAATCTGCGCAGCGTGTGGTGAGCAGGGATTTTCTGCTCGAGCAGTCGCGTGAACGCTTTTCCAGTGCATCAGATCGGAGTGTTGATGTGCTGGTCAGCCGTCTGCGTGCCAAACTGGGGGCTTATGACGGACAGTCTCTTATCAAGACGGTACGCGGGGCGGGGTATATGTTTACTCCCGCGATCGAACGCGAATGAAGCGAATCCGCCTATGGCCGCGTGGTTTGACCGGGCGTGTCATGATTGTTCTGCTGGTGGCCATTCTAGTCGAGTTCGCCGGCACGTTGCTGCTTTTTGGGGAAGCCGAAAGGTTATTGCTGCGAAGCGGGCAGGCGCATCGCGTGGCCGAGCAACTGGTGGTGGCCGATCGAGTTTTACGGCTGACGCCCCGGCATAACCGTCCCTATGTCGCACCGAGCCTGTCCACCCGCCACGTCCGTTTCGCCCTGCAGGACAATGCGCCGAAAGACTGGCGGGCGACACGTCTCTCCGCAGTGGCGGAAAAGGAAATCATGTCATGGGAGCCATCCTTGCAGGGCCGTGTGTTGCAGTTAGGTGTGACTGGGGTGGATGGTGGTAAACCGAACCGGTTGATCGGAGCCTTGCAGATGGAGAATGGCGGCTGGATATATTTCCAGTCCCGCGAAGCGATTAATCGGTGGAATGCCCCGTTTGACTGGCTGGTATCGCTTCTGTTCCTGGTTGCGGCCGTATTATTGGTCTCGGCTTTGCTGGTGCGCACGCTGGGCGCTCCATTACGTGCTCTGTCAGCCGCGACCGACAATATCGGCTTTGCGCGCAGGAAAATCATGATCGAATCGAGTGGACCACAGGAATTGCGACGGCTGGCCGACGCTTTCAACGCCATGCAGGATCGGATCGAGGAATTGTTGGAAAGCCGTACACAGGCTTTGCTGGCGGTGAGCCATGATCTGCGCACTCCGCTTAGTCGCCTGAAATTGCGCTTGCATGGACGAATGCACCCGGAGGATCCTGCCGCGATGCGCGCCGATGTCGAGGAAATGCAGGCGATGCTCGACTCTCTGCTTGAATATCTTGGTGGAGGAGATGGCACTCGTAACGATCCGCCTACCCGGACAAATATCGCCGCACTGATCCAGACTATTGCCAGCAACGCTGAAGAGGCCGGACACGATGTGCGTTGGCAGGGACCGCCCCGGCTGGAAGCGATTATCCAGATCAGTGCGCTGGGCCGGGCAATAACAAACCTGGTGGAGAATGCTGTTAAATATGGTGAGCGCGCGGATATTCATTATTTCCAGAAAAGAGAAGAGGTAGTGATCGAGATTCGGGATCGCGGTCCGGGTATTCCCGAAGATATGTTGCCGCTTGTAACAGAGCCTTTCTTTCGGGCAGATACAGCTCGGGCGCGCGATACAAAGGGGCTGGGGCTGGGTCTCAGCGTTGTGGACCGGATCGTGGCGTTACATGGCGGTTCGCTGGAACTGGAAAATACGCAGAGCGGCCTGATTGCACGGATGAGGCTACCGATTGAAGGGATATCCTTCACCAGTCGCTTAAAAAAAGAGGACGGAAACATTTTGATACGCTTTTGATGCGTTGCAGCAATGTCCGCTTTCTATCTTCCTTTGCACATGCCCGTAATGGGCCGAGAGTAAATGGAGTTGAAAGATGGAGATCATTGGTGGTGTTGCCCGCTTTCAGGGCGATGTGTTTCCCGGACAGCGTGATCTATTTCAGGGGCTCGCCCGGAATGGTCAAAGCCCCAAAACGCTGATGATTAGTTGCGCCGACTCCCGGGTTGTACCCGAACTTATTACGCAATCTGCGCCGGGCGAATTATTTGTCTGCCGCAATGCCGGCAATATCGTACCGCCCTTTGCTATGAAGAATGGCGGGGTTTCTTCTGCGGTCGAATATGCGGTCGTGGCGCTAGGTGTCAGCGATATCATCATTTGCGGCCATTCCGATTGCGGCGCGATGAAGGCGTTCTTCACCCCGGAAGCGCTCGATACGATGCCGAATGTGAAAGCGTGGCTGGCTCATGCGGAGCCAGCCCATGAAGTAGTACGAACCTGTTACGGTCATCTCGATCAGAACGAGCAGGTTCAGGCCATGGTACTGGAAAATGTCGCTATTCAGCTCGTGCATCTTCAGAACCATCCATCGGTCGCCGCAGGTCTTGCAGCAGGGAAACTGAATTTGCACGGATGGTTCTTCGACATTGAAACGGGCACGATAAAAGCGCTCGATGCCAATGGCGAATTTCGCGATGCGGATGATGTGGACAATATCCCTGTTGCCGTCCCCGCGCGCCAGCGCTCGACATCACGTATTACGAAGGCGGCCTGATTATGGCAGCGACAGATATCTCTTCCACAGAACAGACTAAGGGCACGTTCGGTCGCGACTTTGCCGCATCCTTCGTGGTCTTTCTGGTCGCTATGCCACTCTGTCTGGGAATCGCCATCGCTTCGGGGGTGCCGCCTGAACTGGGCCTTGTCACAGGTATTATCGGCGGCATCGTTGTCGGCTGTTTTGCCGGTTCTCCGCTTCAGGTCAGCGGTCCCGCTGCCGGCCTCGCCGTGCTTGTTTTCGATATGGTCCAGCGTCATGGGCTAGTTGCGCTCGGCCCCGTGCTATTGCTGGCAGGCATATTGCAATTCGCCGGTGGCGCGTTGCGTCTCGGGCAGTTTTTCCGCGGCGTTTCACCGGCAGTGATACATGGGATGCTGGCCGGAATCGGCGCGATGATCGTGTTGCAACAGATCCACGTTATGCTTGATGACAGTCCGCGTAGCGATGGTTTGGCCAATCTGGCTGCCATTCCCGGTGCTTTTATGGGGCTTAACGACGATGCTGTGGCTGCACTGGCCGTGGGTGTTGTGACTATAGCAGCCATGATGGGTTGGGACAGGTTTAAGCCCTCGCCATTGAAAATGATTCCGGGAGCTCTGGTCGGAGTGGTCGCCGGTACTGTGCTTGCTATGGGTGGCGATCTCGCCATTCAGCGTATTGAATTGCCGGATAATATTGCCAGTGGCCTGACCCTGACTAGCATGGAAAGCCTGTCGATGCTGTCTGACCCGGCTCTTATCGGTCTCGCCTTTGCTTTCGCTTTCATCGCCAGTGCAGAAACTCTCCTGTCGGCGGCGGCTGTGGACCGGATGCAGGATCGCGTGCAGTCTAGGTTCAACAAGGAACTCAGCGCACAAGGCATCGGTAATTTCTTGTGCGGTCTTGTCGGCGCCTTGCCAATGACGGGTGTGATCGTTCGCAGTTCAGCCAATGTGCAGGCCGGGGCGATGACCCGGTTGTCCACCATCCTGCATGGTGTCTGGATTCTTGCTTTTGTAGTGCTGCTGCCGTTCATTCTGGCAGAAGTGCCGACGGCAGCGCTGGGCGGGGTGCTGGTGATTACAGGTATCAAGCTTGTGAAGCTCCGGGATGTGCAACATCTTTTCACCCATTATGGTGTGTTGCCTGCCTTAATCTGGGCGGTGACTTTCACACTGGTCGTAACGGTGGATCTGCTAACTGGCGTTTTAGCCGGCTTGGCAATGACATTGATCGAACTGCTTCCGCAATTCCGTCGTATGCGCCTCAATATTGAGGAGCGTCAGCATGGCGAAGGCGATCATGAAGTCGCATTGGAAGGCAAGGCTACAGCCATGGCTATTCACAAGGTTGCGGGTTTGCTGGACCGGTTGCCGAATAGTGGTCGGCTCAAGCTTAATCTCTCGCGGCTCGAATTTGTCGATCACACTACGTCTGAATTGTTCTGTGAAGCGCTGACGCGCCGCAAACAAAAGGGCATGGATATCGAAGTCGAGCAAGGCGGGCATGGCCGTCATCAACGAATTGCCAATGCAGTAAATTGAGATCGGAGGGGTGGGAGTGGTCCCCTGCTTCTCCCTTACCCTTTACCCCCCTCCGCTCCTTGTCCGGTGGAACCATGAGGTTCTGCCGGACTTTTTTTATGCGCTAATATGCGCTCGAGAGCTTACATCAATTCGCATATGCAAAATAAATTGGCACAACACTTGATTAATGGAAATAGAGGTAGATTATATCTAGGTTAACATTCGGTAACGATTCGTAATGCAAAGGATTTGGTTTGATAAAATATTCCGTTTTTTGAAGTTCATAATGGTTAATGCGGACGATACGGTTCGTAGCCTGCATCGGTATGAGAGTTAAATTGCCGAATATAATAATCAAACGGCGTCGCGTTTTGTAAAGTGGGGGGAACCTATGGCGGCTACCAAAGGCGAGCCGAATTTTGATGAGTGGGCACTTAATTTCAATCGTTTCTATGAAGCAGGATCACGGGCAGAAAACGAGTTCAGACTGACACATCAACTGGTCATGACTGCCAGGCGATGGACTGCTCTGGTGGATGATGTGGTGCGCGATTTTGCTGGTCAGTCTCGGGCGCGTTGGCAGACCTTGGCAGCAATCGTCTTTTCGGACGGGCCAGTGGCGACGCTTGACCTTTCGCATCGCATGGCGGTGCAGTGGCCGACTTTGATCCGCACATTGAACGAACTGGAGGCTGACGGTTTGGTCAAGCGTGACGTTAATCCCGCGGATCGGCGTTCGCGTCTGATTTCACCGACTGATAAAGGGGTTCGCTTGTTCGAACAGGCACAAAAGGTGCTCGATCCCAGACGCGCTGAGGTGTTGTCCGATTTCACGAAAGAAGAACTGGTAATTGGGGAAAAGCTACTGAACAAACTGTTCGAACGGATTAGCAGCCCGCCGCCTCATTCAAAAAACTTCGCCACCAGCAAGTAAATTTCTATCAAAATACATTGAGAGGGGCGTTTCAGGCTGGCCACAGTTGCTGTGCCACGTCTGCAAATTTCGGTATTGTTGCAGGCCAACAATAAAGTCAGTACCGGACCGCTGTGAGCTCGTCCGGTACTGACTATGTCTTCACACTAACCGTATTTGTAAACCGGCGAACATACCATCTTGCGATCAATTACTGTGCTATAGCCGTTGTGGATCAATATCCCTTATCCACTTTGTTTTTATATTGGCCGGAGCGTTCAGCAGTTTTTTGCATGAAGGCATGCAGTTATCAGACATCCTCTCCCTCTTCGGGCTTTCGCCTCGCTGTCTTCCTTTTTGGCAGTCCAGCTGGTAGGATGCTATTGAACGTTGTGAGTCGGCGCAACGCTTTCTTGCTAAACGATGAACGAAATGCGATGAACTGACCTTAGCTTTCGATCCGCGGTGCGGATATGCGTTTGAGCATATCGAAAAGCACGGCCTTTTCAGCCTCGCTGAGACTAGCTAGTAGCAGACTTTCATGCTGTTCGATCCGTGCGAATCCCTCCGTTAGAATACGTTGCCCGTCATCTGTGAGAAACAGGGCGAGCGCACGCCGGTCCTCCGGGTCTTTGCGCCTTTCAACCCATCCGCGATCAGTCAATTCCGTGATGAGCGCGACCATGTTGGGACGCTGAATATCAAGCACCTTCCCAGCCCGTCCCTGATTGATGCCGGGATTATCCGAAATGAGCGATAGCAGGCTGAAAGAAAGGTGGCGTAAGCCAAGCCCTTCCACGGAAGCGGTGAAATCCTTGCGCAACACTGTCCAGGCGCGTCGTAGCTGATAACCGAACAGATCCTCCAGCGGACCGAAAGAAACGGTCTCCTTGGTTTGTAAACCGTCGCGGATCGATACCTGTGCCTTTGATGTGTGCTGCTCGCTAATGGCTCGTTCCCTTCTTAGTCTATTTCTAACTTTTGAGGGTGGTTTTGCCAAACTTGTTATATCTGTCCTGCTTGCTCTCATATTGCAAAGAAGTTATGTCGCATAACAATAAGGGGATTGCACCAGCTGAGCTCGCGAAAGGAGCGCGGGGCTGCGCATAATTCCTGCAGGTTTAAAGATAAGGGAGCGGGCCGGGACCCGGATGACATCATGAAAACGCAAGTCTGCATTATTGGTGCCGGCCCAGCCGGATTGCTGCTTGGGCATATGCTGCGGGCGGAGGGGGTCGACTGTGTCATTCTCGAAAGGCGGACGCCTGATTATGTGCTGGGCCGAATCCGTGCCGGCGTGCTTGAGCAGACGACGGTATCACTGATGGAGCAGCTTGGTCTCGACCAGCGTCTCAAAGCGGAAGGTTTACCGCATGATGGGTTTAATCTCGCTGACGGGAAACGGCTGATCCATATCGATATGGCCCGGCTCACCGGTAAGCAAGTGGTGGTCTATGGCCAGACTGAACTGACGCGCGACCTGATGGATGCGCGCAGAGAACGTGATCTCCAAGTCATTTATGAAGCGGAGAATGCCGCACTTTTCGACGTTGAGAGCGATCAGCCCTATGTTACCTATCTTAAGGATGGCATGGAGTATCGGGTCGATGCACGAATTATCGTTGGTTGTGATGGGTTTCATGGCCCCAGCCGCCAGGCTATTCCTGCAAAAGTCGGGCAAGAGTTTGAACGAGCCTATCCGTTCGGTTGGTTGGGCATTCTTGCTGATGTGCCGCCCTGCAATCATGAGCTGATCTATGCCAATCATGCGCACGGTTTTGCGCTTGCCTCAATGCGGTCGCAGACGCGTAGCCGTTATTATATCGATGTGCCGCTGACCGAGAAGCTCGAGGATTGGCCTGATGGGCGTATCTGGGATGAGTTGGCAATCCGCCTTGGTCCCGAGGCTGCTGCCCATATCACACGAGGTCCAAGTATTGAAAAAAGTATTGCGCCGCTGCGATCATATGTCTTTGCACCGATGCGCCATGGCAGCCTGATGTTGTGCGGGGACAGTGCCCATATCGTCCCGCCGACCGGTGCCAAAGGTCTTAATCTTGCAGCTTCTGACGTGCATTATGCTGCTGAAGCGCTGATTGCTTTTTTCCGAGGCAATAATACTGATGCGATTTCGGCTTATTCAGACCGTGCTTTGGGCCGTGTATGGAAATCGGAACGGTTTAGCTGGTCATTGACCAGATTGCTGCATCGTTTTCCCGCAGATGGGCCGTTTGAACGCGCGATGCAGGTGGCTGAACTCGATTATATCGCCTCAAGCGAGGCAGCGCAGACCAGCATTGCTGAAAATTATGTTGGTCTGCCGGTATAACTTTTCAGGCAACTTGCCCTAAAGGACTATGCACAGGAGAATCAGTAGCGACTTCGACGCGATTTCTTCCTTTTCGTTTGGCGCAATAAAGCGATTGATCCGCCCGCCGGAATGTATCTGAAAAAATCTCTCCTTTCAGGGCGGCGGCGATACCGAAACTGGCACTGATTCTGTGGTGTGGCGGAATGTCGGGGTAAGATTGTTGCAGCAGTTCGTAGCGTAACTGTTCAGCGATATGGTAGGCTTTGTCTATGTCACCGCCGGGCACGAGAAGCGCGAATTCCTCACCTCCGAAACGGCATGTGGGAAGGCCGGTGTTTATGAGTAATTGTGCAAAGCGGCGTAGTACATCGTCACCCGTCAGATGACCGAACAAATCGTTCACCTGCTTGAAGTGATCCAGATCGCACAAAATGAGAATATCATCGGATCGGCACTTGATGCCTATATAATGTTCGAATGCCGAACGGTTGAGAAGACCGGTCAGGCCATCTGTTTTGGCAACGGTGCGGTATGCCGCGAAATTAGCCTCAACAATGCGGAACACGAGAAGCATTACAATGCCAATGATGCAAATCAGTTTAAGGGCCAGTAATCTGTCTGCGAAAACGGACCCGTTTACTGTTTCGTAAGTAGCGTCGGTCGGAAAGATAATAGGGTAGGCGAATGCACGAAGGGCGAAAACCGACCCTGTTCCGACAATGCATATAGCCAACGCTATATTTAACTGGCTTTCACGGCGGGCACGGAACATCCGCCAGGCGCTTTCGGCCATGCCTAAAGCGCAAACCAACTGGAGAGGAGAGTTTTGCGACAGATAGGGTGCCCCTTGAAAGTACTGGAAGACCGAGAAGCCCGTTAAAACGGCCATAATGGCTCGAAGATCGGTATAGTGGTGGCGATCCTGTAGAAAGGCGGCGACAGCATTGCAGAAACATATGATGGCGACCGGGAGGGTCGCTATCATATAGATCATCACCTCTCTCTCGGGAGCGATTGCTGTAATCAAGAAGCTTTCGAGCCCGGCGATACCCGTAGCGCATACCAGCCAGCCGGCTGCTGCCCGTCGTTGGTGCAGAGCTAGCCAGATAGCTCCGCAGATAATCGCAAATGCTACATAAACTCCGACATGAATGTAACCGACGCCAACCATATTATGCACGGTGAAATTGCCCCCACTTGCAATTTCCGGGCATTATTCCGGACCAAGAGAGCTCCGATTTAACCCGACGAATCTCCCTCCTTGATATTATACTATCGACATGGCGGAAAGGAGTTGATTCTGAAATTTCAAGACAATTTCAACCATGTATAGAAATGGAACGCCTACAATACAGCGCCCACACTCTCCATATACTGGCGTTTAATGTCTTTATGCGAATCTTCGTTGGAGCCTTTCTTCCAGTAGCTGGAAAAATAAATCGCTTCGCGTGTAAGCCCATGCTCTTCCATGAAATAGTTTCGCAGCCCGCGCATAGTTGCGAATTCGCTAGCGGTCCAAGCATAGACTGATCCTGCAGGCCAGTCCTGCTTTTTCAGTGTATTGAGCAGAAGATTGGGCTCTTCTCCGGGGCGCGGATTGACAATCCAGTGAATTGCTACTCCTTCGGGATGGTCTATTGCCTGTCGGTCATCTTCATGCTGAATCTCCAGCAAGGCGATACCAGTGGCACTGGCGGGCAGATTTTCGAGATTGACGCTGATTGCAGGAAGGGCGGACATATCGCCCGTAATGACATAATTGTCGAAGCCCGAGGGGAGTGGTTTGGCGGGCCCTGGTCCGCCGACCATGATGGTCTCGCCCGGAGACGCATTCAGGGCCCATTCGGTAGCCGGACCAGCATGACCTTCGACATCGTGCATTACGAAATCGATATCAAGTTCGTCGGGCCGCTGAGCGCGGATCGTATAGGTGCGCACGATCGGCTTTGATGAGCCTTCGGTTGGATTGAGCATCAGTTTGACATAGCCGCCATCCTGACTTTCAGGAAAACCGGCAAGGCCTTCGCCACCGACGGTGATGCGCAACATATTGGGGGTGATCTGCTGGGAGCCGCGAACTTTAAGTTCGCGCGGAGCGGGACGGCGCTTGGGCATAATCGATCCTTCTGGCTGGCCCCGTAGCGTCGGCCTGACGAGAGGCGCGCCAACAAAAGGGGCGGTCATTGAATTTCTGTGGCTTAGGTAATGCGATAGATTCTCAATAACAAGGGGCGAGGAAGGCGTGATACGAGATGATACAAGTTAGGCAAGAAGGGGGCGGTTTTGCTGTTCGTTTGTCCGCAATTGGTCGATTCGCGTGAAAACAGCATGGTACCGATCAACAAGGTGGTACAAAATCGGGCCCTGTGCAGAGAAGAACTGTCTGCTCTGGCACCGAAAATTGCCGCATCGGATAAGGGACAGGATTCTTATATTTGTATACTAAATCAATTCTAAATTTGGTTTATTCGCGCTTTTTACAAGCGATATTCCAACTGTTCAACCCCATCTCGTACCCCTTTCGAAGCAACAGAAAATGTGAATACGACGCCTTTCGAGTAATACTATGTCTCACTGGTCGAATTGAACATAGACAAAGCAAATGCTGAGTATTGCGATGATTGTATCCAGTATTGCTAGGTCGTGTTGACAAAAGGGATTTCCAAATCTGCCTCCTTCTGATTTAAGACTGCTTTTTGAGGAGCCGCCATGGATCGCGGGGATTTGTCGAACGCGGAGTGGGATCTGATCGGGCCGCTGTTGCCGCCTGGGCGCGGTCGTTGGGCGCGGCCAGCGGGCGATAGCCGGCTCTTCCTCAATGGGATGCTTCACGTGCTGCGGGTCGGCTGCCCTTGGCGCGACATGCACGAGCGCTATGGCAAGTGGAAATCAGTCTATGTGCGCTTCCCTCGCTGGGCCGAACAGGGTGTCCGGGATGACTTGCTGCACACGCTGGTCGATCTCGGGCTCACCGACGACTGGCAACACATGATCGACAGCACCAGCGTTCGCGGCCACGTCTCGGCAGCGGGCGGAAAAGGGGGGCTTGTGCGAACGCTCTTGGTCGATCACAAGGCGGCGTTACGAGCAAAATCCACGCCCGCTGCGACAATCAAGGACTGCCTGTCGGCTTCATCCTGACCGGCGGCGAGGCTTCAGATTACACCGCTGCCGAACCGCTGATGGCGATCCCCGTCGCCACACCCAAGGCGCTGCTTGCGGACAAGGGTTATGATGGTGATCGCTTCCGGCAAAGCCTGCTGGTCCGGGGCATCCTGCCGATCATCCCGCCTCGCTCGAACCGCAAGGTGCCAGAGCATCCCGATTATCGCCGCTACCGGGACCGCAACCGCGTCGAGCGCATGTTCGGCAAGCTCAAACAGCAACGGCGCATCGCCACCCGCTATGACAAAACCCTTCTCTCGTTCGAGAGCTTCCTCAACCTCGCCGCTACGCGACTATGGCTGAAGTCTTTTGTTAACACGGCCTAGCATGGTTGTGTTAGTTTGCCGGTGTAATAATGAAGGAAAAGGTCAGAGGTTTGATTGGGATGCGGTAGGGTATATGCGGGCGCCCATCGAGATTCCATCCTGTGTCACCGCCCACTCCGGCCTGTGCCGCATCGATCAGTAAGGTTCCGCGATCATGCGGCCGAATATCCGAACTATGTGCTTCTCCTGGCTTTCTGAGAGCCAGCTCGCTGTAGGGAAAGGCCAGAGCATTGACCGAGAGTTTCTGGGTTCCTGAAATACGCATACCCAGTCCTTTGCCGCTCAGTTCGAGCCAACGTATATCGGTCTTGTTGCCCGATTCCTGAGGACGGGCATAATCATGATACTGATCCGCAAGCGCTCCGTTCCATTGGGCAATCATCCCGCCGGTTTTACGATCAGCATAGGTTTCTTGAGGGCCGCGGCCATACCACCGGACATAATCGAGCTTTTCAGAGGTTTCGAAAGCGAGGCCGATGCGCAGTGGGTCGGGTAATGTATCGCGTAGCGGATTGAAATGCATTGTGACACCTACGATGCCTTGCGTCGACATCGTCCAGCGTGTTGTTGCATGAACCGAGCCAACGCCCAGATCGTATCGGACAATAATCGCATCGCCTGAGGTTTCGACCGATTCTATACGACGATGGTTGGAAAAATATTTCCACATCGCATGGCTTTGGGGCACGCCCGTCCCGACATCATTGTCGGTTGGTGCACGCCAGAAGTTCGGCATGCCACCAGATAGCAATGTTTCACCCTTACGTGTATAGCCCGTGAGAAGGCCGGTGTGACGATCAATGGTGATTGTGCTGCCCGCCGCGGAAAGGCTAATAGCCTCATCGGTTTCGACCGGTTTTATTGTGTCCGCCGGTAAGCTTGCAAAAACGGGTTTTGAGAGCACGAATTGATCCCAGCCAACTATATGGCCGGCCGACATTAGCGGAATAGCATCAGCGGTCCTTGTTCGGGCACGCAAGATGAGGGTGCGTTCTGTAGCTTTGTCGTCAGATGCGGGGAGTGTAAGATTTAGTGCTGAGCTTTTGCCCGGTTCAATATTCGGTGTGGGGATCTGACCTTTCGCCACAGCCAGGCCATTCTCCAGCAAAGTCCAGTCCAGAGTAAAATGGGAAAGATCTATATGGTCATGACGATTGATGACGCGATAGCCGGTTTCGTCATGTTTGAAAGCGATTGGCGATAAAACTTTAGCCATTTCGAAATATTCAGGATCGGGCGTCCTATCGGATTGGATCACACCATCGCCCACAGGGCTGGTGTCACCATGGACCCCGGGGGCTTCAGGATCAGGATCATAATCGATGCCCTGAGCCCAGTATTCCCGACCAGCTTTATCTTTCTTGAGCATGGTCTGATCGACCCAGTCCCAAATGAAGCCGCCCTGCAGTTTGGGATATTGGCGCATTGTATCCCAATAGGCTTTGAGATCGCCGAGGCTATTGCCCATGGCATGGGCATATTCGCATAGGATGAGAGGCTGAGTGAAACTGCTATCCTCTGCATAATCGATCAGCTTGGGCACATCATCATACATGGGTGCGAAAATATCGACATAGTCATTTACCGGATGGCGCCAGCCGCTCATGCTCCAGCCAAGAAAGCTGATAAGGCGTGAGGGATCTTCTTCCCTGATCCATTTTGCTGCTGCTTCAAAGTTCGGACCGACGCCAGTTTCATTGCCGAGTGACCAGAAGATGACCGAAGGATGATTGCGATCACGTTCGACCATTCGCTCCACGCGGTCGAGATGCGCAGCGCGCCATTTAGGATCGTAGCCGAGCAGATATGCCGGATCATTGTCGTTCTGCTGTGACAGGCTGAGATAGCCGTGACTTTCAATATTTGCCTCATCCATGATGTATAGACCATATTCGTCCGCCAGTTCATACCAGCGCGGATCATTAGGATAATGCGAAGTGCGTACCGCATTCACATTGGCTGCTTTCATCAGCTCGATATCGCGGCGCATGGTTTCTTCTGACACCACATGGAAGGTGTGCGGGTCATGCTCGTGGCGGTTGACGCCGCGGATCATGATTGGTTTGCCGTTTACCTGCACCTGGCCATTGGCGATTTCTACTGTACGAAATCCGATGCGACGACTGGTCGCTTCTATGAGTTGGCCTTGATCATTAAACAATTCGACTAGCAGAGTATAAAGATTGGGCGTTTCGGCTGTCCAGGCACGAATATCGGGCAGGTCTGCAGATAGGGTGGCGGAGGTTGTGTTCGGACCCAGATCGGCTTCTTGGCTGACGAGTCTTCGGCTGCCATCGAGCAGAGTTACTCGAGCAAGCGAGTTGTGTTGTGCTCCACCAAGATCAACTGTTACATCAAGCTGCCCGTCTTTATAATGATTCTCTAGTCCTGCATTCACCACCAGATTGCGAATATGTGTCTGAGGAGCAGCATAGAGCGTAACGCTATGTTCTATACCGTTGACGCGCCAGAAATCCTGATCCTCCAGATAACTGCCATCGGAAAAGCGATAGAGCTCTA
The DNA here is from genome assembly GCF_003610805.1 of Altericroceibacterium spongiae. Lineage (GTDB taxonomy): Bacteria > Pseudomonadota > Alphaproteobacteria > Sphingomonadales > Sphingomonadaceae > Altericroceibacterium > Altericroceibacterium spongiae. The sequence continues at coordinate 36,088 of NZ_RAPF01000010.1, read as the reverse complement.
TAGCGATGACATTGCTTCCCTGATGGGCATAGGAAGTAATGTCGAATTCGGCCGGGAGTTTGGAGTCTTCCGAATAGCCAACGCGCTTGCCGTTGATCCAGAGATAATAGGCTGCTCCTGCGGCTCCGATTGTGAGGAGCAGACGGCGTCCTGCAAATTGTTCCGGAACCGTAAAATTGCGGCGGTAAGAACCGACTTCATTAAGACTATGGTCGATTTTAGGCTGGTTGCGGGGGAAAGGATAGCCACTGCCCACAAAGACGGGCCTGCCATGACCTTCTGCCTGAAGGATGCCGGGAACCACCGTTGTCCCCCAGTTGCTGACATCGAAATCGGGCTGATAGAAACTGGAGGGGCGTTGTTCGGGGGTAGGCGAGAGATGAAACTGCCATTCCCCATCGAGTGACAGATGATAGGGCGAGTGGCTGACATCATGTGACAGTGCTCTTTCGCGTGTTGCGAAACCGTCAAAAGTCGTATGCATGGGTTGAGCACCCTGACGGATAATGTCCGGCTGTTCCCATTCAGGCACTGTGCCGGTCTGCGCGTAAGCAGGAAGAGGCAGTACAGCCATATAAAGCAAAAGGCTGCAAAAGGTCTCTGAAGGGGTAATTTTCCGCAATTGTTTTACTCCCGTTCGTTTGCCGCATGAAATTGGCTCGACCAAATGCCAATATTGTCTGACAATATTCTGGATGCCCGCTTTATGTGCAGGCTGGATTGCTCACAGCTGCATCATAGTATACGATATATGAGAAGTCGAACCCGTTTGTAATGCGAAGGGGTTTAATCAGAGGCGGTGTATTTTTGTCGCCTGAGGCACTGCATCAATGAGGGTTCCCGCTCTATGCATCTGCGTTCCTTGCGCTCCGTCCGTTTTTGTGCCGTGGCTGCTATATGCGGCGTTATAACTTTGCCGGTTTTTGCACAGGCCAAGCCGACATCGGCGGAACTAGAGCGTTCGGTACATTTAAGGGAAAGTTGGGAATATCTCACCCGCGAGATCGCATGGCCGGCAAGCTGGCTTCCCGATGGTAGTGCTTTTACCTATCGCAAGACGGTGGAAGGTGGGTTTCGTTTCGAAACGGTTGACAGAAAAACCCTCGCCAAAACACCGGCTTTCGATCAGGTGCGGCTTGCTCATTCGCTAAGCGAAGTGACCGGAGAAAAAGTGGATGCGTTGCATCTGCCTTTTTCTGAGTTTGACTATGCCGATGACGGGCGAGCGATTTCTTTTTCCATTCATTATAATGGCTGGCGTTGCACGCTGACCGATTATCAATGTAAAGAACAGACCTATCCGGGACGTCCGCGGGGTTTTGGCGTGGTCCGCGATTTGAGTGTTCCCGCCGATAACCACCCACGTATTTCTCCCGATGGCCATTGGGAAGCCTTTGTCGAAGATAACAATCTCGTTGTGCGAAAAGTCGACGATGGTGGCGTTGTCAGACTTAGTCAGGACGGGTCGAAAGGGAATTTCTACGATCCGGAGACAATCGCCTGGTCGCCGGACAGTCGTCATCTTATGATCTATCGCGTCAAGCCGGGCTTTGCTCGTTATGTTCTGAAAGTTGAGGCCGCACCTGACGATCAGCTTCAGCCTGTTTTGCGTCGCCAGCTCTACCCTAAACCGGGCGATGCGATCGATCAGGAACAGCCTGTTCTGTTCGATGTCGCTAAGCAAAGTCAGATCGATATCGATCCGAGCTTGTTTCCCAATCCCTATCAGCTCTCTGCTCCGCGCTGGCGGAAAGACGGCAATAGTGTTGCTTTCGATTATGTGAAACGTGGATTCGGGCAGGCGCGGATCATTTCTGTGAATGCCGATACGGGCAAGGCTCATGCCGCAGTGACCGAAACGGCCAAAACCTTTGTTTATGCCGACCGACGCTTTTCACATGATGTGAATGATATGGGCAAAGAGATTGTCTGGGCTTCGGAGCGTGACGGCTGGAACCACCTCTATTTGATCAATGGCCGTAACGGGAGAGTGAAAAATCAGATTACCAAGGGCCACTGGGTGGTGCGCAAGGTGGTCAAGATCGATGATGAAAAGCGACAGATATGGTTCGCTGCCAGCGGTATGAACCCCGGTGAAGATCCCTATTTCCGACATTATTACCGAGTGGACTTTGATGGCCGCAACCTTATAGCCCTTACGCCCAAGCGAGCCGATCATATCGTCCGGTTTTCTCCGGATATGTCCTATTATGTGGATAATTATTCACGCGTCGACCTCCCGACTGTTAGCGAATTGCATCGCAGCAGTGACGGTCATCTGATTGCGACTATTACCAAGGGAGATATTACTCGCCTGACCGCAGCAGGTTTTCGTTCCCCTGAAGTTTTTAAGGCAAAAGGGCGCGATGGTAAAACCGACATTTGGGGCCTGGTGGTTCGGCCAACCGATTATGATCCGAGCCATAAATACCCTGTGATTGAAAATATTTATGCCGGCCCGCATGACAGTTTTGTGCCCAAGCGGTTCTGGCCTTTTGGCTATCATTCGGGGGGCGACAAAGTGATTGGTATGCAGGCTCTGGCCGATCTCGGCTTCATTGTGGTCCAGATTGACGGCATGGGCACAGCAAATCGCTCCAAAGCTTTTCAGGATGTCGCGTGGAAGAACCTGCAGGATTCTGGTTTTCCAGACCGGATTCTCTGGCATCGTGCACTGGCTGCAAAAGACCCATCCTACGATATTAGCCGTGTAGGGATATACGGCGCTTCAGCAGGTGGGCAAAGTACCCTGAATGCGTTGCTTTTTTACCCAGACTTCTACAAAGTCGGGGTGGCCATGGCAGGCTGTTACGACAACCGTATGGATAAAATTAGCTGGAATGAGCAATGGCTCGGATGGCCGGTGGATGACAGCTATTCTGCGGCTTCCGGTGTAGACAATGCTGCTCGCCTCCAAGGTGATCTGTTCATGATTGTCGGCGGGCAGGATAGCAATGTCGATCCAGCCTCAACCATGCAGGTCGTTGATGCGCTCGTAAAAGCGGATAAGGATTTCGATCTGTTAGTTGTACCGGGCGGCGAACATACCGTCGGACGGTCTACCGGGCCGATCGACTATGTGACCCGGCGTCTGTCCGAATTCTTTATAGGCCACCTGCAGAAATAGTTGCCGGGAAGGAGGAGAGGGCAATTTCTCCCTCTTCCCTTCGAAAACAGGGACTATTTTACTCTTGGTTTGAAACCCTGTGCTACCACATACCATTCGGAGGAGCCCTTGCGGCTGGCTGGGGGCTTGGCATGCTTTACGGTTGTGAAATGAGCCTTGAGCAGTGCAAGCAATTGCGGATCGGTGCCGCCAGCCAGAACCTTTGCAATGAAGGCGCCATTCGTATCCAGTGTCTGGATGGCGAAATCCGCTGCCGTTTCGACCAGCCCCATGGTGCGCAAATGATCAGTCTGTTTGTGACCCACCGTATTCGCCGCCATATCCGACATGACCAGATCGGGAGGGCCATCCAGCGCTTTTTCCAACATGGCGGGAGCGGCATCGTCCATGAAGTCCATCTGGAATATAGTGACCCCTTCAATTGGCTCTGTGGGAAGAAGGTCAATGCCCACAATGGCTGCTTTTGGTTTTTTTTTGCGCACCACCTGGCTCCATCCGCCGGGTGCTATGCCCAGGTCAACGACACGCGAAGCATTTTTGAGCAGGCCAAATTTTTCGTCCAGTTCAATCAGCTTATAAGCAGCACGGCTGCGATAACCGTCTGCCTTGGCCTGTTTCACATATGGGTCGTTCAATTGCCGTTCCAGCCAGCGTGTGGAGGAAGCGCTGCGTTTGCGTGCGGTACGCACACGCTTATCGGGATTGCGTCCTGATCGGGCCATTAGCCTTTAGCTTTCTGCAATGTGGGCAAGGACACTAAACGTCCAGCCAGGAGAGGGAGGGGGATCATGCTTTGCCCCGCTTGAGTTTGTGCAAAGCTGCCTGCGCTTCAACCCCTTCAGTATCTGATGTGATAAGCGAGCGCAGAATACCTTCGCGGATACCGCGATCGGCGACGCCGAGACGAGGGGCCGGCCAGATATCGAGAATGGTTTCGAGAATAGCACACCCACCTACTACCAGATCGGCGCGCTCATTTCCGATACAGGGAAGTTTGCGTCGTTCGCGTGGCGACATGGTGGAAAGGCGCTGTGAAATATCGCGCATGCTGTCTGATGGTACAATCAGGCCGTCTACGGCTTTGCGATCATATTGCGGAAGATCCAGATGAAGACTGGCCAGCGTCGTCACCGTACCACTGGTTCCCAGTAGACGCAGATCGGGTGCGCGTGCTGGTGCGACGCGTTTGGCAAAGTCAGCAAAGCTGTCTGCAACGAGCTGGCGCATTCTGGCATATCGTTCTGCACGAGCGTCAGCACCGGGTAACTCTTCGCCCACCGTTTCCGTGAGCGAGACCACCCCCCAAGGCACTGATTGCCAGTCCAGAATTCGTGGTACGGGGCCGCCTGGTTCGATCAGCACCAATTCAGTCGATCCACCCCCAATATCAAAGATCATGGCTGGCCCGAGCCCGTCTTCGAGCAGGATGTGGCAGCCCAGAACAGCGAGCCGGGCTTCTTCCTGAGCGGAGATGACATCCAGCACGATACCCGTTTCATCTTTTACCCGCTGGATAAACTCCGCCCCATTATCCGCGCGACGGCAGGCTTCCGTCGCAACCGACCGGGCGAGATGGACATTGCGCCGTCGTAGCTTCTCGGCACAAATCTTGAGGGCACCTACAGCGCGATCCATCGCTATATCGCTTAGTCGATTGGTCTGAGCGATACCTTCACCCAGCCGTACGACGCGGCTGAACGCATCGATTACCACGAAATTTTCGCCCGAGGGTCGGGCAATCAGCAAGCGGCAATTATTGGTGCCGAGATCAATCGCGGCATAAGCTTGCCGGAACTGTTTGTGGGGCGGGCGACGCCATGCTTTGGGCATTGCCTGCTCCGCCTCTTGCCTGTCACCGGAAGGGCGGGAATCCTTGGCTGGCGGACGTGGCTTAGACTTCTTGCCACGCGGCTTTTTGCCTTTGTCCCGCTTCCGTTCCGGCGGAGAAGTGTCCGCCATTTCAACTGTACTTTCTTTCTTATCGTTCTGCCCGGTCACAAATCGGGTACCTGATAACCAAGCTAGCGAAGCGATTACCATCGGGCAAGCGCGGCTATGGGCGGAAGGGTAGTCGATGCAAAAGTACCCTCTTGACGACTCGTTTCAGGCCGCCTAGTTGCGCGCCTCACCGGTTGCCCCGTCGTCTAATGGTAAGACTACGGACTCTGACTCCGTCAATTGAGGTTCGAATCCTCACGGGGCATCCAAGTTTTCCGGAACATAACGACCCGCCAGACGCTGCGTCTTTCCATTTTGGTGTGGAAGGCTTAGGGCTGCACGCGGCTGCCACAGGCAGCGTTGAGGAGAATGATGTGTGAGTGAACACGACGGAAAGCACAAAGACAAAGAACGCGATCTGGTCGATCGCAAGTTCTACCGGGCTGAGCAGGAAGCCGGTTTCGTCGAAAAAAATCCTTTAAGCACTCCACAGACAGAACATCCTGCCTATCGTCTGGCGTTCCGAGATACAGAGTTTTTGCTGCGGGAAGAATTGCGCCCGGTTCGCTTTCAGCTTGAATTGATGAAACCGGAAATGCTGCTGGATGAGGCGAGGGTCGGTTCTACGCTGGTCATGTATGGCTCTGCTCGCATCCCGCCACCCGAAGCCGCAGAGGCGGCGTTGGAATCAGACCTGCCCGAAGACCGTAAGCAGGTGGTGCGCAATCTTGTTTCTAAGTCTAAATATTATACCGAAGCATATAGTCTGGCGCGAATGGTGAGTGAAAAATCCATCATTGAAGATGGATTGCGCCAGTTCGTTGTCTGTTCAGGCGGGGGGCCTTCGATCATGGAAGCCGCCAACCGAGGTGCTTCGGAGGCGGGCGCAGAGAGCATCGGGCTCAATATTGTTCTGCCGCATGAGCAGGCGCCGAACCCCTATGTGACACCCTATCTGTCCTTCCAGTTTCATTATTTCGCTCTGCGTAAAATGCATTTTCTGCTGCGAGCCCGTGCGGTAGCGGTCTTTCCCGGCGGTTTTGGGACGTTCGATGAATTTTTCGAACTCCTGACATTGGTACAAACAGGCAAAATGAAACCTATTCCAATCCTGCTTTTCGGTAAGGATTTCTGGAGCCGGGTGATCGATTTTGAAGCTTTGGCGGATGAAGGCACGATCAATCATGACGATCTGAAGCTGTTCCACTGGTGTGAAACCGCGCAGGAAGCATGGCAGCATATTGCCAAGTTCTATGAACTCGACTGGTGAATGGCATGCAACCACTCGTGTATGCTCATGATTTCGGATGATTAGCGGGCGATACGGGATTCAAAGGCCTGATGTCCCATTGGGCCATATCCATTGCCAAAACCGGGCGCTGCCAGCATGATCTCTCTGGTGAACTGACGCGCTTCGCTAATAGCGTTTTCCAGATCGATTCCTTGCCCTAGCAATGTGGCGATTGCGCTGGATAGTGTGCAGCCGGTGCCATGAGTATGGCGTGTGATAATGCGTTCATCCTCCCATACACGCTCATCCAAACCGGGGCAGACAAGGCGGTCGATCACCGTTGGGCCTTCTGCATCGCCACCTTTGGCGAGATAGGTTATATTGCGGGAAGTCATTTTGTCCGCGCCGCCAAGCACTTCGAGTTCGGGAATATTGGGTGTCGTTAATGTAGCTATAGCCATTAAGCGCTCAAAGGCAGCAATCGTGGCTTCGCTGGCCAGAACCGAGCCGCTGGTCGAAACCATGACGGGATCGAAAATGACCGGTGCCGAAACAGCTTCGAGCCGTTCGGCAACGATATGCGCGATGTCTGGGGAGCCGAGCATGCCGATTTTTACTGCATCCACGCCGATATCCTCAATACAGGCATCGATCTGCGCGGCCACCATATCGGGAGAGAGTATTTCGACCCCAGTCACACCACACGTATTTTGTGCCGTAATGGCTGTGATAGCTGTCATGCCATAGCCGCCCAGCATGGTGATGGTTTTGAGATCGGCCTGAATGCCTGCACCACCAGAACTGTCAGAACCGGCGATGGACAATATGCGGGGCGGAGTAGTGGTTTCGTTCATGGATGGCAGATGGTTGGGCGGCGGTGGATTGTCCAGCCCCATACCACCATTCGGTAGCTTATGAGCGCTACTCCTTTTGGATATCTATTAGTGCAGTCATCGCTTTGCATTCTATTCCGCAGCAGTTTTTACGGCAGCGCAAATATCGTCCACAACCTGTTCGACCTGTGTCTTGTCATCACCTTCGGCCATGACGCGGATCTTGGGTTCTGTGCCCGACTTGCGAATGACAAGGCGGCCCTTGCCCGAAAGCGCAGCTTCTGCCTCCGCAATGGCAGATTTGACTTGTGTATCCCCGAGCGGGTCGCCGCCTGAATAGGTAACATTTTTCAGCAATTGAGGCACTGGATCGAAAAGATGGAGCAATTCGCTTGCCCGCTTCCCCGATTGCACCAAAGCTGCCAGCACCTGCAAAGCTGCAATGCATCCATCGCCGGTCGTAGCATGATCCAGTAGAATCATGTGCCCAGATTGCTCCCCACCTACATTATAGCCGCCTTTGCGCATAGCTTCGAGAACATGGCGGTCTCCGACCTTGGTGCGGATAAGGTCGAGGCCTGAATTGGCGAGAAAGCGCTCCAGTCCGAGATTAGACATCACAGTGGCGACGACACCTCCTCCGCGCAGTGCGCCATTGGCAGCGAGCCTGGTACCAATGAGTGCCATAATCTGATCGCCATCGATGGTTTCACCTTTTTCGTCGATCACGATCAGCCGGTCAGCGTCACCATCTAAAGCAATGCCGATATCGGCCTTTTCTTCTACTACACGGGCCTTGATCGCTGCGAGATCGGTCGAGCCGACACCGTCATTGATGTTAAGGCCATTGGGAGAAACGCCCATGGCAATGACCTGCGCGCCCAATTCCCAGATGGCCGAAGGGGCGACATTATAGGCTGCCCCATGTGCGCAGTCGACAACCACTTTGAGGCCGTCCAGACGCACTTCGTCGTGCAGCGTCTGTTTGATGGCATGAATATATCGTCCGCGTGCATCATCTATCCGTCTGGCCCGGCCTATCTGATCGCCCTGCGCCAGCTCCTGCCCTTCATCTAATGCGCGTTCTATGGCTTCTTCATCATCGTCGGATAACTTAAACCCGTCCGGACCGAAGAGTTTGATGCCATTATCGGCAAAAAGATTATGACTGGCAGAAATCATCACACCGATATCGGCGCGCATTTCCCGCGTGAGGAGAGCGATAGCCGGTGTCGGGAGCGGCCCGGTCATGATCACATCCATACCCACGCTGGTGAAGCCGGCAACGAGAGCGGTTTCCATCATATAACCGGAAAGGCGGGTATCTTTTCCAATGACAACACGATGGCGGTGTTGTCCCCGTAGAAAGTGACGCCCTGCAGCCTGACCGACTTTCATCGCAGTCGCGGCTGTCAGCACACCTGCATTGGCGCGTCCGCGAATTCCGTCGGTTCCGAAATAGCTGCGTCCCATGATGATTTATTCTCCTCACGGATAAAGGACAAATGATCGATTGCTCATTTGCCATGACGCTTTCGACGCCCTATGTCACCCGCGAAATCCGGCGGACAGGGGAGTTTGATGGCCGCATCCGGCGTTTCTGACACAGTAGAGGATATCAATCTTCCTGCGGGCTGGACCTTTACAGGTCTCGTTGCCGGATTATTGCTGGGGTGGGCTCTGGCCGGTAGCGCTTTCAGTACGCCTGTTCTGCTGGTTGCCGGCCCGGTTGGCAATCTGTGGCTGCGTGCTCTCCAGATGACAATCATTCCGCTCGTGGCTTCTCTGCTGGTGATCGGTATCGTCAAGATGGTGGATACTGCGCGAGCAGGAGCAATGGCGCGTCGCACGCTAACGAGCTTTATCGCTATTCTGGCTTGCGGAACGATATTGGCGTGCTTTCTGGTTCCGGCATTACTGCATGTTTTCCCCATTCCGGATGGGGCGCGTGGCGCTTTGCAGATATCATCGGTCGAGGCTCAGCAAGTGCCTGGGCTGGGGGCATTCTTTGAATCGCTGGTTGCGCCCAACGTGGTTACAGCAGCCGCGGAAAATGCGATTCTGCCGGTGATTGTCTTTTTTGCGGGGCTGGCAGTGGCAATCGCCCGATTGCCAGTAGCGCAGCGTAATCTGCTGCACGGGTTTTTCCAAGCGCTCGGTAATGCCATGCTGATCGTGATCGGCTGGATTCTCTGGCTGGCACCTGCCGGCGTGTTTGCTCTGGCACTCGGGCTGGCATCACGGGCGGGAAGCGGCGCAGTGGCGACGTTGGGCCACTATGTCCTGCTTGTGTCGAGCCTGGGCTTTATCGTGCTGCTGTCCGCCTATCCGCTGGCGGTATGGATAGGGCGCAAAAGACTGATAGATTTCGGCAGGGAAGTCTTTCCCGCACAGGCTGTTGCCGTGTCCACGCAGAGTTCGCTTGCGAGTCTCCCCGCTATGCTTGCTTCTTGCCGTCGCCTGGGGGTGCAGGACGTATCGGCTGATTTCGTATTGCCTCTGGCAGTAGCAATCTTTCGCGCAACGAGCCCGGCTATGAATATGGCCGTAGCGATCTATGTCGCGCATCTGTCCGGAGTGGAATTGACGCCTGCCGCTTTGGCTGCAGGTGCTGCCGTTGCGATGATTACCACTATGGGCTCGGTCAGCCTGCCTGGTGCGGTCAGTTTTGTCACCTCGATTGGCCCCATTGCTCTGGCGATGGGAGTTCCGATCGGACCGCTGGCCTTGCTCGTTGCAGTAGAAATGTTGCCCGATCTTATGCGCACTATCGGCAACGTGACCATGAATGTAGCTGTCACGTCTGCTATCGACCGACACTCAAATTTGGAACAGGCCTGAGAATCGATTGCAATTGCAACCATGCGCTTTTTCGGACGTTGGGCTCACGAACAACCCCTTTTGTACAATGGAGGACGGAGACTTATGGCTTTTGAACTGATGGCGTTGCCTTTTGATGCGGACGCGCTCGCTCCTGCGATTTCCGCGGAAACGCTTAGCTTTCACCATGGGAAGCACCATAAGGCCTATATCGACAAGACAAATGCTGCGATTGAAGGCACCGACAAGGCTAATGACGATCTGGAAACCGTCATTGCCAAGGCGCGGGGCAGCGAACAGGGTCTTTTCAACAATGCTGCGCAAAGCTGGAATCACGGGTTTTACTGGAAATCCCTCACCGGTGAAACGACCGCGCCGAGCGGCGATCTTGCGACAAAGATCGACGAAGCTTTCGGTTCGTTCGACGGGCTTAAGGAGAAGCTCGCAGCGGCCGGTGCCGGCCACTTCGCAAGTGGTTGGGTCTGGCTGGCAGAGAAGGGTGGCAAGCTTTCACTCGAAGAAACACATGATGGTGACACGCTGGCGGATTCCGATTTCAACCCGCTGCTCACGATCGACCTTTGGGAACATGCTTACTATCTGGACCACCAGAATGCGCGCCCCTCTTATCTGAAAGAAGTAATCGAAAAGAAGCTGAACTGGGATTTCGCTGCTGAAAATCTCGCGCGCGGCTCGGCTTGGAAATATTCTGCCTGATTTTCGTTTGCAGATTGACAAAAGCCCGCCGGATACTTTCCGGCGGGTTTTTTTAATGTCTGTTATTGGGCGACGGACAAGTCATCAGGGGGCGGCGCCGTTAGGGGGTTGGAAGAAAAAAGCGGCTCTCCGAAAATAAACCCTATCAAGTTCGGTTTTCCGAGGTGATCGATCAGTGCGGTGATTGAAAGCAGGATCGGAACGGAAAGAAGTGCGCCTGTTACACCCCAGATCCAGCTGAAATAGCTGAGAGCGATGAGTATCAGCACAGGATTCATAGTGAAGCGGGCGCCGAGAATGGATGGCGTGACCACGTTGGATTCGACTGTATGCAAACATAGATAAGCAGCTGCGGGGACCATACCGACCAGCGGGACATCTGCCGTGCCGAGGCCGAACAATATCAGGAGGGCGATCATCGCCATCGGCCCGATATAGGGCAGGAAGTTGAGTAAGGCGGCAAGGCCGCCCCACATGATCGGAGCGCTCAGGCCCAACGCCCATGCGCCGAGCGCAACGATAATCCCCACACCGGCATTGATGAGGCCCACGGTCAGAATATAGGAAGCAACGCGATCCTGTACATCTCGAATAACACGGGCCGCTTTGAGGCTGGCGCCAAAATGGGCCCGGTCGAGCAGCAGATGATAGCGCATCCGCACTCGCGCCTCGATCATGAAGAATGCCATCAAAAAGGTGAGCAAAACTTCCAGAACGACACTGGGTGTCGCGAAAGCGAGCTGTTCGAGCATTGACGGGCCGGCAAGAACTACGCGATCCTGATTGCTGTCATTGATGATACTGGCAATCTGGCGATTGAGTTCACTAACCCAGTCCAAGCTACCTTTGAGGTGGGAGAAATGTTCTCCAATTCGATCCACCATAGCCGGCACATCGTCAAACATGCGCACAGCCGGTTGCAAAACGGCACCCAGCGCCAGAATGAGAATGGCGAGAAAAAAGAGAAGTGCGAGCAGTGACGACAAAATGTTGGGCAGGCCGATCATGGACATACGGTCTGCCAAGGGAGAGAGAATGATCGTCAGCATCAGAGCTGTGACGAGGGGAAGAAACACTACCGCCCCAATCGACAGGACGAAAGGCAAAGCAAGAAACAGGCCAGTCGCCAGCAGCAGAACAAGAGCGGAAATAAGGCGCAGTTCCTGCGCTGCAAAGGTCATCGCAGGTTGCTGCTCCTCAGCAGCCTCTCCGATAGTGCCGCTGTGTGCCGAATGCGCATAGTCATCGGCCATTTCCGATGATGAAGATGGACTGTCTTTTCTATCAGGCCCCTGTTGCGAACTCATTTTCGCCTCGTCTCCTATTGGCGACTATAAATGGTTCGCAGGCAGGAGCGCTTCAAGCAGCGCTCATGCAATTATGGCTAATGTGCAGCATTTTATTTGCCAGCTGTGGCGGCTTTGCCATTGGCGGCAACATTGTCGAGCTCTTCGAGAATAGCCCGGTGGGCAGAAGGATCGTCAATCGACCGATCTGGAATATCGCCATCTTCGATCATGCTGGTCAGAGCTGCCCGGGCTCGTCCCACGCGGCTCTTGATCGTACCCACCGCACAACCGCAGATATTGGCCGCTTCTTCATAGGAAAAGCCGCCCGCACCGACGAGTAGCAAGGCCTCGCGCCGTTCGGGTGGAAGTGTCAGCAAAGCGCGATGCATATCGGAAAGATGCAGCGGTTCTTCCTGACCCGCCGGAGCCGTCAAAATACGCTCGGCTACAGTTTCATCATATTCGCCGCGGAAGCGATTACGGCGCATGTCTGTGAGATAGGCGTTACGCAGAATAACGAAGGTCCATGCGCGCATACTGGTGCCCGGCTCGAACCGGTCCTGTGCTGCCCATGCCTTTAAGAGTGTTTCCTGTACGAGATCGTCCGCCATATCGGGCCGTCCGCAAAGACCGCGCGCAAAGGCTCGCAGATGCGGGACGACTTCTGTCAGTTCCCGTTTGAAAGAACGTTTGTCCTCCGCGCTGCGTTCAGGCGGCGTGCGTTTGCTGTTCTCTTTTTGATTGCTCATTATTTGTCGCCATCGTCCAGCTTGGCGAGGAGATCCTTGAAATTATCCGGCAAAGGCTCATTGACTACCGAATTATATAACTGTTTCAGGCCGCTGGCCCATTCAGGTTCCTGCCCGTCCTTATTTTTTGCCTTATCGGTGGAGGGTGATGTCTTGTTGTCAGTGCCTGTCATGCGAAATGCGTTTGACCGCCCCATAAATTTGCGTTTTTGCCCCGGATCTCTGACAGGATCTGCCTTGTGAGAATGGAGATGCGGCCTGTCAGATTGCCTCTGATAAATAAGTGTGAGTATGGAACGAATTCGCGTCAGTATGGTTCCCTGCTCACTGTGTTTTGAATTTCTGGTTATCTTTGTGAACCTGAAGGTCAATGCGCTAAGCTAACGGTCTGTCTCCAAGCGATCTCATGACGGGCGCACAGGAGTGCCAGAACACAGATCGGGTGATTGAGGTTGGAGGACAGTTTGGCCGGGTCTGGCAGCAGTACGAAACAGTGGCTGGTCCGGTATCCGCGCGCGGTTCCGCTGACGATTTTCCTCCTTATTGCTGCGATCACTGCTTTAAGCGTCTACGCAATCGAAAGGGGCGAAGATCAGCGCTCGGCGGCGCAATTGCGCACTCGAGCGGCCGCTATTTCCTCTGCTTTGGAACGCCGCGCCAATTCCAGCAGTGCTTATTTGCGAGCCGGTGCCGCCCTGCTGGCTATGATGGATGACGTGCCGGCTTCGCGTTTCCGGCGATTTGTCAGCGAATTGCGTCTTGATGCCGAATATAGGGGAGCCGATGGTATTGGTTGGGCGCAGGTTGTACGCCCCGATGAGGTCGCCGCTTTTAACGAACTGATGCAGCGGGAAGGTCCGGGCAATATCCGGCTTCATCCTCGTCCCGGACCGGCGCAAGCGTTCTCGGCTCCGGTAACATTCCTGCAACCCGATACGCAGCGCAACCGTCTTGCGCTTGGCTTCGATATGTTTTCGGAGCCGGTAAGGCGCGCTGCTATGCTCGAAGCCGAAAGGACCGCACGTCCGACGGCCAGCGGTAAGGTGGTGCTGAAACAGGAGGGGAAGGACCCCGAACCAGGTTTCCTCATTTATATGCCGGTGTTCAAACCTGCGCCGGGCGGGCGGGCATTGAAAGGTTTTATCTATAGCCCCTTCAATGCGCAGGATTTCTTCGCTTCCGCATTGGAGCTGGAAGGGGCCGGAAATTTCAGTGTCAGCGTTTATGATCAAAATGTTGGGCCTCAGTCCCTCCTTGCCCAGATAGACGGTCTCCCAAGAGAAGATTGGGGTATGACCGAGAGGCAGGTGGTGACCATCGCGAACCATCCCTGGGTGCTTGAGCTACATGGCGCACGCACGGATACATTGTCGGGCTTGTCCATGGCGACACTGATCTTCGGCTTCCTGGTAGCCATGCTCCTCACCGTGTTGATACGCATTCTGACGGCACAGGCGATGGAAGATGAGGCCGCTCTGCGCTGGTTGGAAGAACAGGCCTCGATCCGCAATTCACTTACCCGTGAGCTGAACCATCGGGTCAAGAATACGCTGGCCAATGTTCTTTCCATTATCGCGCTGACGCGGCGCAGGGCGGATAATCTCGGTGAATTCGCGGATGGTCTTGACGGGCGTATCCGTGCGCTGTCTGCTACTCATGACCTGCTTACGCAATCGGATTGGGGGACAACACCGGTTCGAGCGGTCGTTCAGGCTGAATTGTTGCCTTATGCGCAATCGGGCGACCATGAGGTCACTCTGGAAGGTGCCGAAGTGCAACTGGCCCCCAATGATGCTCTGTCGCTAGGCCTTGCGATTCATGAGCTGGCCACCAATGCAGCAAAATATGGCGCTTTAAGCCGGACTGGCGGGGTGGTGTCCGTTGTATGGGAAATGCTGGGAGATGATCTGGTACGGATCACCTGGCAGGAACGTGGCGGTCCGCCGGTTCCGCCGAAGCGAGGGCGTGGTTTCGGGATTGATCTGATCGAGAAAATTGTGGCGCATGAAGTCGGTAACCCGGTGGATCTGCGTTTTGAACCAGAAGGTGTGAGTTGTGTTCTGACCATTCCTGTGCGCGAGCCGAAGCGTTTTGCGATGCGCGCACCAAAGCCGGATAGTCTGAAAAATCTTTGAGATATGCTTGCGGTTACAAAAGCCGGGCTGGCTCCCTGAGATATATAGACCGCGCATGAAAATGGCCGCAGGCGAAGCGCTTGCGGCCATTTTTGTTTGCTGCCTGCTTGTTTAATCGAGTGGACGGCTTGATCCGAAGAACAAGGCCTGACTGATCGCGGCGCGCACCGTATCTTCCTGAAAAGGTTTGGTAACCAGATAGGTTGGCTCTGGGCGATCACCGGTCAGGAGGCGCTCGGGATAAGCGGTGATGAAGATTACAGGGACCGATCCGATGGCGAGAATATCATCGACTGCATCGAGGCCTGACGATCCGTCGGCGAGCTGAATATCGGCAAGCACCAGACCGGGCGTATTGTTGGCCACGATTTCCTGTGCCTGTGTACGGGTGGCAGCTGTGCCGCAAATATCATGGCCCAGCGAGCGGACCAGATCTTCGAGCTGCATGGAAATTAGCGGTTCATCCTCGATGATGAGGACGTTGGTGGCGCTTTCGCGATCGATTTCCGCAACGGCTTCCTGCACCAGACTGGTGACTTCATCCTTCTCCAGACTCATGATCTGGGCGGTTTCCGCGGGAGAGAAGTCTTCCACCGTGGTCAGCAAAAGTGCCTGACGGTTGAGCGGTGTGATCCGGCGCAACTGACCCTGTGCGGCGGCTTCATGCGCTGCGGTGGGGAGTGGCTGATCGTCATCGCCGACTTCGAGGTAAGCGCTTGACCAGATCTTGTTGAAAGCGCGGTAAAGCGGCACCCGGCCGCCTTTCAGTGAATTGGCCAGTTCCTCGTCGACAAGAGCGGCTTCCAGCGTTGCCTGAACAAAAGCATCGCCAGTGGACTGAGATCCCGTCAGTGCCCGGGCGTAGCGACGGAGGAATGGGAGATGTGCGGCAACTGCTGCCCCTAATGACATATTATACCTTCCCGATAATTTCGGCGCGCATAAAACGCTTGTGGAGACAAGGAGTTCCTGCCCCGGGTCATTTCCATGGCCGACGTTTACACGCCGCGCCCCTCGGCCATTATCTAGGAAGTATCAGACGGAAAAAAAGGCATAAAATGTCTCGCAAGGGCGGAACCGATCATTCTGCCAGTCATTATCGCTATATCACCGCCGAGCCCCCTCCCGTCCAAAACGGCTGGTGATACGATCCCGAAAGGCCTCTGTTCTGAATTATCAGAGCAGAGGCCTTTTTTTATCAAATTACAATCACTTATTGAAATTTTGAGCGCGTCGCAGGCGCATAGGACAACGGGGCCTGAACGGCACCGAACAGGGCCAGAAAGCGGGCAAAGAGGGCCAGACAAATTGTAAGAGGTGGTTCAGCCGATCGAGGCGCGCAGCCGTGAAAACAGGCCGACCGGTCTGGCAGGGGAAAGCAGGCTAATAAGATCGGCCGGATCGTATGGCTTGGGAAGGATCGTGCCGAGCCCGGCAATTTCGGGAGGAATGACATCGGGTGCGCCGGTCGAAAAAATGATTTTCGGGCGACGCGGCCCCAGCTGATCGACCAGTTCGGCCAGCGCCCAGCCATCATTGCGGTCCGCAAGGTGAATATCGAGCACAATGGCATCGGGCCGGGCTTTTTCGAGCGCGGTCATGGTGCAGGCGAGCGAAGAGCAGATCGCCACATCGCTCGCGCCGTTTTCAAGCAGAGCCGCTTCCAGATCGAGCGCCAGAACGGCATCATCCTCGACCACCAGAATACGCCCCAGATCAGGCCCGGATTTTGCCTTTTTGCCTTTATGCTTCATGGGCGTGCCCTGATCCTGAACCTCTTGAGAACTCAGGAAAATAACGTAGGAAAACGCCGGAAAGTTCCCGGAGGACGGCCAGGGCTGCAAGAGATAGACGTGTTACGGCCGGGTGGCCGGGTAAACCGCCTCAAAGATCCTTCGAATAAATCCGGTATTCGCGATTGATTTTGCTGTCGATAGCATCGGCAATGGCGATCATTCCCTGATTATCATCGAGAATCCAGCCGATTTCACCGCGCGTCGCGCCATAGCGGCTCACCGAATTGCGACGGATATATTCGATCATCATGAAAGCGAGCTGGCTGGCCATGCGACTGTTCTGGAGACGCTGGACCACGCCCATCAGCGGCACGCGCATGGTTTTGACCTGCGGATTTTTGAGCCAGCGCAGCATGGTCAGCCAGCCGAAGGGAAACAGCTTGCCGTTAATCTTCTTAATCGGTTCATTGGCATCGGGCAGGGTAATCATGAAGGCGGCGGGCTCTCCATCCAGTTCGGCAATCATGATGAGATCTTCGCGCACCAGCGGCTTGAGCTTCTTGCCGATATGTTCCTTTTCTTTTTCGGTGAACGGCACGAAGCCCCAGTTTTTCGACCAGGCTTCGTTCAGAATATCGATGATGATCTGCGCTTCGCGGTCGAAATGAGCAATTTCTACCTGCCGGACATTGATCCTCTTATTGCGTTCGCCCGAAGCGATGACCCGCTGAATCAGCGGCGGAAATTCTTCGGTAATATCGAGATCATAAGTGACCAGCGATTTGGCCTTTTCATAGCCGTCACGCTCGATCCATGCCTGATATTTGGGATCGTGATGGCCCATCATCACGGTCGGCGGATGATCGTGCCCTTTCACGAGCAGGCCCGGCTCCTCCCAGATCGACAGGCTGATAGGGGCCAGCACGCGCGTCATGCCCTGTTCGCGCAGCCATTTTTCGGCCCGTGCAATCAGCGCTTTGGCCGTCGCTTCGTCTTCGGCATCGAGCAGGCCCCAATTGCCGGTGCCCGGTCCCATGCCCTGTTCGGATGGCTGCGTGAGAGCCAGTTCATCGATATGGGCAGAGATGCGCCCTGTCACGCGCCCGTCTTTGCGGGCGAGGAACAATTGCATTCGGGCATGGTCGTGAAACGGGTTTTTGCCCGGCGTCAGCAGTTCGACCATTTCGGCTTTGAGCGGCGGCACCCAGTTGGGATCATTCGCATTCAGCCTGTATCCGCAGTCTATAAAGCTCTTGAAATCGCGCTTTGCGGTTACCGGAGTAACGGTCACTTCACCCATTCGAAACGTCCTGTTGACGGCAGCTGGAGCGAAGCCGTGCTGCCTGTAATCCATCAATCATCGGCATACCGGCGAGATCCGGCATGTTGCGGGCATGGTTATCCGACCTTGCCCGATTGTGCTATAGTAACTGGACATCAAATGGCCGTTGGCGATAATCTCACCGTCTGACCTGTCGCGATAAGCGGGCGGAGCGGAATGGGAACCGCGCCTGTTGCTGGTTTCATCAGCCAGAGGCGGCTATAGGGTGAGATGGTATAAAATAGAGAGAGGGTTGGTTGAAAGTGACGATCGAAAAATCAAATCAGCATTACGAATTGAAAGATGTCGGCCTTCGTGCGCAGGCTACCGCGGCCGGGCTGGTTCAGCTTTGCAAGGAATTGCACGGTGCCGGGGTGCTCGACGAAGCTGCGCTTGATCGTATCAAGGCCTCGATTGCCGATGAAATCGCGCTGACCTGTCCGCGGTCCATCCGCCGGGATAAATTCCGCAACGATGTTTGCGACAGGCTGGATTCCTTGTTTTCAGGGGAACTGAAAGTCGGGACCCACGCAGGGCTGGAATACGAAACTGCCGGCGCCGACTGAGAGGCCGACCGGGCCAGGAGCGTCTATAACAGAAATGGGGAGCGCAGCCTGCGGGAAGCGCCCCCCCCGATCCTTACCTTAAACATAGGTGATCGACTGGCTCAGTCGGTTTTAACGCTGGCCGAGACGTCACCGTCATGATCCAGCGAGACTTTATTGCCATCGTCCCGGATTGTGGCCGACACACCGTTTTCATCGATAGTAATCCGGTCTTCATTGTCCTGATCGACAGCGGAATCGCTGCTCATCGGCACGCGATCGGCGGAAGTGTCGTCAGAAGCGGTCTGTTCGCTTTCGCTTTGAGTGCCCGGCGCTTCGGCTTCCGAACAGGCGGCCAGAACAAGCAGGCCGGAAGCGGCGAGCAGAATAGAGTGCTTTTTCATCATCCGTTCCTTTCATTCCTTCACAGGGGCAAAAAGGGCGCATGAAGCCGTTCTCCATGCGCCCTTTTTTGAATTTCATATACGCGGAAGCGCGGATCAGGTGGTTTCTTCTTCCGGTGTCGCTTCATCCATCGGGGCCGCATCGTCGGTGGATGTCGTTTCATCCATCATCGGATCTTCGCCCATGGGATCGGTCGCCATCGTGTCATCGGTCATGGTCGAATCTTCGGTCATCATGGCGTCGTCAGAAGTGGCTTCCTGCGGTTCTCCACCGCAAGCGGCGAGGGCCAGCAGCGTAGCGCCCGACAGGGCGGGAAGAATGATACGTTTCATGGTCGTCTCCTTTGCGGTCATTTACTCACGACGTCCGGAGCCTTGCATGGTTCCCGCAAAAATCACTCTTCAGTCCGTATAAGCACCGTTTCACCGACAAGCAGGAACAAAAAGAAGGGCAGCCACGCGGCCAGAAAAGGAGGGTATCCACCAAAACTGCCCATGGCGAGCGCGGCATTATCCACCACGAAATAGGCAAATCCCAAAGCCATGCCGATCACTGCGCGAACGAAAAGCTGGCCCGAGCGGGCAAGGCCGAAACCGGCCACGGCACCCAGCAGCGGCATCAGTACGGCGGAAAGCGGGCCGGAAATCTTGTGCCACCATTTGCCTTCCAGCTCCGCCGTGGGGCGATTGGCATCGCGCAAAGAAGCGATCGAGGCGGATAATTGCGGCAGCGGCTGGGAATCGGGATCGACCGAACTGATTTCGACCTGCCGCGGCGTCAGCCCCCGTGCGATCAGCAGATCTTCGCCCAGACTGCGTGTATCGGCGGTCTGAACATCGAAAAGCGTCGGGCTTTTGAGGCGCCAGCCGGGATTGGCGTAATGTGCATCCTCGCTGCGCAATTCGCGGGTAATCATCCCCCGCTCGTCACGCTGATAGTAGGTCACGCCACTCATCACGATATTGTCGCCAGATCCGCTGACCACGGCGGCATAGAGAATATCGCCGCCATCGTTCAGATAGACATTGCTGCGTACTGCGCTTTCGGTGGGAACGGGGCCGTAATCGGCTGCGCTCCAGGCTTTGAGCGTGGCGGTGGAGCGCGTCACGATCCGTTCGTTAAAAGTGAAAGACAATCCTGCAATCACCGCTGCGGTTATCAGCAGCGGGGCAAGAATCTGATGCGCCGACATGCCCGCCGATTTCATCGCGATGACTTCGCTGTTCTGATTGAGCGTCGCCAGGGTGATGATCGTCGCCAGCAGCACCGAATAGGGCAGGAAACGGGCGATAAGCTGCGGCACGCGCAGGGTTACATAGGTCCAGAGCTGCGCTTCGCTATTGCCCGGATAGGCCAGAATATCGGCGCTTTCGGTCAGCAGGTCGAGCATTTGCAAAATCGCGACCAGCATGATGAGCACGGCGAAGATGCGCAGGAAAAAAGTTTTGGCGAGATAGATCGTCAGGGTTCGCGAAGGGAAGAAATCAAACAGCATTGTCTTCCTCCTCTTTCGGCGGATGTTCGATCCGGCGCTGATGCTGGCGCAGCAGCTTCCGCATCCATTTGGCGAATTTGGCGAAGACCGATTCCAGCGCGCCGATGGCCTGTCCGCCGGGGACATAGGCGACCCGGTAATACATCCAGCCGATCAGCAGCGAAAAGATGACGAAAGGCCCCCACAGACCCAGCCAGGGATCCACCCGGCCCAGAACGGCGACCGACTGACCGTATTGATTGACCTTGTGATAGGCGACCACCATCACGATGGAGACGAAGACGCCCAGCGCCGATGTCGATCGCTTGGGCGGAATGGCGAGAGCCACGCCCAGCAGCGGCATCATCAGCATCATCACCACTTCCACCATGCGATAGTTGAAATTGGCCAGACTGGCTGTGCGGTCTGCACGCGGGGCTTCCTGGTTCCAGCCGATCTTGAGCAGTTCGGGCAGAATATATTCCCGGTCTCCGCCGCGCTGTCGAAAGCGTTCGATGGCGGGCAGATCGATCGGCAGATCGTGGCGTGTGAAGCTCAGGACGCGCGGGGTCTGGCCGGGCTGGTCCTGAATGATCGTGCCGTCGGCGAGACGCAGGATAATCGTGTTGCGATCCTCGGCATTGGCAAGGAACTGGCCCTCGCGGGCGGAAATGGAGAGGACCTGTCCCTTATCGTTGGCCACGCGGGCGAAAATGCCGACCAGGCGATTGCCGCCATCTTCGCTTTCCTCGATCCGCAGCGCCATCCGGTCTTCCAGCGTGGTGAATTCGCCCACTTTGATCGAGGCGCCCAGTGCGCCCGAGCGCAGATCATATTCGAGCCGTTCATAGGAGTAGCGTGCGATGGGCTGGAGATAGCCGACAATCGCGAAATTGAGCGCCACCATACCCAGCGTGATGAGATAGGGCACGCGCAGCAGACGCGTATAGCTCCAGCCGACCGCGCGCATCACATCCAGCTCGCTCGATGTGGCGAGGCGGCGGAAGGCGAGCAGGATACCCAGCAACAGACCCAGCGGAATGGCCAGGCTGGCATATTCGGGAATCATGTTCAGCAACATGCGGAAGACGACGCCGACCGGGCCGCCTTCATTGGACACCACTTCGAACAGCCGCAGCATCTTGTCGAGCATCAGCAGCGATGCGGCGATGACGAACACGCCCAGCATCGGCATCAGGACGAGCCGGAAAATGTAGCGGTCTGTTGCGGTGATAAAGGGCAAGTGTCAGGCCGTCTGCACGTTGGAATTCAAAAGCGAAACTGGCCTATAGCGACACTTGACGGGCGCGTCATGGCGTTTGTGACGCAGCCGCTGCAAAGCCGTGTCAGGCCTTTTCCAATGTGCACTGGAGCGGGTGCTGGTTTTCCCGCGCGAAATCCATCACCTGATTCACCTTGGTCTCGGCGATTTCGTAAGGAAAAACACCGCATACACCGACCCCGCGCTGATGGACATGAAGCATGACCCGTGTCGCCTGTTCGAGATCCATCCGGAAAAAGCGCTTGAGGACCATCACGACGAATTCCATCGGCGTGTAATCGTCATTGAGCAGCAGCACCTTGTACTGGCTCGGCTTTTTGGGTTTGGCACGGGCTTTGGTGGCAAGGCCGATCTGGCTGTCGCCATCCTGCTCGCCCGGATCGTCTCCCTGTTCGTCATCGGCTATGACGGGCAGCGTCCGGAAAGGGGCCTGATATGGATCGGTAAACCGGTTCATGCTGCCTGAATATCGTATCGAATGCGGTGCCTGCAAGATGTCGGTGGCATCAAAATGGCCATTTATCGCAGATGGCTGGCATTTTGGCATAGTGCGAGCGGGATATAAGGCCGGAAAAGGCGCGGGCAGGGGGGCTTGCTGGCGTGCCGCTCTCCCTTCGTCCCTTCGCGCAAAACAGAAGCGGGCCGGACAGTCTTGCAACTATCCGGCCCGCTCGCTCGCTTGCCGGGAGGGAGAGGGTGAGCTCCCGGCAGCACTATATATGGTGACAGATCATCCGATCCGTCAGGACGCGATTCAGGCGACCTTCGAAAGCTTTTCGCTGGCAACGCTCATGCGGCCGGAAAGCGGCGCGAAAGCGTCATTGGCGAGCTTCATCATGCTTTCGGTGTTCTTCGAACCGTAAGCCATCATCGAATCGAAATTGCGGCGCATCAGCTTGCCCTGGAGCTGGAACAGCTCGGTCGGGCACTTGATGGCGGCCATTTCCTTCATGTCGCTGGTGGCGGTGTCATAGGCCGACTTGCAGTCTTCGACGCAGGTCTTGCCCATTTCCTGCAAACCGCTGGACAGGATCTTGCCCGATTCGACCATGGCTTCGACATTGCCCTTGGTGAAATCGGTCATTTCGCCCATCAGTTCATTGCCTTTTTCATAGGCGGCACCTGCGCGAGACTGCATTTCGTTCATTGCCTCGCTCATGGTTTCGTTAAGATCGGTTTTTTTGGCAGTAGCCATAATCTGTTCCTTCAACTCGCTGATCGTCTTTTGAGGTGCGGCCTCCGTCTTCGAAGACTGGGCTGCGGTGGGAGCGACCTTCGCACTCTTCTTTCCTTGGGCAGCAGACCTGGTTTTCGCCGGGCTTGCTTTCTTCCGGGCGGCCGGTTTCTTATCGGCCGCTTTCACAGCGGTCTTCTTCGGTGTCGGCTTGGCCCTGGCCGTGGTGGCATTCTCGCTCACGGAGGTGGCGGCAGGTGCCGGCTTCTCAACCTCAGTCGGTTTGGGAGCAACCGGTGTCGGCCTGGGAGCAGCCGGAGCAGCTGCTTTGGGCGTCTCCGAGACCGCAGCTTTGCTCTCTTCCTTCCTTGGAGGGGAAGGAGCCGCAGCTTCGGGTTTCTCAGCACTCTGAATGGCTTTGTCCTTCGACTCGTCCATAATTCCTCACTTCCTGCAACAGCGGTTCCCGCAACCACCATTGCTGCGATGCAAAATATGGTTTCAATTGAGTCGAGTCAAGGATTTTGTTGCAGCGCAACATTATCTTGCGATGCTACCTAATTTTTCGCGCTAAACCGGGATCGTCAGCTTTTCTGCCGAAAATAGCGGCTTAGCGCATCTGGACATAACGGCCGGGAGCATCTTCGATCGCTTTGTCACCTCTGCCGCCGGGCTTGCGTTTGCCCCTGGCCGGGACCGTTTCGGGGGCCAGTTCGGTGAGCCATTCGATCCAGTCGGGCCACCAGCTCCCGGCTGTTTCCGTCGCCTTCTTCCGGAAATCGTCCAGTGTCGCGGCAGGTTCGGAGCTGGTCCAATATTGATATTTATTGACCGAAGGCGGGTTGATGACACCGGCGATATGTCCGCTCCCCGCCAGCACGAACCGCACCGGGCCGGACAGATGCGTGGTCATACGGAAGACGCTTTGCGGCGGAGCGATATGATCCTCGATCCCGGCCTGAATATAGCAGGGAGTCTTGATTCGGGTGAGATCGATCGGCGTATTCGCGCCGCTCAGGGCGTCGGGCTTCACCAGCAAATTGTCGCGATAGAGATCGCGCAGATAGGCTTCATGCCATTTGGCGGGCAGATTGGTGACATCGCTGTTCCAGAACAGCAGGTCGAAAGCCGGATAATCCTCCCCCATCAGATAGTGATTGACGACATAGTTCCAGATCAGATCGGCTCCGCGCAGCAGATTGAAAGTCGCGGCCATATAGCGCCCGTCGAGATAACCTTTGCTGCTGGCCTGCCGGACCATTTCGAGCTGGGCATCGTCGATAAAGACTTTCAGATCGCCCGCATTTTCGAAATCGACCTGAGCGGTGAAAAATGTGGCGCTGGCAACCTTGTCGCTTGCCCCGCGCGCCGCCAGCACGGCGAGGGTGGCTGCGAGTGTGGTTCCGGCCACACAATAGCCCGCCGTGTGAACTGAAGGCACATCCAGCCGTTCACGCACCAGATCGATCACATCGAGCTGGGCCTGAATATAATCGTCCCAGCCCACTTCGGCATGGCTTTCATCGGCTGAGCGCCAGCTCACCATAAAGACGGTGAGCCCCTGTTCCACAGCCCAGCGAACGAAACTCTTTTTCGGGTTGAGGTCGAGAATATAGAAGCGATTGATCCAGGGCGGGAAAATCACCAGCGGGGTCGAGAGCACTTTATCGGTCGTCGGCGAATATTGGATCACCTGATACAGGTCGGTTTCGTGAACGACCTTGCCGGGCGTCGCAGCGACATTCTTTCCCAGTTCGAACTGGCTGCGATCCGTATGGGTGAGCTGCCCTTTTTCGAGATCGATTGCGAGCCGTTCCATACCCTTTACGAGATTGGCGCCGCGGGTTTCGATCGTACGTTCGAGCACGGCAGGGTTGACCAGCGGATAATTGGCCGGGCTCATCGCATCGAGCACGCAGCGGGTGGCAAAGCGTAACTGATCGCGCTCCTGTGGTGCTATGCCGTCGACATCATCGACCATTTCCTGCACCCGCTCGGCGAGCAGCAGGTAGGTCTGGTGCAGCAGAGCGAAGGCGGGATGTTCGCTCCAGGCCGGATCGGTGAAGCGCCGGTCCTTGCGCGGAAATTCGGGTTCCAGCGTGGTGGCATGGCTGCCATGAGGTCCAAGGCCGTACTGGTCGAGAATATTCTCCCACAGAACGATGCCTTCTTCCCATAATTTCTGCTGCCGGGCGGGATCGACCACCGGGAACTGATCGTACCAGACCTTCATCAGTTTCATCCATTCGGACGGATCGGCAAAGAAGGGAATCGGGCTCAGTGGAACGGCTTGCCGGCGGTTGAATTCGAGCCACATCTGCTGAATCTTTGCAGTCGCTTCGCTCCATTCGGACAGGCTGTCCTCATCGGTGAGCGAAGAGAGCATTTCAGGCAGGATCGTATCCAGCAATTGGCGCGCAGCTTCGCTTTGCAAACGCAGCATCTCGGTGAACAGTTGAGCAGCTTTCCCGGGAAAATCGAGTGAGCTGTCTGACGGAATGGAATCGTTCTTGCTCATCGAAACAAGCATACGTTCTTTTACGACAATTGTGAGTAGGGTTTTCGAAAAAAGTCGTCATATGAAAAGGGCCGCATTGCGTGAATCTTGCCTTTCCGTCACAATTGTCTGTGGCGTAGCAATCAGGCTGCGTCATTTCAGGAATAGTTAGAGGTCATGGAAGAAGAGTTTTACCGCATTAAGCGCCTGCCGCCTTATGTCATCGCTGAAGTCAATGCGATGCGTCACGCGGCCCGCGTGGAAGGGCGGGACATCATCGACCTTGGCATGGGCAATCCGGATCTTCCCCCGCCCCCACATGTGATTGACAAATTGTGCGAAGTGGCTCGCAAGCCCGACGCGCATGGCTACTCGCAGTCCAAGGGCATTCCCGGATTGCGCCGAGCCCAGGCGAATTATTACGAACGCCGTTTCGGGGTGGATCTCGATCCCGAAACCGAAGTGGTCGTCACATTGGGATCGAAAGAAGGGCTGGCCACGCTGGCAAGCGCGATCACCGCGCCCGGCGATACGATTCTGGCGCCCAATCCCAGCTATCCGATTCACACTTTCGGTTTCATCATTGCCGGGGCGTCTATCCGCTCGGTCCCCACGACGCCCGATGAGCAATATTGGGATGCGCTGGAAAAGGCGATGCGCTTTACCGTGCCGCGCCCGACCATTCTGATCGTGAATTACCCTTCCAACCCGACAGCGGAAACGGTCGATCTGGCTTTCTATGAAAGGCTTGTCGCCTGGGCGAAGGAAAACAAGGTCTGGATCCTGTCCGATCTGGCCTATTCCGAACTTTATTATGATGGCAATCCGACCCCTTCGATCTTGCAGGTGCCGGGGGCCAAGGACGTTGCGGTCGAATTTACCTCTCTGTCCAAAACCTATTCCATGGCCGGCTGGCGCATGGGTTTCGCGGTCGGCAACAAGAAGCTGATTGCGGCGCTGACACGCGTAAAATCCTATATCGATTATGGCGCATTCACACCGATTCAGGCGGCGGCCTGTGCGGCGCTCAATGGCCCGCAAGAAATCGTCGATACCAATCGCGAACTTTATCACAAAAGGCGCGATGTGATGATCGAGGCATTCGGGCGGGCAGGCTGGGAGATACCCGCCCCCAAGGCATCTATGTTCGCCTGGGCTCCGCTTCCGCCCGAGCTCGTTCATATGGGCAGTCTCGAATTTTCCAAGGAACTGCTCACGCAGGCTGAAGTCGCTGTGGCACCGGGTGTGGGCTATGGCGAGGATGGCGAAGGTTTCGTGCGCATCGCCATGGTCGAAAATGAACAGCGCCTGCGGCAGGCTGCACGTAACGTGAAACGCTATCTCCAGAGTAAAGGCGTCAATCGCGTTGCTGCCTGAACGGCTGGATGCGACGTTTCAAGGGGGGCGGCCTTTCGGGGCCGCCCTTTCTTTTGAGGCAGTATGATAAAACGATAGCAAGCTAGCATTCTTCTGCTATAAGGGATGCGGGAGAATGACATGTCTGAAGACACTTGCGACAGCCGGATTCCATCCGGCCGGTTCGACGTGGCGGCTTTTCTGGATGCGCTTCACTTCACCCCCTTTCACAAATTGCTGATCGGGCTGTCCTGTCTCGTCACCTTGTTCGACGGGCTGGATTTTTTGCTGATTTCCTACACCGTGCCTTACATTCGGGACGAAATGGGTCTGGCGGATTCGATGATCGGGATGGTCATCTCGGCCGGAGTTGCGGGGCAGATGATCGGGGCGCTGGGCTGTTCCTTCATTGCCGACCGGATCGGGCGCAAGCCGGTCATCGCCATATGCACTTTCTTTTGTGCCATTCTCACATTCCTCACCGGTTTTGCCACCAGTGCCGAAGCGCTGATGATTATCCGCTTTTTTGGCGGGTTGATGATTGGCGGGCTGCTGCCGGTTGCCTGGGCGCTCAATATCGAAGCGATGCCACCGGGCCGCCGGGCAACCGCCGTGGCCGTTATCATGTTCGGTTTCAGCCTCGGCGGATCGCTGGCCGGGCCGGTGACCAATCTGCTGGCGCCCGATTATGGCTGGCATATGGTCTATTTCGCATCCGGGGTGGCGACGCTGATCGTTTCGCTGATCCTGATTGCCGCCTTGCCCGAATCGGTGCGTTTTCTTGTAACGCGCGGGGCACACAGGGCGCGTGTCGAAAAGGCGCTGCGGCGCTTTGCCCCGACTTTCGACGGATCGCAGGTGGAGCGATATGTCCTGGGCGATGAACGGACCGAAGCGGGAAGTCGCTCGCTGGCCGCCATATTCCGCGAATTGTTTCGCGGGCCGCTGGCCGTTATGACGCCGCTGATCTGGGCGGCCTACTTCGCCAGTTCCATCGCCATTTTTCTCAAAAGCAGCCTTGGCGCGGTGTTTCTCGAAGAACTGGGCATTGCGCGCCAGAGCGCTGCCTGGATCGGCGCAGTCGGGGGCCTTTCAGGCGCGATCGCCGGTGTGCTGCTGCTGCGCTTTACCGAAAGCAAGGGGCCGAAATGGATTGCCATTTTTCCGGCGCTTGCCATTCCCTTTCTGCTCGCCGTCGGTCTGGGGCTGGATAGCGGGCCGCTCTTTATACCGGTCATCCTGATCGGCTCTATCCTTGTCGGCGGTGGCCATGCCTCGGTCATTTCGATTGCGAGCATCTATTATCCGAGCGCCATCCGTTCCAGTGCCGGGGGCTGGGCCAGCTTCATTGCCAAGATCGGTGCGACGCTGGCACCGATGATCGGTTCGCTGTTTCTCTCCAGCAGCGCGAATGTCTTGCGTGCCTATATTCTGTCCGCCGGCTGTATGGTCGGCATTGTCCTGTGCATCCTGGGGCTGGCCCATTTCGCCAGACGGTTGAAACCGGGCGATGTGCCCGCTGCCGAAGCGAACAGGGCGGAAGATCCTGAGGCAGAAGCCGTTGCGGCCTGACCGCGTTCAGAACAGCGCTTCGCCCGGTGTACCGGGCTGCCATTGCGCGCGTTTGACCATCACACTTGCGAACAGCTCAGATTGCAGAAACGCATCCAGCCAGGCTTGCAGGCGGGGCAGCGGCTGAGCATTGAACCATTCCCGGTCGGTCGCCGCGAATTGCCGGATAAAGGGGCGGATCGCCATATCGGTAAGTGTTTCTTTTTTACCGCACAGATAGGGTTGCGCAGCCAGCCGCTCTTCGAGCTGTTGCAGGATGGCGAGCGCGGCGCGGCGATGTTCGATCGGATCGCTATTATGCCGGGTTTCATATTTGTAGCGGTCGAGATGATGTTTGAACGGCCCGTCATTGGCGGTGAGCAATTCGGTATCGTCTCCCTCCAGCCAGCCTTGCGGATCGTTCCGCGCAAGCGCCCAGCGCATGATCTCGATACTCTCATCCACCACCGTTCCATCGCCGAGGATCAAAACCGGGACGGTTCCTTTGGGCGAGGCTTCGAGCATGGCTTCGGGCTTGTCGCGCAGCAGAATTTCGCGGACTTCGCATTGTGTCTCGCTGACATGCAAAGCGAGCCGGGCACGCATGGCATAGGGGCAGCGACGAAAGCTGTAGAGGATCGGTTCAGTCATCGGCCTTATGAGAAAGCTCCTGGTCAGCGGCGGCGGCGATATGGGTCATGCCGCGCTGTTCGGCCAGTTCGGTCTGGCGCTGGCGTTCGGCATAACGCCGGCGCTGCTCATCGGTCCGTTCTTCATGGCAATAGGGGCAGCTTACCCCTTCCTCATAAAGATCGGATTCGCATTCTTCCCGGGTCAGCGGCATGCGGCAGGCGCGGCACAAAGCGTAATCGCCCAGATGGAGCCCGTGTTTCACACTCACTCTTTCATCGAACACGAAACAATCGCCTTCCCATGTGGATCGTTCTTCGGGTACTTGTTCGAGATAAGCGAGAATGCCGCCTTTGAGGTGGTAGACGTCGTCCAGTCCCTGCGCTTTGACATAAGCGGTGGCCTTTTCGCAGCGAATGCCGCCGGTGCAGAACATCGCGATTTTCGGCTGTTTGCCGTCTTTTGCGAATTCCGCGCGGTGCTGCTGGAACCATTCGGGAAATTCGCGGAAGGATTTCGTTTTCGGGTCGATCGCCCCTTTGAAAGTGCCGATAGCCACTTCATAATCGTTGCGCGTATCGATCACAATCGTGTCCGGGTCTTCGATCAGCGCATTCCATTCATCGGGTGCGACATAAGCACCGACACCTTCCACCGGATCGATATCCGGTTCGCCCATAGTGACGATTTCTTTCTTCAGCCGCACCTTCATCCGGTAGAAAGGCATTTCCAGTGCCCGCGATATCTTTACCTCTATCGCCGCGCAGCCGGGCAGGGTGCGGATATAATCGAGCGTCGCCTCGATCCCGGCATCGGAGCCGGCAATCGTTCCGTTAATACCTTCATGGGCCAGCAGCAATGTGCCTTTGACCCCTTGCGCAAGACAGGCATCGAGCAGCGGCTGTTGAAGCGCTGCATGATCGTCAAAGGGCGTAAACTGATAGAGTGCCGCAACACAGATCGGCAGATTCGCCTTGGTCACTTGTCCGAACTTTCCCAAATGTCATGGCCCGTCGGCCCCTAAACGGGCGCCTTTATCAGAAAGCGCGCCCGCCGTCATGCCGCCAGATCACTTCATCGGGTGGCGTGCGCAGAATAGGGAGCAGTCAGCCGGGGTCGCGCAGCGCAGCCTGTTCGGGTTACGGACGAATCAGGACTTTGAGTGACTGGCGTTCATTCATCGCCCGATAGCCCTCGGGCACGCCATCGAGGCCGATCGTGCTGTCGAACACCTTGCCCGGCTGGATTTTGCCGGACATGACATCGGGCAGCAGCTCATCGATATAAGCGCGTGCCGGGGCGGGGCCGCCTGAGACCGTCACATTCCGATAAAACGTATCCTGACCGGGCAATGTGTCGTAATGAGCGACGCCGACACGGCCGACGGCGCCACCCGGGCGAACCACGCCGAGCGCGGTGTTCATCGCCTGCTCGCTGCCCACGCATTCGAGCACCGATTTGACGCCGAAACCGCCTGTCAGTTCATGGACGCGCTCGCTGGCGGCATCACCTCTTTCGCGCACCACATCGGTTGCGCCGAATTCTTGCGCCAGTGCGATGCGATCCTCATGATGGCCCATAATGATAATCTGTTCGGCACCGAGCTTCCTGGCGGCGATCACACCGCACAGGCCGACGGCACCGTCACCCACCACGGCGACTGTATGACCCGGCCCGACCTGTGCGCTGACAGCGGCGTGATAGCCGGTGCCCATCACATCGGAAAGGCTGAGAAGCGATGGCATAAGCGCATCGTCGGGATCGACATTCAGCGGATATAACGTGCCGTCGGCATAAGGAATGCGCAGTGCTTCGGCCTGCGCTCCCGCCGCCTCTCCACCGACACCGAAAGTGCCGCCATGGACGCAGGCCGTTTGCAGGCCTTCATCGCAGAACAAACAGGAGCCGTCGGAGTAGACGAAGGGCATGATAACGAGCTGGCCCGGCCTGATCGTCTGAACCGCGCTGCCAACATCTTCCACAATGCCGATCGCTTCATGGCCCATGGCCTGATGATCGACCGCAGGCCCGTCTTTATAAAACCACAAATCGCTGCCGCAAATGCAGGCGCGGGTAATGCGAATAACCGCGTCGGTCGGATCCTTGATGGCTGCATCGGGGACATTTTCGATGCCGACTTCATGAGGGCCGTACATGATGGTGGCACGCATCTTCAATTCTCCTTCCGGTTGAATGCAATATCGCGCGGCGCCAATAGGCGGGGGGCGAAGAGAGCAGGTGTATATGCGACGTCTGTACCTGCCCCGGTGGTCGGTCGGATGAGACTTAATCCGGTGACCAGACGCAGGCTGCACGCCACCTGTCCCTTCATGGAACCTGTTTAGAGAATATGAGGTTCCGGTAATACCGCCTTATGTGCACATGGCGCGTTGAATAAAACTCAGTGTAATGCCGGGAACTCTTGAAGTGTGTAAATGTTTATGCGGTCTTGTTCTTGTTCTGCACCGCGCAACAAATGGATTTTCTTCCGCGCTTACCCTCGTTACTTCTCTTATATGGGTAAAGGCGTATTCATCCATCGGCCCGATTCTGTTTATAAGGATGTTCCAGCGGAACGATATCAGTTCCCGCCGCAATATTTGCAGCGGGTACGCGCCTGCATCGGGGACTGGATCGTTTATTATGAGCCCAGCAAGATCCGCCAAACGCGCGGATATTTCGCGGTCGCCAAGATAGAACAGGTTGTCCCTGACCCTGAAACGGATGGCATGTATCTCGCCTTGATTGAGCGCGGTAGCTATCTCGATTTTATTAACCCGGTCCCTTTCAACGGTCCTGAAGGGGTGCTTGAACAAGGCGTTCTGAATGAAAGGGGTGTTATTTCAGGCAGGGCACAATCGGCCGTACGATCTTTATCGAATGCGGATTTCAATCGCATCGTCGATCGCGGCCTTGCCGAGCTGGGTGATTTCCTGCCCCGGCTGGATCAACCCGTTTTCGAAGATGATGGACCCGGAAACAGACTTCGGGAGGACCATCAGCCTTTTATCCATGAAGTCGCGCGCGATCGTATGGCCTGTCTGGGCTCGCGCCTTGTGCGTGACCGCCTGTTTCGGCAGCGTGTCGTTATGGCGTATGATGCGCGATGTGCCATCACCGGTCTCAAACTCATCAATGGAGGCGGGCGGGCGGAGGTGGAGGCTGCGCATATCCGCCCTGTGGCCAGTGACGGGCCGGATAGTGTGAATAATGGTATTGCGCTGTCAGGTACTGTCCACTGGATGTTCGATCGTGGTCTGATCGGCTTGCAGAACGATCTGACAATTCTTGTCAGCCGGCAGGCCAACGATCAGGACAGTATCCGCGCCATGCTCAATCCAACCGGACGGGCCATCGTGCCGGTCAAACCGGGAGACCGGCCACATCCCGCCTATCTCACCTGGCACAGGGAACATTGTTACAAACATTAGTCTGAGCGGATGATCTCCTCCGTTTGATGTTAAACCGCGCTTTGCTCTCAGACTTCCGAAGATTATAGCTTTCCAACCGAAATTTAGAGCTGCAAGCACGCCAACATAACCATATTGGCGTGCTTGCAGAAAGTTAGTCGCCTATATCGCTCGCCATTGCGAGCTGGTCTGGGGTGTTATTACTTTCAGTAAAGTCCGTAGTTGAGTTTAAGGCCGGGCTCTTTCCATCGCATACGTATAATTCTGCCACTGGCCGACAGCGTAATATAGGCTGAGCGCATGTCCTCACCGCCAAATGCGATGTTGGTGGTGTATTCGTCCGGCAGGTGGAGATAGTCCATGGTACCGTCCTGGCGGACCGTTGTGATCCCTCCTCGATAGAGTGTGGCCACGCAGACGGCCCCGGAAGCCGTAACGGCAAGGCTGTCGACACCACAGTCTCCGGGGATAGTGGCCATTAATTCACCTGTTTTGGGGCTGCCGGCACGCATGGCGTGGCCTGCCGGTTCGAGCTGGCCGGGCGCTTCGACCGGTATGGACCATAAGCGAGACGTGGTAGTGGACGATGTATAGAGTGTCTTGCCGTCGGGAGCGAGGCCCACGCCATTCAGAGCGACTGCCGGATAACGTCCGCAACTAATCAGCGAACCATCTGCTTTACCATAATACAGGCCGCCATATTCACGATGGCGCGCGAAATCTTTGCCGAGATCGGTGAGCCAGAAACCGCCGTCATCGTCGAAAACAAGATCGTCGGGTGCGGAGAGTGGCTGCCCATCGCAACTGTCGTAGAGACGCTCGAATGTCCCATTTGTCAGATCGACACGTTCCACGCGCCCCTCATTGCCAGGGCCGTCCAGTGCATCCATTGTCGACATATCCATGCCACCCAGATTGGCTACATAGACTGCGCCATCCGGGCCTAAAGCGGCACCGGCCGGGCAGCCACCCAGTTCGGCAATGGTTTCGATTTTTCCGTTGC
The DNA here is from genome assembly GCF_003610805.1 of Altericroceibacterium spongiae. Taxonomy (GTDB): domain Bacteria; phylum Pseudomonadota; class Alphaproteobacteria; order Sphingomonadales; family Sphingomonadaceae; genus Altericroceibacterium; species Altericroceibacterium spongiae. The sequence goes on along the minus strand of NZ_RAPF01000010.1, from coordinate 2,865 downwards.
CCCAGCTGCGCGATAATCTTCCTGCCGCCAGTTCTACGAAGATGACAGAACCATCGGGCATAACCACTGGCCCTTCCGGGAAGTGCAACCCTTCAGCTATTACATCCAGCTCCATATCCTGCTCCTTTTATTGATTAATTTTGGTTCGGTTTCCTGCCTGTGCCGGGGAGTGGTTTTCCCCTGACGCCGGGTGGGAACTCACTGGCGAGGTGTCTGCAGCAGACCTGGGTTGGTTCATTACCAGGGCAATAAAGCTGACAGCCTGTACATGCCGATGCCGGTCAATAACATTCTATATAGAACTATATCGATAATGTCGGTGGTCGGACTGTCAAGAGTGGATAGTTAAGCGGTCAGGTGGCAGCAGTTTTATGAGGTTTTGCTGAAGGAGCATAAGATTATCATCTCCTCATATGTATATCTTATGTCCTACAAAATAAATTTGCAGCTTTCTTGGAGGTGATAATTTTTAGCTGAAAAAGGCAATATATCGAGGAGATGTTCGGTTATTAAATGCATGGCTTGCTTTTTTAATACTCGGATCGTAGGACAAATGGAGAGGAGAAAAGATGCAGAAGCAAATAGGCAGAAGCCGAAAATCGGCTCAACGATGGTATGCGTTCGTGGCGGGTTGGGCCTGCTCAAATGAACGCCTTTCCCAGCTGGAGGCGGAGCGGACGCGCTTCTGCAAAGGCTGTTTCGCAGCCGATCCGCACAGGTCGATTGCGCGGGCAGAAGACCATTGGAAGCTGATCCCGCTGGCCGGTGACGGGCCTTTGCAGAAGCACGAGGTTTTTTCCGCATGAATGGTCGCGTTGCAGGCAAGAAAGTACTGATCACCGGTGCCGGGCAGGGGATCGGTGCAGCTGTCGCTCATCTGCTGGCGCAGGAAGGTGCGCAGGTTTTGATGACCGATGTGAATGATGCTGCTGCGCAGGATCAGGCGGCGGCGATCAATGCCGATCTGGGCAGGGAGGCGGCCCTTTCTTTCCGTCTTGATGTAACCCGGGAGGACGAATGGATTGCCGCATTGCAGTTTGCGCGTCAGGCGATGGGCGGCCTTTCGGTGCTGGTCAACAATGCCGGGGTGGTGCTCAACGGCTCAGTAGAGGATTTCGATCTCGACGAATGGCACAGGGGTATGTCGATCAATGTCGACAGTGTGTTCCTGGGCTGTAAACACGCCATTCCCTTGCTGCGCGAAAATCAGCCGGGCTCGATCGTCAATCTTTCCTCGATCGCCGGTCTGATCGCCTCGGCGGGGTTTGCCAATTACAATGCGTCAAAAGCGGCGGTGTGGCTGCTGTCCAAGTCGGTGGCGCTGCACTGCGCGCGCAAGGGGTGGGATGTGCGCTGCAATTCGGTGCACCCGACTTTCATCCGCACCCCGATCCTGCAGGATTTGGTCGGCGACAAAGAAGAGGCCACCGTCCTGGCCAAGCTGGAAAAGCAGGTTCCGCTGGGGCGCCTGGGCGAAGCGGAAGAAGTGGCGCAGGCCGTTCTCTATCTGGCATCGGACGAAAGCCGTTTCGTGACGGCTTCCGAGCTGAAGATAGATGGCGGCATATCGGCGATGTGAGGGATGGCATGACGCAACCTATGTTTAGCCTCGAAGGAAAAACCTCCATCGTAACGGGGGCTACCCGTGGTATCGGGCGGGCCATTGCAGAAGCCTATGCGGCGGCCGGCGCTAACGTCATGGTATCCTCCCGCAAGCAGGACGCTTGCGATAAAGTCGCCGAGGAGATCAATAGGCGAGGGGCAGGCAGAGCCGTGCCTTTTGCGGCCAATGTCGGTTCGCGCGATGCGGTGGAAGCGCTTGTGACCGAGACGCGCAAGCAGTTAGGGCCGGTTGATGTGCTTGTCTGCAATGCGGCAGCCAATCCCTATTACGGACCGATGGCGGGGATCAGTGATGAGCAGTTTGAAAAGATTCTGCGCACAAATCTGCTGTCCAGTCACTGGCTCACCACTCTGGTAGCGCCTGATATGGAGCATAGGGGTGGGGGGCGTATCGTTCTGATATCCTCCATGGGCGGTTTGCGAGGATCGGCAACGATCGGCGCTTACAACATTTCCAAAGCGGCGGATTTCCAGCTCGCCCGTAATCTGGCTGTGGAATACGGAACCCGGAATATCTGTGTAAATTGTATTGCGCCTGGCCTGATCCGCACGGATTTCTCGCGTGCATTGTGGGAAGACGGGAGCAATCGGAAAAAGGCTCTGGCCGGTGTGCCACTGGGGCGTATCGGTGAACCGGATGACATAGCCGGAGCGGCTGTGTTTCTCGCCTCCAATGCAGGCCAATATATCACCGGGCAGACGATTATCGTCGATGGCGGGATGACCGTCACGGTGCCGGGAATCTGATCAGAAATGACGTGCGGACAAGTTCCCTTTTCCTCCATTCCTGCGGTCTGGCAGCAACACGGAATATGGAACAGCTTCATTAAGAGCAACACTGTCGGGCAAGCATATACAATTCGGTATTCAGGACATCGCTTTCATGACAGATATCATTAACCGTCTCGATTTGACTTTCATGTTGCGGGACTGGCTCCATATCGAAGAGCTGTTCGAGGCAGAGCATTTTTCCGCGCATTCATTCGAAACAACCGAAGCGATGCTCGACATTGCCGAGAAGGTCGGCAGAGAGGTGGACAGCCGCAATAACCATGAGTTTGGTGGCATGATTGGCCGGTTTTCGTCTGCGGCGTGAGCGGTGCCATTTCTGGTGTGGCGGCGGGCTTTCACAGGTCCTTCTTCATCGCTTTTCAGGCTGATGGCTGATTTCAGGCGCAGCTATCCAGTGGCTGCACGCCGTTCGTGGAAGATCAGGCGATCAAAGTTGTAGACCAGATTGGC
>NZ_RAPF01000001.1 GCF_003610805.1 Altericroceibacterium spongiae | reverse complement strand
AAGGCGGCTCCAGCGAACGAACCGGTTGTAGATCGTCTTATGCGGACCATAACCCTTGGGCGCATCGCGCCACATCAGCCCATGCTTGATGACGTAGACGATCCCCGACACGATCCGCCGATCATCGACCCTCGGGATACCATGCGACAGCGGGAAAAACGGCTCAATCCGGCGCATCTGCGCACGGCTCAACAAAAACGGTACATCCATCGGCAGCGCCTCCTCGACACTACCATTGAATCAACCAATCATACCCCACGCAAGCAATTTAATAGGTCCTGAGCCTAGCTTCTTTATGCCAGGAATGTCGTGCAGCAGCGGCACGAGCAATTCACCATAGACTTCCTTGACGGTTATTTTTCCTTCCGAATTACCCGATGGATAAAGCCCGAGAACCTGTTCCTGAAAAGACTGACCTTGCGTGGTCAGCGTATCGTTCTGGAATTCGTAATCCGTGCTGCGATAGCTGGCACCAAAGGCGCCGCGAAGCTGACCGGCCGGCATATCGAACAGGCCGCCCTGCAGATTGGCTTCCCAGATGCTCTGTTTCATGACCGATTTGGTCTTCACATTGGCACGGATGGCTTCGAGGCAATCTTCGCTGATCGGATCACCGCTGAACGGATTGAGGCCGGAGGTACAGGTCGCCGTTGCTCCGCCGAAACCGCCGAACTCGGCATTGCCGGTGGCTGAGAAACCTTCGCCGAAATTGGGTGCGTTGATGAGCGTGCGATAACGCTGCAAGGAGGCGAAGCCGCGCTGGATAACCGTGGTTTCCGTTTCACCCTGCGAGCCGAACACTTCCCAGGTCCAGTCGGTACTGGGAATGGTTCCTTCGAGGCCCACCGTCATATTATAGGTGTAGACGTCCGTATCCGATGTGCGATTGAAAGGCATCATCTGGAAGATCTGGAACGGATCACTCGCCGCCGATCCGGGAGCGCCGTAGACCGCCGGAACATAATCGGCCTGCCCCGGGGAGCCCTGCGCCGGCGTAATCAGGGTGCGACGCGAATTAAGGATCTGGACGATTTCCGATGGCAGGTCGTTTTGCGGATTATTGGGATCGTAATCGACAAAGGCTGTCCACCCGCCGGTGACGGGCGAGGGCTCCTGCACCGTTCGCGTGGAAACCTTACTGAACAGGCCCTGGGCAAACACGCCGATCCAGTCATTCAGCTCATAATTGCCGCGCGCATACATATTGTAACGCTTCAGAGGCAGAACCAGCATGGCATCGGTGAAATTGGTTCCGAGCTGGCCATTATCCAGCAGCTTGTAATTATAACCATCGACAATCTTGTTGCGATAGGCGCCAGGAACGCCGGCCGGATCGAAACCGGAGAAGACCGTACCGTCGGGATTGGCATAGATGAGGGTGCCGGCAGGTGAAATCGGCCCCGATGCCTGATCGAAAATCGCGTTCATCACTGTCGGATCGGGGGCGGAGGTAAAGCCGAGATTGATGCCGGGCCTGTAAGGGAAAAAGCCGGTGCCATCGATGGACGGATCGGCCCAGTAATCGAGGAAATAGTCGCGATCCTTGCGGTAGGATGCGTTGCGATCATTGGTTGAAAAGCTGAGCGAAATATTGCCCCGGCCATCATCGAAATCCGTGCCCATAATACCGGACACTTGATATTCGAAACCGTCGCCTTCCTGTGTGACATTGGCCTGTGCATCGAGTTCGAGACCTTCGAAATCCTTGCGCATGATAAAGTTGACCACACCGGCTACGGCATCTGCGCCGTAAGTCGCAGATGCGCCTCCGGAAATCACTTCAACACGTTCCAGCGCAGCGGAAGGAATGGAGTTGATGTCCACTACATTGGAGGCGTTGCTCGGCGTGCCACGACGGCCATCGATCAGCACCAGCGTACGGTTCGATCCCAGGCCGCGCAACGCCACTGTAGCCGCACCCGGCGTGTTGCGCGCCGTTGGCTGAATGTCTCCACCATCTGTCGGAGCATCGAGAGTGGGGGTAAATTGCGGCAGCTTGTTGAGATTGGATTCCACGGCCGCGGTGCTCGATTGTTGCAACAGTGAATCGTCTACAGTCACAATCGGACTGCTCGATTCAAAGTCGCGACGAACAATGCGTGAGCCGGTTACGACAATTTCGCTCGCCGTTTCGGTTGGCGGATTTAGCACATCGTTTTCAGCGGATGATGTATCCTGCGCCATAGCCGGGGTTGCCAGCGCAAACGTACCGGCGCTTCCGGCAAGCAAAAGGCGTTTTAACACCCTCGTCCGGTTGAGTTTCGATATCCTCACTTTCAGGTTCCTTCCATTATGGGGCACCGGTTTACCGGGGCCTGACTATCTCGATGGACATGAATTATCGCTCCGCGTCGCTAAGGCGGTACGAAGACCAAATTTGAAATGTCCGAAAGAAGTGTGCGTCTGGAACAGCACAATGATGACTGTTTCCGCAGCTGGAAACAGGAGCTACCGATAGGTAGTCAAACGGAAAAATCCGCCGAGTCATCATTGTCATCCCTCCCGACGTCCTGACATTTATTGACTCGTCAGGTCCGTCTGAGGACAGATTCATATGACTACTTGTTGATAGTGTCCAGCATGTATGAGCGCGATTCGATCACGTCACTGACTGCATATTGGATAAGACGGGCTTTTACGCTGTTGCTCACTGCTATTTTAATATAATAAGTAGCAGAAAAGTATAGGAAATATTGAATTCTGTAGCTGCGTTTCAAACTCGCTGGACAGTTGGGAAGTTTCCATGAATTTCATAGGAGTGGCATCAAATTTCAATTGTCTTAAAAATCCTAACTCATGGCTTTGGCGCAGTTATCGTTTCGCGGGCGTCCTTAAAGCGCTCTTGCAGAACGGCAGACGTATTTATACTAGTAACAGTAGCTCTCATATTGTATGAAGGCTATCGTTGAACGGTTTGAAGAATTTAAGTTGATATTGTCCTGTATAATTGCTTGTAAGTAACGAGTGATTATGCCTAGAAAAACACAGCAGGACAGAATCGTTTGGGGGAAGGGCATTCATGACGGAACTGGAAGGCAAAACTGCTTTCATCACCGGTGGTGGCTCTGGCGTGGCGCTGGGGCAGGCCAAGGTGCTCGCTGAAGAAGCGGGTATGAAAGTCGTGATTGCCGATATCCGGCAGGACGCTCTCGATGAAGCCATGGCCTATTTTGCGGGTCGGAGCGTTGCCGTCCATCCTATAAGGCTGGACCTGACAGACCGGGCTGCCTATGCCGAGGCCGCCGATGAGGCAGAACGGGTTTTCGGGCCGGTCCAGCTCCTGTGCAACACCGCCGGAGTCAGTCAGTTCGGCCCTATTGCCGATGCCACCTATGATGACTGGGACTGGCAGATGGACGTGAATGTCAACGGCGTCATCAATGGCTGTATGACTTTTATTCCGCGAATGATCGGCCATGGACAGGGCGGGCATATTCTGATCACGGCATCCATGTCGGCCTTCGTCGCACTGCCTTCGACTGGAATTTACTGCACGACGAAATATGCGGTCCGTGGTTTGGCGGAATCGCTGCGCGTGGAAATGCCACAACACAATATCGGCGTGTCGCTTTTATGCCCCGGCGGCGTGAACACAAATATTCACCGTGCAGTGGAAACGCGCCCGGAAAAATACGGCAAGACAGGATATTATGGTGCAGATGAAGCAGTTTTTGCCCGTCTGAAATCGGTGATCGAAGGCGGGTTCGATCCGGTCGACCTGGGACGCGTGGCGCGCGAAGGAATTGAGCGCGATCAGTTCTGGATTTTGCCTTATCCTGAATTTGCGGATGGACAGAAGGGCCGCGATGAGGAGATTATCGAAGCGATGATGCTGTATAAGGATCATCCTGACACAATTCGTCGTGCGAAAATGCGCGAGGAAGCGGGTAGCACGATGCCGGGGGCTTCCGGATAAAAGAAGGTTTTTAGCTTTGCCGAAAGGAGAATTGAAACACCTCCTTCGGCCTTGTGGCCACAGCCTCCGTCAAGAGAGGCGGGCCAGATTGGGAGAGAGATGTTTGAGCTGTTTTGCATCTTTCAACCAGTTCGAAAACTGTCAGTCATTCCTGTGTGACTGCAGAAACGGATGGAAGTGGATTTGTGCGGCGCATCTGGACCATCCCCGCACCATTTCCATCCGTTGCTTTTCGAATGGGTGGGGATGTTCAGCCAAAACACTCTCGCAAACAGGCCCATGCAATGGGATTGCGGTTCCGCGTCCTGACAGGCGGGGCCGCGATAGCGAGGCGTTGAGCCGAGCATCCTCTACTGGGGCGAAGCGCTAAGGCGCTTCGCCTTCTTTTCTCTGCGGATCGGAAGAACGGTTTTCGGTCTCTTTCTGCTAGGAAGAGAACCATTGCCAGATCGGGTTGGCCGGATCGGATAACAGCTTGACCGATAATGCCGCGGACATGATGACCAGTAACGGGCGCACCCCCTTGCCGCTAAACCGCATGGCATACCAGGCGCCGAGCTGATTGCCTGCTACATTGGCCAGTGCCATGGTAAAACCGAGCAGCCAGAGCACCTTGCCGCCGGCAATCATGGCAGCCAGTCCGGCCATATTGGTGGACAGGTTAAGAAGCTTGGTATTAGCGATAGCCCGGATCAGCCCGAGACCGCCCAGAGCGACCAGCGCCGTGGTCAAAAACGAACCGGTTCCGGGACCGAAGAACCCGTCATAAAAACCGATACAGCCCGTGACGACGGTCAGGCCGACTTTGCCCAAACGCGCTTTTCTGTCCGCTGCACCCATTTTCGGGGCAGCGATGAAATAGACGCACATGGCGATCAGTAGCAGGGGGACGAAAGCGGTCAGAAAAGCCGGATCGATATGTTGCACAGCTGTCGCTCCGATCATCGATCCGGAAACCGCGGCTATAACGGGCCAGATAAACCGGCGCAGATCGACATGACCGCCCCGCAAGAATGCAGCGAAGGCCGAAGCGGTGCCGACCGAGCTTTGCAGCTTATTGGTAGCGAGAGCGGATACGGGCGGAACCCCCGCCGCCATTAGCGCCGGAATGGTGAGCAGGCCGCCCCCTCCGGCAAGCGCATCGATACTGCCGGCCAAAAAAGCGATGCCAGCCAGAAAAAGAAGGGTCTCAATCGCCAGATCCATGCGCAGCGCCTAGACGAAGCGCATGGACCGCACCAGTGGCAATGGAAGGCTTTTCGGGGCTTACATCACTCCGGCTTCGCGCCTTTCACGGATTTCGCGTGCATAAGGTTTAAGACCGGTCATGACACAAATAATTGCAAGCGGCGTCATAATGGCAACGGCAAGCGCCATGGCTTCGCCCAGATAGGCTTCTCCGCCAAGCGCACCGGAAATGGCTGTCAGCAAATTGGCACCTAATCCGCCTACGACCGTCATCATGAAAAGATACATCGCAGTGACCTGCGCACGCATTCGATTGGGTGTGATGATCTGAACGGCGGTGTTCTGCGGAATGGCGCTCGCCATTGCGAAAGTGATGCCGACGCCGGTGCATAGCATCATTAATTCGCCCGTGGGCATCAGTGGCCCGGCGACCGAAAAAGGCAAAGCGATAACCCAGCTTACCAGAATGGCGCGTACCGGCGCGTCGTCATAGCGCTTCTGGAAGAATTCGGTCATCCATGTACCAAGCGGGAGCCCTATCAGCGAAAAGATGAGCATCGTCCCAGCCGACCATGCGCCGATTTTGGCGACATCCCAGCCATAGTTGCGCTCCATGAAAGCGACGCGCCAGGGGGCGATTCCTCCCATTTCGAGCGACATGAAACCGAGTGCAAGAAAGAGCGGCAGATAGACCGCACGGCGGCGCCAGACTTCGTGCAGCGTTTCCGAAACCGGCATCATTTTGGCTTTTTCTCCGGGCTTGAGCGTTGCCAGCTCGCGCCGGTCAGGCTCCTTGATCGACCACAGGATCAGCGAGACGAGAAACGCCCCGGCGGCACCCACCATATAGACCTTGTGCCATGGCCGGATCGTCAGGCCGAACCAGTCGCTGGTTCCCCAGCCAATCGCCATGGCCACAAGAACGCCGCCCAGCAACGAGGCCAGCGCTGTGCCGAGAACGAAACCTACCTGCATTCCCGCGATGGCCCGGCTCAGCTTGTGTGGCGGGAAATAATCGGCCAGCAGGGAATAGAAACCCGGCCCGTTTACCGTGGCTGAGGAACCGACGAACATACGGGCGAGAAAGAGTTGCCAGAAATTCTGAGCCAGTCCGCACATGAGCGTGAAAGTGCCGACGAACAGCGAGCCGATGGGCATGACAATGGTGCGCGGATAGCGGTCTATCAAACGGGCCATGGGCAGGCCGACCAGCGCATAAAAAGCAACGGGAGCAAAACCGATCAACAAGCTCATTTCCGCGTCGCTGGCCTGAAGATCTGCCTTGATAAGGGTGACCAGAAAGCCGGTCAGCCCGTTATCGAACATATTTATCATATGGGCGCAGGCCAGCAGGGCGACACAGGTCCAGGCTCGTCTGGCCGATGGCCAGCTCTGCCCGGCCGGCATCGTTCCCATATCGGCCGACGCAGCAATGCCCTCGGCCTGCTCCGTGGTCGGCGGTGAAATACTCGCCATCATCTCTCTCCCAGACATTGCCAGCGGCCGATTTTTCTTCGGTCTCGCCGGTTCCTCTCCGGAAGGGATAATGACCTATTAATTGACTATGTCCATATAATTCCCGGCATATGCTAAACTTTTTTCTGCACAAAACAGGGGTGGCGTTGTGATTTTTTTCGAGTAACAAGCTCGTTAGTCCGAATATCCGCAGCAGAGTGAGTTTCGGACAGAATGAGAAGGGTCGTCTTGCTATGAAGCAGGCAGAAGAGTCTTCCTCCGAAGAAGATTGGGTAAATGTAATGGATAAGGCTGCACAAGGCAGTATGAAGCAGCAGGCCGGAGAAAGCAGCGATTGGCGGATATGGCTGCAACATTATGCGCGCGATGTGTATCGGCGGGCACTGGCGGCAGATGGAACACAACCGCTTTCGGGCCCTTCCGCTAACCAGATTAAAGTACTTAATCCGCTCGGCACTCTGGGCGAGACAGCGCTGCGTATTGTCGAAACCTATGCTGTGGGTGCAGCATCGCGTTTTGCGTCTTCAGGAACGGTTGCCGAAGGTGAGGCGCCGGACGCTTTTTATAACGAACTGGCTGTGACTCTGAGCGGACTCTCGCTGCTCGTTTCTTCCGGCAGAGCATATGATTACGGCACTTTTACACAGCCCAAGATCTTCCAGAGCGAATTGTGGCAGATCCTGCGCAAAATCCGGGAAAGCGCTGAACTTTCCTATGCGCGCGAAGCGGAGCTGGCGGAACTGGACCGGCGGGTTATGTTCCTGCTCGGCAGTATCGGGCCGTTACCGCCTGCCGATATTTCTGCCGCTTCCGGAGTGGACAAGGCGCAGATCAGCCGTTCGGTCAAGCGTTTGTTACAGGAAGGATATGTCGAGCGAACACAGATCCGTTCTCCGATCCTGCTGACCGAAAAAGGGCGGTCGCTGGCTGACAAGTTGCTGAAACTGGCCGAGTTGCGCAATCGCGAACTGACATTCGATGTGAGCGATGAGGAACTGGCAGACTTTTTCTCGGTCATGAAATTGCTGCTCGACCGGGCCATCATGCTCTATGAGCAAGAGCGGGATCTGACCCAGCAGACCTATGCCAGCGAATCAGGTGTAGAAGACATCCGGATACCCACCGAACGTCGGGTCGGAGAGGACATCGTTATCGACCGGTCCAGCATCGTGGCCCCTTTGCTGACGCTCAGCGCCTATTTCAGTCGCAGTGCCGCGTTAACCTTTAAGCGCCTGACAGGATTATCCAATTTCGAAGCCTGGGTTCTGTCCGAGATTTCACAAAACCCGCCGATCGAATGGGCGCAGCTTGTCTCCCGCCTTGATCGAGATCACAGTCAGTCGGGTCGGACGATCAACGCGCTGATCGAACGGGGGCTGGTGGCGCGCGAAGGGAAGCCGGTACGCCGTTTGGGGCGTTTTTCTCCCACAGCAAAAGGCAAGGAACTTTACGCGATTATCGCCGAAATGGGGATGAAGCGCAGTGAGTTTCTGATGGAGCCGCTGTCCGGAGAGAGACTGGAACATTTCATGCTGACTTTCGACAAAATTCGCCACAACGCCTTCGCTCAGTTGGAACGCGAGAGGGCGCTGGAGGAAATCGAGAACCAGTAATGAGCTTAGGAAGGTCGGGAACGGAGGTCCCGTTTCCGACCCTTCATTGATGTCCGTTGATTTTCAGGCCGTTTGCGTTTCACGTTGCTGTGCGCGGATCCGGCGGCCAACCCGCAAAGCCAGCCATGCCGCAGGCAGCATGCCAAGCCCGGCAAAGATATAGGGCGCATCGATACTGACGATTGAAAACAGCGCGCCTGCGACCAGCGGGCCGATGATACGGGCAAAGGCGCTCAGCGCGCCGTTCAAGCCGAGCAAGGCACCTTGCCTTTCGGGCGGACTGGCGAGTGAGATCAGCCCCGAAATGGCGGGCTGTGTGATCGACAGGCCCAGTACCATCAGTGCTGTGATGAGGATCAGAACAGTGCCGTTGGGGGCGAATATTTGCGAGAACATCGCCAGTCCCGCCAGCAAGATACCATAGGCCAGAGCATGGGACTCATCGATTTTTTCGACGATTTTTCCTGCCAGAACGGCCTGATTGAATGCTGCCAGCGCGCCAATCATGGTGAAAGTCAGCCCCACTTCATGCGGCCCCCAGTCGAAACGCGCTTCGGCCCATAACGCATAGCTCGCTTCCATGGCGGAAAAAGCGCTGGTCGCCACCAGAGTGGTCAATAGAACCTGTCCGATGATTGGATGCAGGATCGCTTCGTGAATTCTGGCCTGTTGCCGTTTGGCGCGATTAATATGAACGCGGCTTTCGCGAAGAAAAATAACGGTGCCAAGCACGGCCAGCGCACTCAAAAAACCGGCGCAGAGTAAGGGCGGGCGATAACCTGCCGTGCCGATCCCCTCAATCACGAGCAGTCCGCCAATCGCCGGACCGGCCATGAAGCCAAGGCTGAAAGCGGCCCCCAGCAGACCCATACGTGCAGTGCGTTTGCCCGGCGGGGTAATATCCGCAACATATGCCTGGGTGACGCCCATATTACCCCCGGCAACACCGCCGAGAAGCCGCAGAAGCAGCGCGATATAATAGCTGTTCGTATAGGCCAGCGCGACATAGGAAAGACCGATGGCGGCAACGGTGAAGAGCAGCACAGGCTTGCGCCCAAAATGGTCGGAAACCCGCCCCCAGAGCGGTTCACCGATGAATTGCCCGACCGAATAGGCGGAGAATAATACCGTCACCTGCCAGGCGGATATGCCGAAAGTTTCACCGTAAAAAGGCAGCAGCGGAATGACGATGCCGAAGCCTGCGATATTGATGAATGTGATAAGCAGAAGAACGATCAGCGTGCCGTTTCCGTCGCGCGGATTCGTGTGCGCGGAATGGCTGCCAGCCCCCTGTCCACTCATGATAAATCGTCTCCGATAAAGGCCGCCGGGCGCTTCCCCCGCGCCGTATCTGCCGTTTGAATCTGAGGGTGCCATAGCGATTCAAAGCCGCCAGGTCTTGTTCCAGAACGCGCAAAATGCAGACTATGTTTTTGTGTGGCTATTTGATCCGTTTCACCCGCACTGCGGACTGGCGCCCCACCTGCATCAGATAGCTGCCGAGCGATGCCTTATCGATCGTGACCGTGCTTCCCTTGCGGGGCGGACTGAAAGAGAAGGGGACGCTTTCGGAAAACAGCCATTGCGCTCCATTTTCCAGCGTTACCAGATAGATACCAGGCTCGCGCTGCCGGGCGGACAGGACGCGTGCGGTGAGACTCTGCTTTTCTGCGGGGGGCGGTGTGAACCGTTCGGGGCTGCGTATATCCTCTGCACCAAACGCGCTTTGGGAGCCGCTCGATGCCGCAGCCGGAGGAGGCGCGGGAAGGGTGGTCTCACCTGCTGTCGGCGAGGATGAAGATGGGCTGCCGCTTATGTTGCTATCATAGCAGGAAAGCCTTGCAGACGGGTCCTGAACCTTTGCGCATTCGCGCAGAATATTGAGCACTTCCGTATCGCTCATCTGCCCGGAGGCCGGCGCAGCAATGGCTGTTATACCGGCACTCCCTGCCAGTAACACCCCGAAAAACCGCATATTCATTGCAAAAACTCTCCTCTCTTGACCTTCCGTCGCGATGGGGGACGGAAGGTCCGGCGCCGTTCGATCTTGTGCCGATAGAGCGCCGGTGCCCTGTCGTCAGCGCGTGGCGTGGCCGTAGCGCTCTTTATCCATCCGGTTGCGCGCTTCGATATATTTATACATCGCCTGGGAGCGTTTTTCCTGCCCTTCCTTGTCGCTGTCCGCCGGGGGCAGAGCGTCGAGTGCCTGCTGGAAAATCGCTTCCAGCCCTGCACGGGCTTCGGGATAAGGGATGATGTAGAAACGGTTTTCCTCGATGGCGTCTTTCACATGACGGGCCAGTTCTTCAGGCTCCATGCCCTGCGAATAGATCTCATGCAGTGCGGTGATTTCCCGGTCATCGACCTTGAAACCGCTCTCACCATATTTATCGGGCCGCGTTTTCACGCTTTCGGCAATGTTGGATTTGATATTGGCGGGGGCGAGAACGCTGACGCCGATGCCGTAATCCTTCAGTGCATCGCGCATCGCCATGGTGATGCCGTGAACCGCGAATTTCGAGGCTGAATAGATACCGGCGCCGCTGCTGGCCATAAAGCAGCCGAGCGAAGCGGTGTTGACGATATAGCCGCCCTTATCGTGCTTTATCATGCGCGGAACGAAGGTCTGCATCAGGTTGACGACGCCGTTGAAATTGACGTCCATGATCCAGTCATAATCGTCATAGGTTGCCTTTTCGAGCGGCCCGAAGATCGACACGCCGGCCGTTCCGAACAGCATGGTAACCGGGCCGAGCTTTTCCTCCACTTCATTTGCCGCATCAACAAAGGCGTCGCGATCGGTGATATCGAGCACGACCCCGTGGCATTCGATCCCTTCATCTTCCAGCGCGGCGACGGCTTTTTCGACCGCTTCGGGGCGAATATCCGCAATCGCAATCTTGCAGCCGAGACGGCCGAAAACCTTTGCCTGACCGAAGCCTGCGCCGCTGGCACCGCCGGTGATGAAAGCTGTGCGTCCTTTGAAATCAAATGCCATTATCGTCCTCTCTTTCCTTGTTCTGCCCCTTCCTTTCCGGTCGGCATCGCTGCCTGTCCGCACTTGGGCGGACAAAGCGGGCAGCCTGTTTTCAGGCTCGATTCCGGTTTTCCCGAAAGGAGGGTGTTTCCTTTCGGCTAGCAGAGCTTGCGCGATTCCACCAAGCGGAGATTGATAAAGTCTGATAATTTCGTTGTTTTACGCCAAAAAAAGCCGTTCAGGCCTAAGAGGGCCTGAACGGCACGGAACAGGGCCATAAACCAGTCCAAGGGGGCGCTCAGGCCGGTTGACCGGTGCCTTCGCCCTCGCGCAATTTGTAATCCGCTTCGATACTTTTGAAGAGCGCGGTGATGTTGCCTTCACCGAACCCTTCATCACCCTTGCGCTGGATAAATTCGAAAAAGACCGGACCGAAAGTGAGCTTGGAAAAAATCTGCATCAGCAGGCGCGGATTGCCACCCTCGGTCGTGCCGTCAACGAGAATGCCGCGTGCTTTCAATTCTGCCACTGGCTCACCATGGCCGGGCAGGCGCGTTTCGAGCTGATCGTAATATATGTCGGGCGGGGGAGAGGCGAATTCGGTGCCCTTTTGTTTCAGACTGTCGAGCGAGGCGTAAAGATTGTCGCTGTCGAACGCGATATGCTGGATACCTTCACCATTATATTCGCGCAGGAACTCGGCAATCTGGCCTTTGCTGTCACCTTTGCCTTCTTCATTGAGCGGAATCCGGATCTTGCCGTCGGGGGCGGCCATCACCTTGGTGTTGAGTCCGGAATATTCGCCGGTCACATCGAACTGGCGGAATTCGCGAAAGCCGAAAATGCGGCGGTAGAAATTTTCCCAATGGGCGATCCGCCCTTCGTGAACATTATGCGTCAGGTGATCGATGGTTTTGAAGCCGGCACCGGGCGGGTGGCGCTCGATCCCGTCTTCGAAGAGAAAGTCGATATCGTAGAGGTCGGGGCCGTTTTCGCTGTGCCGGTCGATCAGATAGATCAGCGAATGGCCGATGCCGCGAATGGCGGGCAGCTTCAGTTCCATCGGGCCGGTCGGGATGTCCACCGGCTCGGCTCCGCGCTCGACCACCGTGGCATAGGCTTTTCCGGCATTGGCGACCCGAAAGGCCATGGCGCAGATCGAGGGGCCGTGTTCGGCAGCGAAATAGGCAGCGGGGGAACGCGGCTCGTAATTGGCGATCAGATTGATTTCACCCTGCCGCCAGAGCTGCACGTCCTTGCTGCGGTGGCGGGCGACTCGAGTGAAGCCCATCGCTTCGAATTTCGCTTCCAGAACGCCTTTTTCAGGTGCCGAAAATTCGAGAAATTCGAAGCCGTCCAGTCCCAGTGGATTATTATCCGTTATAGTCGTTTCCTTTATCATAGTTTCAAGTGTAACCTGTTTCCCGAGGGCAGGCAAGCGCGCTCCCCGCAAGCAAGCAACGTCTGGTGGAAAAATGCGTTGATTCTGCGCTATTTGGCTTGAATTGCCGGCCTATTTGTGGTCCTGTGCATACATGCCTCACACCATCTCCAATCAGCCGAAATTACGGGAGAAACTGAGCCAGTTCGGCGCGCTCGGTTATCTGCTCGTGCTGGGCGGTCTGGCGCTGGTCGGTCCTTATGGCGTGCTTGCCTGGGGAGAGAACAAGGCCCTGCTCGAAAAACGGGAGCATCGGATTGCGGTGCTTGAAAAGGATAAAGCGGAACTCAGGAATCGGGTGTCCCTGCTCAATCTCGACCATGCCGATCCGGATCTCGTGACCGAGCTTATGCGCGAAAATCTCAATGTCGCGCATCCCGATGAATATATCATTGAACTCAAACAGCCTTGAGGCCCTCTTACAGGCATGAAAATGCCGCTTGCAGCCTTATGCGTGATGCGAGGCGTTGCCAGCGCGACATTACTCCGCTTATAGGCATCGCTTAGAACGAATACGCCGCGTTGTGCCGGCGTTAGAAAGGGATAGACGTTTTGGCCAAACCAGCCTCCGCCAATTCCGGATCAGGGAAGCGCCGTGCTTCCCCCAGGAAATCCACTGCAAAAACGGAATCTTCCGCGAATTCGCAAGGTGCCGCTCAGGACGAGAATTTCGCCCTGCACAGCCTTCAGGAAGAGTTCGAGAAGAATAAGCGCTACAAGGCGAGCGAGGAAGAACTGCTCACCTTCTATGAGCAGATGCTTCTGATCCGTCGCTTCGAAGAGCGTGCCGGTCAGCTTTACGGACTGGGCTATATTGGCGGTTTCTGCCACCTCTATATCGGCCAGGAGGCCGTTGCCGTGGGCGTGCAGTCCGCTCTTGAGGAAGGGAAAGACAGCGTTATCACCGGCTATCGCGATCATGGTCACATGCTCGCATACGGGATCGATCCCAAGATTATCATGGCCGAACTGACCGGTCGCCAGGCGGGTATCAGCCACGGCAAGGGCGGTTCGATGCATATGTTCTCGACCGAGAAAGCCTTTTACGGCGGCCATGGAATCGTCGGGGCGCAGGTTCCGCTCGGTGCCGGTCTCGCTCTGTCGCATCAATATAAGGACGATGGCGGCATCTGCGCGACCTATTTCGGCGACGGTGCGGCCAATCAGGGGCAGGTTTACGAAACCTTCAACATGGCCAGCCTGTGGAATCTTCCGATGATCTTCATCGTGGAGAACAATCAGTATGCGATGGGCACGTCGGTCAAGCGCAGCTCGGCCGAAACCGAATTCTATCGCCGCGGCACGGCCTTCCGCATCCCCGGCATGAAAGTGAACGGGATGGATGTGCTCGAGGTGCATCAGGCCGTCCATGTCGCTGCCGATCATGTGCGCAAGGGCATGGGCCCGGTTCTCATGGAACTGGAAACCTATCGCTATCGCGGCCACTCCATGTCCGACCCGGCGAAATATCGTAGCCGCGAGGAAGTGCAGAATGTGCGCGAACACAGCGATCCGATCGAGCATATCAAGAAGGACCTCATGGAAATGGGTGTGTCCGAAGATAAGCTGAAGCAGCTCGACAAGGATATCCGCGCGAAAGTGGCCGACGCGGCCGATTTCGCCGAAAATTCGCCCGAACCCGAGGCGAGCGAACTCTACACCGACGTTCTGGTGGGTAATTACTGATGGCTATCGAACTGAAGATGCCCGCGCTCTCTCCGACGATGGAAGAGGGCACCCTGGCCAAGTGGCTGGTCAAGGAAGGCGATGAAATTTCCTCCGGCGACATCCTTGCCGAAATCGAGACCGATAAGGCGACGATGGAATTCGAAGCCGTCGATGAAGGCACGGTCGGCAAGCTGCTGGTCGATGAAGGCACGGAAAATGTTAAAGTCGGCACCGTAATTGCGATGCTGGCCGAAGAAGGCGAAGATGCGTCCTCGCTCGAAGCGCCGTCCGCATCTTCCGAGCCGACCGAAAGCAAGCCGGCCGATGAAGAAAAGCCCGCTGCCAGCTCGGCCGAAATCATGACCCAGGAACAGCCCAAACCGAAAAAGGCCGACCCGGAAATTCCGGAAGGCACCAATATGGTGAAGGCAACCGTCCGCGAAGCGTTGCGCGATGCCATGGCCGAGGAAATGCGGCTCGATGAGCGCGTCTTCGTGATGGGCGAGGAAGTGGCCGAATATCAGGGCGCTTACAAGGTCACGCAGGGCCTGCTCGATGAATTCGGCCCCAAGCGCGTGATCGATACGCCGATCACCGAATATGGCTTTGCCGGTATCGGAACCGGCGCTGCCATGGGCGGTCTGCGTCCGGTGGTCGAGTTCATGACCTTTAACTTCGCCATGCAGGCGATCGACCACATCATCAATTCGGCGGCCAAGACGAATTATATGTCGGGCGGTCAGATGCGTTGTCCGGTCGTGTTCCGTGGCCCCAATGGCGCGGCAAGCCGCGTGGCCGCGCAGCACAGCCAGAACTACGCTCCCTGGTATTCCGCCGTGCCCGGCCTGATCGTGATTGCACCTTATGATGCATCCGATGCCAAGGGCCTGCTGAAAGCGGCCATTCGCTGTGAAGATCCGGTGGTCTTCCTCGAAAACGAATTGTTGTATGGCAAGAGCTTCGAACTGGCACAGCTCGACGATCATGTCCTGCCGATCGGCAAGGCGCGGATCATGCGCGAAGGGTCCGATGTCACCATCGTATCCTATTCGATCGGTGTCGGTCTGGCGCTCGAAGCAGCGGAAAAGCTGGCCGAAGAAGGCATCGATGCCGAAATCATCGATCTGCGCACGATCCGTCCGCTGGATCGCGAAACCGTGCTGGAAAGCCTCGCCAAGACAAACCGTCTGATCGTGGCCGAAGAAGGCTTTCCGCAATGTTCGGTTGCTGCGGAAATTCAGGCTATCTGCATGGAAGACGGTTTCGACAATCTCGATGCGCCTGTGCTGCGGGTCTGCAATGAGGATGTGCCGCTGCCTTATGCCGCCAATCTCGAAAAGATGGCGCTGATCGATTCCGATCGCATCATCGCTGCGGCCAAGAAGGTCTGCTACGTCGATTGAGGTGACAGCGTTTCGGTCCGGCAAGCGACCGGACTGATAGAACAGCAGGCGCCCGGCCAGGTGGGAACAGACCGCCAGGCCGGGCGCTTGATTTTTGAAGAGAATGTTTTCAGGTCGCGCCCATGGCTGACAATCTGATCGAATCGCTGGCCTTGCCGCAGCGTCTGGCGCTGACTTATGCGCCCGCTGCCGCTCGTGCGCCGACACTGGCGGTGCTCGCGCTCGATACACGGCTTTCGCAACTGGTAAGCCAGAAGCGCGAAGTGATGCTGGCGCAGATGCGGCTTGCCTGGTGGCGCGATATGTTCGGCAAGCCCGCCGATCAGTGGCCCAAAGGCGATGCAGTGCTCGGCGCGCTGAAAGACTGGCCGGAGCGCAACGGTCTCGTCGATCTGGTCGATGGCTGGGAATATCTGCTCAAAGAAGAGCTCGACGAAGAGGCGCTGAACGGTTTTGCGGAGGGGCGCGCCGCGATTTTCGGAGCGCTGGCTGTGCAGCTTGGCGAAGAACGGGCGCAGGCTTCGGCGCAGCAGGCTGCGCGGCTCTGGTCGCTCGGCGATCTGGCTGCCAATGTTTCCGAACCGCAGGAAAAGGCCCGGATTGTCGCTCATGCACAGAAGCTGGACAAGATACCGGAAAAGCTGCCCAGACGCCTGCGTACGCTGGCTGTACTGGCCGGGCTGGCCCGGCGTGGACTGTCACAAGGTGGGACAGCTTTGTTGCAGGGTCCGGCGAGCGGCTTCACTGCCTTGCGGATAGGGCTGACCGGGCGATAGCCTGTAGCAGCCTTGTTTGGGGGAGGGCTGCCGTGAATCGCATAATTCTTGGAGCATTTGTGGCGCTGGTGCTGGCTGGCGTCGGGGTCTTCTGGTGGCAGGGACAGGCGCAGGTGGAGCAGGGCGCACCGCCGCCCGAACCTGCGTCGCCGGAGGCTGCGGCGGAGGAAGAAGGTTTGCCCGAAGCCGATCTTGCCGGGCTGCAAGGCCCCGAACCGCCCGAAGCGAGCGAACTCACGCGCGAGCAGCGCCGCTTCTTCCGCTATGATCGCAATCGGGACTGGCGCATTACACGCGATGAAATGCTGGCTTCGCGTACGGACGGGTTCCGCAGGCTCGATGTGGATGGCAACAATCTGCTGACATTCGAGGAATGGGCGGTGACCACGGCCGATCGTTTCACCGGCGCGGATGCCAATGGCAATGGCGAACTGACGCCGGCAGAATTTGCCACCACAGCTCCCAAACGCAAATCGCGCCGGAAAAAGCCGCGCTGCGCCTGTTCCTAGGTAGTGTTCAGCAGGATGCTCAGGCGGGAAGCGGTTCCAGCGTTTTCAGCCAGTCGCCGAAATCGGCCTTGCCGCGCGTGGTATAGGCTTCCTTGCGCTGTTTCTTTTTAACGTCATGCATCGGTGGGAACAGGCCGAAATTAACATTCATCGGCTGATAGCTTTCCGTCTCGGCATCGCCGGTAATATGGGAAAGCAGCGCGCCCATCGCGCTGCTGGCGGGAGGAGACTGCCATGGCCGGTTCTGCAATTCGGCGGCTGCCATCATTCCGGTGAGAAGACCGATGGCCGAGCTTTCGACATAGCCTTCGCAGCCCGTGATCTGTCCGGCAAAGCGAATATGCTCTGCGCCTTTGAGCCGGAGCTGGCGGTCCAGCAGAACGGGTGAATTGATGAATGTGTTGCGATGGAGGCCGCCGAGCCGGGCGAATTCGGCATTCTGCAGGCCGGGAATGGTGCGGAACAGTTCCACCTGCGCGCCATATTTGAGCTTGGTCTGGAAGCCGACCATGTTCCACAAGGTGCCGAGCTTGTTATCCTGCCGGAGCTGGACCACCGCATAAGGCCAGCGTCCCTGCGGAAATTCGGGCGTAGCGGTGCGCGGATCGTCGAGGCCGACCGGTTTCATCGGCCCGAAGCGCAAAGTGTCCACGCCACGGGATGCCATCACTTCGATCGGCATACAGCCATCGAAATAGGGCGTGTCCTTTTCCCATTCCTTGAATTCGGTCTTCTCGCCATCGAGCAGGCCCTGATGGAAGGCGAGATATTCCTCCTTATTCATCGGGCAGTTGATATAATCCTTGCCGTCACTATCCGGCCCCGATTGCTTGTCCCAGCGCGATTGCATCCAGCAGATCGACATATCGATAGTTTCGTAATGAACGATCGGGGCAATGGCGTCGAAAAAAGCGAGGCTCTGCGTGCTGGTGGCCTTGCCGATACTCTCTGCCAGCGAAGGGGCGGTGAGCGGGCCGGTGGCGACGATGGTCGGGCCGTTTTCGGGCAGCGTGTCCACTCGCTCGCGGACGATCTCGACATTGGGGTGGTCGTGCAGATGCTGTTCCACATCGGCGGAGAAAATGTCACGGTCCACGGCCAGTGCGGAACCGGCAGGCACACGCGCTTTTTCGGCTGCGCGCATAATCAGCGAATCGAGGCGCCGCATTTCGTGATGCAGCAGGCCGACTGCATTCTTCTCGTCATCGTCCGAACGGAAGGAATTGGAGCAGACCAGTTCGGCGAGGCCATCGCCCTGATGCGCCGCTGTGCGATCGCCGCCGCCGCGCATTTCGGACAGGCGCACTTTTACACCGCGCTGCGCAAGTTGCCATGCCGCTTCGCTTCCGGCGAGACCGCCGCCGATAATATGGACCTGATATGTCATGCGCGCGGCCTATACGCTTCTGCGCGGTCCGGGCCAAGCCTTCACCGGTTCTGCGCGCAACCTCTCTTGCGCGGCACGGGGCAAACCCGCATGAGAGGCTCTGGAGGAACCGATGCCCAAACGTGCCCTGTATGAAAAACGGCCCTGGCTGCTGGCCAGTATCGCGGTAGCGCTGGCCTTTTACTATCTGCGCGCCGGGCCGATGCCCGAGCTTTATCTGCTGCCGCTGAAAGGTGCGGCGGTGGGGTTGCTCGCCATTTATGCCTTTATGCGTCATTCGAGCGCCGATGCGCGGCTGCTCGTCTGGGTGATGGCGTTCGGTGCCCTGGGGGACATGGTCCTCATGATCGACATGGAAGTGGCCGGATGGCTGTTTTTCGGCGGTCATCTGCTCGCCATGGCGCTCTATCTGCGCCATCGTCCCGCTCATTTGACGAGATCGCGGAAAATCGTGGCAGTAGCCCTGTTGCTGGTGACGCCGCTGATGTGCTGGCTGCTGCCGGCCGATCGCGGTGTCGCGAGCAGTTTCGGGCTATACGGTCTCGCGATGGGAGGTATGGCGGCAGCCGCCTGGGCAAGCGATTTTCCGCGCTACCGGGTGGGGGCCGGTGCAGTGCTTTTCGTGATATCCCACTGCTTGTGGATTGCCGGAATGGGGCCGCTTTCAGGGAGCATGGCGCAGGATATTTTCGTCTGGCCGGTCTATTATCTCGGCCAGTTCCTGATCTGCACCGGGGTTATCCAGACACTGCGTAAACGGCGCCCCGAATTGCGGGTGGTCCATTAAGCGATGAAGCGGGCGACATCTGTGCCGCCCGCTTCGTGCTTCATCAGAATTTGTAGCCGATTGTGGCCATCACATTGCGCGGCTCGCTGACAAAGCAGTCGCCGCGAGCGAGACAGGACAGATAGTTCTTGTCGAGCAGATTGGTGGCATTGATCGTCAGGCGCCAGTCCTGCCAGGTCATTTCGGCCATGGCATCGACCAGCGTCACATCGTCGGTGGTCATCGTCCAGACCGGGCTGACCGAATCCTTCTTGCCGACATAGCGAACCCCGCCGCCGAATTTGAAAGCGAGATCGTCATTCACGGTTACGCTCTTGGTCGACCAGACCGAAGCGGAATGGCGCGGCATGTAGTTGAAGCTGGATGCGTCATCCACCTTCACCTTGTTATAGCCGTAATTGACCAGCAGGTCGAAATTGCCCGGCAGACGATGGCTGGCTTCGAACTCGATCCCCTTGGTGGTCAGCTCACCGGCCTGAATCCGCTCATTGGGGTGAAGCGGATCGCTGATCGGACGGTTGCTTTCCTTGATATGGAAGCCCGTGATCGTGACCAGCGTATTATCTTCCGGCTGCCATTTGAAACCCGCTTCATATTGCGTGCCGCGCTGTGGTTTGAAGCGCGAGCCGTCGAAGGTGGTGCCCGAAACCGGATTGAAGCTTTCCGTATAGCTGAAGAAGGGCGAAATCCCTGCGCCCACTTCGCCGATAATTCCGGCGCGGAAAGTCGAGGCGAAATCCTTGGTTCCATCCGAATTGATAACCTTGTCGCGGCGGAAGCCGAACACGGTGTTCACACGGTCCCAGAACTTGATCTGATCCTGCACATAGAAGCCGAGCTGCTTTTGCGAGGTTGTGCTCCAGTCTCCGGGAGCGTCGGGTGCTGAGATCGCGTCCCGGTCGATATCGTAAATGTCGATAATATCGATGGTCGATGCGCTCTTATTACGCACCTTGTTCCAGGAATAATCGACCCCGGTTAGCAGCGTGTGTTCGACTGCGGCGCCAGTGTTGAAGTTGAATTGCAGATTATTATCCGTTGAGAATACGTTTAGCCGAGCCGGACTGTTGACCGCATAAAGCTGGATCAGCCGCCCGTTGCTGCCCGCCACATAAGGGTCGAGCGGGTGGGTGTAACTGTTCGTGTAATGCGAACGGTAATCGACATCGCTGTCGATATAGCGCGCCTTCACGCTGAGCTGTATATTATCGCTGATGCGATGGGTCAGGCTGCCGCCGCCCTGCAACAGACGCCCGTCATAGCGGTCCCAGCCCGGCTTGCCGACAAATGTATCGTCATCGAGCCGCGGATTATCGCCATTGGGGAGCAGTGTCCCGACAATAGGCAGGAATTGCGAAGTCGAGCCGCTGTCATCTTCCTGATACAGGCCCGTCAGGGTGATATCCGTATCGGGCGAGAGCTGCCAGCGGATCGACGGGGCGAGCATCACCCGGTCATCGGGCACATGATCGATATGGGTGCCGGAATCGCGGACCTTGCCGACCAGCCGGACGGCCAAACTGTCGGAAAGAGGCGTATTGAGATCGGCGCGGGCTTCCTTGCGATCGTGGCTGCCATAGGTCGCGGCGACTTCACCGCCGGTTTCGAAATAAGGCTTTTTGGAAACCAGATTGACGAGACCGCCAATCGAGCCCTGGCCGAACAGCACCGATGCCGGTCCGCGCACCACTTCGACGCGCGAGAAATTGTAAGGGTCGGAGGTGATGCTGGCATAGGAGCTGAAAATATCGCGCATTCCGTCGCGGAACTGCAAAGCGCTGACGCCGCGAATGATAAAACCGTCGGTCCTTGTGTCGCGACCATAAGTGCCGGTTACGACACCGGCCGTGTAGCGCACCGTATCACTGATCGTGATGGCGCCCTGATCTTCGAAAACGTCGGAAGTGACCACGCTGAGCGGCTGCGGGGTTTCGATCAGAGGGGTCTGGGTCTTGGTGCCGGCAAAGGTCTGTTCGGCTCTGGAACCTGTCACGATAATGTCGTCACGGCCCGAAGAATCGCTGGCTGCGGTCCCCGAAGCGGGGGGCGGGGCAGCCACTTCTTCAGCAAAGGCGTGTCCTGCGGTTACGGAAGCCAGAGCGGTGCCTGCGAGCGCGAGCGAACGAATATATTTCATACGATACCTTTCTGTGATCGCGATGCGCGCTAAATGTATTGATAATCATTTGCAACATCTGGTGAGATGGTTTTTACCGTTGCCCTCCAAATGTTGCAGATATGCCGCTCTATGGGCGGATATGTCGTGCATGAGGGGGGGCAAAAACAGCCCGGTAGCGCACAAAAAACCCCGCCAAAAAAGGGCGGGGTTTCTGATATTTAAGCGCTGAACCTGAGACGGATTGTTACCCGACCTCTATTCGCGGCAAGTCCGTTCAGCCTTCCGCGTCTTCATCTCCGGCCGGATCGTCACGATCCATGGTGGTATGGGGAGTGGTTTCCGGGCTGTCGCCAGCCACAATTTCTTCCACAATGGCTTCTTCGGCTTCATTTTCAGGCGCTTCTTCCTCGTCAATGCGCACTGCGCTGACGATGAATTCGTCCTTGCCGACATTGAACAGGCGCACGCCTGCGCTGCTGCGGCCGATCACGCGCATCGTATCGAGGCCAATTCGAATCAGCTTCGCCTGATTCGTCACCAGCATGAGCTGATCGTCCTTGGAAGCGTTGAAGCTGGCCACGACCGGTCCGTTGCGGCGGATATTGTCGATATTGACGATACCCTGACCGCCGCGCCCGATCCGGCGATACTCATAGGCCGAAGATAATTTGCCATAGCCATTGGCGCAGACGGTGAGGATGAATTGCTCCTTCTCCGTAATTTCGGCGAAGCGCTCGGGCGAGAGACTGGGTTCGCCTTCGCGATCACCCTTCCACGGAGCATAGCGCAGATATTCCTCACGCTCTTCGGTTTCCGTCCCGACCCGGTGAAGAATGGAAAGCGACACGACTTCATCGCCATCCTTTAAATTCATGCCGCGCACACCGGTGGATGTACGGGACTGGAACTCGCGAATGTCAGTGCCGGCGAAGCGGATTGCCTTACCGTTACGCGATGCAAGCAGCACATCATCGGTCGAATCGAGCAGGGCAACACCGATCAGGCGATCGTCGCTGCCATCGTCGAAGCGCATGGCCAGTTTCCCGTTGGAGGGAATATTGGCGAAAGCGTCCATCGAGTTGCGCCGCACATTGCCTTTCGCCGTAGCGAAGATGACATTGAGCGCCCCCCAGCTTTCCTCATCCTCGGGAAGAGGCAGCACAGCGGCGATATTCTCACCCGTTTCGAGCGAAGGCAGCAGATTGATAATCGGCCGTCCGCGGGTCGCCGGGCCACCTTCGGGAAGTCTCCAGACCTTGAGACGATAGACTTTGCCTGCGGTGGAGAAGAACAGCACCGGATTATGCGTGCTGGTGACGAACATGTCGCTCACCGCATCCTCTTCCTTGGTGGACATGCCCGAACGGCCTTTGCCGCCGCGATTCTGTGCCCGGAAAGTGGAAAGCGGCGTGCGCTTGATATAGCCGTCCATCGTGACGGTAACGACCATATCGTCCCGCTCGATCAGATCTTCGTCTTCGAGGCCATCCCATGCCGGAGCGATCTCGGAGACGCGCGGTGTGGCGTAATTATCCCGAATTTCGACCAGCTCGTCACGCATCACGCCATAAAGTTTGGCACGGTCGCCGAGAATGGAGAGATATTCCTCGATGGCGAGCGAGAGTTCCTTGAGTTCGTCACCGATCTCGTCCCGGCCCAGAGCGGTCAGGCGATGGAGGCGCAGATCGAGAATGGCTTTCACCTGCCGGTCCGACAGGCGATAGGTTCCGCCTTCCTGTTCGGCATTGGGCTCGATGGCTTCGACCAGACGGATATATTGCGCGATATCCCCGATCGGCCATTCGCGGTTGAGCAATTTCTGGCGCGCATCGGCCGGATTGGCTGCACCGCGAATGATCGCCACCACCTCATCGAGGTTGGAAACCGCAACCACCAGACCGAGCAAGATATGCGCACGCTCGCGGGCTTTGCGCAGCTCATATTTGGTCCGCCGGGTGATGACCTCTTCACGGAAATAGATGAAGGCTTCGATGATGTCCCGCAAGGTGAGGACTTCGGGCCGTCCGCCGCGAATGGCCAGCATATTGGCCGGGAAGCTCGACTGGGCAGGGGTGTGGCGCCAGAGCTGGTTCAGCACCACATCGGCTGTCGCGTCACGTTTGAGATCGACCACAACGCGCACGCCTTCGCGTGAGCTTTCGTCACGAATATCGGAGATCCCCTCGATCCGCTTTTCCTTGGCGGCTTCGGCGATTTTTTCGACCAGATTGGATTTGCCCACCTGATAGGGAATCGATGTCAGCACGATCGACCGGCGATCGCCTCGCTTTTCCTCGATTTCATGGCGGCAGCGCTGAAGCACCGAACCGCGCCCGGTCGTATAGGCCGAACGTGAACCCGATGTGCCCAGGATCAGCGGAGCGGTCGGGAAGTCGGGTCCCGGAATGATCTGGAACAGTTCTTCCGAGGTGATTTCAGGCCGTTCGATATAGGCCAGACAACCATCGATCACTTCGCCCAGATTATGAGGCGGAATATTGGTCGCCATACCGACCGCGATCCCACCAGAGCCGTTTACCAGAAGGTTGGGGAAGCGGGCCGGCAGAACGGTCGGCTCGGAGCGCGAACCGTCATAGTTATCGGCAAAATCGACCGTATCCTTGTCGAGATCGTCGAGCAGGGCGGTGGTGACTTTGGCCAGACGCGCTTCGGTATAACGCATGGCGGCCGGCGGATCGGGGTCCATCGAACCGAAATTGCCCTGGCCGTCGATCAGCGGCAGACGCATTGACCATGGCTGGGTCATACGCGCCAGCGCATCATAGATCGCGCTGTCGCCATGCGGGTGATAGTTACCCATCACGTCACCGACGATTTTCGACGATTTGCGATAGGGCCGGTTATAGACGAAGCCGCCTTCCTGGCTGGCGAAGAGAATACGCCGATGCACAGGTTTGAGCCCGTCACGCACATCGGGGAGCGCACGGGAGACGATCACGCTCATCGCGTAATCGAGATAGCTGGTCTTCATCTCATCGACGATGTCGATGGGTTCATAACCAGCGGGGTCTTCCGGCGGGAGAATAATGTCGCTGCTGTCGCTCACCTGCGAAAATCTACCTTCATTTCAGCTAATGAAATATGCTTGCGGACCCTAGGCGATCCCCTTGGCCGAGGCCAGCCAATCAGACGGGAAGGGGCAGAAAAGTCGCGCCTTATCCACATTTTACCGGGTTGCAGAACAAAAAGCGCTGAAATAGCGTTCAAAATTCGTTCAGCCGTTAATTTGTACAACCTATTTGCAAAATTCCTCGCAAACCGGCACTAGACCGAATGCGAAACCGATGAATGGGTATACATCCCGCAATCCTTACAGGAGAGAATTTAATGCTTCGCACGTCCCTTCCCGCACGCCGAACCCGGTTCGGTTCCAAATTTGCTCTGGCCGTTGCGCTGGCGAGCGGAACCGTCATCGGCGCAACCGGGATCGCGACCCCGGCCTATGCGCAGAAACAGGACTATTCCAAGGGCTTCGTTGAAGCCTATGCCCCGGTAGCCGATGCGGTCAACGCAGAAGGTGCGGATATTGAAGCCCAGAAGGCCAATATTCCCGCTATCGTCTCGGCAGTGAAAACCGAAGACGACCGCTTCGCCGCGGGTCAGCTCATTCTGAGCATGGGTTCCAAGAGCAAGGACCCTGCGCTTCAGCGTCAGGGCCTCGAAATGATGCTCCAGAGCGGCAAGGTGCCTGCCGAACAGGTCGGCCAGTTCCAGTTCTTCGTTGGCAACCTCGCTTATCAGGAAAAAGACTATGAAGCCGCTCGCACCGCGCTGAAAGCGGCTGCCGATGCCGGTTATACCGAAAATGATCCGCAGGGCCTCATCATCGAGAGCTATTTCGCGGAAGGCAAGAACGCCGAAGGCGTCTCCTATCTCGAAAATGTGGTTAAGCAGCGTCAGGCTGCCGGGCAGCAAGTGCCCGATAACTGGCTGCTGCGCGGTCTGAAAGTGGCCTATGAAAATTCGCTGGCCGATGAAAGCGTGACGCTTTCCAGCCTGCTGGTGAAGAACACACCGACCCAGCAGAACTGGGTTAACGGCCTGCAGGTGGTTCGCGCCACGCATGACTGGGACGATCCGGCTTCGCTCGACTTCCTGCGTCTGATGCGCGCGACCAACACGCTGACCACGCAGCGCGATTATATCGATTACATCGAAGCTGCCGATGCGCGTATGCTGCCTAATGAAGTGCTTTCGCTGGTCAATGAAGGTATCGAAGCCGGTGTCGTTCCGGCTGATGAAACCTATTTCTCCGAAGCCAAGAGCATTGCGCAGGATCGTGCGGAAGACGACCGCGAAGCCACAATGGATCTGGTGGATGAAGCCAATTCGGCGGCAGATGGCGTGACGGCACGCGGTGCGGCTGACAGCTTCATGTCGTTTGACGATTATGCCAATGCCGAGAAAATGTATCAGGTCGCTTTGCAGAAGGGCGGCGTGGATAATGAGCGTGTGCTGACCCGTCTGGGCATCGTCCAGATCAAGCAGGGCAAATATGACGAAGGCAAGGCCACGCTGGCCAAGGTTACCGGCCCGCGTAAAGCGATTGCCGAAATGTGGTCGACCTATGCCGATGTCGAAGCCAATGGCGGCGTGCAGGCAGTTCCTGCGCAGGCGCCCGCTCAGCAGCCGGCTGCGGCTCCGGCTGCCGAAACACCGGCAGAAACCTCTAACTGATTTCGGATATGCCGGGCCGGTTATCGGCCCGGCATATAAAAAGGGGCGCGGAAATCTCAATTTCCGCGCCCCTTTTTTATACCCAGCTTACAGAGGAGGGATGCACCGGCGTTCAGACGTTGAATTTGAACAGCATCACATCGCCGTCCTGCACGAGGTAATCCTTACCTTCCTGCCGCAGCCGACCGGCATCGCGGGCCGCCGTTTCGCCGCCCAGTTCAACATAATCGTCAAAAGCGATGGTTTCGGCGCGGATGAAGCCGCGTTCGAAATCGGTGTGGATTTCCCCGGCGGCCTGCGGAGCGCGGGCGCCTTTCGGGAAAGTCCAGGCGCGGGCTTCCTTGGGGCCGCAGGTGAAAAAGGTCTGCAGTCCGAGCAGATCGTATCCGGCCTTGATGACCCGGGCGAGGCCGCTTTCCTCAAGGCCCAGTTCGGTGAGAAATTCCTGCCGGTCTTCGGGTTCCATAGCGACCAGTTCAGCTTCGATCGCAGCCGAGACGACCACAGCCTGTGCGCCTTCCGCTTTGGCTTTTTCGAAGACCTTTTCGGATAGTTCGTTTCCGGTGGCGGCATCGCCCTCGGCAACATTGCAGACATAGAGTACCGGCTTGGCGGTCAGAAGCTGCGCCTGTTCGAAGACGCGGGCTTCTTCGTCATCCTGCGGTTCGGTGAGGCGGGCGGGTTTGCCGTCGCGCAGCAATTCGAGTGCCTGCCCCAGAACGCTTGCAGCGATTCTGGCTTCCTTATCGCCGCCGGTTGCACGTTTTTGCGCATTGGGAACGCGTTTTTCGAGACTTTCGAGATCGGCGAGCATCAGCTCTGTTTCGACCACTTCGGCATCTGCGATGGGATCGACCTTATTGGCAACATGCTGGATATCGTCATCCTCGAAGCAGCGCAGCACATGAACGATGGCATCCACTTCGCGAATATTGCCGAGGAACTGGTTGCCAAGACCTTCGCCTTTGCTCGCACCTTTCACCAGCCCCGCAATATCGACGAAAGCGAGTTGGGTAGGAATGGTTTTAGCCGAACCGGCAATGGCGGCAATTTTGTCGAGCCTCGGATCGGGCACGGCAACCTGTCCCACATTGGGTTCGATCGTACAGAAGGGGTAGTTCGCAGCTTGTGCAGCCTGCGTTTCGGTCAATGCGTTGAACAGCGTCGACTTGCCGACATTGGGCAGGCCGACGATTCCGCAGCGGAATCCCATGGTCTCTATCCTTGAAAATATGTTTGCGCACGCTTTAGCGATGCAAAGCCCGAAAGGCCAGAGATGCAAAAAGCGCTTCCACCCTCAGGGCGGAAGCGCTTTCCGTCTTGGGAAGGAGCCCCCCTTCCGAGAAAGGCCTGTAACCGTGCCGTTCCCCCAACGGAACGGTACAGGCTGTCATTAGCTCTTGCGTGCAGCCTTGCGGCGACGGGTGTGAATCGCACCGATTCCGAGCAGGCCAAGCCCTGCCATGCCGAGCATGCCCGGCTCGGGAACCTGCGTTCCGCCGGAGCTGGAGCCACCGGAGGAAGTATTACCGCCTGAAGAGGTGTTGCCGCCGGAAGAGGTGTTACCACCTGAAGAAGACGAACCGGGACCGCAATGCCATCCGCAATGATGGCCACCACCACCCCGACCGGTTGCCGAAGCCGGAGCGGCCAGCCCGAGAGCGCAGAGGGCTCCCAGAACAATCGTCGTCTTGCGGATCATTTTACATCTTCCTCTAACGGTGCATGACGACCCGTCATCCGCGGCCGACACATTTAAAGCGTTGCGAACAGGGTTCCTTTGAAGAGAGTATGACGCTGTGAGTCCATTCTCTGCTCTCACCTGTATTTATTTGGGACAGGATAGCTGCGCCTGTCGCGCCGGGATAAGGAAAGGGGGCCGTGCTTGAAAGATCGGTTCAATCCTGCTGACGGCGCGCCACTTCATTCATGAAGCGCGGTGCATCGCCGCGGGCAAGCCATTCGGCTTCGGCGCTCACGGCGCCAAGCATATCGACCAGTGCTTCCTGTTCGGCCTTGGCATAATTACCGAGTACATAGCCCGTTACACGATCCTTATGCCCCGGATGGCCAATGCCGAGGCGCACACGGCGGAAGTCACTGCCGCAATGCTGATCGATCGAACGCAGGCCGTTATGGCCGGCATGGCCGCCGCCCTGTTTCACTTTTACTTTGAAAGGCGGAAGGTCGAGCTCATCATGAAATACGGTCAGCGCATCATAACCGAGTTTGTAAAAGCGCATCGCTTCGCCGACCGAGCGACCGCTTTCATTCATATAGGTGGCCGGTTTGAGCAGGATAATTTTTTCTCCGCCGAGGCGGCCTTCCTGAACCCAGCCCTGAAACTTCTTCTGCACCGATCCGAAACCATGCATATCGGCAAGTACGTCCAGCGCCATGAAGCCGACATTGTGGCGCTGCATGGCATATTGCGGGCCGGGATTTCCAAGACCTACCCAGAGCTGCATGGCATTCTCCTCGACTGGTGCGGCACACAAATAAACAGACCGGCAAATGAAAAGACCGGCCAAACACGATGGTGTGGCCGGTCTTTTCTTAAACGGGCAGGCGCCTCAATCTTCTGAGGCTTCGCCTTCGCCTTCAGCGGCTTCTTCTTCACCTTCGGCAGCGGCTTCGGCTTCCGAACGCTTGAGCGCGGAAGGTGCCACGATCGTGGCGATCGTGAAGTCGCGATCGGTGATTGCGCTTTCCGAACCGGCCGGAAGCTTCACATGGCTGATATGAATCGAATCGCCGACTTCGAGGCCGGTGACGTCGATTTCGATCTCGCCCGGAATCTTGTCGGCTTCGCAGACCAGATCCAGCTCGTGACGGACAACATTGAGAACGCCGCCCTTCTTGAGCCCCGGTGAGGCTTCTTCATTGGTGAAGTTGACCGGGACAAGCACTTCGACCGTAGCGTTCTTGGCGAGACGCAGGAAGTCGGCATGGATCGGGAAATCGCTGACCGGGTGCAGAACGACGTCCTTGGGGAGCGTGCGGATGATCTTGCCATCGAGCTCGATATTGACGATCGAGTTCATGAAGTGGCCAGTATCCAGCTGCTTCGTCAGTTCTTTTTCTTCAAGATGAATAGCCACAGGTTCCTGGTTGTCACCATAGATCACTGCGGGTGTCCGGCCTTCGCGACGGAGTGCACGGGAGGCTCCCTTGCCAACCCGATCGCGCGCTTCAGCCGGCAGGGTCAGAGCGTCGCTCATAATCTCATGCCTTTCGAATACGTTGATATGTTTTCCCGCCACGCCTCCAGGGATGACCGATAACGGGAAGACGCGCGCATAAGCCCGATGGAGGAGAAATGCAAGCAGAAGGGCGAGTGGTGCCTGACACCTCTCCCGATCAAACGGTTTGCCTGTGCCTGACCAGATCCAGCCAGGCCTGTGCGGCTTCGGACAGATAGGCATTGCGCCGCCATACCATCGCCATTTGCCATGCCGTGCCTTCTTCTTCCAACAAAACCGCCCTTACACCCCCATGCAGGCGCTGTGCTGCAATCATTTGCGGCAGAAAAGCGACGCCAAGGCCTGTGGCGACCAGCTCGATAACGAAATCGACCTGGCTGCTCACTGCCACCACGGACGGATCGAAACCGGCGCGTCGGCAAACGTCATAGATGATCCTGTGCAGGCTGAAACTGCTTTCGAACAGGATGAAGTCCATTTCGCGCAGATCTTCTATCCGGATGGAGGAGCGCGCGGCCAGAGGGTGTGTATCGGGCAGGAGTGCGACAAGCGATTCGCTGCGTACCAGTTCGCTGTCGAAATCTTCCGATGTCGGAAGAAGCAAGCCGGCCAGATCGATTTCACCGGCCCGCAATATCTGTTCGAGCTGATCGCTGCCATGTTCGACCAGATGCACGGTGATCCCCGGATAAAGCCGGCGATAGGCTGTAAATAATGGCGCGAATAACGTGCTGGAGCCGATCGGTGGCAGGCCGAGCCGCAAAGTACCACGTTTGAGGCCGCGCAGTTCGGCCAGTTCGACCAGCAGATCGTCACGATCGGCCAGCAATTTCATGCCCCTGCGATAAACGATTTCCCCCGCGGGCGTGAGAATATTATGTGCGCCCACCCGGTCGAGCAGCGGAGCGCCCACTTCTTCCTCAAGCTGGCGGACGGCCTTGCTGACCGTGGACTGGGTGGCAGCCACAATGTCCGCAGCACGCGAAAAACTGTCCTGCCGGACGACCTCGACGAAAATACGCAGGCGACGAAAATTCATGCCATTCTAATATGGAATAGTAGTCATGAAGTCTATTCATTTCCATCATGCTGCAATTGCACACATATGGGTTGCAGGAGGTCGCATATGGCTCGCACTGCACGGATTATTCAACGCAATGCTATTTTACAGGTTGCGATCCTGTTCGCCTGCTGGCTGACAGGGGAAGCGCTTGCCCGCCTGACCGGTCTGCCGGTTCCGGGCAGTATTATCGGCCTTGCGATTGCGATTATTCTGCTGACGTCCCGTCGGTTGAGTGTCGTCAGCATGCGCAAGGGGGCCAATCTCTTTCTTGCCGATCTGCTGCTGTTCTTCGTACCTGCCGTATTGGCGGTGCTCGAACATCGGGAGCTTTTCGGGTTGCTTGGCCTCAAAGTGCTGTTCGTCATTCTTACCAGCACGGTACTGGTGATGCTGGCAACGGTCTTCACCGTCGAACGTGCGATCCGCTGGAGTATGAACCACCATGGGTGAGACGATCCTGCATATTATCGTCTGGTCTGTGGTAACGATCGGGCTCTATGCGCTGGTTAAAAACCTGTATCGCCGCTGGCCGCGCTGGTGGCTCTCGCCGCTGGGTATGACGCCGGTGCTGATCGGTCTGGTCGTGATTGCCGTGCAATCGAGCTATGCCAGTTATATTCAGGGCACCCACTGGCTGCTGACCCTGCTCGGGCCGGCGACCGTTGCCTTTGCCATTCCGCTTTATGAACAGCGTGCCCTGATCCGTCGTTACTGGCCGGTTCTGCTGATCGGTATGCTGGTCGGCAGCGCCACCGCGACATTATCGAGCTGGGCGCTGGCATCGATTGTCGGGCTCAATGAAACGCTGCGTCTCAGCCTGATGCCGCGCTCCATGAGTACGCCTTTCGCTATGATCGTATCGCAGGATATTGGCGGTGCGCCCGATCTGACAGCGGTCTTTGTGGCGATTACCGGGATTGGCGGGGCGGTGATCGGCGATGTGCTGCTGGCCCGCAGTTCCTATGGATCGCCCATGGCGCGCGGGGCGCTTTTCGGTATGGCCGCGCATGGCGCGGGCACTGCACAGGCCCATCGCTTCGGTCGGACCGAGGGGGCGATTGCCGGGCTGGTCATGGTACTGGTCGGGGTCATGAATGTGCTGTTCCTGCCGCTGCTGTTTCATCTGCTCGGCTGAATCCGCACAGCTTACTGCACGCGATTGACCCGGAAGCCGCGACGGCGGAGCAGGGAGGGCAGACCGTCTTCTCCCAGCATATGTGCTGCTCCTACAGCGACAAAAACCGGCCCGTCCTTCGCCTGATCCAGCTTTGTGGCGATGATCTTTGCCCAGCGCCGGTTGCGGTCTGTCAGAAGAATTCGCCGTAAGTCGGGATCGGCAAGAATCCCTTTGCGTGTATTGGCTTGCAATGCATCGATATCGCCTGTCAGCCAGGCGCGCAGATTGGACGATCCGCCGCTATCTTGCGCTTCGGCGACCACGCCCATTAACAGATCGGTTTGATCCTCAGGCGAAAGCTGATCGAAAATACGGAACTGCTGGTTGAAACCTTCGAGTTCTCCCGTCGGGATGTCCTGTTCGAGCAGCCAGCGATCGGCTCCGTTGCCGGCTGCCTGATCGGCCTGCGCGGCATTGGCCAGCATCAGCGCCGCGGCCCAGCTTTCATATTCGGTAAAATCGCTGTCATCGAGACCTGTCTTATCCATCAATCCGCGCAGGGCGGGGCGGTCCTGTTTTGTAACCCGCTCGGTAAGCGGAGGTAAGCCATTCGTGCGCGCGAATTGCATGAAAGAAGCATTGGCAGCCTTGCCATCGTCCAGATTGGCCACTTCGACCAGCAGGAGGCCGGCCTGTTCCACTGCATTATCGATCTGGCGGGTGTGCCAGTCCACTCCGTCGGGCAGGGCGTGGACCGTACCGAACAGCCAGCCTTTCATCTGCCCGTCGCCATCGCGCACTTCCCATAAGGCCGGGCTGGGCGCTGGCCAGTCCCCTGCCGGATCGCTGCGGCATGCTCCTAGAAACAGCGCCGCCGCGAAAGGCATGAGGAAGAGCAGGCGGATCATTCGTTGATGCGTTTCGTCTTGATACCGTGCTTGCGGAGCTGATCCTGCACGCTGCCTTTGCCGGCGAGATGGCCGGCGCCCACTGCGATAAAGACTACGCCCGGCTGGCCGAGGCGTTTGTCGATCCAGTCCGCCCAATGGGCGTTCCGGTTGGTCAGCAAACGCTTGTAAAGCGCCGGATCGGTCATTTCGGAATTGAGCAGATCCGCCAGATGATCGGCATCGCCCGCCAGCCATTCGCGCACCATTTCATCAATTGTGGGCACGATTTCATTGGCGCTTTCCACGGTCTGATCGAGATAGGTGAGCTGCTGATCCATCGACAGGCTGTCAAACAGATCGATCTGCTCTTCAGCTGTTTCGAGGGCGGCATGCGTCTTGGCCGGGCTTTCGCCATTCAGCACATTTTCCACCCCGCTATCCTGCACATAGCCCGATTGGAGGATCGGCAGAAGTTGCAGCGTCATTGCGGCATACCAGGGCTTGAACCGGTCGAAAGCTTCCACTGGCACACCCAGCGAGACGAGCGATTCCTCATATTGAATGCGGTTTTCTTCGCTCATCAGGTCGCGAAGATTCTGCCCTTCAGGCAGCATACCCTTATCGAGTACAAGCTTCTGCATTCCTGTGGTATCGTCCAGCGCGATTTCGGTGACCAGTTCGTCGGAGCGATCGAAAGCCTGTTTGACCGGCCCTTTAAACCAGTCGACCCCGGCGGGCAGAGCATGGACCGTGCCGAACAGATAGATCGTTGTGTCCTCATCGGCAGCGCACCACAGAGCCGGGCCGTTGGGCGCGGCCTGGGCAGTTTCAGCGCTGGCGCGCGGTGTGGCGCAGCCCAGCGTTGCGAAACTGAGGCTTAGCACCGCAAGGGAGGGAATCAGACGCGATGTAAAGGCCATTGCTGTTTTCCTTCGGGCACCGGCACTCCGCCGACAAAGTAACCTGTTCCGATCCATAGGCATTTCCACAAGGAGCGATAAAGTGAAAATGCCTTGAGAAAGCGAGGAAATGTTTAACGTGTCAGGAAAGACACAGCTGTTGCAGTGTAACATCTAAGGAAAGGTGGATTGACGGTTTTCAGCCCATCGGCCATGGGCTTCCGCACGATGACTAAAGCACCCAAGAGCTTTCAGGACATGATCCTTGCGCTCCATGATTACTGGAGCGCACAGGGCTGTCTGATCCTGCAACCCTACGACATGCGCGTGGGCGCAGGGACATTTCACACCGCCACGACACTGCGCGCGCTCGGCCCCGAGCCGTGGAACGCTGCTTTCGTGCAGCCTTGCCGCCGCCCGACCGACGGTCGCTATGGCGAAAATCCGAACCGGCTTCAGCATTATTACCAGTATCAGGTAATCCTGAAGCCAAGCCCGCCCGATCTTCAGGATCTTTATCTCAAAAGTCTCGAAGTGATCGGGATCGATCCGCTCAAACATGATATTCGGTTCGTGGAAGATGACTGGGAATCGCCCACACTGGGGGCTTGGGGGCTTGGCTGGGAAGTCTGGTGCGACGGGATGGAAGTCACCCAGTTCACCTATTTCCAGCAGATGGGCGGTTACGATTGCCGGCCCGTCGCAGGGGAACTGACTTACGGGCTCGAACGGCTCGCCATGTATATCCAGAATGTCGACAATGTTTACGATCTGGATTTCAACGGGCGCGGTGTGACCTATGGCGATGTGTTTCTCGAAAATGAGAAACAGATGTCCAAATGGAATTTCGAAGTCGCCGATACGGATGCATTGTTCGATCTGTTCAATAAAGCAGAAGCCGAATGCCGCAATGCGCTCGATGCCGATGTGCCCATCGCAGCCTATGAACAGGCCATCGAAGCAAGCCATATTTTCAATCTGTTGCAGGCGCGCGGCGTGATTTCTGTGCAGGAACGTGCTTCTTATATGGGCCGGGTTCGTGATCTCGCGCGCGGATCGTGTGAAGCCTATATGGCCAAGGAAAAAGACCGCTGGGCCGCAAAATATCCGGAGTGGCAGGCATGACCGACTTTCTGCTCGAACTGCGCTGCGAGGAAATTCCCGCCCGAATGCAGAAAAGCGCTCGTGCCGATCTGGAAAAGCTGTTCCGGTCAGAATTGAGTGCCGCCGGCATCGCTCCGGGCGACATCACCGTCTGGTCAACGCCGCGCCGCCTCGCGCTGATCGCGCGCGACTTGCCCGAACAGACAGAAGCGGTGAGCGAAGAAGCCAAGGGACCGCCCGAAGGTGCGCCCGATCAGGCGATTGACGGGTTTTGCCGCAAGAATGGTGTTACCCGCGATCAACTCGAACTGCGTGATGTTAAAGGCCGGGCGACCTATTTTGCGGTCAGGAATATTCCGGGTCGGGCGGTGAAAGAGGTTCTGGCGGACACTATTCCGGCCGTCATTCGTGCTTTCCCCTGGCCGAAATCGATGCGATGGGGCGCCGCCTCGCTCAGCACGGAAAGCCTGCGCTGGGTGCGTCCGCTTTCGGGCATTCTCGCGCTGTTCGGCGAAGAACTGGTCGAATGTGAAGTGCATGGCGTGACGAGCGGGCTGGTCACGCTGGGTCATCGTTTTCACCATTCGGGCGATATCACCATCGGCCATGTCGATAATTATCAGGAAAAGCTGCGGGCGTGCCATGTGATTGTCGATCACACCGAACGCGAAGCGCTGATCCGCGAAAAAGCGGAAGAAGCCGCCCGATCCGCCGGCCTGACGCTGGTCCAGGATGAAGGTCTGGTGGTGGAAAATGCCGGCCTTACCGAATGGCCGGTGCCGCTGCTGGGGCGGTTCGACGACGCTTTTCTCGAAGTGCCTCCCGAAGTGATCCAGCTTTCTGCACGGACCAACCAGAAATATTTTATCTGCAACGATAAAACCGGCAAACTGGCCAATGCCTTTATCTGCACCGCCAATATCGAAGCTGAAGATGGCGGTGTGGCGATTGTTGCAGGCAATGAAAAAGTGCTTGCCGCAAGACTGTCCGATGCGCGTTTCTTCTGGGATGTCGACCGCAGGAAGACGCTCGAAGAGCATGCCAAAGGCCTGCAGCGCATCACTTTCCACGAAAAACTCGGTACGGTGGCCGACAAGGTGGAGCGGGTTGCCAGGCTCGCTCGCTGGCTGGTGGAGCAGGGCATCGTCAAAGGCGCTGACGCCGATCAGGCAGAACAGGCCGCGCGGCTTTCCAAGGCCGATCTCGTGACCGAAATGGTCGGAGAATTTCCTGAACTTCAAGGTCTTATGGGCGGTTATTACGCCCGCGCCGAGGATCTGCCGGATGCCGTGGCCGACGCTATTCGCGACCATTACAAGCCGGTCGGGCAGGGCGATGGTGTGCCTGCAGCGCCGGTAACGGTGGCTGTTGCGCTGGCGGATAAGCTCGATACGTTGCAGGGCTTCTTTTCAATTGATGAAAAACCGAGCGGATCGAAAGATCCGTTCGCTCTGCGTCGTGCTGCTTTGGGCGTTATTCGCATTCTCACTGAGAACGGTCTGCGTATGTCTGTGGCTGAAGGCGACCTTCTCGATTTCTTCGCTGACCGCCTCAAGGTCCAGCAGAAAGAAGCCGGGATCCGCCATGATCTGATCGATGCGGTGTTTGCTCTGGGCAGAGAGAACGATCTGGTTCGCCTGCTCGCAAGGGTGAAGGCTTTGCAGAGTTTTGTCGAAACCGAGGACGGTACCAATCTGCTTGCGGGTTATAAGCGTGCCGCCAATATTCTCAAAAAAGAAGACTGGCAGGGGCTGGAAAGCGATATTGCCAGAACCGGAGAGGAAGACCCTCTGTCCGAAGTGGACGATCCCGATCTCACGGCCGTTATTGCTGCCAAAATGGCAGACCGCCGCAAGCGTTTGCCAGAGCTTTCCTATGAGCCGGAGCCTGCCGAAAAGGCTCTGATCGATGCTTTGAGCGAAGCCGAGCCGCGTGCTTCTGCGGCAATAGAGCAGGAAGATTTTGAAGGGGCAATGGCGGCTCTGGCTTCCCTGCGTGCGCCGATCGATGCGTTTTTCGAGTCTGTCATCGTGAACGCACCCGAGACGGAAAAACGATCGGCTCGTCTCGCCTTGCTTGATAACTTTCGTGCCGCAGTGCACAATGTTGCAGATTTTTCACGTATCGAGGGATAAAACACTCACCTCGATGATGTAAGTCTGTCTTGACCGACGAGGGTGGAATATAAATGAGCCAGATGGTGTACACGTTCGGTGGCGGTGTCCGTCACGATGATCCGCGTGCCAAAGATAAGAATCTGCTGGGTGGTAAAGGGGCCAATCTTGGGGAGATGGCTTCTATCGGTTTGCCCGTGCCGCCCGGTTTTACAATCACCACCGAAGAATGTGTGCGTTATCTGAAGGAAGGTTCCGACTTTTCGGAGTCTTTGCGAGCAGAAGTCGACAAGGCTCTGAATCATATCGAAAAAACAGTCGGTAAAGATTTCGGCGATGCCGCCGATCCCTTGCTGGTTTCGGTCCGTTCGGGTGCCCGGGTTTCGATGCCCGGCATGATGGATACGGTGCTCAATCTCGGCCTGAATGACCAGACGGTCGAAGGTCTTGCCAAAGTTTCCGGCGATGACCGGTTCGCCTGGGATTCCTATCGCCGCTTCATCCAGATGTATTCGGATGTGGTGCTGGGCCTCGATCACGGCCTGTTCGAAGAAGCGCTGGAAATCGCCAAGGAAGAAAACGGCTATTTCGCCGATACGGAAATGACCGCCGATAACTGGCGCGCGCTGGTCGATGAATATAAGTCCATCGTGAAGCAGGAACAGAATGGCACGCCTTTCCCGCAGGAAGTGAAAGAACAGCTCTGGGGCGCAATTGCCGCCGTGTTCGATAGCTGGGATTCGGATCGCGCCAAGGTCTATCGCCGGTTGAACGATATTCCGGGCGACTGGGGCACGGCGGTCAATGTTCAGGCCATGGTGTTCGGTAATATGGGCGATACCAGCGCCACCGGTGTGGCCTTCACCCGCGATCCGGCCACGGGCGTGAAAGAATATTACGGCGAATATCTCGTCAATGCACAGGGTGAAGATGTGGTGGCCGGTATCCGCACGCCGCAATATCTCACCAAAGCCGCGCGCGAAGCATCGGGTGCTACTGCCCCTTCGATGGAAGAGGCGATGCCCGATGCCTATAAGGAACTGGCCGAGGTTTTTGAACTGCTCGAACAGCATTACAAAGACATGCAGGATATCGAATTTACCGTGGAGCGGGGCAAATTGTGGATGCTCCAGACGCGTAACGGTAAACGTACGGCTGCGGCGGCTCTGAAACTGGCTGTCGATATGGTCGGGGAAGGGCTGATTGACGAGAAAACCGCGGTTTTGCGCGTCGATCCGATGGCTCTCGACCAGTTGCTGCATCCCACGCTCGACCCCGAAGCGTCTCGTGATGTGCTGACCACCGGCCTGCCGGCCTCGCCGGGCGCGGCGTCGGGCAAGATCGTGCTCGATGCCGATACGGCGGAAAGCTGGGCCGAACGCGGAGAAAGCGTAATTCTGTGCCGGGTCGAAACCAGCCCGGAAGACATTCACGGTATGCATGCGGCCAAGGGCATTCTCACCGCGCGCGGCGGGATGACCAGCCATGCTGCCGTGGTGGCCCGCGGTATGGGTCGCCCATGCGTTTCGGGCGCCTCCGCCGTATCGATCGACCGGAAGACCCGCACGCTGCGGATCGGGGATCATGAACTGAAGGAAGGCGAGATCATCACGCTTGATGGTGCCAACGGTCAGGTCATGGCCGGCAAAGTGCCGACGATCGAGCCCAGGCTCGAAGGTAATTTTGCCACGTTGATGAAATGGGCTGACAGCCATCGCCGCATGGGTGTGCGCACCAATGCGGAAACCCCGGCCGATTGCGCCATGGCGCGTGAATTCGGGGCGGAAGGCATCGGTCTGTGCCGCACTGAGCATATGTTCTTCGATGCCAACCGGATCAGCGCAGTGCGTGAGATGATCCTGGCGGAAAGCGAAGAGGGCCGTCGCAAAGCGCTGGCCAAGCTATTGCCCGAACAGCGCAAGGATTTCGTCGATATTCTCGAATGTATGGCAGGGCTGCCCTGCACGATCCGTTTGCTCGATCCGCCGCTCCATGAATTCCTGCCCACAGGCGATGCCGAATTTGCGGAGCTGGCCGATATTACCGGTTTCGGAGTCGATCATCTCAAGCGTCGGGCCGAGGAACTGCACGAATTCAACCCGATGCTGGGCCATCGCGGGTGCCGTTTGGGGATCACCTATCCCGAGATTTACGAAATGCAGGCCAGGGCAATCTTCGAAGCTGCCTGCGACGTCGCTGAAAAGAGCGGCGAAGCGCCGGTGCCCGAAGTGATGATCCCGCTGGTCGGCACAAAGCGCGAGCTGGAAATTCTCCGCAAGCTGGTGAATGACACAGCCGCCGATGTGTTCAGGGAAAAGGGCCGCGAGCTGGATTATCTCGTCGGTACGATGATCGAATTGCCGCGCGCTGCGCTGATGGCAGGTGAGATCGCCGAAGAGGCCCGCTTCTTCTCTTTCGGGACCAACGACCTGACCCAGACGACGCTGGGTGTATCGCGTGACGATGCAGGCCGTTTCCTTTCGACTTATGTCGAAAAGGGCATTTATGCCCGCGATCCTTTCGTGAGCCTCGATGTGGAAGGTGTCGGTCAACTCGTTTCGCTGGCAGCGGAACGCGGCCGGGCTACACGACCTGACATCAAGCTCGGCATTTGCGGTGAACATGGCGGCGATCCGGCCAGTATCGCATTCTGCGAGGAAACCGGCCTCGATTATGTCAGCGCATCGCCCTATCGCGTGCCGATTGCCCGTCTGGCTGCCGCACAGGCAGCTTTGGCCTGAGACTATCCATGAAAGGCGGGCAGTTGCTTTAGAGGAACTGCCCGCCCTTTGGTTTCCAGCCACTTAGTGTCAAAACTTCGAAAGTTTCGCACACTTTTCCATCGTTATCTGCCAGTTTTGCAAAAGCCTTTTCGGCTCTTTCAAGCGCTTCGCGCGAAATCATCGGTGCGCGCGATGTCAGCGCGCATCCCAGACCCTGCGCATGAATATCGTCCACCAATCCGTGCAGCGAACGATAGCGTACTGCGATGGAATGGGTATCGACCACCGGGCTCGCCCAGTTTACCCGCTGCAATAATTGCGCCCCTGCTCTCACATCCACCATCGGATGCATCCGCGCTGCAGGGCGGTCTCCATCGGCCTCCATCATGATCGTGCGCAGGGCAGGGAGGCTTCCCGCTCCCGGAAAGCTCGCAATGGCAAGGCCGCTATCGGCCAGTGCTTCGCGAATATGGATCAGCGCACCGGGCAGATCGTTCACCGTATCGAGAGTGCCGAGGCTGACGATCAGGTCGAAGGCGCCTGCCGGATAGGGCTGCTCTTCATCCAGTGCCGGTATATTGTTGAGCGCGCCCGGATCGGCTTGTGTGACGGCGCAGCCGCGACCTGCCAGTTCACCCGCCAGTTTCCCCGTCCAGTCACCGATAATCAATGCGCTTTCCGGCTCGTGGCGCAGAAATGCGAGACGCTCGATCACATCCTCGACCATATCGTCGAGCACAAAATGCGCTGCATCGGGCCGGGCCTGCAATGCCACGGCACGCTGACGAATGGCCTTGCGGCGGTCGGGAGAGAAAATGCGGGGAGGGGTTTGGTCGGACATGACGGCGCTGTGCCCGTTGCTGTCCCATTACGCAATGGGTCGGCACAAGGCGCTTGCCGCTTGCCCAGTCCGCTTGCAGCCTGCTTCTATGATCGCGCAAGCCCTGTCTCCTATAGTGAATCTTATCTATCCGCCGCGCTGCCCCTTATGCGGCGAAAGCATGGCGGCTCAGGATGGCTTGTGCGGACCGTGCTGGTCGGAACTGGTCATTCCCGGCGAACCGGCCTGCACGGCTTGTCAGCGCCCGTTCCCGCCCGAAAACGGGTTGAAGGAAGGCCTGTGTGCAGTCTGTATGGCCAATTCGCCCCGGCATGACGGAATTACGGCAGCGACGCTCTATAATGACGCGTCGCGTCGCCTGATCCTGGCTTATAAGCACGGCCGCCGGATTGCGCTGGCCGATATGCTGGCGCGTCTGATAAACGCACGGCTGCCGCCACTGGAGGGCGAATGGCTGCTGGTCCCTGTGCCTCTCCATCGCTGGCGTTTGTGGCGGCGCGGTTTCAACCAGTCTGCCCTGCTGGCTCGCTTTATAGCCAGAACACGTCACTGGCCGCTATGTGTCGATGCTCTGGAGCGGCACAGGCGAACGCCCGTTCTGGGCGGTCTGGGCAAAAAGGCACGGGCAAGGGCACTCACCGGAGCGATTCGCACCAATCCCCGGCGACAAGCGGTATTGCGCGATATGCAGATTATTCTGGTGGATGATGTGATGACCAGCGGCGCGACCACTGCCGCTTGCGTATCGGCGCTCAAGCGCGCGGGGGCGAAAAAGGTCCGTATTGCCTGTTTTGCAAGAGTTCTGGACGAAGCTCTCGATTATTGAGCAGGATGCCGAATGAACGAAACATGCTGTTTCAATGCAAAACGCCCGGAGCGAGGCTCCGGGCGTTCGCGTGACGATATCCAGGCCGGTCTTGCGACCTTAAGTGTTACCCCCCAGCAACACGGCCCAACCCTCATGTTATTAAGCCATCTCTCTGTGGAGACAGCTTTCTTACCCCCCTATAACCTTGGCGCGCATGCTTTAGCACCTTGGTCTGGTTTACGCGGCCCTCCCCAGAGCCACGACCTATTCATTCCATCGAAAGCCTCGCATAGAAAGCCTTGTAATGAGAGATGTTGGATTTTGCCCGCAATCTGTGGTTATCGTGCAACAACCGGCCCTGCGGAAATAGGGCTGGTGAAATTTAACGAAAGGATGAAACAATTTCCGATTCCCAGAACAGTGCAGCCGAACGTGAGCAGGGTTCGGCCTTCATGCCGAAATTCGATGCTGCCGGTTTGTTAAGTGCTGTGGTTCAGCACGCACAAACCAAACAAATTCTGATGGTTGCTTTCATGGATAGGGAAGCGCTCGACAAAACACGCGAAACCGGTGTGGCGCATTTCCATTCGCGCAGCCGCGGGCGTTTGTGGAAGAAGGGTGAAAGTTCCGGGCATGTTCTGGAAGTGGAGGACATTCTGGTCGATTGCGACCAGGATGCAATTGTGCTGAAAGCGCTTCCTAAGGGCCCGACCTGCCATACTGGCGCAGTAAGTTGTTTCTATCGTTCACTCGATAAAAACGGCTTACATCCGGCAGAAGAATAGAACGGGTCCGAAAAAAGCAATAAGAGGATCACAATGCCATCATATACCCCTCCCACCCGTGATACCCGTTTTATTCTTCAGGATCTTCTGAGACTTGACGAATATAGTAATCTGCCGGTTTTCTCTGCCGTCGATAATGATCTGATCGATACGATTATTGATGAAGCGGGGAAATTCTGTGCGGAGGTTATTGCCCCGCTCAATCCGGTTGCCGACAAGGAAGGGTGCACCTGGCATGAGGATGGACGGGTCACGACACCGACGGGTTTTCGTGAAGCCTATGCTCAATATTGCGAGGCGGGTTGGGGCACG
This sequence comes from Altericroceibacterium spongiae, assembly GCF_003610805.1. Taxonomy (GTDB): domain Bacteria; phylum Pseudomonadota; class Alphaproteobacteria; order Sphingomonadales; family Sphingomonadaceae; genus Altericroceibacterium; species Altericroceibacterium spongiae. The sequence goes on along the minus strand of NZ_RAPF01000001.1, from coordinate 688,358 downwards.
CTGGCATTGCCTGAAGAATATGGCGGGCAGGGCATGCCGCATATTCTTGCCACAGTGTTCGAGGAATATCTCAACTCTGCCTGCCACGGCTTCCATATGTTCCCCGGCCTGACGCATGGCGCGGTTTCGGCCATTCTCGAAAAGGGAACAGAGGAACAGAAGGCGACATATCTGCCGCGCCTTGTTGCGGGCGAATGGCTGGGCACGATGGCGCTGACCGAACCGCATTGCGGCACAGATCTTGGGCTGATCCGGACGCGAGCCGTACCGCAGGATGACGGCTCTTATTCAATCACCGGGACCAAGATTTTCATTTCCGGCGGCGAACAGGACCTGACCGAGAATATCGTCCATCTGGTGCTCGCCAAAACCCCCGATGCACCGGAGGGTTCACGCGGAATTTCGCTGTTTATCGTACCCAAATTTCTCGTGAAAGAAGACGGATCGCTGGGTGAACGCAATCCGGTCACTTGCGGATCGATCGAAGAAAAAATGGGCCTTCATGGCAGCGCCACCTGCGTCATGAATTTCGACGAAGCGAAAGGCTGGATTGTCGGCGAAGAAAACAAGGGCCTTGCCGCCATGTTTATCATGATGAATGCGGCACGGTTGAGCTGCGGCAATCAGGGGCTGGGGCAGGCTTCACTGGCTTATCAGAATGCTGCGACCTATGCGCTGGATCGCCGTCAGGGCCGTGCATCGGGTGAACGGCCCGATCCCTCGGAAGCCGCTGATCCGATTATCGTCCATGCCGATGTCCGACGGATGCTGATGGACGCGCGTGGCTTCATCGAGGGCTTTCGCGCCTTGACCCTCTGGTGTGCCTTGCAGCTCGATCTCGCCCATGGTGCGGAAACAGAAGAAGAGCGCAATACGGCCGATGCTCTGGTCAGTTTCCTGACACCGGTGCTGAAAGGTTTCGGAACGGATCGCGGCTTTTATACTGCCGTGAATATGCAGCAGGTGCTTGGCGGCCATGGCTATGTGACCGAATGGGGGCTCGAACAATGCGTGCGCGATGCGCGTGTGGCAATGATCTATGAAGGTGCCAATGGGGTGCAGGCTATGGATCTGGCCGGGCGCAAGCTGGCCAGGGATGGCGGTCAGGTAGCGGAAACTTACTTCACCCTTATCGAAAGGGAATGCGATGCGGCCGATGCTTCGCTTGGTTTTATCACAGAACCTTTGAGCGAAGCGGTGCAGGATTTGCGGGACAGTGCCCAATGGCTGGTAAAGAATGCGGGCGCCGATCCGAATAATCTCGGCGCCGGGTCCTTTGCCTTCATGCAACTGGTGGGCATTGTTTCAATCGGCTTGATGTGGTTGCGAATTGCGTCCGTGGCACAGGCAAAGCTGGCTGCCGGGGAAGGCGATCAGGCTTTCTATGAAGCCAAACTGGCTGTCGCGCATCATTATGCCCGACGCGGACTGGCCGAGGTTCCCATGCTCAAACGTCAGGTGCAGGCCGGGGCTGAAACACTGATGGCACTTCCGGCGGAAGCCTTTGAAATTACAGTGTAAAGAAGATCAGGAGACGGCGAAAATGTTTCGCCGTCTCTCCTTGCCTCAGTTCAGCTCGAAGACTTCGTCGAACAGAGCGTGCATGGCTGCCCAGCTTTGCCGGTCGGCGCTGGCGTCATAACCCAGTGCCGGATTGTCAGCCGGTCCGTCAGGATTGGTGAATCCGTGTTTCACACCCGAATAGGAGTGGAAATGCCAGTTCGCTCCGGCGCGGTCCATTTCTTCCCAGAAGCTCATGACCTGACTTCGCGGGACCATCGGGTCTTTATCGCCATGGCAAACCAGAATGCGGGTTGCGATAGTCCCTGGTTCGGCAGGCTGTTCGGTATTGAGCAGGCCATGGAAACTGACCACGGCTGACAGGGGTGCGCCTTCGCGGGCCACTTCGAGCGCAGCCTGCCCGCCCATGCAGAAACCGATAGCGGCAATTGGCAGATCGTTGCCGACCTGCTCTATTCCAACCAGCGCGCGTATCGCCGCCCGTAAACGCTGGCGATACGATCCCGGCGTTTCGCGAACGCCGCCCGCCAGCTCGCGGGCTTCATCCATGCTTTCAGGCTTTGAGCCGTAGAAATCGGCAACAAAAGCGAGATAGCCGGATTTGGCCAGTTCCCGTGCCTTGTTCAGCACCGCCTCTGTGGGGTTCATAATCGTCGGATAAACGAGAATGGCGGCGCGCGGGCGGTCTTCGGGCAGAGCCAGAAGACCGGTCAGCGCAACATCCCCGTCTTTATAAGGAATCTCGCGGAAATCACTCATTGGGCAGGAAGTCCGGCACTGAGAGATAGCGTTCGCCTGTATCGTAATTGAAACCGAGCACTCGCGATCCTGCATCGAGTTCGGGCAGTTTCTTCGCAATGGCAGCCAGCGTGGCGCCCGAACTGATACCGACGAGCAGTCCTTCCTCACGGGCACAGCGCAAGGCCATGGCCTTGGCTTCGTCTCCATCAACCTGAATGGCGCCGTCAATGACCTTTGTATGAAGGTTTTCCGGGATAAAGCCGGCACCGATGCCTTGAATTGGATGAGGGCCGGGCTGACCGCCGGAGATGACCGGGGATAATCCCGGTTCCACGGCAAAGGCCTTCATGCCCGGCCATTCGGCTTTCAGCGTTTCGGCACAGCCAGTGAGATGGCCGCCAGTGCCAACGCCTGTAATCAGCACATCGATGGGGCTGTCGGCAAAATCAGTGAGAATTTCCTGTGCCGTGGTGCGGCTGTGAATGGCGACATTGGCCGGGTTGTCGAATTGCTGCGGCATCCAGGCACCGGGCGTCTGCTCAACCAGTTCGCGAGCGCGCTCGATGGCACCTTTCATACCTTTTTCTTTGGGCGTCAGATCGAAATTCGCACCATAAGCCAGCATCAGCCGCCGCCTTTCGAGCGACATGCTTTCGGGCATCACCAGCGTCAGCTTATAACCTTTGACCGCCGCCACCATGGCAAGGCCGACCCCGGTATTGCCGCTGGTTGGCTCGATAATCTGGCCACCGGGCTTCAGCTTGCCGGACTCTTCGGCAGCTTCTACCATAGCCAGCGCGATACGATCCTTGATCGAGCCGCCGGGATTGGCCCTTTCGGATTTTACCCAGACTTCGTGATCGGGAAACAGGCGGGAGAGGCGAATATGCGGTGTATTGCCAATCGTTGCCAGAACATTGTCAGCCTTCATGCCGGGGTTCCTTCCCTTCGTGTCTATATTGTGGCGCGAATGTCTTGGCCCGACGAAGTTCGGGGAAGATCCACGCCCAGAGTGCTGTAACGAATATGGCGCCTGCTCCGCCGAGCACAACCGCCCCCACTGCGCCAATCAGTGCAGCAGCCAGGCCGGATTGCATTTCTCCCAATTCGTTGGAGGCCGATATGGCGAGACCGGAGATGGAGGAGACCCGGCCGCGCATTTCATCCGGTGTATTGAGCTGGACGAGCGAATTACGGATAAAGACCGAAACCATATCTGCCGCGCCCAGCAGGGCGAGGAAAAAGAGCGAGAGCATCAGGTCGCGCGACAGGCCGAATCCGACCGTCGCAATGCCGAAAAAGGCCACCCCCCAGAGCATTTTCGTGCCGACATTGGTTTCGATCGGCCGGAACGAGAAAAGCAGCGCGACGAGCCCTGCACCGGCCGCCGGAGCACCGCGCATCAGGCCGAGTCCCTGCGGGCCGACTTCCAGAATATCGCGGGCGAAAACCGGCAGCATCGCTGTCGCTCCACCCAGTAAAACGGCAAACAGATCGAGTGAAATACAGCCGAGCAGAAAACGATCGTTCCAGACGAATTTGCCGCCATCGATCATCTGCCGGATGGGATGCACACGCTTTTCGCTCTGCCTGGCGCGGATCGGCCTGATAAGCGACATAAGGATTGCCGAACACAGGATCAGGACAGAGGATACGATGTAGGGCAAAGCCGGATCGTAATCATACAGAAACCCGCCGGCTGCCGGGCCGCAAACCGTGCCGATAGTGAAGGCGATAGAGCCCAGCGCAATCGCCTTGGGAAGCAATTTGGGCGGTACGATATTGGGAGCGATAGCGCTTTGTGCCGGGCCGAGGAAAATGCGCGCTGCACCATGGGCTGCTGCCAGTGCGAAAATGATCGGCAGGTCGACCGCATTGTTCCAGGTGAGAAAAGCGAGGAGGGCGGCGATACCGCTATCGACCAGATTGGCTCCTGCGGCTACGCGGCGGCGGTCGAACCGGTCGGCAGCCCAGCCGGCCACGGGCGTAAACAACATCAGCGGGATGAATTGGGCGACACCCAGCAATCCGAGAATGAAAGCTGCCTCGCTCCGGGCCATGCCGTAATCGTCACGCGCAATATCATAGGCCTGATAGCCTATCAGTACGACCATGGAGACTGTGGCGGAGATGGCCACCAGACGGGCCAGCCAGAAAAAGCGGTAATCGCGTATATGCAGCGGAGAGGTTGGTTCTGTCACATCCGCGCAATGGCAAAGCGGCTCCGGCTTGCCAAGTTAATACAGCTTGGCAGCGAACAAAGATTTTTGCTGTGGAGGTATTATCCGCCTTTGCGCAACAATCGCCGATTGGGCTGGAGCGCCACGATCATTTTTTCGAACTGGTCGGGACGGATAATCCGTTCGAACTGGAAACCGGCGCGATCACCGGTGGTCCACATGCAATAGCCTTCGATCCGGCCCACTTCGGGCAGACGGATAATCAGCCGTTCCCCGCGCGAAAAGCCGGGCGAACGATCGATCATGAAACCGTTCGTCGAGACATTGGCCAGATGCAATGTCATCTCGCCTTGTTCAAAATGCTCGGCCATCACCTCGGAATCGACAGGGTGGCGCGCAGATCGCCTGAGGTCCGGCACTGACAATTGCGCACGATACGGCATGTGCCCTTTCTCCAACTTTCCATTCAACAACGTGTCCGTTTGGCAGTGAAAGCTGGAGAAAAGGTTAACACTTTCCAAAGATATTATTCCGCGCGCAGGATTCCGTGCTTTTTCTTGCCCAGACTGAGCTTGCGTTCCGCGCCGGACGTGATCGTAATCAGCATCCCGGGGTCGCTCTGCACTTCATCGTCCAGCCGGACCGCGCCTTCGGCAATCTTGCGCTTGGCTTCGCCATTGGATGCGGTGAAGCCGATGGCCGTGCAGGCAGCGCCGAGGCGAACACCTTCGGAAGACACGGCGAGCACCGGCAGATCGTCACCCAGACCGCCGCCCGCGAAGGTAGCAGTGGCCGTTTTTTCGGCCAGTTCCGCCGCTTCGCGCCCGCGGACAAGTGCGGTGACTTCATTGGCGAGAACCACTTTGGCATCGTTGATCGCGCTGCCTTCAAGCGCTTCCAGCCGGGCGATTTCATCAAGTGGCAAATCGGTGAAGAGGCGCAGGAAACGGCCCACATCGCGGTCGTCGCTATTGCGCCAATATTGCCAGAAATCATACGCCGGAAGCTGATCTTCATTCAGCCACACCGCGCCCTTGGCAGTCTTGCCCATCTTGCCGCCATCGGCCGTGGTGAGCAGCGGCGTGGTGACGCCGTAGAGTTCGACTCCATCCATCCGGCGGGCGAGTTCGATCCCGTTGACAATATTGCCCCACTGGTCCGAACCGCCCATTTGCAGGCGGCAGCCATGGCGCAGACCTAGCTCGCGAAAGTCGTAGGCCTGAAGGATCATATAGTTGAATTCGAGAAAGGACAGCGACTGTTCACGGCCCAGACGCTGCTTCACGGATTCGAAGCTCAGCATCCGGTTTACCGAAAAATGCTGACCCACTTCGCGCAGGAACGGGATATATTCGAGATTGTCGAGCCAGTCGGCATTATCGACCATGATCGCATCGCTCGGTCCGTCGCCAAAAGTCAGAAAGCGTTCGAAAACCTTGCGGATCGAAGCGACATTTTCGGCGATCATCTCATTGGTCATGAGCTTGCGCGCTTCGTCCTTGAAGCTGGGATCGCCGATCTTGCCGGTGCCGCCACCCATCACCACGATGGGCTTGTGCCCGGCCTGCTGCAAACGACGCAACAGCATGATCTGCACCATCGAGCCGACATGCAGCGAGGGCGCCGTAGGGTCGAAGCCGATATAACCCGGAACGATCTGCCTGCTCGCCAGCGTATCGAGCCCTTCGGCATCGGTAAGCTGATGAATGTAACCCCGTTCATCGAGGAGGCGAAGAAGATCGGATTTATAGGTCATGCTGTGCTATCGTTTTATCAGACGTCTGTTTCAGGGAATGCGCGCGTAGCATGGAGGGACTCGGTTGAAAACGCATCATCTTCAGCTTCATGAGCTGCATCCTGCCTCAGGCGTGCGCGATGTGAGTGTCGATTGCGGCCTGTTTCCCGATGGCAGACTGCTGCTGCGCTACCGAATCGAACGGGCAAATGCGCTCATCCTGCCTTCCGGGAAAGGGAGGGGAAGGCGTGACAACCTTTGGAAAACAACCTGTTGCGAGCTGTTTTTATGGCATGGTGACGGCAGCTACCGGGAGTTTAATTTTAGTCCGTCCGGCCAGTGGGCTGCTTATCATTTTGACAGCTATCGGGCAGGGCAAAGCGATGTAGAGCCGGTCGAATGGCCGGAAATCGATTGCATGGCTGTTGACGACAATGCCTTTATTACTGTGATGCTGGCCGGATCAGAGCTGGCCGGTGCGCAGAAAATCGGTCTTTCCGTCGTGCTGGAGGAGGAGGGCGGCCATATTTCCTACTGGGCACTGGCGCATCCGGAGAAAAAGCCCGATTTTCACGATCCCGCTTGCTTTGCTTTGCCGCTTGGCGCAGCCATACCGGCATGAAATTCGGAATTGATTGTCTGCTCGCCGATCCGTCTCTGCGTAAGCCGCTGACTGGCAAGCGCGTTTCGCTGATCGCTCATCCAGCCTCTGTAACGGAGGGGCTGATCCATTCGCTCGATGCGCTGGCATCCTGTGAGGATATTACCCTGACATCCGCTTTCGGCCCGCAGCATGGGCTGAAAGGCGACAAGCAGGATAATATGGTTGAAACGGCCGACGAAATCGATCCGATCTACAATATTCCGATTTACAGCCTGTATGGAGATGTACGCCGTCCTGCATCGGCGATGATGGACAGTGCGGATATCTTTCTGTTCGACCTTCAGGATCTCGGTTGCCGGATTTACACCTTTGTCACCACATTGCTCTATCTGCTTGAAGAAGCGTCTAAAAGCGGAAAGAGCGTGTGGGTGCTGGATCGCCCCAACCCCGCCGGACGTCCGGTTGAAGGGCTGAGCCTTCTTCCGGGGCAGGAAAGCTTCGTCGGCGCCGGACCCATGCCGATGCGCCATGGCCTGACGATGGGCGAAATGGGCTATTGGTTTATCGAGCATTACGGTCTCGATGTGGATTATCGGGTGATCCCTATAGAAGGTTATGATCCTGAGGAAGGGTCGGGCTTCGGCTGGCCGGACAGCCGGATCTGGATCAATCCCAGTCCGAATGCGGCCAATCTCAATATGGCCCGTGCCTATGCCGGAACGGTCATGCTCGAAGGGACCAACCTGTCCGAAGGGCGCGGTACTACGCGCCCGCTCGAAGTGCTGTTCGGCGCGCCCGATCTCGACCAGAAAGCAGTGCTCGGCGAAATGCACCGGCTCGCCCCCGAATGGCTGGAAGGCTGTGCTTTGCGCGAATGCTGGTTCACCCCGACCTTCCACAAACATCAAGGTGTCTTGTGCAACGCCCTGATGATCCATGCAGAAGGACAATTTTACGACCATCGAACTTTCAGGCCGTGGCGCCTTCAGGCGCTGACCTTCAAAGCAATCCGCAGCCTTTATCCCGACTATCCGATCTGGCGCGATTTTCCCTATGAATATGAGTTCGACCGTCTGGCGATCGATGTCATTAATGGCGGGCCGGCTTTACGGGAATGGGTCGATGACAGGGCTGCCGATGCCGGTGATCTCGACCGGCTTGCCATTCGCGATGAGGAGGCATGGAATGAAACGGTGGTGGATCATCTGATTTATCCGGCTGCGTAAGGGACAAAAACCGGCCCCGCAGCCATTCAATCGGATCGGCGCTTGCGGGCGGCGCGCGGTTTCCAGCTTATGATGCGCCAGATATAGAAAATCAGCCCCAGGGCGATAAACCCGATCACGATCCAGCTCAGCACATCCTGCGATTTTTCGAAATAACGGCCCAGCCACTGGCCGCCATAGATCAGCAGCACATTCCAGATGCCGGTGCCGAGAAAGGTGAACAGCAGGAAGCGCCAGAGCGGCATATGGGCAAGGCCGGCGGGCAGCGATATGATCGTACGCAGGAAAGGGGAAAAGCGTAGCAACAGGACAACCCAGTCTCCACGATGACGCAGATAATGACTGGCTTTTTCGATATCTTCCCATTCCACGGTGAGCCAGCGGCCCCAGCGATTGATAAACGGGCCAAGGCGTTCATAACCCCATTTGTCGCCCAGCCAGAACCAGCAATAATTGCCCAGCGTGGAGCCGACGGTTCCCGCAAGGAAGAGCGGCCAGAAGTGCATTTCTTTCCGCTCGATCAGAACACCACCGATCCCCATAATCACTTCGGAAGGGACAGGCGGGAATATATTTTCCAGCGCCATCAGAACAAGGATGCCGAGATAGCCGCCTTGCCGGATAATATCGATAATCAGATCCTGCATTGCGGCCCCAACGGTTCGCGCTGCAAAGGGTTCAAAGTTTTGATATTATTCACTCGCAGGCGCGATGCAGAAAGTGTCTGATTTTTATCTGGTATGAGGTTTCCGATTATCCCATTTCCGCCAGACGCCGGTCGATGGCGTCCCAGATTTTCGCGCTGCTGTCGGTGCCGTTAAATTCGTCGATAGAGACGATGCCGGTGGGCGATGTCACATTGATCTCGGTCAGCCAGCGGCCGCCGATCACATCGATACCGACAAAGACCAGCCCGCGCTTTTTCAGCTCGGGTCCCATGGCGGCGCAGATTTCCTCCTCGCGCTGGGTCAGGCTGCAAGGTTCGGCATAGCCGCCACGAGCGAGGTTGGAACGGAATTCGCCTTCGCCCGGCTTGCGATTGATCGCCCCGGCAAACTCACCGTCGATCAGAACGATCCGTTTGTCGCCTTCCGAAACTTCGGGCAAAAAGGGCTGGACCATGAAAGGTTCAGGCCAGACCTGACCGAACAACTCTGTGAGAGCGGAGAGATTGGTGCCGTTTTCCTCGACCCGAAAAATCGCCTTGCCGCCATTGCCGTGCAGCGGTTTTACCACCAATGCGCCATGCTTCTGCTGAAATTCGCGGACATCCTCCAGCTCGCGCGCAATCAGTGTAGGCGGCATGAAACGGGCATAATCGAGAACGAAAACCTTTTCGGGTGCGTTGCGAACACTTACCGGATCGTTGACGACCAGCGTTTCACCTGCCAGCCGCTCCAGAATATGCGTGGCGCTGATATAGCCGAGATCGAAGGGTGGATCCTGCCGCATCAGGACCACATCGATATCTGCGGCAAGATCGATCTTGCGCAATTCGCCCTTGGTGAAATGGTTGCCCGCTTCCTTCTTCACCGAAACGGGGGCAGCCCAGGCTGTGATGCGCCCTCCGGCGCCGGCCATCGTATCATATGCGAGAGTGCGCACATCGTAATGCCACAGCTGTGCCCCGCGATCCTGGGCGGACAGCATGAGGGCGAAGCTTGAATCGCCGCTGATATTGACATGTTCGATGGGGTCCATCTGGACCGCGACGCGCAAACCCATTTTCAAAAATCCTTCATGGCTGCCAGGCATTGGTGATGTGGCGTGGCCAGCGCCATCGCGCAAGCATCACGACATCGATCCTGACAGTTTCTCCGTTTCGGCAATAAAGATGGGCTATCGCCTCGACCGCGGCGGCAACCCGTTTCAGCCGGTAAAAATCAATCGCTTCATCGCGTTGTCGGGCGGTGCGGCGATATTTTACCTCGATAAAATTCACAATGTGTCCGCGCCGGGCGATCAGATCGATTTCGCCGCGCGGTGTCCTGACCCGCCGCCCGACGATCCGCCAACCCTGCAATTGCAAATAAAGCGCGGCCCATATCTCTCCGCGTCGCCCGCTGCGTTCGGCCTGCGCATGGCGGGCAGGGCGACGTGTCACCGGCCTTTCAGTTCCATGGCGCGGGTGTAGAGCATCTTGCGATCGAGCCCTGTCGCTTTGGCCACGCTTCCGGCAGCCTGGGAGGTCTTCATCTCTGCCATCGCTTCGCTCAGCAAAGCGTCGATATCGGTATCGTCCGGTTTATCGTCCTGTAAAGGCGGACCGATCAGCAGCACGATTTCTCCCTTGGGCGGATGGGCTGTATAATACGCCGTCAATTCTTCGGCCGTTCCGCGGCGGCATTCCTCGAACCGTTTGGTCAGTTCCCGCGCCACGGCCACTTCACGGCCGGGCAAGGAATCGCCGATCGTGTCGAGCGACTTCAGCAGGCGCGGAGCGGTCTCGAAAAAGACCAGCGTTGCACGAACTGGGGATAACTCGATGAGAATATCGCGCCGCGCTTTCTCTTTGGGCGGCAGAAAGCCGGCGAAAAGAAAGCGATCATTGGGCATACCCGAAAGCGTCAGCGCCATCACCGGCGCGCTCGGGCCGGGAAGGCTGGTGACTGCGATTCCGGCCTCCTGCGCTTCTTTTACAAGACGATAGCCCGGATCGGAAACCAGCGGTGTGCCTGCATCGCTGACCAGGGCAATGGCCTGATCGCGCATCTTTTCCAGCAGGTGCGCGCGGTCGCTTTCCGCGCTATGATCGTCATAGCGCCATAGTGGACGTGTAATGCCTAGATGGCGGATAAGTTTCTGAGTTACCCGGGTATCTTCGCAGGCGATGGCGTCACACCGTGCCAGAATATCGGCTGCCCGCATGGTGATATCGCCAAGATTGCCAATTGGCGTGGCTACAATATAGAGGCCGGGACTCAGTTGATTATTTTCAGGCGCGTCGCTCACGCCGCGCCTTGTGAACCAGTTGCGGTGGGAGCGGCAAGCATGTTCGACAATTTTAAACGGTTTTTTGCGATTGCGGGGCTGAGCACATTGCTGGCAGCCTGTCAGATCATTCCTCATGGCGATACCGGTCCGGCAACCACGCCGGTGCCCGAGACCAAGCCCAGTGAAAGCACGCTGCCGCAGGATGAATCGCGCCATCGCGTGGCGCTGCTCGTGCCGCTTTCGGGCAATAATGCCGGTGTCGGTCAGTCGATTGCCAATGCCACGACCATGGCCTTGCTCGATACCAATGCCGGTAATCTGCGTATTACCACTTATGACACTGCCAAAGGCGCCAAATCGGCCGCCGACCGTGCCATTACCGATGGGAACAGACTGATCCTCGGCCCGCTTCTCGCCGATAATGTACCGGCTGTGCTGGCTGCGGCAGCTCCTGCCGATATTCCGCTCATCAGCTTTTCCAACGATGCGTCGGTTGCCTCTTCCGACGTTTTCGTGATGGGTCATATTCCAGAGCAATCGGTCACCCGCACGGTGGATTATGCCATGTCGCAGGGATCGAAGCGGTTCGCGGTGCTGACCCCGAGAGGCGAATATGGCCGCCGCGCCGCCAAAGCGCTGGAAGAAGCCGTGGCCGCACGCGGGGGCCAGATGGTCGCTACGCAAAGCTATGATCGCGGTAACAGCCTGATTATCAGCGCGGCGAAGAAGCTCACCGCGCAAGGTGGCTTCGATACGGTGCTGATTGCCGATGGCGCGCGGCTTTCCGCAATCGGCGCGAGTGCGCTGAAAGAGGCCGGAGACACGCTGCCGCATATTCTGGGTACGGAATTGTGGAGCGGGGAAGCTTCTATCGCTAACGCCGAAGCCTTGCGCGGTGCATGGTTCTCCGCCGTGCCCGATGCACGGTATCGTCGCTTTGTCGACAGCTATGAATCGCGTTTTGGCCAGCAGCCTTACCGCATTGCCACGCTCGGCTATGATTCGGTCCTCCTGACTTTGCGTGTCGCGCGTGAATGGCAGCCGGGTCAGGCTTTCCCGACATCGCGCCTGATGGCCCGAGACGGTTTTATCGGGCTGGATGGCGTATTCCGTTTCGGCCGGGACGGTGTGGGTGAACGCGCCATGGAAGTGCGCCAGATCGGCAATGGCACAGTGTCCGTGGTCGCCCCGGCACCCGAGCGCTTCACCAACTGATCGATCCATACTGACGATAAACCGCGCTGCCAGCTTGTGTCCCGGGGATTTCGCGTTCTATAGCTGTTCCTATGGCCGACGATCTCTTCGAGAAGCTGCCCGATGGCAGCGCGGATTATGACAGTTCCTCCATCGAGGTTCTTGAAGGGCTGGAGCCGGTTCGCCGGCGGCCCGGCATGTATATTGGCGGCACGGATGAGCGTGCTTTGCATCATCTTGCCGCCGAAGTGCTCGATAATGCGATGGACGAAGCGGTGGCAGGCTATGCCAACCGTATCGAGGTGACGCTGGAAGAAGGCAATCGCCTGACCATCACCGATAATGGCCGTGGTATTCCGGTTGACGAACACCCCAAATTTCCCGGCAAATCGACACTGGAAGTGATCCTTTCAACGCTCCATTCGGGCGGCAAATTCTCCGGCAAAGCCTATGCGACCAGCGGGGGGCTGCATGGTGTGGGCGTGTCCGTGGTCAACGCGCTTTCCTCTCACACACGGGTGGAAGTGGCGCGGAACAAGGAACTTTACGCGCAGGAATTTTCCAGGGGGCAGACGCTCGGCCCGATCGGGAAGGTGGGGGCAGCACCCAACCGGCGCGGCACAAGCGTCACTTTCACACCCGATGCAGAGATTTTCGGGAAGCAGAATTTCAAGCCGTTGCGGCTGTTCAGGCTGGCCCGTTCCAAGGCCTATCTTTATGCCGGTGTCGAAATCCGCTGGAAATGCGCGGAAAGCCTCACCAGCGATCAGGTTCCGGCAGAAGCCACTTTCCAGTTTCCCGGCGGTCTGGCCGATCATCTGAAGGAGCAGCTCGACGGGCGCGAATGCGTGACGAGCGAACCTTTTGCCGGAAGTCAGGATTTCCCCGAGGATGACGAAGGCCGCCATCAGGGCCGTGTCGAATGGGCCGTCGCCTGGCCGCTTTATTCGGACGGGTCTTATGACTGGTATTGCAACACCGTACCCACACCCGATGGTGGCACGCATGAACAGGGTATCCGGGCCGCGCTGACCAAGGCTCTGCGTTCTTTCGGCGATCTGGTCGGCCAGAAAAAGGCCAAGGATCTGACCGCCGACGATGTGGTGGTCGGCAGTGAAGTGATGCTGTCGGTCTTTATCCGCGATCCGCAATTTCAGAGCCAGACCAAGGACCGGCTGACTTCGCCCGAAGCTGCGCGCCTCGTCGAAAATGCTGTGCGCGATCATTTCGATCTGTTCCTCACTGGCAATATGGACCGTGGCAAGGCTTTGCTCGGTCAGGTGATGGAGCGGATGGATGAGCGTTTGCGCCGCAAGGCCGAGCGTGAAATCAAACGCAAAACGGCCACCAATGCCAAGAAATTGCGCCTGCCAGGCAAGCTTACCGATTGTTCGGGCGACGGTGACGGTGAAACCGAGTTGTTTATCGTCGAAGGGGACAGCGCCGGCGGCAGTGCCAAACAGGCGCGCAATCGCAAGACGCAGGCTATTCTGCCGATCCGCGGTAAAATCCTCAATGTCGCCAGCGCCAGTGCTGACAAGATCCGCGCCAATCAGGAAATTGCCGATCTGATCCTCGCGCTGGGTTGCGGTATCCGCAAGGATTGCGATGCGGAAAATCTGCGCTACGACCGCGTCGTCATCATGACCGATGCCGATGTGGACGGCGCGCATATCGCGACATTGCTGATGACCTTTTTCTTTCAGGAAATGCCCGATATCGTTCGCAAGGGGCATCTCTTTCTCGCCCAGCCGCCGCTTTATCGCCTGACAGCGGGTAAAGAGAGCCGCTATGCGCGTGACGATGCCCATCGGCAGGCGCTGGAAGAAACGGTTTTCAAGGGTAAGAAAGTCGATGTCGGCCGCTTTAAAGGCCTCGGTGAGATGAACCCGCAGCAATTGCGCGAAACCACAATGAATCCCGACAGCCGCAGCCTGATCCGCATCACACTGCCGCCCGAATTCGAACAGCGCGCCGCAGTGAAGGAACTTGTCGATCATCTGATGGGTCGCAATCCCGAACATCGGTTTAACTTCATTCAGAACCGCGCCGGGGAGCTGGACAGGGATCTGATCGACGCCTGATATTGCAGGAGGAGCTGGCTGGTGTCATTTCGGTACTCTCTGGCGGCTCTGATTGCTGCGATCAGCATGTCGGCTCCGGTCGGCGCGCAGGCACAAACCGATCTTTCCACACTGTCGGCCGAAGAGCGGAGCGAACAACGTCTGAAAGATATTGTGGCAGCGCTTCACGGGGACAAACCCTATGAGGATGTCTTCACAGACCAGTTTCTTCAGGCGGTATCTCCGCAGCGTTTTGCCCTGATTTTTCGCCAGCTAAGCAGCCAGTATGGTGCGCTGAACTCTATGGAGGTTGTCGAAACCGGTCCGGCGACGGGCTATGCCAGGCTGGCGGTGCATTTCGAAGGCGGTGCAGGGCAGGGTGATCTGCAATTACAGCCGCAGGCGCCCTATAAAGTATCGGGTTTCCGCATTGGTGTGCTGAAGCCGCTCGGCGACACGAAAGAAAAACTGGCGGCGGATCTGGCAGCCCTCCATGGCGATGCCGGAATGCTGCTCACGAAGATCGGTTCATCGGAGCCTTTCTTCGCCTATCATGCCGAGCGTCCATTTGCGGTGGGTTCGGCTTTCAAACTCTATGTTCTTGCGGCTTTGTCGCGCGAAATCGCTGCGGGAAAACGCCGGTGGGACGATGTGGTGCCGCTGGAGGGCAAGAGTTTTGCCGGCGGCACCTTATACGGCTGGCCCGAGGGCTCGCCCCTCACATTGCATACGCTGGCCGCGTTGATGATTTCGATCAGCGATAATACGGCCACCGATATTCTCGTGCGTCTGCTGGGGCGCGATGCACTGGCAGCAGAAGTGCGCCTTTCGGGCCATTCCGATCCGTCTTCTATCCTGCCCATGATGGATACGGCAGAATTTTTCGCTCTGAAACAGCAGGGAGAAATGGCGGCGCAAACCTATCATGCTGCCGGTCCGGTCGGCAGACAGGCTATGCTCGACCGGCTCGATGGCAAGGCAGCGGCACAGGCCAGTCAGGCCGATCTGGCACGGATATTCGGGCAGGCGCCAACAGCGATCGATACCGTGGAATGGTTCGCTACCCCGGCGGATATTATCCGCGTGCTGGCACAAATCGCTGAGACCGAAGATCCGGTTGCGCTCGATATTCTCGGCATCAATTCCTCATTACCCGATGAGGAACGGGCACGATGGCGCTATGCCGGCTATAAGGGCGGGTCCGAAACCGGCGTGTTGAGCCTTAACTGGCTTTTGCGTGATGAGAATGGCGAATGGTATAGTCTGGCGATGAGCTGGAACGATCCGGACGCTGCTGTCGAAGAAACGGGCTTTATGATGCTGGCCAATCGCGCGCTCAGTCTGGTTGGCCACACCCGGTAATGAGCCTCTTTCCGCCGTCATGTTGAGAATTTCGACGCGATTCCGACTGGCATATGGTTTCGGTCGGAAAATTCGGTGCCTGGTATCTGCTGCTGTATATTTCTTTCACGCTCGTTGCAGGCGTGCATCGCCGCAACGAGCGTGAAAATCCGGCCCCTTAGTCGTCTTTGCGTAGTTCGTGCGGTACGCTGGCGAACATCTTCTTCACCGCCGGGCGCTCATTGATCTGTTCGATCCAGCGGACGAGGTGAGGTGTATCGCTGGTATTGACCAGTTCCGAAAAGCCATGCTGCATACCGTTGGCGATGGCGAAATTGCAGATATCGGCGAGCGAATAAACACCACCGGCCAGCCATTCATGATCGGCCAGATGATCGTCGAGACGGCGCACCGAATAGCCGATCTTGCGCATTTCCTCATCGAGCAGATCCTGCGGGAATCCTTCGCGCGCGCGGCGCCATTTAACCTGCTGTTCGTAAACCGGAATATCTTTCAGCTTCGCTTCGAACTGTTCATCGGTGAGATCCTGAACCATCTTGCTGACCATCCGGTGCCAGCCGATCGTGGAAACGCACCAGCAGAAATATTCATCCACCCATTTGGTCCACACACGCATTTGCGCGGTGTCATAGGAATTACCGGGGCGCAGTTTCACATCGGTCGGATGCTCATCCTCGAGATATTCGCAGATCACCGTGCTTTCGGTGATGATCTTGCCACGATCTTCCAGTGCCGGCACCTGACCGCGCGGATTGATCTTCTTGAACCAGTCGGAGTGATGTTCGAACTTGGCCGGGTTGAGCAGCACCTGTTCGAATTCGGAGCCTTTTTCATAAAGTGCAAGCATGGGTTTCAGCGAATTAGCTCCGGGGCCGAAGCTGTAGAGTTTGAGCATAGAGGCATCCTTCCTTTTAGGTTTGTTTGCGGATTAACCACCCGAGGCCAGGAAGAGCAAGCCCAAAAAAGATAAAGTCAATGAAATGGGTGAAGAAGAAAAGGCAGAGGGTTAGTCGCTGCCGCGCGGATGGGCTTTGCGATAGGTTTCCAGCAATGTCGCTGCATCGACCCTAGTATAGATCTGCGTCGAACCGAGGCCAGCATGGCCGAGCAATTCCTGTAAACTGCGCAAATCCACTCCTGCACCGAGGAGATGCGTGGCAAAGGAATGGCGCAGGGCGTGCGGTGTGGCGGTGGCAGGAAGGCCGAGGGCGATCCGCGCCCGAGCCATTGCCTTGCGGACCATTCCCGCGCTTAGCGGCCCGCCTTTGGCGCCGAGAAAGAGCGGGCCGTCGGAGTCAATTTTCCAGGGGCATTTTGCGACATAGTCAGCAATGCCTTCCCGCACGACAGGCAAAACAGGGACCACGCGCTGCTTATTGCCCTTGCCGGTCACTCTCAGCGTTTCACCAAGCGGATAATCGGCACCGGTAAGCGACAGAACCTCCGCAATTCGCATGCCGCCGCCATACATCATCAGCAGAACCGCGCGATCCCTTGCGCCGATCCATGCTTCCCTTGCGTCCTGCCCCACCAGATCGGCCAGATTGCTGGCATCGTCGGGCGTAACGGGGCGAGGCAGGCCTTTCTTGATGCGCGGCCCGCGAATGCGGGGAGGGGCGGCATTTTCCATCCCGGCCTGTTCCCGGGCAAAAGCCATAAACCCCTTGATGGCGGATAATTCGCGCGCGGCAGAAACATTGCCGATGCCATCGCTTCGCCTGTTCGCCATAAAGGTGCGGAGACTGGCCGGAGGAATAGTGGCAACCGCCGGCCATTCGGTGAGATCGAAATGTTCGAGCAGACGTTGTGCCGCCGAGCAATAAGCGCGCACCGTATGCGGCGAACGACGGCGCGATTGCTGAAGGTAATTCCGCCAGGCTGCAAGCAGATCGTGCCGGGTCATGAAGCCACCAGCTTGTCGGGCACCAGTTCTCCCAGCAGGGCATCGAGCAGAGGCATGCCTTTTTCGGTCACGCGAAGACGGCTTCCCGTTGTGTCGAGAAATCCAAGGTCACGATAAAGGGTTTGCCGGGATGGAACAATAAGATCGCTTTGCGCGATGCCGAAACGGTCAGACAGCTCTCGCAGGTCGACACCTTCAGCGAGCCGTAAGCCCATTAAAAGCGCTTCTGAAGCCTGTTCTGGCCCTGTTAGGTTACGCTCTGCGCCCGTTCCATGGCCATTTCTGGCCACAGCGGAGAGCCAGTTTTCGGGTTTGCGATGGCGCTGTGTGGCCTGACCGTTACGCCGGCCATGAGCACCGGGGCCAATGCCGCAATAGTCCTGATAGCGCCAATATGTCAGATTATGTCGGCTTTCCGCGCCCGGCTTGGCGTGGTTGCTGATTTCATAGGCGGGGAGCCCTGCTGCTGCCGTCATTTCACGGGTCAGAGCAAACAGGTCGGCTGCCGGATCGTCTTCCATTGGTGCGAATTTTGCCTGCCGGACATCGGTGGCAAACCGCGTGCCAGGCTCGATCGTGAGCTGATAGAGGGAAAGATGTTCGGTCCCGAAAGACAGCGCTTGTTTCAGTTCTTCTGTCCATTTTTCAATGGTTTGTTCTGGTCTGGCATAAATCAGATCGAAGCTGACACGGCGAAAATGCGTCTGAGCAATGTCCAGTGCTGCAAGTGCTTCCCGGCCGTTATGCAAACGGCCCAGAAAGCGTAAAACACTATCGTCGAGCGACTGTATGCCGAGCGATAGGCGATTGATGCCGGCTTCGGCCAGACTGGCAAAACTGGCTGCTTCCACCGAAGAGGGGTTAGCTTCGAGAGTGACTTCAATATCGCTCGTAAAGCCCCATAATTGTTCAGCTTCCTGTAAAAGACGAGCCACAAGGGCAGGGGGCATCAGCGAAGGAGTGCCGCCGCCGAAAAAGATCGAGTGTAACGCCTCTCCGCCGCCAAATGCAGCTTCATGCCGCATATCAGCCAGCAGACTGTTTTCCCAAAGCTGCGTATCAACCTGATTGCGGACGTGCGAATTAAAGTCGCAATAAGGGCATTTAGCTAAGCAGAAAGGCCAGTGAATATAGAGTGCGCGTGCCACGGTTTTTTAACGAATCTTAACAGTTTCTTGCCATTTTTTTCTGATGCGAATTGCTGGTTTTTTCACAATATTTCTGATGGTTGCTTCCTTCGGATATGCGGTGCCTGCTCCGGCCCGGCAAGACAATCGCGATTTCGCCGCGGCGCTTCTTTCAGAGCATAATAGCGAAAGAGACTGGCTCGGTCTGCATCCACTTTCGTGGAGCGACAAGCTAGCCTATGAAGCCTGGCAATGGGCGGAGCAACTGGCGAAAGAGGGACGGATGCGGCACAGCACGTCACGCCAGCGCGGCGGAACCGGAGAAAACTTGTGGGCCGGAACCATCGGTTACTATCGTATAAGCGATGCTGTCAGAGATTTTATAAAGGAAAAACAATATTTTATACCGGGTGTTTTTCCGGATATTGCCAGTACAGGCCGGTGGCAGGATGTCGGGCATTACACCCAGATCATCTGGCCCGAAACGCAGCAGGTGGGCTGTGGAATGGCGAGGGGGCGAAGCTATGATTTTCTGGTTTGCCGCTATTGGCCTGCCGGCAATATCATAGGGCAACGCCTCACCCCGCAAAACTGGGCACTTGATGTCAGGCGCCAAACTGATCCGCAGTAAGTTTGGCAAAAGCATCGGAGCGATGGCTCATCGCCCGTTTTTCATCGGGCTCCAGTTCGGCAAATGTCCGGTCATGACCGTTCGGAACGAAAACCGGGTCATAGCCAAAACCCATGGTTCCGCGCGGTGGCCATGTCAGTTTTCCGTTGCAGCGCCCTTCATAAACAAGGTGGTCTCCATCGGGCCAGGCAATTGCCAGAACGCATGAAAACCAGGCATCGCGGGAGACATCCGGCCCTTGCGCGGCCAGCATGCCTTCCACTTTGCCCATCGCCATATACCAGTCCCGCCCCGGCTCACCTTCGAACCATTGTCGTTCGGCCCAGTCGGCTGTATAAACACCCGGCTTACCATCGAGCGCGGCTGCGGAAATACCGCTGTCGTCAGCAAGAGCGGGCAGGCCGGACGCTTCCGCTGCAGCCTGTGCTTTAATAAGGGCATTTTCGACAAAGGTTGTGCCGGTTTCAGCCGGTTCCGGCAGACCCAAAGCGCCCGCCGAAATGCATTCGAGGCCGTAAGGCTCGAGCAATGCGGCGATTTCTTTCAGTTTGCCTGCATTATGCGTGGCAATAACGAGCTTTCCGGAACCGAGCTGACGAGTCATTGCGTGGCAGCCTCCTGGGCGGTAAATATCTGATTACAGCCAATTTGCGCCAGACGAAGCAGGCGCAGCAGTCCTTCCTCATCATAGGTGGCACCTTCAGCGGTTGCCTGTACCTCAGCGATACGGCCACCCTCGATCAGAACGAAATTCGCGTCGGCATCAGCATTGCTGTCTTCTGCATAATCGAGATCGAGCACCGGCGTACCTTCGAAAATACCGCAGCTTATGGCGGCGATTTTGGCTTCGATCGGATCTTCCTTGATTGCACCTTCGGCCAGCAGTTTGTTCACTGCCAGACGCAGCGCAACCCATGCCCCGGAAATCGATGCTGTGCGTGTACCGCCATCGGCTTGAATTACATCGCAATCGAGGGTGATCTGACGTTCGCCAAGCTTTTCAAGATTTGTCACAGAGCGTAAAGATCGTCCTATAAGGCGCTGAATTTCCTGCGTTCGTCCGGACTGTTTTCCTTTTGCGGCTTCCCGGCTGCCGCGCGTATGAGTGGCCCGGGGCAACATGGAATATTCTCCGGTCACCCAGCCGCTTCCCTTACCTCGCAGGAAAGGAGGAACACGTTCTTCGATGCTGGCGGTAACCAGCACTTTGGTATCGCCAAAACCGATCAGCACCGATCCCTCGGCATGTTTGGTGAAACCGGTCTCAATTGCAATGGCACGCATCTCGTCGGGCGCACGGCCGGAAGGTCGCATTGGGTTCTCCTGTCGCGAAATCGCTCTCGCCCTAGTCGCTTATCGCTTGAGGCTGCAAGGGGAGTGATTAAATTGATCCCATCATGGCATCACCTCCTGTTACCGAACTGACTGACCGTGCCCGCGAGATTTTTCGCCTCGTTGTCGAGGGTTATCTTGAAAACGGGCTTCCTCTGGGGTCCAAGGCGCTCGCCGCAAATGGCAGAGTCAATCTGTCACCCGCATCGATCCGCTCTGTATTGAGCGATCTTGAAACGCTGGGATTACTTGCGGCTCCCCACACAAGTGCCGGACGAATGCCCACGGAAAGCGGGCTAAGACTCTTTGTTGATGGGATGATGCAGGTTGCTGAACCGACGCTTGAGGAGCGAGCTGTGATTGAGCAGCGCCTTGCTGAGCACGGCCCGATCGAGCAGGCTCTGGAAGCAACAAGCGCTATTCTGTCCGATATTTCTGCCGCTGCCGGTGTGGTTATGGTTCCGCGTCGTGATCCGCACTTATCTCAGATGAATCTTGTGAGACTTGATGAACGGCGTGCCTTGGTGGTTCTGGTGGGAGAAGATGGTAGCGTAGAAAACCGCCTTCTGGAAATAGCTGAGGGAACTTCGATTTCAGAACTTCAGCAGGCGACCAACTATATCACATCGCGGCTTGGCGGGAGGACGCTGTCAGAAGCCGCTCGCCTTATCGGAGCGGAAATCTCCAATGGACAATCGGCTCTCGATGAGGCGAGCCGCGATCTGGTTGCGCGCGGGTTGGCCATATGGAGCAGGGATGCTTCGCAAAGGCCGGTCTTGATCGTTCGCGGACAGGCCAATTTGCTCGATGACGATGCACTTAACGATATTGAGCGCGTCCGCTCGCTGATTGACGATCTGGAAAACAAGCAATCGGTATCCTCTCTGCTGGATAGCGCAAGGGAGGCCAAATCGACACGTATTTTCATCGGATCTGAAAACCGGCTCTTTGCACTATCCGGCTCTTCTGTGATTGCTTCTCCATACAGGGATCGCGAAGGCAGAGTGGTCGGTGTTCTGGGTGTAATCGGCCCGACGCGGTTGAATTATGCAAGGGTCGTCCCCATGGTGGATTTTACCGCCCGAAGCCTGGGCAAGCTCATCGGATAGCTGGAAGATTAAAGCATATGACGGATAACAAAACCGAGCATACGGATAAGGATATTGCCGAGGAACTGAAAGGTGTTCCCGAGGACATGCTCGATTCTGACAGTGAGGCAGAAGGCAATGCTGAACTGCCTGCAGATGTGAAGAAAGAGCTTGAAAGTCTGCGGGAAGAGCTTGAGGCAACCAAACAGGAAGTCCTTTATGCCAAGGCCGATACACAGAATGTACGTCGGCGGATGGAGAAGGATGTGGCCGATGCGCGCAGTTATGCAGCGACCGGTTTTGCGCGTGATATTTTATCGGTAGCGGATAACCTAATTCGCGCAATCGACGCTGTTCCCGCCGAATTGCGCGAAGACGAGAAGTTCAAAGGGCTTGTCGCTGGTATCGAAGCTACGCAACGCGAACTCGATAAGGTGTTTTCACAAAACGGGATCAGCCGGATTGCAGCTAAAGGACTGCCGCTTGACCCCAACCAGCATCAGGCCATGATGGAGATACCAACTGACGAAGTCGAACCGGGCACCGTCGTCCAGGAAATGCAGGCGGGTTATATGATCCGTGATCGCTTGCTTCGCCCTGCGATGGTTGGTGTCGCAAAGAAGCCAGATTGAATGTAACAGCCGGGAGGCAAGGGGAACTACAGAGGCGTTTCAACCGTAACCTGTTCAATGAAAATGAACAGACAGGGAGCTAACTCCAATGAATATGCGTATTTTCCTTGGCCCGCTGCTTTTGGGTTCCGCCCTCTCGCTTGGAGCCTGTGCAGATAATTATGCTGCAGAAGGCGGCCTTGCCGGGGCCGCAGCAGGTGCTGGTGTGGCTGCTGCAACCGGTGGCGATGTTGGAACGGGGGCCGCCATTGGTGCCGCAGCAGGTGCTGCCGGCGGTTCGCTAATTAAAAAGGACGGTAAGTGCTATCGTCGGGATCGTTACGGAGACCGCTACGAAGTGCGTTGTCCGCGCTAATATCTTTAGTAAATTGGCGGGCTTGAAGTTTCAGCCCGCTCCGGGAAAGCGAACGAGCACGTCATAGGCTGTCTTGTCCGCCACACCGGCTATCGCCACGCCTTTCCGCATAAGAAAGGCGTGGCGAATAATTTCAGCCTGCTGTTCGAGCCCGTATCGGTCCAGCGACCAGCCCGGTTTTAAACTGTAATCATAGCGGCAGAATGGGTGACGGCGGAGGATCAGATGCCATTCTCCTTGTTTCTGCGTCTGCCAGACATGCGTCATTTCGTGAAGGAAGAGCCCCTGGCGTGAAAGTGATGCTGCAGCAAAATCTTCTTCATATAAACTGCAGTCCGGATGGAAATGTAAATGGCCCCGCGGCGCCATAACCGTCTGCACCGGCTGCAGAGGAAACCATTTGCGGCGCTTGATCGTAACGCGGCTGCAATCGACCGATGATCCGAAAATAAACCGAACGAGTCCTGTTTCTCCTCGGGTCAGCGGACGTGCGCCGCCGGGAGGACAATGCTGCTGATCCTCAGCCATGATACTATTATTCGTCAGCTTCGCGATCATCTCCGGCAGCATGTATTTCGGCTGGAAAGCTGATTTTGTCACCGCCGGCGAAGGTTAGCGTCACTTCGATCTCATCGCCTGCTTTGGCGTTATCGGCCAGGCCCATCACCATCACGTGCCTCTCGCCCGGCGTGAACTTTACGGTTTCTCCGATAGGGACGTTGAGCTGAAAAATGTCATCCATGGATTCTTTACCTTCCCAGCTGCTCACCTGATGCATTGCGGCACTTTCTGCCCCTGCTACTGAAACAGCGCGAATGACCATGGTCTTCTCGCCATTATTGGTAATGTCGAAATAGGCAGCGGCCGGATTACCCGATACAGGTGGAAGGATAAGTCTCGCATTTTCGACCGAGATACCTGCCGGTGCATCCGGATCGGCATTTTCGACCGGAGTTTCAGCGTCATTGCCGTTGCATGCCGAAAGGCCGATTATAGTTGCGCCGAGTGCCATGCTGACCAAGAACTTTTTCACGTAAACCTCTCCAAACTGATTTCCCTGTGGAATTGCCGTTTTCTAGCTGGCTCCATCCCTTGTGCCAACCGAAAGCGCACCTATATCGCCAGTGTCAATGAGCCGCCGACCGGCTTTGCCTTCTAGAAGGGAGGTCAGATGCGCGGTGTCCAATTTTTCAAGAGGAAATGGGGAAACCATGGCCAAAGTTATCGGTATCGATCTGGGAACGACGAATAGCTGCGTGGCAGTTATGGATGGGGGCAAGCCCAAGGTCGTAGAAAATTCCGAAGGTGCACGTACCACGCCTTCTATTGTTGCCTTCACCAAGGATGATGAACGTCTGATCGGCCAGCCTGCAAAGCGGCAGGCCGTTACCAATCCTGACAATACGCTTTTTGCAATTAAACGCCTCATCGGCCGCCGCTTCGATGATTCCATGACCAAGAAGGATATGGAACTCGTCCCCTATAATATCGTCAAAGGCAAGAATGGCGATGCCTGGGTCAATGCAGGCGGCAATGATTACAGCCCTTCACAGATTTCCGCTTTCATCCTTCAGAAAATGAAGGAAACAGCCGAAGGGTATCTCGGCGAAGAAGTGACACAAGCGGTTATTACCGTTCCAGCTTACTTCAACGACGCACAGCGCCAGGCGACCAAGGATGCCGGCCAGATTGCAGGTCTTGAAGTCCTTCGCATCATTAACGAGCCGACCGCAGCTGCGCTCGCTTATGGTCTCGACAAGGAAGATGGTAAGACGATTGCGGTTTACGACCTTGGTGGCGGCACTTTCGATATTTCCATCCTCGAAATCGGCGATGGCGTATTCGAAGTGAAGTCGACCAATGGTGACACTTTCCTCGGCGGTGAAGATTTCGATACGGCAATTGTCGAATATCTCGCCGATCAGTTCGAGAAGAAGGAAAATATGGACCTGCGCAAGGATAAGCTTGCGCTGCAGCGTTTGAAAGAGGCGGCTGAAAAGGCCAAGATCGAACTGTCCAGCTCGCAGACGACGGAAGTCAACCTGCCGTTTATCACGGCCCGCATGGAGGGTGGATCGTCCACTCCGTTGCATCTGGTAGAAACCCTTAGCCGTTCGCAGCTTGAAAAGCTCGTCGAGAAGCTCATCGAACGCACGCTTGAACCTTGTAAGAAGGCTCTGGCTGATGCGGGTGTTGATAAGGCCGGCGTCGACGAAGTTGTGCTGGTTGGCGGCATGACTCGTATGCCGAAGGTCCGCGAAGTTGTGGAGAAATTCTTCGGCAAAAAGCCGCATACGGGCGTAAACCCGGATGAAGTCGTTGCCATGGGCGCTGCTATTCAGGCCGGTGTGCTTCAGGGTGATGTGAAAGACGTTCTCCTGCTTGACGTGACTCCGCTTTCTTTGGGCATCGAAACACTGGGCGGTGTTTTTACCCGTATGATCGACCGGAACACGACGATCCCGACCAAGAAGACACAGGTCTACTCTACAGCTGAAGACAACCAGCAAGCCGTGACGATCCGGGTGTTCCAGGGCGAACGTGAAATGGCTGCGGATAACAAGCTGCTGGGCCAGTTTGATCTTGTGGGTATTCCTTCTGCACCGCGTGGCGTGCCACAAATCGAAGTGACATTCGATATCGACGCTAACGGTATCGTTAATGTTTCGGCGAAGGACAAAGGTACGGGTAAGGAACAGCAGATCCGTATTCAGGCCTCTGGTGGTCTTTCGGAAGCCGACATCGATCAGATGGTGCAGGACGCTGAAAAGTTTGCTGACGAGGATAAGAAGCGGCGTGAATCTGCGGAAGCCCGTAACAATACGGAAAGCCTTGTCCACGCGACAGAAAAACAGCTTTCCGAGAATGGCGATAAGGTCGATGCCGACCTTAAGAGCCAGGTTGAAACGGCTATCGCCGATGCGAAAAGCGCGCTGGAAGGCGACGATCTCGATGCGATCAAGGCAAAGGGTGAAGCTCTGACCGAAGTCGCAATGAAGATGGGGCAGCAGATTTACGAGAAAGAGCAGGCTGCTGGCGGTGACGCCGGTGCGGCTGCCGGATCGGCTTCTGATGCTGATGAAGATGTAGTCGATGCCGAATTCTCGGAAGTCGACGACGAAAACAACAAGGGCTGATTGTCCTGATGGAAAATGACGCCGCCGCCGATACATTCACGTATCGGGGGCGGCTTCTTTTTAAGGTGGGGACATGTCTGCTACCGAGATAGATTTTTACGAACTGCTCGAAGTCGAGCGCACGGCTGACGAGAAAACACTCAAGTCGGCTTATCGCAAACTTGCCATGCGTTATCACCCGGACCGCAATCCTGGGGATGCAGAGGCAGAAGCCAAATTCAAAGCTGTCAGTCAGGCCTATGATTGTCTGAAAGACCCGCAGAAACGCGCTGCTTATGACCGTTATGGCCATGCGGCTTTTCAGCAGGGCATGGGGGGCGGCAACGGCGGAGCGCACGCCGATTTCGGCGATATTGGCGACATTTTCGAGACCATCTTCGGCAACGCATTCGGCGGCGGCGGTGGTCGGGCGAGGCCCCGCCGCGGTGCTGATCTGCGCTACGACATGGAAATCAGTCTTGATGATGCTTTCCATGGTAAGGATACGCAGATTGAAGTCGAAGTATCGGTGGCCTGCGGAACGTGTCAGGGAACCGGCGCCGAGCCGGGTACGGCCAAGCGTGGCTGCAATCTGTGCCATGGTATTGGCAAGGTTCGGGCGCAGCAGGGACTTTTCGTTATCGAAAAACCTTGTCCAAACTGCCACGGTCGCGGAGAAGTGATCGAGCATCCTTGTAAGACCTGCCGCGGAGAAGGTCGCGTCGATGAAGCGCAACAACTGGATGTGAATATTCCACCGGGCGTTGATAATGGCACGCGCATCCGTCTTTCCGGTAAAGGGGAAGCAGGGCCGATGGGGGCGCCTCCGGGCGATCTTTATATTTTCCTTCACATTCGCAAACATGCTGTTTTCGAACGAGAAGGAACGGCGCTTTTTACTCGCGTTCCCGTCAGTTTCACTGTTGCTGCCCTTGGCGGTTCGGTTGAAATTCCGGGTATGGATGGCACACCGCATGAGATTACGATTCCTGCCGGTATTCAGTCGGGCAAGCAGCTCCGGAAGCGCGGAGCGGGGATGCCTGTTCTGCAGGGGCGCGGGCGCGGTGATATGGTCGTTGAAATCATTGTAGAAACACCCACCAAACTTTCTGCCAAGCAGAAAGAGTTACTGCGTGAATTCAAGGAAACCGAAACCGGGGAGGAATGCCCGGAAAGCCGCGGTTTCTTCGATAAAATCAAATCGGCCTGGACGGATCTCACTGAGTGAGCAGGCCGGCGCTTTTATTTGTTTGTCTCGGGAATATCTGCCGCTCGCCGATGGCCGAAGGCGCTTTGCGTGCGGCGGCAGACAAAGCTGGAATCGATGTTTTCGTGGATTCTGTGGGAACGGGAAGTTGGCATATTGGTGAGCCGCCCGATCCACGGGCGCAGGATGAAATGAAGCGCCATGGTGTTTCCATCGCTGGTTTAAAAGGCCGGCAGATCAATGCTGAGGACTATCGGCGTTTTACACATATCTTCGCGCTTGATGACGATAATCTTGAAGTCATCAGACAACGTGCACCATCCGATGCTAGTGCGGAAATCATGTTATTGCTGGATATGGTGGAAGAGCGTCAGGGACAGCCAGTAGCTGACCCCTATTTTGGTGGGGCGGATGGTTTTGCCAGAACCTGGGAAGATGTGAGCGCTGCTGCCGATGCTCTGGTGGCAAAGTTCAGGCGATAATGATCGATCCGGCCTGTTATTATGGCGACCGGGAAGTCGATTATGCAATGATCGATCTTTTCGGTAATTCGCCATCCGACTCAGATTGAAATCTGTCTGACTCGCTTCGGTCCATAATCGAAAGCTTCTTTTTGATAATTGCGTTCTCCTTACGTTCCCGATATTCCTGAGTTATGGCAAAAACGAAGAGGCGATATATCTGTCAGGCTTGCGGAGCGGTTTCGCATCGCTGGCAGGGACAATGTGCTGACTGCGCGGAATGGAATACTCTGGTCGAGGATACGCCGGCCAGTGTCTTTTCTCAAAAACACGATTTGTCCAGCGGCGGTCGGAAAATCGAATTCGTGGCCCTTGATACACCAGGTGAAACACTGGAACGCCGCAGCACTGGGCTCGCCGAGTTCGATCGTGCTTTAGGTGGCGGGCTGGTGCCTGGTTCCGCAATTCTCATGGGTGGCGATCCAGGTATCGGGAAATCGACATTATTGTTGCAAGCTTCTGCTGCCATAGCTGATGCCGGACAGGATGTTGTCTATGTCAGCGGCGAGGAAGCTTCCGCACAGGTGCGGATGCGTGCTGCAAGGCTTGGCCACAAGGATGCCCCGATCCGGCTCGCCTCGGCCACCTCAGTAAGAGATATTCTGACCACACTGAATGCCATGGCTCCGCCGGCTTTGTTGGTGATCGATTCTATCCAGACGATGCATTCCGACACGATAGAAGGAGCGCCGGGAACCGTTAGTCAGGTGCGTGGCTGTGCTTTCGAATTGATCCGCTATGCAAAGGAGAGCGGCGTTGCGCTGATCCTTGTAGGTCATGTCACCAAGGACGGAAACATCGCCGGGCCCCGTGTTCTTGAACATATGGTTGATGTTGTGATGAGCTTCGAAGGAGAAAGAAGCCATCAATATCGTATATTGCGGGCGCTCAAAAATCGCTTCGGTGCTGTGGATGAAATCGGGGTGTTCGCCATGGCCGGGCAGGGACTTGAGGAGGTCGCCAATCCTTCGCTGTTATTTTTGTCGGGGCAGGACCAGCCGGTGGCCGGAAGTGCTATCTTTCCAGCGATAGAAGGCACTCGTCCTGTTCTGATAGAAATTCAGGCGCTGATTGTCCGCCTGCAAAGCGGCGCTACGCCCAGACGTGCTGTTGTCGGCTGGGATAGTGGGCGTCTGGCGATGCTGCTGGCTGTATTGGAATCGCGTTGCGGACTGAACTTTTCCACAGCAGAAGTTTATCTCAACGTGTCCGGTGGATATCGCTTGCAGGATCCTGCGGCAGATCTGGCTGTGGCGGCGGCGCTGGTCTCGGCACTGGCGGATAGACCGCTAATCAAAAAGTCTGTCTGGATCGGAGAGGTTTCTCTGGCCGGAGAAATCCGGCCGGTAGCCCATGCGGGTCTGCGTATGAGAGAAGCCGCCAAACTGGGTTTTGAGCATGGTTTCGGGCCGTCTGATACCGGTCAGGATATCAGTGGCATTACCTATGAAAATCTATCGGGATTGTTCAAGCTCGTTGACCGGATTGTGCCATCGTCATAGTCGGATACTCGAATGACCGGCTTTGATATCATAGTTTTGCTGATTGTCGGCCTTGGTGCAGTCCGCGGTTTTATGCGCGGTTTTGTGCAGGAGGTTCTGTCACTTGCAGCATGGGGTGCGGCAATTGTCGCGATCTATTACCTTCACACGGATCTTACAGCTTTTCTTTTTCCTTATCTCGAATCACCGTCAGCGGCGGCTGTCCTGGCTTTCGCTTTGCTTTTGCTGATTCCTTATGCTGCGATGCGCGTACTGGCTAACTGGGCCGGTCGCACATCGAGAGCTTCGGTTCTGGGCCCGATTGATCGTGTTCTGGGCTTTGGCTTCGGAACTATTAAAGGCGCTATTATTGTCGTCATGTGTTTCTCTCTGGTCGTGCTCATTTATGATACGATCTGGGGAGAAAATGGGCGTCCTGAGTGGATTGTGACAGCGCGGACCTATCCATTCGTCAATGCCAGCACAGATGAGCTTGTTCACATCATAGATGAACGGCAGGAGCTTCTCGACTATGGTGCAGGGAATGACAAAGGCGAAACGGATTTTTTCTGATATGAGTTCGCCAGAGAAACTCTATACACCTGAATTGCTTGGTTTGACTGTGGAACTAGCTGAATATCCAGCAAAAACTTCATTGAGTTTTGTCGGGGATGCCAGATCTCCAAGCTGCGGGAGCATGCTGACTCTTAATCTGGAAACGGACGCTTCTGGACATATTTGCGATTTGGGCATGGCAGTTCAGGCTTGCGCAATTGGTCAGGCTTCAGCCGCTATATTTGCACGCCATGCTCAGGGAAAAAAACTAGCAGATATCGAAAGGATGCAGAAAGAGCTCGATGGCTGGCTTGAGCATAACGGTGCGCTCCCTGACTGGCCCGATATCGAGCTGATCGCTACGGCGAGAGATTTTCCCGGCCGACATGGGGCTATTCGTTTGCCATGGCAGGCTGCTCAAAGAGCGCTGACAACCAGCCCCTAGCGCAAAAAACGTAAGCCGGTTATCGCTCATCCATAATGTTTCCTGCTGTTGATGGCTCCCCGTCACCGGATATGAGTATGTCTCAATGTCTCTTCCTGCCAATCCCGCTCCCAGTCTTCACCTGCATATTGATGAGGAAGCACTGGGCAGGAACTGGAAAAGGCTCGACACATTGTCCGGTACAGCACGTGCAGGTGCGGCTATTAAAGCGAATGCGTACGGGCTGGGCGCAGAGCGAGTAGCGCCGATCCTTCATCGGTGCGGAGTTGAAGATTTCTTTATCGCTCACTGGTCCGAAGCCTCAACATTATTAGATCATATTGCTCCTCGAAATATTTCGGTCCTGCACGGACCGCGTAATACGGAAGAAGCCGCTTTTGCCAGATCGGTAGGTTTGCGACCGGTCATCAATAGCCTTGAACAGGCTCATCTCTGGCTGAATGCCGGTGCAGGGCCATGCGATGTGATGGTCGATACCGGCATTAATCGTCTCGGTCTGGATTTGAGCGAAGTGAACGATCCGGTACTGCGCAAGCTCGATGTTCAGCTTGTCCTGTCACATCTTGCCTGTGCGGATGAAGATCATCCGCTCAACCTAATTCAACTGGAAAAAGCACATAACGCCTTTGCCGCCATATCCTCTGCGGGCAAAAGTCTTGCCAGCAGTGCGGGGATAGCATTGGGGCCGGATTATCACTTCGATGTGACACGACCGGGCCTTGCACTTTACGGGGGTGTTCCCCGGTCTGAAATGGCTGAAGCGATCGAACAGGTTGCTTTCCCGCAAGCCGCCGTCATAGCCATCAGGCAAGTCGATGCCGGAGCAAGCATAGGCTATAATGCCACTTTCACAGCACCTCGACCGATGCGTACAGCAGTCATTTCACTCGGTTACGCAGATGGTTTTTTGCGTCTATGGGCTAAGGCAGGGTGTTTTCAGTTTGAAAATAAGATTCTGCCGCTCCTTGGAAAAATCTCGATGGATATGGCTGTCGTCGATTGTAGTGCAGCGCCTGATATTTCTGAAGGTGACTGGGTCACACTGGCTTATGGCCTTCCTGAAGCTTCGGCAGCTACAGGATTATCTCAATATGAGCTGCTGACAATTTTGGGGCAGAGGCTTCATGATTAATCTGGTTGGGAGTCGTAACTATGTTGCGCTGCACATCAGGAAAATGCTACTATCTTCTTAAACAGTGGGAGATGGTTCTGTGACCGACAAATCAGACACCGAACAAGACCCGGTGATTATTAAGAAATACGCCAATCGCCGGCTGTATAATACCAAGTCTTCAAGCTATATCACGCTGGACGATCTTGCTCGCATGACGCGGGAAGGCATCGATTTTCAGGTGCTTGATGCCAAAACCGGTAATGATATTACCCATGCCATCCTGACCCAGATCATCATGGAAGAAGAAGCAAATGGGGAACAGATGTTGCCGATTAGCTTCCTGCGCCAATTGATCGCCATGTATGGAAATTCGATGCAATCGATCATGCCGTTCTATCTTGA
Organism: Altericroceibacterium spongiae; assembly: GCF_003610805.1. GTDB lineage: Bacteria > Pseudomonadota > Alphaproteobacteria > Sphingomonadales > Sphingomonadaceae > Altericroceibacterium > Altericroceibacterium spongiae. Next base: position 656,889 of record NZ_RAPF01000001.1, on the reverse strand, counting down.
AGCATCGATGCAGAATTTTCAGGCCAACCAGCGCAAGTTGCAGGACACCTTTTCCACAAGCATGTCTCCCGATGCGCTGGCTAAGATGGCGGAAACCAATATGGCCATGCTGGAAGCGGCAACCAGTGCATTTATGCCCAAGACAGCAAGTGCGGCGGGTGCGGACACCTCGTCTTCCCGGAATTCCGATAATGATCTGGATGCGTTGCGTAAACAGATGGCGGAAATGCAGAAAAAGCTCGATCAGCTTGGCAAATAGCTCGCGGCAAGTCATGCGGGCTCCTTGTTCAATTCAGTGATTCGAAAGCCCGTTTAGTGTCAGAGATTCGCCACGCCTTGCCGATCCGCCGCGACGATGATTTCGCGCAATGGTATCAGGAAGTTATTACAGCGGCCGACCTTGCCGAAGAATCGGGTGTGCGCGGCTGCATGGTGATTAAGCCATGGGGCTATGGCATATGGGAAAGGATGCAGCAGCTTCTGGACCGGCGTATCAAGGATACCGGTCACGATAATTGTTATTTCCCTTTGCTGATTCCGCTGTCGAATTTCGAGCGTGAGGCCGAACATGTGGACGGTTTCGCCAAGGAAATGGCTGTGGTGACGCACCACCGTCTGATCGCCAGTGATAAGGGAGGGCTGGTTCCCGATCCTGAAGCCAGGCTGGAAGAACCTCTGGTCATTCGTCCGACTTCGGAAACTATTTTCGGCGATGCCATGAGCCGGTGGATCCAGAGTTGGCGGGACCTGCCGCTCAAGCTTAACCAATGGGCCAATGTGATGCGCTGGGAAATGCGAACCCGCATGTTTCTGCGCACCAGTGAGTTTCTTTGGCAGGAAGGGCATACGGCGCATGCCGATACAGAAAGCGCCAGGGAACACACGCTGCGCATGCTTGAAGTTTATCGTGCTTTTGCCGAGGAGCAACTCGCCCTTCCGGTGATTGCGGGTGAAAAGCCTGAGAATGAACGCTTTCCCGGCGCTCTTGAAACCTGGTCGATCGAAGCTATGATGCAGGACGGTAAGGCGTTGCAGGCCGGTACATCGCATTATCTTGGAACCAGTTTTGCCGAAGCGGCCAATATCCGTTTTCAAAATAAGGAAGGCCAGCAGGAACTTGCCCATACGACAAGCTGGGGTGTTTCCACGCGCCTGATCGGCGGCGTTATCATGACACATGGTGATGATGATGGTTTGCGCGTACCGCCTGCTATCGCGCCCGTTCAGGTGGTGATCCTGCCGATGCTGCGGGGCAATGACGGTGATGCGGCGCTGATAGAATATTGCGAAGAATTGCGCGATGCTATTTGCAAACAAGACGCTTTGCGTGAGCCCGTCCGCGTCCGGCTCGATCTGAAGCCGGGTAAGCCCGCGCCCAAGCGCTGGGGCTGGGTGCGTAAAGGTGTGCCGGTTATTATCGAGGTTGGCGGGCGCGATCTTGAGCAGGGCAAGGTGACCTTGCTGCGCCGCGATCAGCTCTGGGGCGAAGATGCAAAGCCAGCTTTTCACGGTCCTTCCCGTCTCGATTGTGTAGCTGAGATTTCCGGTCTGCTCGAAGACATTCAGGATGCGCTGTATGATGAAGCTCTGGCGCGTCGTGAAAATGCGATTGCACGGGATATCAATACATTCGAAGAGTTGACGGCTTTCTTCAGAAGCGAAGCGCGCTATCCGGGCTGGGTTGAGGTGCAATGGGCCCGGCCGACAGGTGAAGAACTGGATGCTGTGGTAGAGAAACTGAAAGGCCTGAAGCTGACTTTCCGAAATGTTCCGGTGAATGCGGTTCCCGCTGAAGGCGCCTGTATCTTCACCGGCAGACCGGCCGTGGAAAGGATTTATGTCGCTCGTGCCTATTGAGCGTGACCGCAGCCTGTCCATGCTATAGATGAGCCGAATGGCTCCTAAACCGACACAAACGCACAAGAAAACTCCCGGCTTGCCGAGCCGGGAGCAGATCCTTGAATTTATCCAGACCTCCGACAAACCTGCCGGGAAGCGAGAAATCGCCAAGGCTTTCGGCCTGAAGGGGCAGGAGAAGATCGCTCTTAAAAAGCGGCTTAAGGATATGGCTGAGGAAGGTCTGATCGACGGAAGGAGGACCGCCTATCATCGCATGGGAGGCCTGCCGAAAGTCACGGTTTTGCGGGTTATGGAGATAGAGGATGGTGAGGCTTTCGCCATTCCGGACAGCTGGTCTCCTGACGATGCGACACCGCCGCCAAGGCTGCGGATGATCGAGAAGAAGAAGGGTGCGGCATTGCGCAAGGGTGATCGGGTTCTGGCCCGGACCGAGCAGGCCGGAACAGGTTGGATCGCCCATCCGATGAAAAAACTGCCCGATCGTTTCGAAGCGATTCTGGGTGTCGTGGAACTCGATGGACGGGGAAAAGGCTGGCTTTCGCCGGTCGATAAACGCATTCGCAACTCGCCGCCTATTGCCGATCTGGGTAATGCCGAGAAGGGTAATCTGGTTCTGGCCGAACCTGCCGGTCGCTCTCCAAGAGCGGGTGTCAAAGTGGTCGAAGTGCTTGGAGATCCGCTGGCTCCCAAGGCTTACAGCCTGATCGCGATCCACAAATACGGCATTCCTTTCGAATTTCCCGAAGAGGCGCTGAACGAGGCAGAACGGGCGTCGAGCGTAACAGTACAGGGCCAGAAACGCGAAGACCTGCGCCATATTCCGATTGTGGCAATCGATCCGGCTGATGCGCGCGATCATGACGATGCGATCTGGGCCGAACCCGACGGGGAAGGGGGTTTCAACGCGATTGTCGCCATTGCCGATGTGAGCTTTTATGTCCGCCCCGGTGGTGCGCTCGACCGCGAAGCGAGGAAGCGGGGCAACTCGGTCTATTTCCCTGACCGCGTCGTTCCGATGCTGCCCGAAGTGCTCAGCGCCGATGTCTGTTCGCTGCGCGAGGGGGAAGATCGTGCGGCGATGGTCTGCCACCTGCATATCGCGCAAAACGGGCAGGTCACGAAATGGCGCTTTACCCGCGCGCTCGTTCGGATCGCCGAAGTCATCGCTTATGAAGAAGCGCAGGCACGGATCGACGAAAACCGGGCCGGGGAGAATCTGGCTCACTTATGGGATGCCTGGCAGGCGCTTGAAACCGCACGCGACAAGCGCGATCCGCTCGAACTCGATCTGCCTGAGCGGCGTGTCGTGCTCGACGATCAGGGGCGGATTGCCGAAGTGGCGGTGCGCGAGAGACTCGATGCGCATCGCGTGGTCGAGGATTTCATGATCGCGGCCAATGTCGCAGCGGCCAAAGCGCTGGAAAGCAAGACGGCACCTGTTGTCTACCGTATTCATGAGACGCCTTCGCGTGAAAAGCTGGTGGCTTTGCGCGATTATCTCGAAACCTTCGGCCGCAAGCTGGCACTGGGGCAGGTGATTACACCGGGCCTGTTCAACAGAATGCTGAAGGATGTCGCCGATCCGGCCGAAAAAGCGCAGGTGATGGAGGCGGTGCTTCGCAGCCAGACACAGGCTTATTACGGCCCGGCCAATGCAGGGCATTTCGGGCTCGCACTGGGCAGCTACGCCCATTTCACTTCACCGATCCGGCGTTATGCCGATCTGCTGGTCCATCGCGCGCTGGTCGATGCTTTCGGGCTGGAACAACCCGATCCGAAAAACGGACTGCCACCGCATTCGGGCCTGTCGGACAAGGACCGGGCCGATCTTTCCAAGATCAGCGACGCGATCAGCGATACCGAGCGCCGGGCCATGGCAGCCGAGCGCGACACGGTTGACCGTTATATGGCCGCCTGGCTTTCGGGCCGGGTAGGCGAAGTCTTCCAGACACGGATTACCGGTGTGCAGCGCTTCGGTTTCTTTGCCACTATTGTCGGCCTTGGCGGAGACGGTCTGGTGCCCGTTTCTTCACTCGGTTCGGACTTCTATCATTATGACGAAGCGGCGCAGGCGCTGATCGGCGAGAAAACGCGCGAAACATTCGCGCCCGGCGATATGCTGGAACTGCGTCTGGCCGAAGCCAATCCGCTGACAGGTGCGCTCAAGTTCGAGCCACCCGAAAGCAATGGTGCGCCGATCGAGAAACGTGGCGAGCGTATGCCTGGGCACAAGAAGGACAAGAAGGGCAAATATATGCAGGGCAAGCGCGGACGGCCCGGCAATATCCGCCATCAGGGGCGCAAAAAATAGAACAGGCAAGATCCGGTTTTGATGGCAATCCGGTCAGGGCTGGAGAGTAATGCTACGCGCTGACGATTGAAGCCGTTGAATAAGGGGATATCGTCTTCCATCCCAGAGTCGCATAGAGAGACCGGCCGTCTTCGGTCGCAACGAGCAGTTGCGTGTTGCATGTCTGGCTTTTGGTTTCATGCAATTTCTGCATGAGAATCCGGCCAAGTCCCCTCCTGCGATGATCGGGCTGTGTCACAATGCGATCATAGATGAACACGTTCCCCGCCTCGGCCCCGTAACCGCTCGCCGCGAGATCGCCCGCCTCGGAGAATATCCTTACCTCCGACACTGCGTTGGCACGTGATAGCGCGATTCTATAGCCGCGAGGCAGATGCCTGACCGGCCATGACGAACTGGTGGCTTGCATGAAATAGCTGGGAGCATGCAGCGTCCAGTTCGCGGGCAATAAAGCCCGCAGATCTTCGGCACTCCCGCAGAGTTTTAGAAAATAGCGGGGCTTGCAGATGGAGTGAGCCAGAGTTTCGAGGCCAGAAACTATCTGGGGAAATACCCAACGAGCGACTTCGGTGTCCGACCGCGTATCCACACGAAAACCGCCATATTCCGGAACCGGCGCTGATAAACCGCGGGCAATCGATCGCGCCGAAAGCCAGGCTTTCAGGATTTGCGGATCGACACCCCGATCGTTCATTCTCCACGGGCTTCGGGAAACCACCCGATCAAGCCAGCCTTTCGATATCTTCCTGACTGAGACAGCCCGGCACGATGAAGAGCGGGCAGGGCAGGCTGCCCGCACCGGTGGTGAAATGCGAAACGAGCGGGCCGGGATTGCCATCCGGTCCCGCCCCCAGCACCAGGGCGGAAACTTCGGGGTGCTCAGCGAGATATTCGCGAATAATCACCTTATCGTCACCCATCCGCACGGTGATTTGCGGCATCTTGTGCATTTCGCCGGCGAGAGATCCCGCCGCACTGGTTGCCAGCACTTCGGCTCTGTCATAAGCTTCCTGTTCGATTGTCGCCTGCACACCGCCAAAGGCATTGAAGCCCTGTTTCGGGACCAGAGCGAGAACCTGAACGGCACCGCCAGTATCCGCAGCGCGGCGCGCGGCAAAGCGCAAAGCAACCCGCGCTTCTTCGGTTTCGTCGATGATGGCCAGATATGTTCGCATGGTTCTCTCCTGAAATCTGTCTATCGAAGCAATCATCTCTTCGCGCAAGACCTTGCGGGCGGGCTGCAAATTGGCCAGAGACAGATTTGAAAGTCGCAACGTGAAGTCGCAACGCAAGGAACAGATGCTCCGCCATGCCTATTGCCATTAAGATGCCCGCCCTCTCGCCAACCATGGAAGAGGGCACCCTCGCCAAATGGTTGGTGAAGGTCGGCGATAAAGTCTCCGCCGGTGACATTATGGCCGAAATCGAAACCGATAAGGCCACCATGGAATTCGAAGCCGTGGATGAAGGAACCATTGCCCATATTCAGGTCGATGAAGGCTCTGAAGGTGTGAAGGTCGGCGCGATCATCGCTACACTGGCCGAAGAGGGCGAAGACCCGGCCGATGTCGAGCCGATCACCGAAGGCGATTCCGCCCCGGCACCGTCGCCCGCCGCCAAGGAAGAAGCGCAGGAAACGGCAAAGGAAGCGCCTGCTCCCAGCCCGTCGCCCGCTCCGGCCACTGCACCCGCTGCAACACCGGCTCCGGCTGCTTCGGGTGAGCGAATCATCGCTTCACCGCTTGCACGCCGGATCGCCGAACAGAAAGGTGTGGACCTTTCTGCCGTCAAAGGCAGTGGCCCGCATGGCCGGATTATCAAGGTCGATGTCGAAAATGCCGAAAAGGCTCCGGCCAAGGCCGAAACTGCTGCTCCTGCTGCCAGTGCAGCAGCACCGGTGGCACCGGTCGAAGCACAGGACTTCGGTATTCCGCATGAGAAAGAAAAGCTTTCCGGCATGCGCAAGACCATTGCCCGTCGCCTCACCGAGTCGAAGCAGCAGGTTCCGCATATCTATCTCACTGTGGATATTCGCCTCGATGAACTGCTCAAGCTGCGTTCGCAGCTCAATGCGGCGCTTGAACCGCAGGGCGTGAAGCTTTCGGTCAACGATCTGCTTATCAAGGCGCTGGCCAAGTCGCTGGTCGCCGTGCCGCAATGCAATGTGCAGTTTGCCGGCGATACGCTGCTTAAATTCAACCGCGCCGATATTTCGGTAGCGGTCTCGATCGATAACGGTCTGATTACCCCGATTATCGAAGATGCCGGCTCCAAAGCTATTTCCGCCATTTCCACCGAAATGAAGGATCTGGCCGGCCGGGCGCGCGAAGGCAAATTGAAGCCCGAAGAATATCAGGGCGGCACCGCATCGCTTTCCAATATGGGCATGTTCGGCATCAAGCAGTTCGAAGCCGTTATCAATCCGCCGCAGGCCATGATTATGGCTATCGGCGCCGGTGAAAAACGCCCCTATGTGGTGGACGATGCCTTGCAGATCGCCACGGTGATGAGTGCGACGGGAAGTTTCGACCACCGTGCCATCGACGGGGCCGACGGAGCCCAGTTGATGAAGGTGTTCAAGGAAATGGTCGAAAACCCGCTGGGGCTGGTGGCCTGATATGCACCTCGTGGCACGTGCCAAAGCAGTTTTACTGCTGCCGGCCGTGCTGCTGGCATCGGCGCCTTTATACGCAGCTCAGGATGGCGCGCGCGCACCGATGATCGGTCTGGAAGGACCGGACGCCGATGCCTGCGCCGCCATCGGAAGGCTGACGGGCCTGCCTGCGAGCGACGGTTTCATCGATCTGAAAGATACCAGCCTTCCTGTCTATGCCGGGCCGTCTTCCGATACGGAAGAAACGGAAAGGATGACACAGGGCACGCTGGTCTGGTTGTGCGATGTCGAGGGCTCGTGGCAGGGCATCGTCTATCCTTCAACGGATAAGCAGGAGATCGGTGATTGCCGGGTGAGCAGCCCTGTCGCCGAACCTGAATCATATTCCGGGCCATGCGCTTATGGCTGGGTCCCGGCACGCAATATTACTATGGTCGCAGGCTAGATAGATGAACGAAACTCCCAAGAAACGTGATCCTGCCATCCGGATCAGCGCCATGCCATCCGATACGAATGCCTATGGCGATATTTTCGGGGGTTGGCTGATGAGTATGATGGACAGTGCTGCGGGTCTGACCGCGGCGCGATATTCTCATGGCCGGGCCGTTACGGTGGCGATGGACGGCATGCAGTTTCATCAGCCTGTGAAAGTCGGCGATGAAGTCTCCGTTTATACAGAGATCGTGAATACCGGCACCAGCTCCATGACGATCGATGTGGAAGCCTGGCGTCGTGAACGCCATCGCGAAACGGCCGTAAAAGTTACACAGGCCACATTCACCTTCGTTGCCATTGACGACAATGGCCGTCCGCGCCCCGTTCAGGGCTGACGGACTTTTCAATCTTCGCCCGGTTCTATGGCGCCGGGCTCAGTATGACTGGCAGGAAAGATATGGCAGATAAATATGACGTAATCGTCCTCGGCTCGGGCCCCGGTGGCTATGTGGCTGCGATCCGCAGTGCGCAGCTCGGCCTCAAGACCGCGATTGTCGAACGTGAAAATCTCGGTGGTATCTGCCTCAACTGGGGCTGTATTCCGACCAAGGCGCTGCTCCGTTCGGCGGAGATCTATCATTATATGCAGCACGCCAAGGATTACGGGCTGGCTGCCAAGGAGATCGAAGCCGATCTGGACGCCGTGGTGAAGCGTTCACGCGGGGTGGCCAAGCAGCTCAATCAGGGCGTCACGCATCTGATGAAGAAGAACAAGATCGCTGTTCACATGGGCGAAGGTACACTGAAAAGCGCCAATACGCTCGAAGTGAAGGGCGATAAGGGCACCGAAACGATCAGTGCCAAACATATCATCGTTGCGACCGGAGCACGGGCGCGGGATCTGCCTTTCGCGCCGGCCGATGGCAAACGCATCTGGACCTATCGCCATGCGATGACGCCGAAGGAAATGCCGAAAAAGCTGCTGGTCATCGGTTCGGGCGCCATCGGCATCGAATTTGCCAGCTTCTATAACGATATGGGCGCCGATGTGACCGTGGTCGAAATGCTCGACCGGATCGTGCCGGTGGAAGATGCCGAAGTGTCGGCTTTTCTCGAAAAGTCGCTGACCAAGCAGGGCATGTCGATCCGCACCAAGACCGGCCTGGAAGGGCTCGACGTGTCGGATAAGGGCGTGAAAGCCAAGATCAAGGGTAAGGACGGTAAGGTCACGGAAGAAGAATTTTCTCACGTGATCGTTGCCATCGGCATTCAGCCCAATACGGAGAATATCGGGCTCGACAAGCTGGTCGAAATGGATCGCGGTTTCATTCAGATCGACGATTACGGCCGGACCAAGACCAAGGGTCTGTGGGCTATCGGCGATTGCGTGCCGGGGCCCTGGCTGGCACATAAAGCCAGCCATGAAGGCGTGACCGCCGCCGAAGCCATTGCGCAGGAACTGGGCAATAAGGACGTCCACCCGCACGGTCTTGACCGAAACAATATCCCGGCCTGCACCTATTGCCATCCGCAGGTCGCCAGTGTCGGCATGACCGAAGCCAAAGCCAAGGAAGCCGGTTATAAGGTGAAGGTCGGCAATTTCCCCTTCATCGGCAACGGCAAGGCCATCGCGCTGGGCGAAGCCGAAGGCTTCATCAAGACGGTGTTCGATGAAAAGACCGGCGAATTGCTCGGTGCTCATATGATCGGTGCAGAAGTGACCGAACTGATCCAGGGCTATACGGTGGGCAAGACGCTGGAAACGACCGAAGCCGAACTGATGCAGACGGTTTTCCCGCATCCGACCCTGTCTGAAATGATGCATGAAAGCGTGCTCGGCGCTTATGGCCGCGCGCTGCATATCTGATTGATCGCTGCTTATGAAGAAAGACCGGGAGACGTGCTGTCTTCCCGGCCTTTTCTTTGCAGAAGGGCAGGCCCCCGACTGTACGGCGCTAATCTTCCAGCATGGAGCCTGTCTGCGCGAGGCGGGTGTGCCAGGCAAACGCTTCTTCCATCACATGCGGTGTATGGCCACCACGTGCGAGGGCGCGCTGATAATAGTCACGCAGCTGGTCGCGGAATGTCGGATGCACACAATGGGCGATCACCAGTTCGGCCCTTTCACGCGGTGCCAGCCCGCGCAGATCGGCAAGACCGCATTCGGTGACGAGAATATCCACGTCATGCTCATTATGATCGACATGGCTGACCATCGGGACCACGCTTGAAACGAGCCCGCCCTTGGCAGTCGATTTGGTGACGAAGATCGACATATAGCCATTGCGCGCAAAATCGCCCGAGCCGCCGATCCCGTTCATCATATGCGTGCCGCCGACATGGGTGGAATTGACATTGCCGTAGAGGTCGAATTCCAGCGCCGTATTGATCCCGATAATTCCCAGTCGTCGCACCACTTCGGGGTGGTTGGAAACTTCCTGCGGACGTAAAATCAGGCGTGATTTATAGTCGGAGAGGCGCGGGAAGACATCGTCATACTTCTCCTTCGACAAAGTGATCGACGAGCCGGAGGCGAAATCCAGCTTGCCGGCATCGAACAGATCGAAAGTCGAATCCTGCAAAACCTCGGAATACATTTTGAGATTGTGGAACGGCGTATCGAGCAACCCATGCATCACTGCATTGGCAATCGTCCCGATCCCGGCCTGCAGGGGTTGCAGGCTGTTGGTGAGCCTTCCGCGTTTCACTTCATTCTGGAGAAAATCGCACAGATGCCCGGCAATGCCGCGTGTCTCGTCATCGGGTGGCAGCACGGTCGAGGAACTGTCGAGCTTTTCGGTAATGACGATGGCGGCGATCTTGTCGGGATCGATTGGAATGAAGGGCAGGCCGACCCGGCTTTCGGGCGTGACCACCGGGATCGGCGTCCGCATTGGCCGGTGGCTGGGAATGTAAATGTCGTGAATGCCTTCGAGCTGATCCGATTGCGACAGATTGATCTCGACGATCACCTTCTCGGCCAGAATGGCGAAACTGGCGGAATTACCGACCGATGTTGTGGGTACAATGCCGCCCTGTTCGGTAATCGCAACCGCTTCGATCACAGCCACATCGACCGGGCCGATCTGACGCGTGCGGAGCAATTCCACCGTTTCGGAAAGATGCTGATCGACGAACATCACTTCGCCATTATTGATCGCCCGCCGCAGGGCCGGATCGACCTGAAAAGGCATACGCCGTGACAAAACATGCGCTTCGGCCAGTGTCTTGTCGAGATCGTTACCGAGCGATGCCCCGGTAATCAGTGTGATTTTGAGCGGATCGGTTCTGGCCCGTTCCGCAAGCGCCATCGGCACGGCCTTGGCTTCGCCGGCTCGGGTAAAGCCGCTCATCCCGACGGTCATACCGTCCTTGATGAGCTTTGCCGCATCCTCTGCGCTGCTAACCCTGTCCCATAAGGCGGCGTTCCTGACCCGCTCTTTATACATCGATATCGTCCTGTGATTGTTTTTTTGTCCGAAGATCGGCCATGAGCAGATCCCGAAAGACACACAGGCCGGTCTGGCAGTGAGGGCTGCCAAATATGGGTTACGCAAACGGTACCGGGCGGTCAACTAAACAGACGAGACTTGCTGGAAATAGATCAGCCCGCTGAGCGGCATCGCTTATAGCGGCAGACTTTCGATGGGGTGCAAGCTGACGGCTATAATTTGTCGAATACAGACCCCATACGCGGAGCGAACAATCGCTCATAGGTCTGCAAAAGATAGCTGTCGGTCATCCCGGCTACATAATCGCAGATAATCCGCAGAGGATCGGCATTCTGAGCCTGACATTTTTCGTAAAAATCGCGTGGCAGGAAGTGTTCCGGGTCTGACTTCATCACTTCGAACACCGCGATCACCATCATCTGGCCCTTGAATTCGAGATGCTGCACGCTGGGGTTCTGAATGACTTCGTGCCAGATAAAATCCTTGGCAGCCTTCACAAAACGCAGAACAGGATCGGGCAGGGTGACCCGGTATGCCAGCCGCGGTTCGGCAAAACCGTCATCTTTGCGGATTTCGATCCGCGGAATGATGTAATTGAAGATCCGGTTGATCTGGTGTTTGCGCCGGTCTCCGCTGCCGAATAAGCGATCAACCAGGCCGCCATAGGCGTCATTGCCATAATCGTCACTATACTGGCTGGTGAGATATTCGAGCAATCCGTCACATTTTTCCGGCGGGATATGTTTATAAAAGCCTGCCGGTTCCACCAGCTTCAAAGCCAGTGCATCTTCCATATCGTGAATGGCAAAGCTGATATCGTCCGCCAGATCCATAATGCTGCAGGCAAAGGCTTTATGCAGCGATCTGGCATGTTTGCTGTCGCTTTTCTCGCAAAGTTGAAACTGTTCGCGATCCGCCCTGGAGAGTGGTTCCAATATCCAGTCCACAACCTCCTCCTCGCAGTCGAGATAGCATTTGGGCGGTTTGGACGCAGTACGGTCGAGCAGCGGGATCCCGCTCGTATCGGGCACCATCGCAGGCCTGATCCCTTTGTTTACAGCCTGACTGTGAGGCACTGGATATTTAAGCACACCCAGCAAGGTTTCGCGCGTCAGATTGGAGCCCGATGAGCGGGAGAATTTCTCCAGTCGGGACAGAATGCGCAATGTCTGCCCGTTTCCTTCGAAACCACCATTGTCGCGCATGCAATAGTTAAGCGCAATTTCCCCGCCATGCCCGAATGGCGGATGGCCCAGATCATGTGTGCAGGCGATCGCCTGAAGAAGATTGCCTTCTGGCAGATAGGGCAGGGCGGCATGATCGGGATATTTATGACCGAGCTGCCTCGCTATCCCGCCGGCAATCTGCGCTACTTCGAGCGAATGGGTCAGACGGGTGCGATAGAAGTCACTGTCGCCCAGATTGAGAATTTGCGTCTTGCCTTGCAGACGGCGGAAGGAAGCCGAATGCACCACCCGGCCATAATCGACATCGCCGGGAGTGCGTGCATCGAAATCTTTAGGTTTCTCCGCCGTGCGCCGATCAAGCCATGTCATCGGAATTATAGGTCTCCATCCTCATTGCAGCGATTACCTGCAAGAACCCTTCTTATCCATATATGCAATAGAGGTTCTTGCATGGACCGCTTTATACCGACAGATATTGTTTTAATGGTGCCGTCCGGCTTTCGTGGTACCGCGCCATTTCTATTTATCCCTTATGACGATTGCGGGCCGGACAAGGAAGCATGGTATGACACAATCTCCCTCCATACGCCGGGGACGTCCGCGCAGCTTTGATCGTGACAAGGCCTTGCGGGAAGCAATGCTGCTGTTCTGGGAGAATGGCTATGAAGGCACCTCCATGGCTCAGCTCGTTGAAGCCATGGGGATTGTTTCACCCAGCATTTATGCTGCTTTCGGGTCCAAGGAGGACCTTTTTCGTGAAGCGGTTCGGCTCTATGTCGCAACGGAAGTGGAACCGGCATGGCAGGCGCTGGATGAAATAACCGATGTGCAGCAAGCCGTCCGGACCATGCTGCTCGGTTCGATAGAAGCCTTTGTTGCCACCCGGCCGCAAAGAGGTTGCCTTGTCGTACTCGGCTCCGGTCTGCTGGGCGGAGCGGACGATACGATACGCGATTTCCTGCGTGAACAACGGCAGCATTTCCGGGATCGGCTGGTGAAATGTCTGCAGCGTGCGATCGACGCGGGTACTTTCCGGCCTGATAACGATCCGTGGGTACTGGCTGATTGCGTGCTGGCTTTTTTTGCCGGCCTGACCATCGAGGCTGTCGACGGAGCGGAGAAAGCCGCCTTGCGAGAGAGTGCGGAGCTGTTCTGTTTACGGATGTTCGACGAAAGATGAATTATGTAAAGGGTGACATATAATTTATTGCGGCATCGCCCACGCCTATTTATGTGCTGAGCATTATAAAAATAGGTGTGGAAGGATATTCCGATGGATTTTGCAGACTCCGACAATATTGTGCCTGAAAGCGGATTTGGATCAGTCACGAATGTTCCCCGTCTGCCCGATGGCTTTGCGGATGTTTTTTCAAGCTGGCGTGTCGATACCGGCAAGATAAGACTGCATGCGGTGATTGGCGGTACAGGTGAACCGCTGCTTCTCCATTCGGGCTGGCCGCAGAACTGGTTCGCCTGGCGCTACGTGATGCTGGCGCTCAGCAAACAGTTCACCGTTATTGCCGTCGATCCCAGAGGGTTTGGTCTTTCGGACAGGCCGGCGGACGGCTTCGACGTGGATAGGCTGGCGGACGATATGTTCGATCTGATGGATATGCTGGGCCATGAGCGTTTCGTGATGGCCGGGCATGATATCGGGGTGATGGTCGGCTATGCCATGGCAGCGATGCGTCCCGAAAGAATTCGTCGTGTCGCCCTTGGTGAAGGAACCATACCCGGCGCTTCCCCATCGCCTGAACTTATTCCCGATGACCGGCGGATGAGCGATTTTCTGTGGCATTTCAATTTCAACCGCGCCCTAGAGGTCAATGAACGGCTGGTCGAAGGCCGGGAAGATATTTATTTTAACTATCAGTTTGCCACCAAGGCAGGCTCAGCCGAGGCGGTGCCTCAATATGCGCGCGATTTCTATATCGAAATTCTGCGACGTGTGCCGGGTACGCTGAAAGCGAGTTTCAACTATTACCGGGCGATTGACGAAACGATCCCGCAAGTGCGGCGTCATATGCAAACGAAAGTCACCGTGCCGGTCTTCGCCTTTTCAGGGGCGCTGGCCTGCGGCCCGATGGTGGAGAATGAGCAGCGCCAGCTCGCAACAGACGTGGAATCGCTCATCATTCCCGAATGCGGTCATTTCCCGGCGGAAGAACAACCCGAAGCGCTGACGGCTGCCTTGCTGGATTTCTTCTCCCGCTAGATGTTTGATCTCAGGCAGGGACGGCCCCATATATTGGCTGCCTGCCTGACTTCTTCGTTGCAGCCGGTTCATACCGCTTATCCTATTGTCTCCTGTCCCGCGCGGAATGCTGAAAAAGGAGGTCCGATATGCGAACGACGTTGAAACTGGGAGTAGCTGCACTGATCGCAGGTGTGATGCTTTCAGGATGCTATGATGATCGGCCGGGACGATACCATCCCCATCGGCATGATGACCGCTATGAGCGTCATCACCATCGAGATCATGATCGTGACCAGCGTGGGGAGCTTCGTGACCGTTACGAACACTGGAAGGACCAGGATGAATACGATCGGCGTGACAGGCGTGATCGTCGACATGATCGCGATGATAGACACGATCATGACCGGAGAGGTCCTTACTGAGCGAAATAGGCTGTAGCTGCGAAAGCACGCGAAGTAGGCGGATCGCCGCCAGCAACGCGTGCTTTCAGTTTGTCGAAACACCCAGAACTCATTTTGAAGATTAATTTTTCCGGAGTGGGCGTTAATTGGCCTCATTTACGCTGAATGAAATTGAATTAATAAAACTAATTTTTATAAAAATCTAAGAATTTATCAGAAACTACAAGAAGTGTTTATTTGTATATTCTAATGTAGCTGGTATATTTTTATGGAACCTATTGAGGAAATCAATAAATTTGGCTCTCTCTTCCGCAGTGAAGCCTTGTAAAAGTATTTCTTCTCTGGAGCGGGCCATTTGCAATATCTTGCGGTGAACCGGCTCGCATTTTTTTGTAGGCCGGGCGAAGCGACCTTCGCGCCGGCGCTCTATTTCAATCAATTCCTGCTTCTCAAGCGATTTCAGACTTTGGCTGACAGTAGCTTTATTCATACAAAGAATATCGCAAATTCTCCACGCTTGTAATTCATCATATTCATAAAGAATAGAAATTATACGTGTTTCATTAATGCCAATTCCGAGTGTTTCGATGTACAGCTTCGATGCATGCCATACGTAACTATTATTCGCTACAGTTAAGGCGTGCGGTAAAAATCGATCATTGTGAAGACAGTCTTCATTGTCATATTCTGACGGATCCCGTTCGGTCGGTTTCTCTTTCATCGCGTTCCTGAAATTTCGGGCCTGAATGCTTGATAGCATAAATGGCCCAATAGGGGTTGACTGTCCATAGTTTAAGTCTACACGGTGAGTTTAGAGCCAAACTGATTGTTTGGGCATAAACGAATAAGATTGGGAGAGAATCGGAATGAGCGGCACTGCACGTCGCATGCCCATCGCTTTGGGCGTGGATCCCTTTGCGGAATCGACACTTCATAATCCCGGCGAATTCGATGAAGCAGCGCTGGCGGCCGATTCCGTCATCTATTTGCCCAAATACGATCTCTATGCAGTGGCGAGGCATGAGTATGTCAAAGCGATCTTTACCGACTGGCGGCGATATTCCTCAGCGTTTGGTACGGGCCTTACCCATATCGGAAAATCGGAAAACTGGCGGCGTCCGAGCCTGATCCTTGAAAACGATCCGCCCGATCATGGGCGCTATCGTAAAATCATGGCCGCGATTCTGACAGGCACCACACTCAAGGAAATCCGTCGCAGATTTGCTGAAGACGCTGACCGCATGGCTGCAGATATCGTCGCCAGGGGACATTTCGACGGTGTGCAAGATCTGGCGGAGGCGTTTCCGCTGCTCGTCGTCCCCACCATGCTTGGATTGCCTGCGGAAGCACGCGATCTGATGCTGGTCTATTCCGAACTCAATTTCAATTCGATGGGCCCCAAAAACGACATCTGGAAACGGTCGAAAGAAAAGGCCGATCCGATCATCGAAACGGTGATGGAGTTGTGTCAGCGCAAGTATCTGTCTGATGACGGGCTTGGCGCGCGTATTTACGAAAAATGCGCAGCCGCCGGAATGCCGGACGAGGACGCGGCCACGCTGGTGCGAACATTCTTTTCGGCCAGCATGGACACAACAATGAACGGTATGGGCTTCGCTCTTGAAGCACTCGCTGAGCGGCCCGAGCAATGGGCCATGCTGAGGGAAGATCCCGATCTTGCCAAAGCGGCTTTCGAGGAAAGTCTGCGTTATCGGTCTCCCAGTCCTTATATCGGGCGAACGACCGTGTGCGATGTCGAGGTGGGCGGAGTTACAATTCCCGCTGACAGTAAAGTGCTGCTGTTGGTAGCGGCCGCCAATCGCGATCCCCGCAAATTCGACCGGCCTCATGAATTCGATTTGACGCGTGATACGAGCGGCCACGTCGCTTTCGGAGTCGGCATTCATGCCTGCATCGGTCAGATGGTTGCGCGGGTCGAGGCTGAACTCGCCCTGGCTGCCCTCGCGCGGCATGCGAAATCAATCACGCTGGATGGCGAGCCGACCTATCATATCAATAATTGGTTGCGGGGCTTTTCCTCTTTGCCCCTGCGGGCAGAACCGGCATGACCGCGCCATCCTTTTCTCCATCGAAGGCCGGAGGAGAGACTGGCTGGAAATATGGCGCGGCACGGTCGTGGTTCGTCGTCATCCTGCTACTCCTGGCCTATACGATTTCGCTGATAGACCGGCAGGTGCTGAGCCTGCTCGTGGTGCCGATCGAGCAGAGCCTCAATATTAACGATACGCAGATCAGTCTGCTGCACGGTCTTGCCTTCGCGATCTTCTATACTTTGTTCGGGATTGCCATCGGGCGCGCTGTCGATCGCCATAATCGCCGCAACATTATCATTTTCGGTATGGTGCTTTGGTGTCTCGCTACCATGGCTTGCGGCCTGGCGAGCAGCTTTGCCGGCTTGTTCGTAGCCCGTATGTTCGTAGGGGTTGGCGAGGCGACACTTTCACCCGCAGCTTTTTCGATGATCGCGGATTACTTCCCGCCTGAAAAACGGGGCAGGGCAATCAGCGTATTTTCCATGGGAGTCTTCGCAGGATCCGGCCTTGCTCTGATAGCTGGCGGTGCAGCGATTGACGCCATGGAGCAATGGGCCGGCGAAGAATTGCCGATCCTTGGTACGATGGAAACCTGGCAACTGGCCTTTTTCGCAGTTGGCGCGCCGGGCCTGCTGGTCGCCGCTTTAATCATGACAATCCGGGAGCCTGTACGCCGCGAGATGAGCGATGAGGGACTCGGCCTCAGTGAAACGCTGGCATTTTTTCGGCGCAAGGCACCGGCACTGGTCACAATGATCCTGGCATTCGGTGCGAATGGCCTGATCAATTTCGCTCTGGCGGGATGGGCGCCGACGTTTTTCATCCGTGTTTTTGACTGGACTGCCGGAGAAATCGGAGCGGTTTACGGCACCTTGCTCATGGTTTGCGGTTCGGCCGGGATCTGGGTTGGCGGTGCATTGTCCGACTGGCTCGTAAAGCGGATAGGAAAGGGGGGCGTGCTGCTGGTTATGCGTGGTTCGGCACTGCTAATGATCCCTTCGCTCGCTGCATTCGGTTTTGCTTCCAGCTCCACCTATGCGCTTATTGCTCTGGGATGGTCGTGTTTCGTTCTCGGCTTACCGACTGGGCTCGCTCCCGTCGCTCTTTATGCAATTACACCCAATCAGTTCCGCGGTCAGGTCACGGCTTGCTATCTCTTTTCCGTAACTCTGATCGGGATGATGCTCGGCTCAACATTAATCGCGCTGAGCACGGATTATCTTTTCCAGGATGCTGATGCGGTGGGCAAGTCGCTGGCACTCGTCGCTTCCTGCGCAGCTCTCTTCAGTTTTGTCTCTCTGTCTATTTCGCAGAGGATTCAGAAGCGGAACAATTACGCATGAAAAAGCTCATCAATCAGCCGGATACTGTGGTGTCCGACATGCTCGACGGCCTTGTCAGCGCAGATGACAGACTATGCATGATACCTGCATATAACGTCGTTATTCGTGCCGACTATGAAGCTTTACGTGAAAAGAGGCATGTCGCGCTGATTTCCGGCGGCGGGGCAGGGCATGAACCAGCTCATGCCGGCTATATCGGTGAGGGCATGCTGACCGCCGCGGTTGTCGGGCCAGTTTTCACCTCACCCAGCGTCGATGCAGTTCTGGCGGCCATTCGTTTAACGACCGGGCCTGCAGGCTGTCTCCTGATCGTTAAAAACTATACCGGAGATCGTCTCAATTTCGGTCTCGCTGCGGCAATTGCACGTAGCGAAGGTTTGAGTGTCGAGATGGTTCTGGTGGAGGACGACGTTGCTCTTGGCACAGGGGGGAGCCGCGTTGGCGCGCGAGGAATTGCCGGGACCGTATTCGCTCACAAGATTGCGGGTGCGGCTGCTGCCGAAGGTATGGGGCTGACCGATATTGCGGCCATGTTGAAGAGCTTTGTTACCGATATCGGCTCGATGGGTGTGGCATTGTCACCCTGTATCAGCCCCTCTGCGGGAGAGGCGAGTTTTACACTTGCCGGCAGTGAAGTCGAATATGGTCTGGGCATTCATGGCGAACAGGGTGTCGCTCGCGAAGAAATCAGCGAGGCTGATGCCATAGCCGCACGATTGGTGGATACGATCGTTGCCGAGAAAAATTTGCAAAGCGGCGATCGGGTCATCTTGCTGGTAAACGGTCTCGGCGGCACTCCTCCCATGGAAATTGCCATCATGGTGGGAAGTGCGATCAAGGCAGCGCGAAAACATGATCTTCATGTGGAAAGAGTGGCAAGTGGAACGCTTCTCACCGCGCTTGAAATGGCCGGTATATCCATTTCGCTTGCTCGTCTCGATGATGATCTGGTTGGTTTCATCGATGCTGAAACTTCAGCACCGGCATGGCCAGGTGCCAGTTCACCCGGTTCCGGCCCCATACTGGTAGAAGAACCACAACTCGAAACCGATAACGAGGTTTCGATATCGGCGAAGCTTTCTGCCTCTCAGCAAGAGCAGCTTTTGCAGATTATAAAGGTGACTGCATCGGCACTGATCGAAGCAAAAGAGCATCTCACCACTTTGGATCGCGAAGTCGGTGACGGGGATCTCGGTATCAGTCTGGCACGTGGTGCGAGGGCGGTGCTTGAGGGGCTCGACCAGATAGACCGATCTCATCCGGGTGTAGCGATGAGAGATATTTCACGCATTCTACGTCGGAGTATCGGCGGAACTTCAGGTCCGCTTTATGCAGCATTTACGCTGGCAGTCTCAACCAGGCTGGCAGAGGCTGCGGATGTTCCTGATCTGCAAGACTGGGCCGCCGCGATGAAGGCTGGCTGTGATGCCATATCACAACTTGGTGGAGCCAAAGTGGGAGACAGTACTATGCTGGATGCACTGGTCCCCGCTGCACAAACACTGATCGACTCTGGCCGGCAAGGTTGGAGCAATGCGCAGGCGCTGTCTGAGGCACTTGCGGCGGCCCAGCAGGGAAGCCGTTCCACCGCCGATCTCAATCCACGTGTCGGCAGGTCAAGCTACGTAGGAGAGCGAGCTTCGGGTCATGTCGATCCGGGCGCTGAAGCAGTAACCATCTGGCTATCCGCGATAGGTGAGAAACTTCAGTAAAACATCAGATAAACATAAATTATGGGAGAGAAAAATGAGGAATAGAAAGTTTAAGCAGCTTTGTCTCACGGGTGCTGCCATGGTTATCAGCCCTTTTGTGACCGGCACGGCTTTGGCGCAGGATGAGCCTTCAGGGACCGATACGGCCAGCCAGGGCGAAGGGGCTGCAACCCGTGATGACGGAATTGCCGAAATTGTGGTCACGGCCCAGTTTCGGGCCCAGAATCTGCAAGACACACCTCTTGCGATTACCGCCGTCAATAGTGAGATGCTGGAAGCCAAAGGGGCTTCCACTGTGCTCGACGTTGCCGCTTCGGCTCCCAATGTGACGATGCGTGAGGCGGGCGGTGCCAATGGCGGTGCTGCGCAGATCTTCGTCCGCGGGGTTGGTCAGGCCGACTCCTCCTTCGCGTTCGAACCCGGCGTCGGCATGTATATTGACGATGTCTATTATGGCACCGTTTTTGGCTCGATCTTTGATCTGCTGGATCTTGACCGGGTGGAGGTGCTGCGCGGACCGCAAGGGACGCTCGCGGGTAAAAATTCCATCGGTGGCGCCGTCAAACTCTTTTCGACCAAGCCGAATAATGAAAATAGCGGTTATATAGAAGCTGGCTATGGCCGTTTTAAACGGCTCGAACTTAAGGGAGCCGCTAACTTCGTCCTGGTGCCTGACACGGTAATGGCTCGTATCTCCGGCGTATCCAAACAGGTAGACGGATATTTACAGCGCTACGATTATGGTTGTCTCTATCCGGATAGCGGTGTGCCATCATTCACATCGGATGGAAGCTGCAAGAACGGAACGGAAGGGGGGCGTGATTTCCAGGCCGGTCGTCTCGCTTTGCGTGTGCTGCCCAGCGACAATTTGGAAATCAACCTGATTGGCATGGTCAGCAGCGAGAATTCCGAAGTTACCCCGCAAAAGCTGCTCGACATCACACAGACAGCCAATATCCCCGAAGGCATAGATCCGACCATCTTCATCACCGGCCCTAAAAGCCGGACAAGCTATGCTACATATATGAGTCCAGGTTTTACCGATCCAGCGGCTTATGATGGTGTCGAAGGTGCCGGCGAGCATCCGGCTACAGCCCGTGATCCTGAATTCCGTCTGCGTACCCAGAGCGTTTCGGGAACGATCGACTGGGATCTGACTGATAATATGCAGCTTACCTCGATCACGGCCTATCAGCATTATACCGGATCGAATGCCACAGATATCGATCTGACACCCTTTGGGCTGAACACGGTAGCGCTGAGATATGAATATGAGCAGTTCACCCAGGAGCTGCGTTTGGGGGGCTCCGTTCTCGATGACCTGATCGATTACACAGTTGGTGCTTATTACTTCAAATCAACTGCTCGTTTCGGTGGCAGCAATCTATTGCTTCCGGGAACCGCTCGCGAAAATCTCTATTCACAGAAGGATAAGATCCCCTCTAAAAGCAAATCTGTTTTCGCGCATTTAACAGCCAATCTGACCGATAAATTGTCTGTCATTGGCGGGATTCGTTACACGCGCGATAACAAGGAATATTTCTTCGGGCGGCGTAATCCATTCGATCCCAGCAAGCCGTCTTATACGGCAGCCGGGGCAATTGATGGCCTCTCGGGTGAATATAAGGGCGATAACGTCGATTATCGGGCTAATATCCAATATCGCTGGTCCCCCGATGTGATGACTTATCTGCAATATTCGACGGGTTATCGTGGAGGCGGTGTAAACCCGCGACCCTATGTACTCGAACAGGTTGTGTCTTTCGAACCGGAAAAACTCAAAGCTTATGAAGCCGGTTTCAAAGCCGATTTACTGGGGCGTGCTGCCCGTCTCAACGGGTCAGTATTCCTGAACAAATATACCGATATTCTGTTCAACAATCAGAGTCCCACACCAAACAGCATTCTGAACTCAACGCCAATTAACGCTGGTGACGCCAAATTTTGGGGCGCGGAGATGGAGCTTAATTTACGTCCACTGCGTGGCCTGTCGATTGATGCTTCGGGCAGTTACCTTGGTTTCGAGTTTGAAAGTATCGGAGCTGAAGGGGCCACGATCAGAGGAATTACGCTTGATAACCGGGCACCTTTCGCGCCCAAATGGAAGGCCAATCTGGGCGTTCAGTATGAAATCGAGACCAAAGACATCGGTTATTTCACGCCGCGTCTCGATGTCAGCTACCAATCGTCTTTCTTTCCTCAGGTAGATAACGATCCGCGGGCGAAGATTGATGGCTACACGCTCGCCAATGGGCGGATAACCTGGAAAAACTTCGACGAAGATCTTCAGGTCTCTCTCAATGTCACGAATATTTTCAACAAATATTACTACATCAGTGCCTTGAGATATCCGCTGGGGGTTGTTTCCGGCACGCCGGCCCGGCCGCGTGAATGGAAAATCAGCGTTCGCAAGAGCTTTTAACAATAAAACAGTCGGGGGCATGTCCCCCGACATATAAAGATGGAGGATGGTGCGATGGGTAAGAAGATCCGGAATTATTTAGGCGTCCCGATGAGCGTAGCGGCTGCGCTGATGGCAAACGGATTACTGACCACCCCTGCGGTTAGTCAGGAACAGGCACCTGCCTATCCGTCGCGCCCGAAGCCGCCTGCCGATGCGCCTAATATTCTTGTGGTTATGACCGATGATGTCGGGTTCGCTGCGAGCAGCGCGTTTGGCGGTCCCATCCCGACCCCAAATCTCGATACGCTTGCGGCTAACGGGCTGCGATATAACAACTACAACAATACGGCGATGTGTTCTCCAACGCGGGCTGCACTGCTAACCGGACGCAATTCCCATTCGGTCGGCTTTGGCGTCATCAGCGAGGAAGCGTCTCCGCATGACAGTTATAATTCAGTCATTCCGGATTCCGCGGCCACTTTCGCGCAGGTCTTGTCCATGAATGGTTATGACACGGCCATGCTGGGCAAGCATCACAATACACCGCTGTGGGAAATAACTTCGGTTGGCCCGTTCGATCATTGGCCCAACGGACTCGGTTTCGGCTATTTTTATGGCTTTATCGGCGGTGCTACGAACCAGTTCGCACCCGCGCTTTACGAAAATCGCAATGGCCTGGAAGCACCGCAGGACGATCCGGATTATATTCTCGATAAGGATATGGCCGATCGTGCGATCGACTGGCTCAATATGCAGCATGGGATCCGGTCAGATACGCCGTTCCTGATGTATTATGCGCCGGGTTCTGCCCATTCTCCCCATCAGGCCCCGCCTGAATGGATTGCCAAATTCCGCGGGCAATTCGATCAGGGATGGGACAAGATGCGTGAACAAAGCTTCGCCCGCCAGAAAAAACTCGGCGTCATTCCGCAAAGTGCTGCATTGACGCCGCGTCCCGATGAAATTCCCGCCTGGTCGTCGCTCAATGCGGACCAGAAGAAGGTCTATGCCCGGATGATGGAAGTCTACGCGGCACAGCTCGCCTATAGTGACTACCAGTTTGGCAGAATCATCTCTCAGTTGAAGGAAAATGGAGAGTTCGACAACACGCTTATCATCTTCATAGAAGGGGATAATGGCGGTAGCCTTGAAGGGTCTCCTCAAGGCACTGTGGACGAAATTGCGCGGGGCAAGAACAGGATGCCCGACGACCTTCAGGATCAGCTAACGCATCTTGACGATTTCGGTACACGGTATTCGTGGAATAATTATCCTGCCGGCTGGGCCTGGTCGATGAATACGCCTTTCCAGTGGGGCAAGGCTGTGGCCTCTCATCTGGGCGGTGTACGCAATGGTCTGGTCGTGTCCTGGCCCGGTCACATCACAGGGGAGGGGCAGGTCAGATCGCAATTCACCCATGTTACGGATATTGCCCCCACCATTTATGAAGCAGCCGGTGTGGAAGTGCCCGAGGAAGTGAATGGTGCCAAACAGATGCCGCTTGCCGGCACCAGCTTTGCCTATAGTTTTCGCCAGCCTCAGGCAGATAGCCGACATAAACAGCAATATTTCGAACTGCGTGACAATATCGCCTTTTATGATGAGGGCTGGCTGGCTTCGACGAAGCCGCGGGTTATGCCGTGGGATAAGGAAGCTCCGCCTGCGGAAGGTACACCTGTTGAATGGGAGCTTTACGATCTCTCGAAAGACTTCAGTCAGTCAAAAGACTTGTCAAAACGTTTCCCGGAAAAGCTTGAAGAGCTGAAATCCGAATATGCCGCAACGGCAAAGCAGTATGACATCGGTGTGTCGCCGAATGAAAAGCGTGTGGAGCGGCCTTTTATCAGTAACGGCCAGCGTCATTTCGTTTTTCGTAACAGCCCGCACCGTTATTCGCGCTATGGCTTCCCGACCATCATGAATCGCTCATGGACTGTAACGGCGGATATAGTGGTGCCGGAAGGTGAGGGCGATGGAGCCATCATTGCACAAGGCAGCAGGCTTTGCGGCTGGGGTCTGGTAATCGAGAACGGGGTGCCGGTATTCCGTTACAATGCCTCCATCGAGGATCGTGACAAAACCACTGTAACTGCCTCTGCTCCTCTTTCCGCCGGTCGGCATAAAATCACCATTGTCTTCGATTATGACGGTGGCGGTAAAGGCAAAGGGGCCGACATAGATATGCGCATCGATGGGAAAAGCGTAGCTCAAGGCAGGGTACCGCGCACACCAGGCTTCCTTTTTGTCAGCGAAGGCGGTGCCACGATCGGACGCGATTACGGAACAACATTGAGTCCATCTTATGAAGCGCCATTCATCTATCCGGGAACGATCAATCAGGTTGTCATCGATTTTCCTGAATAGGGCTTGTTCCGAATTCAGAAATTTCTCTTAGTTTTTTGAATCTGTTTCAGGAAGATAAACGGAACAATGGCTGAAATATTTGTCATAACCCGTGAGGGTGAACGCATAAGCTTGCCTCTCGAACCCGGCAAGAGTGTGATGGAAACGATCAGAGATGCTGGCATCGATGAAATGCTTGCCTTGTGTGGCGGGTGCTGTTCCTGCGCCACCTGCCATGTTCATGTCGATGCCGGCTTTTCATCGATGCTCCCGTCAATGAGCGAAGATGAAGATGATTTGCTGGACAGTTCCGAAAGCAGGACTGAATTTTCACGGCTGGGATGTCAAATCGAATTGCGTGAGGAACTTGATGGCATGACAGTCAATATCGCACCGGAAGATTAGGTTTTAAGCTGATTGGTTATCAGCGCTAAAAAATGATGGCTGTGGCAAGCGCATTGTCTTCCTCACCGCCTTCGCCACCTGTCACCAATCATCGCTGCCATTACCGGCGTTGCAATCACTGCCTGTCTTGTCATAGCGGTGGCTCCGACGCTGCATTCTCCACTGGCTCAGGCTCACGTCAATGCGCACATTGACTGACAGCTCTCCAGATAACCTGTTCCGGCGTAGGCGGTTTGCGCGGATGGGATGGCTGACCCTGGGCCTATTGCTAGTGGAGATGGGCTTCGCAGGCATTTTCGTTCCGCTGCTGCCTGCTACCGGTTTTATGTTGCTGGTGCTGCCATGCTTCGCAAGGTCGTCACCAAGGCTAGAGGCGTGGTTGCTCAATCATTCTAGCCTTAGGTCCGGGGCTCAGAACCTGGCGCAGTGCCGTGCCAGGCGAAGATCCTAGCCTGCATTGGTATATCGTTTTGATATGCGATAGTCTGGGTTCATGTCCGGCCGACTGGATATTGTCCATAGCTGTGGCACTCTTTATGCGTTTCCGAGCGGTGTGGATCTGGCACCACCCGGATCCTGAAGTCTGTGAGGCATGAGACAGGAGGCACTGCCTCACGATATGCGGCCTGCATGCCAGGAAATGAATGATGAACTATCTGCCGGAATGCTTATCATGCATTCTCATGACCACTGACCATGCTCTAACGTGCTGGGCGATCTTCCACTCTTTTGCTTGAAAGAGCGGGTTCTCGAAAATGTTCAATCCTCAGGCTTGCCCTTCCTTCCCGATCCAGCGCAGCACAAACGCCGCACGATCGTCCGGAGCCACCCGAGGCCAGGAAACCAGAGTGTATCCCAGTTCCCCATAGACACGCACCATTACGTCATGGGTCGCCACCGCTTCGGCCCAGTCCTGCCTGCGTTCGGCATCATTGGCGTAAATCTCCTGCCAGGGCGGCGCGATGAAGACATGCCGATTGTAAGGGCACTCCCTGGATGCCTGCGCCAGATTGCCGGGGGGTGTCCAGCCCGCACAAGATGCGGTAGCCGATGATATCGGGAATGCCTCGGTCGAAGAATACGATGCCGCCCTGTGCCTGCGCTTCCTCATAGGAACGCAGGTCTTGCTCCAGCATCTTATCCGCAAAAACATTGCGATTATTCCATGGCATAGCAGAGCCGTCCACGGCACTCTGCTCACGGATCACGACCCGTCCGGCTTCAGGCATGTGCGGCAAGCCTTGTTTGGCCAGTGCAGCGAGCAGAGTGCTTTTTCCGGCCCGGGACCGCCGGTTACGACGAAGAAGCTATCCATTCCCGTTTCCTCAATTTCTCTGTGCCTGCGCAAAGGTGAGGACCAGCGTATCCCGCCAAGCCGGGGTATACGGGATCACGGCCTCGATAGGCGACGTACCATGACGGACATTCCGGTCATTTAGCAGCAGAGCTTCACCGGGATGGCTAAGCCTGTGTTCAATAAGACTAGCGCCGGAAACACTTTCGACGTGACTCTCGCCACCTGCGTAATTGCTGCCGCCGATGAGCAGGATCAACACCCATTCGCGACCGTCATGATGCATGCCCTCTGGCGTGGGCAGACCGGCCTGCCCCATCAACGCCTCGATGCGGAATTGATGTGCTTCAACCATCCATGCTTGCGGACTCCGCTCACTCATGCATGCAATGAGGGATGCGGTATCGAATATCAGCTTCTGAAACAGCGGCAATTCGGTTTGAACTTCGGCCATCGGGGCAAACCATCTTTCGACACCACCATTGAGCGGATTGTGATCGCGTTCCTGAAAATGTGGCCGATGCGACAGGCATTTGCATTGATCGCCTGAAACATGAAAGGCAGCGTAGCGTCTGCGACGATAGGTGCCACCGTCGGCCATCCACATGTCGTGTGGCAGATTGTCCCAGCTCCACGCAAGCGTGCACCAGTCGGGATTAGCAGGATCGACCAGCTTGCCCGGCGGCAGGAGCAGGGCAGTGTTTGGGATAGTGCATTCAACCAAGGAGTTGGCGAGCTGTACAGTCATGTCTCGTCGACCCGATACCTGTTCGCGTCTGCATAATGCCAGACATGGCCCGCCAATGCGATATGCGCCGTATAAAGATCATCACACTTCTGCGCGTGCAGGTTCAGCACGCCAAGATGAACAAAAGGAGGTAAGAATGCATTCATAATTGAAACAATACAATTAGGGCGATCAACAAGCAAACAGATGAGCATAAGGCTTCAGCAGCCTCCCATTCGCTCCGGAATGTATCTGCGTCCCGTTCATCCCGTTTTCCTTCAAATCAGAAACAGCAAGGCGGTGAGCGCGGTCAGAAGCGCCATCACGCGCACGAATATTATCATCCCTTTGCGGCTTTCTAGCAATTCGCGTGCACTTGCTCCCATTGCCGCCCAGGTTGAAATAGAGGGCAGGCCAATTAGCGCAAATGCCGCGACGAGAACGCCAATTTGAAAGCCGAGTGGGCGATCGGGCACAGTGAAACTGGCAATGGCGGGCATGGTGATGGCCCAGGCCTTGGGATTAACGAATTGAAAGGCCGCAGCCTGCCAGAAAGTCAGCGGATGCGCGCCCTCGCGGCGTTCAACGCCTTCCGATTGCCACAGCTTCACCGCCAGCCAGCCAAGATAGGCGGCGCCAAAAATGCGCACGGCCCAGCGCAGAACCGGCCATGCTTCGAATAGCGTCCCCAGGCCCAGTCCGCTAAGCACCAGCATGACGGCACAGCCGAAGTTGATTCCGAAAATATGCGGAATGGTCCGCCGGAATCCGAAAACCAGCCCCGACGAGGCGAGCATAATGTTGTTGGGGCCGGGCGTCGCCGTACAGACAAAACTGTACAGCGCAAGCGGGACAAGCAGGCTAGTATCCATAATGTTCTCCTGCGATGCTGATTGATCGTTATTGAACTATGAGTCAAACATGATATTGAACCGGTTCAATATCATGTGGGAACGACCATGAAAGATTGGGAACCGGATATTTCAAAGGGGAGCGCGCCGGTGTACGAGCGTATTGTCTCCGCTCTGGAAAACGATGTACTTGAAGGCCGTCTTACGCCCGGCGATCGGCTACCCCCGCAGCGTGAGCTTGCGTACCGCCTGTCGCTCAGCGTCGGTACCGTAAGCCGGGCCTATGTCGAGGCGGAGCGGCGCGGGTTCATTTCCAGCCATGTCGGCCGCGGAACGTTCATCGCCGACCGTGCGAAACCGCACTCTTCGATGCAGGATAGCGGTCCGTTAGACATGGCCCACAATATACCGCCGCTCGATCCCGCCGAGCGCTGGATTGGGGAGGGCCTGATCCGCGTGCGCCAGCGCGCCGATCTCGCGGCTGCGGTTAACTATGCACCGCCCGAAGGCTTGCCTTCCATCCGCGAGGCCGGGGCATCCTGGTTGAAGCGCCGTCATAGCGTGACGCGCGCGACGACGGATCGGGTCATTCAGTGCAATGGCGGGCAGCATGGCCTTGCACTCGCCTTCGCGGCGCTGGCGAGGCCCGGCGACACCATCCTGTGCGAAGCCGCGACCTATCCCGGCATCCGGACACTGGCCGATCATGCGGGCTACCGCCTGCGGGGGGTTTTCATGGATGAGCGCGGGATCGATCCCGAAGCACTCGCCCGCTGTGCCCACGAGACCGGCGCCAAAGTGCTTGTCGCCATCCCGACCTTGCAGAATCCGACCACGATAACCCTCGATGCCGCGCGCCGGGCTGAAATCATTGAAGTCACCCGCGCCAACGACTTGATGATCGTAGAAGACGATGCCTATCGCGTCTTCGCCGATGCCGGGACGCCGCATTGTTTTGCCGATCTTGCGCCGGAACGGACGTTGATGGTCGCTGGTGTTTCCAAGGCGGTTGCGCCCGGTTTGCGGCTCGGCTTCCTGTTGCCGCCCGATGACGAGGAGGTTCGCGACCGGCTTCTGTTGGGCGTTCGTGCTTTTGGTTACAGCCCGCCTTCACTAAGTGGCCTGGTCTTCAGCCAGTGGGAACAGGACGGAACAGCGGACAGGATCGCCGACGATGTGATCGCGGAAAGCGAAACGAGAACCCGGATGGCAGCGTCGATTCTCGGCAATGCCATGGCGATGCCGGGGGCAGGGCGCAGCCTGCATGTCTGGATGCCGATGCCGATGCTGGACGCCGAACGGCTGAGCGCGCGGGCCTTGCGAGCCTCTATCGCGCTGACGCCGCCCGACGGACCGATTGTCGATGCCGTGGCACCATCCGGCGTCCGCCTGTGTCTCGGCGGCATTCGCTCGCGCGATGCTCTCGAACAAACGCTTCGTGACATTGCCGCCATGCAGTTTTCTGCCGACAGCAGTGCGGCGCACGGTCTGGTCTGAAATGCGGAAGACCAATCATGCGCGAGACTACGGAGGGGCGATAGCCAGCGCGTTGAGCAGGGAAGCAAGTCGTAGGCCGCGGCAGTAAGGCAACACAGCTCTGCCCAGGCGCGGCCTATTATCGACCGATAGCCGATTGAAGGATTGCCCGACCGACAGCGCTTCGGCGCGTTCTATGAGCGAGACGAGCGGTAGCATCGGAGCTGCGGGCGCGAAATCGTCGGGCACCGGTACCTGCCTGATTATATAGGCTTCGGCGACAAAAAGCGCCCAGTCAGCGGGAACCGCCTGCGAGGTCGGGGGCCGTTCTAGCATTATCCATCGGTCGACCTCATGGTTTACATAGCCGAAGGTGCCGTTGAAGAAGACGAAGAACAGCACCCATCCGACAAGCAGTCCGGCCCAGTTGTGCAGCCAAGCTATGGACTGGCGGAAGCTTTCCTTCATGGCCTCTTTCCCGGCATCGGGGGACAGCCCTGCGGGCCGTCCCCCTTCTCGCTTACATGCTATGGTCCCTGCGGCCCGGTTCGGGCCCCATCTCAAAAGTCGGCTTCGATGCTGAAGCGGAAAGTGCGCGGCTCGCCCGGTTCGGTGGAATATCCGTTCGCCTGGCTGTTCCAATATTTGGCGTCGAAAAGATTGTCGACGGTGAGGCGCAGCGTCAGCGGCACGTCCTCGGCCCCGGTCTCGTAACGCGCGCCGAGGTCAAAGATCGCGACGTCGTCGAAATCCCACTGGCCGCCGAAATCGACCGGCCGCTCGCCGATATATTGCATGCCGCCTGTCATCGTCAGGGGCAGCGCGGCGAGTTCATATTCGGCGCGCAGATTGCCCTGCCATTCGGCGATGCCGCGAATGGCCTCGTGCTCCAGCGTCGGGTCGGTCGTCTTGCGGTTGACGGCATCGAGATAGGTGACGCCGCCCAGCACGAGCAGCCGTTCGCCGAACCGTTTCGCGCCGGAAAGCTCGACGCCCTGATAACGCGCGCGGCCGTCCTGCGTGAATTCGTTGGCCGAGGTGACATAGGTGAGAGCCCGGTCGAGCCGGAACAGTGCCAGTTCGGCGGTCCAGTCGCCGCGCACGGCCTTAACGCCGAACTCGTACTGTTCGCTGCGCGTCGGCGAGAAAACCTCTCCCGCATTGACATAGGTCGCCCCGGCGACGGAGCCCCTCTCCAGCGATTCGACATAGGTGGCGTAGGCCGAAAGCCAAGAAACGGGGCGCCAGATGGCAGCGAAGCTGGGCGTGGTCGCCGTCTCCGCATAATCGCTTGTATAGTCCTTGATCTCCCCGTGGCGCACGCCGAGGATCAGGTCGACGCTTTCGCCGATGCCGACCGTGTCGGACAGGAAAACCTCCTGCCGCCGGGTGCGGTTATATTCGGACGTCGCCGTGTCGAAGTCGAGGAAGTCGAAGCCTGCCGGCTGATCGAACAGTGTCGGGTCCGACAGGTTGCCCGTCCCCAGCACCACCGATGTCGAGGGCGTGTTGGCATCGCTCGTGCGGACCAGCGATCCGCCCAGCGTCAGATTGTGAGTGATCGCACCGGTCGCAAAGCCGCCGCGCAGCATGGCCTCGGTCTGCTTCGATTCAAACTTGTTGTTGTAGCGCCAGATGCCAGCTCCATAGTCGCCGTCGGCATTGGCGAAGATGCTCGGCGCGAAAAATTGCCTGACATTGTCGGTCCAGCGGTGGCGCGCGCTGATTGTCCATCCAGGGGTGAATTCCCATTCGGCCGCGCCCGAATAGCTATCGGTGCGCGATCCGTAGCGCGTCCAGCCGGGCGCCAGCCGTGTCGACCCGTCGATCGGCTCGGGCGGCTCGCCCAGTGTATAGCCGTTATAGGCGCCCGACTGGTTGGGGATGATGCTCCAGTGCAGGCCGGTGCGGACATGCTGTGTCTTCAGTCCGTCGAACGATACGGTCAGTTCGGGCGTCACGCGCCAGTCGAGCGCCAGCGAGCCGGAGGTGCGCTCCGATTCCACGCCGTCGACCGGTGTGTCGCCTTCCTCATGCACGATATTGACGCGGTATCCGAAGGCATCGTTTGCGCCGATGCGCGCGCCGAGGTCGCCGTGAACGCGCCACAGGCTATCGTTGGTGAAGCCCGCCGTGACGCTGCGCACCGGCTCTTTGCCGGCGCGCTTGGTCTGGTAGTTCACCGTGCCGCCGGGGCTGCCGAAACCGTAGAGGAAGCCCCCCGCGCCCTTCAGCACCGACACCGACTCGAAATGCTCGAAGGGCAGGTCGAACGCGCGGCTGCGGATGGCAAGCCCGTCGATCCGTATGCCCGAATAGGAGTCGGGCTGGAGCCCGCGGATCGCGAACAGGTTGTTCTCGCCGTAGATACTCGAGCGCGACGGATTGATCGAGGCGTCGACCTTGGCGAGGTCGGCGACCGAACTGATCTGCAGGTTCTCGATCAGCTCCTGCGAATAGACGTCGATGCTGAACGGCGTGTCCTGGATCGATCGCGAGCCGAGCGCGCCGACCTCGGCATTTTCGACGCGATAGCCGCTCTCGGCGGACCCGTCACCGGCCAGCATGCGATAGTCGCCGCCGCCGCTGCCGGCGCCCTGCACGCGCACGGGACCGAGCTGGATCGCTCCGTCGGCGGTCTCCGGCGCCTTTTCGATCACCACCGTGCCCGGCTCGCGATAACGCCATGTGAAACCGGTGCCGGTCAGCGCGGTCGACAGCGCCTGCTCGACAGACATCGTGCCGGACACTGGGGCCGAGCGCGCGCCGTCCAGCTCGGCCGAGGCGAAGAAAATCCGGATGCCGCCCCGATCGGCAATGCTGGTCAGCGCCGAGTCCAGTTCCTGCGCGGGAACGGAGAAGTGCGTCTTCGCCGCCTCGGCCTCGACTGGCCTCTGGGCCTGCGCTGCAACGGGCATAGCGCTGACCGCAATCATGGCCGAGGACAGCAACATGCCGTGCAGATGATTTTTGCGCAGCCACGGTGCGAGCGAACGAGAAAACATTGACGTGATTACCCCCTTATATGGATTGCCGGCATTCGCTTTTGCGAACACCTCTCAATAGCCTTGACGCTGAAAGGGGCGCCGGTTTGCAGTGGCGATGCGAATTTTTTCGACGCAGGGGTGGTCAGTGGATGATCGTGAGCAGCGGGAGCGTGGTGATCCGTGCATGGGTTGTTGCCGAAATGGCGCGCAGCAACGCATCCATGTCGGCCAGTTCGAAGACGCCCGTGACCTGCAACTGGCGAAGCCGGTCGCCCAGCACCATCACCTTGCCGTGTTGGTATCGCTCGATCTCCTGCGCGACCTCGGCGAGACGGCGGCGGTTGAAGATCAGCTTTCCGCGCACCCATCCCGTGGCGGAGTCTGCATCGATGGGCTGCGCCGCGCTCAATATGTCACGGCCATAGGCGATATGGTGCCCGGCGGTCACGCGCGCCCAGTCGTGGCCCCCGTCGCGTCCGTTATGCACATCGACCACGCCTTCCTTGACCACGACATCACTCACCGCGCCGCGCCGCCGGACCGAATAGACGGTGCCCATCGCGCGCGCGCGGCCTTCGCCCGACAGCACGGTGAAGGGCCGTGTCTCATCGCTGGCAACATCGAATAAGGCCTCGCCGTCATGCAGCGTCAGCCGCCGCTCGCGGGCCGAAAAGTCGACCGACAGCGCCGATGCGGTGTTCAGCCAGACAGTGGAGCCGTCGTTGAGCGCGATTTTCCTGCGCTCCCCGACGCCGGTGGCATGGTCGGCGATCCATCCCGAGGCGGGGCCGAAGACGCTGCTGCCCACCACACCCGCGGCGACAGCGGCGGCGGCACCGCCGGTCAGCACGGCGCGGCGCGGGATGCGAGACAGGTGCCGTGCTTCCGGCGCACGAAACGCCTGGCCCAGTTCGCGATGTGTCTCAGCCGCCTGCGTGGCGCCGACCCGGTCGAGCATCGATGCAGCTTCGGCAGCGGCAGCGGCATGGGCGGGCGAGCGCCGGCACCAGTCGTCGAAATCGGCGCGGTCGCGGTCGTCGGCGTCGCCGGAGCCGAGATGAACGATCCACGCAATAGCCTCGTCGCTCAGGGCGGCGTTTCGCGGCGCCAGCTTGTCGGTGCGAGGGGGGCTATCGTCCATCGGTCAGCTTCCTCCGGTCGGGTCAAGCAAGCAGCGCATCCGCAATGTCAGGGCTCGCCTCGCGATAGTTTTTTCCTTTCAAAGACAAGGACGAATTTAGGCGTGCCGGTTTGCAAGTAAAAGCGATATTATTTCTGATCGAGTTCCCACAAGCGGTCGCGGCAATGGCGCAACGCCTGGGCGAGATATTTCGCAACCATGCTTTTCGACACATTCAGCCGCTCGGCGATTTCGGCATGGGATAGGCCGTCGACGCGGAACATCAGCAGCGCAAGCCTCGCCTTGGGCGGCAAGGTGTTGAGCGCTTCGTCGAAACAGCGCAACCGGTCGCGGCTGATGGCGATGCGTTCAGGCGACGGGCTGGGATCGGTGACGGTCTCGTCAGGTTCACCGCCAGCGATCCACTTCGTCTCGCGTCCCTCGCGCCGCATCATGTCGATGGCGAGATTGCCCGCCACGCGGTAAATATAGGCCTGCCGGTTTTCGATGGGCTGATCCTCAACCTCGATGGCCGCCAGCTTGAAATAGGTTTCCTGTGCGACATCGGCGGCGCGATCGACATCACCCGTGCGGCGCGTGAGGAAGCGCAACAACTGTTCATAATGCTCCTGAAAGCTCGCGATAAGGCGAGAGACCATGCATTCCATTCCCGTCCTGCCCTGCGGGGCACGGTCCTTCGGCCGATCCCCATTATGAAGAGCGACGCCTTCCGAATCCGCGCGCCGGCTAAATTGCGACTAATTCGCAACTAGCGCATTGGCAAGAAAAAGCTTGTCGGCCAGGCTTAAAGGCTAGGGTGGTTGCTTTGGGCTATGACTGGCGCTGTCGAAGACCATGCCCCAGATCTGCTTTGTGGACCGCAGACCGGATGAACGGGGCACTGCGCGCATATTGGGCACGAATCTTGTCTTCGAAAACAATAATGTTCGCCTCCCCGACGCGCGTACAGACGCGCGCGATGGAGAGATCTTGATTCTCGATACCGACATGCATCACGGCAATGGTGAAGCCTTTTGGTAAGCGTTTCATCAATCAGTTCAAACTTTGAAGGATGCGAGAAGACGCGATTCTCGCATCCTCGTAAGCTGTCACCGTAGGGCAAAGAAAGCATCTTCGCCGGGGCCGGATCGACCCGTTTTTTTGACAAAGTTGTCGAGCCAGACATCCTTTTCCTCTGCGGTGAGGTTGATTGTCTCGATGTCGTCGCCAAGCTTGATGGACTGGGCCATGATACATCTTCAGCCTTATGCTGACTGGCTGATTTTACCAGGTACAGACCCCCTGATTAACCGGGTCATAGACACGAAAAAGTCCAATTGCCCGGAAAAACTGGAAAGCTCAGGTCACAAAAATGGTCACAGCGATAGCCGTTCGCAGCACAAGCTTGTCGCCGCACTCAATGTAAGTTCTTGATTACGAAGGAAAGAAAAGTGGTGGACGCACTAGGGCTCGAACCTAGGACCCGCTGATTAAGAGAATTTTCAGGGGGCCTTTTTGGGCGTGTCCAAGGTCGTCCAAATCGGTCCAGAAACGTCCCAAGATATCCTCAATAACCATCTGCTATTACGATGTTTATTGTCAAAGCGTCCTGTTCAAGAATGTTCGATCCATATCGGCAGTGACTGCCGTTGTCCTTCCGCAAGGTGGAGCCTATATGGAGCCTATAGCGAAAAGGCTCCAGCGCGGAATATGGTGAAACCACTCAACAGGCAGGCAATTGAAGGTCTGATCTCACAAGCCCGGTCGGTCAAGGGCAAGCAATTCGAACTGGCCGACAATCGGGTGGCCGGGTTGCGAATTCGCGCAGGTGAACGCTCTACGACCTGGCTTCTGTGTGCCCGTCTGCACAACGGCAAGCGCACCCGGATCAAACTTGGTTCATGGCCCGCCATGGGTCTGTCCGACGCAAGAGATGCTGCTCGCGCAAAGCATATCGAAGTGATCGAGGGTGCCGATCCCAATGAAGAGAAGCGCGAGGCGCAACGTGAAGCCGAACGGGCGGCGCGGACACAACGCAGGTTGAGCGATGTGCTCGACGACTATGAACGGGTAAAGCTGTCGCAGCTACGGAGTGGTGCGCAGTGCCGACGTGGAATTGACGGCAAGTGCGGCCTTTTGCGGAAGTTCGCTTCGAAAGACATCGCGTCGATTGCTCGCAGCGACATTGTTGATGCCGTTCGAAAACATGCCGAAACGTCCCCAATGGCCGCCAACCGCTACCTGGCTTACGTCAAGGCGTTCATGAACTGGTGCGTCGATCAGGAAGTTCTGGAGGAGAATCCTGCTGCGACGGTAAGGAAGCCTTCCAAAGAGCGCACCCGCGATCGCTTTCACACGCTCGATGAGTTGCTGGAGATATGGGATGCAATGGGCGCACTGGGCTATCCTTTCGGGCCGCTGTTCCGGTTGCTGATCGTGGTGCCCATGCGCCGCGAGGAAGTCGCAGCCATGTCGGTTGCGGAGCTGGAACTGGCACCGGGCGGAAATCCGGATGAGGCGGTCTGGACGCTGCCCGCCAGCCGAACCAAGCGCGGCAATTCCTTGCGTGTTCCACTATCACCCTTGGCCGTTGCGCTAATCAACGAGGGGCTTGCGGCATCTGATCGCCCAAAGGACAGCCCTTTTGTGTTCAGTATGACGGGAGACACCTCGGTATCCGGATATGCAAAGGCCAAGCGTCGGCTCGACAAGATCATCCGCGAGCGTCGCGAAAAGGCCGCTGCTGAGGCCGGGTGCGAAGCGGAGGAAATGGAGCACTGGACTATCCATGATCTGCGGACCACTTTCAGCACCTTGGCGTGCGAAGTTCTTGGTGCAGACATTGCCGTGGTGGACCGCATCCTGAACCACGTCGCCACCGCCACGACCTCCAAGATTATGCGCGTCTATAACAAGTCCGAGCTGTTTGAACCGCGAAAACGGGTGATGATTGCTTGGGCGGAGATGCTTGAGCGGGAAATCGCGGCTCGCGCGACCAAGGTTGGCTCCAAATAGCAGCGTGAACGGTGAGCATGCAGATTACCAAGAGAGACCTGACTGTGAACGGAACTGGCAACTTCCGGTGATCCGAGTATTTTGCGCGCATGAAAATGGCGTTGGAAATTCGGCAGGCGACCAGCGATCAGATCGACGATATTCGTGATTTGACGCTGAGAGCGTACGCAAAGTGGGTTGGTGTCACACCGCGCAAGCCGCGCCCTATGACTGCGGATTATCAGGCCGCATTCAGTGAACACCGGTTTGATTGCCTAAGTTGCGATGGCGTCTTGATCGGGCTTCTCGAAACGGTGGCTCAGGATGACGAGCTTATGGTGGTAAATGTCGCTGTTCATCCAGCGTATCAGGGGCGAGGCCATGGCGTCCGCCTGATGCGCCACGCCGAGAGGCTCGCTCACGAAGCTGATCTCAAGGGCACTCGGCTCTACACCAACAAATTGATGTGCGAGAATATCGCTCTTTATGAACGGTTGGGATATCGCTTCGAGAAGGAGACATTCCATGACCAAGGAACGGTAGCCGTTCACATGGTTCGTCCGCTCTAGGGAAGCGCGCCCCCATTTAGATTTGTATTGCAAAATGCGCTACAATGGGGTAAGGGTTGAGCCAAGGAGAATAACCATGGCTCGCTCGACGTTGCGCAAAGATCACCCGCTTTCGATGCGGCTTCCTGATGCAGATATCGCGATCATTGATCGCGCCGCCAGCCTGCGCGGTCGTTCGCGCACGGAATTCATGCGCGATGCGGCGGTGCGCACGGCAGAAGAAGTTATCATGGAAAACACGGTCATTCGCATGTCGCCCGATGGCTTTGCCGCATTTGTCGACATGCTGGACCGTCCGGCCAAGCCGGTGCCTGAAATGGTCGAGCTGCTGAAGCGGCCTGCGCCTTGGGAAACCAACGCTGCATCCGAATAAGCCAGCAAAGTGGCAATTTCAGCTCCCGAAACGCTGAACGAAGCGCACGACCTTTCCCAATTTTCGTGCGGCAAGGCGTCGCTCGATACCTGGCTGCGGACCCGAGCGCTTTCAAACCAGAAGAAGGGCTTCACGGCAGTCATGGTCGTCCATGATGCAGGCCGGGTGGTAGGCTATTACGGCCTGGCCCCGACTGCCGTGGTTCCTGCCAGCTTGCCGCGTTCAATCCGCACGGGACAATCCCCAGACCCATTGCCCTGTCTATTGTTGGGGCAGTTGGCGACTGACGAGGAATGGCGAGGGCAGGGCATCGGCACCGGCCTGCTCAAGCATGCCTTGCAACGGTGCGTAGAGGGCGCAACGCTGATTGGGGGCAGGGCGCTCATCGTAAATGCGGTTGATGACGAAGCAGCGGATTTCTGGCGCAGGCGCGGGTTCTTGCCATCAAAAGATGATCCAATGGTGCTGGCACGCTCCATTCTCGACATCGCCGCTTCGCTCGAAGCGAGTTGAGTGAAAGCGAGGCGGCGACTTGCGCCGCCGCCCAGCAGGCGGACTACTCCCCGGCGTCTTCGTCGGAAGGCTTCCCGTTCGCTTTGGCGAGGGTAGCGAAGCCATCGGCGATCATGTCAACGGCGTAGCGGGTTTCGCCCTCGGCTTCGTAACTGGATTGGCGAACCCGCCCGGTGATCCGCACGAGGTCGCCAGTCGCGGCCTTGGCTAGACGTTCACGAAGCTTGCCGAACAGGGTGACGCGGTTCCAGTGCGGATCGGTCCTCCACTCGTTGCCATCACGGCGGTTATAGTTGGCTGCGACCGAAAGATGGGTGACCTCCTTGGTGGCATCGATCCTGCCGATGCGTCCGATGATGTGGAATTCTGCGATGTTCTGCATGGTGCTTCTCCTGATCGTGTCAGGCAATCTGTCCTGACGGACTTGGAGGGGCCGCGCGCTGCCCGCGCGCAAGCCAAAAGACGGAGGCTCCATTCATGGAAACCGTAGGCGCAACGCGTCGGCTTTTTGTTTGCGCGCACAAAGGCGGCGCACAGCGGCCAAAGGTCCGTCGATCAAGGGCAGGGCGCACGCGATCTGGAACGCACGCAAAACGAAACACGGCCTCACAGCCACGCGGAACAGAATGCAATTTGCGTTCAACCTTGTATATCTGGCGCAGACCAACCGGCACGGAGGGCAGGGGGCAGGCGATCAAGACCATTCCCGAACTTGAAACGCTTTACGAGGCGGTCGTGCCGGGTGCACTGGCCA
This sequence comes from Altericroceibacterium spongiae, assembly GCF_003610805.1. Lineage (GTDB taxonomy): Bacteria > Pseudomonadota > Alphaproteobacteria > Sphingomonadales > Sphingomonadaceae > Altericroceibacterium > Altericroceibacterium spongiae. The sequence continues at coordinate 618,513 of NZ_RAPF01000001.1, read as the reverse complement.
AGGTTTCGCCCCGGCTGACGCCGCGCTATCGAGAATGGATCGGCGCGTCGCGGTTTGTTGTTCTCTCGACGGTCGGACCGGAAGGCACCGACGCCAGCCCGCGCGGCGATATCGAACCGGTCGTGCGCATTGCCGATGACCAGACCATCCTGCTTCCCGACTGGCGCGGGAACAACCGTCTGGACTCGCTGCGGAACATCATCGCCGATGGCCGGACCAGCCTGATGTTCATGGTGCCCGGTTGCCCGAATGTCGTTCGGGTCAACGGCACGGCCATTCTCACGGCGGACGGCGATCTCACCCGATCATTCGAGCGCGATGGCAAGTGTCCGCGCACAGTGATCGTCTTCACGGTGAAAGAGGTCTATTTCCAGTGCGCCAAGGCCCTGATGCGTTCGGGCCTCTGGTCGGGCGAAGACCTGAGCGCCAGCGTTCCAACGGCGGGCCAGTTCATCAAGGAACTGAAATCGGAGTTTGATGCCGACGCCTATGACAACGGCTATGGCGAATATGCCAAGGAACGGATGTGGTGATGAAATCGGTGAAGGCCGATGGTGCGCATTTCCAAAGAGGCAGCATAGCGATAGCCTATGAAAATGCAGGGCGAATCCTTCGTTCGTGATGTACTCCGAAAGGACCCAGCTCGATGGCATCTTCTTGGGGTCGTCGCGGAACTGGACCTGCCTGACTGCTGGATCGCCGCAGGTTTCGTGAGAAATGCGGTATGGGATGCTTTGCATGGCAGGAAGGCAAATCCGCCACAAGGTGACGTCGATGTCATTTGGTTTGATCCAGACAGCCTAAGCCCAGGAGTGGACCGGGAGTATGAGGAGCAGCTACGGCTGTCAGTCCCATCGATACACTGGTCGGTGAAGAATCAGGCGCGAATGCATCTGCGTAACGGCGATGCGCCTTACCGTTCGGCGGCAGATGCGATGCGTTATTGGCCAGAGACAGCAACGGCAGTTGCTGCTCGACGGCAAGGCCTCCATGAATGTGTGATCGCTGCTCCCTTGGGATTGGACGATTTGCTACAACTCGCTCTGCGGCCAACAAGCAGGTTCGTTTCTGAAAAGCGGGAAATCTTTGACCAGCGAGTTAAGGCCAAAGCGTGGATGCGCAGCTGGCCCAATCTGGAGATTTTCGACCGATAGGCTCTGCCTTCCTGTCAGCCAAAATGACGGCCCGCCCGTGGGCGGGCCGCATTTTCAACTCTTCAATCAGAACATCTCCAGCTGATCGCGCATCGGATCCCAGAATCCGATGTCCATCGGCTTTTGCATCCGGCGCGGCAGCATGGGCGTATCCGCCCGGCATTGCAGCCGCTCGGCAAGACTGACGGGCCGCACACCGGGCATGGTGATCTGGTTCGGGTCGGGTTCGGCGATGTGAACCGGCTTCTTTCGCCTGGCCATAGTTCTGCCTCCCTCAATATTCGCTGGCCAGCATTATGGTCAGCACGCGCCGCGTAACGGCGGGATTGGCAGGGTCCTCACTGCCGAACCGCAAATCGCGGTCGTAGGCATCGATCTTCCAGAACACGGTTTCGGCAGGCCGCGCCGGTTGCGTCGTCGACCAGCGGCCTTCGCTGTCCCGATAGATCGCCCCGAAATCGCGCTCACCATAAGGATCGTTGTCCGACGTGAAGGCGTCGAATGTCTCGACCAGCTCGCGCACCCGCGACTGATCTTCTCCAGACAAGGCCCGAAAGCCTTCGGTCGCCACGGCAACACAGGCAAGCCCCATCGCCTGCCGTGCCCGGTCATTGAGCTGTGCTATCCGCTCGCTGCGGGAAAGGGTATCAGTGGTCATTGCACTGCCCTCCCGCCACGCTCACAGATATCGACCAGCTCGCCGAAGTCCTCACGCTCGCCAAGTTCCTCGGCAAGCCGACGCACCGTCCCAAACGGCAAGCCGTTTTCGTTGGCCAACATCCGCAACCAGTCCTCGCGGCACTCGGCTCCGCAAGCACGGTAGTTCAAGATCGGGTCACCCATTCTCTGCCCTCCTTCGGCTGAAAGCCGCATCCGACACGCGGCATGCGGCCTGCCTTCCGGCGAGGATGGGAGGGGGAGGGAAAACCGGAATCGATGCCCTGGCGCGGGCCAGCGGGCGAAGCCCGCCACACGGGGGCGTCTATTTCCGGTTTCGGGAACGAGAGGGCAAAGCCTTTGGTGTTCCCGTCCAAGGATCGCCCAGCGATCCAGCAAGATCGGCACCCTTGCAACGGCGCGAAGCCGACGGAGGTCCTGCGCGCGCGATCAGTGCGCCAGCGGGCGTCCGGCAATGAAAGAGACAAGAGAGCCTGCGGGTTAGCTCAGGAATGCCGCGCCCTCAGGAGCATGACCGCAGGACATGCGGGACAGAGCGCGTCCATCAGAAATTCCCGCTCCGTTTCGAACTGCTCCTGATCGTTACCCGGATGGGCCGGGACTACAGGCCCGGTCTGCGCCAGCGGATAGAGCAGGTTGCCCGGCAGGGTAGCGCGAATCTCATCGCAAGATTTCCACTCCGGCTAACTCATTCCACCGAACGCAGGGCAGGCGATTGTCTCGATGGAGGCGAAGTCGAACCGACCAGGCCAAAAAGCAGGCTCTCAAGCTCACTGCCCGGAAGTAGAAGCTCCTTGGCAATATGCGAACGGGACAAGCCATCTTTCCAAAGGTCTGTGAGCACCATTTGCCAGACCACTGATCTTTCCGGTGCAATCCCGTCTGGCTCCGACGACCGATAGAGTCGATTGACCTGAATATACTGCCATTCAGTCATTAGGCCGAGTTTGTTGAGCCGGTAGGCGAGGGCGACGGCGGCCACACCCCAGCGCTTCTTCGCACTAACGATCTGCTCAACGCGGGAAACATACGGAATAGTAGACAGGAGGTCTGCTTGCGGCATCAGAAAGGCAGAAGCAAAATTGTTAGCTTCCGCCTCCGCTTCACGGCCTTGGGGCGCGCCGTGCCGGTGCAGAACGAGGTGACCTAATTCATGCGCGGCATCGAAACGGCTTCGCTCGCTCGACTTGTAAGTGTTCAGAAAGACAAATGGCTCGTTGCCACGCCAGCATGAAAATGCATCGACATTCTTGGTATCCTCGGCAAGAGAAAATACGCGAACGCCCTTAGATTCCAGCAGTTTGATCATATGGGCAACCGGCTTTTCACCCATAGCCCAATGTTGTCGCAGCATGCGCGCCGCAGAGGCTGGACTGCGCTCGTGCCCCAGGTCGAGGATATCCGGTTCTGGAAGCGTGAAATGCGAATGAACCCAATCCATGACCTCGAATGCCAAAGAGCCAGCCGCCAATGCAGCATCGCGCTCGCGAGCTGTCATGCCGGTCAGACTGCGAAAGCTGGCCGCTGACTTATCGATTGGATCGAAATCATCCTGTTCGAAAAATTCACGGGGGTAGTCGAGTGCCGCCACAAGAGCGGCAACCGTCGCTTCATCCGGCACTTGTTGCCTGTTGACGATGCGAGAATACGTCACGGGCGCGATGCCCGCACGTTCGGCGAGCACCTTTGCAGTGTACCGGCGCCGCTTGCGGGCCAGTTCGAGCCGTTCGATATTGAACATAACTACCGTTTGCGAATGACGACAGGCTCGAAATCCACAGCATCGGAATCGTCGTGGGTTCCAAGCCGAATGCGTTCCCACTCGCCCTTCTTCACGATGAAAATTCGCTCAATAAAACCCTTGAAATTGCCACCGGAGACGCCGGAGGCCAGCGAAAGTTCGGCACGAACGTCATCGCCGTTGACCGAGACACAGAAGAACCACATTCCTGTATTGATCGGCCCCACTTTCGGAGTGGCCGAGCGGTCCAGTTCTTCCTTTCTGAAAAGGGAAAGCTGCGCTTCTTCAATCGCACGTTCCGCGCCAGCGCCCTTGCCTGAAATGGCCAGAGGCGAGTGATCAACGGAAGCTGCAAGATCGACGCTCTGATAACTGATGGTCAGGCCGCGTTCGGGATGGCGCACCAGTTCGATGTTGTCTTTGCGATCCAGATGCCAGCCGCGTGTGCGAAAGAGGGCGCGGACATTGCGCGTTCCGTGGATATAGGCAAACTGGCCTGCGGCTGTGAGTGGATCATTCTCGACCGCGTCGGCACGTGCACCCACCACTTCCTTGACGATTTGAATCAATTGGTCGCGGGTCACACCAAAGGTTTCGCTGAGGCGGCCATCAGCCGACCATTCCTCGTCAAAGATACGCGCAACGTCCATGATCCGACCCTCGATAAGATTTTCAACCACAAACGTGGCAGAAAAAATTATCGCCGTCTAGTCCCGCGCTGCCCAACTCGATGATTATTCCTGCTCAATCGTAAGCACCCCTTGGATGCGAGTTCGTAGGCGCTCGCGGCGCTCCGAATGAAATTGTTCAAAGCCTTCGAGCGCTTCGGGCACATCGCCAAGGTCGTGGATGGTGCAATAATGCGCTCGGTCACCAGCGTTTGGATAGTGATCCGCGAGCCATTCGCCGGGCAACCTGTCGCGCTTCTCTGTATTCGCTGTGCCTTCGAGCAGTTGCAGATTTGGAAGCTCGTTTGCCATTCGGGAGAGATTCTCGATCCTGTCTTCGTCAATGCCTGCTTTGCGGAGCTTGGCGGCCGTGAACCGCGAGATGGGAAATACGTGGTCCATGTGGAACTGGTTTCGCAGATCGACGAACGGAAACAGCATTGAGAGCAATGCGAACATGCGTTTGTCGCCATACTGCATCGTCAGCATGTCTTCGACTTCCGCAGGCGAGAATGCGAGCGACTTTCCTCGTGCATCCATGACTTGTTCGAGTTCCCGCGCCGGGAAGGACGTTTCACCCTTCTGCTGAATCACTTCGCGCAATGCGGTGAGGAACGTATCAAGGCCGCTGCCCCAGATCCCCGATGCTTTCAGCAACGAGCGGGTCAGCCAGGAATGAATGACATTCCGGTCGGCGGCGAACTGGTTGCTGACGGCATAGTTCGCTGGGGCTTTCCGGTGATAAAGGTAGTAGGCGATAGGCAGCAGGGCGCTGTCTGCACGAAGTGTCTGGCCGTTGAGGCCGAAGCTCGCCGCCAATTCCACAGTCCGAACCAAGGCAGCACGAATTTGCGGCCAGTTGGCTTCCAGCTTCTCCATGTTGGCTTGCGTGAAGTTCTCGACCTTGAAGCCGACACTGGCGATGTCAGACAGCATCAGGCCTGCCTTCAACACGAAGTCCTGGCTCAGCGAGAAGCCGGTGCCAATTCTGTTGATCTCATCGACGAGGCTGTGGATTTCGGATCGGGCATCCACCTTCTTCCATTGCGCAACTGCGATACTGAGCAGCAGGTCGGAATAGGAAAGCACTGTGCCACCGGAATTGAGGCGAATGAAGATGTTGAGCACCCGCTCAACGTCCTGGCTTTCTTCCTCATAGTAGAAGACCCTCTGATCCACGTGGACAACCTGATGCAGCCGATCAAGGATTGTGTAGGCGCTATTGAGTGCATCGCCTTCGAGCTTTTTGGCGACCAGCCATGCAAGCATCGGCGGGCCGCCTTTCATCCCGAGAATCTCGGTCACGGGAAACCACAAGGCGCCTTCGTCGCGCTCGACCTGTGCGTCATCGAGGAAACGGAAATCGTAAACCGCTCCTTCTTCGTCGGGTTCTAATGGAGCTAAGAGATTGAGGCGCAATGTCCTTTTCGGGAATGCGTCAGGGTTGGTCCACCATTTACTCGGCAGCTTCATCGCCATCGAACCGCGCAGGCCAATGTTGAGCGCGGTCAGCCGCTGCTGCCCGTCCAGAACGGCGGTGACCGTCTGGTCATGCAATGTCGGCAGTTCCGGGCAATGGGCGGCATCACGTTGATGGTAGTTCAGCACGAAGTCGTAGAATTTGAAGCTGCCGCTCGTCTCAGGCTTCACAGTCCAGAACAGAAAGGTGCCGAAAGGGTAGCCTTGCATAAGGCTGTCAAACAGACGTTCGATCTGCTCGGGCTTCCACACGAATTCGCGCTGGATCGCCGGAAGCACGTAGGATTTCTGCTGGATTTTCTCCAGCGCTGTAGCAATCGTGCCCCCGGGCTTATACATTCATTTTCCCCAATCCTCGCCGGACGTTGCATCCTGCGCTCCCAGCCATTTCCGATTAGCCGTCAGATTCTTTCGCCACCACGGTGTCATACAGGCCATAATGGGTCAGCCCTTCATGGCTCTCGATGCCGGTATAGCGAAGCGAAGCATCCTCGTAGCGGCGAAACGCGAACACCGCTTCGTTCATTCGCTCCGTGTTGAATACACGAAGGCGGACAAGCAGGTGGAAATCCGCCACCGTCAGGCCAGTGACCGCATGGAACAGGTCCGGTTCCAACTTGGTAATCACGTCCTGTAGCTTGTTCTCGCGAAAATCGGTGAGATACATGAATGCCGGGATGCGGGTCGCGAACTTTATCAGCTTTTCCTGAACCAGCTTGCGCTTGGATTTGAACTCCTTTTCCTCGGCGGTCAGTTCCTTCTTATCTTTCGGGGTCAGCTCCCCGTCATTGGCTTTGGCCTTGTCCTTGATGTCCTTGATCTTCTCGCTCTTGTTGATGATCGTCTCGATGATGTTGTCGCCCAAGGCGCGCCAACCTTCGATCCGCTCAACAGCAGCCATTGCTTCGGGGTTTTCGAGAACGCGGCGCAACGTGTCGTTGTCCACGTTCACCAGCATGGCCGATTCCCATTTGCGGGCCAGCAGGGTCGCGGACGTGCCCGCCATCGCAATGTCAAGGATGCCGCCCGCGTCGATCTGCATCATCTTCGCGCCATCATAGGCCAGCACGGGCAGGAAAGAGACAAGCTCCTTCACCGCGTTTTCCGGGTTCGCCTCCCCCGGTGAAAGGCCGATGCCGTATTCCGACAATTGCCGCAGCGCCCTAGTTGGGGCGAAGTCGAACACGAAGCAGACCGGCTTGATGATCTCTTCCTCGTTCGGATTGTCACCGTTGGGATTCTTGATCGACCAGGGCGACTGCACCCGGAACGCGGCCTGAAAATACGTCTCCGGCGATTGGAGATTGCGGAGCATCAGGATCGATGACCATTGCTTGACCGTAACCCCGGTGGTCAGCTTGCCGCAGGAAAGCGTAATGGTCTTGGTGTCGAACCCGCTGCCAACCTTGTCCCGAACGGGCGGCAAGGCATCAAGACCTATCCCCGCCGATGCGCCTGCCGCCACGATCACCTGATAATCGTGCCAGAACGTGTTGTGCTTCTCTTCCAGCAAGTTCGCCATTGCGTGGCAGGCCGCGACGTTGGGCAGGAACCAGAAACTGTGCTGCAAGTGAGGAAGAAGCCGCGTGTCCGAATAGGGCCATGGCGGGACTACGCCGGTCTTGATGCTGTCGAATGATCGCGGCGCATCGGGCGAATTGCGAATGACATTGAGCCATTTCTGCACCTCGTCCTTGTGCTTGAACTGCGCGAGGACGCCCGTGCCGTTCGCCGCGAAAAACTCGTTGAGGTCAAATTCGTCCAGCTCGCCGCCGCTGGCGATATGGGTGATTTCCGGCGGCATCTGGTAAGTAAGCAGGCGCATTTGCGGCAATGCGCCGTAGGGATTGCGCTGCCCCGGATGCTGCGCGGCAAATTCCTCCTTGGCCCTCTGCTCGTCCGTGTAGGTCCAGTTGAATATCTGCTCTTCGATGAACTCGCCCGTGGCCAGCGCCTTGAAGGGGGTGCCGGACAGGTAGAGGTAAGCCCGCGTGGTGATCGGCAGAAAGTCGGTTTCACTTTCCGACATAACGCCAAGGTCTTCGTTCACATCGTCCAGACCATTGGCATATTCCGTCTTGGCCGCTTCCTTGGCAATCGAAGCATCCTCGCCCTCGAAAAGCTCCTTCGCCGTCTCGCGCCATGCGCCGAAATGGTATTCATCGAACACGACCAAATCCCAGTTGATCGTGTGAAGCCATTCGTTGCGGGCCTTGATGTTCCCGGCCTTGTCCCGCCCCAGCAGGTCTTGGAACGAGCCGAAATAGACCACTGGCTTATCACCATCGATCTGGCTTGGATCGCGCCCGGAATTGCGGGAGAGATACTGCCACCCGTCAAAATCGACATGGGATTCAAGGTCAGTCTGCCACGCATCCTCAACAGCAGGCTTGAAGGTCAGCACCAGCACCCGCTTCGCGCCGAGTTTCTTGGCAAGCTGGTAGCTGGTGAAGGTCTTGCCGAAACGCATCTTGGCGTTCCACAGAAAGCGGGGAACGGCATTGGCATCCTGCTGCCAGCGTGAATGATAATAGGCATAAGTCTGGTCGACCGCTTCCAACTGCTCCTTGCGCGGCGGAAAGTCTTCGTGGTGCGTACCGGTGAATTGCTGCCCGCTGCGCAGTTCGGCCAGCACGGTTTTCACATCGGCCAGCGAGCATCGCATCCATTCAAGTTGCGGATTGGCAAAGCCCTTGCGCTTGAGCGCATCGCGCACCGCATGATCGGTAATAATCGAACCGTCATCGGCCTCGCCGGGTTCGTCGAGTTCGATGGTGTAATTGGCAATCGCCGCCGTCTTTAACTGCTCGGCAACGCGCTGCTTCACATTGCGCGTGGTCTGCCCAACCTTGAGCAACCCGTCGTGCGCCTTATCCGCGATGGAATAAGCATAGATGCGCGGGCGCGCATCGGGTTTTGGGGTAAGGATTTCCTCGATTGAAGGCCTATTCATCAGCAGCCGCCATCGGACGGATCATGCTTTCGATGTAGGCGATTTCATCCTGATCTATGCCATACTTCTGATACAGCATTTCGTCGGTCCATGCTCGATCCCAAGTCTGGAGCGGTACCCAAGAATATGTTGATCGCAATGCGTGTTGTGTGATCTTCCGAAGCGAGACCAGAAATCGGAATAGCCGGGTGCAATAGTAGCTTTTGAAGTTTCGGGCCTCAGAATCAGATTCAAATAGACCAGCCACCAGATACGTCTGCGTGCACACAGAGTTGGGAACAGCCACGATGGGTGGACCAAGCACCATTGCGGGAATTGCTCCGCGTTCGCCGTATGCTTCCGGGAGCAGTACTTTCCAACCATTTATGAGTTGGCGGTTCTTCCTGATGACGCCGCCATCTACCCAGCCTTGAGTTCGCCGTCCTTTCACTGTCAGGTAAATCGACAGTGCGCCGTCTGTTTCGGACATTGAATAATCTGCAAAATTCGTCGCAAGCCCGAATGGAGTGTCGCCGCTCACAATCGTTTCAATGGTGCCTTCATCTTTGGATAGCACCTTATTCAAGATTGCCAGTGCGCGCGTATCACGGACAAAAATATCGTGCTCGTCCAACTTACGTTCGACGGTAGGAAGTTGCTCCTCCCCTTGAAACAAAGTGTAACGACAGGGGCCGGAATTTTCTCGATTCCAAAGAAAATAGCCAACACCACCCTCAAAATCGACACCGGGGAAGGCCGTGCTCATCTTCGTATAATCAACAAGTTCGCGCACATGGCCATCAGTGAACATACGCTGCCTAAAGGCACCCATGTCCCTACCGCCAGCTAGCCAGCGGGATGGAATAACCATGACAAGAAATCGAGGTTCCAAGTCCATCGCCTGCTCGGCGAACAATTGATAAATCGACGAGTCATTCGATCCGCCCCCACCACCCTTCAATTGATATGGCGGATTTCCAATGATCACATCGAACTGCATATCGGCTCCAAACAACTCGCCGAGGCGAGCCTTGATGTCGTTGGTATGGATGAAGGCATAGGCGTGGTTTTCCAACTCCAGCCCTCGGTCAAAGATCGCACGGGGAGCACCACAAAATTCGCATTTGTCATTATCCCACGAATGCTCAATGCGCTCGAACCAGATATTGCCATCGTCATCGGCAAATCCTGTGGCGACCGAATGCTCCCCTGTTGCGTTCTTGGAGCAATACAGGCTGCGGCGCGCCAGCAGGCTGGTCAGCCGGGTGATGCCGATGCCGAAAACCTGCTGTGTCAGGATATGGTCAACGCGGGTCTGCAAATCCGGGATTTCCGCTTCAAGGCCGGCGATCAGCCGCTTGGCGATTTCCCGCAGAAAAACGCCGGATTTCGTGAACGGGTCCAGAAACCTGACCGAACTGTTCGCCCAGATGCTCGCGCCGTCATTGTCCGCCGCCCATGCCTCTGCCAGCGTGTCCAGCATCCGATTGGCGAACTCCGGCGGTGTGAACACCTCGTCGTTTGACAGGTTGGCGATGCAGGTCAGCACATCGGGGTTGCGCCCGCGCAGGGCAAAGCTGGCCTGTTCAATCATGCGCTCGCCCCCATTCCATCATTCGCCGCCGCAAGATCGCGCACGCTCATGGGCGGATAGGTCTGTGAAGGCGTGAATATCTCGTGCTTGCCCAATGTCGAAAACAGGGAATCCTCGGCGCTGAAACTCGCCATGCCGGTCAGCACATCAAGCCGGAAATCGCGGCGCTGGAATTTCCCTTTGCCGAGATAGCCCCATTCAACCACGCGGATCGGCGAGTCATCAATCGCGCGCATCGTCATCGCATCGCCGTGAACGAGATTGAGCGAAAGAACGTGAGAGGCGGCGCGATATAGATCGTCGTCCGCATCCATCGCCAGATAGTCCGCGAAAACCTCCAGCATATTGGCGCGGCATTCCGCGATATTGTCGGCCAGCAATTCAATGCCGTAGCAGCACATCAGGCCCAGCAACGCATGATGCCGCTTGTCGAACTCGGACTTGCCGAATTTCAATTCCACGGCGGCCAGCTTGCGCTGCAGGATCGGCACGAGGAAATTGCCACTACCACAGGCAGGTTCAAGGAAACGGGAATCAATCCGCTCCGTCTCACCCTTCACAAGGTCGAGCATCTTTTCGACCAGCCAGGGGGGTGTGAATACCTCCCCGTGATCGGCAACGCGCTGCTTGGACTTGATTAGGTTCATCGTGGTGCCTGTCTGTCGTTAGCGCTGTTCATTCGTCTGCCGGATCAACGATTAGTGCCAACCGATAGACGGCGAGTGCAGACGCCACGATCAACGAAATGGAATAGACAAGCAGAGCAAAGCCGACTGCGCCACCTGCTGCTTGTGCAATATGGAACACAGTTGGCGCGCATGGCCAATATGGTTTGGCCGCTTGGGCCAAATCCGCCAAGGCCGAGCCTTGATAGAGGAATGCCCACAAGAGAGCGACAACCTGAACGAAAATGAAGTGAAAGAACGTCGCATTGATCTCTTCGAGGAAGGTGACGCCGCGCTCGTTTTTCACCGCCTTCAATGCCCGCTTCAAGCGCCCTGTCATCAGACTGAACAGGATCGCGTAGGTTCCGAGACTGAAACCCAACAAATTGGGGATGAGCGATTGGGAAAGGTCAGACCACCTGTCACCGTCGGACCAGCTACCATATCCTAGGCCGGTCAACAGGATAGCCAGCAAGAACAGCGGGGAGCGCAAAATCGCTCCCCACCCGCCATAGGCACAGAAGTATCGCCTGAGACGCGATAGGAATGGCTTGATCTGCGAAGCCATCCTTAATCGCCTTCGGCATTGCCCTGAGGGATGATGCTCCGAAACGCTTGGTTTTCTGACATTGCATCAGGATCGTATTTGTCCTGATACTGCATCGGGTGGTCATCGGTGGAACGCTTTACGGCTCCGCTATCGTCGCGGCCATTGACCTTTACATTGCCATTTTCGAGCGCGACCGCACTGATTGCCTTGATCTCGTCAGTCGGGGTCACCGAACTGCCCGATTCTGCTTCATAGCTTATCGTTAGCTTCTTACTGTGCGCACCAGCCAAGTGAGCTTCGATCTGCGCTTCGAAGTCGTCCGCAAATATGTCAGCATTCGGCTTTACGATGGTGATCTTGATTTCTTTTATGACGGGGATTGCGAAAATCTTCGCCAACCCTTCCTTGCTCTGAATGACAGTGATTTTCGCGTCACCATATTTCTGGGAAATTCCCAAGTCATCGGACAATCCCTGAAAGAGCGAGAGGGCCGATTTTTCGCTGAGAACCTTGCCCGATGAATAGGTCTGAAAATACAGCTTGTGCTTATTCGCATCGAACTGAAAATAGAACTGCGCCGAATTCGGATGAAGATTTTCAGGGATGGTTACCTTGGAAACCTGCTCGTCGGTTGCTTCCTTCAGTTCTGCGGTGTTGAACCACGTTCCATCAAAGTCGATATCCAAGAACGTGGTAATTACGCCGGTGAATATTCCATCATCTGCTTCAGACCGGTTCAGCAGAGAAATCATGGCATGCCTATCACCACGCAATTTCACCGGTTTTTTTAGTTTGTATACGTCATGTAGAAATTCGGCATATCGCTCAGGTGTATGCGGATGAAGCCGGATATTAAGAACGCCAGCAGAGATTTTAATCTTACGAGCCATGCTTCAAGCTCCCCTTCACGCATAGGCCTTTATCGCGTTGGATGAATGTTCTCAATAGATTGCTCAGCCCAATCCGGCACTGGCCGACTTCCCTGCGGATAACGAGGGTAAGGCCACCTGCTCGCTGGCCGTTTGTTCCAATCCCGCCCTCTCGTTGATCGCCGAAACCAGCTTTGCACGGTCGTTGGTGTAGACTGCCACCGATTCCTTCGCCCGCGAAAGGCTGACATAGAAAGACTTCTGATCGACCAGATTGGTCGCCTTGCTGTCAGCGTGGATCATGACGCGGTCTGCCGTGCGGCCCTGGGCGGCGTAGGCAGTTTCGACGTAGGCGTGGCGGATATGCTGATCTCGGGCATCTTCCAGATTCAGCGTTTCGGTCTGGCCACGCGGATTGCGGATGGTCGCGGTGCGAGACTGCTGGTCGATTGCTGAAACGGTGCCGCGCCCACCGTTGATCCGTCCAAGCTCGCGGTCGTTGCGGGTAAACTGGATACGGTCACCTGCTTTCAATTCGAGCGGCTGCGGCGAGAATGCCTGGGCCTTGCTCGCGCCCCATTGCCGCAAGCGCCAGTCAATCTCGCGGCCATCCTCTGCCTTGAGGGTGATTGCGGCTTTGGCCGGATCGATTTGCTCAACGCGATAGGATTGAGTGCATGCCACGCCTTTGTCGGCATAGTCGCGGGTGAAGCGCACCATGTCGCCGCGTTCGTAGCTAGCGGGGTCGCGTGCCTCGGCGCGGGACAAGCCCTTGTTGACCAGACTTTGCATGGTGATTGCTGGGCCTGACAGAGCCTTAATCTTCGCAAGTTCACTTCGGATTTCTGCGGTGAGGGCATCGCGACCTTCGCGTGAAGGCTCGATGACCAATGTTCGCGCGCGCGCCTTTTCGTCGAGAGAGGCATAGGCCTTGGCAATGGCAGCAAACCGGTCTTCGCGATTATCGTGCTCGATGATGGTGCCGCCGCCGCGATCAAGCGCGGACAAGGCCTTGCGGGCATCGCCTTCGATGGAGGCCTGCACCGCGTCTTTCGTTGCGACATTGGTTTGGCGAACAATCTCATCAAGCATGGCGGTTTGCATCCCTGCATCCTGCAACTGCTTGAATGCGGCACCGGCATCGACCGATCCGAGCTGCTTCACATCGCCGACAAGGACGATCCGGGCATTGGCCTTTTCGCCAAGCTCCAGAAGCGAAGCCATGTCGCGGGCGGACAGCATCGAAGCCTCGTCAACGATCTAGATGCCGCCCCGAGTTTTGTCCGGATTGCCAAGCAAGTGCTTCGCAACGGTTGCGCCGCGCATGCCCAAGGCATCGCTCAGCGTTCGCGCCGCCGATGCAGTTGGCGCGAGTGGTGTGACGGAGAGGCCCCTGGTCTTTGCCTCGGCGGCAAAGGTCGCAAGAACGGTGGTGGTCTTGGCTGTTCCGGCAAAGCCTTGCACAGCAATCACGCGGTTGGTGCTGGTCAGCAGCGCCCGCGTCGCGTCGCGTTGGCCGCTATTCCAGCGATGGTCGGATCGCAGTTCTGCCTTCGCTACAGCGCTGGCCGCTTGCCGCAACGAATGGATCGGCCTGACCGCGCCGCGTCCGTCAACTTCGGCACGCAACAGGCGGCGCTCGTTTTCGATGTTCGTCGCCGTTGCGAACCCGGCAGATTCCGCGCCGCGCTTGTCGAGATAGGGGCGGGGCACCAGAACGCCATCGCTGCTCGCACGAGCGATTGCCTGGCCGATCTGGGCGACGGTTACCTTGCCCATGCCATACCGCCCTGCCTCCCTTTCCAGATCGGCGGCGGAAAACACAGATTGCCGTTCGCCAAGGTTCTCGGCGGCGAAGGTGACGGCACGATGCGCGGCCAAATCACCCTCTGCATGAATGGCCAAGCGGTGATCCGTATCGGCGGCATTGGCTTTGGCGTTTCCCACCAACTGCTGGCGTTCAGCCTGCCCGAACCCGGCAATGTCGGCAGTGGTTCGCCATTCGCCGACCAGTTCTGTCCTGTTGGCGGTCTGCTTCGCGTCTCGCGTGTCGAGCGCAGCGATCTGCTTTTCCTCTGCCGATGCCGTCGAACGGGTCTGGCCGCGTTCCGCCAAACGCGCCTCGACCTGCGCCGCGCGTTCGCTGAAAGCGCGGATGACATCGGTCGAAACACCCTTGATCTCGAACAACGAATCCTTCCCGGTTTCGATCTCGTAGCCAAGCTCCCGCACCCCAACTGCCAGTTCCTGCCGGTAGATCGCACCGATAGCCTTCTGCAGTTGGTAGAAGGCGCGCGGCTCAAGACTGCGCCAGTTTCCATCCGCGTCACGCGTCATGTTCATAATGACGTTGTGGGTGTGAAGCTGCGGGTCTTGCGCCCGGCTGGTGTCATGCCGGAAGCTGGCAACAACAAGGTTGCCGGTCTGGTGCCGTTCGACCTTGCCATCCTCCCTGATACGGGTGGCGGAGGCGTGACGTTCGGCGAAAGCCAATGCCGCTTTCACAGCCCGGTCATGCGCACTGACCAGGCGGCGGTCGCCCGCGACCTCGGCCATGATCGATACGGACTTGGGGGCGCTCATGGTCACATCCCAACCGGGGCGATGTTCGAGCTTGCCGTCGCGGGTGGTGCCAAGCTGCTGGTTATCGGGCAACCTCCCGTCAAGCATGTCGCGGAAAGCGTCACGCTCGACCTCACCTGCAAGACCAAGCTCCTTCGCGCCTTCACCCTGCCATTCGCTCGGCGAAAGCCCGCCATCGGCATAATAGTCATCGGCCTCGTAGTAGCTCGATGCCTGTGCCGATGAGCCGATTGCACTGATCGTGGCGACCATCAGACCGGTCCAGCGGTCTTGATCGTCGCTTCGGCCTTCGCACCCTTGATCGGAAGTTTCCCCCACAGCGAACGACTGACATCTACCGGAACGAACCCTCGGTGCTCTGGTGCGCCGCGCGCGTCGATATGGTCACGCGTAAGCCTGATCTTTGCCACCGGAAGGGCATCGGGCAGTTGCAGGAAGCCCTGATGCGGTTCGAGCCGCATGCTGCTTTCGATCACGGCGGCGCGAACGTGCCGGGAGCTGCCTACTGACGAACGGCCACTATTCGGCCCATACTCGAAGCTGTCGGATGAGCTGCGCACCTCCACCTCGACATCGCCGATGTTGCGCGATGCCCACTCGCGGGTCTCGCGGTCGATGATCTGGAGATAGAGCTTGGAATTGCAGCACCCCAGGATCGCCTCGGCGCTGTCACGGCCATAGCGTCGATGCATCTGGCCGATGGCCTGGAAGGTCAGTGTCACGCTCGCACCGAACTTGCGGCCTTCGGGCAAGAGTCGGGTGAGGTTGTCCACGCGGGGCAGGTCGGCCAACTCGTCAAGGAAGAACCACAGGCGGCGTTCGGAAGAGGGTACCAGCCCCAGGGTGGCACTGGCCGCACATTCGAGCCAGCAGGCCAGCAGGGGCTTCATCGCCTCGAAATAGTCCTCCTTACGCGGCACGAAGATCCATGGTCTCGGTCCCTCATGCCGGTCGATCCCGGCGAAATAATCACGGAAGGAAAAGCTCTTCGCATCGCCCGGTTCGCGCCAGAGGAACTGCAGGAGATTGGATGCCTTGGCGAGCATGAACAGGACCGAGCCGGTCGCCCGGTCGGCATCATCTTCGAATGTGCGGGCCGACGATGTTCCAGCAAGCCACGCCTTCATTTCTTCCTTGGTCTTGGCCTGCAAGGCATTGAGCAGGTCGGGCAGGGTGGTCTTTCCCTCGACGCTCAGGACGCGCAGCACATTGGCGACCAGGATGCGACTGGTTTCCAGCCAGACATCGTCATCACGCTCGCCGGTTTCAGAAACAAGCTGGCGAGCGATGCGGTCGGCATCGGCAGGGTGCGCTATCTCAAGGAACGGGGACCAATAGGCCGACCGGGCATCGAACGGATTGAAAATGACGTCGCCACGTTCGGGCCGGTAATAGTGCGCAACGAACTCGCCGCTTGTGTCGTAAACGAGGGCGGGTTCTCCCCGCGCTTCCACCGCATCGAGCATCTGCCGCAGAACGGTCGTTTTGCCTGCACCGGTCGTTCCTAGGAAGGCGAAGTGACGGGTTTCGAGCCATGCCGGAATGCCGACCGTGGCGATACGCAAGGAGTACTCATCCGTCGCTCGTTTGGTCAGTTTGCGTAGTTCCCGTTCGGACACGATTTCGGTTCCCGAAACGATGCGGTCCTGTGCGGCTGTGCGACCCTTGTCGCGCATCCAAACCGCAAGTCCAAGGCACGCGACAAGCCCGAACAAACCACCCGCCAAACCGCCGAGGATCGCCCTGTTTTGGATGTCTTCCCAGCACGCAATCCACATCGGATCGTTGGCGAGGACACTCGCAGGTATGCGACCCGTTCTGCCATCGAAATTGACCGTGACTTCGGGGTCGGTTTTGCCGCCTGAAACGATGTTCACGAGGCTCCCCTGGCCGTGCTGATAGGCGCAGGTGAATTGCCATGGTTCGACCGTCTGCATGGGCAGGCCAAAGCCGCCAAGGATGGCAGCGCCGCCAACCGTCCAAGCGTAGGCTTTCCAGCGTGTGGCGAAGCCCGATATGGCCTGACGGAACAGGCCTTGTCCGCGCAGCAGATTGTCGTGATCGTAGCTCATGGCAGTACCTCCGCTGCGAGCGCCTTTTGCCGGCGATAGGCAGCCTGTGCGGCATCGCTGGTGACGGCATCGACGCGGTCGGCATCGCTGTCGTTTCGCAGAGCCGCCCGCCGTGAATAGGCGTAGGCGGCGCTGGCCGTGAACAGGCTCCGGTCAGTCAGGGATTCGATGATGGAAAGACGAGATTCAATTGCGGCCAATGCCTCTTCGCTGGCCATTTGCGAGCGTATCTGCGCCCCGCCAGTGATCGATGAGAGCCCGGTTTCGATGACCCGCAGCAGAGCCTGATAGCGCGAGAGACCGCGTGCCTTGGCGATGTGCCGGATCAGGGCTTCCTGCTCCGCCGGTATGCGGATCGAGAGTTTGATGCGGTTCATGGGAACGCCTCCCGCAGCGCGCCATGCGCGCGCTGCGTTTTCGGCTGAATTGCGGGGATTGAGAGGCGAGCTCGCAAAGAGCGCGCGCATAGCCCCCCATGAAAACGGCGGAAATCAGGCATGCAACCGTGCGTAGGGTGTGTATGTATGTATGTATGTATGTATGTATCTGATTTGCTGGCTCGATGCGCAGCATCGCAGCCTTTCCTAACCAGTCTTGCCGAGTGACGTTCAAGCATTGCTCGGCTCCGCTTCCGGGTAGATCAACGCCGCTGCGTCGGCCATCTGGCGAAGTGCGACCTCGTCATCGATAGGCCTGTTGCAACGGGATCGGAGGGGTTCGCACTGGTTGAGCAGATCGTGTTCGATCAACCAGTTGAAGGCTGCTGCATCTATGGCTTCGCGCAGCCTTGCATGGAGGTCTGCTGCATCGACCGGACCAAGCTGGAGCCAGCCACGGTGATCAACGAAAACCTGAGCGCCGAGCGGGAAAGTCCTGCCACCACAATCATGCAGAGGACCCTCGACATGGAACCAGATTTCGTCACCTTTCAGGATCGCGATACGAGGGCGTTCGGCTAGGAAGAACGGGCGCAACGCGGTCTGAAATGCGTCACCGTCTGCGTCGTCGGCAAAGAGCCGGTCCGCCAGCGAAACGAGTTGGGGAGCGATACATTTCCGGACATGGATAGTGTGCGAAATGAAGCGATGTTTACGGGAACCACGGTGGAAAATGGGCATGGGAATTCTCCAGCCGGAACTGGGCCGTCCGGCTCGAAAGGTGTGAGGCGAGGGGTGGCTAACTGGGCGCGACAGGTGCGCAGGATCAGGTCAATTGCGCGTTTGCAGATTATCGATCCATTCGCGAATATCGCTTTCGCGCCAACGCAGGCCGCGTCGGTTGATGACGCAAGGTGGAGGCAATGCCTTGCGCGCCACCATGTCATAGATTGTCGAACGCGAGCGGATTTTAAGGGCGGCTTGAACCTGCCGCATATTTAAGAGAACAATATCAGGGTCGGTCATGCGAACCTCCTTTCGAGAGGTTCCCCAGCATGCATATTCCGATTACGCCGCCTACGGATTGGCCGCCAATTGGCAAGAAACTCAGACGATGAAACCCGGCAATACGTTCAATTCGTTCCGGATCGTCTCGGACAACGGGCGCGTGACCGGAGCATACTGGCCGCTCATCAGATTAAGAAACCAGCTTTCAGGCTTGCGTCCGCGATTTCCGGATGTTTCGGCAGGATCGTTCGACGGCGCTTCGCCGGTAATGTTCAGGCGACAAAGCTGGCGTTCTTCAAGATCGTCGATCTCTCCAGCCGTGCGCAGTCGTGCGGCTTCAATCTTAAGCGCTTTCTCGAAAGCCGAAACGACAAGGTCCTTCCTCGTCGTAGGCTTGCCCGATTGCTTTTGCGTGGCCACGTAATCTGCAATCTCGCGTAGAGCGGTTCGCACCTTGATCCGCTTGATCTTGTCGCCCGCGTAAATTTCCGGTGTACGGTCGAACAGGTCTGGCAAATGCGCCGCGACTGAGGGATTCCAGAGATAGAAGTTGAACCATACGCCAGTCGCTTCGGGCGTGATTGCCACGAATTCCCGGCTCGAATTTGATCTGCCAAACAGTTCCGCGATCAACCATGGATTGGCGAGGCATCCTTTGCCGTGAACAAGATCGACGGGCCGATGCGATATAGGCGTTGCAGTCGTTCCAGTGCCACTTGCGGCGATGCGCATGATTGTATGGTTGCCTGAATCAACCTTGTCCAAGACATCGTCGATGGCGGACTGAACCTCGCAGTGAACCGGCTTTAAGCCCCATTTTCCGAGGTATCGCGACCAGCTCCGCCGTCGGAAGCCAAACAAGAAAAAGACGAACGCCAAGGTTCCGGCCAGAATCATCAACGCAATATCCAAGAGGCTCAACGGTGAACGCGCGATTAGCGCCGTTCCACCTGCGAGAAGAAGAGCCGATGCACCCAAGACCAGAAGGGCATTGGCCTCGTGGTTCACCCACTCGATTTTCGCTTCGAACGTGTCGGCTGATGCTTCAATCTCACCGATCGTTGCGGGCAGGCCGAGTTCGCTAATGCGTTGCTCAACGTATGCGTTGAGATCGATTTCGATCAGTTTGGTGGTACGCGGCTTGGCCATCCAAATTGGCTAGCAATCAGATCAATGTGGGACAATGGAGCGACTAATCCATTGTCAGGCACCCGAGCACCTGTATTGCCTTGCTACAGCTTCCACTGGACGTTTGTCGCACTGCGGCGGCAACCAGAGATGGCCTGCGTGCGACTGTGCGGGAAAGGTTAGAGTAGTATGATCGGCAGCAAGCCAGACAAAGCCAGCTTCCCGAGTGTGGACGATCTGGTTGCAAACGCCACTGACTTCCTGAAATCAGCCACGGCGGACCTGACGAAGCGACCGAAACATTCGGTGATCGCATTCTATTCCGCTGTCGAATTAATTCTGAAGGCGCGCCTGATGGCGGAACACTGGACATTGGTGGTTTCAAAAAATGCCGAAAAGAGCAATTTCGCCAAGGGGGATTTTGTTTCGGTAAACTTCGATGAAGCGTGCGTCCGTTTGCAGAATGTCGTCGGCAGTCCACTTCCAGATACAGCACGGTCGATTTTCAATAGCCTCCGCAAGCACCGCAACAAGATGGTTCACTTTTATCACGAGGGCCAGGCGGACAACGACGTGCTCGAAAACATTGCTCTTGAACAACTGCTTGGCTGGCGCGCCTTGGCAGGCCTTATGGAAAACCAATGGCAAGCGACATTTGCAGACAGCGCATTCGACATCACGGCAATAGATGACGGATTCGCTGAGCATAGGCTTTATGCGAAGGCCAAATTCGAAAGCTTGGCCGAACGTTTCAAAGCAATCGAAGAGGGTGGTGGAAAGCTAGTCGATTGTCCATCTTGTTCGTTCAAAGCAGCTGAATGCCATCAGGAGACCGACAGCATCTTTTGGTCACGCTGTTCGGTATGCGCCAGCTATCCTAGGTGGTGGATGGTCACGCCATGCCCAGCTTGCAATCAAGAACTTGTGAACGAAGGGGATGACGGAGCGCAATGTAGCGAGTGCGGCACCAAATTCTCGGTGGAGGAATTGGTCAATGAGCTCAACGAAGAGATTGTGACCAAAGACAACTACTTCGAAGCGAAAACGCCTGCAAACTGCTCATCTTGTGATGGATATCATACCGTAATCGATTGGCAGGGAGGGTTCGTTTGCCTAGCTTGCATCCACTTTACTGACGAGCTTGAATGTTGTGGTTGGTGCGGTGAATACGACAACGGGGACATGGAGATGTCCGGGCTTCACGGTTGCAGTCAGTGCGACGGCAACGCAAAACTCCTCTATGATGACTAAGCTCGTGCTCCTGTCTGTGCCGACGATTGTCGCCCACGGCAGGCTTACTCTGAAATGGGATAGGCTGGAGCCTATAGGGAGCCTATAGCGAAGTCTAGGCTCCATACGCCGCCACGCAGCGAGCTGGAAAACCCGTAAATATCAAATTTCAAAGAGGAAAAATGGTGGACGCACTAGGGCTCGAACCTAGGACCCGCTGATTAAGAGTCAGCTGCTCTGCCAACTGAGCTATGCGTCCACTCGGGCAATTTGCCGCTCCGGCTTCCGCCGGTGAGGGGCGGATATACAGATCATTTTTCAGATGGAAAGGGTTAATTTGCCTGTTTTGAAATTTTTATTGCAAGCTGCTCGAACGCCGCGATTTGTTCCAGCGATCGACCATCATAATTGTGCCGATACAGATCATATTCGTCATCATGGATGAGCCACCATGGCTCATCCATGGCAAGGGAATACCGACAACCGGAGCAAGCCCCATCACCATCATAAGGTTGATGGCGACATAAAAAAAGATTGTCGCTGTCATTCCGCCTGCCAGCAAGCCCGAAAAACGGTCAGGCGCACGGCGTGCTACTGTGAGGCCCCAGCGCAAGACAAGGCCGAAAATCAGGAGAACAGCAAGTCCGCCCAATAGCCCCCATTCCTCCGCCATGGTTGCGAAGACGAAATCCGTATGGGGCTCTGGCAAATAGTTGAGATGGCTTTGCGAACCATTGCCAAACCCTTTGCCAAACAAACCGCCCGACCCAATAGCAATCTTGGACTGTGTAATATGATAACCGGCACCAAGCGGATCACTTTCCGGATCGAGAAAAGTGGTAACCCGTCTTTGCTGATATTCCTCAAGGCCAAAGAAGAAGGCTAATGGAACAGCAATCAAACCCGCTATGCCGCCGCCAACAAACCATTTCATCGGCAATCCGGCAAGAAACATTACCACAGCACCGCCAAAAGCGATTGCCAGCGATGTACCGAGATCGGGCTGCATGAGAACAAGCCCCATCGGTACGGCGATCAGGACGCCTGCAGGAATTAAAGCGCGCCAGCTTCCTGTCAGGCCAGGGGGCAGCGAATGATAGAATTGCGCCAGAGCCAGCACGATCGCCGGCTTCATCAGTTCGGATGGCTGCAAAACGAGCGGGCCAATATTGAGCCAGCGCTGACTACCGCCTCCGATTGCACCGATAGTTTCGACGCCTATCAGAAGTAATACAACTACACCGTAAACTGGGAAAGCCGCCCACCGCACCAGCTCTTGCGGCATATAAGACATGACCAGTGCCAGAAGCAGGAAGATGCCATAACGAAGCAATTGCGAGGAGGCAAAAGGCTCAAAAGAACCGCCTGCAGCCGAGTATAATACCGTTGCGCCAAAAAATGTTAGCAATGTTAACGGAATGATGACCCGCCAAGGTTGCGCGGCGATCGGCCCGGGAAGCAAGCTACTCCTCATTCAGGAGACCCTCCCTGTCTGTCATCCACGGGTTCAGGCCCCGGTGTCACGGCACCTGTAGCCACTTCCTGTGGCTGTGCGGCAGCTGCGCGTGCCTCGGCATCGACCTTACGGGCAATATCAGCAGGATCGTTCGGAGCAGGGGGAATGTCGACCCCGGCTTCGGCAGCATAGGCGGCATAACGAGCGGCCAGCCTTTCCTGAGCAGTGCCACCCCACTGTTTCTCCAGAGCGTGTAACGCCTCAAGCCCCTTTTCGGGATCAAACAAGAATGTCATGACGTCGCGGGCAATAGGATAGGCTGACCCTGAGCCGCCACCATGTTCGATGACGACCGCAGTCGCATAGCGCGGATTATCAAAGGGAGCGAAACAGATGAACAGGCCGTGATCGCGATATTTCCATGGCCCACCTTTGCCGCTCGACACGTTAAGGCTGACGACTTGTGCGGTTCCGGTTTTGCCGGCCATTTTGATCCCGTCAATCGGCAAGCGGGCGCGACCGGCAGTGCCGGGGCCGTTGATCACATCGCTCATTGCCTGCTGGATTACCTGAACATGGTCGCCATGGAAATTCATGCCGTCAAAACTGGGTTTCGATCCATTCAGAAGTAAACGGGGCATGATCTTGTTACCAGTGGCAATGCGGGACGCATACACAGCCAATTGTAAGGGATTAAACAGCATATACCCTTGACCGATTGTAGCGTTCACCGTGTCATAGGCCTGCCATTCGCGACCGTATTTTTTAAGTTTCCATTCTGGATCGGGAACGGTGCCATAAAACTGGCTGGTTACCGGCAGTGGAAAGGTTTGGCCGAGACCACAGCGGCGCGCCATATCGGCGATGATATTCATGCCCAGTTTTTGAGCGAAATAATAAAAATAGACGTCGCAGCTCTGATAGATACCCTTTGACATGTCGACCCGGCCATGGCCCCGTCGGTTCCAGCAGTGGAAAACCCGGTTACCAACCCGCAAACCGCCATTGCAGATTGTGCTTTCATTCGGGTCAAGTCCTGCCTCGAGAAAGGACATGGCAACCATGGGCTTTACAGTTGATCCTGGCGGATAGAGACCTTTTAGAACCTTGTTTCGCAACGGAACCCGTTCGTCTTCACTCAGCATTTTATATTCAACCCGGCCAATGCCATCGGAAAAGCTGTTCGGGTCGAAGCTGGGCATGGATGCCATGCACATGAGATCACCAGTCAGGCAATCGATCACAACAACCGAGCCGGATTCGAGTCCAATCCGCCTCGCTGCATAGTCTTGTAACGGGCCGTCTATCGTCAGTCTGATGGACTGACCTTGCGTATCTTCGCGGGTATTAAGATCACGCACAACTCGGCCACTGGCGGTCACTTCCACCCGGCGCGCACCCGGTTTTCCGCGCAATGTTTGTTCAAATTCTTTTTCCAACCCATCCTTGCCGAGCTTAAATCCGGGTGTGACAAGAAGTTGACTGGGCTCCTTCTCATATTCTTCCGCCGAAGCCGGGCCGACAAAGCCAATGAGATGACCAACCGATGGACCAGTGCGATAGTATCGAGAAAAACCGCGTTGCGGCACAACCCCGGGCAGGTCCGGCAGACGTACACTAATCGCAGCAAAAGCATCGTAATCGAGACCGCTGGCCACTTCGATTGGCTGAAAGCCATGCACATTTTCAAGCTTGGCCTTCAGATCCTTTACCTGAACAGCACTGAGATCAAGCAATTCACCCAGAGTATCGATTGCTGTGGCAGGATCGTTCAGCCGGTCGGGAATAATATCGACGCGAAAATCGGCTTTGTTGGATGCGAGAGGAGCTCCATTACGATCGAGTATCCAGCCTCTGCGAGGGGGTATCAGACTAAGATTGACCCGGTTACTTTCCGATTCCATCTTGTATTTTTTATTTTCGGCTACAGCAATGTAGCCCATTCGGGCAGCCAGCAGCAGCCCGATCCCGCCTTGCAATGAACCGATAATAAAGCTTCGCCGTTCGAAGCTGTTGCGCAAACTACCAGTAGAAAATTTCTTTTTCATATCAGAAGCCTATCCGACTCTGCGGATACGCATCAGACGGAAACGATCTAGTAAGGCCACCATGCGGGCGATAATGGGAAACAGCACGATAGAGAGCAATAGCTGAGGAAGGATGAGTCTAAGCTGTATGGATGTCAGCTCGGCGCCTGAAAAAAGAAAACCAGCGTAAAGATAAATCGCCAGAGCAATAGAAGCTGTCAGCCAGTCGAGCAGGAAGCTGCGCCAGGGAAAGCGCATTTCTACGGTTTCCAGCGTCAGCAGCGTGATTGAAAAGAGAAAAATTCCATTACCGAAAGGCTGACCGGAAAACAGGTCATCCAATGCCCCCAGAGGAAGACCTGCCCATAAAGGAAGGAGGCCAGGGCGAACCAATCGCCAGGTGAGCAGGAAAAGATAGCCTAACGGAGGTATGAGAGGCGCCAGAGCAATAAATGGGACCATCGGCGCAAGACATGCCAGAATAATTGTCACCCATGGCACACCGTAAACCAGTATCGAGGAATGATCCCGATTGATCTTACTGCCATAAGCATCACTGCGTGCTCGCGGATTGAAGGGAGAAATCATTCGTTTGGCTCAGAGGATGTGCCGCTTGTGTTTGCATCCTCTTGTTGTGATGGCGCTTCCAAGTCTTTTATATTACCATGCCATTGCGGTTCGATAGCCACAAAATCGGTCGCGGCGGGATTAGCAAGCAGGTTGGCAATTGCGCCATCCTTCGTGATTTTACTCACCACGGCCACAGCAACGCCGGGAGGGAAAAGACCACCGGCACCTGATGTAACAAAAACATCACCGGTTTTGAGAGGGTTAATCCCCAGATCAATCAAACGTATACGCAAGGATCCGTTGGCGCGCCCCTCAGCGAAAGCCACGATATTATCGGTCGACCGACGGACCGGCACCATACTTTCCGTATCGGTTAACAGCATGATGCGTGAACTGTGATCGCCTGACTCGAGTACTCGTCCGACCAGACCTTTTGCAGCAACAACTGGCATACCTGGCTGGACACCATCACTGCGTCCGCGGGATAAATAGGCAAAGCGTCTTGCACTGGCGCTGGTCGAACCGATCAGGCGAGCCATTGCAACAGGCTCTGGATCACGATCTCTAAGACCAAGGATGGCCTTAAGACGTTTATTTTCCTGCTTTACTGCCTCCGCTTCGGCCAGTTTTACACGCGCAATTTCCATTTCGCGTTTTAACTGAGCATTCTTGCTGCCCGCCCGGTAATAGCCTGCTACGACCTGCAAGAAGGAGCGGCTGTCATCCCGTGCGACAGCACCAGCATTTGCGGCTGGCGAGACGATATCGCTAGCCTGTGTGCGCAGATTCGAAAATAGGTGTGGCTGCCAGATGGACACTGCCAGCAAAATAACCCCGATCAGCATACCGAATGAAGCAACAAGATAGCCAGTGAAGGCGCTAAAACGCGCCTTCTTGTTCATTCCGGACCTAAAGGCCGATCGCCGTATCGTCGGCGGCGCCATAACCGCCCCTTTCTACTTAAGAAATTACGTCTTATGCGGTCATCAGTACACCACGATACATCGGATCCTCCATGGCGCGTCCGGTGCCCAAAGCGACGCAAGACAGCGGATCTTCCGCAATACTGACAGGCAAGCCCGTTTCTTCTCGCAAATATTCGTCAAGCCCGCGAATAAGCGCTCCACCGCCAGTTAGCACTATACCCTGATCGACAATATCGGCAGCAAGTTCGGGCGCCGTGTTTTCCAGCGCAATCCGCACACCTTCAACGATTGCCCCGATGGGCTCAGACAAGGCATCGGCAACATGCGCCTGATTGATAGTGATTTCCTTGGGCACGCCGTTCACAAGGTCGCGCCCTTTGATATTGATCGTTTCCCCGACGCCATCTTCGGGAGCGGTGGCAATGCCATATCCCTTTTTGATGCGTTCAGCCGTAGCATCTCCGATAAGCAGGTTGTGATGTCGGCGGACATAAGAAACGATGGCTTCATCCATCTTGTCACCACCGGTGCGAACGCTGGTTGTGTAGGCCAGACCGCGTAGTGAGAGAACCGCGACTTCGGTTGTGCCCCCACCAATATCGACCACCATGGAGCCAACCGGTTCCGTTACCGGCATATCGGCACCGATAGCTGCTGCCATTGGTTCGAGAATCAGAAAGACTTCAGAGGCACCTGCATTCGATGCAGCATCCCGGATGGCGCGGCGTTCGACCGAAGTCGAGCCCGAGGGAACGCAGATCACGATTTCAGGATAACGGAACAGGCTCTTCTTACCGTGTACCTTGCGGATGAAATGCTTGATCATTTCTTCCGCAATTTCAATATCGGCGATCACACCATCGCGCATCGGACGAATAGCTTCGATACTGTCAGGCGTCTTGCCCATCATCAGTTTCGCATCATCACCAACGGCCTTAACGCGCTTGATTCCGTTCAATGTTTCGATGGCCACAACGGAGGGTTCATTGAGGACTATCCCGCGATCCTGCACATAAACAAGAGTATTGGCTGTGCCGAGGTCGATTGCCATGTTCTGCGAGCCGAACTTGAAGAACTTGGAAAAGAAAGAACTCATCGATTAATCCGTCTGATCCCGGCAAGATGCACAAAACTGCTTCAGAATGCCGGTTTGGCCTGTGGGAAGCGGCTCCTTAACGCAACCAGTTTAGAAAGGCCAAAAATTTGTGACCAAAACGGTGGAGTTTTACACCGCCCAACTCGAATTCACGCTACTTCACCGCTAGGATGGTTTTATGGCTACCATTAGAAGGCTTCCGGAAAACCTCGTCAACCGCATTGCTGCAGGCGAAGTGGTCGAAAGGCCAGCATCCGCTCTTAAGGAATTGATCGAAAATGCAGTGGATTCGGGAGCGACCCGCATTGCCGTTTCGATTGTCGAAGGCGGCCTCACCCGGATCGAAGTGACCGATGATGGTTGCGGGATGAGCGCCGATGAGATGGCTCTTGCGCTTGAACGCCATGCGACATCAAAATTGCCCGAAAGTCTGGTAGGGGCCGAAGGGGCGATCGAGCGTGTCGCTACGCTTGGCTTTCGCGGAGAAGCGTTGCCCTCGATCGCAAGTGTCGCGCGACTGACGCTGGAGAGCCGGGTGCGCGGCGCCGAAACCGGCTGGAAGCGTGTTGTCGATCACGGTGTCGTTACAGAGGAGGGCCCGGCTGCCTTGCCGCCCGGAACGCGTGTGCGGGTGGAAAATCTGTTCGGGAAGGTTCCGGCCAGACGAAAATTCCTTCGCACGCCTCGCAGTGAATATGCGGCGTGCCTCGATATTGTCCGGCGACTCGCCATGGCCCGGCCTGACATTGCATTCAGTTTTGAGCATGGCGGGCGACGCATTCTAAACCTGCAGGCCGGAGAATCGGTTGAAAATCGTGTGGCACAGATCATTGCACGCGAACTGGCCGATAATGGTGTGCTCCTCGATTTCCAGCGCGATTCTATGCGATTAACGGGGGTGGCAGGCTTGCCGACATACAATCGTGGCGTTGCTGACCATCAATATCTCTTCGTCAATGGCCGCCCGGTCAAAGATCGGTTGCTGACTGGTGCAGTTCGCGGAGCTTATGCCGATATGCTGGCACGTGACCGTCATGCAGTGCTGGCCCTTTTTCTGACACTTCCAGTGGAAGACGTGGATGTGAATGTGCATCCAGCAAAAACGGAAGTGCGATTTCGTGATGCTCCGGCCGTGCGTGGCTTTCTGGTGTCCGGATTACGGCAGGCATTGGCAACCGGCGATAAGCGTAGCGCGCAGGAACCCTCCGCCGAAGCAATGGCTCGCTGGCAATCTGAACCAGTGCGTTCCGACGCCTTACGTGATGAACCCTCTCCGGTCATGCGCTCGATTTTCCAGGGGCGCGACTGGAGCGGCTCTTCTCACTCTGTGCGTGAGAACAAATCGGATTTTGCCGGTCTGTCTTCTCCGACAGCCGCTATGCCTGCCATGATGGCCAACAAACCAGCAGGCGATTGGGCCGCGCCACAAGGCAGAGCAGAAGAAGCGACAGAAGCGCCGGACGATCTGGACGAATACCCTCTTGGTATCGCCCGCGGTCAGATAGCGAATACCTATATTGTTGCTGAAGCAGCAGACGGACTCGTAATTGTCGATCAGCATGCGGCGCATGAACGGCTGGTTCTGGAAAGGCTGAAAGCTGGGGGTGCCAGTGATAAAGTAGCAGCCAGTCAGGCTTTGCTGATGCCCGAAGTTGTCGAACTGGACGAACTGGCTTGTGACCGCCTGGAAGATAATGCCGGCAAATTCGCTGAACTGGGATTGACGATCGAGCGGTTCGGCCCCGCAGCCATGCTGGTCAGAGCCATGCCAGGTTCCCTTAAAAAGGCCGATCCCCAGAAATTGTTACAGGACATCGCTGACGATCTTGCCGAACATGGCGAGGCACTGCTACTGGGCGAAAAATTGGATTATGTATTGGCTACAATGGCTTGTCATGGCTCGGTTCGCGCTGGCCGGACGCTGAATGTAACTGAAATGAACGCTCTTTTACGCGAAATGGAAAGAACACCACGATCAGGTCAGTGCAATCACGGCCGGCCAACCTGGGTGAAGCTTTCTATGGGGGATGTGGAAAAGCTGTTCGGGAGGCATTGATGCGCGTTGCATTACTGGGGGCTGTAATCCTGCTGGCAGGGTGCCACAAGGAACTGACACCAGAGGAACAGGCTGACAAAGATCGGCGCGATATCGCCATGATCGAAAAAGCACAGCAAAGTGCCAGACCACCTTTAACCGAAATCACGCCCGATTCGATCACATATGTCGATATAGAAGAGCACGATCTTTCCGGTTCAGGGTGCAATTATGCTCCGGGAACGAGCCTCGGCACGCGCGTGATCGCTCAGCCCGAAGTGGCCTATATGAAGATCGATGGAAAAATGACGCGTTTCGCCAGAGATATAGGCGCACGTGAGCTGCCGTTGGGGACCTGGTCAAAATATGACGGACTCGAATATTCTCTGCGTCTCAAGATTTCGGGCGAGGGGCGCCCAGCAGGTAACAAAACCACCAATTATGATGGCAGCGTGATTTTGCGCGATGCCTTTAACAGGGTGGTGTATGACGGTTCGGGCCTCGTACAGTGCAGTGCCTGATCCACATTCATTTAAAAGATCATACGGCCTGACATCCACAGAGCCATGGCGATCATGGCCAGATTCTCCGTGAGCGAAACAAAGCCTAGCGGCACATTGCTTCCACCGCCCACGCAGGCGCATTTAATCTCGCGCTTCTGGATATAAACCGCATAAAAGACGGAAATGGCGCCGATCGTTCCGATGAAGAAAGCAATCGGAATAGAAAGAAAAGGCAAAAGCCGCCCAGCCATTAAGATGGCTGCTGATGCCTCCGCGAAGGGGTAAATATAGGCATAAGGGACGTGACGCTGAGCGAGCAAATCATAGCTCAGGAACATGGTCGAAAACTGCTCGACATCCTGTAGTTTGAGCATAGCGAGCATGGCCATGGAAAAAGTGATGAACCATTCCATGGCACGAACGGTTAGCGGTGTTCCAAACAGCCATATGCTAAGCGACAGAGCAAGGCCGAGTGCAACCGTAAAGACAGCCAGAACCGGTTGATAGCTTGTTTCATCCGCATCTTGCGGCTGATTACCGAAATAGGCGCGCAGTTCATCGTACCCCCCGATCCGCTCACCATCAATAAAGGTTTGCGGCGTGGTTTCAACATCGTGCTTTTCTTGAAAGGCGTCCGTTTCCTTGCGCGTGGTCAGATGATGATCTTCCACTTCATAGCCATTGCTCTCCAGCAACCATCGGGATTTAAGCCCGAAAGGACAAATGTGCTTTTCCATTACCATGCGATAAAGGTTTGCGGTTTTTTGCTGTTTCTGGGCCATATTACCCTCGAAATGCCGGTTTAAGTCCGCTTGAATCAAGGTCGGGCACGATCCGGTATCGAGCCATGAAAATACTGAAGATACCGAAGAGCAGCAGGCCGATCGCGACCAAAT
Source organism: Altericroceibacterium spongiae (assembly GCF_003610805.1). Taxonomy (GTDB): domain Bacteria; phylum Pseudomonadota; class Alphaproteobacteria; order Sphingomonadales; family Sphingomonadaceae; genus Altericroceibacterium; species Altericroceibacterium spongiae. The sequence continues at coordinate 588,276 of NZ_RAPF01000001.1, read as the reverse complement.
TGTACAACGCTCCACTATCTGCCAGTGAAGTGATCGCCTCTCCAAGGGTTTTCACTCGCTCACTACTCGAAAACCAGGCGGACTGGATAAGCGACCACCCGATAATGACGAAAACCACCGTCCTTGCAAAGAAGCCTGCGCGACCGAGCCATTCGACAAAGGCAGGAGCCTGTGCCGAAATGCGTTGCATGAAACTGGCCGTCAGCCCCTTCTTGGCCTGAGCCAGCCCGGCCAGCAAAAATGCCAGGCCCAGAAGACCGAGTACAAAACCGCCAAAGCTCACGCTGAGAACGGTGTCAGCCGCCTGCTCAGCGGTACTGCCACTACCTGACTGGTGACTTCCCATGGCAAATTGGAGAGCGGTATAGGCCAGCACGAAATGCGCAAATGCGCTCCCTGCATGTCCTACACGGTGAGCAATGCCGGTTTTGTCATGGCCGTAATTTTCAATATCGAATACAGGTGAACACAGGCGATATAATCCGTAACCTAACAGCCCCAGCGCGGCGACGTATAATAAAGGAGTACCTGCCGGCATATCCTGAAGGTAAGAGAAAGAGCCCGACGGCCCGTCATTTTGCCCCGGACCGGACAGGGCAAGGTAGCCGATCAGCGCGTAGACCACACCTCGTGATGCAAAGCCAAGCCGTATTAACCAGCGAAATTTCTCTGATTTATCAACCATAAATGCCCCTTCATTGCTGTTGCTGCAACGGAAGGGGCGGGAATTTGTGCCCGAAAGTCTGTTATCGGCAGTTAGCGCAAGCGCTTCATATAAAGCTGACCATCCGCCCGGCGCTCCAGTTTAAAGCGATCATTGGCACGAACCAGTTCGGACAATCGCTTGTAACCATGGTTTCGCACATCAAAACTGGAACGGTTGCCGGCAATCTGTCCCACTTCCTGCAATTTGGCGAAACCATCATCGTCACGACTGGCGGCTCGCCAGGCATCGCCAAGCAAGTCGATCAGATCCTCATCGACCGGTTTTGCATCCTGTTCATAGCCTTCTTTCGTCGTATCGATCAGTTTGTCGACATCGATATAGCGCGTGCAGGCGGTCTTGAAGGCTTCCGGAGCCTTGGCGCTACCAAAGCCGTAAACGATCAGCCCGTCCTGTCGCAATCTGGTCACAAGCGGTGTGAAATCACTATCCGAACTCATAATACCGAAGCCATCGACCTTGCCTGCATAAAGCAGGTCGATGGCATCGATAGTCATCGCCATATCGGTGGCATTCTTGCCTTTAGTCAGATCGAATTGCTGTTGCGGCTGAAGTCCAAAACGATGGGTGATCGTATTCCATTTATGCAGGGCGGGCTTTGCCCAGTTACCATAAGCGCGCCGAATATTGACCTGTCCCAGTTCAGCAAGAACCGTAAGGACAGGATCGATACCATGATGGCTGGCATTGTCAGCGTCGATCAGCAGGGCGATATTTTTGAGCAAAGGTTCAGACATGATTCGCCGCTTGTCGCAAGGCCATATGGAGCTGGCAAGCCATAAGCAGACAGATCAGCTTATGGGGGAAAATTCACCTGTTTCTTCGTCCAGCAAATGCAGAAGCCCGTCCGAAATAGCAAAATAGGCGCCGCGCAATTTGAGCTTGCCGCTGCCTTCCTTGGTCTGCACGCAAGGAAATGTGCGCAGATGGTCGAGGCTGACTTTAACACCGGCCAGTTCCATGGCCCGTTCAGCCTCCCGGCTCGCTGTCCCGAGTTGTTCAGCGATAGGCGCGCGCGCTTCATCCAGCATGGAAATCCAGTTGGCAATGAAGCCGCCTCGACCCGGTTCGGCGCCATGCAGTTCCTGGGTGAGGGCAGCTTTGCAGCCTCCGCACATTCCATGACCCATCACGACCACTTCACTCACTTTCAGGACCTGAACAGCGAATTCCAGCGCAGCTGAAACACCATGATGGCCGGGATTGGTTTCGAACGGTGGCACCATGGCTGCCACATTACGCACGACGAAGATTTCGCCCGGACTGACGTCGAATATCTGCGAAGGATCGACTCGGCTGTCAGAACAGGCGATGACCATCACGCGCGGTTCCTGCCCCTCCTGCAATGTGGCCCAGCGTTCACGTTCCGGTTGCCAGCCTTTTTCGCGAAACCGGCGGTAGCCGGCAAGAAGCTCTTCGAGTTCAGGAGAAATTTCGTTCGACATGACGTTGCTGATGCACCCTGCCATTGCCACTGGCAAGAGGGATGACTAAGTGGGCCTTATGAACGACATGTCTGCAGCGCCGCGCCCGGAACGCCAGCGCAAGCCCGATTGGATCCGCGTCAAGGCCCCTGTCACCAAGGGCTACCATGAAACGCGCAAATTGATGCGTGATCTCAACCTCAACACCGTGTGTGAAGAGGCTGCGTGCCCCAATATCGGTGAGTGCTGGACCAAGAAACACGCTACCGTGATGATCCTCGGTGATGTCTGCACCCGCGCCTGTGCTTTTTGTAATGTCAAAACGGGTATGCCTCGCAAAGTCGATCCGCTTGAGCCCGAGCATGTCGCCATTGCTGCCGCCAAAATGGGCCTCGAACATATTGTGATCACATCCGTTGACCGGGACGATCTTCCCGATGGCGGAGCTGGCCAGTTCGTAAAGGTAATCAATGCGCTACGCCGTGAAGCACCGAATACGACAATCGAAATTCTAACGCCTGATTTTCGCGGCAAAATGCGCCCATCGATCGAGGCGATCTGCGAAGCGGGGCCGGATGTTTTTAATCACAATCTGGAAACGGTCCCTCGCCTTTATCCAACGATCCGTCCCGGTGCTCGCTATTATGCCTCATTGCGTCTGCTCGAAGAAGTGAAAGCGCATGATCCGTTGATTTTCACGAAATCAGGTATGATGCTAGGGCTTGGCGAGCAGCGCCTTGAGGTCCATCAGGTGATGGATGATATGCGTTCTGCCCAGATCGATTTCGTCACTCTCGGCCAGTATCTCCAGCCGACGCCGAAACATGCCAAAGTGGTGGATTTCGTCAGCCCGAAAGTGTTTGACGCTTACGGTTCGATCGCAAGAGCAAAAGGTTTCCTTCAGGTGGCATCGAGCCCGCTGACACGTTCGAGCTATCATGCCGGTGAAGATTTTGCGGAAATGCAGGCTGCACGCGCCGCCAAGCTCGACAAGGGAAAGACCAGGCCGGTCGTGAAAAAAGCCTGATGCCCGGAATTAAAGAAACCCGTCGCCTGCCTTATTCGGCAGAGCAAATGTTCGATCTGGTGGCCGATGTCGCCAGCTATCCGGAATTTCTTCCCTGGGTCGTCGCCACGCGTATTCGTTCCGACGATGGCGAAGAAATGGTGGCTGATATGCTGGTTGGTTTCAAAGCCCTGCGGGAAAAATTTACCTCGCGGGTCCACAAGGAACGCCCCGGAAATCTGCGTGTGCAATATGTCGATGGCCCTTTACGGGATCTCGACAATCACTGGGTTTTCCGGGATGTAGAGGGCGGGGGCTGCGAAATCGATTTCACAGTCGATTTCGCGTTCAAAAGCCGTATGTTCGAAGCTCTTGCCGGTCAGTATTTCGATCGTGCCTTTCGCAAGATGGTCAACGCATTCGAACAGCGCGCCGACGAGCTTTACGGCAACAGTAGTTCCAGTGCGCATAGCGCAGCCTGACGGCGTACATCGGAGCGGCTGGACGCTTCGAAGTTACGCAGTTCGGCTTCCGGTTCATCCACGCCGCGCACTGCGCGGGCAAATACCACCGTGCCCACAGGCTTCTGGTCGGTCCCTCCATCGGGCCCGGCCACACCACTGATCGCGACGGATACATCGGCCTCACTATGTTCGAGCGCCCCCTGCGCCATAGCATAGACACAGGCAATCGAGACAGCGCCGAAGGTCTCTATAATGTCGCTTTTGACATCGAGCTCCTGTTCCTTCGCTTCATTGGAATAGGTCACAAAGCCGCGATCGAACACTGCAGAAGAACCCGGAATTTCAGTCAGGGCAGCAGCAACGAGGCCGCCGGTACAGCTTTCGGCAAGACTGATCTTGCGCCCGGCAACGGCATTTTCCTCAATCACGCGGCGGGCGAGTTTGACGATCTCGTCTGGAAGAAGGCTATCGGTCATTTTTCATCCACTGGGCAGATATTCATGTCGTCCGGCGCGGCAAGCGTCAGGACAAAAGCGAAAATACTGGCGGTTTCTTCAGGTTCGAGCGGGGCGGCGATTTCAAGCCCGTGCTCAATGGTCGTGCATTTGTCTGGCTGGATTTCTTCGCTGAGCTTCTGAAGAATAATCGAATCCAGCAACTCCCTTACGGTGTCGGGTGGCATCTGTTCCAGGATCAGGCCCATACGCCGATCCTGTGGCTGATCGCCCTTTGCCGTCATACGAATCAGAACGTCTCGAGCGACAGGCCAGTTATCATCTTTCAGAGCCTGATAGCGAGAGGCCAGTTCGGCTGCGCCGGTGGCCATGAAACCATTGGAAGAAAGCGAAGCGGTGCATCGCGTTTGCGCAGCCTGAATAACCGTTGGCAGCGCATAGAGAGTCAGCGACTTGACTTCCTGTTCTTTGATACAGCTTTGCGCAAAGGCGGTGGAACTGCTCAGAAGGCCCGTTATGGCCAGCAGGCCGGCAAGGCATTTGCGTTTAGACATTGGGCTTATCATTCTCCGTTACGGATCACCGTGGTTATTGCCTGAGCGGCGATGCCTTCCTCGCGCCCGGTAAAGCCCAGACGTTCGGTTGTAGTGGCTTTCACGCTAACCTGTGCGATATCAACGCCCAGCAGTTCAGCAAGTTTCCGGCGCATGGCTTCACGGTGAGGCCCGATCTTGGGGGCTTCGCACATCAGTGTAAGATCAACATTGCCGACGCGGTAACCCGCACTCGCTACAAGCGATACCGCATGTTCGACAAAGCGAGATGAAGGTGCCCCTTTCCATTGTGGATCGCTTGGTGGAAAATGTTGTCCGATATCGCCTGCTGCAACTGCGCCGAGCAGGGCATCGACAAGCGCGTGCAGGCCGACATCGGCATCGCTATGACCCGCAAGTCCACGATCATGCGCGATCGGAAGGCCGCAAAGCCACAATTCCTCGCCGACAGCGAGGCGATGAACATCGAAACCGAGCCCGGTCCGAATGGCTGGCATATGGTCCATGAAATCCTTGGCAAAAGTCAGCTTATGAAGCCTTTCATCGCCGTCGACCAGCCCGACAGCGCCACCGGCGGCTCGCAGCACCTGCGCATCGTCGCCTGCCATACTATCTTCCTGCCAGCTTCGATGGGCGGCCAGTATATCTTCAAAACGAAAAGCCTGCGGAGTTTGTACCCGACGCAAATCCTCTCGTCGCGCACTGCCTGCCATCAGACCGTTTTTATCAATAACGAGGCTGTCCACCACAGGCAAAACCGGAATTGCACCTGCTTCTTTTTCAAGCACAGTCAGCAGGCGATCAATCACGGAACGCGGCAAATCAGGACGCGCCGCATCGTGAATTAGGACCCGATCCGGTGTTGATCCAAGTTCCGCCATTGATTCGAGAGCTATACGAACCGAATCCTGTCGCGATTCGCCGCCATTAACGAAAGAAATGCCGGAAATTCCTGCCAGTATTTTTTCAGCCCCATCGCGATAGTCGGAAGGAACTGCAACAACTATCGGCCAGGCACCGCAAAGAGCCAGCTTTTCTGCGGAATGGCGCAAAACTGGTTTTCCGCGCCATAAGGCGAATTGCTTAGGCACAGCCTGCGCAGCGCGCAGACCTTTACCGGCTGCAACGATGATTGCTGAAAAGGGTGCTTCCTGTGCCATGGCCGGCGGCGCTAGCTCCTTGCGGCCTTCGCTGCAATCCACTATGCGCCTGCCTATAAATTAGGCACAAGATTAATATGACCGCAGCACCAACTCCTCCGGCCCTGAAGCCGATCCGTATCGGGAATGTCGAAATCGACTGTCCGGTAATCCTGGCCCCTATGACGGGGGTGACGGATATGCCGTTCCGTACGCTGGTGCGACGATATGGCTCCGGCCTCAATGTCACCGAGATGATCGCATCGCCTGCCGCTATTCGGGAAACCCGTCAGTCGCTTCAGAAAGCGGCCTGGCATGAAACCGAAAATCCGGTGTCTATGCAGCTTGTTGGGTGTCTTCCAGAAGAAATGGGCGAAGCGGCCAAACTCAATGAAGATCGCGGGGCCGCAATTATTGATATCAATATGGGCTGTCCGGTGCGCAAGGTCACCAATGGCTATGCCGGATCGGCTCTGATGCGTGAAGTCCCGCTGGCGACCAGACTGATCGAAGCAACCGTAAAAGCGGTTAAAGTTCCGGTGACTGTCAAAATGCGTATGGGCTGGGATCATGCCTCACTGAATGCGCCCGAACTTGCGCGCATTGCCGAGGATATCGGCGCCCAGATGATTACCGTTCACGGCCGGACCCGGAACCAGATGTATAAGGGTGAAGCGGATTGGGAATATATCCGCAAGGTCAAGGAAGCCGTTTCCATTCCGGTCATTGCCAATGGCGATATTTGCGGAGTGGAAGATGCTGCAAATGCGCTCGAACAAAGCGGGGCAGATGGCATCATGATCGGTCGCGGCGCCTATGGCAAACCCTGGCTTCTGGGGCAGGTGATGCATTGGTGGCGGACCGGTGAGATTATTCCGAGCCCGTCTTTTGATGAGCAATATAATGTTCTGGTCGAACATTACCGTGCGATGCTGGACCATTACGGTCCGCAGGTCGGTGTAAAGATAGCCCGCAAACATCTGGGCTGGTATACCAAAGGCATGCATGGCTCGGCGGAATTTCGAAATCACGCCAATTTTATCGAGGATCCGGAGCAGGTTCTTGGCGAAATCGCGCGTTTCTATGAGCCATTTCTAAAGCGCCGCGCCGCGTGATTCCCAATCCGGGCAATCCGATAGAGCCGCGTCTCCTTCTCAACAGCCTGGGGATAGCGGTGCTTCTGCTGGAGCCTGATCTTACTATTGCCCAGAGCAATCCGGCAGCCGAACAGCTGATCGGTCTCAGCGTGCGGCGTCTGGTGGGGCGCAAACTTGGTGATATCGTTACTTTTGAAGGCGAGCGCCTCACAGGCTTGCTGGCGCAGGGGGATGCCCAGCTTTCCGCCCATTCGGTCACAACTCGGTTTCTGGATGGCACACCGATGCGGCTCGACATCATGCTTTCGCCCGTCACTGGCCATAATGGCTGGCAATTGCTGACCATGCAGGAACTGGGCACGGGCGAGGCTTTGCGCGATGGCGAGGAACCGCCTTTGCGAGCGCCGGCTATTCTGGCCCACGAAATCAAAAACCCGCTTTCCGCTATTCGCGGTGCAGCCCAGCTTATCGCGCGTAAGATTGGCGATCAGGATAAACCACTTACAGCACTTATCACTGGCGAAGTGGATCGCATTGCCAAGCTGATCGACCGGATGCAGCGTCTTGGCCGGGAGCAGCCTGAACCAGTTGCCCCGTGTAATCTCCATGCGATTATTCGCCGCGCAGCGGAAGTAGCGGAAGCGGCTGGCATGAAAGGTGTCCGGCTGATCGAAGAATTCGATCCATCCCTGCCACCTGTGCTCGCTCATGAAGATTCACTTGTACAAGTCCTCATTAATCTCATTTCCAACGCAAGAGATGCCTGCAAGGACAGGGAGGATGCACGGATCGTACTGCGCACCCGCTTCGTGAGCGGGCTTGTTCTTAACGCCATTCGTCTCGGCCGTCCGATCCGACTGCCAATCGAAGTGCGAGTAAGTGATAATGGATCGGGGATCGATCCGGCTCTGAGAGATCATATTTTCGAACCTTTCGTGAGTAGCAAAAAAAATGGTCAGGGGCTTGGCCTGGCACTGGTGAACAAGCTGGTGCGGGACATGAATGGCCGGATAAGCCACGAAAGGGACGAGGCCGAAGGGTGGACGCATTTCCGCATCCACTTACCGATGGCCAAATTCGGGTAAGGGGAAAGAGCGCCATGAAGCGCCGTGTATTGTTGGTGGAAGACGACCTGTCGATTGCGACTGTTATCAAGGCAGCGCTAATCGATGACGGGTTCGAAGTGGATCAGTGTGAAAGCATTGGGGAGCGCGACAGGCTGCTCGCCAGCACGCAATATGACGTCATGCTCAGTGATGTTCTGCTGACCGATGGCGACGGGATTGAAAGTCTCGGCAATGTGTTTAAAGGTTTTCCTGATCTGGCAATCATTATTCTGTCTGCACAGAATACGCTGGATACGGCCGTGCGCGCAGCCGATACGGGAGCCTTCGAGTATTTTCCCAAGCCGTTCGATCTGGACGAGCTTGTCCGGGCAGCGCGGCAAGCTGCCGAATCCCGTAAAGCGTCCGGTATCACGGCCGATCAGCAGGGGGACGGGCTACCGCTCATAGGCCGCAGTCAGGCCATGCAGGATGTTTATCGAATGATCACACGCGTTTTGCGTAATGATCTGACGGTGCTGATCCTTGGCGAATCCGGTACCGGAAAAGAACTCGTGGCAGAAGCCATTCACCAGCTCGGCCATCGCAAGAGTGGACCGTTCGTGGCGGTCAACACCGCGGCCATTCCCAAGGAACTGATCGAAAGTGAGCTATTCGGCCATGAAAAAGGGGCTTTTACCGGTGCTACAGCCCGTAACATGGGCAAGTTCGAGCAGGCCGACGGTGGCACACTGTTTCTCGACGAAATCGGGGACATGCCGGCAGAAGCCCAGACCCGCTTGCTTCGTGCGCTCCAATCGGGGCGCATTCGCAGAGTAGGGGGGAAAGAAGAAATCACCATCGATGTGCGGATCGTGGCGGCAACCAATCGCGATCTGGAACCACTGATAGCCGATGGCCGCTTCCGGGAAGATCTTTACTACCGCCTCAATGTGGTGCCGATTCAGCTTCCTCCTCTGCGTGACAGGAGTGACGATATTGAGCCGCTGGCCACCCATTTCCTTGGCGTAGCGGCGCGCGAAGGCCTTCCACAGCGCCGCCTTTCTTCATCCGCTGCCCATCTGCTGGCGCAGATGCCATGGCGAGGAAATGTTCGCGAATTACGTAATTTCATCTATCGCGCGGCCCTGCTATCGCGTGAAGAGGAAATAGATGTTCCGGCGATCCGGTCGCTAACCGAAGAACGTAAAAATGAGAGCCGGCCTGTCGAAGAAGCCGACTTTCCGAATGCTTTGCAGAACTGGCTGCTGGCAAACAATCCGGCCCGTGGAACGCTCTACCACGCTGCGCTGGCGGCTTTTGAAAAGCCGCTATTCGAACATGCTTTGTCGGAAACCGAAGGTAACCAGCTTCAGGCGGCGCAGTTGCTGGGAATCAATCGAAACACTTTGCGCAAGCGGCTCGGTGACCTGAAAATTGATCCCGAACGCTTCAGCCATAAAGAATGAGGCAGGAATTCCGTCCAGTTTTTGACGCATTTTGTCTCTTGCAGGGCATAACTGCGTAATATCCACTTGCAAAAGAGCAACAGGATCGTTGTAAGTCAGCAACGATGCCAGAGAAAAATGTCTTGAAGAGCGGTGATAAAACAAGGTCGACACCGCGCTGGTGGCGACGCACGCTCGTGGCGTCGCGACGAATGAATATTTTCGCATGGCTTGAACTGGCCGCAGTGGCGCTGCTGGTAACCATGCTGATTGTGTCTTTCATAGCTTTCTCCGGTAAGCCGCAATCGGGTGAATTGCTCCCTTCCGGACAAGCGGCGGCTTTACTCGTCGGCACACTCATTCCCGCTCTTGCACTGATTGTTCTGATCGGCAGACGCATAGCGATCAGGCGGGCAGGGGGGACCAGCGGCAGGCTCCATGTCAAGCTGGTCTTTTTCTTCTCACTGGTGGCAGCAATTCCCACATTGCTGGTCGTTATTTTTGCGAGCTTCCTTTTCCAGTCAGGAGTAGAATTCTGGTTCTCAGACAATTCGCGCGGCATTCTCGAAAACGCCAACCGGCTGGCGGAAGGATATTACGAACAGAACCAGAAGGATCTGAGCGATGAAACCGTCGCGATGGCAAGCGACTTGCGATATTATTTGCAGCAGGATTCGCTTGCCAGTCCCGAATTTGCCGAGGGGTATTCCTATCAGGTTGTCAGCCGCAAACTGAACCGCAGCTCAATCCTGCAACAGAGCGATAATGGCGATATGCAGGTGGTGGCCATTGTCGATCCTGACGATAATCCCGAACCCCAACGTGTTACTCAGGAAACCATCGACCGCCTCAAGGCGGGGGAAATGGTTGTGGTGAAAGCCAGCCAGCGATTGCTTGAAGCCGTGACACCAATCGATCAGGAAAGCGGTATTTATCTTTATAACGCCCGTGACACCGGGACGATGGCGCTCAGTCAGTGGAACCAGGCACAAAGCGTATTACAATCCTATGATACGCTCACCGGGCGCGTCCGTTCGTTGCAGTTACGTTTCAATCTGGCTCTCTTCGGCGTCTCTCTGGCCCTGGTCGGTCTGGCCGTCTGGTTCGCCTTACGATTTGCTGACCGACAGGTGCAGCCTTTGACCGAACTGGTCGGAGCTGCCCGACGGGTGGGTGAAGGTAATTACGCCTTGCGGGTGGAAGGCCGCACCGGCCCCGATGAGATCGGTTTACTCAATCGCGCATTCAATCGCATGACAGCGCAAATTGAACAGCAAACGACAGCTCTGGTCAGTGCCAACCACCAGCTTGATGAGCGGCGGGCCTTTATCGAGGCAGTGCTGGAATCAATTACAGCCGGAATTATCTCGGTTGATCGTCAATTACAGATTCAGCTCATGAACAGTTCTGCGCAGGTGCTTTTGCTTGAAGAGGGGACTGAGGAAGAAACTCCCGTCGGCATGCCACTCAAAGACGTTGCCCCACAATTCGCCAGAATGGTCGAAGCAGGGCATAAAGCGGGAATTGTGCAATATAACCATCAGGGCGAATTGCTGACGCTTGCGGTCAAGATCTTTTCAGCCCCCAATGGATGTGTAATCACGCTTGAAGATATTACGCAGCAATTGCTTGATCAGCGACAGGCAGCATGGTCCGATGTGGCTCGCCGCATCGCCCACGAAATCAAGAATCCACTGACTCCGATCCAGCTCGCAACAGAGCGGCTCAAGCGTCGCTATCGCAAACAGATCAGTCAGGACGGTGAGTTGTTCGACGAGCTAACGCGCACGATCATCCGTCAGGTGGGTGATTTGCGCAAGATGGTCGATGAGTTTTCATCTTTCGCCCGCCTGCCCAAACCTGTTTTCCGTTCGGAAGATCCTCTGGATCTGGCACGTCAGGCTGTCTTCCTGCAGGAAGTTGCCCGACCAGATATTCAATTCTCCTTCGAGACCGATGGCGAAATTCCGAGCATCGAATGTGACCGTCATCAGTTTGGGCAGGCGATGACCAATATCCTCAAAAACGCCACAGAAGCAGTGGAAAGCCGGGCTGAGAGGGAAGGGGACGACTATCGAGGACGCATCGCCGTTCATATGGGATTGGTGGATGACAGGGTAGAAGTGAAAATCGGTGATAACGGTGTGGGTCTGCCGCAAGGAGGCGAGCGAATTGTCGAACCCTATGTCACGACCCGTGAAAAGGGGACCGGCCTTGGTCTGGCCATTGTGAAGAAGATTGTAGAAGAACATGGCGGAGAAATGACTTTCCTGCCTGCTGAAGGCGGCGGAACCTGTGTCATCCTCCAGTTCGCTCTGGATCCGTCCGCTGTATCGCGCGGATCGGAGGCGGCCGAATGATGAACATCAAGGAGTATCAATAATGGCGCTCGATATCCTCATTGTGGATGACGAGCAGGACATCCGCGAACTGGTTGCCGGCGTCCTGTCTGATGAAGGCTATGAATGCCGTACGGCAGGGGATAGCACCCGTGCGCTGGAACTGATTGATGAAAAGCGGCCAAGTCTCGTTTTGCTCGATGTGTGGCTCCATGGCAGCGCGATGGACGGTCTCGAAGTGCTGGACGAAATTAAACAGCGTGAGCCGGAGCTGCCCGTGGTAATCTTCTCCGGGCACGGCAACATAGATACAGCCGTGTCGGCAGTCAGCCGGGGAGCTGTCGATTTTCTTGAAAAACCTTTCGAAGCTGAACGGCTTCTTTTGCTGGTGGAAAAGGCAACCGAAACAGAGAGGTTACGCCGAGAAAATGCGCAATTGCGTGAAGGCCTGGTCAATACCGAGGAGTTTACCGGAAATTCCGCTGTTATCAATCAGGTCCGCGCAACGTTGAAAAGAGTCGCCGGGACGGGAAGCCGTGTGCTGATTACCGGCCCGGCAGGAGCGGGTAAGGAAGTGGCTGCCCGGCTGCTCCATGCCTGGAGTCCGCGCGCTGGCAAAGCCTTTGTCACCGTCAGTTCGGCCCGGATTACACCAGAGCGTTTCGAGCAGGAGCTGTTTGGCGAAGAGCAGGACGGCAAACTCATTTTGCCCGGTTTGCTGGAAAAAGCCGATGGCGGCACGCTCTATCTCGATGAAGTCGCAGATATGCCGGCCAGCACACAAGCGCGCATATTGCGCGTCCTGACCGATCAGAGTTTTGTGAGGGCCGGGGGTAATCGTCAGATCGGTGTCGATGTGCGCGTCGTATCATCCACATCGCGCGACCTCGAAAAGGAAATTGCGGAAAAACGTTTCCGGGAAGATTTGTTCTATCGCTTGAATGTGGTGCCGGTTTCGATTCCCTCCCTGGCAGAAAGGCGTGACGATATTCCGGCATTGGCTGACCATTTCTTCACCCGGTTCGCTCGTGAACAAGGGATTGAAGCGCCTGAAATCGCGACTGAGGCTATGGCCGCGCTCCAAGCCTATGACTGGCCAGGTAATGTTCGCCAGTTACGCAATGTCGTAGAACGCACCGTTATCCTTGCGCCGCGCGATCGCCTGGACAGCATCGAACCCGATATGTTGCCCGAAGAGGTAACGGGCGGTTCTTCCGATAGCGCCGCAATTATCCCCTCATTGATGGGGATACCGCTGCGCGAAGCGAGGGAAAATTTCGAACGCGAATATCTGCGTATTCAGATTCGGCGGTTTTCGGGAAATATTTCCAAGACGGCAGGTTTCATCGGCATGGAACGCTCTGCGTTGCATCGGAAGCTCAAACTGCTCGGTATGGGTGAGCGCAATAAGGACGACGAATAAACAGGCTTGAAGAGGTTGCGGAAAAAACTATTTGCGCTGAATGCTGATAACGCATTAGTCATACATATTCGACCATCCGGATTCAGTGGTTTGTAACAAGCCGAGTCCAGTATGCGGCATCATATGGACCGCCGCCAAAAACAGAAGGAGTTAGCCCCAGTGACAAAAGGCACCTTGTCCGCTCGTCCCAAACCGACCCCCGCCCCGGCTTCCAAACCTGCGCCATCTTCCGGCCGATCACAAAATCTTCAGGATGTGTTTCTGAATTTTTTGCGTAAAGAAAAGATTCCTGTGACCATGTTTCTCGTCAAAGGCGTGAAACTTCAGGGGATCATAACCTGGTTCGATAACTTTTCTATTTTGTTGCGCCGTGATGGACAGACGCAGCTTGTTTACAAGCATGCTATCTCGACGATCATGCCCGGGCAGCCGGTTGATGCCGAGCAATTTGTTGTTGCAGATGGCCAGAAAAAGCAGCGACTGTTGCAGGACATTTTTCTGGCTCGCGTACGGGAAGCCGAAGTTCAGGTGACAATGTTCCTGGTCAATGGCGTCATGTTGCAAGGCCGAATTGCCTCTTATGACCTGTTCTGCATGTTGCTGGAACGCGAAGGCTTTGTGCAGCTTGCCTATAAGCATGCCGTGTCAACAATCCAGCCTGCCACCCATGTCGATCTTACGGGTGATATGGATGAAGAAGGTGATGACACCTGATTTTTGATAATGACGATATAGAGGGCGAGGTCACCCGCGGTGCGCGTGCCCTCGTCATCTGCCCGGATATCCGCGGACAGCGCCGGAGCGAGGACCCGGAGAACAGACTCGAAGAAGCCTGTGGTCTGGCTCTCGCAATCGGCATTGTCGTTGCGGAAGCTTTTGTGTTGCCTATTCGCGAAGTACGCCCGGCTACATTGTTCGGGGAAGGGCAAATACAACGGATCGAGACCACCTGCCTGCAGGAAGAGGCAGAGTTGGTTATTGTGGATGCCAGTCTTTCGGCCATTCAGCAGCGTAATCTCGAAGAGCGTCTAAAGCGCAAGGTGATCGACCGAACCGGTCTGATCCTCGAAATTTTTGGTGAACGAGCAGCCACAGCCGAAGGCCGTTTACAAGTCGAGCTTGCTCATCTCGATTATCAGGCAAGTCGTCTGGTGAGAAGCTGGACCCACCTTGAACGTCAACGGGGCGGCTTCGGCTTTCTCGGCGGACCTGGTGAAACACAGATCGAAGCGGACCGCCGGATGATCCGCAGTCGAATGGGCAAATTGCGTCGTGATCTTGAACAAGTCCGCAAGACACGAGAATTGCATCGCAAGCGGCGAGGGCGCGCGCCCTGGCCGGTAATCGCGCTAGTTGGTTATACCAATGCCGGAAAATCAACGCTTTTTAATCGCTTGACCGGCTCTGATGTGATGGCCGAAGACCTGCTTTTCGCCACACTCGATCCGACCATGCGATCCATCCGCTTGCCGGGTGTCGAAAAGGCGATCCTGTCGGATACCGTCGGGTTTATTTCCGACCTTCCGACTCAGCTCGTCGCCGCATTTCGGGCGACGCTGGAAGAAGTTACAGCAGCCGAAATTATTCTGCATGTCCGCGACATGGCTAACCCCGCCAATGCTATGCAAAAGCAGCAAGTGCTAGACGTTCTGACAGATCTGGACGTTCTCGATGGAGAAGGCGGGGAATCCGCCATGCCGATTATCGAGGTCTGGAACAAGTTTGATCTGATAGATGATGAACGGCGTGAGGAATTGCTTGGCCTTTCTCGCCATAGTGATGATGCCGTTCCGATATCAGCGCAGACCGGTTACGGTGTCGATGAACTTATTGAAAAATTAGGTGAAACGCTCACAACAGGAGCACAAATTCACCACATCACCTTACCTGCAGCAGATGGTCTGCGCATTGCCTGGCTGCATGCTCATGGAGATGTGTTGACTGACGAGGATGCAGGGGAAGGGCAGCAGGGCCCGTTGCGGCGTATTGATGTACGGCTGACCGACAAGGAATATGGTCGTTTCGAAGCGCTCGATTAAAGCTTCTCGGTTTTCTTTACAGCTTGCCAGAGCCGTTCCTGATCTTCCAGCGAGAGGGTGTCGAAACGCCCTTTCGCCATATCTTCCATGGCCCTGTAGCGGCGTTCGAATTTATCGTTGGCTGCACGCAGGGCATCTTCAGCGCCAATGCCATAAGCCCGTACCAGGTTAACTACGGCGAAAAGCAAGTCACCAGCTTCTTCCTGCTTTTCGGTTTCATTGCAGGCTTCGGCGAGCTCGGTGATTTCTTCCTGCACTTTTGCCTCGGGGCCTGAAGGGTCGGGCCAGCCGAAACCATGACGTGCTGCACGTTTCTGAAGCTTTTCTGCGCGAAGTAAAGCCGGAAGAGCACGGGCAACACCGTCCATAGCGCTGGTTTCGCCGCGGGCTTCGCGCTCTCCGGCCTTGATATCTTCCCATGCATTACGCTGCTGGGTCGAAGTGAAGATATGCGGATGCCTCGCTTCCATTTTGTCAGCGATAGCTCTTGCGACATCATTGAAATCGAAATGCTCTTTTTCTTCAGCCATCCGCGAATGGAACACGACCTGAAGCAAAAGATCTCCAAGTTCGCCGCGTAGGTCATCCATATCCTTACGAGCAATGGCGTCGGCAACTTCGTAAGCCTCTTCGATTGTGTAAGGAGCAATCGATTCAAAGTTTTGCGCAATATCCCACTCGCAGCCATCTTCAGGATCTCGCAGTTGCGCCATAATGGCGAGCAGGCGGTTAAGCTGGTCCGGCATGAAGTCGAGGTTCCTCATGTAGCACTCAATGAGATCGATAATATATATTATGTTAAATTAATGATGCTATTGTTCAGCCCAATGCTCCGAAGAACGCTGCTGCAACGAAAAAGATGGCCACCCAGATCAATGCCATCGTAATGCCCTTGCGCGCATTCATGCGGTGCGAACGCAAGGCGCTCATCGCCAAAACCAGCGCGCCAGCGAGCCAGATTATCGAAACCCAGCTTCCGGACATCAGGCTATCATCTCCATCCCGTCATATCCCACAAAAACATTCTCCGGGACTTCACGCGATAATGTGGCGTAATCCATACTCTTATCGAGATGCGTTAGAATGGTTCTGCCAGCTTTGACCTTTTCGGCGAGTTCCAGCGCCATCCCAAGATGTGCATGCGTGGGATGCGGTTGGCGGCGCAGGCAATCGCAAACCAGAATATCGACATGATGGAAAAGGTCGAGCATGCCGTCTGTAATTTCGTTGAAGTCCGTGGCGTAACCAATTGTTTTACCGTCAGCTTCGAACAAATAAGCTGTGCTTTGTGCCGGCCCATGCGGCATTTGTGTCGATCCCACCGAGAAACCGGCAATAATCCGCATTCGCTCCAGCGTATCCAGCTGAACAATCGTCTGATAGCCGTATTGACCGGCAAAAACATAGCCGAAACGCTGGCGGAGGCGACGAACGGTTTCGCCGGCAGCAAAGCCCGGCATCGGGCCTCCGCGTCCATAGCGCATAACCCGCAGATCATCGATTCCGTGGCAATGATCGGCGTGATCATGCGTCCAGAAGATCCCGTCCAACCGATCGATATCATGCGTCAGAAGCTGGTTGCGCAGGTCCGGCGATGTGTCCACGAGCAAGCGCCCGCCATTTTCATTTTCGACAATAATCGATACACGGCTGCGCCGGTTCTTAGGCTCATGAGGATCGCATTCACCCCAGTCATTGCCAATACGGGGAACACCTGTGGACGTACCGGAACCAAGAAGCAGGACCTTCACGAAAAAGCTTTCCTGAACAAATTCCGAAAGTTATTTGAGGTTTTTTCGCCTAACTCTTCAACCGTAACATTTCGCAATCCGGCAATAAATTCTGCCGTGTCACGTACGAAGGCAGGTTCACAGGACTTACCTCGATGCGGCACAGGCGCAAGGAACGGGCTGTCTGTTTCTACCAGCAGTCGATCCTCCGGAACGGACGGAGCAAATTGCTGTAGCTCCTTGGCATTCTTGAACGTCACAATACCGGAAAGCGAAATGGTGAGCCCGAGTTCCAGCATTTTTTCGCCAAAATCGGCCGAAGCAGTAAAACAATGGATCAGCGCGGGAAAACCGCCCTTCCCCAGTTCCTCTTCAAGTATGGCAGCGGTATCTTCCTCCGCTTCCCGCGTATGAATGACTAGCGGAAGCTGTGTTTCACGACAAACGTCGATATGCATGCGAAACAAAGCCTGCTGAACAGCACGGTCTGACTTGTCGTAATAATAATCGAGGCCCGTTTCACCGATTGCGATGACTTTTGGATGGCGGGTTGCTTCAAGCAGAGCGGAAGCACCGAGATCTGCATGATTATCGGCTTCATGCGGATGAATACCAACACTAGCCCAGACGTCTCTCTCACGTTCGGCTGTGGCTACTACCCGGCTCCATTCGCTCTGCCGTGTCGAAATATTCAGAAAACCATCAACGCCTCTTTCTCGCGCACGATCCAGAACGGCTGACTGATCTTCCACCAGCCCCTCATATTCGAGGTGACAATGGCTATCGATCAGCATTAACCCTCCTCCTGCACCGGCAGTTCAAGTCGAGGAAATGCTGGTTTCGGATTTTCGACTCTGACTTCGCCAAGCGCAAGGTCTTCAGCCAATGCAGCAAAGTCACGAGCAGCTGAAGGAATACATAGTGCGTCGAGTATTTTTGAAGAAGCTTCTGGAATTACAGGAGAAACAGCAATGCTGAGGTCGCGGATACAGGCACAAAGCGTTGCCAGAACGCGCTGCATCCGTTCGGGATCGGTTTTGCGTAATGCCCAGGGTGCCTGTTCATCGATATAGGCATTACACGCGAAAACAGCCTGCATCCATGCTTCAAGTCCTGAGGAAAAAGCCAACCGTTCGAACGCCGCAGGCAACTCTTCGCGGCAGGCAGTCTGCACTTTGTTCCGCAATGCCTGATCAACAGGCTCTACCGGAGCGCTCGCGGTAAAACAGCCATCACAATTCTTGGAAATAAAGCTCATTACGCGCTGTGCGAGGTTGCCATAGCTGTTAGCCAGTTCGGCATTGGATCGCGTTACGATCGCTTCGGGCGAATAACTGCCATCCTGACCAAAAGCGAATTCGCGCAACAGAAAATAACGCAGAACATCGACACCGAATGTATCGACCAGTTCTCCCGGGTCGGTGACATTTCCCAGCGACTTCGATTCTTTCTGTCCACGATTGAGCAGGAAACCATGGCCGAAGACCTGCTTGGGCAGAGCTAGATTGGCGCTCATCAGAAATGCAGGCCAGTAGACCGTATGGAACCGTATGATGTCTTTACCAATGAGGTGAATATCTGCCGGCCAGAATTTTTTGAAATCCTCGGTCTCGTCAGGATAGCCCAGTCCGGTCAGATAGTTGGTCAGCGCATCGACCCAGACATACATAACATGATTATCTGCACCGGGTACTTTTACGCCCCAGTCGAAACTGGTTCGTGAAACGGACAAATCACGCAAACCACCCTCAACAAAGCG
The DNA here is from genome assembly GCF_003610805.1 of Altericroceibacterium spongiae. Taxonomy (GTDB): domain Bacteria; phylum Pseudomonadota; class Alphaproteobacteria; order Sphingomonadales; family Sphingomonadaceae; genus Altericroceibacterium; species Altericroceibacterium spongiae. The sequence continues at coordinate 569,632 of NZ_RAPF01000001.1, read as the reverse complement.
CATCACTTCATTACGACGGCTTTCCGGACGGATGAAGTCAGGATTGTCATTATATAATGCCAGCAATCGCTTCTGATATCTGGACAGGCGGAAAAACCAGCTTTCTTCCACAGTCCATTCTACCGGAGTCCCTTGAGGAGAGAGCTTCTCATTACCCTCACCCTCGATCAGTTCGCTTTCATCATAATAGGCTTCATCGCGGATCGAGTACCAGCCTTCATAGCGATCAAGATAGAGATCGCCATTGGCTTCCATCGCCTGCCAGATGGCCTGGCTGGCGCGATGATGCACATCTTCGGTCGTCCGAATATATCGGTCATAAGAGATGTTCAGTTTATCAAACAAATCTCTGAAATAACCTGACATTTCGTCTGCAAGAGCGCGTGGCGTTATATCCAGATCGCGGGCTTTCTGGGCCATTTTAAGGCCATGCTCATCCGTTCCGGTCTGGAAGCGTACTTCGCGCCCCATCAGTCTCTGGAAGCGTGCCAGCACATCGGCAGCTATGGTTTCATAGGCATGGCCGATATGCGGTTTGCCGTTGGGATAATGAATTGCGGTTGTGATATAGAAGGGCTCAGCCATGGGGCATGTCCCTAGGAGCCGCGAGAGATGCGAGCAAGGTCCCGATTTCCATAATCAGCAATCCCGGGTCAAAATTATAGGTTGGCGCCTGATTGGCAAGGTGGTTGAGATCTGCATAAGCTTCCGTCAGACGCGGAATGGCCCGTGGTATTGTGCTCTCCATCTGATTACCGATTACTGAGCGGGCAAGATCAATCGCAGCAAGCTGCCGCTTTCGGTCCGGTCGTGCTCCCATGGAGTCAGCCAGTTTACCACGTAAGGTGAAATCGGGATCGCCGTGCTGCGCGATATCGGCCATCAACTGATGAAGCTTACCCAACTCGAGTTCAACAAAATCCAGCGCTGCACCAGGTGATCCGGCACTGGCGGCCACGGCTGCAGAGCGGGCTGTCTCGTCAGCATTGGGCGCTTCGCGGCGTAATATATTATCGATCTCAGCGGTGGAAAGCGTTGGAAAACGCAATATACGACAGCGTGACCGGATGGTCGGCAGAAGACGGCCCGGCCGGTGCGAAACCAGCAAGAAATAGCTCCCGACAGGCGGTTCTTCCAAGCTTTTGAGAAGTGCGTTAGATGCGCTCTTTTCCATATCGTCCGCCGGATCGACGATGATGGCACGACGCGATCCGAGTGTTGGCCGCGTATTCAGCCTGTGCTGCATCGTACGAATCTGGTCTACCGAAATATTACGTTTGGTCTGATAGGGCTTCCCGTCCGCACGCTTCTTCTCCTCATCGGCATTGGCCGGTGCATGGGTGAGAATCAGAATATCGGGATGGTCAGCGGCAGGTTGCGGGACCCCCTCTTCTTTCACCAGTTCACGCGCAGCTTGCAAAGCAAAGCCCATCTTACCAATCCCGCGCTGTCCGGTAAGCAACCAGGCATGGTGCATACGAGGACCTGCAAGCGCCGCATACCATTCGCGCCAGGCGAAATCGTGACCGATATGTTCAATCATGCAGAACGCATCACGGAAGAAAGAGCGACCATGATTTGCTGATGTATGTCTTGTGGTTCGCCCATACCATCAATGCGATGGAAGCGTTTGGGCTCAGCACTCGCCAGTACGTTGAAGGCAGCATGTACACGGGAATGATACTCGGCTGCCCTGCCCCCGATCCGGTCGCTCTGTCCCTTATCGCGCTTTTCCAGTCGCTGCGCACTCTCCTCTGGCGACACTTCAATCAGCAGCGTTGCATCGGGCAGAAGCCCAGCACAACCGATCCGATGCAGATCGAGAATATCCCTATCGTTCATTCCGCCTCCGCCACCCTGATAGGCTCGAGTAGAATCGATAAACCGATCGCAAATCACCCATTTCCCGGCTTGTAAGGCAGGACGTATCAGTCGTTCAATATGGTCGGCGCGAGCCGCCGCGAAAAGCAGTACTTCAGCTTCTCTGCCCCACCCCTCTCCAGTTGGATCGAGCAACAGAGACCGAATGGCTTCGGCCCCCGGCGTACCTCCCGGTTCGCGGGTCAGCACGGTTTGATGACCCATGGATTCCAGCTTTTCAGCCAGCAAATGAGCCTGCGTAGATTTACCTACTCCTTCTCCACCCTCGAGCGAAATGAAGATTCCTCTGCTCAAGACCAGAACCCTTCCACACCATTGACCAGGCGTTGCAGCATATTGGCCCTGGCCACAGCATGGCTCGCAACCAGAGGAACTTCATGCGGTGTCTGCCCGGGAATCTCGATATGCAGACGTGCCACTTCCTGTCCTTTTGCAATCGGAGCTTTGACCGGTCCACGATATCGGATCGTGAGCTTTGGTGAAACCGTTCCGCCAACAGGTACGGTGGCTACGACATCGTCACGCGGACGCAATGTAACACTGTTCAACGCCCCGTCTTGCACACGAGCTGTGCCGATCTCGGCTCGAGCCGGCACCAGCAGCCGATTTTCGAAGTCGTCATAACCCCAGTTAATCAGTTTGCGTGCTGTCTCGTCGCGCATTCGCGAAGTGGGAGATCCTGCCAGTACCATAATGAGCCGGCGCCCCGACCTAAATGCTGAACCGACGAAATTATAACCAGCCTGCCGGGTATAACCGGTCTTGATCCCGTCAGCTCCGGGCACCTTGCCGGTTATGGGATCATGATTGCTCTGCGCTATACCATTATAGACCATGCCGTGATGACCGAAAAAACGTTGATACAGATCAGGGTGTCGCTTCACCAGCGCACTCGCCAGGATCGCCAGATCCTGTGCGCTGGTGAAGGTTTTGCCTTCATCGGGATAGCCGTTGGGAGACCCAAAATGGCTGTCTTTCATACCGAGAAAGGCTGCATTCTCATTCATCATGGCGAGCCATTTATCGAGCGAGCCGGCAGCATGAACAGCCAGCGCCACACAGGCATCGTTACCGGAAACGGTCGTAATACCCGTCATCAGCTGAGCGATAGTGACATGATCTCCGGCCTTCAGAAACATGGAGGACCCTTCGCCCGACCATTCTTCTGCAATTTCCGGGCTGATCTCGATCGTTTCGTCAAGTTTCAGCTTGCCATGGGAAATGAGTTCGAAGGCCGTATAAACGGTCATAATTTTGGTGGTTGAAGCGGGCATGAAGCGTCTTTCCGGGTCGCGCTTGAACAGTGTTTGCCCCGAGGAAAGATCGATCAGCAAGCCTACCGGAATATCCCGCGGCACCGGTGCAGGAGTTATCGCGACCGAAGGGATCGGTGAAACAGTCAACGTGACTGCACCGATCATAGCCAGAAATTGCGCTGGACGGTTCAAGGCTGTTCCCATAGCCGGACCGCAGGAGCCCGGTCTTACTTGCTAAGAGTAAAGATTCGAGCGTCGCTATACCCTGCGGCTTTGACCTTGGCGAGAGATGCCTGCGCCTCTGCACGCGATCTGAACGGCCCCATTTGCATCAGGTAGTATCGACCCGAAGGTGTGACATGGGCCTGTAATGGTTCCGATGCTTTCTGCGCTCGTTCCTGCGTTGAAAAAGTGGCGGCCTGAACCATGAAATGCCCTCCCGCATCTTTCTGTACAGGCTGCCGCGGTGCCGGGATGTTTTGAGCCGCAGTTTCGGATTTTTCAGCAGGAAACGCTTCAGCAAAGTGACGGCCTTCCTTGGAAGACCCGACCGGCTCTGCAGGATCGGGATGGGCACGCCTTTCCGCCACTGGAGGAAGGGGCGGCGGATTTGTTGCCGAAGTCGTGCTCTTGTTGGTTGCTACTGAAGCAGATCGCTCCGGTGCAACCGCATTCTGTTCGGATGGAGAGGGTTGCGAGCCGGCAGGCGTTTTTTCAACCGAAGCCTGAAGCGATGCGGAGCCATTCTGCGGCAAGCGGCGACGCAATACTTCAATAAGGGACTTCGGCGTATCCATGCGGAGGGGCGCCTGTTGGCCGCTACGCAGCAAAGCACGCTGATCTTCTGGCGGATTGACCCGGCGAACACGAACGGCAACGCCGGGTTGCGCCCCCAGTTGATCGAACGCCCCCGCTGACAGGGCAATCAGATCGTTACCCTCCATAGGACCGCGCCGCTCAACCCGCACGAGAATGGTCCGCCCGCTATCCAGCGAGGTTACTTCCGCATAGCTTGGGACAGGCAATGTATGATGTGCAGCGCTGATCGCCGTGCCGCCGACACTATCCAGCGCCGCATAGCCCACATGATCGTAGTTCAAAGCGTCCGAAGGACGATAAGTTGTACCATTGATCTGATAGGGCTCTCCGATCAGCATCGGATAGTCTGCAGCTGGCCCGGTTCTGGCCGACTCTGCCGTCGAAACAGGCTGGCTGCCTGTTCCGCTGTGAGCACATCCTGTTAATGCGATAGCCGCCGTAAACCCTATCAGGTGCCTGCAACGGCCATTATTTCGCAATTTCATCTGCCAATAACCCCACACTCATCGCGTAATAGTTCGAGCAGTTATATTCGAGGATCACTCTATAATTCTGAGTTAAGAGATAGCTCGGTGCCGCCGGTCCATCGGGTTCGAACAGGCTCGCCATAACGTCGTCAGCCAGCGGCTGCTGCGGCGTCACGCCCAGCTTCTTCCATTCGGCCACTGTCAGCCAGCGGCTGTGGCGGCCATGGACACGTTCGCAGACCGGGGAATCCATTTTCGTGGTAATGGCCATGCGGTCTACACTGTTCGGCGTATAGGCGCGTACTGCCCAGGGCTGCCCGCGCCGCCACCCGGCGTCATGAAAGTAATTGGCTATCGAATAGAGTGTATCGGCATCGCTGTTCCAGATATCCCGAGTGCCGTCACCATCGCCATCCACTGCCAGACGCAGATAGATGCTCGGCAGAAACTGGGAATTGCCGAAAGCGCCCGCCCAGCTCCCCACTAAAGTGGACCGGGGTATACCGGTATCGGCAATTTTCAGAAGATCGAGGAATTCCTGTTCAAACAGAGTCCGACGGCGGCCATGCCAGGCGAGCGTTGCAAGCGCCTGAGAAAGATCGAAACTGCCCTTCACCGCGCCGTAAGCGGTTTCATGCCCCCAAATGGCAATCAAGATCTCGGCCGGAACGCCATAACGCTGCTCCACCTGCTGTGCGAGAGGCTGGATCTGCGCATATTTGCGCCTGCCTCCCGCAATCCGTGAAGCTGTATTATGTCTGGCAATATAGTTTGCCATAGAGGGGAAGCCTCCGCCCGACGGAGAGGAAACATTGTCCGTATCCAGCGCCAGCACCCGCTGATTGATCGAAAGCCCGTCAGTCATGCGCCGAATAGTCGTATCGCTGACGCCTTCCGCACGCGCTTTTGCCTTGAGAGACTGGACATAAGAATCGAACGACATATCCGCCGGTTCCTGCGCGCATGAAGCAGTGGACAGGCCAAGTGCTGCACTCATGGCAAGGAAGGTCCGGGAAAGAAAACTGGAAATCTGCATAGCATTACCCTTGCACGCCAGAACATCCTTGTGAATTCCCGATCCTTCCGATTTGCGCAAAAGCTGTGGGAACGGGGGCATTTTCGGGTCAGAACGCTCGGCACAACGGATCTCGAAGAGTTTCTGCAACGGTTTGACGTGACAAACCGTGCATAAGGCGTTAGCGGGCTTTTCCGAAGCGGACAGGTGGCAGAGTGGTTGAATGCACCGGTCTTGAAAACCGGCGTGGGTGCAAGCCCACCGTGGGTTCGAATCCCACCCTGTCCGCCATCTCACCACGCCACAACACGCCAGCCGAAGCCATAAAGCGCCAATAGAGCGCGATTCGCGCTACCCCGCTATTGTCATCGTGTGCAATGCCGTGCCACTCAATGCGGGTACCTGCGAGTATATTTCGGGGTATCGATTCGAGATTTGAGGGTATCGTGGCTGAAAACCTATCTGACACACGTGTGCGCAAGGCAGCGGCCAAGGCGAGTGATTATAAGATCACCGATGGTAAAGGCCTGTTTGTTTTGGTCAGACCGAACGGATCGAAGCTTTGGAGGATGCGCTACCGGTTCGCAGGAAAGGAAAAGCTCCTCTCGTTCGGGCCTTACCCGGAAGTGTCGTTGGCCGAAGCAAGAGAGAAGCGCGATCAGGCCCGCAAGTTAGTTCGTGACGGAGTTGACCCATCGCTTGAAAAGAAGCGCCGCGCGCTCTCTGTGGCCCAAAGCTCTGGCTATAGTGTGGAGCGCGTCTCTCGCGAATGGTTTGAACTGAACAAAGGGCGCTGGACGCCCGTCCATTCAAATGACGTCATCCATAGCCTTGAACGCGACGTCTTCTCGCATGTCGGTAGCTTGCCGATCGCGGATCTTGATCAGGCCCTCTTGATAGAGGTTTTGCGAAAGATTGAGCGTCGCGGCGCAATCGAGACCGCAAAGAGGGTACGCCAACGATTATCCGGGGTATTCTTCTACGCACAGTCATTGGGTATCGTGCGCGACAATCCAGCCGAAGCAGTTATCAGCGCGCTTAAACCAAAACCAAAAAGCAGGCGGCAAGCTGCTGTGACCGATCTCAGTGAGCTGCAAGAACTGCTCAGAAAAAGCGAAGGCAGCGGCGCTTATCCCGTCACCCTGCTGGCCTCGCGCTTATTGGCACTTACCGCCGTTCGTCCTGGCGTCATTCGTGGCGCGCAATGGTCGGAGTTCTCAGGTTTCGACATGGAAGGAGATGAGGAAGCGCCTGAAGCTCTGTGGACCATCCCGGCCGAGCGGATGAAGCTGGCCCTTACCCGCAAAGATGAAGGGGAGTTCGATCACCTTGTGCCCCTCGCCCCGACCGCAGTCGAGACGATCAGGGCCGTCCACAGGCTGACCGGGCGCGGTGCCCTCACATTTCCTAGCCAGCGCCATGCTCACAAGCCGCTGTCAGAGAATGCTATCGGCTATCTCTATAACCGTGTTGGATGGCACGGCCGGCACGTGCCACATGGGTGGCGCGCTGCATTTTCGACCATTATGAATGAGTGGGCAAAGGAGCATGGCCGGGCCGATGACCGAGCCGTGATTGATCTGATGCTTGCCCACCTGCCGAAGGAAAAAGTGGAGGCCGCTTACAACCGTGCCCAGTTCATGCCGCGCCGCAGGCAGCTCGCTAATAAGTGGGCCGATATGCTGATGGAAGGAGCGCGTCCTGCAGCAGAGCTGTTGACGGTGGCTCGGAGGTAATCAGATTATGATTCCTGCCTTCTCGCTGATTTATAGCCATTTTCTTGTAAACTCTTTCCCAAAAACCCTCATATTTCCAATACTTAACTGTTATGCGTAAACTTCATCAGCTGCCCTCAACCGGCAGAATCCAGTTGACGAAAACAGAACATTAGAAGAACAAACGACTCATGGCAGATGAGTCGTTTCAAACAGTTGAATTTGTCGATGAGGTCGCAGCGATCATCGCTTGGTTGAGGCGGGGCGGAGATTATGAAGAAGGTGAATACAAGCCGTGGACAATGCGTCATGCCCAGTCGGCTCTCGTTTTTGCACGCGCTATAGCTGAACGTCAGCACCATCCAACATATCGGCCAGATCCCAAAAGAGCGAATAGAGCCCCTCTGCCGCCCCGAAGTGTGCTGACGTACTCAGCAATTTCTGTGCTCGAGGATGCTGCGGAGAAAGCCAGCGCATCTCCTATCGAACGAACAGACGCGCACCGGTTGGCCTTGGGCTGGCTGGTCAGTTGTGGGATCGCCTTAAGCTGGCAAGCCGATAAGTTCTGGCATCTGCTGGGCAATGACCCCTACCCTGCCGATACGCACAAGGAGTACATCCGCAGCACCTCGTTCAGTTCGTCGATACGACACTGGAAAATGGCCGCACACATCAACTCCTGAAGATCGTTATGCCTCTCCGGGATCAACCGGAACCTGTGTTCGATATAATGACTTCCTTCGCCACCTTTGCATTTGAATTGCCGCCAACCGTCCAGCGCACATCTTCTTCGCGAAACCGAAATCCGGAGAAAATACGACGCACTTCTGGATGATCATTCAGCGACAGGAAGAATTGTCCTTTAATTCCCTTGAGTTGCTCGGCCATGCACTCGAACTGATCACGGGCGAACATCCCTGCTCCATAATCGCCTTCATTCCCGAAATACGGAGGGTCGAGATAAAAGAGAGTGCCGGCACGATCATACCGGTCGATAAATTCACTCCAGGGCAACCGCTCCACCGTTACCGATGCCAGTCGTTCATGCACGTCTTCCAGCATCGGCCCTAATTTCATGACATCGAAGCGAGCCGCATTTTCCGGTGACACACCGAAGTTACGGCCTCTCACCTTTCCGCCAAAAGCAGTCCGCTGCAGATACAGGAACCGGGCCGATCGCTCGAGATCGGTTAAGCCAGCCGGATCGAGCGCAATTAACTTTTCAAATCCAGTTCTGCTAGTGATCTGGAAACGCAGCATATCCATGAAGGCAACGTAATGCCGCTGCAGAACGCGAAAGAGCGTAGAAACATCTTCGCTCCAATCGTTGATCACCTCCACCGTCGGGCGTGATCTCCGCCGGAAGAATATGCCTCCCATCCCTACAAATACCTCAGCATAGGCTTTGTGCGGCGTGTTCTCGATCAAACTACATAGGCGCTTGGCGAGATTGCGCTTCCCTCCAATGTAAGCCGCCGGTGGGCGGCAAGGTGAAACGGCTTGAAAGTGTGGCTGTGGATTCGACAGCATCGCATTTGTTCCCTATTTGTTCACACGCCGAGTCGGCAGGCGGGATGGACCCAATTGGGGCCTGATTGGGACATGACGACGCATCTTCGTCGGTATTGGGGCGTTGGCGCGCCCTGATCCCCCGCCTCTCTGGGCGGATGATCTGTTTTTGAATGTTCAAGGATGATGATGGCCTGACGTAAGCCATCCTTCTTGCGACTGCCAACTGGCGGACACATTTGTGAAAGGCATTAGGCCAGCGCAAATTTACTCCATTAGCGGTGCGGTGCACCAGATTAGGAATCTGGTGCTCTATCCTGCTGAGCTACGGGCGCGCATTAGGAAATGCGAGATTTCCGATAGTTTCAGCAGGCCTGGGCGTCAATCGAAAACGGAACAGAGCGGCAACCTGAGGCACAGTGCGGCACAATGATGTCACAATTTGGGGTGTATCCCCTTCGCATACGTGAATTGACTCCCTGAAGACACAGCCTTAATCCTCCCGCATCACCGAGGGGGATCAAATGCCTAAGCCAGTCGTGTCATTGGATGCCTATGTTTTGCCCGACGATCATCGCATTTTCAAAGTTTCGCCGGGAAAGACATACCGCTTCTACAAAGAGGTGAAGCGGTCCAATGCGATTTTTTTGGATGTGCGCGGCTTGGACCATTTGGACGGGCATCCGAATACATGGTCCGATCAGGCAATAGCAAAGGCGATCGCAACCGATAGATGGGATCGGGAATTGAAAAGTCGGGCTCGCGGGAATGATCCGAAGGGATCAAAAGCCATTAATCGGACTGACCGAACTCGACTTGGATTTCTGAAAGCGTTGCTAGGAGAGGCGCAGAAGGGCGATTTGGTCGTCGTTCCTGTAGAGGGGTATGCAAAAGACGTTTTGATTGGTGAGTTGCTCGACGAGCCTTGGGACACCAAGACCATTGTGGCTCAGGACGGAGAAGATGGTGAATTCACCTACATTGGGCGACGTGTGAAGTGGAAAGCTGCTCAGTCCAAACGCTTCTTCAGCGGCGAAATGATCAAGGCGTTGCACACTCAAACCGCTGTCTTCCAGATTGGGCGGAGTTTGCACGAAGAGGTGTACCGTCTCGCCTATCGAAATTTCGTCTACCGCGGCAATTTCGTCGCCGAGTTCCATACAGGCAAGGCGCGCTTTACCTCAGAGGATAGTGCGGTGCTATCCGCCTGGCTCAACGGATTTGACTATCTTCAATCTCGATTGGGAGGTGGTGGGGCGCTGCCTGCCTCGTTCTACGAGATGGGTCTATCTCAGGTTCCGGACGATCAAGCTGCAGACCTCACGATTAACGTGAATTCGCCGGGGGCATACGTCCTGAAATCTCCGGGCGGCTTCGCCTTGGCCCTCGTGGGAATGTTTGCCCTATCGGGTTGTGACAGCAAAACTGTCGTGGACAACGGTGTAACGGTGGAACTCAAGACTGTAGGGGTCGGCTCGAATGCGGCGGGAACTGCCATAGAGGAATGCATTAACGATATGGCTGTAGCTTTAGGCGAGGCTCGCCTCGATCAAGCGAGCGATTTGTGCGCCCGAGCGGGAAAGGATGCCAAGGTGACGACAGCAGCAAGCTTGAAAACCGTGCCGAAAGCGCGCAAATAACTATCATGACTACAGCCGCGCCACCTTTTGCACATGTGACCCGTGCGCAGTTGATCAATTGGATCAAGCTTGCTGCAGGCGGTCTTGCGACCGCTCTAGTCGGCGGCTTTTTCGCCGCTGTTTTCACATACTACGCAACGGCCAAACTTAACAATGAAGCGGCCCTTCAGCAGCAATATCTTGTAGCGGTGCAGGATTTCAATTCGACAGGCGCGAAGGTTGATGCCGCAATCACTGAACTCGCCGATAATGTGCTTGATGGCCAAGAGGTCGCTCAAGCCCGCCGAGAGGCTAGACAGGCCATTGCTGCGCATGTCGCCGCCACACAGGCCCTTGCTCCATTGATGGGGAAAGGCAATGTGGCAGAGTACATGAAGGGGTTAGCCACCCTCCGACTGATGGTCGACGATACGGATGGCAGGAGTGCTGCGCTACAAACATCAAAGGCCCGTTTCACTTTGATGGAGAATCGGACGGTGATGATCGCGGAAGCGCGGCAGCGGATTTATGGTCACTCTTAGAGAAGCTCTAGAGAGCGGGAATCTGACTCAGTTCATCGCCGAACGCGAAGGCGAGATTGGCGACCGTGAGGCCTTCGAAGCTACGCTTCGCTCAATGGCCGGAAAGTCGAAAGAAGCTCCGGAAGCATCGTCTCCGGACGGTTCCGACGATTGAAGCGATACTCGAATTCCTTTACGTAACGGTTCAGGTGCTTGGCGCTCACGCTGGTGTGGGTGCCGCTGATCGAGCACTTGAGGTGCCGCCAGAAATTCTCGATCCCGTTGACCGTCACAGTCTCCGCTAGGCGGTAATCGTAATAGGCATACTCTTCCGCGCCATGGTTCACGCGAGCGTGGCGGTAACCGGCATCGGCAAGGTTCGCGTAGCTGCGCAGTTCGTCGGTGTGGACGTTGCCGCCGATCTTGACGTTAGCAGTCACGAACGGCTCCAGAGTAGCGCGGCGCTGGTTCGGCACCACTTGGGCCACCACATCGCCGCCGCGCTCCAGAGCGCCCACTACAACCGTCTTAGCGGCACTACCACGATTGTGCTTGCCCTTCTTGACGCCGCCCATGAGCGTTTCGTCAATTTCGACATCTGTGCCGGGGCCGCCGATGGGGCGATCACCGTCAACGTCCGCCATGTGTTCGCCTATCAGCGAAGCCATGCGCCATGCGGTTTTGTAGGTCACGCCAAGCTGGCGCTGCAATTCCTTGCCGCTGACGCCGTGGCGCGTGGTCGTGAACAGGTGGATTGCATAGAACCAGAGTTGCAGCGGAGTGCGGGTCTTTTCGAACGGGGTGCCCACGGTCGGGTGCAGGTGATGGCCGCACCACTGGCACGAATAGGCGCGTTCCGCCTTGATGCGAAACCACTTCGAAGGCCGCTCGCACTTGGGGCAGGTGAAGCCTTCGCCAAAGCGAACGTCGAACAGATGCTGAAGGCAGGTTTCGTCGTTAGGAAACTTGCGAAAGAACTGCGCGGTGGTGAGAGGCTTCGTTGTCATGCCTCATTGTATGCCATATCTCGTTACGTATGGCAAGGGGATAAACCCCCACAATTTGCGTCACAGAAATTGCAGATAGCAGTTGACAAGTACAATAAACTTGTACATAGTGATTGCATCAAGAGCGGATGGAATGGCCAACCGCGATAGGTAAGGAGACCTTAAAATGACTTACAACGAAAAAATAGCTGCCATCATTTCTGAGATTGCCCCAGTTCTGAAAGCTGACTTCCTTCCTGAGCTATACGCTGCCGGGCTTCTCGAAGAAGCTGATGAGGATGATTTGCATTTTGAAGTTCGCGGCCTGCATACAAAGACTGGTGCACCGCACGCGTTCTCAATCTGATGTCACCAATTGATCCAATAGTTAGAACCGGGAAGTTTTGCGAATGAAGACTCTTTACTCCGCCTGCCTTTCCCGCCTCGGACTATCTCGGTCAGAGGCCGCTAAACTCCACGGTGTCCGTATCGACACAATTAATTCATGGGCCACAGGGCGGCGGCCAGTCCCGGAAGGCGCGTGGGATGATCTGCGACAGCGTGAGGATCTAATTATCGAGCGAGCTGAAACCATCCGCGAATTGTGGGAAGACGCTGGCGAGCCTAAAGAAATATCAGCCAAATGGGACAGCGACGTTGCTCTTTTGGGATTAGCCGACTTTATCCTAGGCGGCCACTGGGATGATAACGCGCCTATTCCTCAATAACATTATTGGCTGAAAAATGGAAGTTGATGTATGTTAAGGCTGAGTAATATCGCTCAGTCCCTCGGCCCAGTCCTGCGCAGCGATAAGCCGGACTGTGTTTTCGGTGCATATCCTTACATCCTCGGGTGGGACTAGCACTCCATCCAGCTTGGGCAGCGCACGGGGTCTGTCAGCACCTTCGGCGCCGCCACTTTCGGCGCTGGCTCCGGACTGGCTTTAACCCACCGGCGCGCAAAGCCGATCGTAAACCGCATTATGCGAAAACACCTGCATTACAGTTGCATCGCTGTCATAGAGATTGCCCGGATCATCCACGCTCGATGTCGGGGCAACATTCGGCCTAATCACCTTCGCGTTCAGGCAAAAATCTGAGACAGTTTTCGGCCGCTCCGCGGTTGCTGCGCAGGCACTGGTCATAAAGAGCATTGCCGCTACCGCGAGCGGCTTCCCGTTCCACTTTCTCACGCGCATCATTACCTCGCTCTGTTCGTTCAAGTGTTTCGCGCAAATCGCCTTCGCGCTGCTGTGTAGCTCCTTGGGTAACGCCTGTGGCGTGAGCGCCATCGAGCGCATTATCCGCGATCGCTACGATGACGAACGCGGTAGCGATCAGGGCCGCGACAATCGCAATCCAGATCCAGTTCTTCAGGCCCAGCAGACCACTTGCTGTAAGAAATGCACCCATCATTCATCCCCTTCACGATGCGGATGATCCCGCTCCTTGGCCGTGAAATAAAACGCCATGGCGAGACCGATCAGCCCCTGCACCACGATGGCCTGCGCAATGGTCTTGAACAGATCGCTTTCCGCCAGCTCCGGCTTGAAGAAAATCATCAAAAGGATTTCCTGCGAGAGCAGAAACACACCGCCACCGGCAATCGCCCGCGCGCGCAGCTTATCGAGTGCCCAGCCCTTCACGATCCGCTCCGATACAAATCGGCCTCTGCTTCACGGCGGCGAACAAGACCCTGCATCACCCGGCTGCCCGCATTGATCCACTTGCCGAACTCGGCCGCTGCGCCCGCATAATCACCGGCCTTATGCTTTTTAGTCAGCGTGGCGCGGGCAATGGCCCCCGTATTATAGTGAAAACTCACCAGCGCATCGAACTGAGCCTGAGTTGTATCTGCGTCGCCCAGCGCCTTGCTCACATCATTGGCATATTTGACCAGGTCACTCTCTAACCGGGCATCGGCCTGCGCCTGTGTCCAGACAGTGCCCGGCCCGATGCCCGGCCCGATGCCCGGCCCTGTCGCACCCCATCCGATCGTCCAGGGATCGCCGCCGGTGGCGGGATCGGGATAGGCTTCCAGCTTTCCATCCGGCCGCTTCTTCTCGCAGCCTTCGAATTGCTTAATCAGTGCGATGCCTTTCGGCCCGATGCGCCGCGCCTCAACTTCCGGAGCGCGGGGCACCCCGGCACAATCGAGGGCGGCATGGATCATGGCCACATCGCGCTTGTCGAGCCTTCCGCCACCTGCGGCACGCGCACAATCGAACATTACTTTACGCGGATCATTCATACATCCACCTTCCCGGTGGCAATCAAAACCACCATAATCATGCCGACAAAGCCGACGACGGCCGGCCAGTTTTTGAACCACCATTCGAGCAGGCCCATCGCACCTTTGCGCTGTTGCCGGTCATCTTCGAGCGGCTTGATACGGCTCTGCAAATCCTCAACATCGCTGCGCAGATCGTCGCGCTCCAAAAGCGCAAGACGCGTATCGATCCGCGCCAGTGCCGTGGTGATTTCCTCGAACTTGCGGTCCTGCATTTCGCTGTGGCGTGACAGGCGATTGACCGCATCCGTATTAGCCCGGATCGCCTCGATCAGCGCGAGGCGGCCCATCTGATCGTCTGATGTCGGGGTGAATATCTCAGGCATGGGCATAACGCAGGCTGACACGGGCAACTTCAATTCCGGTGCTATCGACGCCTTCTAGCTTTATTTCGCCCTCTGTAACCAAGACAGGCAGCTCGATTGGGACGCGTATTTCGGTGCTGTAAGCAGCAACCGGCACCATGCGCACCGTTTCGATGGCATCCAATGTCACGGTTAGACGCAAGAAGCTTTTGGGCCAGCTATCTAATGTAATCGCGCTGTCTTCAGGGAATATGTCGACACCTTGCACGAATGGTGCCGGAGCCCACGCAGCAACGATGCTGAGGATGGCATGCTGATCTTCGTAACCATCAGTTAAATAGGTGAAGGATTGCGAAATTGATGCCGTATCGGTGACCCGAGTAACACCCGTGCTGCCGAAGGCGAGATGTGTTACATCTGACAGTCCAACATAAGGCGTGCCAGAGGATGTCCATCCGGTAGCAGTGCCGCCGTCCGTTTGGGTCAAAATCTCCGTTCCCCGCGCTCGCGGTAAAACCCTGTTACGATACATGTAAGGCTTGCCGCGTTTCGCGCTGACCCATGTTATTTCCGGATTTTGTAGAGAAAATCCGCCGGTTTTATTTACCCAGACATAAAGCGTATCAAGGTTGCCGCATGTCTTTAGAATATCACCGGAAACAGAAATTTCGTTGCCCGCAACCGTAGCGGCAACCATCTCACCTTGTGGCTCACTGGTGGGAGGATATGTGCCACTTTGGACATCACAGATATATGCAGACAGCCCGGAAACCCCGAGGTCAACGGAAATGCTGCTGCACTCAGACACCATGCAATCGACAACTATCTCGATTAGCGACCAGTCTCCCATTTGGACACTTCCGCCGCTTTGCAAGAGATCATATTCCCCCAACACCTCTTGCGTAGACCAGTCTTCTTCCGGCGTGAGATCGTCATAATAGCCTGCATCTGCATCAGCAATATAGCGACCACCAACGAGTAGTTCGGAAAACAATTGATCGCGCTGAACATCAGTATTGAATCTCAAATCTTCTGCATTCGTTATACTCAAGGCGGATCGCGCCCGATAGAATTTCAGCCCGGTTTTGGGTTTTTGCAGTGTGTTCAGAAATTCAACCACAGGTGCAGTCATCATGGAACCTGTGCGAGTTCCACAATGTCCTCGATAAAAAAAGCGTTCATCAAGATCATCAACTGCATTGCGAATTGTGACAGGGTCCAGCATCCGCCTAACATTTGCGTATATATCTACGAAATACGCCCCCGTGCTCTCCGCAATTTGTTTATAGAGATGTGCTGGTGTTTCGCGCCGTTCAGACCCGTCGGCAGAGTAGCCGTTAAACCATGGTGTGCTTATAATTGGCTGGATGCCCATCGCTTTCAGCGTTTCGCACAGCGCAATCATATTCTGCGTAAAAACTGCTTCCTCGTAATCATTGCGGTCATTTATGCCGAGAATAATTAAAGCAAGGGTGGAACCCACGTCGCTCGCTGCGATGGAACCGTATTTGGATGCTTTGTTACGCAGGTCTTCAAGTTGGTCGGCTGCATTATCGCCCGATACTGCATAATTATAGATCACAAAATCCGTTTCAGCCTGCGCCCGTTGGAGCCAGCCCTGCCCTTTGAGATAGTAGGTCATCATCGATGTGCTATCGCCGATGATGAGCAACTTGTTCTCTGAATTTTGCATATTCAAAAAATGCGTGTTCGATAATTCGGCAAAGTCCGATTTGGGAACCAGCTCTGTGCTAGGACGCAAAAATTCGGCCTCGATGGCCTCATCTTTAAGCCCATTAATGACGACAAACTTTGCGGTCCCAGGTACTTCAGTTTCAGACGTGTCGTACGTCCATTGATAAGCATCATTCGTACCGTTGACATTCACCGCTGACAAAAATGTAGCTTCGCCAGCTCCAAAGTCTGGATCATCTAGGTAGTACGCAGCCATCGGCTGCACACTTCCCCTCGTTGTGGTGACGCATCTTAATTTAGTTGTGCCAGCGGGTATTTCGTACACCCTGTTGGCCATACTACTATTCGCACGATAAACGCCATCGCTACCGTAAAAATTACCGCTGTCGAATACAGATGATTGTCCAGACCAATTGAGTACTGCATCAAATGCGTTATATATTTTCTCAAGCAGATCAGGATTAACACCAAATATTACTGCCTGCGATGGCGCTACATTGACGCGGCTTATTATGGCTGCTTCATAACAAAATTCTGGAATTTTATATTTGTAATTGTTATAGATAAAGTTAGATCCAGTGCCTACGGTTTCCGGCACCGACAACAAATAGTCTCCATTGATATCAAATAATGTAATAAGATTTGTTTCTTCGCCACTGGTGCTTCCACTCACCTTTATCGTATCGCCGGGCTTAACCGCAAACCTAATGCCTCCGTAAGATGAATTACTAATAAACTGGCCGTTATTATTGCTGTAATAACCATTCTCTACAGATTGTGCATCAGGAGCGTACCATTCCCGCAAATTCTCTACATCGTAATCTATTTTTGTTATAAAATCGGGGAGATTGGCTGTTACCTGAATTTCAAGCACGCATGATTTACCGGCTATACCATTGATAGCAACACTATCTGTACCATCCGGAGCGGGTAAAATTCCTGAGCTATAAGACTCGGCCCCACTGCCAATTTCGAATATCGAAATCACATTTTCATCAACATCCAAGAATGTTACGGCAGCAGCAGAAATGCCCCGCGTAAAAGTCGAATATCGAATCGTATCGGTCGAAGAAATATTAGCTTTGCGATATTGATAGTCCGGATGGGCAATTTTTGAGCCGACAGTGTTATAAAAATAACCGGTTTCCGAAATCACATCAGTGACTAAGGCAAACGTGGACGTATCTGCCACAACGCTTTCGATAATATCTTCGGCTTCGTCACGCGCTGCCTCCGCTTGCTCGGCTGCGGCGCGGGCCGCATCAGCCTGCCGCTTCGCCTCTGCCGTGCTCTCACCAAGCCGCACTTCGACATACTGGCCGCCTACCAGAGCCTGCAATTCACCTGCCATGTTCAAGCCTTCCCCAGAGCCTGCAATTCACCTGCCATGTTCAAGCCTTCCCCATGAGTGGTAGTAATCCGCCGAAAAACACCTCTTCCGCCTCGCCATCCGGCGTAAGCCAGAGTGTGAAAGGAAAATCCTCTGCCCCGGTCAGGTCGGAATCCGCCGGAAGATCGCCGGTCTGGGTGCCGGTTAGAAAAAGTGTGAAAATCGTATAGCCCTGATCGAAAACCGGCTCCGAAACCGTGAAGCTCACCAGCGGCGCTGCGGCATCGGGCGATGCGCTCACATCGCCGCGCAGGCTGGCGCCCGTCCAGTCGCCGGCAATCGTTACCGGCGTCGAATAGACATCGCCGCGAAAGGCAGGCGGTAAAGACACGCCTCCCTTGCCCGCAGCGCGCAGGCGCTGCAGCCATTCGTCCCATTGGCTGGCCATGGGGTTCCTTTCAGCTTCGGGGTTTTACCAGGTGGCGAGTGCCACGCGTTTCCATGTGTTGGCGGCGGTGCAAACATAAAAATAATCGGCATCGTGAGCGATCTGCCCCGCCGTGCCGGGCGCCGTCGCGCTGGCCGGTGCAGAGGCACTGGCCGTTTGTTTCACGCTGTTGAGCGATACGATATCAGCGTACAACTCGCTGAAATTGGCGTTTGCCTTATCCATCGCGTCCCGCAGAGGATCGCCGGTGCCGTCATTCGCCACCGATCCTGTATCGATAATCTGTCTGGCCATTATCGCGCATCCACAGTTTCGCCGGTCGTGTCACAGGTCAGCGTCGCGCTGTCGACAGTGACCGAAGCCGGATCGAGATTGTTGTAATAGTAAGTGCCATCCAGCTCTTCGCTGGTCGGCGGGACGAAAGCCGCCGGGGCAACCCCGGTGGCCGAAAGTGCGGCCGGATGCTTGGCATCGGTTTCCTGTTCGAATTCCAGCGTCACGATGCCGCTGCCCGGATCGCCGCTTGTGCTGCGCACCACGGCCTTGATCGCACCAGATGGATGCACGCCCAGATCCGCACCCAGCGTCAGGCAATCGCCCGGCTCATAATCGCGCATATGCGGCTTTAACGGCAGCGTAAAAGGCCCGCCTTCTCGCCGCTGATAGAGTTCATAATAGGCAAGCTGGGTGACCTGATCCACATCGGTCACCAGATCCCATTGCTTCTCGTCTGACTTTTCTTCGCCATCCGCTGTTACAAAGGCGGCCACCCGCGCGGCCCCGGCCTGCTGGAAACTCCATTGATGCGCTTCGCTGCGATATTTCGGCACCAGCACATTGTGCCGGCTCTTCCACTCCTTATTGAGCTGGCTCGATATGACCCCATCGGCCAGATCGTCGCGCGTAATCGTATATAGGCTTGCGCGGGGCGCGCGATAATCGAAGCCCAGCTTGCCGCCCACCAGCACGGGAAAACCAGCCCCCGCTTCGGCAATGCGTTTCAGATTATTCCACTTATCGCCAGGTTCGTAGATCGTGCCGTTCACCGTCCAGCCATTGGCATCGCACACATTGGCCCATGCCGCGACATCGGCAAAATTGACGCCCGCCGCCCCCAGATCGACCCCGAAAACCTTCACGCCATTGACATAACGGCCATAGGCATATGTGCCCGAATGCGTCGCCGGATTGGCCTGATAGACATAAGTACTTTCATCACCCGCCCTGCACGTGCCGGAGCCGCCCGGAAAGGTGCTGTCGAGGCGCGGATCGTAAACCTTCACGCCCTGCCAGATCGCGCCGATCACAGGCAATTGCCCACCCGCGAACCGCTTGCCCTTTTTGCTCCATTTCAGCGAATAGCCGATGGCCGCAAAACTGCTCAGCTTATGCGCACTGCCCCAGTCCGGCGCACCGGCAAAATGCGGCGCCAATGCATCGGCTTCGGGCCGCGCTCCAAGTTGATAATCGCGCCAGAAATAATCAGAATAATATCCCAGCGCCGACGTGCCGCTGAAACTCACCGCTTCGAAATCGAGCTGCACCGATTCCAGCCCCTGCACCGGCCCGCAACAGCTATAAACCACCGGGATAAACCGATACGGATTGTCGACATCATCGACATTGCCGCCATAGCCCACATCGTGGACCTGCACTCCGCCCGAATAGGTCCGCCCGATCAGATAAGGCTGCGGATTATTCGCGCCGATGATTCGGTCATTCACCTGCCCCTGCGCCCGCGCAGGCTCGCTGGTCAGCGCGGTGCCGATGCTGGCCACCGCGCTCACTGCACCGGCCACCTGCGCGATCGATGCAGCGGAGCCGATGCCCGATATCGCAAGCGGCGCACCAACCGCCGCCCCGATACCGCTGCCGATCAGCGCCGCCCCGGCAACCACACCGGCCACCTGCCCGACAAAGCGCGAAACCTTGCTCACCTTACAATCTCCAACAGGCCAGAATGGCGCTCTGCGCCTGTTTGATGGTCGAAAGCCCATCCGGTACTATCGTATGCCACCCGAACAGATTGCCATATCCATCGACGATGCAAACGGCTTCCAGCCCGCCACTATCCTCATCGCCGCGCAAAACGGCCAGATCGCCGACAATGCCAAATGCCGGGGCGGGCAATCGCGGAAAATAAAGGTCCAGCAATCCTGCCACGCTGCCCGCCCCCATCTTCTTTAACGCCCGCTTCGCGCCAAGCGCGGTGCGAAAATTCGGCACGGGCGGCACATCATGGCCCATTTCCTGCGCCTGCATCCGTGCCAGGCGGATGCAGTTTGCGCCGAACCAGCTAAACGGTTTGTCGCGATAGCGCTCCAGCACCCTTTCGGTTGCTATCGCGCGCGTCGCCAGATCCATTGCTTTTACCGGCTATACTGGCTGGACGAATAACCGCCGCCGCCCGCATAGCTGCCCCCCGTATAGCCCGCACTGCGCGGCGGTGTTTCGGCACCCCACGCCACGAATCCGCGCAGATCGGTGCAGTTTTCGAAACCCCGCTCACCGGCAAAAACAGACTGGTGGAAACGCTGCGAACACACATTGCCTTCATTTTTCAGAAACAGCTTTTCCGGGCGGCCTATCAGGCTCAGGATCAATTGATCCTGCCCGTTTGCCGCCTGCCGCCGCCCCACCGTGTCCACCAGCATATCGCGGCGCTGTTTCACATTGATCGCGGTTAATCCGTCACTATCGATATCGGATTCCCATATGCGGAGACGGCAGCCTTCCAGATCCGCGCGATACCATGCCTGCACCGATGCGGGCGGGTTGGGCCCCAAAACGATCTGCCCGTCCTCGGCCATATCGCCGAAGCCGTCTTCCGGTGCATCCGGTTCGATCAGCGCGCCGAAAATCGGATGATGGCTTTCATACAGCTCGCCGCCGAACATCAGCACGCCGCCATCGCACAGCCGAACATCGCCATCCGGTGCTTCCAGTTTCAGAAAATAGGCTGTGGTGATAATCGGATCGGTCGCCGCCATCTATCGCGCCTCATCGATTGTAAATTTAAATCCGCGCGTCAGTGCATCCGTGTCGAAACTGCCACCTTCGAAAGTCAGATTGCCTTCGATATAAGGCTGAGTAATTTCGGCGATATCGTTGTCCTGCGGGATCACGCGCAGCAGCGGCTCAATGGCCAGCTTTGCCATGCCGCCCACACCGATCCGCGCATTTTCGGCAAACTTGTACAGATAGCGCTGGCCATTGGTGACCAGCGAAACCCACTGCCCCGCACGGATCGCATGGCCCACGGTAAAACCATCCAGCGTCAAACTGTCACCAGCCTGCCCCGCGCCCGCCACTCGCACCGCACCGGGCGAACCCAGCGCAAGGCCCGGTTGCCGGATCGGATAGCGCGCACCGAGACGCACGGCACGCGGCAGCATAACCGACCATTCCGCCGCTTCAATGGGTTGCATCGCCGGCATGGTCACATCGATCCGCCAGCGATTGCCGAGCCTGTTATTGCGCTGCGCGGCCCCGCCAAGCGCACCCTGCATCACCCCGCCAAAATCTCGATATTGCGGCTCGAACGGGCCGGGGCCGGGTTTCGAGGGCAGAAGAATAGCCATCAGAACTTTTTCCCGTTCGCCCGCACCATCATATTATACCCGCCGCCCGCGCCGGCAGAGGCAATGCCCGGTGCGGCGGCAGCGATACGTCCATCCACCTTTGTTTCGAACAGGCCCGTAGTGTCGACAATCCGCACAACAACTTCGCCGCCAGCCGTTGCGTTAACGCTGAAATTATCGTTTGATATGACCGTTCCAGCCGTTCGGGGTGTGAACAGTTCGGGGCCGCGCTCACCGACGATATAGGAACGCCCGGCACTCACAGGCCCGCCATTGGCACGAAAATCGAGACCGGCCAAAAGGTCGATTGGGCCTGTCTTGCTTCCCCCACCCAAAAATCCAAGCTGTCCTGCCACACGCAAAACGCTATCCATAATATCGAGCACACCGCCGCTTTTTATATTCTGGATCAGGCCACTAAGGCTGCTGCTCACATCATTCGCCATATTGGCAAAGCTCTGCGCCGCATTGTCGTTAGCCGCTTCTATCGGATCGACCATATTGCCTTGCAGCCGCCCGATATGCTGGCCGATCTTATCGACCATATCGGGAATGTAAGAATGACCGACAACCTTATCATAAAGATCGAAAAACCAGCCGCCTACAGCTTCAAGCTTGCCTTGCAGCCAGTTGAACACGCTCATCAACTTGTCCTGCACCCACAGCTTTACGCCTTCATACATCGCTTTCACATTGCGGATCACAGTCGGAGCAATCGTGGCGATCACTTCAAACAAAGCAGCAATGGCGCGGATCACGATATCCTTTGCCGCCTGCCATGCTCCGGCGAAATCACCTTTTAGCAGGCTGGAAACCAGAGAGATGATATTGCCGAGCTGGTCGCGGAAATAGTCGCTGAATATCCGCACGATGGCTTTCACACCGTCGCCTATGGCTGTGAATATGGGGGACACGTATGTGTTCCAGAAACCGACAACCGCATCTTTTACAGCGGTGATATAGGGCTCGATCTTATCCCAGTTCTTCCAGGCCAGATATATCCCGGCGATCACAGCAGCAGCGCTCAGCAAAATTGGGTTACCAAGCAGGGCCAGCATAGCAATGCGTACAATCTTGATCGCTGGCCCCAGTTTTAACAGAATCGGCAATAGCGTGGAAAACGTTTTTACCAACGATCCAATGCCGATCAGAGACGGGCCGATGGCGGCAGCAATACCACCGGCCACCACGCCAAATTTAAACAGTTCCGGATGCGCTTTAGCAAAAGTGCTCGTTCCATCCGCTATCCGCTTCACCAGCGTCGTTACCATTTCCAGCAAACCGCTATCGACCAGCGATATGGTCAGGCTCTGGAATGATGAACTCAGTTGCGCTGTTGCGCGCTTATAATCCTTAAGCTTCTGGACCTGTTCATCACTCAGCGTTGCGGCACCCTCGCCGAGTTCCCGGAAGCCTGCACCGCCGTCTTTGAGCAGCGGGATCAGCCCGCTTGCCTCATCAGCGATGGATTCCATGTAGAAAATCTGTTGGGACTGACTGACGCCTGCTTCCTGCAATGCATTGTAGTAGGCTTGCAGAGCTTCAGGGCCGGATAGCTTCTGAAACTGCTCGGCTGTCAGACCGACTTTCGGCGCGATATTGGTGAAGAAATCCGCCATTTCACCGCCGCCCGTAGCAATGAAATCGCCTATTTTGTCCTGTGTGTCCTTATAGATATCGCCCAGTTTATCCTGCTCGATGCCCACCGATTTCGAAGCATGGGCCAGCTTTTGCATTTCCGCCACGCTGGTACCGGCAGTTATCGCCATGCGTTCAAGTTCGGGCACATTATCGGCCATACGCATGGCGGATGTCGTCAGCGCGGCGCCCAATCCCGCCAAGGGCGCGGTGAGGCCGAGAGACAGCTTTTTCCCGGTGCTACTGAACTTATTGCTCAGATTGTTGAGACTCTTTTGTGTCGAAGACATTTCGCGCTGAACGCGATCTGTCCCTTTTTCAAAAGCCGCGGTATCAGCACCGAAAATGGCGCGCAGGGCACCAATGACAACACTTGCCATTTCACCCTCCCTTTACCGATTTTCCGTTTGCTCTAGCCGCCCGCTCGCCTTGTGCGCGCAGAAGCGCGGCCCATGTACTGAGATTGCTCGACCGGTCGGCCGGTGAAGCTTTCGCCTTTTTGCCACCTGTCAGAATACTGGTGAGCTTGGGTAACTTTTTCGGATCGCTTGCGCTCCAGCGAACCTGTTGTACCGCCACAGCCAGCCGCGCGCGGAATTCAGAATCGATACGCCTCTGCGCGCCTTCGACCGCAGCATGAAAACTTGCCGGTGTCTGTTGCCAGAAATCGGCAGGCTGATAACCGGCCGCACACCAGTCTGATAACAGCTTTAGCCAGTCTGTTTTTTGCGGCCTTTCGGCTTTCCCGCCGGCTTCTCCTCGCCACTATCGTCCGGGAACACTTCTTTCATCGCCTCACCGATGGCCTCTGCCAATGGATGGAAGCCTACCTTGATGATGATTTCGCCGGTTTTTTCAGGGGTGATTTCGGCATGATGGCGTCGCAACCCCGCCCAGGCGAGCGCCCGAATAGTGGTAAGGCTGCCCTGCTCCAGCAGAGCCATGGCTGCTCCCATCGGCCCGACCAGCTTTTCAGCTTCGCACAGAGCGTCGAAATCGTAAAACAGCGTATAGCCGCCGATGCGCCTTTCTCCGATCATGCGCCGTATCCAGCCGGTGCGTTACCGGCATAGTCAGGCATGCCGGTCACCTGCGCCGTAAATTCAGCTTCACGGGGGCTGTTTACCGGCGCATCATCAGGTTCGTACTGTGTCAGGAAAATGGCGAATGTGGTCCATACCGCAGTGCCATCTTTCTTCACTTCCTTGATGTAACCTGGTCTGGTTTGCTTGCTCGCAATATGTTCTATGAATAGCTTGTCGTCATCGCTGTCCGGCACATGATACATAGATCCGGACATCTCGCCGGGGTCCATCATACCTGCCATATATTCATTTACGCCGCCGGAATCGTGACTGGTCTTGGATTCGCTTGCCACTGTCAGATTCGGGCGATTGACAGTAATCAGACCGTCCACCTTTTTCGGTTCGCCCTGATCGTTGGTAAGCCAAAGCTCGGTTCCCTCACCATTGGGTCCTGAACCGAGAACAGCATCGGTAGGCATATCAAGTCTCCTGATACCAAATCATAAAATCGCCAGATGTTCGGAAGATGCGCCTGTCCGCATCGAGGTCTTCATAGGTATCCCGCTCATCATCGAGCGAGAATCCGCGCCAGCGGTCAGTGAAACCGCGTTCAATAACTTTGCGAACAGCGTCGAATGCGACAGGCGCTTCGCTCGAAACGTTCAGACTCCATGCATCGACCTGCACCCTGCGCGAACGCAGCTTTGCAGCGCCCTCTTGAGAATATAAAGTGCCCGACGATATGCTTTGCAATGTCACGCCGGGCAGTTGCGACCGCGCCGGGCGTGACATCCAGAATATTGCAGGATAACCTTTGTAAGATGATAGCAGCGGGGCAAGAGATGGCTCTGATCGCAGATCGGCGATCATCATCGCTCGCAACATTATTTTTTTGCTGCCCGCGCCAGTTTTCTGGCCTGCCGCCCCAGTGCTTTCACCACATTATCCCACAGAAAAACAGAAAACCGGTCCAGCACATTCATTTTGTCGGACTCCCATGCAGGCCGGGCAAACGGCTGCGCGGGCTCCTTATATGTTCCGAATTCCTGCATCTGCCCTTGTAGCGCGCCTTCTCTTGATGGTCCGATATACATCGTCAGTCCGCTGCCCGATTGTTTGGTGAACTCTCTCTGCCGGCCGCTTTTCTGTAGTGAGCTGATTGCAATACTCTCTTTGAGAGTACCGCTATATACCGGCGCTTTCGCACGCATCATCCGGGCCGTGGGCTCGAGAGATTCTTTCATCGCGCGGCGCGTATTACTCTTGGCAGTGCCGTATTTCAGCCGGTACAGATTGTCCTCGAGC
Source organism: Altericroceibacterium spongiae (assembly GCF_003610805.1). Taxonomy (GTDB): domain Bacteria; phylum Pseudomonadota; class Alphaproteobacteria; order Sphingomonadales; family Sphingomonadaceae; genus Altericroceibacterium; species Altericroceibacterium spongiae. The sequence goes on along the minus strand of NZ_RAPF01000001.1, from coordinate 544,227 downwards.
TCCTTGAAGCCCTCGAGCTTAACACTTGTTTTCATCAACCCGTCCTCGACGTAGCGGTTATGGAAACTTCACCGTCGCGTTTCCGCTTCACAATACTTTCGATGTCCCAGGCCACCCCATCGAAAAACAGCCTGTGCGCATCCGTTGTGATCGCTGCAGTGTAGCTGTCATGCCGCATGACAATGGTGGCAGGCTGCGTGGCGCTTTCCTGCGCTGCCTGTCGGCGCTCCTGCCCGGTGCCATATATGATACGCGCCCAGCGCTTTTTATCCTCGGCCCAGTCATAAATCTCGCTGCCGAAATCGTCCTCGCGCAGCAATTGCTGCGTATGGATTTCAATGCGCTTATGGATTGGGCCTGCAGACAGCATTATCTGTAGTCCCTGTAAGGTTCGAGCAGGGTTTTCACTGCCGTTGGCATCGGCACTTCGCTCGCTATCGTGCCGGTAACCACCGTTTCCCTGTTCGCGTATAGATCGCCCACCATCAAGAAAATCGCAGCCTTGACCGGAAAGGGTGCCGTCTCGTACCCAGCCTCATAAAGCACGCGGACATGTTCGCGCCGCGTAAGACTAAAGCTCGGCCAGCTCACGCCCGGCACAGGCTCCAGAATATTGCCATTCAGCTCATAATCGGTTTGATCGATCGCTTGCCACACCTCACCATTGCGATATTCGACACTGGTAATCGTCCTGACCGGGCCATAAGGCAGACGGAAAGCACTGCCGGGAAAGCGAGCAAGATAGGTCTGCAACATCTGCACACCTATCACCCGATTGAGATAACCATCCGGCCCGGAAATATGGGCAGTCGCAGCCGCCACCATGCCAGTTATCAAAGCGTCCTCGTCATCGCTATCGACGCGCAGATGCTCTTTGGCCTCGGCCAGTGTAATCACTGGCGCGGGCTCATTGACGGCAACTGTGCGCATCACCCTGCAGCCACTTCAACACCGGCCGCAGTGCACGTTTCTGGCGTCAGCACACCCATATTGATAACGGGGTGGCTTTCTCCGCAGATGCCCAGCCGGATAGCGCCGCCATTATTCAGGGCTTCCAGTTGCTCCGGCGTCGGCTTCCACACGCTATACATGAAATTATGGCCGCTCTGAACGTCCACTTCATCTGCAACCGGTAATATTCCGCACATGCCGTCAAGCTTTTGATCCCACCCTTTCGGCGCACCCAGCATTCTTGCTCCGGTGAAGGTGCAGATCTGCATGATCAGGCTTTGCCCTTGTTCGAAGGTGACTGCGCTTCCTTGTTCGCGGGTGGCGAATTCGCTTTTTTCCCATCCAGCTCTTTCTTGGTAGCTTCACGGATCAGGCCGCGCTTTTGGAGCGCGGAAAAGCGCGTGTCGGTGAGTTCGCGCAATATCCAGCCGGTGCGAACCGTGCCGTTATCACCGTGATGATCTTCCAGAACATAGGCGTTCTTCATGTGTGTACCTCCGTTGAATGGGCGGAACCCGAAGGCCCCGCCCACATCTTGCATCGATTGGTTATGCAGCCGCCGGCAGGTCGACCAGCGCACCCTTCACCAGCGCCGCAGGGCGACGGATAGCGAGAGCCAGCCGTTTTTCGGCGCGAACGGTCAGCATGTTTTTGATGAAGTTGTCACGATCCTGATCGGAAATGCGCACTTCCGTTTCCATGCGGTCGAAGATCTGGCCTGCCATGCGGAATGCACCAACCATGAAATTGCCCGATCCGATCCGCTTGGTCGGCACGACAGGGCGTCCCCACAGGACCGGCCCGGCAATTCCGAGCGGATTGGCGAAGACATAGGCACCATCCGTCGTCTTGGTCAGTTCGATGCTGGTCCATGCACTGGGATGCAGCACCATGCCGTCCGGCGCATAATCGGCCAGTTCCACCTGCAATACAGCAAGGCGTAGCTGATCGATCCGCGTCGGATCGGCATAGCCGATAGGATCGGCATAGGCGCTCGCCACAGTGTACAAGCCTTCGAGATGCTGCCCGGTGCCATCGCCAAGCAAAAGTTCGGCATCTTCTGCATCGTCCAGACCATAACGCAGCTCGCCATCGATCAGGCTTTCGAGCTGCGGGATATCGTCCATCGCTTGTCGTGATGCCGGAACCCAGTGCGCAATAGTGCGAACCGGCGCACTATCGACTTCCCATGCGTAATCGGATTCAGGCTTCTGTGCCCCCTCGGCCACAACATCCGCATTGTTCGTCCGTGTTACCTGCTTTGCATATTCCACGGAGTTACTGGTAGTCCGGCCGGGTGTCAGCAAATCGCGAATGCGCGGGCGCTGGCGAGGCAGCTCGACAATGCCGGGCTGGCGCGCAGGCTGGATCAGAGGCCCTGCAGATGCGGGATCGCTGGTCACTGCCTTTACTTCCAGCCGCATCGTGCCTGTGCAGCCGCTGTCCAGATAGGACTTGAATTCGTCCGATGCGCCGACCTTCTGGCCGAGCGATTTATGCTCCATCTCATCGTCACCGCCACCGCGCTGATCCAGCTTCTGGGCCAGTTCGGTCATCTCGCCGCGCAGTTCGGTCAGCTTGGTCAGTGCTTCATCGGCGTTGTTTTTCGCCTCGCGGCTGACGTCCTCGCCTTCCTTCGCCTTCTTCTCGAAGTTCTCGGCAAAACCCTTCACCTTATCGAGCGTGTCCTTCAGTTCCTGCTGAATGGTCTTTTCATCGCGCGGCTCCTGGCCGCCCTCTTCCTTGCGGCCGAATTCACGGCCACGCGTCATCATATTCATGGTTGTTATCCTCAGAGCTGGGGCAGGCTGAAACCCGCCAGAATGTCCGAAAGGCCTTTGGTGGCCTCGCTGTCTTTCGCCGCGCTCTCAGACTCGCTCTGGAGCAAATGAGGCAGGCCACGGTTGGCGACCACCGCAGCCTGACTTTTCGAAAACCCTGCCTCGCGCAGGATCCGTTCGAATTCTGGAAGGTTTGGTAGCTGGCCATGCGCCAGCTTGAATTTCACTGCTTCAACCCGCGCTTCATCATTTGCGGGGAACGTCACGAGCGACACCTCGACCAGGTCGAGCTTGCGCAGGGTCCGGATACCGGTCTTCTCGTCAAAGCTGCTCTCGCGCACCCAGTAACCTATCGACAGGCCGGTCACCGAACCCATCTTCATGTGGCCATGGGCTCGCTTGGCCAGATTGTCGAAATCGACGGCCAGCGTGCCATCCACCTTCAGGCCGACGTCATCTTCTTCCAGCAGGTCATAAATGCCGATAGGCTCAGCGGTGCGGTGCTGCCAAAGAATCGGCACCTTGCGGCCCTTGGCAGCCAGTTCGGCGAGGCTGTCCTTGAAGGCACCGGGCGCGACCACCTCGCCATAGCTGTCTTCCACACCGAACACCGAACCGTATCCGGAGAAGCTGCCGTCGTCTTTCACGTCCGCAGCTTTCACGCTCAGCGTGAAATCGCGCACCTTGAGCTGGCTTTTGCGATACATGGTTAGTCCTCGAGATCAGGCCCGACATTGTGGCCCATCATTGAATGTAGCTTGCGCTCGATCATGGCTTCGATATCGCCGCCCTTCATGCCGAGCAGATCCTGCAGAGCATTGCGCAGTTGCTGCTCCGACGAATGCGCGCCGCCCGAGCCAAGCTGATCGAGCCGCACCAGATTTGACTGCACAGTGAGATATTCACCGCCCTCACGGTGATCGAGATTTTCGCGCGAACGCATTTCGTTGCGATCCATCACGCCGTTCTGCCCAAAGGCGGAATATAGTGCGGCGCGACCGGCACTATCGGTCGCCATCACCGCTTCACGGTTGAATTCTGCGTAGACCTTTTTCCGCTCGCCCACGGGCAGCAACTGCTTTTTCGCAGCCTGTTCAATCTTCTTCAGCAGCGGGTTGAGGCGGAGCGTCTGCCAGCCGAGCAGCAATTGCTCGATGCCGGAGCCCCACATCGTCTGTCCTTGCGCAGCATGGCCGATCAGAATGGGCAACATCCCGAACCACCGGCACACTTCCTCAACATCCCAGCGCCTGCTTTCCAGCAACTGCGCATCCGCCGGCTTCATTTGCAGCGGTACGAATTTGAAATCCTTTTCCAGAGGCATGACTTTGCCCGCCATCTCCGGGCTGTTCATGAACTCAGCGAATATATCGATCAGATCGGCCCGTTGCTCCGGCTTGAGGTTGGTAGTGCCGGTTTCCATAAAACCCGATATTTGCAGGCCTTTTGCAAATGCATTGCTTGCCGTCCGATTGGCCGAAAGAGCACTGCCGATGGTCCGCCGTCCGAATTCCACGGCTGACAGACCAACATCGCCGCCAAACGTCATACCGCGGAGATGGAACACCTTCTCGGCCGGAAGCTCTTCCAGTTTCCCACGGTCGCGAAAGCGATAAATACGCTGCCCGTTCCTGCGCACCACGTCGGTCAGATCGGGCCGCATAGGGGTCAGCGATGTAACGCGATTACCAAGCGTGCTTTTTTCCGCATAGGCGTTGCCCCACAGATCCATAGCCGCGACCTGCCCGGCCCAGAACTCGCTGGGTGTCTGGTCTGCATTCGGGCTTTCATGCAGCAAGTCATACAGCCAGTGGCCATCTTGCGCCCGCCGACCGCCGCTTTCACTCTTGCTGTAGACACCGCAACCCATCGATCCGACCAGTTCGGACTTAAGGGCAATGCAGGCCCATGCGGTGGAGAGGCCGAGAGTGGACTTTGGCGTCACCCGGTCCCCGCCCGCACCGCCGCTAATATTGAACATGATGCGGGACGGCTCATCTTCAGGCGCACCGCTCAGCTTCGCCGAACTGTCTCCGGTAACATAACTCCATGCGGTGGAAAGCCAGTTAGCCATCAGGCGGCCGCCCGCATGGCCTGAATAAAGCTGTCCACGCCACCGCCCTCTTCCTCGGGCACCAGCATCGGAGCGGTTGCATTGATCATCGCGTCCACTCCATCGATCTTGTTCGCACTGTTGGGCAGCTCCTTTTTCGGGAGCAGGCTTCCATCCACTCTGCGATCGACAAATGTATTGCCGACCATCCATGTCATCACCGGGTTGGCATCGTGCCTCAGGCGGCCCGGTCCAGACTTTACGCGCGCCTCAATGGCTTTCGCGGGGTCTGTTGTGTTCGCGGCCTTCTTGGCCATCTGCACCGCGAAAGGTTCGCCGCCATCGTCAAAATCTTCATTCAGGCGGGCCGCCATTGCGAGGCCGCTATTCCACTGGTCGAACGTTGTGCCGTGGACGCTCAGTTCTTCTTTCAGCCACCTTATTGTGTCTTCGATAACCCGGTGGTCGATGAAATCGCCCTCGGTCTTGATCAACGCGCCGTCTTCCACCCAGCGCTTATACAGCTCTGTAACCTGCTTCACCTTGCTGTCGGTGCTGCCCAGCCGGGCTTCCGGCAGGAAAAACCACGTCTTCACCAGCAATCTGCCATCGGCATCGAGCGCGGCCAGAACCAAGGCGGATAAGTCATCCACATTGGACAGGTCGGCGCCAATCCAGCAATCGAGACCGCGAAAGTCTTCAATGCTCAGCGTTTCATCGCCGCACGCCTGCCACTTCGCCACACTCAGCCATGCCGATGCCGCGCCCGACCAGATATTCAGGCGCTTGGTTTTAAACTCGTTTTCAGCCGCCGGATTTTCTTTCGCTTCCAGCGCATACTGTCGCAGCTCTTCAAGCTGAACCGATGCGCCGAGCAGCGGATTTGCCTTGCACCACAGATCCGGATCGAACGGATCGTCACCGACCTTGCGGCCATCGTCGTAATCTTCCGCCCTGTCGAGCGTCCAGATACATGCGAAATAGTGCTCCGCCTCAACCGATCCTTCCAGCACCTTCGTCGCGAAGGTCCGTTCTTCGTAGCAAGGGCCGTGAATGTTCGGCCCTGCTGTGGTGATCGCCCACATCAACGGTTGCTTGCGCGCCCCGAAGGCAGACCGCATCACGTCATATAAGCTACGATCCTTGTGAGCGTGGAACTCGTCCAGCGTTACAAGATGCGGATTATGGCCATCCTGCGATTTCGATTTCGCATGCAGCGGCTGCATATATCCGCCGTTTTCATCACACGTTATCGACTTTGCCCAAGGCGTAATCAGGAAAGCTTCCTGCAGATCTGGCGTCTTTTCAACCATCCGCTTGGCCGGATGAAACACCTTTTTCGCCTGATCGAAGGTAGTGGCAACGGTGAGAACCTGCGGCCCGACCTCATCTTCGCAGCACAGGCAATAAAGCGATACCCCGGCCGTCTTGGTCGACTTCGCGTTCTTACGGGCTACCTCTTCATATACCACCGTGAATCGGCGCAGCCCGTTTTCCTTCCGACGCCAGCCGAACACGACGGCGAGAACGAATATCTGCGCTGGCTCGAGCGTGATGGTAGGAGTGTCCCACACGCCCTCAATATGCGGCAGCTTCTCGATGAAGTCGCACACGTCATTGGCGTGCCAGGCGGAAAACTTGTATCGAAACTCCTTCTTCCGTGATCGTTTCAGATCGTCCAGATGGCGCTGCGCAGCCAGCCGCGTATATTTGCAGTGCCTGCGCTGCTTTTTGTCCTTCGCCGCCTTGCGCGCATAGTCGAGCGCGATGGCGGCATAATCTCTAGCGTGGCCGGTTTCCGTTGCGCTTGAAGGGGTTGGACGTTTTGCCGCCATCAACCACACCTCCACTCGCAACACGGCTTTTTCGCCCGGCAATGCCGAGCAGTTCGGCCATCCGCCGCGCTTCGGTCAGATACGCAGCCGGGGGCGGCTCACCGCTGGCAAAGGCCTTCCGGATCATCGCTTCCAGCGAACAATATCGGGCAAACAAACTGCTGTCCGTCTCACTGTTCCCGGTCGCCATCACGCGCCCGTGCTCTTCTTCCCAGACCAGCTCCGCTTCCGCCGTAAGATAGTCCGGCATCCGCAAAGGATCATCGGCAACAATGATCTCGATTTTGGAATCATCGCGGCAGGGCTGAAGCGTGCCACGCGCCGCCTTGCTGGCTGGCGGCTCAGCCTTCCTTCCTCGCTTCATTCTGGCCTCCGCAACGGGGCCGAAATTTTATTCAACCCAAAAAACTTAAATCGCACGCGCAAAAAAAGTGGGACCCCGCCGGTCCTACGGCGGATTCCCCCTGACTTTCGACCCGCCCCTACCCCCTTCGGCGCTTGCGGGCTCTCTGAGCCTCTTTTGCGGTCTTGGCATTGCTGCAATCCCTACACAGGCCCTGATAGTTGCTGCGTTCGCCGCAGCCGCCCTCAGAAAGCGGAATGATATGATCCGCGATCTCTGTTGCAGACACACGGCCATGCGCCTGACATTCTCTGCACAGCGGCTCTTCAACAAGCACACGTTCGCGCATCTGTTCATGCGCGCGGCCATATCCACGCGCCTGTCTGCTCGCCCGAGCGCTGGTTGCCCACGGCTTAGGCTTACTGCGCCGCATGCCGAGAGTAACTGTGGGAGGTGATTTAGGCACAGGCCGGACCTCCCGAAATCAAAAAGGCCACCGCCCGAAGACGATGGCCTTGAAACTGGTCGGCAATGATTGCGGCTCTGTTGCCGAAGGCCTCGCCGGACACATCTCCGGACTTTCTATTTATGACCATTTCACCTTTTGTTCTATGTGTCAAGCCGCTATCTCCGCAAGGCCTTCCAATGCATATCGTATCATACGCACATCGTCTTCATCGGCGCGTATGCCTGCTCTGCGATCAGCGAACAGCAGCCGGTCGAGCCAGTCAGGGCCGCAGTCTGGATGCACATCGATGACCAGCTGATAGAACGCTCTGCGGATCTGCGGGCCAAGAGTGTGAACCATGCACAGGCTTTCATTCAGCCACTCTTCCCGCTTCAAAACCTTGGCATGATCGATGGCAATCACACTGCCTGAGGATGATCCTGCCAGCGGGCTCTTGTAGCTGCCGGTCGAATAGGCTGCCCAATAGGCATTGCTGATCGCCCGCGCAGTATCGAGCAAGGCCTTTGCCTCCGACCCTGCCCCCAGCAATCCGGCACGATAAGCGCGGCCAATGGCGTCGCATCCATCCTGACCGTATAGCGCCTGCATCGCCTGCGCCCGCTCTGTGCCCTTGTCATAACGAGGCAACCCGGCTCGAATTGCCCGCCCATTGCGCTCCCGCTTAACGTTTTTCCTTTTGCGACCTGATCTAGCCATTAGCTGCCCTTCTTATCGGCTGTTCGACTTGGAAGCGTGTCCAGCGTACGCCAGACCCGATGGCTGCCCTCGCAGCCGCCATAATTTTCGATTGGAAGTGATCCTCAATCCACGACCGCTGAAACTCGCTGGACGTGACCACCACAACGCCCGGAGCATCCCAAATCAGAGCGCATCGTTCGATCCATGTCTCATACGCTGTTTGGCCAAGTTCCGTCCTCAGAACGTTATGAATGGCCGCCGACCGATCATCTTCGTCTGCTTTGGCCACGGGTGGCGGAAGAACATCCTTGCCCTTGCCGCCGGCTGACCGCTGCGTTGTGAGGTAAGCAAAGCTCACGCCAGCCTTGGCATCCCGCATGATCTTTGCATGATCGCTGATCAGCCACTTGGTCAGCGCAGCATCCCAGTCACGCTTGCAGCCCACGGCTCGGGTCTCGGAGTGCCAATGGCATCGAAACGTCTCGCAAACCGCCTCATACGCCCCGCTCGGCCATTGCTCGACCAGCTTTCCGGCTGTGGGCGGCAGTTGATCGACAGGCGGTGGCGACCAGTCACTGGGCAATCGGGTTCCACGGGAGGGCCGTTTTCCACTCCGCCCAGACTTGGCGGGTTTTCCCTTCTCCAAACGATCATCAAAATCGGCAGTGGGGGCCTTATCAGCTTTAGCTGATAAGGGGGGTATAGGTTCCCTAAAAGGTTCCGTGTCCCGTTTTTGGGACTCTTTACGGGAAAAAACGGAACTGTTCCGTTTTCGGTACTGTTCCGCTTTCGGTACTGTTTCAGACGGCGGATCGGACTGCGTGCCTTCCCTTCCGGCCGCCAGCCGATAGACCTTCACCTGAGAGGTTCGGCCCCGGCGCTCCCCGGTGTCTTCAATCAGGGGAAACATACCGTCTTCCAGCCGCTGCAAAGCGGTTATCACTGTTTTTCGATTAAGGTCGCTGAAGTCACAGAGCCATTGAACTGAAGGAAAAGAGCAGTGATTGGCATCCGCGCAGGATGCGAGCCCCAGCAAAACCAGTTTCGCCGAAGACGAACCGGGGCGTTGCTTGGCGGCCCAGCTCTGGGTTTCCCAGCTCATTTGCGCCTCCACACACGCCAGAATCCGGAAATGTTCGGCCCTCTCACCAGCCGTTCGAAGGATTGCGGCTTAACCAGCCGGCGCGTGCCGTCGCGATAGATGAGCAGATAGGTATCGGGCTGGCGCATCATGCGGCCCTCCCGTCGGCTGGCTGGATCAGCGTCACGACCACACAGCAACGCGTCTCGCTGCGCATCTCAACCGTGGTTACAAACCGCGCATCATCGCATTTCAGAGCATCGGCGATGCCGTCCCGCCCGGCCTTGAAGCTCGCCGGTACATTGTCATCATCGCGGCTGGCCCGGTCCGGGGGAAAGAAATCCAGCCGGATAGCGATCTTGCCATCCGTTCCGGCATAGCCAGGTACTTGCAGCCCGGCTTCAAGCGCCAGCGCCCAGCATGCCCGGCGATAATCCTTCTTGGCCCGCGATTTAACGGTCCAGTGGCCCCGGAAGTTTGGTGACAACTCGACCGGCGGGAACGGCACGATCACGCGCGGCCCAGCCGGAAGGTCGGTGATATCGTCAATGGGCCTCGGTGCGGGGCGCGGGCGCGGGGGTTTCTTTTTTCTCTTTGAAGCCTTCGGACGCCAGCCGCCTGAGAAGATGGGTTTTCGGTTCGCGCTCATATAGGCATTTCCGAAATCGGCTTGCCGGGCTTTTTCAGCCCATATTTGCGCTGTTCCTCGGCCAGCAACCGCCTTTCCCGTTCCAGCCGGGCCTCTTCCACGGCGAAGCGGCGCTGCTCCAGCTCGCGTTCTTCCGCATCGAAATCCACCGCGACGCCATCGAACCGGTTTGCGGTCTTTTCATACGGGTTGCAGGCAGGCAGCTTTAACGCCTCTTCCACAGCTTCAATCGGGGGTGGCCATGCACTGCTGCCCAGTATGTTTACCAGCGATGTTCGGATAGTGTTCGGTTTCACGCCCGTGCGGCTGGCAAGCTCTTCCAGCCCTTCGCCGTTTTTCAGCGCGGCATGCACCTCTTGCAGCCGCTGCATCTGCACCGGCGTGACGACACAACGCCGCAATCTGTATGTTCCATAGCTCATTTGTCTTTCCCGAAAGGTTCCAGCCATGGGCTGGGCGGCAGGCCCATATCGGCCCGCATCTGGCGTGTGGTTTCTAGGATTTTCAGCCGCGCCGGACTGTAATGGACACGCACGAACCGGCCCCGCGCATCGCGCGGCTGTTTCCGTGTTCCTTCTGATCGGAACAGGCCCAGTTCATGCGTGCCCGGCTGGACCATGATTATTCAGGCGTGCCGAACATCATGGGTAATTCGGTTTCAACCTGCACCCGCTCGCACGCTTCGCGGAAACTGTGGTCGAATGTCCGGTCTGCCCGCCAGAGCTGATAGTAGAACACCAGCCCTTCCGCCGTCTTGCGATAACGCAGCCGCGCCGCCAGCCGGTAAATCGGCCCCTTATTGAACACCGGAATCCCGATCAGGAACAGGCCCGGCACGCGCAGCGGTGCACCCACATCGTCCACATGCTCTGCTACGAACTGAACCTGCCCTTCGCCAGAAGAAAGGTTGATCGCCTCTTTCACCGCAGAGCGTTCATTGACTTTCAGACCGACGGAAAGTTCGATCAGCTTGGAAGGGCTGGCAATGGAACCGCCCACCGTATTGACGAAACGCTGCATATCTTCCGGCAGGCTGTCCTCACCGGGGATCAGGTCCAGAACGTCAATAATCCTGTCTTCCAGAAAGGCGGCAAACTCTGCCATCTTGAAAGGCTCGCCGTCATACTTCGTCCAGGCTTTCCATTCATCCGACAGCGGGAATTGGAACAGCGACCGGTGCAGGCCGTAACGCGGATCGGATTCTGCGCCAGCCCGGTGATAATCCAGTACGGCGGTGATGGAGGGCTTTGTGCGATCATCGATGGCGAACAGCACGCTGTCAGCGTCCTTGAAGCGGTTCACATGGTCGATCAGGCTCTCGATCGCTGTCAGTGAAGCCGTGCCATACCGCTGAGACGGTGCACGGCGATATTCGTCGAACACTTCGCTGGGGATCACCTTCGTGCCGTGCGAGCTGATCTGAACAATCGCTTCAACGCCTGTACCCGGCTCAACAAGCGTTTCGATCTCGGGCCTTTTATAGGTTTCAATGATTTCACGGACTTCCGCGGCCGTGCCGCGCTGTTGTGCAAAGTCGGACATGCCGATCTCCTTTCGTCAGGGGTAAAGGGGTCAGGCGTCGCGCATCGGCGCGCTGCCTGACACGTCACGAATGCCGAACAGCTGCTTCTGGCCGGGGCGCGTGCGCGTCATGCGATGATCTTCGGTCGCCCACATGATCGATTTGGCGCGGCTGGCCTCAGGTTTGGCCGCCTTGAACTTCGCCTTGATTTCGGTGACGCCGCCTTCCTGAACGAAGTCCAGCGTGATAGTGATCTTGCCCTTGGACTTGCCGCCAGACCTCCACGCATGTTCCTGCATGGTTGCAGCCAGATCCTTGATCGCGTCATAGCAATCGGCATCGAACTGCCCGTCTTCCAGAGAGCGGACAAACTCGCCCAGCGTGTTGCACGCGCCGGGAACATGCCCGCCATCGGCCGCCACGGATGGCTGATCGATGGTTGCATCGGGCCTTTCTGCCTTTTCGTTCATGATACTCACTCCTTATGGCCGCCCCGCCCATCGGCGCGGCTTCGATGCATCGGCGGAGGTGCTGGCAGGGCGTCACGCACCGCCAGCCGGTCCGGTCAGGTGGAACCGTTCCCGGCGATGGATTGCAGGATCGGAAGAAGGTCACCGGCCCTTTTGGCGAGCATGGCCCGCTCGCTGTGGTCGATCACGCCATCTTCCAGAAATTCGTTGCCCTCGGCGACCAGCCGGGCTGATTGCGCCAGCGCCCGCAGCATCGTTGCATCCGGGCACAGATCCAGCGGGGCCGCGCTGAACCCCATATGCCGGGCCACACGGGCAAAGGCTTCGGGTGGCAGGATCGCAAAGACCCGCATAAACACGTCCAGCGGCATTTCCGGGCCGTCCGTCTCGACATAGGATCGCAACTTGCGCTCTTTATCGCCGGTCGCCGCGGCCAGATCGGCCCAGCTAATGCGGCGGCCATGGCCCACAAACATGCGTAACGTATCGGCAACCAGCCGTTTTACGCTGGGGATGGAATATTCCGGCATCATTTCCATGGGCAAACCCCGCTGCGCCGCACAATAAGTCGGCATGGCAAAACACGGATGGAATGAAGTGCCCGGCGGAGACGGACAGGGGGGAGTTCCCCGCCGGGCAGGCGACCCGGAACGCGCTTATGCGGCGTTCTCAGGGCTAACGGGTCAGTCATGGGGCGGCGTCCGGCTGGCGGCTATGCCCTGCGGTGGGACACCTCCACGGGGACGGATTGACGCCGCCCCCGCTTCGGTCACGGTTGCAATGTCAGAAACAACCGAAAGGCGAATGAAATGGACGAACCGCTTAAGAAACTTGATACGAGCATGCACATTCTCATGCTCGAACATCTCACCCTGCATTTGTGGGCAAACATCCTGTCTTCTCAGCCTGATCCCGTCAAAAGCGCACAAGAGTGCGCACGCGGAAGTCTCAGTGAGTTGGACACTTATGCCGAAAAGAGAGCCGAAACGGCTAATGAGGCTTATCATCCAGCTACTCAACTTCTCCTCCATCACACGGAGTACTTCTGGGCGATGGTTGAAGATCTCGTTCAGAAGCGAGCAGAGAGGGAAGGAAAGCTATAGGCCCTTTGCCGAAGCTGCGGCGGATTGCGTTCAGCATCTTGCGGTGGGCATAAACCTCCCGCGCATCCCGTCGACGCTCCACCCACGTATGGATAGCCTGTTTCTTGATGATCCGGGGAGCGCTCACGCCGCCTCCTCCGCTGTCAGGGAGGCATGCGGGCAATCGACGAAGGTGCAGGCTTGGGCGGCGGCGCTGTCCAGCCGGGTTTCGCACACCGCGCACAGCACGGTCCGGTTTTCCGGCAGCGCCTCTATTTCAGCATCGCTCAGCGCCCAGTCGGGCTTTGACCGGGCAGCGGCTACGTCGTCATCGTCCGGCTTGGATAGCTGCCAAGGCTCGACCGATTCTAATACATCGATTTGTTTGTCGGTGAGGTCGGCAATGGACGGATGACGCCAGCCGGTCTGACGAAGAAGGTATATTGCCAGTGCTCGGGGAGGAGTTCGTCTCCCGTTAGCAATCATGCTCGCATAGGACTGGCTAATCCCCGTCGCTTTGCGGATTTCTCTGGAGGTCAACTTTTCCATGCCGCAAACATCACATAATGTGATTTTAAGTGCAACTGAAAAATATCACAATCTGTGTGGCGCGATTGAGTTCACAATCTGCGATAATAAGGAGATGCAAGAGCGCGACGATAAAAATGGCGGGCCCAACTATCTTCGCGCGTGGCGAGAGTTTCGCCATATGTCTCAAGCGGAGCTGGCGGAAGCAGTCGGCACTAACCAGAACATGATAGGGTATCTGGAGAGCGGTGAGCGGGGATTGTCAGCCAAATGGTTGAGGCGCCTAGCGCCGGCATTGAAGACCCAGCCAGGCTTCATTCTGGAACACGACCCTTCCACTTTACCTACCGATATTATCGAAATTTGGGTCAACGCATCTGCAGAAGAACGCAAACAACTTATTAGCGTAGCGCAGGCGTTGGTTCGCAAAAATGGAACTGTTGGATAACGGGGGAAGATATGACGGAATCTCTGGGCGGGAACGGCCAGCCGAAAAAGCGCGGCTGCATGTTCTGGGGGCTGGTCGGCATCGGTGTCATTTTCGCACTGGGCGTGATCGGCGCGCTTTTCGGAGATCCGCCGGCACAAACCGGCCAGCCGGGCGTCAGCGCTGGTGATAGCCGGATCGCCGGGGCGCCCGAACAATCTGCCCCCGCCGCCCGCCGAAACGATCCGGGGATCAGCGCGGCTGAATTCACTGCCATCAAAACCGGGATGACGCCTTCTGAGGTGGAAGCCATCGTGGGCTCACCCGGCGAAGTTATCAGCGAAAATGAACTGGGCGGCATCCGCACTATTATGGTTCAGTGGGATGGTGAAAACGGATTTGGTGCCAATGCTAATGCCATGTTTCAGGATGGCAAACTGATCCAGAAATCCCAGTTCGGCTTGAAGTAAGGCCCGCTCATGGCTGCTACGCAACTGAAACGCCCTCGCAAGAAGATCTTCCAGCTGGTGGGCGAAAGCTTCGATAATCCCGACGGCACCAGCCGCCAGACTATCCTTCTCTCCACCGATCCGGGGGAACCCGCTTATCTCAGGCGTGACCCGGATAACCCTAAAGACCCTAACGCAATTGCAGTGCTCGACGCGCTCGACCGGCAACTGGCCCATATCGCCGCAGAGGACGCGGCCATTCTGGCACCTTTGCTCGATAGCGGCGACATACCGCGCGCCAAAATCCACCAGATCACCGGCGGCTTGCGGAACTATCCCACGATGGGCTGTGAAATCTCTCTCGCATGGGAAGGCCAGAAACCCCACCGCCATCGGCCCTTGCAAGAGGATCAGGCCGCATGGCGCAAAGCGCAGGTAAAAAAACGGTTAAAAACCTCAAGCACTGGCTGCCTCGGGATGATCCTTCCGGCCGCTTTTCTAACCAGCACCGCCCTGATCGCCACCAATTGGCCTTTATGACGATACCTCGCCTTTTCCTTACCGCCTGCGTGCTAGTCCTAATAGCACTTCCAGCCGGGGTGCAGGGGCAGGGAAATGAGCATCATGCCGCCCAGAGCGAAATACAAAGCGCTGATAGCCTGAACGGTGGTGAGGCGGGTCCAAGTCCCTTTCGCGGATCTGTCACTGAAGTAATTGCCGCTGAGGAGAATGAACACAACCCACAATCCCGGCAGGCCGAGGAACCAGATACTGCTGTAAATTGGACTGCCGAGCAGTCCGCAGAAGAAAGCGCGAAGGCCGCCATCCGTTCCGCTAACGCGGCTGTGTATGGAATATGGCTGGGCTTCGGCACGCTGCTTTCCGCCATAGCCGCTGCCGGCTTCGCTGGCCGGGCGGCTCAACACACCAGAAAGGGCAGCGAAGCCGCTATGAAGAGTGCGCAGACCGCTGCCGAAACGCACCTCGCGTTCCTCAATGCCGAACGTGCCATCGTACGATTGCAAGAATTTGTTTTTCAGCAAAACACTGTCGATCATCTCTCCGTCGACTGGGAGTTTGAACTGACTGTAATCAATCGGGGAAGGAGCAGTGCCACTCTGGTAGAAATAGGCTGGGACATAGGAAATGGGCCAGTCTTCGGAGACTGCGAGTCCTGCTTTTACACGACTAAATTCATTCCTGTCGGAGAATTGGTCGACAACATACGGATACCCATTCAGCAAATACCGGACTTTCCGTTTTTTATCATGGGTTTTTTCAAATATGAAACTCTGACAAATACCGCCTTCACCACGTATTTTTGCTGTCAGGTTAGACGCCTGAGCGAGTTCTCGAGCGCTATGACGATGAGAGAATATTCCGCCACTCCACACATCTGCGCTGACATGCCCAAAGACACCTGAAACAGCCAGCATACTCGCTAACAACCAACCCACCATCACTAACCTCACAAATTCCCGCGCAGCAGGGGCTGCGGCCTAATCGTCAGAAATCGATAATCACATTTTGTGAATATTTCAAGTTGACAGAAGTTCACATATTGTGATTATCTAGCCTCCAGAAACGAACTGGAGGCATCATGTCACTCAATTCTGGAAGGCCGCCTCGCGCACCATGCTTCGGCGTCAGCGAAGAGGAGATAGCGGCCGAACTGCAGCGTCATCCGTCTCTGAGCCTTCACGCGGCGGTGAGCCGGATTGAAACCCGCAAGGCCTATGCCCGGCGCGGCCAGCCGTGCCCGCCCTCGCTGATCGATATCGTGGCAAACAAAGACGCTGCCGCTCTGGCCCGCGCCCTCGCCGATATCCGCGCCTTCGGGAAAGCCCATGCCCGCCCCAAAGGTCGCGCGGCATGAGCGATCATAACTGGAAAGCGGGCGATATGGCGCTCTGCGTTCACGATGGTGGATGGAACCTGCTCGATGGCACCGATGCGGAAGGCCCAAACGCAGGCGAGATAAACACGGTTCGCCGCGTTGGATCTGATCCCGCGGGCGTGATCGGCCTCTGGTTTGAAGATTATCCCGGTGATCGCCCCTGTGACGGATATCCGGCGAAGAGCTTCCGCAAAATCCGGCCTCATGCCCCCGATGCCGAAGACGCTGAAACGATCCGCCTGCTGAAACGCCAGCCGGAAGCGGCGCCATGCTGAGCCCAGCCCAAAAGGCCAGCCGCGAACAGCGCGTGCTCACCTATATCGCTGGCTATTGTGAAGCCCATGGCAGCATGCCGCCGAGCTGGCAGGAAATTGCCGATGCCTGCGGTCTGCACCGCCGGGCCTCTGTAGGCCCGATTCTCGATCAGCTCGAACAGCAAGGCCATATCCGCCGCCTGCCAATGCGCAAACGGGCCATCGCACTGTGCCACCCGGTCGCCATACCCCGTGCCCCTGCCACTGGCGAACCGCTCTATTTCATCCAGCCGTCCTGTGGCGCGGAAAAGAGAGAGGATGCCGCATGATCGCCCGCATCGCCCCGGCCATTGGCCTCGCACTCGGCGCCAGTGCCGCCGGTGTGGTTTTCGCGCTGGCCGAATGGCTGGCCCATATTTCGGAAGGAACCCTGTGATGCAGCACGGCACCCCGCCCGATCCATACTGGGACGCAAAGGAAAAGCGCGCCGCCCGCCGCTGGCTGGCCGCGATTGCCGCCATCGTCCTCATCATCCTCGCCACAGGCGCCCGCGCCTTCTGGCTCTCCCTGTAAACGGAGGCGGAATTATGAACCCCATACTGAAAAACTGCCCGTTGCAGCCGCTGGGTGTCACCTTGCAGGAACAACGCTGCGTCTTTCGCAAACCAAGCGGCGTGATCGTAAAGCAGTTGCAGGATACAGTCAGTGTATCATGGCTATCTGCGGTTTTCAGTGAAGAAAACAGATCGGCATGGTGGCTCATGAAAGATCATCCAGCGCGGGAAGATATCGCAAAGGCGCTGATCGCAGAATGTCGCCACCTTGACCTATGGACCGATGCCGATCTGCGTACCAGAGGAGGCCAGAACAGCGCGATTGGCGATCTGGAAGAGGCACTGCGTAAAGCGAAGATCGAGACTGAGGATGATACTGCCTGGATCCTGTCCGGCATGTCCGAAGAGCAAAGAGTTTTGCTGGCAAGGCACTTGCTGCCGGTGGTGTCGGCCTATCAGGAAGCCGGCCTCCGAAGCGGGAAGGCAGAATCCACTAAAGCCCCAACCAGCGCCGCAAAGCAACGCGCCATCGCCCTGATCGAAACCCACGGCCCCGAAGTGCTCGACACAATCGAGCGCCTCGCAAAGCTGTGCGATGGCGTTGGGGAGCACGCGGCATGAGACAGCCACCCTCCCCCTGTCTCAATGGCTGGACTTTTCCCGATCACTATACCGATGCTGCCTGCCATTATACGCATGCAGTTCGCACTGCCGAAATCAGCATCTTTTGCGAGCGTGCCTTGCCAGCCGTGCGGGCTGCGGCACGCGAATGCGGTTATGCGCTCGCTATCCACGGTTCGCAGCAGCGCGATCTCGATATCGTTGCAATTCCATGGACTGAAGAGGCTACGAATACGGAGCGTTTGCTGAATGCAATCGCCAGAGCAGTGCATGACGAAACAGGCTGGGGCCATTGGCACGATCAGCCCGCTTTAAAGCCTCACGGGCGCGTGGCTTACACGATAACAGCCAGCGCCGAAGTACATATCGATCTCAGCATCATGCCTCGTTCTGGCCAGCCGCCTTCATCGATCTTCGAAAGGGAGCATGTGTGATGGCCAGTGACCTCACCCCATACGGGCAAGGCCGTGAATGGGCTCGATTTAAAGGCCCGCACCGCCGCCTGACCTGCGAGGAGGCGATGGAAGCACATGGCTACGATCTGGATAGTCCGGAAGCGGAACGTGAGGCAGCGGTGCCGACGCTGTTCGGCCTACTCGGTCTGGATGATGCGGCGTGAGCAGCAAGGAAATCACCCCCGAACCCGCACAAATGGCGGGACAACGCCCCAAAAGCGGCACGGAGGAAATCGGTATGAAAACCTTCTCGAAGGCCGATCTTGAAAGGAATGGCCAGCAAATAAGTGGCGAAAATCCGCAGGCGGAAGACTTGGGGAAATGCGTCGGTTGCTGCGCGCCGTTACTCGCAGGGCACGTTGTAACCGTATGGGATGACGAAACAGCGCACTACGATTGCGACAACCCCTATTCCCTTAAGCGAAATCCAATGGCTGACGGGATTGACGAAAGCCCGCCGCCAGTCGTCATTCTAGGCAGTCCTGCAAGGTATGTCGATTTAGGCAAGGTGATTGCCTGCCTCGGCACCCAATCCAGCCAGAGCGAAGACACCGAGGCCCTGCAAGCCGAGAATGAGAGGCTGCGGGATGCAGTCGCTAACCCGATTGTTGCGGAGATAATTCAGGAAGTCGCAAAGGCGACCACCAAATTTCCCACTTGGCCGACACGTATAATAGACGCTGGCAACGTAGTCAGCGAAGAGGCGGGCGAACTTGCAAAAGCCTGCCTTCAAGTCACCTACGAAAAGCACAAGGAAACTATGGAAGGCGTTCACACCGAAGCGGTGCAGACGGCAGCGATGTGCATTCGCTTCCTCATGAGCATGGAGGTCTACGACACAACCCCTGGGCCTCAGCATTCGCAGCGCCGTGACCACGACAACGCAGCACTCGAAGGGAATGGGTAGATGGCCTTCATGGATCTACCACTCGACGCCCCCGAAAAGCCGAATAAAGGCAAGGAAGGCGGGGCGTGTAACCGGCGATCATGTCAGGCTGAGCCGGCCAATTGGTATAATCACGGCAGCAATCATTGGTATTGCTCCGATTGTCGCCGCGACATCGAATTTGACAACTTCAACCTGCGTGATTGGCAAACCAATTGGCAGCCTCATGTTGGGCACCCGATGTTTGAAACACGCGAGATGATGAATGAACGGGAGCGCTCGAAATGACCCGCCCCGCCAGCCGCCCGATCCCGAAGACGGACCTGACCCCATACGGCATGGGCCGCGAATGGGGCCGGCACCGGGGTCCCTATGCCCGACTGACCAGCGAGGAGGCCATGGAGAAGCACGGCTTCGATCTGGATAGCACCGAGGCCGAAGAGTTCATCGCCGGCGCGGAAAGCGTCTGGTCGGACGGATTGGAGGATGATGAGAGATGATCGCCAGTCAGGATGATGGGCGCCCCGCGCAAGTCGCCGGCCCCCTGGGCAAGCCGCTTACGATGGAGGATCTGCCCGCACCGGATATCAGGCGTTGGGTTCCCCGGCGCAAAGCGGAAGTCGTCGCGGCCGTGAATGGCGGTCTTCTGACGCTGGTCGAGGCGCTTGAGCGCTATGGCCTCACGCCGGATGAATTCGCGGAGTGGCAAAGGGCGCTCGCGCGCTCCGGCATGGCCGGCCTGCACGTCACCCGTATCCAGCATTACCGCCACAGGGAGCGCGACCAATGACGAAACCCATCGCCACCCGTCAACGCGGCAACCGCATCGAACCGGCCTGCAACACGCCCACACAGCGCCGCAGGCAAGCCGTCACTAACGCCGAATGGATGAACCGCCCGCGTGAAAGCCGGTCCATTCTGGCGCGAATATTGGGGAGATAAGCATGGCCAGTCTCGCAACAGAACTACCCCGCCAGATCCAGCGCGTGCAGGAGGAAGTCATTCCTTTGTACGAAAGCCTGCGCGGAATGCCGAACGTGATGGTCGAACCGACGATCGCCATGATGAAGCACGCTTGCAACGAAGCGATCAAAGCGGCTGCTTCGGGCGATGTCATCGCAATGATGCGGTGGCACGAAGAATTGAAGGGGATCGAAGCATGACCGACCCCCGCGAAATAGCTGCCGGGCTGAGTGAGGCGCAAAAGCGTAAGTTGGCCGCAATCGGAGATGGCCAGCCGGAAGAGTTCGCCCTCGGGCAATATGGTTTATTTCTGATCGAGCGCGGATACGCATTCGTCAATGAACTTGGTGCCCGACACCTGACCGATAAAGGCCACGCCACCCTCCGCGCCATCCTGAAAGGTGAAGACGATGCAGAGTGCTGACATGGAACAAAAAGTGACTGATGCAATTGCCTTTGCATTGTGGGGTGCGGATTTCAACCCATTCGAAAACCCGGAATATAACGATTTTTATCGCGGGATAGCTCAATCCGTACTCGCCGCAGCAGAACCCTACATCGCCGCGCGCGAACAAAAGGCGCGGGAGGAAGAGCGCGAGGCCTGCGCGAAGGTGGCGGACGGTTGGATGCAAGTTAGCGCATTAACAGGCGATTGGGACACTCAGACCGCGCAAGAGACAGGTCACAAAATAGCCGATGCCATCCGCAACCGGGAGTGCGGATGATGAGCGCAGATGAACGCTTAGCCCACTGGTCTCCACGAGACCTCATCAAGCACATAGCCACGCTGTCACAAGGATTTGCAGACGCTGCGGGTATAGGAGGTATGGAGACCGCTGGCCGGATCATATCATACCTCGCGGAGCATCCCGAAGATATTGAGCCATTTCTAAACGGCGGGGTTATGGAGCTGCCTGACAATTGGTACGCGAAGGGGTGCCTTACATGGCACGCGATGGATGGGAGGATAGTCAGCCCGGAAGAATATCGCCGGGCCAAGGTCATCAAAGAATTGGAGAAGGGGAAATGAGCGATCGCTTGCTTCGCCTACCCTCTGTCGTAGAGACCACAGGCCTGTCCAGACGGACAATTTACCGGAAGATGGATTGCGGTGAATTCCCGCGATCTGTCCAGATCAGTGCCAACGCAGTGGCATGGCGGCAGAGCGATATAGACCGATGGATTGAAAACCCTCTGGAATGGCGGGGCGCGGCCTGATGCGGGTATTTATGGGGGTATCGACACAAGCGAAACCCTTAAGAAACTTACAATTAAGCCAGTAAAAGAGCCCTTTTCGACGGACACCCTGTCCGCCATCTCTTTCTGCGCTACCGCGCTCTGCGCTACTTGAGCGCGCGGCTCCGAGTTCGAACTTCGTCCCGAACTCTCCGCCATTTGTTACTGACCGCATAAGCCCCCGGATTTACACGGAAAACTGGGCCGCAGCCGCCCGCCGTCGTTCATTGCCAATCGCCCACAACCACAATATTCTGTGGGGAAGCGGTCATGGGCACTCCAAGGCAAAGAGACATTCGAAGCTGATTCCGGAGATGGCGACTATGCGGACTTTTCTGACACCGGTCTTATTTTGAGAACGAACAGTTCTGCTAAGTGAAGTTGACTTCCGGCGCAGTGACCTGACTTATCAGGCCTCCAGTATTCACAGCACAATAGACAGGCTTAGGCGGGCGAGCGGCTCCATCGACGCGCCTACACACCCAGCTTCTTGCTTCCATTGACTTCAATGACTGCGACAATGCCCGATCTGTTATCGTGGGCAGGTTTCGCTTGATGTCGCTGAAATGGCTTGGTGTATGGAGCGACGTTAAAATCGGCAAAGTCCATGACCGACGCAGTAAGGGCTGATCGTCCTCTGCAGAGACATCCTCAATCTTATTGGCGATGACTGCGACTGCCCTCCCCAACTGTGTGAGCCGGAATTCCGGGCGCAATGGATGACCGTAGCCAGGGTTTCGCTCAATCAGGCCAAGGTCAATCAAGTGATCCATACTTTGCGCGAAGGCGGTCCTGCTTGCGCCGGTCGCAGCCAGCAGCGGCGCTTGCCGTCCGGCGACGCCTGAATGCAGCCTCGATAGTATGGGCATTGCCCAAGCCCGCGAAGTGATGTTGACAAGCAAATTAATGTCCATAAAGTATAGTTAGTATATTTTCAATCGAAAGGAAAGCCATGTCACTCGTTTCCGTAGATCACACCATCACGATTGCCATGTCGGTCAAAGATCGCCGTGCGAGCGCGGAGTGGTACAAAACCATGCTGGGATTTGAGGTGCTCTACCATGCTGATGACGCAGGCTGGTCAGAACTTCGGACGAACACGCCCGGTGTTACCATTGGCTTTGGCGAGCACACAAAGCCTGCGCCCGGCAACTGCGTACCAGTCTTCGGAGTCGCAGACCTGGATTCTTCTCGGCAGAAACTGGAACAGGCCGATGTCCGATTTGATGGCGAAACGGATGTTGTTGAGGGAATGGTCAAAACCGCAACATTCTACGACGCTGACGGCAACGCGCTGATGCTGGCTGAGGATCTGACCGGAGGCGCCGCCTAAGGTTTGAGGTTCTGACCGGACCCGGGGCGTGTTGTGCGGCTTAGTCGCAAAATACTTCTCCAACGGCCGTCGTTCAAGATCGTCGCAGCGTTCTTTCGAGTGGGGCTGCGGCGCTCACTCGCCGCACCTTGTTTCGGAGACTGGTTCAGGCACTGGAACTGATCTCCGCTGCAACCCAGCTGACCAGCTGAGCACGTGCGTGTGCGATATGAGGCGTCGGCCATTTTAGAGGACTATGGCGTAGGTAGAGTTCTCGGTTTCGCCGTCTTCGGCCCGGCAGCCCACACCTCCACCGGCGAATAGCGGCGACTAAGGGGTTCAGGCGCGCAGCCCCACGACGATCGCGCCACTTACCTTCGCGGCCTCACGCTCGATCCAATTCGAAAATGCTCTGTACTTCGGGTTGGAGGTATTGGAGTGTCTGCGTTGTCAGGTAATGGCGGATAGTCCTCCCCTGCGGCGCATGGTTCGTAAGCAATTCCCGCTTGTGGAACCCGATGGCCGCAGAAGATTTTGCCATATGTGATCCATTTTATGGGGACAAACCGGGCAAACGGCAGTTTGGCTATCAGAACCGTCAAGTCGCGCTGCCAGCACCGCCGATAACGGAGAAAGCGCGCATGGTGCAGTTCCAGACTAGCTGTAAATTGGCCTCATGATTTCCGGACACAGGCGCAGATCGGGTCAAAACGCCTCCACGGAACAGGCAGGCTCTGTCGACACGCTGCAGGCAACCTCGCAGCATATCGATTTTCTGCTGATCGGCGGAGGTATCGCCAGTGCGTTCGCCGCCGAAACGCTGCGGGCGGAAGGCGCAGCGGGGTCTGTCCTTATATTATCTCAGGAATCGGTTCGCCCGTATCATCGGCCGCCTTTGTCCAAAAAGATGCTGCTTGCCGATATTGAAGAGCGGATTTTCATCCATTCCGAAAAATTCTATCGTGACAAAGCGATCGATCTGCAGCTCGATACAACAGTGGTTTCGGTCGACACGGAGAACCGGACCGTGGCGACCGCGAAGGGTGAACAGATTCATTACGGCAAGCTCCTGATCGCAACCGGAGCAAACCCGAAACGCCTTCTCATCCCCGGAGCGGATCTCAGCGGCATTCATACGCTGCGCAATGTCAACGATGCCAGTGCGATCCGAAGCGACACTGCCCGCACTCGCCATGCCGTAATTCTGGGCGGCAGCTTCCTGGGAATGGAAACGGCCATGACGCTGGTCGAGCTGGGCATCGACGTCACGATTGTCGAGGAAGGCCCCCGGCTTCTGCCCTATATCGAATCCACCGCACTTTCCGATTATTTCCAGACCTATGTCGAAAGTCGCGGCGTCACGGTTTTGCTGAACGATAGGGCGGCCGCCTTTCACGGTTCCGAATGCGTTGAGGGCGTCGAAACCGTTTCCGGGAGAAAGCTTCGCTGCGATCTCGCTATCGTCAGCATCGGAGTTGAACCGGCGAGCGACTTTTTGCGCGGCAGCAATATCGCTCTGAAAGACGGGCGCATCGTAGTGGATGCGCTTCTCAACACCAATGTGCCCGAAATATTCGCCGCAGGCGATGTGGTTGCTTTCTACGATCCGGTTTTTGCCAGCCGCCGCCATATCGAACATTGGGACAATGCCGGAAAACAGGGTCGCCTTGCGGCCAGGAATATGATCGGGCGACGTCTGCCTTATGATGAGGTTTCCTATTTCTTCTGCGAAATCGGGGATATCGGCTTCAATATGCTCGGCTGGCCCAGGGAAACACAGGACCGGATCAGCCGCGGAGCCATCGAAAGCAAATCTTTCGCCCTGTTCTATCTCAGGAACGATATTCCGCGTGCCCTGCTTTCCATGGGCCGGCCTGTCGACGAAACCCGCCGTATCGAAAGCATGATCCGGCATCGGTTCAATATCGGCTCGGTCAGGGACCGGCTGAAAGACCCGACCTTCAAGCTCGACCATACACCGACACAGACCGCGCTTGTTCTTCAGGGAGGCGGTGCGCTCGGCGCTTTCGAATGCGGCGTGGTCAAGGCACTCGAAGAAATGGAGATATTTCCCGATATCGTCGCCGGCGTATCTATCGGCGCCTTTAACGGAGCGATCATTGCCAGCCACCCGCGCGATGCCGCATCGGCGCTCGACGCGTTCTGGAGCGAATTATCCGTTCTCACGCCGGACGTGCCGTTCGCAGGTGGCGAGCAGGCTTTGTCCGCATTGCAAATTCTCACACTGGGCGTGCCCAATTTCTTTCAGCCCCGCTGGATGCAGCCTTTCGCTGCGCTCAACGGCCCGCCTTTCAACTGGACGAGTTTTTACGACACCGCACCGGTGAAACAGCTTCTCGCAAAATATGTCGATTTCGCCGCTTTGAAGCGCAGCCCGGTCCGCCTGCTGCTCAGCGCCGTGAATGTGGCAACGGCTGAGCTCGATTTGTTCGACAGCTATGTGGACGATCTTACCCCGGATCACATTCTCGCCAGCGGCAGCCTTCCACCGGGCTTTCCCTGGACGAATATCGACGGCAAAGCCTATTGGGATGGCGGCATTGTCAGCAATTCTCCCCTCGACATTCTGATCGAGCGTTGCGGACCGGATGGGAAACGGGTGTTTGTGGTCGACCTGTTCGCCGGGGACAGTCCGCTGCCCGCCAATATGATGGAAGTCCTGCTGCGGCGGGAAGAAATCGTTTATACGGAAAGCATCAGAAGCGACCTGCGCCATCGCGAAACGATTGCGGCCTATCGAAAGCTGGTCGGCCACCTCGTCAGTCGTCTCGATCCTGCCGAGGCTGCCAAGGTGCGGAATATTCCCAGATATATTCAGCTTATGGGAGATGAGGGGGCGACAACCATCACGCGATTTGCACGAAAGAAGCAGGAATCCCCGTCATCCGATTACGATTTTTCCCTGAAAAATATTCGGAAACTGCAAGCTGCAGGCTATGCTGCCGTTCAGGAAGCGCATGCCGAACCGGGATTGCATGACGATCGTCGCGAATAGGATATTCCCACAAGCGAGCGGCTCTGTTGGCTGTTGAGACAGAGAAGCTGCGCAGCCACGATCACAGGATGCCTGCCGGAAAATCCAGCGCTGCCAGCAAGGTTTCGCGCGCTTCACGGCACTGATGCCACAGATCCGCTTCGCCGAGATCGTCCGGCGCGATGCGTTCCGGCCAGTGCCGTTCGATCACCGCTTCGATACGGTCGCAGCGTCGCTCATCGAGCAGGAAACGGCTGTCTATTGCGGCGCAGGCTTCTTCACTCACAGCCAGACGCAGGCGCAGACAGGCAGGGCCGCCGCCATTGCGCATCGATTCGCGCACATTGACGATATCGAGCCGGCGGATAGGATTGTCCGCTGCCTGCACCTCCTGCAACCATGCCCAGACTTCGGGTGTATCGCGCGCTTCCTGTGGCAGAATCAGCGCCATGCCCCCCTCGCCCAGCGTCACCAGTTGCGAATTGAAGAGATAGGAGCCGACCGCCGCTTCGAGGCTCACCCGCTCGCGCGGCGCCTCGACGATAACGGCATCGGGGACACGCTCCGCAATCCGGCGATAAACGGCATCGCGATCGGCAAAGGCCTGTTCATGGGCGAACAGCACATTCTCATTGGCCACAGCCACCACATCGTTATGGAACGCGCCCGCAGCCACAGCTTCGTCGCTTTGCCGGACAAGCGCGAGATCCGCATCGCTTACGCCATGGCGACGCGCCACAGCAGCGCTGGCCGCACGGTGCTGACGGGCTGGAAAGGCCTGCTGTGCCGGGCGCTCTCCATAAACGAAAAGTTCCAGGCTGCGGTCGGCATGGCTGCTCCCCATCCGCATGAAATTCGCCGCGCCTTCATCGCCGAGACCGGCCGGTAAAGCGGGGTGGACCACGAAATAGCGATCATCGCCAAACGCCAGCTGCAATTGCCGCAGGGTCTCGCCGTGTTCAATGCTGCGATGAAGCATGGTGGAAAGATTGGCCACCGTCAGATGGCACCGGCCATCCGCCGTATCGGGCGCCGGTGAAACCGTTGCGGCATTGGCTGTCCACATTGCCGAGGCGGACAAGGCGTTCCGCAGCAGAGCAGGCTCACGCTCCCATGTTTCACGGCAGACAGCATCGTCATCGCCGGCAAAGCCGAGTTGCCGCAGCCAGTCCGTATCCGGGCGATCATGGGGCAGGAACAGACCCTGCGTAATGCCCAGAGAGAGCATGTGCCGCATTTTGCCGAGCCCCTGTAAAGCAGCGGCGCGCGGTGCGGAAACTTCCCCGGCATTTCTGGACGATGCAATATTGCCCAGAGACAGCCCGGCATAATTGTGGCTCGGCCCTATCAGCCCGTCGAAATTAATTTCACGCATAAGCGAGCGAACTCCTCTTCAGAATGGCAGGCACTTCAGGACGCGGCGGGTGCCAGCCCTTTGATCTGGCCGGACAGATCGGCCAGTTCGCCCGCTTCGAAACTGGCCACCGGATAGGCGCAGTAATCGGCTGCATAATAGGCGCTGGGACGGTGATTACCCGAATTGCCCAGACCGCCGAAGGGCATGGCTCCGCTGGCCCCCGTAGTCGGGCGGTTCCAGTTAATCACCCCTGCCCTCGCCCGTGACAGATAATGCTGCCACAAAGCCGCATCTTCGGAAACCAGCCCTGCCGAGAGGCCGAAAGCGGTTGCATTCGCCATCTTTATCGCAGCAGCAAAATCGGGCACACGCTGTATCTGAAGCACGGGCGCGAAAATTTCCCGATCCGGAACATCTATCCCGGTCACATCGAGAATCACCGGCGCCATGAAAGCTTCGGACAGGCCATCGTCGCGCTGTTCGGCAAGCAGGGTGCGGGCACCGAGACCGGTCAGTCTGGCCACTTCTTCACGCGCATAGCGAGCCGCCCCGGCGGAAATGAGCGAACCGAATGTCGGTTCGGGCTCCGCATCCCATCGCTCCATGCGCATCCGCGCGGCAAGAGCGGTAACAGCTTCGACGATACGCTCCCCCGCCGGGCCTTCGGGCACGATCAGACGGCGCGCGCAGGAACAGCGCTGCCCGGCCGTGATAAAGGCTGACTGAGCGATAATCGAAGCCGCCGCCACCGGATCGCCATCCCAGGCGATAATCGGATTATTGCCACCGAGTTCGAGCGCCATGATAACATGCGGACGCTCCACCATAGCCCGTCGCAGAACCATTCCGGTCGCAGCCGAACCGGTGAACAGCAACCCGTCAATCTCTCCGCCGATCAGCGCAGCGCCTGTTTCACGACCGCCCTGCACCACGGACAGAACATTGTCGGGCAGCCCGGCTTCGCTCAGCAGAGAGCGAATCAGCTCACCCGTTGCAGGTGTCTGTTCGGAAGGCTTGAAAACAATGGCATTGCCGGCCAGCAATGCCGGCACGATATGGCCGTTGGGCAGATGGCCCGGAAAGTTATAGGGGCCGAGCACTGCCATCACACCATGCGGCTGGTGGCGCAGAACCGCCTGCCCGAAAGGCTGTTCATCGGTCCGGAACCCGGCCCTTTCCGCCTGTGCCCGGATCGAAATATCCACTTTCCCGGCCATGGAACCGGCTTCCTGCCGGGCTTCCCACAAGGGCTTTCCTGTTTCCCGGGCGATAGTTCTCGCCACATCTTCTGCATGGTCCCGCAATTTCTCGGCATAGGCGCGCAGGATCGCTACACGCCGATCAGGAGACGTGTCAGCCCAGCCCTCGAAGGCCCGGCGCGCGGCGCTGAGCCGGCGGTTCACACTGGCGGCATCGTCTTCCACGCCTTCCCACACGATCTCTCCGGTGGCGGGGCAGGTGGATTGCATTGTCGATGTCATGCGGACTTCTCCTTCAGACGGGCGCAAAGGGCATGGCGGGAATACTCACCCGCTTCACCTTTATCTATTTTTGTTATGATTTCCGATTTTGAAAGGCTTATAAACCCCATGAATAGGCATTTACTCATGAGCTTTTCAGATGAAGATCGATGACCGGCGCGGATTGCCGCCCATGGCGATGCTGCATTGTTTCGAAATGGCGGCCCAGCTCGGCTCTTTCACGCGCGCCGGTGCAGCGCTGCAACTGACCCAGAGTGCGGTCAGCCGCCATATTTCCAATCTGGAACAATGGCTCGATGCGCCGCTATTCGACCGGAACGGGCGCCGTGTGGCCCTGAACGAGACGGGGCGCCTCTATCTGGAAGAGATCGGACCGGCCCTTGCTGCGATCCGCCGGGCCACCGGCCGGATGATCGACCCGGAACCCGAACATATTATCGAACTGGCCGTCTTGCCCGGCTTCGGGATGCGCTGGCTCGCGCCTCGTTTGCCGCGTCTGACACAGAGACATCCCGATCTGGTCGTCAATATTGCGGCCCGTGTCGATATTTTCGATTTCCCGCGCGAGCCTTTTCATGCCGCTATTCATGTCGGCAAACCGGACTGGCCGGGTGCCGAACACGATCTGCTGTTTCATGAAGAGGTGGTGCCGGTCATATCTCCCGCTTTACAGGCTGAACATGCCATAAGCCGGGCGGAAGATCTTCTGAAAGTGCCGTTGCTGGTGCAATCCCGCCGGCGTGACGCATGGGCCCGGTGGTTTGCGCTATCGGGTATTTCCGCGCCCGACATGCAGAATCTTCCGTCGCTCAGCCATTTCCTGATGCTCGCGCAATCGGTCAAAGCGGGCGGCGGGGCGGCACTGCTGCCGAGTTTTCTGATCGCCCCGGAGCTGGAAGCGGGTGAACTGGTTATCCCGGTGAACCGGCCTCTGCCCGAAGATCGCAGTTACTGGCTCGCTTTTCCCGAGAGCAGTCACAAAATACGCGCCTTCGCATTGTTTCGCGAATGGCTCCATGAAGAATGCGCAGGCAAAGCGAATGACATAATCGCCTGAAAAAATCGCATAAATCGACATGGGTGTGCTTGCGGAGACTTGCCCCCTGCGACACCTTTAGGCATGGCACCGGGATTGAGCATGGCTCTGGCTGCTCGCCCCACCCCCCTAAGGATAGATATAAGACATCAACCCATGCTGCACTGGCTTTCATTAAATAGCGGCATCACCAGCAATGTGCTGAGTTTCCTGATGCTCATCGTGTGGATAACCTATCTCCAGTTGCTGTTCATCCAGTTCCGGGCGACCAGACGATCCTCAATCCTCATCACGCGTGCCGCCGGGCGGGGGATGCGCAGCCGCTGTCTTGTGACCAATATGAGCAGCGAACCGCTTTACGTCACCAGCCTGATCGGGACGCTGCATATCGGTGAGCGACAAATCGAACTGCCTTTGACCGATCTGCACGAATTGCCCGACGATCTGGGCCAGGACCCACGGTCAAAAATGGGACAGGGAAGCCTCAGCACCGGGCAATATCTCGATATGGGCCATTTCGAAGATATCGCCAGCACGATGTTGCAGGCCAATGAAGAGACCGATGTGGCAATCAAGGATGTCCATCAGCTCGATC
Organism: Altericroceibacterium spongiae; assembly: GCF_003610805.1. Taxonomy (GTDB): domain Bacteria; phylum Pseudomonadota; class Alphaproteobacteria; order Sphingomonadales; family Sphingomonadaceae; genus Altericroceibacterium; species Altericroceibacterium spongiae. The sequence goes on along the minus strand of NZ_RAPF01000001.1, from coordinate 514,267 downwards.
TGGTCGTCGTGGCATTCTATGCCCCCGAACGTCTGCCGGTCGGCGCGGTTCGCAGTTTTCACTTCGATCATGGCGCGCCGAAGGGGGCGCGTGTCCGGCCCCTCACCATCAGCACGGCGCAGATCCGCCAGCGCCGCCAGCGCCGTGAATTGCTGAAGAAAGTCGAATATCATATGTAATGAAAGGCTCCGGAAAACCGGAGCTTTTCTGCCCTTTGCAGGTGAATAAAAGCGACAGCAAAGCAGGGGGGAGGACCGAATGTCTGCTTGCACTTGCCCGAGATGATCTTATTTGTGCAAATATTGTCCCGGCCTGTCTCTTTTTCTGCAATGTCTATTCATCGCAGATGAAGGAAGAACCGGTTAGGACTTTGAATGCGTTGATCCTTGTCAATGCTGCACAGGCATTAAATGCCAAAAGCGTGCCAAGCATCACAAAGGGAAAGAATGTCCGGCCGTTCGGGCAGAGCTTTCAGGTAGATTCCTATGGATACATTGTTGAACACCAAGCCCATGACCAAGGTCACAGCAACAGTTCCTCTGTCTAAGATCACCGACGATCGGGACATGCTGCGCATGGCTGCCAAGCTGACACGCGATCTGAGCACGCCCAATCCGGTGATTTACTGGACCGATTTTCTCGGTTCGGCAGCGATCGGCTATGCGGCTCTGGCCGGGGCTATTCTGGTATCCTCGCCCTGGCTGGCGGTGGCCTGCGCTATTCTCTCGGTGCTCGCGCTGTATCGGGCAACGCTGTTCATTCATGAGATTACCCATCTGGATCATTCGCGGCTGCCTCACTTCCGGCTCGGCTGGAATCTGGTGATCGGCGCGCCGATGATGCTGCCTTCCTTCATGTATGAAGGCATTCACATGATCCATCACACCCGCACGCGCTACGGTACGGTGGAAGACCCGGAATATCTGCCGCTGGCGCTGATGAAACCCTGGTCTTTGCCGCTATTTCTGCTGACGGCGATTCTCATGCCGGTGGGCCTGCTGCTGCGTTTCGGCATTCTCGGCCCGCTATCGATGTTTTCACCCCGCCTGCGGCGTCTGGTGGTGGGCCGTTTCTCGGGCCTCCAGATCAATCCGCGCTTCGAACGGCGCGATCCGGAAGGCGATTTCGCGAAGCAATGGCGCTGGCAGGAACTGGGCGCAAGCTGCGTGGCCATCGCGCTGATCGTCACCACGCTGACAGGTATTCTCCCGCTCAAGGCCTTTCTCATCTATATGGGCGTGATCTCGGGCGTGGCGGTTATCAACCAGTTGCGTACGCTGGCGGCCCATTTGTGGGAGAATGAAGGCGAAACGCTCAATATCACTGCGCAATATCTCGACAGTGTGAATGTGCCCGACGGTTTCCTGCCCTATCTGTGGGCGCCGGTGGGTCTGCGCTATCACGCGCTGCATCACCTGCTGCCGCGGCTGCCCTATCATTCGCTGGGCGAAGCGCATCGCCGGATTTCGGGCGCTCTGACGCAGGATTCTGTTTATGAAACGGCGAGCTATCCTTCGCTGCGCGCGGTCATCGCCCGCCTCGCCGTCAACACCATGCGCAAGCCGCGGCGCTAAGCCGCACCGCAGCCCGCGCCCCGGCGGCTCCCCGGCGGCTTTGCACCGCAAGGCGCAGGTCAGCGATAAAAGCCGACATTGTCGATTTCGGCCCAGGCGCTGGCCCCGGCCGGGCGATGCGCAATCACGCCGATTTCAGTTAGATCTTTGCCGGTCCACGTTTCCGGTGCGAAGCGACCTGAGCGGGCAGACTCCAGCGCCGAAAAGGGCACCTGCACGCTTGTCCATTCGGGCTTGCCTTCCACCTGCGCAACCCATTGCCCGTGCAGCGTATTGACCACCAGCGAATAGGTTCCTTCGCCTTTCAGCTCGAAGCGGATACCGGCATGGTCGCCCGCTTCCATCGGCTGCACCGAACCGCGGCTCAGCGGGATGAGAACGCCGCCCTCGGCATCGTCATCGGGCGACATATGCGCAGTCAGCAGCAGCGCCTGCCCGCCCTCTTTGCGCGGCACCAGATTGGTCACCACTGCGGAACGCTCCACCCCGCCATCCATATCGGCGAGACGCAACGTATCGAGTGTGCTGCGGCCATCGGAACGTTCGAAATCGTCGACCAGATCGACCGCCGGCAAAGGCGGGAGATATTCGGCCTCATTGGCGGCAGGCAAAGGAAGGCCCGGTGCCACTACCGGCCTGCCATCGACGAAGACCCGTTCCACCTTGCGGATATCGGAGATATTTTCCCACGGCCGCCCGGCAAGCAGGACGATATCCGCGCGCTTGCCCGGCTCGATCGTGCCGCGATCATCCAGCAGGCCGAGCGCCATGGCGCTGTTTGCGGTCCCGGCCAGCAGAGCGGCCTTTGGCGAAAGCCCTGCCTCCACCATCAGCTCCATTTCGTGCAGCGAGGATTCGCCATGCACGGCATGACCGATCCCGGCATCGGTGCCCAGCGCTACCGGCACACCCGCAGCGTAGAGTTTGCGCAGATTATTCTGGGCGAATTCCCATTTGCGCAGACGCTGCCGGTCTTCCTCGGTCAGATCGCCAGAGGGTTTCTCCAGCAATTCACGCGGTTCGTAAATCGCCAGAGTGGGTGCGTAGAACGTACCATCCTGCCGGATAGCCTGAACGCTGGCATCATCTATTGCCCGGTCCTGAAGGCTGTGCGCGATCACGTCCACACCCGCCCGCGCAGCCAGCACGCCGCGCTCCACGGTCACCGTATGCGACAGAACGCGTTCGCCATTCTTATGCGCTTCATCGGTCAGCGCATCCAGCGTCTCGAAATTCATCGAGCTTTCCTCGGGCGACATGCCGTAGCGCCAGCCATCGGTGAAGGCCTTGATATAGTCGGGCTTATAGGGTTGCAGCGCATCCACTTCACGCCGGGCCGACAGGGGTGAGGCGACCCATTTGGTGGTGTGAACATCGGCCCAGTCGGCACCATGGCCGCCCGGCGTGCTCATCCGCGCCACGAAATTGACATGCGGTGCGGCAAGCGTCTCCAGCCAGGCCCTTTTGGGGGCGAACGCTTCGGGCTGCTGATGGAAATCGTTCACCGTGGTGATGCCCTTGCGGATATAGGCAGAGGCGATCTGCGGCAAAGTGCCGGGTTTACCCGCCGGGGACCAGTGCGTGTGCACATCGAAAAAGCCGGGCAGCAGCGCTTCGCCCTGCGCATCGATCCGTTTCATTCCCGCAGGCACAGCAATATCGGAGCCCACCGCGGCAATCCGCCCGTCCCGAATAATGACAGTGCCTTTATACGCATCGCGGCCTGTCGCATCGAAGATCATCGCATCGGTGATGACGAGCGGCTGCGCAGCGGAAAGCCGTTCACCCGATGCCGCGATCGAAGGTGCGCCAGCGGTCATCACCAGCCCGCTCATCAAAACCGTTTTGAGCACCCGTTTCATGCCATATTCCCCCTGTCCGGATATCGCGCAGCGCCTGCGCCGCGCGGCACTCTATCGCGCCATCGCGTGTTTTCCAGCCCTTCTTTACAAAAATGTATCCAGAAACCGGCAGCAGGCAGTGGCCCCATGCAAACGCCGTTCGGAGCGCCGCGCCTATTCCTCTACGTCGAGCTGCTGGGCAAGATCGTCCATCGTCTTTTGCACATGCACTTCGGTCAGGCTGCGTGTGCGCACACCATCACGCGCCAGCCATGCTTCAAGCATTTCGCGATGTTCCTCATTCGCTCGCTCGTCACGCCCCAGAGGCTCCAGATGCTTGCGCACATAGCGCTCCGAAAGGACATGCAGCCGCCTGAGAATATCCACCGTGAGATCGAGCCCGCTGGGCGCCAGCAAGGCGAGATGAAAAGCGCGATTGAACGCCCCCACCCCTTCGCCGCGTCCATCGGTGAGCTGATGCAGTTTCGCGAAGACATTCTGCGCCGCGCGCTGTTCTTCCTCGCTGGCCCGCTCGGCCCCTTTGGCCATCGCATCGGGCTCCAGCTTGATCCGCAGCGCGAAAACCTCCTCAGCTTCGGGGCGGCTCAGAGGGCGCACGAAAAAGCCGCGATTGGCTTTGGAAAACAGCAGACCTTCCTGTTCCAGCCGGGCCAGCGCTTCACGCAAAGGGATCTTGGAAATGCCGAGTTCGGCGGCGAGGGAATCCTGACGGATCGCTCTGTCATTGGGGACAAGGCCCGAAAGCACACGTTCGCGGACAAGGTCCACAAGCTGATCGGACAGGTTGCGTATAATAATGCTCATATTGTCCAGATAGTATCATTCGCGCTGTTTTTGCAGCTTTATTCAGCAGGATCGGCTCTTTTATGCCGTTTCAGCGGATCTGAGGTCGTCAATTCTCCTCTTCTGCCGCGTGACTATCAGCGCCTTTTCGACCCTGAGAAGCCCGCTTGAATGAATAAGGTTCATCGTATACATTATATGTATATAAACGAAACACGCTCCGGATTCGGGCATCCGGCACTTTCGGGCGACAGACCCCGTGGCAACAGGAGGACCCAATGCCGCATCGATCCACTTTTTTCGCCGCGCTGGCACTCACTCTGGTTTCCAGCACTGCTCCGGTCGCCGTCATGGCACAGGATTCCACCCCGGCCCAAAGTGAGGTGCCGTCTTCCGCCGCCGACCTTCAACTGAAGGCGCTTTACGAAGCAGAATGGCCCTGGCGCATGAAGGAAATGGCACGCCTGCCCGAAACGCCCGACAATTCACGCGGCGGCCCTTCGGACCATTTGCCCAGCGTCACCCCCGAAAGCCAGCAGCGGCGCCATGATTACTGGGCGGGCCTGATCGAGAAAATCGACGCCATACCGCCCGGCCAGCTCTCGCATGAAGAGCAGATCAATGCCGATGTGTTCCGCACATGGCTATGGCAACAGGTCTCGGACATAGAATACAAGACCTATGAAGCACCGCTCAACAGCGACACGTTTTTCTGGGCCGGGATCAATCCGCGCACACCCTATTCCGGGGCCGATGATTACACGCTCTATCTGGGGCGGATGCGCGATATTCCGCGCTTCTTTGCCGAGAATATCGCCAATATGCGCCGCGGCCTGGCACGCGGCTATACGGTGCCCAAAGTATCTTTGCAGGGGCGCGACGAAACCATCGTTCCCTTTACCCGGCCGGGCAAGGATAATCCGTTCTATAAAGCCTTCGCCGAAATGCCCGACAATATTGCCCCGGAGCGGCGCGAAGCGTTACAGGCCGAAGCGCTGAAAACCATCGATAACACCATCGTACCGGCTTATACGAAGCTGCTCGCTTTCATGCGCGAGGAGTATATTCCCGGCGCACGCGACACGATCGATGCCTATTCGCTCCCCGATGGCAAAGCCTTCTATCAGGACCAGATTCGCCATTATACGACACTCGACCTGACCCCCGCAGAAATCCATGCTATCGGGCTGAAAGAAGTCGCCCGGATCGATGCCGATATGAAGCAGACGATCAGGGATGCCGGTTTCGACGGCAGCTTCAGCGAATTTCTCGAATTTCTGCGCACCGATCCGCAATTCTATGCCGAGACGCCCAAGGAGTTGCTGTCTCTTTCCGCTTATGTGGCCAAGAAGATGGACGGGCGGCTGAAAGACACATTCAATCGCCTGCCGCGCTATCGCTTCACCATTCTGCCCGTGCCGGATGAGATTGCCCCGATCTACACCTCGGGGCGCGGCGGGCTCGATAGCTGCCTGATGAACACATACGATCTGCCGCAAAGGCCGCTTTATGCAATCCCTGCGCTGACACTGCATGAATGCAATCCGGGGCACAGCTTTCAGGCGGCCTATGCGCTGGAAGCCCCCGACCGCCCGGATTTCCGCAAATCGACCTATTTCTCGGGCTATGGCGAAGGCTGGGGGCTCTATTGCGAATGGCTCGGCTCGAAAATGGGGATTTACAAAACACCCTATGAGGAGTTCGGCCGCGAGACATTCGAAATGTGGCGCGCAGCGCGGCTGGTGATCGATACGGGAATGCATTCGATGGGCTGGTCACGCCAGCAGGCCGTCGATTATCTGACCGACCACACCGCCCTCGCCCCGCTCGATATCAAGAACGAGGTGGACCGCTATATCGCCTGGCCGGGTCAGGCGCTGGCTTACAAGCTGGGCGAACTGACCATTCGCCGCCTGCGAAGCGAAGCGGAAGAGGAACTGGGCGACGATTTCGACCAGCGCCCGTTTCATGACACGCTGCTGACGCTCGGCTCGGTGCCGCTGCCCACTCTGGAACGGGAAATGCGCCGCTTCATTGCCAGCGAAAAAGCCCGGATTTCCGAAGAAAAAGAGCAAACAACCACCAGCGAATAGAGGCGGGTTGCCGGCCTCTTTTCCCTACGCCCTTCCCCTCTTCTCCATATCCTCAGGACCTCTTGGATGACTGCACCCTTTATCCGCCCGCTGGGCCATGCTCTTGGCGCCATGCTGCTCCTTTCTACCGCACTGCCTGCCAGCGTTCTGGCCGCAGAACAGGAAGATCAGAAAAGCGAAGCGGCCCGGCGCGCAGAGGAAAACACGGCCCGTCCCCCCATCGAAGAACAGGCTCAGCCTTCGAAAGGCCATGTCACGGTGGAAGGGCAGCGGATCGATTATACCGCTACGCCCGGCACTCTGACATTGCGCAACGATGCGGGCGAGCCAATCGCCAGCATGTTCTATGTGGCCTATACCGCCGATAATCGCGGTGAAGCTTCCGACCGGCCGGTCACTTTCATTTTCAATGGCGGCCCCGGTTCCTCGAGCATGTGGCTGCATATGGGCTCTTTCGGTCCGGTGCGGGTCGATACGCCGACCGACCGCGCCCAGCCGCCCGCTCCTTTCTCTCTCGGGCCCAATCACGAAAGCCTGATCGACACGACCGATCTCGTCTTTCTCGATGCGATCGGCACGGGCCTGTCACGCCCTTTGGGGAAAGCGGAAGGCCCCGAATTCTGGGGTGTCGATCAGGATATCGACGCATTTGCCAAGGGTATTCAGCGCTATCTGTCCATTACCCGGCGCTGGAATTCACCCAAGATTCTGCTGGGCGAAAGCTACGGCACTCTGCGCGCCGCCGGGCTGGTCAACGAATTGCAAAATCGCGGTGTGCAGATGAATGGCGTCATCCTGCTCTCCTCGATCCTCAATTACGGCATTCGCAATCCGGGTTACGACCGGCTCTATGTCACCTATCTGCCCAGCTATGCCGCCACCGCCTGGTATCATAACCGGCTGGCCGACCGCCCGGCCAGGCTGGAACCTTTCCTCGATGAAGTGCGCGAATTCGCCCGCGGTCCCTATCTCGCGGCGCTGGCCAAAGGAGACGATCTGAGCGATGCCGAACGCAACCGGATTGCCAGCCGGATGGCCGCCTATACCGGCCTCTCACCCGAATTTCTGCTGCGCAACGATCTGCGGGTCGATCTCAACCGCTTCCGCAAGGAGCTGATGCGCGATCAGAGCCGCACGGTCGGGAGGCTGGATTCGCGCTTTACCGGCATCGATGTCGACGAAGCCGGAGACGGGCCGCAATACGACCCCGCCGATACCGCGATCAGCGGGGCCTATACTGCCGCCATCAACAGCTATCTGTTCGGTACACTGGGATATAAGACCGAACTGCAATACCGGCCCAATTTCTATCGGGAAATATCCTCCCGATGGGATCAGAGCCATACTCCGCCCGATGGCGGATGGGGCAGGATGACGGCAGCCAATACCGCACTCGACCTCGCCCGCGCCATGCGGATCAATCCGCATTTGCAGGTGCTTTCGCTCAACGGTTATTACGATATGGCCACACCCTTTTTCGGAGCCGAATACGATCTCAAACACATGCAGCTCGATCCTTCCTTGCGGGGCAATCTGACCTTCCGTTATTATAAATCCGGGCACATGATTTATATCCGCCCCGAAGCGATGACAGCACTGCGCCGCGATCTGGTGGATTTCTACAAAAAGGCCGCGCCCTGAAGGGAGAGACCGTTCGGAGCCGGGGCGGGACAGGCAGCACCACCCGCCCCTGACCGACCTTGCAGAGGGTTGCGGTGAAAAAAGGCAGCGCGGTGCGCTTATGGCTCTGTCCGATTGCCTTCTGGCCCCGTTCAGCCGCTTTCTGGCCCTGTTCGGTGCCGCTCTGGCCCCCTTAGGCAGACCGGGCGTCACCTTTGAAAAAATTATTCTGATTCAGGAATATAAACCAGATTTCCCTCGGGCAATCGATAGGTAGTACCGGCTTTGATACCGCCACCTTCCCCTATCCGGTCGCCAGATGTGTAACGCTTCAGCTTTTCTCCGTTCCTGATCGTGATGGTCATATTTTCTTCCCCGGAGTTCCGGCACCGCCCGAAACTCGCACGCCCTTTCGCTCTCCGCGGAGCCATTATGTCAATCGTGCAAATAGGCGCCCTGCTGACGAAGCACCCGGCGAATGTCCACCGGATCGACAGCGCGTGGCGCAATACCCCGATCGGCAGCCAGCGCTGCGGCGACCCCGGCAGCCTGCCCGGTAAGCCAGCATTGCGGAATTTCGCGCATGAAACCATGACTGTTGGCATCGCAGGAAATATGCCTGCCCGCCGCCAGCAGACCGTCCAGTTCGCGCGGTACCAGCGCCCCGTAAGGCACTGAGACAATCGGAAATTTTGGGCTGACCGAAGGGCTGACACCGATCTCATCGGGCGACGGCTCTCCCCTGCCCCAGTTCCTCCGCTCGATCCGATCCGTCCCGACCAGCCGCCGCGTATGGCGCACGCCCAGCTGCGGGGCGCTGAGCATCATATAGGCATTTTCGAATCCCGGCGCATTCGCCCGGAAGAATTCGCAGTGCATCGCCATCATGCGATGCGAACGAATTTCCACCTCGGTCATATCATCGACATCGAGCGCAGACAGGCCTGACTGGCGCGGCCCCATGAAGACCGCGATGTCATCGCGCCAGGTGACATAAGGTGTCTGGAAGAAACCCAGCCTTTCGCGGCCCAGCGCGGTGAACTGATTGAACTGTTCGAGCTGTTCGGCCCGGAAAGCGAGCCATCGCGGCATATCCACCCCGCCTATCAGGAAACTCGTATTCATCGAATGGTGCACATCACCCTGCTCGATATCGTCTTCGAAAGATCCCCCGGCCCGTGCAAAAACATCGCCATCGCCGGTGGTGTCCACCACCACATCGGCCATCACGGCCTGCCGCCCATGTTTGGATTCGAAGATGACACCGTTGACCCGGCCTTCCTCCGCCCACGCATGGAACACCAGCCTCACCCCGGCTTCGATCATCATTTCCTGTGCATTGAGCTTCATCCGTTCGGGATCGAGCGTGGGCGCCCATGTCACGATGCCATGAAATGCAGAGGTGCGCAGACGCCAGTAAGCGGCCTTGTCCGGATCGTGCGAGCCCCAGTCGGTCACGGGCGGCCCGGCCACTCCGGCGGGGGGCATCCGGTCGATAAACTCGCGAGCGAAACCCTGAATGACATGGTTGCCTTCCCAGTCTGTCATCCGGTCGATCCAGATAACGAGACCGCCGGTCGAAAGGCCGCCGATCACAACGACATCGCAACGGTAATATCGACCAGCTTTGTCGGCGGGGCGCATTTCGGCATCCTCTCCATCGCCGGTGTCTATTACGCTACTGCCATCCGCGCCAATGGCGCTGGCTGGGCCACTTCGGTCGCCAAGATCGGCGGTATCGCCGGGCCGATCATCGGCGGCTATGTGCTGACCAGCGGCCTGCCGATCGTGCGCAGCTTCGCCATTCTGGCCATCTGCCCTCTCACTCTGGCGCTTTGTGCCCTGGGTATCGCTCATTTTGTCCGCAAACGGCCCGATACCACACCACCGCTCCCCGATCCCGTTCCTGCTTCCTAAGGAGACTATTCCATGACTTTGCGCAGCCTGTCCGCCAATTCCGCCGCTCGCCGGGCCCAGTGGCTCGCTCTGGGACTGAGCGAGGACGATATGCTCAAACCCAAGATCGCCGTGGTCAATTCCTCGTCCGAACTGGCCGTATGCTATGCCCATCTCGATGGCGTGGCCAAAGTGGTGAAAGAGGCTATTCGCGCCGCCGGGGGTGTGCCTTTCGAAGTGCGCACCAATTGCGAAGGCCGCGAATCCACCAGTGCCGCCATGCTGGCAAAACGCATTCCCGACTGGGGCTTTCATCGGGACGATTTCCGTAAAGGGCACCATCTGGTCGACGTCGCCCGCCCGGTGGACGATATTTTCGAATGGGGTCTGCTGGGCTATTTCGTCGGTGGTGCTGTGGAAGATTCTATTCCTGTACTGGATGGGCCGATCCACGATCCTTCATTGATCCGTCACAAGCATTTCGGCGCCGCCGCTGCCTCGTCGGGCGGCGTAGAAATGTATCATATGGTCGGCATCACGCCCGAAGCGCCCGATCTCGCAACCGCCTTTGGCGGGGCACAGCGGGGCGAGCATTTCTGCTATGACGATGCCGCGCGACGCGAAGTCTACGAAAAACTCAATAGCATGGGCGAAAGCCACGATGTCGATTATGTGATGCTCGGTTGTCCGCATTATTCGCTCGACCAGATCGGCGAAGCGGCACGCCTGATCGAAGGCCGTAAAGTTCATGAAAACAGTGCATTGTGGATCTTCACCAGCCGCGCCGTCAAAGCTACGGCGGAAGCCAGCGGTTACGCCGAAATGCTGCGCAAAGCCGGAGCGCTACTGATGACCGATACCTGTTCCGCCATCAGTCAGGCCATACCGAAAGGCACGAAAGTGGCCGCTTTCGACAGCGCCAAGCAGACCCATTATCTGCCCGCCATCATGGGGATCGAAGGATGGTACGGCACCACCGCCGAATGTATCGAGGCAGCCTGCACCGGGCGCTGGGAAGGGAGACTGGCATGATGACGGATACCAGCGTAACGGCAAGCAAACCCGACCTCATCATTCACGGGCGTAAAGTTGTGGGCGGTGTGACCGAAGGCGAAGCGCTTGTCACCAGCCAGACCATTTCCGGCTGGGGCGGTGTCAGCCCGATGACCGGGGAGGTAATCGAAAGCCGTCACGAATTGCGCGGGCAAAGCTTTGCCGGCAAGATTCTGGTCTTTCCAGGCGCGAAAGGATCGTCCGGTTGGTCAGCCATTTTCCATATGGCCCGTTTGCGCCAGAAAGCACCGATTGCGTTGATCTTCAACATCATGACTACCAAGGCGGCGCTCGGTTCGGTGGTGCTGCGCGTCCCGGCCATGACCGATTGCGATCTGAACCCGATTGCACATATCGCCAGCGGTGACTGGGTACGAATAGATGCCGATGCGGGTGAAATTCAGGTGTGGAAAGGGGGCAGGCGCTAGGCGCCTCCCCCCACACTGTTTTAACAGACGTAAAATATTCAAGCTAAGATCAATATGTGTAATTATATAATTGTAAAATAGTGATTATTTTAAATTCAATAGAGCAGCGCACGTACCAGACCGGAGATCCTGCGTTAACCGCTTCGCTGTATCACCCGTCAAACAAACCTTTCATTTTATGAAACCGACGGGTGCAAGTTAGAGCTGGCAAAATCCACTGCTGCACGGCGAAAAAAGGAGACTTCCTGTCAGGCAAGGCCGGCGCCTTTGAGAAAAAAATCTATTCTCTTGCGTAGATTTTCCTCCGTCAATTGCCGCTCCTTTCGCATGGAAATGGCCTGTATTTGCAGATCGTAGGCAATCAGCGAAAAGAACATTTCAGCCAGCATTCTGGGGCTGTAATTGAGCACGATGCCCCGCATTTCCCATTTGCGGAACAGCTCTTCCATCTCCTGATAAGACTGGGAAATCGAACAATCGAAATATTCCTGTCCGCATTCGGGATGAGCAATGCTGACAGCAATCATCAACCGCATGAATCGGATCGCTTCAGGATCGGTGTAATAGGAGAAAGCCGCCTCTGCCAGATTATAGAGCGCTGTCGCCGGGTCGGTATCGGCCGCCGCCGCATCGCGGATAAAGCCGACTCCTATGGCTTTCTCCTCATGGACAATCGCGTTCAGAAGGCCTGCTTTATTTCCAAAAAGCTTGTATAAGGTCGCCAGAGACCCTCCGGCAGCGTCCACAATATCTGCCAGTGACGTTGTTTCATAACCCTGCCGGACAAACAGATCGCGTGCGGCATGCAGGAAAGCCTGCCGCCTGTCGCCCAACCGATGATTTTTTACTTCGACCATCTCCACTCCCTCTTGTCGAAGGTCAATGTAATGCCTATTACACGTTTTCGCAACTGCACAATAATGAAAGTTCGCTCGTGAAGTTCAGACCCCTACTCGCCGCAGTTCTCTGCGCTTTGGCCGGATGTAGCGGCAATTCCGAATCGGAAGCGCCCCAAGCCCTGCCAGTCGAAACCGTGACGATTAAGGAAGAGCAGATTCCGAATATCGTCGAACTTCCAGGCCGGACCGAAGCGGTACGGATTGCCGAAGTGCGCGCCCGCGTCACCGGTATTGTGCAAAGGCGGCTATACGAAGAAGGGGTCGATGTCGGCGCAGGACAGCCCTTGTTCCGCATCGATCCGTCTGAATTGCGCGCCAGCTACGCCCAGAGCGAAGCGAGTCTGGCCCGCGCACGAGCCACGGCAACCAATGCGCAGGCGGTGGTGGACCGTTACAAACCCCTGGTCGGCGAAAACGCCATCAGCCAGCAGGAATATGACGCTGCCGTAGCTGCGGCCCGCGAAGCCAAGGCCAATGTGGCGCAGATCAAGGCGGAATTGCAGGCCGCTTCGCTCCAGCTCGGCTACACCACCGTGGAAGCACCGATTTCCGGTCGTGCCGGTCGCGCACAGGTGACGGAAGGCGCGCTCGTCAGCCAGCCCGAAGGCACGCTGATGACCCGGATCGAACAGCTCGACCCGATCTATGTCACTTTCTCGCAGGCTGCCGACGACATGCTCGCCATTCGCCGGGCGATCACCGAAGGCAAGGTGGTGCTCAACGATAATGACAAGGTGGAAGTCTCGCTGAAGTTCTCAGACGGAACCGATTATCCCATCAAAGGTGTGATCGACTTCCTCGATTACAGCGTGGATGAAAATACCGGAACGGTCGCTATGCGCGCGACCTTCCCCAATCCTGACAAATTGCTGCTGCCGGGTGAATTCGTCCGCGCCCGGCTGATCGCCGGACAGCGTAAGGCGGGAATTCTCGTGCCGCAAAAAGCCGTGGTTATCAGCGCCACCAACGCCAGCGTCTTCGTGGTTTCCAAAGATAGCACCGTGCAGGTACGCCAGGTTGAAGTCGGCACCATGGTCGATAAATCCTGGGTGATCGAGAAAGGGCTTGAGCCCGGCGATCAGGTCATCGTGAACAATATCCAGAAGCTGCAGCCCGATATGCCGGTCAAGCCTGTCCAGCAGGGCAAAGGCAAAGCCGCGGACGCACAAGGGGATCGGGAAGCCGCCGCCAAGAGCGGCGAGAAGCAGTCCTCCAGGTCCAAGACCGCAAGCGAGAAGCAGTAAGCCATGGCACGCTTTTTCATCGACCGCCCGGTCTTTGCCTGGGTGGTGGCCTTATTCATCCTGCTGATGGGGCTTATCGCCCTGCGCAGCCTTCCCATCGAACAATATCCCGAAGTCGCCCCGCCTTCGGTGACGATCAGTGTCACCTATCCCGGTGCCGATGCGGAGACGATAGAGAACAACGTCACGAAAGTGATCGAGCAGGAGCTGAACGGGGTCGATGGTTACCTCTATATGGCTTCAGCTAACCGCTCCAACGGAACAGCGGAAATCACGGTCACTTTCGAAAGCGGGACCGATATCGATATCGCGCAGACCGAGATTCAGAACCGCCTCTCCACGATTGAAGCGCGTTTGCCGGAATCGGTCCGGCAGCAGGGTATTTCGATCCGTCAGGCCAATTCCAACTTTCTTGCCATTGTCGCGCTGACCTCGAAAAGCGGGACGATGAGCGCGACCGACCTCGGTAACGTTGCCAATAGCCAGGTAATCGACGAATTGCGGCGCGTGCCCGGTGTGGGCGATGTACGCCTGTTCGGCTCGGCCTATGCGATGCGCATCTGGCTCGATCCCGACAAGCTGGCTTCCTATAATATATCACCGGCGCAGGTCGTGGCCGAAATCGAAGCGCAGAATGCCGCATCAGCCGGCGGCTCGATCGGCGCCATGCCCTCTCCCGACGGTCAGCAGATCACTGCCACGATCCGCACGCAGGGTCGTTTCTCTACTGTGCAGGAATTCAAGGATATCATCCTGCGCTCCGATACCGATACGGCCAATGTCCGTCTCGGCGATGTCGCCCGCGTGGAACTGGGCGCGGAAACCTATGCTACCAGCGTGGAACTGGACGGCAAGCCGATGGCCGGCCTCGCCGTGCAGCTCGCCACCGGCGCCAATGCGCTCGATACCGCCGAAGGTGTCAATCAGCGCATGGAAGAAGTAGCACGCAGCCTGCCCGAGGATGTGCAGTGGTCCATCCCTTTCGACACCACTCCCTTCATCGAAGTCTCGGTGCACGAAGTGGTGAAGACGCTGATCGAAGCCATGGTGCTCGTCTTCCTCGTCATGTTCCTGTTCCTGCAGAACTGGCGGGCTACGCTCATCCCTACGCTGGTTGTGCCGATTGCGCTTGCCGGAGCCTGTCTCGGCCTGTGGATCTTCGGTTTCTCGATCAATGTGCTGACCTTGTTCGGCATGGTGCTCGCCATCGGTATTCTGGTCGATGACGCCATTGTGGTGATCGAGAATGTCGAACGTATCATGAGCGAGGAAGGGCTCGATCCGATCCCTGCAACCCGCAAGGCAATGGATCAGATTACCGGGGCCATTATCGGCATCACGCTGGTTCTGATCGCTGTGTTTCTGCCAATGGTGTTTTTCCCCGGCTCCACCGGGGCCATTTACCGGCAGTTCTCAGCCACGCTCAGTGTCTCGATCTTCTTCTCAGCCCTGATGGCGCTGATCCTGACCCCGGCCCTGTGCGCGCATTTCCTCAAACCCGTTACCAAAGGCGGCCACGCCCATAATGAGGGTGCGGAGGGAAGCGACGGCGATACGCCTTCGCCTGCTGCGGAAGAGCCGATTGAAGGCAATGGTCCCCGGGCATGGATGGCAAAAGCGAGCCGCTATTCGACCCGCTTCTTCAGCGGTTTCAACCGCTGGTTCAGCCGCACCACGGATAAATATGGCCGGGCCAATGCCAGGGTCCTGTCACGCCCGATGCGCAGCCTTGCGGTCTTTCTGGCTCTTGTGGCCGTTACCGCTGTACTGTTCCTCCGGCTTCCCGGCGGCTTCCTGCCCGATGAGGATCAGGGCTATCTCCTGACCGTGGTGCAGACACCTCCGGGATCTTCTGCCGAACGCACCGATGAAGCGCTGAACGAAGTCGGTGACTTCTGGCAGTCGAAAGAAGAAGTAGCCCATCTCATCACGATCCACGGCTTCAACTTCTTCGGTCAGGGCGAAAATAACGGCATGATCTTCGCACCGTTCACGCCCTGGGAAGAACGGCCCGGCAGCGAACATTCCTCGCTGACGATCATGGGCGAAGCCACGGCCCGCTTTGGGCAGCTCAGCGATGCGATTGCCTATGCTTTCCAGCCCCCGCCGATTACCGCGCTTGGCAATGCGACCGGTTTCCAGTTCAAGCTGGAAGACCGCGCCGGGCTCGGACGGGAAGAGCTGACCAGGGCGCGCGACCAGATTCTCGGTCAGGCTATGCAGAGCGAGGTGCTGACCAATGTCCGCCCCGAAGATCAACCGCCTGCGCCGCAGCTCAAGCTCAATATCGACCGGCTTCAGGCCCGGGCGCTGGGCCTGTCCATGTCGGACGTGAACAATGCCCTGTCGATCAATTTCGGCTCGGCCTATGTGAACGATTTCGATCGCGACGGGCGAGTCCTGCGTGTTATGGTGCAGGCCGATAAGGATTATCGCAAAACGGCAGAAGATCTGAAGTCGCTGCGCATTCCCAACGATCAGGGCGAACTGGTGCCTTTCAGCGCTTTCGCCCAGTCCGAATGGGATGCCGCCTCAATACAGCTCGCCCGTTATAACGGCTATCCTGCCATGACCATTTCGGGTGAGTCCGCTGCAGGCTATTCCTCGGGCGCTGCGCTGGAGGAGATGGAACGAATTGCATCCAACCTGCCCGACGGTCTCGATTATGAATGGACCGGCATCAGTTATGAGGAAAAACAGGCCGGCGGCCAGGTCGGCGCCCTTCTGGGCCTCTCAGTCATTGTCGTCTTCCTGCTGCTCGCGGCTTTATATGAAAGCTGGGCGGTACCCTTCTCCGTACTGCTGATCGTCCCGATGGGGATTCTCGGCGCGGTGCTGTTCACCATGCTGCGGGGATTGTCGGCGGATATTTATTTCAATGTCGGTCTCATCACGATCATCGGTCTGGCTGCGAAAAATGCCATTTTGATTGTCGAATTCGCCATCGAGGCGGAAGGGCATGGCAAGAAGCCGCTCGATGCGGTTAAGGAAGCGGCGCATCTGCGTCTGCGACCGATCATCATGACCTCCCTCGCCTTTATTCTCGGCATGGTTCCGCTGGCACTGTCCTCCGGTGCCGGTGCCGCGAGCCGGATCGCCGTTGGTACGGGCGTGATGGGCGGAATGATCGCTGCCACCGCATTCGGGATCTTCTTCATCCCGCTGCTCTATCTCCTGGTGCGCCGTTACATCAGCCGCGCCAAACCGGAACCAGCTGAAATGCACGAACATGACTATATCGAGCCGGGTGAGGAGGAGCATCAGTCATGAGCAAAAGACTGACCGCAATGGCCAGCCTTCTGCTGGCATCCGGCTGCGTCAATATGGCACCGGAACATGAGCGCCCGGCATTGTCGGTGCCCTCCAGCTACCTTCCGGCCGATCGCCCGGAAGGAACCGCCGTCGCCAGCGAAATCGACTGGTCCGACTATTTCCGTGACGATCGCCTCAAAGCGCTCATCAAAACGGCGCTCGTCAATAATCGCGATCTGATGGTGGCGACGGCACAAGTCGAGCAGGCCCGTGCACAATTCCGCATTCAGGACAGCAATCGCTATCCCAATGTGGATGCCTCGGCCAGCGGAACCCGCACCCGCACACCGCTCGACACGATCAATACCGGCCAGCAAATTCCCGGCAGTGGCGATGGCGGAGGGGGCGATGCCCCCAACTCCATTACCTATAACCGGTATGATGTCGGGGTCGGGATCACGTCTTTCGAGCTCGATTTTTGGGGCCGTCTGGCCAATCTGAGCGAAGCGGCTCGGGCAGATTACCTCTCCACTGTAGCAGCACAGCGGGCGTTCTATCTCTCGCTGATCGGCGATGTCGCTTCGACCTATTATCAGCTTATCGAGAGTCAGGAGCAGCTCGCTCTGGCCGAAGCCACTGCGCAAAGCCGCCGCGAAGGGCTGGAAATTGCTCGGAAACGGCTCGATGCCGGCGTCACCTCCGCATTGCCCTATCGTCAGGCGGAAGGGCTGCTGACCACAGCCGAACAGCAGGTAGCCGCAGAAAGGCTCTCATCGGCCCAGCTTCGCAACCAGTTGCAGGTACTGGTCGGCGGTACCATTCCCGAGGATATGCCCGAAGGACAGAAGCTCGCCGAGCAGGCGCCGACCATCTATCTCGATGCCGGTCTGCCATCTGATCTGATGCTGGTACGGCCCGATATCATTTCGGCAGAAGAAACTCTGCGCGCGGCCAGAGCCAATATCGGTGCGGCCCGGGCGGCCTTCTTTCCCTCGATCAGCCTGACTGGCTCGGCCGGTTTCGCATCGAGCGAACTTGATGGATTGTTCAAAGGCGATTCCTTCACCTGGAGCGCCGGCCCTTCGATCAATCTGCCGATTTTTGACTGGGGTGCCCGCGAGGCCGATCTGGGCCTTGCCAAGGCACGTGAAACCGAGGCGGTGGCCAATTACGACAAGACCGTGCAGACCGCTTTCCGCGAAGTATCCGATGCGCTGGCGGGCCGCCGCTGGCTCGCTCAGCAGGTGCTTTCGCTGGAAGAAAATGTCGAAGCCCAGGAACAGATCGCCCATATTGCCCGGCTGCGTTATCGTGAAGGGGTGGCGGACTATCTCGAAGTGCTCGATGCTGAACGGAGCCTGTTCAGCGCGCGCCAGACGTTGCTGACGACCCGCCGCTCGCTGTATCAGAATGCAGCAACGCTGTTTATCGCACTGGGCGGCGGTGCGCCTCCGGCTGATAGCGAATAAACGAAACAGCCCACACGAAAAAGGCGGCGAAGGACAAAACCTTCGCCGCCTTTTTCATTTGTGAAACCGTCTTTCCGGCACCGTTCTGTTCGTTGCTCAGTTCTTTTCGACCGGACCAGCCAGATAGTCTTCGTCGCTCACCGGTTCCATCCATTCGACATTTTTACCGTCGAGCGTTTCGGTCACCGCAATATGCTGCATAGCCGTTTTATCAGTGGCGCCATGCCAGTGACGGCGGCCACAATTGCACCAGATCGTGTCACCAGCGCGAATTTCGGTTTTGGGGCCACCCTCACACTGCGTCCAGCCGACGCCCTGCGTCACATACAGAACCTGGCCGAGCGGGTGAGTATGCCAGTTTGTTCGTGCGCCGGGTGCGAAGTTCACAATACCGAAGCTGGCGCGACCGGGTTCGGGTGGACTGAATACGAGATCGAGCCGGACATCGCCTGTGAATATTTCCGCAGGCCCTTTAATGGCCTCTTTCGAACCATTGCGGATGATCTGCATGTCCTGCTGTTCTGTGTCGCTATCGCTCATGATTTTTCCTACCCGATGTCGTGATATGAAAATGATGATCGGGATCACCAATCGTTCCTGATAAGGTGAACCCTTCCCGGTGAATGAACAGCCGCCACGCGCTGCACACCTCGATGAGCCAGATTCATCGAACAATTTCCTCACTAATACGTTAGTGCCTTTCGGACAGAATAAACGGGGGCTCGATTTCCCCTTTGAAAAATTAAAGAGGCCCGTCATGAAACAATGGATTTTCGCTATTCTTGTCGGAAGTCTTGCCACGGCAGGGCAAGCGCAGGATGTTGTACATTCGGACACGGTTGAGCCAATTCCGGGACCTGAAGAGGTCTTCACCGGTCGGGCTGAAATCCTTCCGCTCACCAGCCCGACGGCCCCTGGGCAGGCAGGCGTTGCCGTCGTGACCTTTCAGCCCGGCGCGCGGAGCAACTGGCATACGCATCCGGCCGGGCAAACCCTCTATGTCACCAAAGGCTGCGGCTGGGTGCAGGAAGAAGGCCAACCCGTGCAGCGTATCTGCGCAGGCGATGCGGTTTATGCCAAGCCCGGCATTCGCCACTGGCACGGCGCCACCGACAAGGAAGTCATGAGCCATCTCGCCATTACCGAAACGCTCAACGGCAAAAATGTCGAATGGATGGAGCCGGTGAGCGATGATCAATATTCAGGGCCTGAACAATAAGCCATCTGTGCAGTTGCGCAGCAGCTATGAAAGGCGCATGAATTTCTCATGTCTGCCAATCGCAACGATATCGCCGATTTTTCCTATTTCCTCGCTATTGTCCGGCACGGCAATTTCCGCCGTGCCGCAGTGGAGCTGGGTGTCACGCCATCCGCTGTCAGCCATTCGCTTCGGGGGCTGGAAACACGGCTCGGCGTCAGGCTTCTCAATCGCACCAATCGCTCCATCACGCTAACCGCAGCAGGCGAAGAGCTGCATAATGCGATTGTTGAGCCTTTTGCCCGTATCGACCGGGCCAGAGAAACACTCAATCGTTTTCGCGACACGCCAACCGGGCGCATTCGGATCAATGCCGCCAGCGATGCGGTGGCTCTGCTGCTGGCACCGGTCATGCCGGTCTTTGTCGATCGTTACCCCGATGTCGAGCTGGATATCGTCGCTTCCAACCGTCTGGTCGATATCGTGGCCTCGGGTTTCGATGCCGGTATCCGCTATGGCGGCACCATCCCCGAGGATATGATCGCCCGGCGCCTTTCGCCCGATATGCGCTGGGTCGTAGCCGCCTCCCCTGCTTATCTCCGGCATTTCGGCACGCCCGCTACACCGGCCGACCTGGCCGATCATCGCTGCCTTGGTGTCCGCCTGGGCGATGACCGGCTCTATCGTTGGGAGTTTAGGGGGCCGGACGGGGAGTTCGATATCGCCACGCCCAATCCCATCACCCTTGATGACAGCCGCTCCATGCTCATTATGGCCATTAACGGCACGGGGCTGATGTTCGGGCCGGAAGCCCTGTTCAAACCCGCTCTGGCCGATGGATCGCTCACGCTCGTTCTGGAAAATTATGCCACCACCGGCCCCGGCTTCTCCATTTACTTCCCAAGCCGCCGACAATTGCCGACCGGCCTGCGGGTGCTGATCGACCTCATCAAGGAAATCGATCCGCTAAACGCCTGAAAACGGCCTCACAAACCCGTCCGCGCCATGAGTGAATGTCATTCACCGGGCCATGCAATGCCGCGCCGCTAGTCGCCATCGGATAAGAGCCTATCTTGATGCTATGCAGGGCGCATGCCCTTTCCAAGCGAGGATTATCCGATGACTCATGCCTATGGCGCCACCGCCGCCAAACAACCGCTCCAGCCGATGACCATTACCCGCCGCGCGCCCGGCGCAGGCGATGTCGCAATCGACATTGCGTATTGCGGCGTGTGTCATTCAGATCTGCATACCGTGCGCAGCGAATGGGCCGGAACGCTGTTTCCCTGTGTGCCTGGCCATGAAATTGTCGGCCATGTTACGGCAGTCGGCGCGGAAGTAACCGATTTTAAGGTCGGCGATGTGGTGGGTGTAGGCTGCATGGTCGATAGTTGCCATCATTGCCACCCTTGCGAACAGGGGCTCGAACAGTTCTGCGAAAACGGCATGACGCCGACCTATAACGGTGCGAGCGAAGATGCACCCGGCCATACGCTTGGCGGCTATGCCGAAAATATCGTTGTCAGCGACAAATTCGTACTGAAAATCACCCATTCGGAAGATCAGCTTGCGGCCGTGGCGCCGCTTCTTTGCGCCGGCATCACCACCTATTCACCGCTGCGTCACTGGAAAACCGGACCGGGTAAGAAGGTCGGCATTGTAGGCATTGGCGGTCTCGGCCATATGGGCATCAAGCTCGCCAGTGCGATGGGTGCGCATGTCGTGGCCTTCACCACCTCCGAGAGCAAACGCGAAGATGCCAGAGCGCTGGGCGCGGCAGAAGTCGTGGTTTCGAAGAATGCGGATGAAATGGCAGCCCATGCACATAGTTTCGATCTCATTCTCGACACGGTGGCAGCGAGCCATCAGCTCGACGATTACACCTCTTTACTGACACTCGACGGCACGCTGGCGCTGGTCGGCCTGCCCTCCACGCCGCACCCTTCCCCTAATATCGGCAATCTCATCATGGGTCGGCGCGCGATTGCCGGATCGCTGATCGGCGGCATTCCCGAAACGCAGGAAATGCTCGATTTCTGCGCCGAGCACGGCATCGTGGCCGATATTGAAATGATCCGCGCCGACGAGATTGAAGAAGCCTTCGACCGGATGCAGCGCAGCGATGTCAAATATCGCTTCGTGATCGACAATTCGACTATGGGCGCCTGAGCGCCTTCCCTCCCCCGAAAACGGGAGAATGATGATGAATCCAACATATGATTTCAGCAACCAGGTTGCGCTGGTAACGGGCGCGGCTTCGGGCATGGGTCTGGCAGCCACTACCGCCTTTGCCGAAGCCGGGGCCAAGGTCGCGCTCCTGGATATTGACGAACAGGCGGTGATCAAAGCCGCCGAAGATCTTGGCGCAAAGGGCTACCATACCTTGGCCATTCGTTGCGATGTCACCGATGAAGTGCAGGTCAAAGCCGCTATCGACACAGTGGTGGACACTTTCGGGCGGCTCGACATGGCCTTCAATAATGCTGGCATCCAGAGCGATGCCAGCGAACTGGCCGATATAGCAGTGGACGCTTACGACCATATGACCGGGATCAATCTACGCGGCGTGTTTCTTTGCATGAAATACGAACTGCTCCAGATGCGCGAACAGGGCAATGGCGCCATCGTCAACTGTTCGTCTCTGGGCGGCTTTGTCGGTGTACCGGGACGCGCGACCTATCATGCAGCCAAGCACGGCGTTCACGGACTGACCAAGACGGCAGGTATCGAATATGCCGAACGCGGCATCCGCATCAATGCGGTGGCACCGGGCATTATCGATACGCCGATGGTCGCCGAAATGAAGCAACGCGAAACCGAAGTGATGGATGAGATGATGCGCGATGTGCCCATTCGCCGTCTCGGCCAGCCCGAAGAAGTCGCCGCCGCGGTCATGTGGCTGTGCAGCCCGGGTGCCAGTTTCGTCGCCGGTCATGTTATAGCCGTCGATGGCGGCTATGTCGCACGCTGATATTTCGTTGCAGAGGAGAAACGCTCCATGCCCCATGTGACTGTTAAAATGTATGCCGGTCGCAGCAATGCCGAGAAACAGGAGCTGAGCGACCGTATCTCAGAGGCAGTACGCGATGTGCTTGGCTACGGCCCGGAATCGATCTCGGTCGGCATTGAAGATGTCTCGCCTTCGGACTGGATGGAAAAGGTCTATGCAACCGACATCCGCCCGAAAGAAGATACGCTTTTCAAGCGGCCCGGTTACGGACCTCTCGCCCGTTAGATGCCGGGCAGGAGAGCGGCATAGCCCTTGCCGGAACCGTGCTTCGCCGCTCCCGTTTTCCCGCATGTTATCCGGCGCCATGCGGCTTCAAATCCGTCGCCCATGCCAATCTCAGGAGACTGTCCATGAAAAAGCGTATTGTCGCAGCAGCCAGCATGGCTTCCATGCCCCTTTCAGGAACCGCACAGGCCGGTGAAGTGAGCGCGCCGCCCGCCATGCAGCACGCCGCCCCTGCCCTGGCTGAATATACCGGGAAAACCCTGTTCAGCGATCTGTGGAAACGCTCTGATCTTTCCCCCCGCGACCGTTCGATCGTAACCGTGACCACACTGATCGCCACCGGGAAGAGTGCGCAATTGCGCTTCCATCTCGAACGCGCTCTCGATAATGGCGTAACGCCTGCGGAGATCGGCGGGATCATTACCCATCTCGCTTTCTATTCGGGCTGGCCCAATGCGGTTTCGGCCGTGGAAGTCGCCGATGGCGTGTTCCGTGATCGCGCCATTCCCGAAAGTGAGCTGCAACAGGCGAAAGTCGACCTGCTCCCGCCGCCCGAGAATGACGAATCCCGCGCCTCTGCGGTCGAAAAGAATATGCGCCCCATTTCACCCTCGCTCACCGATTTCACCAATGGCGTGCTGTTTGACGATCTGTGGCGTCGCCCCGATCTCGCCCCGCGCGACCGGAGCCTTGTGACCATCGTAGCGCTGACCGCCAATGGCGATGCCGACCAGCTCGGATTCCATGTTCAGCGCGGGCTCGAAAATGGGCTGACCCGTAAGGAACTGGGTGAAGTAATGGGCCATATCGCTTTTTATGCCGGGTGGCCAAAAGCCTTTTCCGGCGCCAATGCGCTCGGCAAGCTGGATCAGTAACCATTTGCGGGGGCCCGGTGCCCCCGCTTTGTTTTCTGCCCCTGCCCTTTTTTTCTGAAAGAAATGAGACTGAATGCCCGCTTCTTCCCATGCCCTGCCTGAAACACCCAGGAAGGGTGCCGTTCTGACGGTCGTCGCTCTGGCCACGGCTCTGGTGCTGGTGGTCTTTACCATCCCGCTGACCACTCTGGGCAGTTCCTCCGCCGCGCTCAGTGCAGGTCCGGCCTATCAGGCCTGGATTCTCAGTGCGATGCCTCTTGGCTGTGCTATCGGCCTGTTGCCCGGCGGCGCAATGGCAGACGATCATGGCAGGCGGCTGGTGTTCAATGCGGGCCTCACAGTCATGGGGCTCACTCTGATTGCCGGGCTTATCATCACCAGCCCTCTGGCTCTCACTATTCTGCGCATTCTTCACGGTGTTGGCGGCGCGGCAGTGATGGCCTGCGGACTGGGGCTGATTGCCAAAGCTTTTCCCGAAATATCCGAACGCACTCATGCAACGGCTATCTGGGCGGCGGCTCTGGGGGCAGGTGTGGCCGTCGGGCCGATCTTCGCCTCGCTGATCGATCATTTCATCGGCTGGCGCGCTGTCTATGGCCTGGAAGGCGCAGTATCGATTGCTCTGGCGCTGACAGGCGCCGTTCTGCTTCCGGAATCGAAAGCCGACAAACCGCGCCCGGTCGATCTGGCAGGCTCGCTGCTGCTCGGATGCGGGATGGCCACCTTGCTGGCAGGCATGACCGAAGCACGACAAAATCTCTTCGCCCCGCTCGCCATTGCTCTGGCGCTGGCCGGTGCTGCACTGCTGACCGGTTTCGTACTGGTCGAACAGCGCAAAAGCCAGCCCATGCTCGATATGGCACTGTTCCGGCGGCCCGATTTCAGCGGCGCCACACTAGGTGCCTTCTTTTCAGGCGCAGGCGTGCTGGCGATTATGTCGATCGTGCCTACCGTTCTCGAACGTGGTTACGGGATCTCTCCGGTCATGGGGGCCATATTCCTGCTCGCCTGGTCGGCCACCAGTGCGGTGACGGCGCTGGGCGCGCGCTATCTGCCTGCCTGGGCAACTCCGCACCGGGTCATCATTATCGGTCTGGTAGCCTGCGCCATCGGACAGACAGCCATCGGTTTCCTTGGCCCGGACAGCCATGCTCTGCGCATCGTGCCGGGCATGATACTGGCAGGTTCTGCCAACGGTTTCCTCAATGCAGCGCTTGGCCGACAGGCCATTGCCAGCGTCCCGGCTGAACGGGCCGCCATGGGCAGCGGTGCCAACAATACCGCACGCTATCTCGGCTCCTCGGTCGGCTTGACTCTGGGTGCCATCCTGATCGCGCATGGCGGAGAAACGCGGGAAGGCCTCTTTATGGGATGGGATGCCGCTGTAATCCTGTCTGCCGTTATGTCCCTGCTCGGTGCCCTCTGCATCATCGCCAGCGGCCTGATGAAAGCCCCTGCACTGGTGGTAGAAAACTGATCGGTCTGGCATAAGGAACGGGTAGTCATCCTATGTGTCTGCCTTATCGAAGGAGAATGGATATGCGTTTCAGCAAAAAAACCGTCCTCGTCATCGGCGGCAATAGCGGCATCGGCCTTGCGAGCCTTGCGGCTATTGCCGAGGAGGGCGCGAAGGTTTATTTCACGGGGCGCGACCAGACCACAATCGACAAAGCGATGGAGCAGGTTCCCGGCGCCATCGGTTACCGGATTGACCTGACTGACGGCCCGGCCATGGAGCAGCTCTTCCAGACGCTCAAAGACAAGGAAGGCCGACTCGATGTGTTGTTCATCAATGCCGGTATCGGCGGGTTCGCTTCCCTTCGCGATATTACCGAAGAGCAGTGGGATCAGATCCATTCCATTAATCTCAAAGGCTGCATCTTCACTATCCAAAAAGCGCTTCCTTTGCTGGATAAAGGGTCTTCGATTGTCGTGACTGGCTCGATCGGCGGCCATATCGCGATGAATGGCAACACGATGTATGCGGCGGCCAAGGGCGGCCTTCATGCCGGGCTCAAAGTCATTGCCGGTGAACTGGTGACGGAAGGCATCCGGGTGAATATCGTCAGCCCCGGCCCGATTGATACGCCGTTGCTCTATCGCAATCCCGGCATCACCGATAGCGATGTCGACAAGCTGCGCGACCGGCTGACCGATACCGTACCGATGGGCCGCATGGGCAAAGCCGAAGAAGTCGCCCGTGCGGTTCTCTTTCTCGCTTCCGACGAAGCGAGTTTCATCACCGGCGCTAATCTCTGCGTCGATGGCGGAGCACTGGAATTGCGATAGAGCACTACCGGGACCGATGCGGCCGGCCCAAATCCCTGAAGGACGGACTCTTTCCTCCTATCTTTGACAGGTAGTACTGCGCAAAATACAGCAGAACCATACGGCCAGAACGATAAGCAGGGCGAGGCACATGAAGCAAAGCATCGGCAAAAGGGACCGGAACAAGGAGCTGCAAGGCCCTTATCCGGTCTCCGACAAGAAACTGATGCGGCCGTTTCTTGATCGTCCGGGCTTTCTGCTGGCGCGGATCGACCAGATCGCTACGGTCATCTTCGGCAATCTGTGCGACACGGTAACGCTCAATCAGGCGGAATTTCTGCTGTTGCTTGATCGGGTCGGTCCGATGATCCAGATCGCCCTTGCCGAAGCCGCAGGTGTGGACAAATCCACGACAGCCTACATTCTGGATAATCTTCAGAATCGCGGCCTGATCGAACGCAAAGTGCGGGCCGAAGACCGGCGCAGTTCGCTAATCGCCCTGACGGATGCCGGTTCGGCCCTGATTCCAGCGGTAGCGGAGTCCTTCGTGTCGCTGCAGACGCAACTGGAAGCACCACTCGATCCTCTCAGAAAA
This sequence comes from Altericroceibacterium spongiae, assembly GCF_003610805.1. GTDB lineage: Bacteria > Pseudomonadota > Alphaproteobacteria > Sphingomonadales > Sphingomonadaceae > Altericroceibacterium > Altericroceibacterium spongiae. The sequence goes on along the minus strand of NZ_RAPF01000001.1, from coordinate 487,923 downwards.
CCGCTGCTAATCGATATGCTACGTCGATTAGGAGCCAATCCCGAAAGCGCAGGACCAGTATGGCGCACAGCTTGCGATCCACAGGAAGGTGTGCTCGATCAGGCCCTAAGCTTTCTGTGCCGGAGAGTTCTGCAATTGATGCAGGCGCAGTTCCTGACCTCTACAAAAGGCTATAATCTGAGCTTGCGGCAATTCTCTCTGCTGCATCTGCTGAAACATCGCGAAACCCTCACCCAGATCGAATTTGCGCGTATTTTCGGGCTGGATCCGGCGACATGCGGCGTCATTATCCGCGGCGCCCTCAGGCGTAATCTGGTGGCGGGGCAACCATGCCCTCAAGACAGACGCGCGCGCCGTTACCATCTGACCGAAGAAGGTCGCAATGTGCTGCAAAGTCTGCATCCGGTGGTCGACCGGTCGGAGAATATTGTCTTCGATACTGAACAGAAAAATATACGCCCGGTTTTCATCGGGCAATTACAGGCCATTATTCGCGAATATAGCTATTTGCTAAGGTTTCCTGGTGCACTTTAAGCCCTCGAAATCCTAAGGAGCGGACTTTCAATTGCCTGAAAATAGGCAGGTATCTTCCGTTTAACTATAAAACACGTCCCCATTTTCCTGCCTATCACCTCCCGATCAAGCAGTTCTTGACTCATATCAAAAGCAATATACAACGACATCGGACAATTAGCCGAGACACTGTTTGAATGGTGCCGGATCAAGGGAGAGAGAAATGGCTGACGCCGAGCAGCGCAGGATAGCCGTGTCTAATCCGCGCAATGGCCGCGTGGACTTTAATTTACTCGTCACATCTGAAGAAGAAGTGGCTGCAAAGGCAGCTCGCCTGCGGAAAAATCAGGAAAAATGGAGCGCTCGCAGCCTGTCACAACGGATCGAAGTGATGCAGCGCTGGCTCCGCGAAGTCGCCGCACATGCAGACGAAATTGCCGAAGCTGATGCGCAGGATACGGGCGGCTGCCATACATCCTATCTTCAGGGCTTTATAACCATGGGCAATATTGGCGGCTGGATAGAGGATGCCGCAGCAGCGCTCGAAAAAGCGAGCTATTGCGGCGCATCCAGAAGCGTGCCTCAGGTGGATGTACGTACGCAATTCGTGCCCTATCCGCTGGTGAGCGTAATCGGCCCCTGGAATGCACCGATGATGCTCGTGTTGCTGGATGCGATTCCGGCGCTTTTTGCAGGCTGTGCGGTGCTTATAAAACCGTCCGAAGTAACACCCCGCTGGGCCGAAACCCTGTTCGGAACCGTGGCCAGAGTGCCCGAACTCGCTGCCGTTTTCGACTATGTGCAGGGCGATGGGGCCACCGGCCAGACTATGATCGACCTTTCCGATCTCGTCTGCTTCACCGGCAGCGTACCAACCGGACGAAAAATTGCCGTGCAATGCGCGCAGCGTCTGATCCCCTGCTATCTGGAACTGGGCGGCAAAGACCCGGTGATCGTCACCGAAAACGCCGATCTGAACCGCGCCGCTACGGCTGTTTTACGCGGCGCGGCACATGCCAACGGCATGGTCTGCTTTTCTGTCGAACGGATCTATGTGCAGAACGACATTCACGATGCTTTCGTGAAGCTGCTGATAGAGAAAGCAGGACACGTCAGGCTCAATGCAGATAATCCGCGCGCCGGGCACCTTCATCCTTTTACCTTCGCACCGCAGGCAGAGATCGTCGCCCGTCAGCTGGCCGATGCCAAAGCCAGAGGCGCAACCATCCATACGGGCGGTGAAGTGCTGAATATCGATGGCGGTCTCTATATGCGGCCGACCGTACTTACCGGCGTGACACATGACATGGCAATCATGCGCGAAGAAACATTCGGCCCCTGCCTTCCGGTCATGGCTTACCGCACAATCGAGGAAGCTATTGCGCTGGCCAATGACACCGAATTCGGCCTTACCGCCAGCGTAATTGCAGGCAGCGAGGAAGAAGCCCTTCCCATTGCCGAACGCATCAATGCGGGCTCGGTTTTCATGCAGGACACGTTCCTCACCTTCGCCAAGAACCGCACCGTGGGCAGCAACAGTTTCGGCGTCTCCGGGGTTGGTGGCGGTTCACGCACCGGGCCCGAGGCAATCCTGCGATATGTGCGCCGCAAAGCGCTGCTTACCCAGCATGGCGATGTCGCCGACATTATGAACGATTATCATAAGGATGGGCCTGAACGGGCCTGAGACATCACCTGCATATAAGACAATCCGCGGAGAGGAGAGCGATTTGACCTGGCAACTGACGGCATTGGACCGGCTCGAAATTCAGGAACTTTATTCACGCTATGCCTGGGGTATCGATCTTGCCGATGCCGACATGGCTTTATCCACTTTCACGCAAGATGCCTGGTTCGACCATCTCTGGCAAGGCCGGGTGCAAGGCCATGAGGCCATTCTGGAAAACCTCCAGTCGCTTTGGAACGACCGGCAGCACTGGTGGTATGGCCGCCAGCATCTGATGAACCACTTCATCATGGAACCGCGCACGGAAGACGGCGAAGTGGATGTCCGCTGCTTCTTTCAGATCGTCCAGTTCCAGACCGACTATAACACCAATTTCGTTTTCGGCATCGGCACGAGAGTGGACCATGTAACGAAGAAGGAAGGCCCCTGGCGTTTCCAGTCTCTCCACGTGAATGCCTGGACTGCGGCCGATCAGGTGCCATGGAAAGGCGAGTTTCTGATGAAGGAGCGGCCAAAACATACACCCAGGCCGGTGCGGGAACAGTGAGGCGATGATGGATATTACCGCAGCCATCAGCCGGCCAGACACAGAAGCCCCCGTCCTCGAGCCAGTCCGGCTGGAACCGCCCCGCCCCGGCGAAATGCTGATCCGCATTGCAGCCGTGGGCATTTGCCACACCGATATTCATGCTCATGAAGGACGGCTGGCGCCGCTTCCGATCGCCCTGGGTCATGAAGGCGCGGGTGTGGTGGAAGCGCTGGGAGACGGGGTTCAGGGTTTCGAACCCGGCGACCACGTGTTGCTGAGCGGCAGTTCCTGCGGCGAGTGCCCGAATTGCCTCAATAACCACCCCACTTATTGCGATCGGGCGATGCCCTTAACCTTCGGCGGACAGCGTCCTGACGGCTCCACTGCTTTATGCTGCGGCGGCGAAGCCGTGCATTCCCATTTCTTCGGCCAGTCGAGCTTCGCCACTTATGCGGTAGTCCCTCAGCGTACCGCCTTTAAAGTAGCGAGAGATTTGCCACTCGATACCCTGGCCCCGCTTGGCTGCGGCGTCATTACCGGTGCAGGCGCAGTGCTTGAAGCTCTGAAACCCGGATTTGGGGACAGCATTGCGGTCTTCGGCTCGGGTGCGGTGGGACTATCCGCCATTATGGCCGCCCGGCTGACAGGTGCCTTGCGGATTGTGGCAGTGGATATCAAACCGGATCGGCTCGACCTCGCACGGGATATGGGCGCAACCGATTATTTCCTCGCCGATGAAGACGATCTGGCGGATAAGATTCGTCAGGTCACCGGGCGTGGCATGGATTATACTCTCAACACCACGACTGCGGCCGCAGTCCATACGCTGGCGCTGGACTGCCTCGCCATGAACGGCACAGCAGGTTTCGTTTCCGCACCGCGTGGTGAATGGACACCGCCTATGTTTCAAATACTGGCCGGGGGGCGGCAATTGCGCGGCATTCTGGGTGGTGACGCTGCACCGCGCCTGTTTCTTCCCAAGCTCATCGCCTACTGGCAGCAGGGCCGGTTTCCTTTCCACCGTCTGATCCAGACCTATCCCTTTGAGCAGATCGGGCAGGCCTTTGCCGATCTGAAAGCCGGTAAAGTCATCAAGCCTGTGCTGCTTATGCCACATGGGGAAAGCGCATGACGCCAGATCTTCGCACACGGATAGAAGCGTTCGGCTCCGACCTTTCACCCACAATGATGCAGGGTACGCAGGCACTTTTTGCCGCCAGTTTTACTGGTTTTTCCGCCCTAACGCAGACCCGGCGAGATCTCTCTTACGGACCTGATGAAAGGCACCGGCTAGATATTGTCCGGCAGGAAGAAACGCAAAGCGCACCCGTATTGGTGTATATTCATGGCGGCGGTTTCGTCATGGGGGACAAACGCTCCCCGGAAGGCCTGCCTTTCTACGATAATGTAAGCGATTTCGCTGCCCGTAACGGCATGATCGGCGTAACCGTGACTTACCGGCTCGCCCCCGATCACCGCTGGCCCGCCGGCCCGGAAGATATGGCTACGCTTATCGCTTGGCTACAATCCAATATCGCCCGATATGGCGGCGATCCCGCGAAGATCTATCTGATGGGCCAGTCGGCAGGCGCGGTACATGTGGCCAGCTATGTCGCCCAGCCACGCTTTCACCAGCCATCGGGACCGGGACTGGCCGGTGCCTTGCTGATATCCTGCATTTACGACATCGCCGCCGCCGATGCCAATCCGTTTCACAAGGCCTATTACGGTGACGATACGGCAGCCTATCCGGCCTGTTCGACAACAGACGGTCTTATCGAAAGCAAAGTGCCCGTGCTGGCGACCGTTTCGGAATTCGATGTGACCGATTTCCAGAAACAGGCAGCGTCTTATGTCGCGGCCTATGCGGAGCAGCAACAGCGCTTCCCCCGGATGCACTGGCTGGCCGGACATAACCACCTCTCGCCTGTGCTGGAAATCGGCTCGCCGAATTCCACGCTCGAACCGATCATCAGCAATTTTGTGGCGCAGACCGCAAACCAAGGAGAGTAAGGCATGGAACCTATCCGTTTTTCCGACAACGCTCTGTTCAAGGGCTGGGGCGAACCCATGCGGACGGAAACGACGATCGAGGGGCTGGAAATTATCCAAGGCTCCATTCCCGAGGGACTGGAAGGCACATTATACCGAAATGGTGCGGACTGGCAGTATCCTTCCGGCAGGGACGACGACATCTTTATCGATGGCGAAGGAATGTATCACATGTTCCGCTTCGAGAATGGACAGGTCAGCTACCGCAGTCGCTGGGTCCATACCGAACGGTATGCCATGCAGGCCGAAGCCCGCCGCGCGCTGTTCGGCCGCTATCGCAACCGTTATACCAACGCCCCCGAAGCGCGCGACGCCAATATGGGGACAGCCAATACGACAGCGATGTTCCATGCCGGGCATCTGTATGCGCTGAAGGAAGACGATCTTCCCTATGAGCTGAACCCGGATACGCTGGAGACCATCGGGCGCACCGATATGGATGGGCAGATCACGGCGCAGACTTTCACCGCCCATCCCAAGGTCGATCCGATCACCAATGAATTACTGGCTTTTGCTTATCAGGCCAAAGGCGACGGCACGAAGGATATCTGCTTTTATCTGTTCGACAAAAACGGGCGAAAAATCAACGAAGTCTGGTTCAAAATGCCGTACGCGGCCTGCGTTCACGATTTTGCCGTTACAGATGAATGGATCGTTTTCCCCTTCTTCCCGCTCATCACCGACATGGATGTCGTGAAAGCGGGCGGCAATTACTTCCAGTGGCAGCCCGATGAGGAAACTCATATCGCGCTGGTGCCGCGTTATGGCGATGCCAGAGACATTAAATGGTTCAAAGGGCCGGCCACCAGCGCAGGCCATATGCTGAATGCAGTGCATGAAGGGAACAAGGTACATCTCGATGTAGTTCTGTATGAAGGGAATTGCTTTCCCTTTTTCCCCTCTCCGGCAGGCGAACAGGCGGCACCCGTACCACCCTTTCTCACTCGCCTGACGATGGATCTCAGCCGTAATGACGGTACATTCGAAAAGGATCGTTTGCTCGATGTGAGTTGCGAAATGCCCCGTACCGATGACCGGTATCAGGGCCGGCCTTACAAGCATGGCTTCGTGATTGTCTATCGCTCGAAAGACGGGTCCAGCTCTACCGGGCGGATCGACTTCGAAACGGGCAGGCTGGATACTTATTCACCCGGTCCGGGCAATACGGTGCAGGAATGCCAGTTCGTTCCGCGTCGCCCCGATGCCCCCGAAGGGGATGGCTGGCTGCTGGTTCCCGTGGCCCGCATATCCGAACATCGCAGCGATCTCGTGGTGCTGGATGCACAGGATCTGGCAGCGGGCCCTGTCGCGACGATCAAACTGCCGGTGCGGGTGCGTTCGACATTTCATGGCACATGGGTGCCGGCTGAAACACTCAAATCAGGGCAATATTCCTATGAATTAGGCTCAGCCTGACCTTCCCAGACCCCAAAAAGGGGCGGGAAATCAAAAATAAAATACAATGGAGGGAGAGATGAAGACTTTACTTTGGGGGGCAAGCCTCGGCTCGCTTGTCATAGCTGGACAAGTCCAGGCGCAGGACCGGGCTAACACAACGGATCACGCCGCTCTTGAGCAGGATCGTGGCCAAATCGATACGATTGTCGTTACCGCCAACCGGCGATCGGAATCCGTGCAGGATTCCTCGCTATCCATCGCCGTGATTGGCGGAGACGATCTGGCCGATGCAGGCGTCAGCGAAGCGACCGACCTGGGGTCGGTCGTGCCGGGCCTCACCGTCAGCCTGGGCGGCGGCGTGGTGCAGACCTATATGCGCGGTGTGGGGGATTTTGCCACCAATGCCAATGCGGAAAGCGCCATCGCCTATAATATTGACGGGGTCTATATTTCACGCCCCAACGGCATCGGGCCGATCTTTTTCGATCTGGAACGTGTGGAAGTGCTCAAAGGTCCGCAGGGTACGCTCTATGGCCGCAATGCCACAGGGGGCGCGATCAACCTGATAACCCGCAAGCCCGAAGCAGGGTTCTCCGGAGAAGTCAGCGCGGAAATCGGCAATTACAATGCCCGGAAAATCAGCGCAGCAGCGGGTGGCGGAACCGAGACTTTCGCTGTTCGCGGAGCCATCCAGTATAACAAGCATGATGGCTATCTCAGTGATGGTTATAATGACGCGGACAGCATCGCCGGGCGGCTCATTGCGCGTGTCCGCCCGTCGGAAACAATCGATCTGACCGTGATGGGCGAATATCTGGATATGGACAGCCAAGGCGCCGCAACGATCAAACGCTCCATGTTCACCCCTGTCCCCGAAGACCACTGGGAAGGCCCATCCATAGGCAACATACAGCAGCCGCCAACGGCTTTCATTCCGGGCGGGACACGTATCGAGGATGACGGCTTTAACGACACGAAAGTCAAGGCCGTCAGCGCGGAGCTGAATGTCGATCTGGGCGGTGCCACAGTCACATTCCTGCCTGCCTATCGCGATACGGATGCAGCCTATCTCACCTATACGCCTGGATTTTACTATAATACCGCGGAAACCTCGAAACAAACCAGCATAGAGTTGCGGCTCGCCAATGACGGAGAGGCGCTGACATGGGTTGTGGGCGGCTATTTCTTCGATGAAGATCAGACGCAGAATTATGAATTGCGCGCCATCCCCATCCAGCAAAGCACCGTATCGACCGAACTGGGCACGCGGGCCTATGCTCTATTCGGTGAAGCTACATACAGCATAAGCCCTGAATTTCGCCTAATCGGCGGGTTACGCTGGTCTCGCGACGAAAAAAGCCAGTCGGGCCTTTCCAATGCGATCTTGCCGACACCGGGTCAGACCGATAACTTTGCCGAGCGCGATTTCGAAGATGTTAGCTGGCGCGCCGGTTTTGAATATGATGTCGGGCCTGAGAACATGCTCTTCGGTACAGCGGCGACGGGCTACAAAGCGGGCGGTTTCTTCCCCAGCGTGCCCTACCCCGATAACAGCTATGAACCCGAACAGCTCACGGCTTTCACTCTGGGCAGCCGCAACCAGTTCCTCGACCGGACATTGCAGCTCAATCTGGAGGGCTTCTACTGGAAATACGACAATAAGCAGGAACGTTTTCTGGGAGCGACACCAGGCGGAACAACCGGTCTGCTGACCACCAATGCCGGCAAGGCAACGCTCTATGGTGCCAGCATGGATATGCAGTTCAAGCCGACGCGGAACGACATTTTTCACTTCGCTGTGGAATATCTTCACACCAAATATGACCGCTTCCTCTACCAGGTCTATAACCCGTCCAGCACGGCACCGATCATCAACAGCTATCCCGAGAATGCTACATCATGCTCGCTCGGCCCGGTTGAGCCCTACACCGCCAATGACGCTATTCCCCCTTTGCAATATGACTCCACCCAATCGGTCGATTGTTCAGGTAAGCCGTTGGTACGTGCGCCGAAATGGACGGGCTCCATGGGCTATCAGCATACATTCGAACTGGGCGGCGGAACGGTCATCATCGCCGGAGCCGACGGGCAGTTTTCTTCCAGTCAGTATCTCTCGCCCGATTTCATCGAAAGCGGCCGGGATAACGGTTACCTTTCGATCAATGCAGATGTAACGCTTGAGCTGCAATCGGGTCTGTCGATCAAGATATGGGGCCGAAATCTGACCAATGAAGCAATCTATACGGGTGGCGGGCGCTATGCCTTCTCCCGCCCGCTCGCTGCCGGAGGGGATCCGACGCTGTTCTACGCCAATATCCGCGCCCCGCGAACATATGGCGGCACGGTGAAGTTCCGTTTCTAAAGAACAGCTCCGGCTTACCCGGCTTTCAGCCCCGGCCAATTTCTGCCGGGGCTGAAAGATACTGAACGGGACTTGCACCGATTTTGTGCCGGTTCGCTGCACTTCATGCTGCTGCTCGTAGCGCGGCTGGAACAAGGGCGGCACAGCTACTCGCCGTTCGTACAGGCGTTCGCCGCGTTCGCTACGTTCAAGGAATACTGCGCTGCCCAACAGGCTGTGGGACTGCTCAATCCGCGCGACCTACCCGTTGTCATCATGTGCCTACGTTGCTGTGAGGAAAATGGGACGTGGCAGACCTGTTAGCGGCAATCGGATTTGGCAGACGGGGCTTCGCTAAAAGGTGGCTATTTTCCAATCACCGCAATAATTGCCGCGATATCTGCCTCTGCATGCATCGCCTCACAGGCTTTGAGAGCCGCACACGAACAGTATATCCATCATGGCTTCATAGGCTTTGCGATCTGCCGCCTCGCCGACCGTAAGATGGAAGGCGAGCGGTCGTCGGAGAGCATCAGCCAGGCGGTGAAGCTACTGGTGAACCCATCCCGCGAGCGGTCAAGAACGCGCTAATGAGCCCCCTTTTTTCCGCCCGCTGCCGAGATGTGGGCGCAAACGGTAGTGCTATCGATGCTGTAGTGACCGCTGTCCGCCATGATCTCCGCGAGTGTCACGGCCACGGTCTCCTAACCCCTCGGCTTCGCAACATACAGGATAAAGGACAGTCGATTTGGTAGAAATAAGCTCAACAGAAATCGCATGACTTTGCCGTAAGCGACTGATAGCTTTTTTCTTTGATATTTAATGAAAAACTGGTGCGCCCGACAGGATTCGAACCTGTGGCCCCCAGATTAGGAATCTGGTGCTCTATCCTGCTGAGCTACGGGCGCGTGCCGGATTTCGTGGAAAGCGATAGTTTCAGCATGGGCTGCCGTCAATCACAAAGCCCGATCATGGAACGCAGGCGTTCAGTTCATTTCGTCGGGCGGAGAAATAGGGAAAAGTAAAGGCGAAACGGTAATACCTTCTTCCAGCAATTCGCGTGTTTCTTCCGCCGAAGCCCGACCATGAATGGCGTCGCTTTTCTTTTCGCCATAATGCATGGCCCGCGCTTCTTCGGAAAAACGGCTGCCAACCCATGTCGATTCTTTGAGCGCCTCGGCCTGCACCTGGGCCAGTTTTTCGAGCGCCTGTGCAACCTGTGGCGGCATTTCTCCTGCCGTTACATCCTGCGATGGTCCGTGCAGAGCGTCGCCCTCTTTTTCGGCGTGTTTCGTTTCATCGCCTGGAGCATGTTCGCGCGGTATAGGATGGCTTTGCTGGTTACCCTTGCGCGGGACAGCAGGTGCCATAGGTGCCTTTTCGATTTGTGCAGAACCGCATTGCGGGCAGCTCAGCAACTCTCGCTCCTGCTGACTGGCATAATCCTGTGACGACCCGAACCAGCCTTCAAAACGGTGGCCCGAGGAACAAACGAGATCAAAAACAATCATGATGTCATCGCTTTAGACAGGATGCGACGATTGGCAAGGCTCGGAAGCTGTTCGCGAATGTCTGTGATCCGTTTCGGGTCAATCTCGGCAAATCCAAGTCCAGGACCGTCTCCTCCCATATCGAGGACTATTTCTCCCCAGGGATCAACTACCAGAGAATGACCATAGGTTTCGCGTCCATCTGCATGTATGCCAACCTGTGCAGCAGCGATGACATAGGCGCTGGCCTCGACCGCGCGAGCGCGCTGCATAAGATGCCAGTGCGCTTTACCGGTGGGCACGGTAAAGGCCGCAGGAACGGCAATCGCATCGCAATGCTGCCGCCCCAGCTCATCGTACAAAGCCGGAAAACGAATATCATAACAGATCGACAGCCCTAACCTGCCTACCGGTGTTTCGGCTGTCACGACTTCTTCACCCGGCACATAGGCAGCCGATTCACGCCAGGTTTCGCCACTGGCCAGTTCCACATCGAACATATGGATCTTGTCATAACGTGCCGCGATATTGCCTTCGGGTGTGAGCAATAGCGAACGGTTGGCCCAGCGCCCGTCAAAACGCCGGATGGCAAGCGAGCCGAGGGCTACCCAAATACCGTGCCTCGCTGCAACATTACGCATTTCGGCCAGGACCGGGTCCTGCGCCTCTTCAACGATATGCTGATCTGCCCTCTCCCGCTGGCGGTCGAGTAAACCGCACATTTCAGGCGTGAACAAAATCGATGCACCGTCCCTGGCCGCATCGCTTGCCGCATCGGCCATGATGCGAGCATTGGCCAGTGGATCAATCCCGCTGGTCATCTGCAACAGAGCAATTCGTGTTGTGGAAGTTGTTTCGGCAAGCGTCACGATACTCTTATCCTCACATACCCAGCATAGAGTCGAGCTTGCCTTCACGGTCCAGCGAGGCAAGCTCGTCCGAACCGCCAACGGCTTTGTCATCGATAAAAATCTGCGGCACGGTCATGGCATCGGGTTTTCGCTCAAGCATTTCATCGCGTTTGGGGCCACCCATCGTGATGTCATATTCCTCATAATCGACCCCCTTGCTATCGAGCAGTTGTTTGGCCCGAACGCAGAAACCGCAGCCGAATTTTGTGTAAATTTCTACTTTGGGCGCACTCATGAATATTCCTTTGCTTAACGTCAAAATGAAGGGTGCTTGAAAGCTTGTTCCAAACCCTTATCTAAGTACAGCTTGCCAGCGCCGAAAGGGCTGAAGGCAAAGGGTGCCGGATGGACCGGACCCAATATTGTTCAAATTGCTCAGAAGAGGATTTGTTTCATCATGAACCGTCTTGATTTCACCCCTTATCGTCGTTCCACTGTCGGTTTTGACCGTTTGTTTGATCTGCTCGAAAATCAGGTCCGCAACAATAGTGGCGACAATTACCCCCCTTTCAATATCGAACGGCGTAGTGAAGATGCCTATCGCATTACGCTTGCCGTGGCCGGTTTCCGCCCGCAGGATATCGATATAACCGCTCAGCAGAATTTGCTCGTTGTTCAGGGCAAAAAACGTGACGAACAGCCCGAAGGCGAGCTACTCCATGTCGGCATCGCCAATCGCGGTTTCGAGCGCCGTTTCGAACTGGCTGATTTCGTACGGGTGGATAGCGCAGACCTGCAGGATGGCCTGCTCATGATTGACCTTGTTCGCGAAGTGCCTGAAGCTATGAAGCCGAAGAAAATTCCACTTAATGGCCAGCACTCGCTTGAAGTTGTCGATACAAATACGAGCAATCGCTCCGATAGCGATCAGGCTAACGCAGCCTGATTGGTTATCGACGCTAAACGACGTCTAATCGCTCATTATATTCGGTGATACATATTCGGGGGCGAAACCTGTTAGAAGGTTTCGCCCCCTCGACGCTGCGCGCCGATTTACCTTTCAAGAACGTCCATCCGGGTCGCAGAAGATGGCCATTCCCGAAAAGTAAGTCGGAACCGACAGGTGCTCCGGTTACGCCTCAGATTCCCGAACTGCTCTTCCTTCAAAGGGAAGAAAACTGACGCGGCACGAACGGAAATTGATACGATAAATTTACAATAGCCAAGACCGGTAAGGTGTTGAGGGGTTGTGATGCAAGTTGTTTTTGCGAAATAGTCGCAAGCATCTGAAAAAGCTGAACCTCATCTCCTTATCACACAAGCCGCGATTGCTGCACTGCTGCGGCAATGAAGCTGGCGAAAAGGGGATGCGGATCGAAGGGCTTGCTCTTCAGCTCCGGATGGAACTGGACGCCTACAAACCACGGATGGTCGGGGCGCTCGACAATTTCCGGTAACAGGCCATCGGGTGACATACCCGAAAAAATCAAACCGCCCTTTTCCAATGGCTCGATATAGGCTCCGTTCACTTCATAACGATGGCGATGGCGTTCGGAAATATTCGTTGCGCCGCCATAAATTTCGGAAACCTTACTGCCGGTTTTCAGCTTCGCCTCATAGGCTCCGAGTCGCATCGTCCCACCCAGATCGCCACCGGCCGCCCGCTTCTCGAGCCCTTCTGCGGTCATCCATTCGGTAATGATGCCCACCACCGGCTCAGTTGTTTCGCCAAATTCGGTTGAAGAAGCTGCCGCAACGCCTGCCGTATTACGCGCGCCTTCCACGCAACTCATCTGCATACCGAGACATATCCCGAAAAAAGGAACATTCCGCTCACGAGCAAAGCGCACGCTGGCGATTTTGCCCTCAGAACCGCGTTCACCAAAACCGCCGGGTACGAGAATACCATGCATCGGTTCGAGCTGGGAGACGATTTCCGAATCGTCCTTCTCGAACAATTCGGCATCGATCCACTGAATATTGACCTTCACCCGATTGGCCATACCGCCATGCACCAGCGCTTCATTGAGCGATTTATAGGCATCGGGCAGGCCGACATATTTGCCCACCACACCGATCGTCACTTCACCTTCAGGGTTGTGATAACGGTCGATAATATCATCCCAGCGCGACAGATCGGGAAGCCGTGCATCCTCAATGCGGAAGTGGCGCAGAACTTCGGCGTCCAGACCTTCGGCATGATATTGCAATGGCACGCCGTAAATGCTTGGCGCATCGAGCGCCTGAATAACCGCTTGCGGACGAACATTGCAGAATAAGGCGATCTTGGCCCGTACGCTTTCAGGCAGGGGATGTTCGCAGCGACACAGCAAAACATCGGGCTGCACACCCAGACTGGTCAATTCGCGGACCGAATGCTGGGTCGGTTTGGTTTTCAGCTCACCCGCAGCAGAAATGTAAGGCACAAGCGTGACATGGATAAGCGCGGTCTGATCGCGCCCCAGCTCATTGCGCAGCTGGCGGATGGCTTCGATAAAAGGCAGGCTTTCGATATCGCCTACCGTTCCGCCGATTTCACACAGGACGAAATCGAGATCTTCCGTATCGGCTTTGGCGAATTCCTTGATCGCATCGGTTACATGCGGAATCACCTGCACTGTTGCGCCAAGATAATCACCGCGCCGTTCTTTGGCGATGATCTGCTGATATATCCGGCCCGATGTAATATTATCGCTCTGGCGGGCAGATACGCCGGTAAAGCGCTCATAATGCCCGAGATCGAGATCGGTCTCAGCCCCGTCATCGGTCACATAGACTTCACCATGTTGATAGGGGCTCATCGTCCCTGGATCTACATTGAGATAGGGATCGAACTTACGAATGCGGACCTTGTAGCCGCGCGCCTGCAAAAGGGCAGCAAGACTTGCTGCCATAAGACCTTTGCCGAGCGAGGAGACCACGCCGCCGGTTATAAAAATGTACCGCGCCATGGGAGTGTGGCCTTACTTTGATAAATGGATTCGAGGCAAGCCCCGGAATGGTTCATTCCACAGGCTTTTCAGTCGGAGTAAGCACAAAAGCGCTGCCTGCCCTCAAAACGAAGGCTTCCAACCGGGCGAAGGAGAGAAGCCCGGCCACTGTGTGCCGGGCTATTGCATTTTACTGGGAAACATCTGCCAGCGGATCATCGCTGGCCGGTGCTGCTGTCTGTTCATCGGATTCGGCGCTGTCGGCTGCGTTCAGCGGATCCTGCTGCTGAGCGGCAGGAGCGACCGACCGGTCAAGCGTATCGTCAATATCGTCACCCGAGGTCACATTCACAGCCAGAGCAGCAAGCACGATCGAGAGGACGACAAACAGAGCTGCAGTATATTTCGTCATCCGGGTCAGGAAATCCGCCGCACCGCGCGCCGACATCAGACCACCGGGGCTGCCGCCGCCACCAATGCCCAGACCACCACCTTCAGACCGCTGCATCAGCACAAGAGCGACAAGCGCTGCGGCGACAATCGCCTGAACAACGGTGAGGAAGAGGAACAGGGACATGAAGCAACCACTCTAAACAATAAATCAGACCTGCCGCGCAGATAGCGATGTGCTGCGGCATTCGCAAGGCGCGGCTGCAGATGAGGCAAAGCCGCGCATTCCGTCTGGCACCCGATCAGGTGCCAGACGCATTTTTTTAATGCTCGACGCTTTCCGCCGCAGCCACCACGATACCAAGAAAACTATCTGCCGTGAGACTCGCACCACCGACAAGTGCACCGCCGACATCAGCGACGGCCAGCAATTCTGCCGCATTGTCCGGTTTTACCGAACCGCCATAAAGAATCCGGATTTCTTCGGCCGCATCGCCATATATTTCTGCCAGCTTCCCCCGGATCGTTCCATGCATTGCGGCAATATCTTCCACTGTCGGAGTCCGCCCCGTACCGATCGCCCAGACAGGCTCGTAAGCGACGGTTACTTTCTCGCCAGATTCGGCGCATGGCGGAAGCGATCCAACAAGCTGATCCGTCACGATTTCTTCCGCCTTGCCGGCATCGCGTTCCTGCTCGGTTTCTCCGACGCAAACGATGATATTGAGGCCTGCTGCAAGAGCGGCCTGCGCCTTGGCCTGAATATCGGCATCGCTCTCGCCGTGATCGGCACGACGTTCACTGTGACCCAGAATCACGAATCCTGCGCCCGCATCCCTGATCATGGCGGCAGAAATATCACCGGTATGCGCACCGCCTTCGGCAGCATGACAATCCTGTGCGCCGATACCGATCAAATCGGCTTCCTTACGCGCGGCATGGAGCAGCGTGAATGGCGGAGCCAACGCCACTTCAGCCTTCATAAGGCGCTCGGCAGCGCGATCTATCGCGCGCGCCTCGGACAGCATGGAGCGAGTGCCATGCATTTTCCAGTTGCCGACAATATAGGGGCGCTTGGCCATCGGGTATCCCTGATCCCTCTATTTCCAGAAAACTGCCTCTAAGGCGAAAGTGAAGGCGCGCTAATCCGGCAAACACGTTTTGTCAAAGTCGGACTCCCGGATCACAAGATTGACGCGCTGGACTGTTGCGGGCAAGCCGCAGGCCGGATAAAGCGCCTTTTCATATCGGCGCGTACCGTTCTGCGTGTGTTATTTGGAAGATATATACCCAATATGCTTCAGCTGTTCCGCAATTTTTTCAAGTCCAAGCTCGGAATCGCCTTTACGCTCGGCTTCCTTGCGCTGATTGCTATCGCCTTTGCCAGTTCGGATGTTGCCAGTAGCGGCTCCTTCGGCGGTGTTTCGGGCGGTGACCGCGTGGCCGTCGTGGGCGACACAAAAATCGGCACAGCGGAATATTCGATGAATGTCACCAATGCATTCAACAATATGCGTCAGCAGAATCCGACATTGACTATGGACGCTTTCGTCTCGCAGGGCGGCGCCGACCAGGTGTTTGAACAAATGCTTCAGCGCACCGCCGTGGCAGAATATGCCCGCAAATACGGATTGCGCGCCGGACAGCGCTTGGTGGATAGCGAAATCATTCAAAGCGGCAGCTTCAACGGGCCTGACGGATCGTTCGATCAGGATATGTTCCGTGCAGTTCTCCAGCGACAGGGGCTGACCGAAGCGGCTGTTCGCAGCGATCTGGCGGCCGGCCTCCTTGCCCAGCAGCTGACTCGCCCGGTCGGCTTTGGCGCAACTATGCCGCGCTCTATCGCTCAGCGCTATGCTGCGCTTCAGGGGGAAAGCCGCAAGGGAACGATTGCCATCATTCCGAGCATGGCTTTTGCTCCCAAGGATGATCCGACCGATAAGCAGGTGCAGGAATATTATTCACAGAACAAACAGAATTATATCCGCCCCGAGCGCCGTGTGATCCGTTATACAACCTTCGGTCCGGATGCTGTGGGCGATGTCCCCGCGCCCACCGATGCGCAGATCAAGGCACGCTACGAACGCGATGCAGACCAATATGCGGCCTCCGAAAGTCGCGAATTCACGCAGCTCGTTCTGCCTACCGAAGCCGCAGCCAAAGCGGTACTCGATGAAGTGAATAATGGCAGCTCGCTTGCCGCTGCAGCGAAGTCCAAAGGTCTTGAAACGACCTCTGTCGGCCCTGTGACCCAGTCGGAACTGGCCCAAAACGCCTCGGCAGCTGTGGCCCAGGCCGCTTTCGCCGTGGATCGGGGCACGATTGCCAAGCCTGCCCGGGGCGGTCTTGGCTGGTATCTGCTGCGCGTCGATTCGGTGAAGAGCACACCGGCCCGGAGCCTCGATCAGGTGCGCGGAGAAATCAGCGACACTCTCGCTGCAGAGCAGCAGCGTGCCGCTCTGGTCGATCTGAGTACGAAGATCGAAGATGAAGTGGATAGCGGGCGCAGCCTTGCGGAAATCGCCAAGGAACGCGACTTAACCTTGCAAAGCACAAAGCCACTGACGGCTGAAGGCAACGTGTATGGCACGCCCGGTGAAAAGGCTCCGGAAGTGCTCAATCGCGCACTGACAACGGCGTTCCAGATGCAGGAAGGCAAACCGCAGCTCGCCGAAGTGGACCCGGGCAAGACGTTCCTGATCTTCGAAGCACAGGAAATCACACCTTCGGCTGCCGCTCCGCTCAAGGATATTCGCGAACAGGTCGTGGCTGCATGGCGTCGCCATGAAGGTTCGGTGAAAGCCAAGGAAGCCTCGCAGCGTATTATGAAGCGTCTGGCCGATGGCAAGAGCTTCAGGGAAGCTATGGCAGCCGAAAAGACCACTCTGCCCCCTGCCGATTCCATCGATATGTCACGCGACGAGATTGCCCGCGGCGGTCAGGTGCCCCCGATCCTTGCTCTGTTCTTCAGCATGGCCGAGGATACCACCAAGCGGCTTGAAGCACCGGGTGATAATGGCTGGTTCGTGGCGCAGCTCGATACAATTACGCCGGGCAAACTGGATGATGACGATCCCTCTATCGGGCAAGTCCGTACCCAGCTCGGTCAGCTTGTCGGTGACGAATATCTCGAACAATTCGTCAAAGCCGTGGAAAAACAGATCGGGACCGAGCGTAATTCCGCGGCGATCAAAGCTGTGAAAGACCAGCTCACCGGCGCGAATAACCGTCTCAATTGAGGATAAACGGGGCCGGACCGGCCCGAGAAAACGATAATGACAGAACTGGAAAACGCCGCCTCCGCCCGTGATCTGATCGCTCAAGGCAAGCCGGCGCTTGTCTGGCGCAAGATCGTTGCGGATACGGAGACGCCGATCGGGGCCGCACTCAAGCTGATCGAGCCCGGCCGCGGCGATTTCCTGCTCGAATCCGTCGAGGGCGGCGATCAGCGCGGGCGATATAGTCTGCTCGGCATCGCTCCCGATCTGGTTTTCCGCGCCACCGGCACAAGCTGCGAAGTCAATCGTCACTGGACCTATGACCAGAGCGGTTTCGAGCCTTTACCGGGCGACAGCCTGAGCGAATTGCGCGCTCTCGCTCAGGCTTGCCGGATCGATGTCCCTGCCGCATTGCCGCCGGCACTGGCCTGTCTGGTGGGATATTTCGGCTATGAAACGATTGGCCTGGTCGAAAAACTGCCGCGCGCGGCGCAAAGCGATCTCAACGTACCGGATATGCTGTTCGTCCGGCCGACCGTGCTTCTGGTGATGGACGGACTATCAGACGAATTGTTCTGCATCGCTCCGCTCTGGGTCAGCGACACACCTGCGGATGCAGCCCTCGCCCGCGCTGAAGAGCGGATCGATGCTACACTGGCACGGCTCACCGGTCCGGTGCCGGATCTCCCGCAAAGCACCGATTTGCCTGCTATGGAGCTGATTTCACGGATTGCGCCCGAAGATTATGCCGGCATGGTCAACCGGGCGAAGGAATACATAACGGCGGGCGATATTTTCCAGGTTGTGCTTTCGCAGCGCTTTACATGCCCCTTCCCGCTCCCGCCGCTCGCGCTTTACCGTGCCCTGCGCCGGGTCAATCCATCACCGTTTCTCTATTTCCTCGATCTGCCCGATTTTGCAGCCGTAGGCTCCAGCCCCGAAATCCTCGTCCGCGTGCGCAATGGTGAAGTGACCATTCGCCCGATTGCCGGCACTCGCCCGCGCGGCGCGACAACCGAGGAAGATCTGGCCAATGAGGAAAGCCTGCTGGCCGATGCCAAGGAACGGGCCGAACATCTGATGCTGCTCGATCTCGGACGCAACGATGTGGGCCGGGTTTCTTCCGCAGGCAGCGTAAAAGTGACGGCCAGCTTCACGATTGAGCGATACAGCCATGTAATGCACATTGTGAGCAACGTAGTGGGCAAACTCAGTCCCGATCATGATGCTATCGATGCACTGTTTGCGGGTTTTCCGGCGGGCACGGTCTCTGGCTCCCCCAAGATTCGTGCCTGCGAGATTATCGCGGAGCTGGAACCCGAAACGCGCGGGCCTTATGCTGGCGGGGTTGGCTATTTTTCACCCGATGGCTCCGTGGACAGCTGTATTGTCTTGCGCACTGCCATGGTGAAAGACGGTGTAATGCATGTTCAGGCCGGAGCCGGTATCGTGGCAGACAGCGACCCGGATTACGAACAGCGCGAATGCCGCCACAAGGCCGGAGCGCTGATCGCCGCCGCCCGCGAAGCCGCACGTATTGCCGGCGAACCGGGCTTCGGTCAGTGACGCCGCACCCCTTGATTGTCGCTTCAAAACGGACAACAGCACAGCCATGATCCTCGTCATCGACAATTACGACAGTTTTACCTGGAATCTGGTCCATTATGTGATGGAACTGGGCGCCGAAGTGAAAGTGGTGCGCAACGATGCCCTCACGGCCGCCGAAGCACTGGCCAGCGGAGCAGAAGGCTTTCTTATTTCCCCCGGCCCCTGCACGCCCACCGAAGCCGGCATCAGCCTCGACCTTGTGGCCGCCTGTGCACAAGCAAGACGTCCGCTGCTCGGTGTTTGCCTCGGCCATCAGTCTATCGGCCAGTATTTCGGGGCAACAGTGAAACAGGGGGCGCTGATGCATGGCAAAACCTCACCCGTAACGCATGATGGCAGCGGTGTGTTCAAAGGCATCCCTTCACCCTTTACGGCCACGCGCTATCATTCTCTGATCGTCGAGGACATTCCCGAGGTGCTGGCTGTTAACGCCACCAGCGAAACACCTGGTCTCGACGGCACATCAGTCATGGGCTTTCGTCATCGCGATTTACCGATCCATGGTGTGCAGTTCCATCCCGAAAGCATCGCCACAGAGCATGGACACGATTTGTTGCGCAATTTCCTCGATATCTGCCGCTCGTCAAATGAGACTGCGGCATGAGCTTGCCTTCTGTCGCAACTCCGCTGAACGAAACCGCTGCCGAAGAGGCTTTCGGAACCATTCTCGATGGCGGTCCGGCCGATGAAGACATTGCAGCCTTTCTGACAGCCTTGTCCGATCGCGGTGAAACAGCGAGCGAAATTGCCGGAGCTGCGAAAGCGATGCGGGCACGAATGATCCCTGTGAACGCGCCCAGCAATGCTATCGATGTTTGCGGAACCGGCGGAGACGGCCATCATACATTGAATGTCTCGACCGCCGTTTCGCTGGTGGTCGCGGCATGCGGCGTGCCGGTCGCGAAACACGGCAATCGCGCGGCGAGCTCCAAGGCAGGGGCTGCCGATACACTGGAAGCACTGGGGCTCGATCTCGATCGCGCCGCAGAAACTGCGGCTGAAACATTGGAAGATATCGGGATTTGTTTCCTGTTCGCCGCCAGATACCATCCGGCGATGGGCCGGATCATGCCGATCCGCAAAGCCATTGGACGCCGGACGATCTTCAATCTGATGGGACCGCTGGCCAACCCTGCAAGTGTAAAGCGCCAGCTCGTCGGTATCGCCCGCCCTGCTTATGTTCCGATCTATGCCGAAGCGCTGCGCCGCCTCGGTACCGAACATTCACTGGTCGTTTCGGGCGATGAAGGACTGGACGAACTGAGCCTTGCCGGTGGCAATGAACTGGCCGAAACACGGCTCGATCAGGTATCGATGAAACGCATCCAACCGCGCGATGCAGGGTTACCCTGCCATCCGATCACAGCTATTCGGGGCGGAGACGCCGCTTTCAACGCAGATGCGCTGCGCAGGCTGCTCATGGGCGAGCCGGGGGCTTATCGCGATGCCGTTCTGTTCAACACAGCGGGCGCTCTTATCGTTGCCGGCGAAGTCGAAAGCTGGACCGAAGGTGTGGAGGAAGCCGCCGAAGCGATCGATAAAGGGCTCGCCAAGGCGCTGCTGGATTGCTGGATCGACGCGGTGAAATGACCATGACCAACAAACTCATCGAAATTTGCGACACCAAGCGGGGTGAAGTCGCCACACGCAAGGCTCAGACTACACTGGAAGATCTCGACCGCAAGGCCGCTATAGCCTCACCCCCTCGCGGCTTTCGCAAAGCGCTGGAGAACAAAGCAAAGAACGGCTTCGGCCTGATTGCAGAAATCAAGAAAGCAAGCCCCTCCAAAGGACTGATTCGAAATGATTTTCGTCCCGCAGAACATGCCAGAGCCTATGCTGATGGCGGAGCGGCCTGCCTGTCTGTTCTAACCGATGCGCCCTATTTTCAGGGTCATGAGGATTATTTGATCGACGCGCGAGCGGCCTGTTCGCTGCCCGTCCTGCGCAAGGATTTCATGGTCGATCCCTGGCAGGTTGCTGAAGCCCGCTCCATCGGAGCTGATGCTATTCTGGTCATCGTCGCAGCGCTCGAAGACAGCCAGATGGCCGAAATCGAAGCCGCTGCCATGGAACGTGGCATGGATGTGCTGGTCGAAGTCCATGATGAAAGCGAGATGGACCGCGCTGCAACTCTTAAATCGCGGCTGATCGGTGTGAATAATCGTGATTTACGCCGTTTCGTCACCGATCTGTCGATCACCGAAAGGCTTGCGCCGCTGGCTCCAGAAGGTTCGCTGCTGGTCGGTGAAAGCGGAATTGCTACTCATGCCGATCTCGAACGTCTGGCACAGCATGGCGTACGTTGTTTTCTTGTCGGTGAAAGCCTGATGCGGCAAAATGATGTGACAGCGGCGACGAGGGAATTGCTGAACGCATGAGCAAACTTACCCATCTCGATGAGCAGGGTCAGGCCCATATGGTGGATATTGGCGGCAAAACCGCCACTTCCCGCAGTGCGACGGCCACAGGGCGGATTTGCATGTCCGCCGAAGCATTGTCTGCAATCCGCGATGGCGATACTCCCAAAGGCGATGTGCTGGCCGTGGCACGGGTGGCCGGAATCATGGCAGCCAAAAAAACCGGCGAGCTGATCCCTTTGTGCCACCCGCTCGCGCTCGATGCTGTCACAATCGATTTCACATTTGAAGATAATGCCGTACGGGCTACGGCGAAAGCCTCCCTTACGGGAAAAACTGGAGTGGAAATGGAAGCTATTACAGCGGCTTCCATCTCACTCCTGACAATTTACGATATGGTTAAAGCGCTCGATAAGCAGATGGTTATCGAACAGGTCTTCTGTCAGGAAAAGACCGGCGGCAAATCGGGTGACTGGCATTTTTCGGGATGAGCCTGCCCCAACCTCTTCCGCTTGCTGAAGCACAAGCAAAACTGATCAAACTGGCGCAGACGATGTCTGTAGAGCATCGTTCCCCTGCAGAAGCTGTCGGCCATTACCTTGCCGATCCCCTTCTTGCCCGCCGGACGCAGCCCCCGGCCGATCTTTCCGCTATGGATGGTTATGCCATGCGCGCAGGCGATGTCGTGGGCCCCTGGAAGCTTGTGGGCGAAAGCGCTGCCGGACACCCTTTCGCAGACAGTCTTCAGGCCGGAGAAGCCATTCGCATATCGACCGGTGCGATCCTGCCGCGCATGGCCGGTGCCATATTGTTGCAGGAAGAAGCCGAAATCACTGAAGGATACGTTCATGTAGTTCCCGGCGGCCTTGCCACACCCCGCCATATCCGGCGCGCCGGTTTCGATTTTTACGAGGACGATCTGATTCTCGAGAAAGGCACAGTGCTTGGCGCCCCGCAGATCGCTCTGGCGCTGGCGGGCGGTCACGCCACCCTGCCGGTCCATGTCTTCCCGCAAGTTGCGATTATGGATACGGGAGATGAGCTTGCAGCCCGCCCCGATCAGTGCGGGCCCGGCCAGATTCCAGCCAGCAATGGCGCTATGCTCCAGGCTATGGCCCGCCCCTATACGTCGCGAATCGCTTATCATGGCCCGATCCCTGACGATCTCGATCTGCTAAAAACCGCGCTGGAACAGGCAGGTGAGGCCGATATTATCGTCACCAGCGGAGGTGCATCGGTGGGCGATCACGATCTGCTGAAACCGGCCATGGAGGCCGCAGGCTTCACCTTATCTTTCTGGCGCGTTGCCATGAAGCCCGGCAAACCTTTGATGGTAGGCCAAAAAGGCCGCCAGATTGTGCTCGGCCTGCCCGGCAATCCGGTTTCGAGCTATGTCACGGCCTATTTCTTCCTTCTGCCTTTACTACGCGCCATGGCCGGCGCGCGGCAACCTTTTATGCAAAGCTGGCCGATGCGTCTTGCCGAGAACCTGCCTGCAGGGGGCAAACGCCTGGAGTTTCTTCGCGGTTCATATGGCGATAGGGGGATTTCGCCGGTCGATGGCATGCAGGACAGCAGCGCTTTGCTAGCACTGAGCCGGTCGGATGCGCTGATCGAACGCCCCGCCATGGCTGAACCGGCCAAAATCGGCGATATTGTGCAGGTATTTCCCCTCGATACACTCTGAATGGCTTGACCGCTCCTGATAAGTTGCCTAATTGTTCTTCATTCGTTCACGCATTGGAACATGATGAGCGACATGAGGAGACGGTATTCATGCTGACCGCCAAGCAACACGAATTGCTGCGTTTCATCCAGCACCGCCTCGATGAAACGGGGATCTCGCCCAGCTTCGAGGAAATGAAGGATGCGCTGGAACTGAAATCCAAATCGGGTGTGCATCGCCTGATTTCAGCGCTCGAGGAACGCGGCTTCATTCGTCGCCTGCCCAACCGGGCCCGCGCGCTTGAGGTTTTGCGTCCCCTCGATGAAGCAGGTGCCGCCCGCAGCAGCGCTTCTTCGAAAGCGATCGGCAGCCATAGTGCTCTGACAAATGTCGCAGATGCGCCTCCACCGCCTCAACCTGCGAATGACGTGATCGAAATTCCACTGCACGGCCGCATTGCAGCGGGCATGCCGATCGAAGCGCTGGAAGATACGCAGACCCTTCCCGTTCCGGCAGCGTTGCTGGGAAGCGGCGATCATTATGCGCTGGAAGTATCTGGGGACTCCATGATCGAGGCGGGAATTCTCGACGGCGATTTTGCTCTTATCAAGCGCACCGATACGGCGCGCGACGGGGAAATCGTGGTGGCACTGGTGCGCAATGAAGAAGCAACGCTGAAATATTTGCGGCGCGACGGCGGCAAGATCCGGCTCGACCCGGCCAACGCTGCTTATGAAGCGCAGATCTATATGCCCGATGAAGTACATGTTCAGGGTAAACTGGCAGGGCTTCTGCGCCGTTATCACTGATAACGGCTGCTCTCCGGCTTTCCGTCGCCAGCAGGCTGGAACCGGACAGACCCGGCCTTATACGTCCTGATAGAAAGTCAGCATATTAGACTGGTAAATAAGTGTTTTATTAGATTATCTTTCAAAATAACGATTTCATGACAGGTCTTTCGGCATGGGAGCGATAGGGAGACCAGCCATGCTGACCCTGCATATCGGCAACGCTACGAATTGTCCGATCATCCAGTGAAATGGATAACCCACCCGTCTGCAACAACATGCGCCGGTCGGCTTTCAGCCATCGCGGACGGCAACTGCGCGGCAGAAACCGGCTGGCGATGACGATATCGGCACGTTCGCAGGCTGCCGCGAGACCTCTTTCGCTAACCTGCTCGCGATTGCGTGCCATCAGAATATGCCAGTCGCGATCCCCGCGGCGCAGACTAACGACACAGAAGTCCCGGCTGCATTCACTGCCCGGCCAGTTCGCCAGAGGCCGTAAACCGCCATCCATACCCGACAGTTCCAGCAGATTGTCGCGCGTATAATCGCTGCGCGTATCGCGCAGACTGAGCAAATGCTCTCCTTCGCCCGTAATCGCGACATGCCGTCCATCGCCGGTTATCAGCAAGTCCGGCCTCGGCGTGGAGAGCACCATGATTGTCGCGACAGCAATCGGAGCGCTTCCCAGCAGCCGCACCCGGCCGCGCCACAGGCCGAGCCACAGACCACCCAAAATGAACAGCGCAAAAGTACCTGTCCCCATAACCGGCAGCATTTTCACCGCCCCCGGTTGCCCGGCC
The DNA here is from genome assembly GCF_003610805.1 of Altericroceibacterium spongiae. Classification (GTDB taxonomy): domain Bacteria; phylum Pseudomonadota; class Alphaproteobacteria; order Sphingomonadales; family Sphingomonadaceae; genus Altericroceibacterium; species Altericroceibacterium spongiae. The sequence goes on along the minus strand of NZ_RAPF01000001.1, from coordinate 463,299 downwards.
GTAAAATGCGCAATGGCGAGCAGCACGTCGAGCGAAAGGCCCGCGCACCACCAAACCGGACCGCCCAGCCCGACCAGATCGAACAGCAAGGCCAGTGCGATAAGCGGCATAGAAATGAATGTTACCAGAGGGATAGCGATGACATTAGCTAAAGCACCGTAAACACCGGCGCGATGAAAATGGAACAGTACAATCGGCATTAGTGCCAGTTCGATGACGATCCCGGTCAACAACAGCATAGCGACACGGCGCCCCATCCAGACCGGCCAGCTTTCTTCCCGTGGCGCCAGAAAGCGCCGTATAGGGGCCGCGCTATGCAGGGCTATAATCGCCATCACAGCGGAAAAGCTCATCTGGAAACTCGGCCCCACCAGCGTTTCGGGCCAGAGCAACAGCACCACGAAAGCGGCAACCGCCACCATCCGGAAGGAGAGCGGTTCCCGCCCGATAGCCAGTGCCAGCAAAACCAGCACCGCACCGATGCAACTGCGGACCGTGGGCACTTCTGCTCCTGTAAGGAGGGTATAGCCGATGCCGGCCAGCGCAGAAATGGCGGCCGCCAGCAAAGGCAAACGACAGCGCAAAGCAAGCCATGGCACGAGGCCAAGGAGCTTGAGCGCCAGAAAATAGGTTGCAGCGATAATGGCACTGACATGTAAACCGCTGATCGAAAGGAGATGGGTCAGCCCGGCATCGCGCATGGCATCTTCATCCGCTTCGCTGATCGCGCCGCGATCTCCGCTGGCAAAAGCCGCGGCAATATGGCCGGGTGCCCCCTCCAGACGACTCCTGACATGACCGGAAATAAATCGCTGTAAACCCTTGAAAAAAGAAAGTTTGCGGCTGTTTTTGAGCACGGTCACATCGCCCAGCACGCTGCCTGTTGCTACAAACCGCTGAAACCAGGCTGTGCGAGCGAAATCGTATCCCCCCGGCAAGGCAGGCGGCGCAGGCGGCATAAGCCGGACCTGTGCCCGAATGACGGCCCCTTCGCGCAGGGCCGGATCGTCCTTGTCGAGCGGTACATTCACCCGGATCTTGCTGGCCTGCCCATCCCCCAGATCGCGCGTAGCCAGAACCAGACGCAGCCGGTCCGCTGCCGGTTGCTCGATTCTTTCGAGAATCCGCGCCTTAACGGTAGCGATTTGAGGGTTTTTCAACGCTTCTGCACCGACCATTTCAGACCGTATCCAGATCCACGCGACTCCGAAAATGAAACACAGCAGCAGAGTCGTGACAGCAAGACGCAAATGGTTGCGCGCAATTTTTTTTGCCCAGACAAGCCATCCTGCCGAAGCACAAATGAAAGCGATCAGAGTAGCGCAAACCCACGCGACTGGCCCGGAAAGCCCGAACCAGAGCGCGATTCCGGCCGCGAAAGCGACCACAAGCCAAGGCGCGCGATCAAAGCCCGCATTGGCCAAAAATGTGTCAGCATAGTCCCCCAAGCTGGACAATTGCGCCCGCTTTCGCCAATGCGTGCGCGGCAGTGCAGCATCTGTCAGCCGTTCCCCCATCGGGACGATTGGTGTCTGCTGCCCCCTGCCCATGATAACTATAGGATAGGAATAAGGTTAATATGGCAAGCGATAGCGTAGCATCGGCAGACGGAAAACGTCCGGTCGTCACGCGCTTTGCCCCCTCACCCACCGGCTTTCTGCATATCGGCAATGCTCGCACGGGGCTTTTTTCCTGGCTCTACGCCCGGCATAATGGTGGCAAGGCACTACTTCGTATCGAGGATACGGATAAAGCGCGCTCTACCAAAGAAGCCATCGATGTCATTTTCGACGGGCTCGACTGGCTCGGTCTCGAATTCGACAATGAGCCGGTTTTTCAGTCCGAACGCGCCGAACGTCATGCTGCAGTGGCTCAAAAGCTGCTTGATGCCGGGAAAGCCTATAAGTGCTTCGCGACATCGGAAGAACTGGCCCAGATGCGCGAAGAACAGCGCGCTGCCAAAAAACCGCTGCGTTACGATGGCCGCTGGCGCGATCGTGATCCTGCCGAGGCCCCCGAAGGCGCGCCTTTCACGATCCGTATCAAGACACCCGAACGGGGTGAAACCGTGATCGAAGATGCCGTTCAGGGCCGCGTGAAGGTCAACAATTCGGAAATCGACGATTTCATCCTGCTGCGCGCCGATGGCACACCGACTTATATGCTCGCTGTGGTGGTTGACGATATCGATATGGGCTGCACCCATATTATCCGCGGCGACGATCATCTGAACAATGCCTTTCGCCAGCTGCAGATTATTCATGCCATGCAGGGTATCGAAGATGGCTGGGAAGATCCGGTTTACGCGCATATCCCGCTGATTCACGGCAATGATGGAGCCAAGCTCTCCAAACGACACGGCGCACTGGGCGTGCGCGCTTATCGGGACGAGCTGGGCATTTTGCCGGAGGCGCTGTTCAACTATCTGCTGCGCCTTGGCTGGGGCCACGGCGACAAGGAAGAATTCACCCGCGAGGAAGCGATTGCGCTGTTCGATCTCGAAGGCGTGGGCCGCAGCCCGTCGCGCTTCGATCTGAAGAAGCTCAACAACCTCAACGGTCACTATATTCGTGAAGCTGACGACGCCCGACTGGCGAAATTGGTAGCCGAACGAATTGGTGAGAAGGCCGATATCGATCTCCTCACCGAAGCGATGCCGGTTCTCAAAACCCGCGCACGCACCATCATCGAACTGGCTGACGGAGCGGCTTTCCTGTTCAAGGAAAGGCCGCTTGAAATGACGGAAAAAGCCGCCAGCTTGTTGGATGAAGAAGCACGCGAGCGGCTCGCCGTGATTTCAGCCCGGCTCAAGGGTGAATCGGACTGGACAACGGAGGCTCTCGAAGCCAATCTTAAACAGCATTCCGAAGATCTCGGGCTGGGACTTGGCAAGCTCGCACAACCATTACGGGCGGCGCTGACGGGCCAGACAACCTCGCCCGGCATTTTCGATGTGCTGGCCCTTCTGGGAAAGGAAGAAAGCCTTGCGCGGATCGACGCGCAGGCGGATTCTGCCAGCAATATTTAATGAACAAGGAGACGCGCTTTGGCTGACAAACAGGCAACGCTGAACGTAGACGGTAACGATGTGGAATTTCCTGTCCTGCAGGGAAGCACCGGGCCCGATGTGATCGATATTCGCAAGCTCTACGGCAGCACCGGTAAATTCACTTTCGACCCGGGATATAAGTCCACGGCGTCCTGCGAAAGCGCGCTCACCTATATTGACGGTCAGGAAGGCGTGTTGCTGCATCGCGGCTATCCGATCGGTCAGCTGGCGGAAAGTTCCAGCTTCATGGAAGTGGCCTATCTCCTGCTGAACGGTGAATTGCCGCAGGAGCAGGAACTCAACCATTTCGAATATACGATCAGCCACCACACGATGCTGCACGAGCAGCTTCGCCATCTCTATCAGGGTTTTCGCCGCGATGCGCACCCGATGGCGATCATGTGCGGCGTGGTCGGGGCACTTTCGGCATTTTATCACGACAGTACCGATATCTCGGATCCCGAGCACCGCAAGATCAGCTCTCACCGTCTGATTGCGAAAATGCCCACGATTGCGGCCGCGGCTTATAAATATTCCATCGGTCAGCCGATGCTCTATCCGGACAATTCGCTGTCTTACACCGGCAATTTCCTGCGTATGACCTTCGGCGTTCCGGCCGAAGAATATGAAGTCATTCCGGAAGTCGAAAAGGCTATGGACCGGATCTTCATCCTTCATGCCGATCACGAACAGAATGCCTCCACCTCGACCGTACGTCTTGCCGGTTCTTCCGGTGCGAACCCCTTTGCCTGCATCGCAGCCGGCATCGCCTGCCTGTGGGGCCCGGCACATGGCGGCGCGAATGAAGCAGCGCTCAACATGCTGCGTGAAATCGGCACGCCCGACAAAATTCCGCATTATATCGAGCGGGCCAAGGACAAGAACGATCCGTTCCGCCTGATGGGCTTCGGGCACCGCGTCTATAAGAACTACGATCCGCGCGCCACGGTCATGCAGAAAACCGTCCGTGAAGTGTTCGATGCACTCAAGGTGGACGATCCTGTATTCGAAACCGCTCTGCGCCTCGAAGAAATCGCCCTGAACGACGATTACTTCGTCGAGAAGAAGCTGTTCCCCAACGTGGACTTCTATTCGGGTATCATTCTTTCGGCGATCGGCTTCCCGACGACCATGTTCACCGCGCTCTTCGCGCTTGCCCGCACGGTGGGCTGGGTTGCACAATGGAACGAAATGATCTCTGATCCCGGTCAGGTCATCGGTCGTCCGCGTCAGCTTTACACCGGGCCGACACAACGCGATTATATTCCGATGGATAAACGCTAACGGAGAAACACCATGCTCAGAGCCCTGGGGCTAATTGCCGGAACGGTCTGTGTACTGCTCGGTGCGCTCTGGATGCTTCAGGGTCTGGGTCTGGTAATGTGGCCAGCTGACAGTTTCATGCTGGCCAATCGCGAATGGGCATATAACGGGGCTGTCGCCATGGGCGTCGGCCTCGTTTTCATTTGGCTGACCTGGCGCAAACGATAAGCCGGATAGTCAGCATATATCAGCGCACAGAAGCAAATCCTCTCTTTAATGGACACGGCCCATGCGGGGTTTTGTCCAGTTGCACGATAATATCTCGATAAATTTTCAATCGATCTTAAAATTTTACGGCCTACACAGCCAGCTAGTTGTTATCAGTAACCTGACAGGGCGCGTGTGGGGATTGCCAAAACATGATTTTCCGGGGCCGAAAAAGGCCACAAATTTCTCTGACCGGACAGGCCGGGCTTGCAAGCTTGCCTGCACAATCTCGCCGTTCTTTCGTCACGCATATTATCATCCGGCTGGTGGCGATCAGTTTTCTCGGCACAGTCGCGATGGGCGGCCTGGCCTTCGCTTTCCTGTATCAGCAGGTCGAACAGCGCGAGCTGGAAAGTCTCAGCGACTATGTGGCAGAACGCGGCGGCGCCGAAAGCCAGCTCTTCCTTCATGCAGAACGCGATCTCGATCTTTTTCGGCAGGCGTTTTTACAGTCCTATACCGATCCCGAAGTTCTGACAGACACGCAATTCTCCCGGTATTTTGCTGCGCCGGGCGATGGCACTGTCAGACTGAAACGCGAATATTATACGGGCTATCGCGACGAAGACGGCATCATACATAACAGTATGACCGGCTTCGTTGCCCATGAAGCTTTGCCGCTCGATAGAGAACAACGCCGCCGTTTCGTGCTCAGCTACCGAATGCTCGACAAGCTAGCTCCGAGTTGGATGACAGATTTTTCCGATGTCCATATCAGTCTGCCTGAAGGCGCGCTGATTGCTTACTGGCCTGGAATGCCCTGGGGCCTGGAGGCCGACAGTGACATGACGCTGACCGACAGAGCCGTGGTCAAAACCACAAGCCTGGCAAACGATCCCTCCCGTAAACCGATCTGGGCGGGGATCTATTTCGATGAGGCGGCCAATGACTGGACTGCGACCTATATGCTACCGATCGATGCACCAGACGGGCGTCATCTCGCCACGGTGAATGCCGATATCGCTCTCGGTGCATTGTTACGCTGGATCACCCGCAAATCAGAGAATGGCGAATACAGTCTGATCCTGACCGATGATGGCAGCGTCATTGCCCATCCCGCTCTGATGGAAAAGCTGAAAGATGCTTCGGGTGAGGTGAATGTAAAGGATCTTGGTGACCCTGTTCTGCTCAATATCTACACCCGTCTGCGCCAGTCCGATATTCCTCGCAATGGCGAACCGCTCGTCCTGAACGATCCGGATATTGACGCTTATCTGGGTGTGACGGAGCTGACTGGCACAGGCTGGTGGCTAATAACCGTTCAGCCTCACACGATCATGATCGGCAATGTCTATCGCGCGACCTGGGTACTGTTCCTGCTGATCACCGCACTGGCAGCTATGCTGATTCTAGCCGTGGCGCTGGTCCTGCGCAAAAGCATTGCTCATCCGCTGAACGCATTGAAGGAAGCCTCCGAGCATATTGCGGATGGTAATTATGATGCCGTGGCGCAGGGCCATGTTCCCGTTCCCGAACAGCGTGATGATGAAATCGGCCTCTTGTCCCGCTCTTTCCGCAATATGGCGCAGCGGGTCGGGGACGCCAGTGACGAACTGGAAAAGGCTGTGGCGGATCGCACCCGTGAGCTGGAGCAGGCCAATCGCAAACTCAGCGATCTTAGCCTGAAAGATCCGCTGACCGATGCTTTCAACCGGCGTGCATTCGATCATGATCTCGCACTTGCGGCAGGAACGGGCAGTTCGACGGTTCTGGCCCTGTTCGATGTCGATCATTTCAAGCGGTATAACGACAATTACGGCCATACCGCTGGTGACAAGGCCTTGTGCCGGGTGGTTCATACTCTGAAAGATACGCTGCCCGATGCGCGGATCTATCGCTATGGCGGCGAAGAAATAGCCGCCCTGCTCGAACGGGAGACAGCGGAACAGGCGGAAGAAGCCCTGTTTACAGCAACACGCATCATTGCCGATTGCGCTATCCCCCATCGTGCCAGCCCCGCCGGCTGTATCACGATCAGCGGCGGGATGGTGCCGCTGGCCCTGTTTAAAGGCGATGCCAGAGCTGCGCTGCAAGCAGTGGATCACGCGCTTTACGAAGCCAAGCAGGCCGGGCGCAACCGGTTGTTCCGGGCGCGAATAGCCGATCCGGCCCGGCCGGGCGGCTTCCCAACCCCATAAGTCCCCGATTAATCCTTTTCTCAGCCTGTCAGAATGTTAGCCTTGGCACATTCAACGGGCGATCCGGGCAAAAAAGGGGCATCATGCAGCACAGACTATCACGAAAAGGCATCCTCTCCGTCCAGTTCTGGGCGCTGCTGCTCTGTCTGATCCTGCATAGCGGCCCGGCTCTCGCTCAGAACAGCCAAAGCCCCGCCGATATGGCCATTGCCACGCGCGAAGCCCCGCCCTTTGCCATGAAAGGCCCCGATGGCGAATGGCGCGGTCTCGCCATCGATCTGTGGCGCGACATTGCCGAGGATCGGGGTTATAGCTATCATTTCGTCGAAACCGACCTTTCCGGTATGGTCGAAGGTGTGGCTGATGGCACCTATGATGCCAGTGTCGGCGCGCTGACCATCACATCGGGCCGCGAACAGCAGGTCGATTTCACGCATCCCTTTTATGCGACCGGTTTCGGTATCGCATTGCGCAAAACGCCAACCGCCTGGTATTCGCTGTTCCAGAACTTCTTTACCCTGAACTTTCTCAAAGCCGTGCTGGCGCTCTGTGCTCTGCTCCTTTTCATGGGCCTGCTATTCTGGCTGGCTGAGCGGCGGGCGAATGAGGATGAATTCGATCACAGCCTGCGCGGGATCGGCTCGGGATTCTGGTTCTCTGCCGTAACCATGACCACGGTAGGCTATGGCGACAAGGCACCGCGCACCGTGCTGGGCAAGGTCATCGCGCTGATCTGGATGTTCGGTGCCATTATCATCATTTCGACTTTCACCGGCATGATTGCGTCTTCGCTGACAGCCGGCAGGCTGGAAGGGGCTGTCTCCGGCCCGGACGATCTCCCCAATGTCGCCGTCGGGTCGATTGCCGGCTCTGCAAGTGATGAATGGCTGACCGAGGAAGGGTATGGCTTTTCCGATTTCCCCGATGTGGAATCCGGTCTCGCCGCATTGCAGGACGGATCGATCGATGCTTTCGTCTATGACGATCCGCTGCTGCGCTATATGGTCCGCACGTCCTATAATCAGGATCTGCGCCTGCTGCCCGGCACATTCGGCCGACAGGATTACGGCATCGCCCTGCCCCAGGGCAGCTCTTTGCGCGAACCGATCGACCTTGCCCTGCTCCGCCATGTCGAAAGCAATGAATGGCGCAACGATATCAAGAGCACTCTCGGCAAGCGGGAATGAGCAAATGTGACGAAGACTTCGCGGCGGCCCGGTGAATTCCGCGATTGACATCGGGACCGTTTCGGCTCAGGGCGCATAGCAGGTGCCGGGCACCTGCCGCCTGCGATGAAAATCACGGTGAAGCCCGGAACAGACGAGATTCTCACCCTCGAAGAGCATTTCGCTGGTGGGCAATGCAGGCACCCAGCTTACAGAAATGCTTCGCATGAGGAATGTGCGATGTCGTCTGTGTTTTCCGAAAGAAATGATTTTTTGACCGCTCCCCTCGGGCGGCTGTTTCTGACCAATGCTGTGCCCATGGCCGTTGTCATGGGAATGAGCGGATTGCTCAACATTGTCGACGCTGTATTTCTCGGCCGTTTCGTCGGGCCTGAAGCGCTTGCCGCTGTCAGCCTGAGCTTTCCTGTCGTCATGGTGCTTATAGCTTTAGCTTCACTGATCGGCGGGGGCATGTCGAGCCTGTTTGCCCGTCATCTGGGAGCGAAAGACAAATTCTCCGCAGCCGCGATATTCACCGCTGCGCATGGCCTTGCACTCAGCATCGCGGGCATTTTCTTCATCGCTTTTCTGTTCCTCGGTCCGGCATGGCTCCGGATGCTGGCGGGCCGGAACAGCGATATTGCCCAGATGGCCTATGTCTATTTGCTCATTCTGATAGGCGGTTCACCGATACAATTTCTGATGAGCCTGCATGCCGATGCCGCGCGCAATGAAGGGCGTGCCGGTTTTATGGCAATCCTCTCCGTCTGTGTAACTTTCGCCAATATCGTTTTGAACTATATATTGATTGTCGGTTTCGGCTTAGGCGTTGCCGGCTCGGCATGGGGTACGGTGGCCGCTCAGATTCTGGGGTTACTGTTATTGCTCGAATTGCGTCGGCGAGATAACCGGCTTGTCCCCCTTTCCGCTTTGGGCGGGCATTCCCTGTGGAGAAACTGGCCATCCATTCTCGCGCTTGGCCTGCCGCTGAGCCTCAGTTTTATCGGAATGGCCCTTGTCTCGGCAGCGGTGATCGTCACGCTGAAGCTCGGCAGCCTGCCGGGCTATGCGGACAGCATCGCAGCCTATGGCATCGTCACACGGATATTCGGCTTCGCTTTCATGCCGCTGATGGCTCTGGCGCTGGCCACGCAAACAATTATCGGAACCAATACCGGGGCGGGTTTGCACTGTCGGGCCAATGCCGCCTTACGGCTCGCGATCGTGCTGGCCTTTGGATATTGTTTTATGCTGGAATCGGCTCTGTTTGCGGCCCATGCCCGGATTGGCTTCCTGTTCGTCGATGATCCGGATCTCGTAAAATCCATCGGAACGATCCTGCGGCCCATGCTTGTTTTTTATCTGTTTTCCGGCCCGATCCTCATAATGGCGCTCTATTTTCAGGCCATCGGTAATGCAGGGCGAACGGCGGCTCTGTTATTGCTCAAACCGTTTTTCTTTGCGCCGTTGTTCATCATCCTGTTTGCCGCTCTTCTTGGGACGCAATCCTTATGGTTCGCCTTCCCGGCAGCCGATCTTACGATCATGACTGTAGCTGTTTTCCTGTTTGTCCGGCCCAGGCTGAAGGAAGGCTCGAAAGGCGGAACCCGACGGCCGGTTGAAAGGGCTGCGATATGACCATCGAAACGATTGCAGAAGCGAAATATCGCGCGAAAAACCTGCGCGAAGCGATGGCCGTGAAAGGTCGGGCTCTGTCCCACAGTCAGGCACTGGAACTGGTGGCCCGTGAACAGGGTGCGCGCGACTGGAACACGCTGCGGGCCAGACTTGCCCAGGCACCGGAATTGTCCGACGCACCCGATATAGCATCTCTGCGTCCCGGCGATCGGGTGGAAGGCCGTTATATGGACCAGCCCTTCAGGGGTAAAATGGTGGATATAACAAGCGAGGGAGACGACTTCCGGGTATCTGTCCATCTCGATCACCCGGTGGATACTGTCAGCTTCGCCTCCTTCTCCAATCTGCGTCGCCGTATACGCGGCACTATCGGCAAGAATGGCTTGTCATCGGAGCGAAATTCAAAGGGTATTCCTCATATTATTATCGAGAAGATCAAGCAGTGAGCTATCCGCCCTGAAAACAGGTCTTCATCCGCATCGTGATTGCCTCACCCATAAGGAGGAAGCGAATGTTTAGTTCAACGCGTTGAGAAGCCTCAGACGTTCGAAATCTTTCGGCCGTGCGAAAATTGCAAAAAGCATTTTCAGCTCGTCGAGTTCCGGGACGATAATATCCGTCCCCTCCAGGCAGAAGAGACGATGTGTCTGAAGCTTGACGGGCCGCCATTGCCCACCATCGCTTAGGTGGAGCCCGGCCATAAATTCCAGATCGAGCGATGCACCGCCCCAGCGAGCAAAAATCTCCGACCAAAACCGGCTATTCGCCTTGCCGGAGGCAGGCCGGATACCGAGACCAGGCAGAATTTTACGAGCATCCGAAGGGCTCAGCAAAATATCTATATCCGAAGCATGAATGGAGCTGGCGCCGTGCAAAGCCGCCGCAGCGCTTCCGATGATCCACCAGCGCTCCTGCGCTTTCCGCATCAGCCTGCCGGCAGCTATAAGACTATCAGACAGGTCCGAAGGTAAACGCATGGTCAGCTTCGATATTATTCTCTCGCGGGCAAATCCAGTGTGAAACGAGCGCCTTGTCCCTTTTCGCTTTCGACCTGCAAATCGCCCGACATGGCGCGGGCAAGACGGCGCGAAATATAAAGGCCAAGCCCCGAACCGCCATCGTTCTTCCGGCCCAGACGCTCGAATTTGCGGAACAGGCGGTTCTGTTCCTCCACAGACAGGCCCTCGCCCTCATCTTCCACCGTAATCCTGGCACGATCACCGTGCCGGGCAAGAATAATCCGGATTTCGGACCCTTGCGGCGCATAGCGAATAGCGTTGCCGATCAGATTGAGCAGGATCTGTAAAACCCGCCGGAACTCGCCGATAGCCGGCATTTTCTCTCCATCGGCGGGAAGCCTCAGCCGCATATCGCGTTCCAGCGCGCGCATATTGAGAATACCGCAGGCCTGATGTGCCACCTGCGCCAGATCGATCCGATCGGGCGACGTCGTAAAGTGATCGGATTCCACCACTTCCAGATCCGCCAGATCGTCCAGCAACCCCAGCAAATGTTCGCCCGCTGCGGCGATATCGGCGGCATAGCTGGCATATTCCTCCGCCAGCGGCCCGGCCATCTGCGTGCGGATCGTTTCGGCATTGGCGATGATGCGCGAAATAGGCTGGCGCAGGACCGGGGCGATTTCCTGTCCGATCACCGCTTCCGTCGCGAGACGATTATCCGGCAAAAAGCTCTCAGGCGGAGGAGGCGTCTCTTCCGGTTCCTCCTCATCCGGCATGGCAGGCAGAATATGCAGTGCGAAACCGCGGCTTTCTCCCGCATTACCCCGCCGCCCCGGTTCCAGTGGAATAAGCGACACGACCCAGCTCCGGTCGCTGCCATCGATATCGATCGCCATTCCGTCCAGTGCCTGAAGATCAGACAGCTGCCCGCCGGCCTCCTCAGGCATTTCAATCAGATCGCTTAGCGGCTGGCCGATCGTTCCCTGCATCTGCCGGGCGAATTCCTCCAGCGCCGGATCATGCGCTTCGGCGGAAAGAATGGTCCGGTCCGATGCAATACGCGCTGTCAGTGCTGCAAGCTGGCGCTCAATATCGGACCGATAGGGATTGGTTTCCGGATCGGGGCGGTTCTCCCTGCCCTCCTCATTCCATTCAATAACGGCAATCTCGCAACCCTCTTCTGCCGGCATCACTTCGATCCAGGCCGATATCGCGCCATGCTCCCCTTCCGCAGCAAGAGGGCGGGACAGTTTCAGCCCGAGCTGACGCGCCTTACGGACCAGTTCGAGCAATGCCGGAATGGCAATCAGCCCCGGAATTTCACCTCCGCAGGCTCGTTGCAGCCCAGCCAGCGGCTCATCGGCCTCGATCAGCCGGTCATGCCCGTCGCTTGCGGCTCTGGCGATGCTTTCGGGAGCCCGGATCATCGCTCAGCCACTCGTGCCGAAAGGCGAAGCGGCCAGCAATTCCCGCGCAGCATCAGAGGAAATATCGGCAAAAGCAGGTGGCATCGTCCAGTCAGGATGGAGCAGTGCAAATTGCCGCTCCATCACTTTACGTCGAAAACCGGCGGCACGCATCGACAAAGCGAGGCGCGCAGCCTGATTTTCGCTGAAGGAATAAAGCATGAGATGCCGGTCCTGTCCCGACGCTGCCGCAAGGGCGGTGGCAAAAATCGCTACACCGGCATGATCGATAGATAACGCCTCTTCAAGCCTCGGTCCGAGCATCACCAGCAAGCGAGCGATCTGATTGAGCCGAATGCGGCGTTCATCATAGGCTTTTCGCCGGTTCTGGCCCTCTTCCAGCGCTTTCTGCGCCCGTTCGGTTCCGCTCTGCGCCCGTTCAAAAAGAGTCAAAACCCGGTCAAAAAGCTCCGCCGGAAGCTCTTCCACAGGCAATTCCATGCGCATGGCCTGTTGCGATGCACGGGCCTGCGCCGCCAGCACACTCATCGCCATTTCAGCCAGTTCGGGACGCCCTGATCCGACCAGTTCCTGCAGCAGAGGGGATAAGGCCACGTCCAGTCCCACATTACTTTCCAGATAATCCGCCAACTGCCATTCGATAGCCAGACCATGAACATGCGTCAGCAAATCGCTGTCCTGCCAGAGACATTCGGCAAGTTCATCCTTTTCCTGAGAAAAGGATTTTATACGACTGTTATTATTGTTAAAAAATTCACTTCTATTAAATAGCTGATGCGCTATATCCGCCAGCATTCCACGGCTTTGGGCAACCACCCTCTCACTGAATGCGGCACTATCCTCATAAAGCAAAAGATGCTTTAGAACCGGCGCAAATCCGGCAATCGCAGCATCGCACTGCGCCAGCTCTTCGCGCAGTTCGTGTTTCACCGGATTGTCCATAATCTCATTCATTCACGCCTCATTGCAGCGAGCCGCTGTAAGTCTCAGAGGTTAAAACCCCCTTATCTTTTTGTTTCCCAGGCTCGCCAGAGACAGAATAACAGCAATATCAAAGCGAGCAGCATGATGACTGCTCCAGTTTGGCTCCAAAAGCTCGCAATCGCCAAAAGGCCAGCCAGGACGGCACGGTCCGTGACGATGTCGATCCAAACTGTCCGCCGTGCCGGCTGAACAGCGAGAAAAGCCAGCCCCATCAGCATGACAGGCGGGAAAAGCCGTCCGGCCCAATCATCCTGAATAGCAAGGGCCGAAACCCAGATCAGCGCCAGATCGATGCCGAAATAAAGCGAGGACTCAAGCAGGTTTCCAGGTTCAACTATATTGAAACCATCCTTTTGGATGACCTTAATGCCCTGATGCATAGAGATCAGAAAGCCGGGAACAATCAGTATGATAAATGCCAGTGCTGACAAACCGAACCATGCGCAGACAAGCGCCAGAGCGAGCGCAAAAACAATCGCTCCGGCAAAAATCCGAAGACTGTCTTTTCGTTCCGCCAGACTTGTACCCCAGCGCCGTAAAATCCAGCTCACCGCATGGCCGGTCGGTGCGAAATTCCGTGAATCCGGCACGGAACGGCTGAGCCACAAGGGTTCGAGCGCTTCAAGATCGATACGCTTCTGCAGCATAAGCCACCGGCCATCGGCCACAAGGTCATCGGAAATGGAGCGTTCGCGAATCCCGGCTTGCAGTCCAATCCGCAACAAGGCCGGCTGCGGATCGACATCCTCCGGCAATTCAGCGAGACGTTCCAGCAAGCTGCCGGGCAACATCATGGCGCCCGCCCACGCCTTTTCTCCATCTATCCGTTCGAAACCCGCTGGCACGCCCTTTTCAGCATTCAGCGTCAGAATGCCTGTCCCCTCTTCGAGCAAATCAAACGGTTCAAGAGCTTCGGGCAAAAGGCCATCGGCCAGAGCCAGCACTGAATCCTCTGCATGCGCAGCGCCGATACAAGCCCGTGCGCTGGCCACGACACGAAAGCGGGCACCGCGTTTTTCAGCCGTTTTCTGCAAGATATGCAGGCTAACATCCTGCTCCGGCGCCAGACACAAAATGCGTTCGCATCCCAGCGCCAGAGCGAATTCCAGTTGACGCAACGCAACGCTGCGCCCTGCAAGCGACAGGCTTCCCCGTAACGCCGACGGATCGTCATCCGTATGATGCAGCAGGGATATCAGCGCGATCCGCAAGCAAAGGCTCCTGTTTGTAATGGCATGGTCACTAGGCCACAGCATTGGTGATTCCAAGCCGTCGACAAGGCTATTCCGCACAAAACAAGGTTAATTCCCTATTCGTAGTGATGCGGGCTGTATCATTGCAGCGGATAAGGCGAACTTTCCGGCCTTTAAACAGTGGAATGGCTCCACAGGTGGGGTTCCTCATTTGCCAGCCTGTGATAATCTCATTTCATGGCAAGCAGAAAGAATCTCGTCTCAATCGGTTCGCATGAGCCCAATGCTTCTCCTTCTCCCGAAAATGAAGGATTGGACACCCCAACCTATTCCACCGGGAATACACCCGATGCAAATGACAGTGATGATCTGATAATGCAGGACGAATGGAGTGAGGATCCGACTCTGCAAGATGAAGAAGTGAGCGGAGCTGGGAGCGGCGCAAAGGGATGGTTACTCCCTGTTTTGGCCAGCGCAGCCATTCTGATCTGGACGGCATTTTTTATCTATGCCCATCGTACCACCATGCTGAACGGCGCCTCCGTGCAGGACTGGTCAGACTGGATCACCGCATGGTCGGTTCCGGTTCTGCTGGTGGTAGCGCTCTGGTTGCTTGCCATGCGCAATAGCCGCCGTGAAACAGCACGTTTCCGCGATGCCGCACTCAGTCTGTCGCAGGAATCCGCCCGTCTTGAAGAACGCCTGTCGACCGTCAATCGCGAATTGAGCCTTGCCCGCGATTTTATCGCCGCCCAGTCGCGCGACCTCGACTCACTGGGCCGCGTCGCGACTGACCGGATTTCAGGCCATGCAGACCGCCTGCAGGAACTGATCCGCGACAATGGCAATCAGGTGGAAGCCATTAGCAGAGTCAGCAATACAGCTCTTGGCAATATGGAAAAGCTGCGTGGCGATTTGCCCGTTATTGCCAATTCAGCGCGCGATGTGGCCAATCAGATCGGTCAGGCCGGCAACACTGCACAAGACCAGCTGAATACGCTGATTTCCGGTTTCGAACAGCTCAACGCGCTCGGCGACACCAATCGGCAGCAGGTCGAATCCGTTCGTGAAGAAGTCAATGCAACACTGGCGGGTTTCGAAGCGCAGGCCAGTCAGTTGGAAGTACAGACACGGGCCCGCTTTACCGCCTTGCAGGAAACCAGTCAGGATTTCCGGTCCGAGCTGGACAGGCGCGAAATACAGGCTCTGGCTGTCATTCGCCGTCGGGCAGAAGCGCTGGGAGAAGAGATCGCCGCCAAGCGCGCCGAACTCGCCCGGCATGAGGAAGATGCTCTGGCCGCTCTGCGCGAGCGGGGCGTTGCTCTCAATGAAGAAGGTGCCCGGATTGCGCGCGATATCCGTAATGGGCAGGATGAAGCTCTGGCCCGCTGGAAAGAGGAAATTGGTGCCGTCGAAGAGCGTATGCAGGATGCCTTCCGGCAGATCTCGGAAACGGACCGGCGCGCTGTGGAAAGCGCACAGAAACGCCTCTTGTCGCTCAATGAGCAAACAGCGGACTTCGATACGCGGCTTACCGAAAGACTGGACCGCTTCGATGCGGAAGCAGCACGGCGAGCCAGTCTGGCTCAACAGCATGAAGCCGAGGCGCTTGCAGCGCTGGATGCGCGCCTGACGACATTCGACGCGCAGCTTATCGCGCGACAGGAAGAGCAGGTTGAATATGTCAACCGCCTGGTCGAACGCGGTGACGCCTTGTCCGATCGTGTCGCCTCTCTGAACAGCCAGATGCAGGCTATCGTCGCTCAGGGAGACGAAACAGGTCACCTTCTGGCAGAAACCGTTTCCGCACTGCGTGACCGCGTCACAGAAAGCCGCGACACGCTCGAGAATACAGGAACTCTGGTTCAGTCGATCACCAATGATGGCATTCGCCTGCTCGAAATTATTCGTTCAAGCGCCGATCATGGGCGGACAGACCTGCCTGAAGCGGTCACCGCTGCCGAAGCACAGTTGGCTCAGTTCGAAGAGCGCATCGAAAGCATTGCTGCCCGGCTCGGCGATGCAGGCCGGAAAGGGGCTGAAATCAGTCACCAGGTCGAAAGCGCCCGTCAGGAAGGTGCAGCTGCCCTGCAACAGCTTGACGAATTGCATGACCGGCTGGCGGAAAAGGGCTCCGCACACAGCACGCATATCGCCGCACTGCGCGAAGAACTCGGCGCGGCCAACGCCGAAAGCACAGAACTGGCCGAACGCGCGCAAACAGAGTTGCAACAGGCTATCAATGCGATGCAGGATGCTGCGCGTCAGGCCATTACCAATCTCGAAGGAGAAAATGCCGAAGCCATTCGGGCCATTGCCGCCCGGATTGCGCAAGAAAGCGGCGATGCCATCACCGAAGCCTTGCGCGAACATACAGAGAAGGCCGTCGGCCAGCTTGAAGACAGCGCTTCGCGTGCCAGCACAGCCAGCCAGGAAGCCGCAGCTCAGCTTGCCAATGAGTTGCGCCGGGTCGATGAACTGGCCGGCAATCTCGAAAGCCGCGTCGCTTATGCGCGCGAACAGGCCGAAGAACAGCTCGACAACGATTTTTCACGTCGCATGGCGCTGATTATCGAATCCCTCAACTCAAGCGCTATCGATATTGGCAAGGTCTTCTCCAATGAAGTGACCGATACCGCCTGGGCCAGTTATCTGCGCGGAGATCGCGGCATCTTCACGCGCCGTGCCGTTCGTCTGCTCGATAATTCCGAAGCGCGACAGATCATCGAAATCTATGAGGAGGACCCGCATTTTCGGGAAACGGTCAGTCGGTATATTCACGATTTCGAAGCCATGCTGCGCGATATTCTCTCGACGCGTGACGGGAACGCGCTGGGCGTGACTCTGCTTTCCTCCGATATGGGCCGCCTCTATGTCGCACTCGCTCAGGCTATTGATCGTTTGCGGAGCTGAAATTTCCGGTGCTTTGAATGTTACCTGCTTTCTGTGAACGGCTTGGCCTGACTATTCCGCTTATTCAGGCTCCGATGGCCGGAATTACGACACCGGAACTGGCCGCCGCTGTCTCCAATGCCGGAGCGCTTGGTTCTCTGGGCCTTGGCGCTGCCAATGCGAGCAAAGCCGGAGAGATGATGTCTCAGCTTCGCTCGGCCACGGAGAAGCCATTCAACGTCAATCTGTTCGCTCACCAGCCTGCGCAGGAAAACCGTGCGAAGGAAGCGGACTGGATTACGTCCCTGCACCCCTATTTCGCAGAGTTCGACACACAACCGCCGGAAAAGCTTCATGAAATCTATCGCACCTTCGATCAAGATCCTGAAATGCTGGCGCTGTTGCTCGATATGCGTCCCGCTGTGGTTAGCTTCCATTTCGGGCTGCCCTCCAACGATGCTGTGCAGGCACTGAAGGCGAATGGCTCGATCCTTCTGGCATCAGCGACCAGTCTTGAAGAAGCGCAAGCCATAGAACAGGCCGGGCTGGACGCCATTATTGCTCAGGGGATCGAAGCGGGCGGTCATCGGGGAATATTCGATCCCGACCAGCCCGATGAACGGCTCGGGACATTCGCCCTGACACGTTTGCTCGTACAAAAATCCACCCTCCCCGTCATCGCTGCCGGTGGAATTATGGATGGAGCCGGGATAGTTGCAGCTTTGAAACTGGGTGCTGTAGCCGCACAAATGGGCACGGCTTTTATAGGCTGCCCCGAATCCGCCGCCGATGAAGCCTATCGTCATGCACTCACCGGCCCTGCTGCCGAACATACACGCCTGACTCGGGTTATTTCCGGGCGCCCGGCACGCTGTATCGCCAATCGCTTTACCGCCTTGGAAGACGAGATTTCGGTCGCCAGCATCCCGGACTACCCGATAGCCTACGATGCAGGCAAAGCCCTTCACATGGCCGCCAAAGCCGAGGGGGATTACAGCTTTGCAGCGAGCTGGGCCGGACAGGGCGCGCCCTTGAGCCGCATCATGCCCGTTGCCCGGCTGGTTGAAACATTGTGCCAGGAACTAGCGCAAAGCCTCTGAGATCTAACGATTTCCAGACCATGCTTCGGGTGGGTCATAGAGGTTGAGATCGTTCAGCCCGACCCAGCCATAGTGGTAATTCGCCACGAACACTCCGCATATGACGGCAGCGAGAATACTCGCCCGGATAACCACACGCCAGGGGCGGAAGTTGGCCGGAGCGCTCTCGGCTTGCCCCGGAACTTTATCCAGCCCCTGCTCCTCATGCGTGCGAATGCCGAAAGGCAGCATGATGAAACCGCACATGATCCAGACAAGAGCATAAATCGCCAGGATCGATGTCCACTGCATCGCTTCAGCCTCCGGCCAGTATCACCCGCGTCTGCGGTTTCTTGCCTGACCAGCGCTGTGCCGCGCGCCGTGCCGCAAGCCGTGCCGTTTCCATAACGGCTTCACGGTCGTGCCGCGCACCGCCCTTCAGTTTGGCGATGGCCTTTCCTACATCCTCTTCCGCTTCACTCACGAAAGCATCATAATCTTCATCGAGTGGAACGCCAAATCCCTGAATTTGCGGGCTGAGAGTGCCATCAAGAACCACGATCAGCATCCCGTCACGCGCCATGCGCCGCCGCATACTGATGGCTTCACCGTCAGCCGGAATAATGACATCGCCATCCAGTACCAGACGCCCGGTCTCGATCTCACCTATCTTGCCCGGTGTTCCGGGGGCAAGGCGAACAATATCGCCATTCTTCTGAAACACAGCATGCGGTATGCCATTGGCAAGCCCTACCCGCGCCTGTTCCTGCATATGCCGGATTTCGCCGTGAACGGGCACAAGAATTTCCGGCTTCAGCCAGCTATAAAGCGCTTCAAGTTCCGGTCGTCCCGGATGGCCCGAAACGTGAATTGCACTCTGCCGGTCGGTAATCATGGTGATACCACGTTCCGCCAGACGGTTCTGCACTCGCCCGATCGACAATTCGTTCCCGGGAATCTGACGGCTGGAAAACAGCACCACATCGCCTTTATCGAGACCGATCGGGTGATTATCCTCGGCAATCCGGGCAAGAGCCGCACGCGGCTCACCCTGCCCACCTGTCGCAACAATCAGAATTTCACCGCGCGGCAGGGACATCGCCGTGTCGAAATCCACCGTGGGCGGAAATTCCCGCAAATAGCCATTTGCCTTTGCCACCTCGATGATCCGGTCCAGCGAGCGACCCGCAACACACAGTTTGCGATTGGTTTCCTGCGCAATATAACCGAGCGTCTGAAGACGGGCGACATTGGAAGCGAAAGTCGTCACCAGCACGCGCTTGCCCGTATGGCGCTGCACTTCCTCCAGCAATCCACGATAGACCGCACCCTCCGAGCCGGAGGGCACCGGATTGAAAACATTGGTGGAATCGCAAACGAGCGCCAATACACCTTCATCGCCGATCGCAGTCAGTTCTTCTTCGGTCGCCGGCTCACCGATCAGCGGTTCCTCGTCGAGCTTCCAGTCGCCAGTGTGGAAAATGCGTCCCTGCGGTGTGTCGATCAACAGCGCGTTGCCTTCGGCAATGGAATGCGCAAGCGGCACATAGGATATGCCGAAAGGCCCCAGCTCGATACGGCCATGATCGTCATCGACCACATGCAGCTCGACCTCATCAGCAATGCCGGCTTCCTGCAATTTTCGTCGGATCAGTTCGGCAGTAAAAGGGGTGGCGTAGAGAGGTACGCCGAAATCGGCGGCAAAATAGGGAATGGCGCCAATGTGATCTTCATGCGCATGCGTCAGCACAATGCCCAGAAGATCATCGAGCCGGTCCTCAATAAAGTCCGGATCGGCAAAAACCAGATCGACACCGGGATATTCATTGCCGCTGAAGGTCATACCCAGATCGACCATCAGCCATTTGCCCTGACAGCCATAAAGATTGACATTCATGCCGATCTCGCCGGAGCCGCCAAGTGCGAGGAAAAGAACCTCATCTTCGGGTGCGTAATTCTTTTTCACCGGGCATTCGTCCGTTCAGCGAGAAGGGCAAGGCCCTCAAGGGTCAGATCAGCATCCACAGCGTCAAAAATCTCCGTTTTCTGGTCGAACAGGATGGCCAGGCCACCTGTCGCAACAACTTTGGCCGGGCGGCCGATTTCCGCGCGCAACCGGGCAATCAGCCCCTCCATCATCGCGACATAGCCCCAGAACAGACCGATCATCATCTGGTCTTCGGTGTTCCGGCCCACTACCGAGCTGGTATGCGGCGCATCGATCGCCACGCGGGGTAATTTGGCCGTCTGGCTCACCAATGCTTCAAGCGACAGATTGATACCGGGAGCGATAATGCCCCCTTTATAGGCACCGCGGAAATCCACCACATCGAAAGTCGTCGCTGTGCCGAAATCCACCACGATCAGATCGCCATCATGCTTGGCATGAGCGGCCAGCGCGTTGAGCGCCCGGTCCGCTCCTAACGAGCGCGGCTGATCCACATCAATCGGGAAATCCCATTCGGCCACGCCCTCCCCGGCAAAAATGGGTGTTACACCAAAATATTTCTGGCCCAGCACTTCGAGGTTATGTCTTGCCCGGGGAACCACTGTGGACACGATCATCTGTGTGATGACCGCTGGTTCGATTTTCTCGATCTGCATGAGCTGGATCAACCAGACCGCATATTCGTCACCGGTACGGCGGGGATCGGTCGCTATGCGCCAGCGTGTACGGATCTCGCCATCTTCGAACAAAGCGAAAACGACATTGGTATTGCCCATATCCACGGCCAGAAGCATGGCTCAATTCCTTCCCAGCATTACATCACCGGCATGCAGCCTATGCGTTTTGCCCTGATTATCCTCCAGCAGCAGCGCCCCGTCATCGCCCAGTCCGGCAAAGCGCCCGCTGATCCGGGAACTATCCGTAGCATGGACGGATAAGGGAGTGCCAACAGGATGCGCCACGGCAAGCCAGCGCTCCAGCACCGGGCTCAAACCCTGCTGACGCCACAAACGGAGTTCTTTGCTGAAAGACTCCGCCAGACGACTGGCGAAAAGATCGCGGTCGGGCGCTACGCCTCTTCCGGCAACACTACGCACGTCCCTATCGGCTATGGCAGGGGCGGCTGCGAGATTCACACCGACACCGATAACCAGCCCGCTGCCGGGACCCGATCCCTTGCTTTCCAACAGGATTCCGGCCAGCTTTGCACCATCGAGCAGAACATCGTTGGGCCATTTGAGACGCAGACAATCGGGCCGTTCGAGCATCGGCACCAGCGCTTCATACAAAGCCAGTGCAGTCACGAAGGACAATCCGGCCGGAACAGGGTCACTCGCTTGCGGAAAGACGACAGTAGAGCCGTAAAAATTACCGGCTTCGCTAAGCCAGCTCCGTCCCTGACGTCCGCGCCCCGCAGTTTGCCGGTTCGCTACCAGCCAGTCGCCTTCAGCGACCTTCTCTCCCGACATGAGGCGAGAGAGAAGGTCAGCGTTGGTAGACCCCGTCTCGGCGACGAACTCGATCAAACCGGTGCCGCTCAGGCGGCCACGAGGAACAATGTCGTCGCAGCCTTATCCGCAACGCCGCCGAGCCAGCCTGTCAGCAAATAGCCAAGCGGAGAAATGAACAACGCGCTGATGGCAAGCAAAGCCCAGTGCGCCCAGTCCGAAGACCCCTTCACCACATCCGCCGGCTCGTCAAAATACATGACCTTGACGATCTTCAGATAATAGAAGGCACCGATCACGCTGGCAGCGATACCAACTGCGGCCAGCGCCACATAATCGGCTTCAACAGCAGCCTGAAACACTACAAACTTACCCCAGAAACCGAATAGCGGCGGAATACCGGCAAGGCTGAACATCATCATCGCCAGACAGGCGGCGAGAAGCGGCTTGCTACGCGACAGACCGGCGATATCGGCGATCAGCTCAACCGGAGCGCCATTTTCGTCCTTCATCATTACGATGGCGATAAAGCTGCCCGCAGTCATGGCGATATAAATGGCCAGATAGACCAGCATCGCACTCGCCCCGTCCACCGTTCCGGTGACAAGGCCGATCAGGATGAAGCCGACATTATTGATCGAACTGAAGGCCATCAGACGCTTGATATTGGCCTGACCGATAGCGCCCAGCGCACCGACTATGATCGAAGCCAGTGCCACAAAAAGCACGATCTGGCGCCAGGCATCCGCCTGCATACCGAACGCATCGAGCGAAACCCGCATCAACAGAGCAACAGCGGCCACCTTCGGTGCAGTGGCAAAGAACGCTGTGACAGGCGTTGGAGAGCCTTCATAGACATCCGGCGTCCACATATGGAACGGCACAGCCGAAATCTTGAACGCCAGACCGGCCAGCACGAAGATCACGGCGAACAGCGCACCGGTGGACATGTCACCCGTCAGAGCTGCCCGGACCGCCGTGAAATCGGTGGAACCGGTGAAGCCGTAAGTCAGGCTCATGCCGAACAGCAAAATACCGCTCGCCAATGCCCCGAGGACGAAATATTTCAGACCCGCTTCCGCCGAACGCTCATCATTACGCAGAAAAGCGGCAAGAACGTAGGACGCCAGACTGTTCAGTTCGAGACCGATATACAGCGTAAGCAAATCGGTGGCCGAAACCATCAGCGACATGCCCAGCGCGGCCAGCAGGATGAGAACCGGATATTCGGCCTTCATCGAACGGGTGCGGTCAAAGAAGCTCGGTGCAATCACCAGTGCGGCACCCGTCGCCGCGAAAATCAGCAGCTTGGCGAAACCGGCGAAAGCATCGGCGGTAAACAGACCATCAAAAGCCACTGCGTCCGGGCCTGCGACTCCGGCGCAAACCATCGGCGCAACCAAGAAGAAACAGGCGCCCAGAACGAAGCAGGCAATGACGCTGATCGCGCGGCTGGCCTTGTCACCGGCCCAGGCGGCGACCAGCAACAGTACGAGACTGGAAACCGAAAGGATAATCTCGGGCGCAATCAGCCCAAGGGAAGACTTGAAATCCATCAGTGTGCTCCCCCCTCGGCTGCTTCATGAGCAGCGTCGGCATGATCTGCCATTGGTACGGGTTCCCCCATTTCAAAATGTGAATCGCTTTCCGGAGCCGCTTGGGCAAGCCGGGCTTCGAGTGTCGCAATGTCATTGCGCATCGGTGCCATGAAGCTTTCGGGATAGACGCCCATCCACAAGGTCGCAGCAGCCAGCGCACCAAGCATGACCCATTCGCGGGCATCCAGATCGGGCAAAGCTGCGGCATCGGCATTCTTCTGTTCGCCGAAAGCAACCCGGCGATAAAGATACAACATATAAGCTGCACCCAGAATAATGCCTGTACCGCAGATCAGCGCGGCCCAGGTCGATACCTGATAGATACCAGCAAGGCTGAGGAATTCGCCGACAAAGTTGGCCGTTCCCGGAAGGCCGATGCTGGCCATGGTGAAGAACAGGAACAACACCGCATATTTCGGCATGTTCACGGCCAGGCCGCCATACCGGGCAATCTCACGCGTGTGTAGCCGGTCATAAATAACGCCGACACACAGGAAGAGCGCGCCTGAAACCAGACCATGCGCCAGCATCAGCATTACCGAGCCTTCGAGGCCCTGCACATTGAAGGAGAACAGGCCCACCGTCACAATCGCCATATGGGCGACCGATGAATAGGCGATCAGCTTCTTCATGTCGCTCTGGACCAGAGCGATAAGGCTGGTGACGACCACCGCGATCATCGACAGAGCCCAGACGAAATCGGCAAAATAGGACGAGGCTTCAGGCAGCATAGGCAGCGAGAAACGGATGAAACCGTAACCGCCCATCTTCAGAAGCACACCGGCCAGAATAACAGAGCCTGCCGTCGGAGCCTGCACGTGAGCGTCAGGCAACCAGGTGTGAACCGGCCACATCGGCATTTTCACCGCAAAACTGGCGAAGAAAGCCAGCCACAGCAATGTTTGCGCCTTTACCGGGAAATCATAGGCCATCAGCGTGGGAATATCGGTCGTCCCGGCTACATTCACCATCCACAGCATCGCGATCAGCATCAGCACCGAACCGAGCAAAGTGTAGAGGAAGAATTTATAACTGGCATAGATCCGGTTATCGCCACCCCAGATGCCGATGATGAGATACATCGGAATAAGGCTGGATTCGAAGAAGATGTAGAACAGGAAGAGGTCCTGCGCTGCGAAGACGCCGATCATCAGCACCTCCATCAGCAGGAACGCCGCCATATATTCGCCCACGCGCTTGGTGATCGATTTCCAGCTCGCACCGATACAGATCGGCATGAGGAAAACCGACAGCAGGATCAGCAACAGAGCAATACCGTCGATCCCCAGCGCCCAGCTGAAACCGGCAAACAGTTCAGCGCGTTCGACGAACTGCCACTGAGCTCCGCCGACATCGAAATTGAGCCACAACACGATCCCCAGAGCGAGATCGATCAGGGTTGCGATGAGCGCGATCATACGCGCGGCGCGAGCCTCTGCGAAGAGACAGGCCACCGCTCCGACGAGCGGCACCAGCAGCATCAGCGAAAGAATTGGAAAACCCTCCATTTAGCGCACCATCACCCAGCTGATCGCGGCAATCAAGCCGAGCAGCATGATTAGCGCATAGGAATAGAGATAGCCGGACTGGATCTTCTTCGCGACGACAGCGCCACGTTCGACGACCCAGGCCGCACCGTTAGGACCGAACCGGTCGATCAGGCCGACATCGCCCTGCTTCCAGAAGACCTTGCCGAGCCAGAATGCCGGACGGACGAAGATCAGATTGTACAACTCGTCGAAATACCACTTGTTGTAGAGGAAAGCGTGAACCTGCCTGAACTGATTGACGAATTTGCCCGGAATGGACGTGTCCTTGATGTAAGCGAACCAGGCAACAGCCAGACCGATCAACATCGCGATGGAGGCAGACAGTTTCACCCAGGTCGGAATGCCGTGCATTTCGTGCATGAGATGTTCGTTATAAACGATCGATCCCTGCCAGAAGCTCTCGCTTTCCACGAAGTAGGGGCTGAACACGAAGCCGGCAAAGACAGCGCCAACCGACAAAAGGATCAGTGGCACCAGCATTACCCAACCGCTTTCATGCGGATGATACCCGGCAGTGCCATCGTCTTCTTCCGGAGACGGAACGTGATGGCTGACATCGTGGCCGGAATCTTCCTGACGCGCCGGATTGGCTTCTTCAGGTTCATCATGACCGTGATGAACGGCATGCTGAATATGCTCAGACTGTGACCAGCGCGGCTTGCCCCAGAAGGTCAGGAACATCAGTCGCCAGCTATAGAAGCTCGTCAGCAAGGCAGCGATCGCACCCAGCCAGAAGGCTGTGCGGCCCATTTCAGTGCCGCTGGCAAAAGCCGCTTCGAGAATGGCATCCTTGGAATGGTAACCGGCAAAGCCTGCATGGAGCCAGTAAACACCGACACCGGTGATCGCCAGCGTCCCCGCCATCATCGCCCAGAAGGTTACCGGGATCTGCTTACGAAGCGCACCATAGTAACGCATATCCTGTTCGTGATGCATGGAATGGATCACCGAACCGGCACCGAGGAAGAGCAGCGCCTTGAAGAAAGCGTGCGTGAACAGGTGGAACATCGCCACACCGTATGCGCCGACACCGGCAGCGAAGAACATATAGCCGAGCTGCGAACAGGTCGAATAAGCGATCACACGCTTAATATCCCACTGTGTCGTACCGATAGTGGCTGCAAACAGACAGGTTAGTCCGCCGATCAGTGTGACGAAAGTCATCGTGTCGGGCGCCGCCTGAAACATCGGCGACAAACGACACACCATGAACACACCGGCCGTCACCATGGTCGCCGCATGGATTAGTGCGGAAACCGGCGTCGGGCCTTCCATGGCGTCGGGCAACCAGGTGTGAAGACCGAGCTGAGCCGATTTACCCATCGCGCCGATGAAGAGCAGCAGCGTCAGGATCGTCATGGTGTGGAATTCCATGCCGAGGAAATGCAGGGTCGCCCCCGACATTCCCGGAGCAGCCGCAAGGATTTCGGGAATCGAAACCGTACCGAACACAAGGAACGTGCCGAAAATACCGAGCATGAAGCCAAGGTCGCCCACACGGTTGACCACAAAGGCCTTGATCGCAGCAGCTCCGGCACTCGGTTTGCGGAACCAGAAGCCGATCAGCAGATAAGAGGCCAGGCCAACGCCTTCCCAACCGAAGAACATCTGAACGAGGTTATCGGCCGTCACCAGCATCAGCATGGCGAAGGTGAACAGGCAAAGATAAGCGAAGAAACGCGGCTGATCCGGCTCGTCATCCATATAGCCCCAGCTATAAAGATGCACGAGAGCCGACACGCTGGTGATGACCACCAGCATAATCGCCGTCATCGTGTCGACGCGCAGAGCCCAGTCGAATGCAAAATCGCCAGACTGTACCCACATCAGCACCGGAACCACGGAAGGTTCCGCCGTACCGGCGAGATAGCTGAGGAAAATCGGCCAGCTCAGCGCACAGGAAATGAACAGTGCGCCGGTGGTGATGACCTTGGCAGGTACATTGCCGAGAGCCTTATTGCCCAGTCCGGCAATGGCCGATGCCAGAAGCGGCAGGAAAACGATTATCAGGATGGAGGACATGTTCTTTTATCCCTTCATCCGGTTGACGTCATCGACGGCAATCGTGCCGCGGTCACGGAAGAAGATAACCAGAATGGCAAGGCCGATCGCGGCTTCACCCGCTGCGACGGTTAGAATGAACATCGCGAAAATCTGGCCGACCAGATCGTTCAGAAAGGCACTGAACGCCACGAAGTTGATATTCACCGACAGCAGAATGAGCTCGATCGCCATAAGGATCACGATCACATTCTTCCGGTTAAGGAAAATTCCCAGCACGCCAAGCACGAAAAGGATCGAGCTGACGACGACGTAATGTTCAATGCCGATCACAGCTTCACCCCGGTCATAGTTCAATCCCTTTGCCCACTTCGGGGCGCGTGTTGACGGTTGCGTCATCCGGACGGCGACGAACCTGCTTGTTGATATTCTGATGCCCGCGCACATCGCCACGTTCACGATGAGTCAGCACGATCGCACCGATCATGGCGACGAGCAAAACGAGACCTGCGCTTTCGAACAGGAAGAGATACCGGCCATAAAGAAGCGCACCGATGCTTTCGATATTGCTTTCACCGATCAGCGGTGCGCCGGTTCCATCGGCCGTACCGAGATGCAGAGCCCCTGCACTATAGGCACCGATGCCGAGGATCATTTCCGCCACCAGCACAATGGCGAGCAGCACCCCTATCGGAAAATACTTCACAAAACCGGCGCGCATTTCAGCGAAGTCGATTTCGAGCATCATCACGACGAAGAGGAACAGCACCGCAACCGCGCCGACATAGACAATCACCAGCAGCATGGCGATGAATTCGGCTCCGACCAGCACCATCAGGCCGGCCGCATTGAAAAATGCGAGGATCAGCCACAGCACCGAATGGACCGGGTTACGCGCCATGATGACGAGCGCCCCGGAGGCGATCACCATGGCGGCGAAGATATAGAAAGCTATCGTATGGATCATGACCGTCAGTCCTTGGCGAGCCGGTTAGCGATAGGGCGCATCGGCTTCAAGGTTCGCGGCAATCGCCCGCTCCCACTTGTCCCCATTCGCGAGGAGTTTCGCCTTGTCATAGAGGAGTTCCTCTCGGGTTTCGGTCGAATATTCGAAATTCGGCCCTTCGACGATAGCATCCACCGGACAGGCTTCCTGACAGAAACCGCAATAGATACATTTCGTCATGTCGATATCGTAGCGCGTCGTCCGGCGGCTTCCATCGTCGCGCGGCTCGGCTTCGATGGTAATCGCCTGTGCCGGACAAATCGCTTCGCACAGCTTGCAGGCAATGCAGCGCTCTTCCCCGTTGGGATAGCGGCGCAAAGCATGTTCACCACGGAAACGCGGGCTCAGATCGTTCTTCTCGAACGGATAGTTGATCGTCGCCTTGGGCTTGAAGAAATACTTCAAGGTCAGCGCGTGGGCCTTCACGAACTCATAGAGCGTGAAGGTCTTGATGAGATGGGGGACGCTCATCCGTACCTCGTCAGCATAAGATAACCGGAAACCAGCACTACGAAGAGCAGGCTCATCGGAAGGAAAATTTTCCAGCCCAGACGCATCAGCTGGTCATAGCGGAAGCGCGGGACCGTCGCCTTCACCCAGGAGAAGACGAAGAAGAAGAAGGCAGTCTTCAGCAGCCACCAGATAAAGCCCGGCACGACATAAAGAATGCCGATATCGAGCGGCGGCAGCCAGCCACCGAAGAACAGCGTGGTGTTCAGCGCGCACATCAACAGGACATTGGCATATTCGCCGAGCCAGAAGAGTGCGAAAGACATCGAGCTGTATTCGGTCTGATACCCCGCTACGAGTTCGGATTCCGCTTCGGTCAGGTCGAAAGGCGGACGCGCCGTTTCGGCCATGCCTGAAATCAGGAACAGAACCCACATCGGGAAGAGCAGAATATTGAAGAAGAAACCATTGACGATGCCAAGCCCGGCCCCCTTCTGCGCCAGTACGATTTCACTGAGATTGTTCGTACCGGCCCACAGGATCACGCAGATCAGAATGAAACCGATGGAAACTTCGTAGGAAATCATCTGCGCGGCCGCACGAAGCGCCGAAAAGAAGGGGTATTTGGAGTTCGACGCCCAGCCCGAAATCACCACGCCATAAACACCGAGCGATGAGATCGCCAGAACGTAGAGCAGACCGACATTGATGTCGGCGAGCACGGCCCCGTCGGCGAAAGGCACCACCGCCCAGGCCATCAGCGCCACGGTAAAAGTGATGATCGGTGCGATCAGGAACAGCCCCTTATTCGCAGCCGAAGGGATAATGGTTTCCTGAAGGAAGACTTTCAAACCGTCCGCAAAACTTTGCAGCAGGCCGAACGGGCCGACCACATTGGGCCCGCGCCGGAGCGCCATAGCCGCCCAGATCTTACGGTCGAAATAAATGACCATGGCCACTGCCAGCATCAGCGGCAGCGCAATCAGCAGGATTCCGCAGACCGTCGCCACGAACCAGGCCCATCCATAGGTCATGCCAAGGGATTCGAAAAAGGCGGTCATTCGGCGGCCTCCGGAAGCGCTTCACCATGGAGCAGTTCGGCAGAGCATTGCTGCATCA
This sequence comes from Altericroceibacterium spongiae, assembly GCF_003610805.1. Taxonomy (GTDB): domain Bacteria; phylum Pseudomonadota; class Alphaproteobacteria; order Sphingomonadales; family Sphingomonadaceae; genus Altericroceibacterium; species Altericroceibacterium spongiae. Next base: position 434,121 of record NZ_RAPF01000001.1, on the reverse strand, counting down.
CCGCACTGGCCCGAGCGATCGGGTTGGTCATGTAGAAATCCTTGATCGGATAGCTGATGGCACCGTCTGCTTTCACGGAAGAATCCGCAGCCGGAAGAGCGCCGTAATCGGCCAGACCTTCGACACCCAGCGCCGGCACTTCGGCAATCATGGCCGCGCGCAGCTGATCGAAACTGTCGAACCCGACCGAAACACCCAATGCATCGGCGAGAGCCCGCAGGATCGTCCAGTCTTCACGGGCATCGCCCGGTGCGAAAACGGCCTTGTCAGCGAACTGAACGCGGCCCTCTGTATTCACATAGGTCCCGGCCTTTTCGGTGAAGGCCGAAGCGGGCAGAATAATTTCCGCCGCATGCGCGCCCTTGTCTCCGTGATGACCGATATAGACTTTCAGCGCATCGGCGAAAGGTTCGTAATCCATTTCATCCGCGCCGAGCGAGAGAACGACCTTCGGCTTTGCTGCAGCGAGATCGGCCATGCCGCCCTTCTGCGCGAAACCCAGCATCAGCGATCCCATCCTTGCGGCGGAGAAATGCAGCACATTGAAGCCGTTCCAGCCTTCGCGGACCAGTTTCCACTCTTCGGCCAGCGCCAGAGCGGGATGCAGCGCACCTTTAGCAAGAGCGGCACCGCCCACGATCACTGCAGGACGTTCTGCCCCGGACATAGCCTTTGCGACATGCGCCGGAAGATCGTGCAGCAGCGAAACGTTTTCGCCCAGAAATTCAGCCGGATAGGTGGTTTCCCATTCAGGGCCGATCAGGAAGATCTGTGCCCCGCGCTTGGCCGCCTTGCGCAGCCGGACATTCAGCAGTGCGGCTTCCCAGCGAATATGACTGCCGACGATCAGGATCGCATCGGCATTTTCGATTTCGGCGAAGCTCGTATTGAAATTGACCGCTGCGAGGTTCGAGACATCGTAGGTCATACCAGTCTGACGGCTTTCCACGAGGTCCGAGCCCAGCGCGTTAACCAGCTTTTTAGCGGCAAACATCGTTTCGCAATCGACCAGATCACCGGCTATTGCGGCAATATCCTTGCCCGGTTTGGCCGCGGCGATCAGCTCGAAAGCTTCATTCCAGCTCGCCGGCTGAAGCTTGCCTGCCTTACGGATCCATACCTTATCGAGCCGGCGGCGGGTGAGACCTTCGACCTGATAGCGCGCCTTATCCGAAATCCACTCTTCATTCACATCGTCATTGATGCGCGGAAGAGCGCGCAGCACTTCACGGCCGCGGCTGTCGACCCGAATATTGGCGCCCATCGCATCGGAAATGTCGATAGACAGCGTCTTTTTCAGTTCCCACGGACGGGCTTCATAAGCATATGGGCGCGAGGTGAGCGCACCGACCGGGCACAGATCGATCACATTGGCCGACAGCTCATGCTTGGCAGCCTGTTCCAGATAGGTCGTGATCTGAAGATTCTCGCCGCGATACAATGCGCCGATTTCATCGACACCGGCCACTTCCTCGGAGAAGCGCACACAGCGCGTGCAATGGATGCAGCGCGTCATGATCGTCTTGATGAGCGGCCCCATATTCTTGGAGGTCACCGCACGCTTATTTTCATGGTAGCGCGAAGCGCCACGACCATAAGCCAGCGACTGATCCTGAAGATCGCATTCGCCGCCCTGGTCGCAGATCGGACAATCGAGCGGATGGTTGATGAGAAGAAATTCCATCACCCCTTCACGCGCCTTCTTGACCATCGGCGTGTCGGTGCGGATTTCCTGCCCTTCGGTCGCCGGCAGCGCGCAGCTTGCCTGCGGCTTGGGCGGTCCGGGCTTCACCTCGACCAGACACATGCGGCAATTGCCGGCGATCGACAGCCGTTCATGATAGCAGAAACGGGGAATTTCCTTACCGGCAAGCTCACAGGCCTGCAAAACGGTGGCACCATCGGGAACTTCGAGTTCCTGGCCGTCTACGGTTACTTTAGGCATTACTCAGCAGCCTCCTGGAAGGCACCCGCACGGGCATCGATGCGGCGCTCCAATTCAGGGCGGAAGTGGCGGATCAGGCCCTGGATCGGCCAGGCGGCCGCATCGCCCAGAGCGCAGATCGTGTGGCCTTCCACCTGCTTCGTCACTTCAAACAGCATATCGATTTCGGACTTGTCGGCTTCGCCTTCGCGCAGACGTTCCATCACACGCCACATCCAGCCCGTTCCTTCACGGCACGGTGTGCACTGGCCGCAACTTTCATGCTTGTAGAAGGAAGCGATGCGGCTGATGGCGCGCACGATATCGGTGGATTTATCCATCACGATCACGGCTGCGGTGCCAAGGCCGGAGCCGACACCCTTCAGACCGTCGAAATCCATCGGGCAGTCCATGATCTGCTCGGCAGGCACCAGCGGAACCGAGGAGCCACCGGGGATTACGGCGAGCAGATTGTCCCAGCCACCGCGAATACCGCCGCAATGCGTTTCGATCAGTTCGCGGAAAGTAATGCCCATCGCATCTTCGACGACGCAAGGCTTCTCGACATGGCCGGAAATCTGGAAGAGCTTGGTGCCCTTGTTGTTTTCACGACCGAAACCGGAGAACCATGCCGCGCCGCGCCGCATAATCGTCGGCGCAACGGCGATGGATTCCACATTGTTAACCGTCGTTGGGCAACCATAAAGGCCGGCCCCGGCGGGGAAAGGCGGCTTCAGACGCGGCTGCCCTTTTTTGCCTTCAAGGCTTTCGATCATCGCGGTTTCTTCACCGCAAATATAGGCGCCGGCGCCACGGTGAACGAAAACGTCGAAATCGTAACCCGAACCCGCCGCATTCTTGCCCAGCAGCCCTGCATCATAGGCTTCCTGAACCGCTGCGAAGAGCGTTTCGGCTTCACGGATATATTCGCCGCGAATGTAGATATAGGCCGCCCGCGCACGCATGGCGAAACCGGCCACCAGAGCGCCTTCGATCAGCTTATGCGGATCGTGACGCATGATTTCGCGGTCCTTGCAGGAACCGGGCTCGGATTCGTCGGCATTGATGACCAGAAAACTCGGGCGCGGATTGCCCTTGTTATCTTTCGGCGCTTCCTTGGGCATGAAGCTCCACTTCATGCCGGTGGGGAAGCCTGCCCCGCCCCGGCCGCGCAGACCGGATGCCTTGATTTCGTCGATGATCGCATCCTGCCCTTTGGCGAGGATGGCTTTCGTATCATCCCAGTCGCCACGCTTGCGTGCCGCTTCGAGATTCCATGGCTGAAAGCCATAGACATTGGTAAAGATACGGTCCTTATCGGCGAGCATCAGCTCATTCCTCCGAATACGAAAATGGCAGCAACCACCAGGATCACGACCAGTGCGATCGTCTTGGTGATCCCTTTAAGCACTTTCCATGCAAGGGCCACCGCCACGAGCGCGATAATAAGAGTAGCGAGCGAAGCGCTCACCATTCACCCCGATAGTCATGGTTTTCAGCCACCATGTCTTTCAGGGTTGTCGGTCCGCCGGACGGTTCGCTGGTATGGCGCCCCGGCTCCTGCGTACCGGCCTTGGGGATTTCACCTGCCGCCAGCGCGTCGAGCACCTTGTCGAGACGTTCCGGCGTCAGGTCTTCGTAATTGTCGTCATTGATCTGGACCATCGGCGCCGTGGCGCAATTGCCCATGCACTCCACTTCGGTGAGAGTCCACAGACCGTCTTCCGTCGTATGGCCCTGCTTCATGCCGCGCTTGTAGCAGGCATCGAGAATATCATCCGAGCCGCGCAGCATACACGGCGTCGTGCCGCAGACCTGCACATGAAATTTGCCGACCGGGGCCAGATTATACATCGTGTAGAAGGTCGCCACTTCGAGCACGCGAATAATCGGCATATCGAGATAGCCGGCGATATATTCCATCACCGGCAGCGGCAGCCAGCCCTGCGTATCGGTTTCGGCGCCGACCTGACGCTGAGCCAGATCGAGCAGCGGCATCACCGCCGATTTCTGGCGACCTTCCGGATAGCGGGCGACGACCTTCTTTGCCTGTTCGGCATTTTCAGGTGTCCAGGCGAAATTGCCCCACCGCTCACGCAGTTCGGGGCTATCAGGTGCGGGTGCGCGTTCAGCCATTAGCGAACAAACTCCACTCGAGAGCATTTGTCGCCCTCGAAACTATAGATGGCCATAACCTCGAAAGGTTCGGCAGTTGCTGACCGGAAAACCCGTTCATGCAGCACAGCATAATTTTCGAATTCCGCGCCGTAGAGAATTTCCACACGGTTTTCGGGGAATTCGCCGAACATGGCTGTCAGACCGGAAACAATGCCTTCCCGGCCATCACGCACGACATCGCCGCGATAGCCCGCTTCCGAAGCATTTTCGGTCATCAGCGCAACATAGCTCTCCGCATCCTGCGCATTGTAATAACCAATCATCCGTTTCGCGATTTCGAGCTTGCTCACCGGTCGCACTCCCCGAACACGATATCCATAGCGCCCAGAATAGCCGTGGCATCGGGTAGCATATGCCCCTTGCTCATGAATTCCATGGCCTGAAGATGGCTGAACGCCGTCGGACGAATCTTGCAGCGATAAGGCTTGTTCGAGCCGTCCGAGACCAGATAGACGCCGAATTCGCCCTTGGGGCTTTCGGTCGCGACATAAGTCTCACCGGCAGGAACGTGGAAGCCTTCGGTGTAGAGCTTGAAATGATGGATCAGCGCTTCCATCGACTGCTTCATCTCACCGCGCAGCGGCGGTGAAACCTTGTGGTCGGTGCTGTGCGCCGGGCCATCGGGCATTTCAGCGACACATTGCTTGATGATTTTAGCCGACTGGCGAACTTCCTCGACCCGCACCATCATGCGGTCATAGCAATCGCCTGCCGTTCCGACCGGAATTTCGAAATCCATCCGGTCATAGACATCGTATGGCTGGCTCTTGCGGATATCCCAGGGCATACCCGCAGCCCGGATCATCGGGCCCGAGAAACCCCAGGCCAGCGCATCTTCCTTGCTGACCACCGCAATATCGACATTACGCTGCTTGAAGATGCGGTTATCGACCACCAGGCTCATCGCATCTTCGAACAGTTCGGGGAGACGTGTCTCAATCCAGTCGCCAATATCGGTGAGCAGCTTGAGCGGTACATCCTGATGGACACCGCCGGGGCGGAACCAGGCACTGTGCATCCGTGCGCCGGACGCACGCTCGAAGAAATTGAGGCAATCCTCGCGCAGTTCGAACAGCCACAGATTGGGCGTCATCGCGCCGACATCCATGACATGCGAACCGATATTGAGCATATGGTTCGAAATCCGGGTCAGCTCCGCAAAAAGCACGCGCAGATATTGCGCCCGCAGCGGAACCTCGATGTTCATCAGCTTCTCGATAGCCAGAACATAGGAATGTTCCATGCAAAGCGGCGAACAGTAATCGAGCCGGTCGAAATAAGGCAGCGCCTGCAAATAGGTCTTGTATTCGATCAGCTTTTCGGTGCCACGGTGGAGCAGGCCGACATGCGGATCGATCCGCTCGACGATTTCGCCGTCCAGTTCCATGACCAGACGCAGCACACCATGCGCAGCGGGATGCTGCGGACCGAAATTGATCGTGTAGTTCGTGATCGCTTCGTCACCGATGGTGGTGGGCGATTCCTCTACTGTAAAGCTCATGACGCGCCCTTATCCTTGTCGACCTCGGTGGCCGACTTGGTTTCGACCGTTTCACCCTTGCGAGGTTCTTTGCCCGGACGATCCTCGGTTGCCTCAGGCGCGCCGCTTTTATCTTCGCCCTTATCGGTCTGGGCGGGAGCGGCATCGCTCTTCTTTTCGGCTGCCTTTTCATCGGCGGCCTTACCGGCGCCGGTATCCTTGGGCTTATCCGTCGTCTTGGCGCTGTCAGCCTTGGGGGCCTCGGCCTTTTCGTCACCGGGAAGGACATATTCGGCCCCTTCCCAGGGACTCATGAAATCGAAGCTGCGGAAATCCTGCGCCAGTTCGACCGGCTCGTAGATCACCCGCTTTTCCTCTTCGGAATAGCGCACTTCCTGATAGCCGGTGAGCGGGAAATCCTTGCGGAAAGGATGCCCTTCGAATCCGTAATCGGTCAGAATGCGGCGCAGATCGGTATTGCCCTGAAACAGCACGCCATACATGTCGAACACTTCGCGTTCGAGCCAGCCTGCGCTGGGGAACAGCGTCGTCACGGTCGGCACCGGTGTATTTTCATCCGTGCTGACCTTGACCAGCAAGCGGTGATTTTTCGTCACCGAAAGCGGCATATAGACCACTTCGAAACGTTCGAGCCGCTGGGGATAATCGACCCCGGCAATTTCCATGAGCTGCTGATATTCATGCTCGTCGCGCAGCAGACGGAGCGCATCCTCGATCCGCTCCCGCTTCACGGTCAGAATCAGCTCTTCATGCTCGATCACCGCTTCGAGGAGAATATCCCCGAGCGTGGCACAAATCGCGTCCTTCACCTCTTCAGCGGGGGTGAATTTGGGTGCGGGATGAAGAATGGTTGCCATCAGCCTGCCCTCATCGCTCGATCGTGCCGGCGCGGCGGATCTTCCGCTGCAACTGCATCACGCCGTAAAGCAGCGCTTCGGCTGTCGGCGGGCAGCCGGGTACATAAATATCCACCGGCACCACCCGGTCGCAACCGCGCACCACCGAATAGCTGTAATGGTAATAGCCGCCGCCATTCGCGCAGGAGCCCATCGAAATGACATATTTCGGCTCGGACATCTGGTCATAGACCTTGCGCAGAGCAGGCGCCATCTTGTTGCACAGCGTCCCCGCAACGATCATCACGTCGCTCTGGCGCGGAGAAGCGCGCGGGGCAGCACCGAAGCGCTCCATATCATAGCGCGGCATATTCACATGGATCATCTCGACCGCACAGCAGGCAAGGCCGAATGTCATCCACCACAGCGAACCCGTGCGGGCCCACTGGAACAATTCTTCCGTGCTGGTGACGAGAAAACCCTTATCGTTCACTTCCGTGGACAGGGCCTGAAAGTAATCCTGATCGGGCTGGCGAACCTCGCCTGGCCGCGCGGCAGGAACCGTTTCACTCACTCCCATTCCAACGCTCCTTTCTTCCAGGCATAGGCAAAGCCGATAATCAGCTCACCCAGGAATACCATCATGGTGATCCAGCCCGGCCAGCCAGTCAGATCGAGGCTGACAGCCCAGGGAAACAAAAAGGCCGCTTCGAGGTCGAAGATGATGAACAGGATCGCGACCAGATAGAAACGGACATCAAACTGATGACGCGAATCCTCGAAGGCCGGAAAGCCGCATTCATATTCGGCAAGTTTGTCTTTGCTGGGTTTGTTGGCACCCGTCAGACGGGATACACCCATCGGAAGGAAAACGAACAATCCGGATAATCCCAGGGCGATGACCAGGAAAATCAGGATCGGCAAATATTGCGTGAGATCGACCAAGTTCTGACTCGACTGTTTAGTTCGGTTGTGTGCGCCCTAATCCCACCCGCCCCCTTGTTCAAGGGCGCATCCAGCAATTTTCGTGTTGTTGCGAACGCCCCGCAATAACAGCGTCATAATTGGCTGAAATTTGCTTTTAAGAGACCTTTTTCCTAGATCAGAAACCGCTGCTAACACTCCGGCAAATGAGAGGCGTTAATTCTTATGTCCGTCTTTTCCCAAAATGACCCTATTGTTATTCTTTCTTATGCCCGCACACCCATGGGCGGCATGCAGGGTGCCCTTTCGGGTGCTTCGGCAACCGATCTGGGCGCCACAGCCGTCGAGGCGGTTGTGCAGCGCGCCGGTGTGGCCGGGGAGGATATCGACCGCATCTATATGGGCTGCGTGCTTCCCGCAGGTCTCGGCCAGGCTCCTGCCCGTCAGGCGGCCCTGAAAGCCGGCCTCCCGAAAAGTGCTGAAGCTACAACGGTTAACAAGGTGTGCGGCTCGGGCATGCAGACCATTATCATGGGGGCCGAAGCACTGGCGGCCGGTTCCGTCGAGGTGGTTGTGGCCGGGGGCATGGAAAGCATGACCAACGCGCCCTACCTTCTCAAGAAGCACCGTTCGGGTGCGCGTCTGGGCCATGACACGGCTTATGACCATATGTTTCTGGACGGGCTCGAAGACGCTTATGACGCCGGTGCGGCGATGGGCTCCTTCGCGCAGGTGACGGCAAATGAATACAAACTGACCCGCGAAGAGATGGACGATTACTCCATCGAGTCGCTCGCCCGCGCCAATAAGGCGATCGAAAGCGGCGCTTTTGCCGATGAAGTCGTCCCCGTCACCATTAAGGGGCGCAAAGGCGATGTCATTGTGGATATGGACGAGCAGCCGGGCAAGGGCCGCCCGGACAAGATCCCCCAGTTGCGCCCCGCCTTTGCCAAGGACGGAACGATCACGGCAGCCACCTCTTCCTCGATTTCCGACGGTGCGGCCGCTCTCGTGCTCACCCGCGAAAGCGTGGCGAAGGAAAAGGGCCTCACCCCGATTGCCCGAATCGTGGGGATGAGTTCTCACGCGCAGGACCCCAAGGCCTTCACCACAGCGCCCGTCGGCGCGATTCAGAAGCTGCTCGACAAGACCGGATGGTCGAAAGACGAAGTGGATCTTTACGAAGTCAACGAAGCCTTTGCCTGCGTCGCGATGTTCGCCATTCGCGATCTCGATCTGCCGCATGACAAGGTGAATGTGAATGGCGGCGCCACCGCACTGGGCCATCCGATCGGAGCCAGCGGCTCACGCATCACGGTGACTCTGCTCAACGCTCTGAAACAGCAGGGCAAGAAAAAGGGCATTGCCAGCCTGTGCATCGGCGGCGGCGAAGCGACGGCTGTGGCCGTCGAACTGCTGTAACGGCGGGTAACGAATATAAACGGGTCCGGCGGGCGCCTTCCTTCAGGGAGCGCCCGCACCCCATAAACGCTTTTCTTCCATCCAGCCCCGGTGGCCGCCTATATCCATATAGCACCACCCTGCCCGGCAATCGCCCAGCTTTCCGACATTGCCCGGCTCGATATTCCAGCGCAAAGCGGAATGGCCATTCGCCTCTTCACGCATCGCAGCCAGCCCGTCGCCCGTTACCAGCGCCGAACGCTCCGGATTGAGCAATCGCGCGACGATCCAGCCCTGCGCACCGTCAGGATCGCGCACCAGACGCCAGCCTTCCTTCAGTCGCACGACCTTTATCGGCAATTGCTTGCGGTGATAGACCCAGTCGATCCGATAGCTCTCGCTCGGCCCCACACGCATATTCACCTTATCGGCACGCAGCGAGGCCCAGTAAGGCACTTCCCGGTCCTGCGCGGCAAGCGACGCAGGACCGGACACTGCCGAAAGGGCAGCAATGGACATAAACAGGCGAGATAAACGGCTCATGCGCCAGTCTTTAGCCGCTCAGCCCGGCAGACTTCAAGCGCTCTCCAGCTTTGCCGGGGCCGATGCGCACCGGACAGCAACCGGACAGACCCTGCCGCGATAGCGAAGGGAGCGGTTCAGACCCGAAATGCCGTCATTCAGCAGCCGGCACGGCCACCCGACCGCCCCACCCGCGCCATCATGTCAGTGATCGGCAGGATTTCGGCCGACGCTTCGTTGAAATCCTGTTGAAGCGTGTCAGGGCTCGGATGGTGAAGCGATTGCCATAGCACAGGCAATGCACCGTTTTGATGGCGCCGCTCACACCCACAGAGACAGATCGGAGGCAGCCGCGCGGCAAACGCTCCTGGATAGGCAGCCTGCTCCCGCACTAGTGGGAATGGAACGATTGACTCATCCGTCCAATTTAGACTGACTCACCGTTCTATCGAAGTGGCCGCAATAGCGTTTGGTGATAAAAAAGCTGCCGTTCCGGATACGCCGACTTAGCGGACGCCACACATGCCGAACTGCAACGTCAGCTTCGCGCCTTCATGTCGGTCATTGGCGTCCGTGTTCCGGGAGTCCGTGAGCAGACATTCAGATCCGTTGATCGAACCCACCGCGCCGAATACGAAGATTTGTTCACCATTGATCGCTCAATGTGGATCACTACTCATCGCTACTCGGGTCACCAGCATCCACTTCAGATTTCTCTGAGGCCTTCGCCTTCTTCGGCTTTGGGAGCATTCTCTCAAATGCTTCGAGAACCTCGAGAGATTTTCTTTTCTCATCAGTTTCTGAGCTTGAATTCAGGGAATCGATTGCCTCACGAGCTGCGACCTTCGTTTCCTTGTCGCTATCCCTCAAAATTAGCCGAAAAAGCTCGGCTTGCTCATCAAGAACTGCGACGCCATCATTTGACGCCAAGAGCGGAAGGATCACATGCCTTGCGGTTTTATCACTAGCATCAGCGAACTTCCCTTCCTCAAGGAATCTCGCCCCTCCAGCTCTAATTAGTCCACCTAGATCCTCCACGTGGCTCCCTGCGTGAATTGTATCGCGAAGATTTTTGTAAAGGGTCGCTCTTGTCCCCGCCGAGACAAAAGCGGTGAGGAAGAACCATCGTTCGCGGACTGGGTTTTCAGCATTCAACAGTTGGGGACGATAATCTTTGAGCGCAGCCTTGAGCTCGTCTCCAAGGCCACCCTTTTGTCCCATTTCATCGCCATATAGTTTGGCAAATCGGTATGCGACGCCCTCTTCTGCGATCCCTTCTTCCCAATCTTCATTAACAAGCTCCGACAATCGCTTTTTCAGATCAACCAAGAGTTGATCGCCATCAACTCCGTCCAAGCCACTTAATCTTAGGAACGCAGCTTCATATCGTGAGCCGCTTTGAACGGCCTCGAGAGCGGCCCAAAAATCGGTTCTTCGGGCGAGAATAGTCAAAGCAGAGTCAAGGAGCTCCTCGCCAATAAGACCGCCAAGCAAACTCACGTGATTGAGCACGTAGGAGGTCGAAAGGCCAACGCAGCCTTTCTCTGACACACAAAGTTTGGCCAATTCCCCAATTGCCGGCCGCAATGATTTTCGTGTTTGCAAGGCTTCTAGAGCAAACGTGATGCGGTCTTTCTTTAGGTACCAAGAGAGTGAGCTATCGAGGTTCTCCGCAAAGTCTTTGTGGTCATTCACCATCTGCTCCCAACTCTTGCCGTTAGGCGCTGCAAAGTCAGTCCCCTTCAACATCATGAGCGCGGTGATGTCCGTCGTGAGCCGCAGATCTTTCTCGGCATCCGCCTCATTGAGTCGATTGGCTAAATGGCCCTGATCAAACAATTGTTGAATGTTGGTTTTTGCGTTCTCGTTTGTGTCATGCAGAATACCAAGAACGTCGACTGAAGGGCCTGTACCGTGGAACGAAGCATTGTTGCCAGCAATCGTACTATTGGCCGTGGCGACAAGGGGGTTCCAATCTGGAGACTTGCCACCCTTGAAGCGAATTGTCGGTCTTTGAGAAAGGGCGCGTGTCGCGGTCGCGACGTCGGTCGACTCGTCTGGATTTTTGAGCGCAGCTTCCAGCGCTGTGATGACCTCTGCGGCTGACTTGTCTGTGGCGAGTATCGGAAGCAAATCACTCGGCACGTCCTCAACCAACGTGAATAGCTCCTTATGCGGGAGCGTGGCCATGACGGTCGGGGGTTTAACGCCACGCTTGATTGCGGCTTTATTTATCAGCTTCAGAGCATCGACGATGGAGTTCAGGCCCTCCCTATCAAGTGAGGCTTCTGGCAAAGAGGCGGCCAGTTGGCTTGCTGAGCTCGTAAGAAACGAAGCCTGTTTGTTGTAAGGCTCCATTGCACCAATAGCTTCAGCGAAGTCTGTCCTGAAAGCGCCGACTTTCCCGCAAGTTGGCCACGTTAGCGCGAGTGTCACCAATCCTCTGGAGGCCCAGCTTTGAGTCTTATGCTCTTCCGAAAGCAAGGCAGCGTTCAAGACGAATTCGGGGTCCGGACCTGGAGTAGTTGCTGCCTCTGGAGGGCCCGAAATCACTTGCTCGTAAACCGCGCTGAAGCCCGGAACAGCGGCCAGTCTTGCAAACTCATCGGCATTTCCCGAGCTAATCGCCGCCTTGAGAGGTTCAAGCAGTAGCGCTTGGTAGGCCTTATCTTTTGTGACACCGTAGTGAAGGGCGAGGACTTCGCGCCTCCAGTCTGCTAGGGCGCGGTCAGCAAGTGGCCGTGTCCCTTCCACGAACTGGGTTGGAGCCTTGGCAATCTGATCGCGATTGATCGCGAAGAGAGCTAGTGAGAGGAAATCTAGTGTGCTTAGACCCCACTGTTTTGCTAGAGCCACAATAGAGTTGACGGTTTTGATGAGTGCGCGAGGCGTGACACGTTGCAGTCTCGTATCCGTCGCCATACGCTCTTCAAGAAATCTTGTTGTCCAATAGACACGCTCCTCCGTCGCGAATTCTCCAAAAGCCTCATTGAGCTTCTGCTTAAAGAATTCTCGCCAGTCAGACATGACTGGATCACTGATATAGAACGATGCATCAAAGGTCTTATCCAGAAATGACTGCGCCAAAGCCGGAGCCTCAGCGGAGCCATTTGACGCGAACATTCGTTCGACGGATCTCTCATCGATTGGCACCACGACGGTAGGAGGCGGCGTAACCTCAACCCCGATTCCATAAAACTCAGGGCCGACGAAAAGGCTTCGTATCGTCGCCCATAGCTCCATGGCATCGTCTTCAGGCAACCGGTCTAGATTGTCGATCACAATCACAAGCTGCATTCGCTTTTCTTTGAGCACAGCCAAAATGTCACGGAACACCACGCGAAACTCAGACGCCGTAGGCTCGGGACTGATTTTGGTGGTTGTGTCAGTTCGCTCAATCGACTGGTTCGTCAAAAGGGCAAGTATCGATTCCTTAGTGTGTGGTTCCCGATGTTCGGTCCAGAAACCTTTTTTCGTGATGCCTAACAGCCAAGATAACTGCCACGGGCGCCACATTATGTAGAAGAATAGTCCGACGACAGCGGGCGCGAGGGTCAAGAGTGCACCAAGAAGGATCAACAATTTCTCGTTGTTTACGTCTTCAGACGAAAGGCCGGCCCCCAACACGACTGTTCCGATTGGGACCAAGGCTAGTGATCCAACAAGCCATTTGCCGGTCGATGAAAGTTTTCGATCTGTCGTTGTAGTCGTTTCCTCGGATTTCCCCGCGAGGTCAGCGAGCCGACTTTCCCAGTCGCGCTTTGAGGAAAGCGAGTTATCAACGAGGTTTTGGATTAGCGCTTCAAGAAATGAACGACGAGGGGGGTCGTTCTGATTAAGCCATGCGTCATAGTTGAATGAATGGATGTATTGAGCACTTCTGGCCAACCGATCTTCAACCTGCTTAACAACAGTGCTTTTTCCACTACCCCAGCTACCCAATAGCCCAATCGATTGGATGCCATTTGGTTCTATGATCACATCAGCAACGGCATCGGAAACTCTTCCATGCGACCCAAAGAAATCTTCGTCTGAAGGGGCATCCTTAATGAACTTTATGTTGAGTTCTTCGTTCGGTTCGGAATCCATACTTACCCCCTGCGATCAGACCTTTGTTTCTTTGGCATCTGTTCATATGCCACACAAGCGCGGCAAGGTTGACTTGACGAAGACCAGGCGGAGAATTCGTAAGGTCGGATGCCTAGATATCTGCGCCCAAGCCTGCCATTCTTAAGCAGAGCCTCGGAAGCGAAATGACCGCTCTTTAGCTGAATTGCGCCTAAAGCGGACAGTCTCCTACCGGCCCAATAGCAGACGTTTCGTTGCGTCATTTGCAACGTCCATTCCCCCCGACATTGCGGTCATTCCGCCATTACGATGAGTCACCTGTAACTGGACGGATGAATCAATCTGGCTGGAATCTGCACCCGCACCATCGCTGAGGGATCGAACAATTCTGTGCGCATGAGCGGCAGAAATGGTCTGGCCCATGGCACGAAATGTCCCAATTTCAGACAAGGCTACCCGGTTCCGGGCTTTTCTTTGATCCCTTCAACAGATTGGCATAGGCCTCTTTTAATTTTGGGGGAGATGCACTCGAATGAAATTCAGAATGGCTGCCTTTCCGGCATTGCTTGCCGTTCCTTCCGCGGGTTTTGGCCAGTCGCCTTATCTGGCCGTCAATGACAGCGGCGACACCGCATGGATCATGATCTGTGCCGTGCTGGCTCTGGTGGCGGCGGTGCCGGGGCTGGCGCTTTATTATGGCGGGCAGGTGACGCGCGGAGTTTTCCGGCGGCTGTTGCGGCAAATCGCGCTCCTCGCCATGGTGATATCGCTTTTATGGATCGTCACCGGCTACACGCTGGCTTTCGGTTTCCCGGCAAATGGCTGGATCGGGGCCGGTAATGCGTGGATGCTGATCCAGCTCGATGCCCTGCGCGACGGGACGCTGGTTCCCGAAAGCAGTTTTGCGTTGTTTCAGATGGGTTTTGCCATTCTCGCGCCTGCCCTCATGCTCGGCGCATGGGCCGGGCGGGCGCGCTCGTCATGGGCTTTGTGCTTCCTCGCGATCTGGAGCCTGCTGGTCTATGCACCGGTCGCCCACTGGGTATGGGGCGGCGGATGGCTGGCTTCTTTCGGCGTGATGGATTTTGCCGGCGGTCTCGTCATCCATGTCACCGCCGGGTTTTCGGCGCTGGTGACAGCCCTATTAATGGGTAAGAGTATTGCCCTGCGCGAAGGTGCCGTACCTGCCCCGCATTCTCCCGCCATGACCGCCATAGGCGTCGCGTTATTATGGCTCGGCTGGTTCGGGCTGATCGGCGGCTCTGCACTGGCGGCAACGGACGACGCTTCCACCGCGCTTATCAATATGCAGGGCGCTGCCTGTATCGCCGGACTGACCTGGACCGTTCTGGGACGGATTCGCAAAACAAGCGACCCGCTGATCGATTGTGCCAGCGGTGCGCTCTCCGGGCTTGTGGTGGTCAGCCCGGCAGCCGGCTTCATATCGCCAGGCGCTGCTATCGTGATCGGTTTGCTCGGCGCTTTGTGCTCCTATGGCACTGCTCATCTGGTCAGGCATCGCCTGCATATAGACGACCGGCTGAATGTTTTTGCCGTTCATGGGACGGGGGGCGTGGTCGGCGTGATTGGCACAGCGATTTTCACGAGCGATGCCCTTGGCGGAACGGGGCTGCCGCAGGGAACCTCGATTGCCGTGATGATCGGCTGGCAGGTCCTCGCAATCGGCCTTGTGGCCCTCTTCGCCTCCTTTGTGGCCCTCTTATGCGCTCTTATGGTCTCCTTGTTCCTTCCCATGCGGATGAGCGAAGAAGAGGAACGGATTCTGGACGAGTTAGAATAAAAATCACGATAAAACAAAAGGCTGCGGAGCAATCTTTACTCCACAGCCTTTGACTGAACCCATTCGACCGGAAATCAGTCGCCGGTCAGGATACGATCCACCAGTTCCTTCACAGTCGGTGTGAAATTGTTGGAATAGAACGGATCCTGCTTGAACCGGAACGCGGCATGGCCGGCGAACATGAGATTTTCATTCACCTCACCGCCATGAGCAATATCTTGTAAAGTCTTTTGAATACAGAAGCTTCGCGGATCTGCGAGACGCCCGGTGGTAAAGTCGTCATGGTCTTTCCAGGAGGAAAAACTGCAATGGGACAAACAGCCCATACAATCCGCCTGATCCTGTCGAATCTGCGTTCTTTCCTCGGAATCGACAAAAATAACCGTATCATCAGGCGTTTTCAGCGCATCGGTATGCCCTTCGGCCACCCATTGCCGCGCCCGCTCGCGATCCTTCGGAGCAACCCAGAAATTCTTGCCCTTAACCCCGACATCAAGCTGTACCGTATGTTCCCCCGCCTCGACGCGGGAGTAAGGAATCTGGCGCTCCG
This sequence comes from Altericroceibacterium spongiae, assembly GCF_003610805.1. Taxonomy (GTDB): domain Bacteria; phylum Pseudomonadota; class Alphaproteobacteria; order Sphingomonadales; family Sphingomonadaceae; genus Altericroceibacterium; species Altericroceibacterium spongiae. Next base: position 418,416 of record NZ_RAPF01000001.1, on the reverse strand, counting down.
AACGCGCTTCAAGAGTACGCAAAAATGGATTGCGAACCGCAGAACTGTAAAACCCTGTGGGTGAAAAACGGTGCAGAAGCACGTCACCGGGTTCCAGATCGCGCAAAGCGTCCTTCCATCCCTGCGGAATCGGGCTTTCATGCGTCAGAAGCGGGCGGGTACCGTATTGAAACGCTATGGAACCAAGCTCAGGATTGTCGATCCAGTCTTCCCACTCGCGCAGAAACCAGACTCCTCCGGCCATAACAATCGGCACATCGTCGGAGATGCCTTCCTTACGCATCACATCGCGCAATGCTTTAACGCGAGGAAATGGATCTTCCGGCCTGGTGGGATCTTCCGCATTTGACAGGCCATTATGCCCCCCGGCCTTCCACGGATCCTCATAAACTACGGCAGCCATCAGATCGGCGACCTTGTTATATGAGCGCTTCCACAAGGCTCGAAAAGCGCGTGCAGAACTGATGATCGGCAGATAGCTAACATTATACCGGGCAGCTATTTCAGCCAGCTTATAAGGCATACCTGCACCGCAGGTTACGCCGTCGACAAGGCCTCTAGTGCGTTCGAGCACCCCTTCGAGCACTTGCTGCGCACCGCCCATTTCCCACAGGACATTAATGTTGAGAGCGCCTTTGCCCCCTGAGATATCGTGTGCACGTTCGATCTGTGCAACTGCCCCGTCAATGGCGTAATCGATCAGCTGCTGATGGCGCTCTTTCCGGGTCAGCTGTTCATATACCTGCGGAACGATCTTGCCTTCTGCATCGTAACTGTCTGCATTAACCGCACTGATCGTCCCAATTCCGCCAGCCGCAGCCCAAGCGCCCGAACTGGCGTGATTGGTGGCCGAAACACCTTTACCGCCTTCGATAAGGGGCCAGACTTCTCGGCCAGCATAGTTAATTGGCCGTAAACCTTTAAAAGACATTTTCCATCCTATCGTTACCGCTAAGCGGCGACGTCGTCATTCCTGTCACCAGGCTGGCTGCAGGGCTCAATTTTTTCCGGCTGGGGCCGATTGCCCACCACCTCGAACTGGGCGTAATACCCCGCGAGTTCCGGTTTACGGACAAATTCAACGAGACGAAACCCCACTTGTCCGAATTCACAAAAGAGCAGCCGCGGGTCAATCCCATGTCTATCCGTCGGCCGATCCACATCGACAATAATTACCCGGCCGTTTGGCCGCAAAGCTGGTCTCAAGCGCCACAAAAAGGCATAAGGCTCTGAAACTTCGTGATACATATGAATAAGGAAAATACGATCAAAGCTGTCTTCAGGCAATCGGGGATCATCTTCCCTGCCCAGCTTTATCGAAACATTTTCGAGTCTTTCACGTTCAACCCGATTTCCGAGACGCTGCACCACGCCCTCATCAATGTCCTGAGCAAGCACTCTTCCTGAGGCTCCTACCCGCCCTGACAGGCGAACAGTATAATATCCCTCCCCGGCCCCAATATCTGCCACAGTCATTCCCTGGCGCAGATCCGCAAGGTTCATGACTGTCTCAGCTTCCCGCCTGTCGTCGCGCGATTGCTCGGTAGATACATAGTTCACGCCCGTGCTCGAAACAGGGCGATAAGCGCGCGGAAAGTCCCGTGACGTTACAAGACGGTCAGAATTATTCGCGCTGTCACTGCAGGCGTTCGCCCCCAGTGACAGTAAAACCGCGAAAGTCGCCCGCCAGATCAATCGACATCCTCGACTTCGACAGCTTCACCCGTCACACGCTGAGCCAGCGCAGCCGCAATGAAATCATCGATCTTTCCATCCAGAACATCGCCCGGGCTGGTAGAGGTAACGCCCGTACGAAGGTCCTTCACCATCTGATAAGGCTGAAGCACATAAGACCGGATCTGATGTCCCCAGCCTATTTCGGTCTTTTCCTGATATTCACCCGAAGCTTCCGCTTCCCGGCGGTGCAATTCCGCTTCGTATAAACGTGCTTTAAGCATATTCATCGCCGTAGCACGGTTCTTGTGCTGAGAGCGGTCATTCTGACTCGCGACTACGATACCGGTAGGAAGATGCGTAATACGAACTGCGGAGTCAGTGGTGTTAACATGCTGTCCACCCGCACCGCTGGCGCGATAGGTGTCGATCCGAAGGTCGCCTTCATTAACCTCGATTTCGATATCGTCATCGATGACCGGATAAACCCAGACACTCGAAAAGCTGGTATGGCGACGAGCAGAACTGTCATAAGGGCTGATGCGGACAAGGCGATGCACACCGCTTTCAGTCTTCGCATAGCCATAAGCATTTTCACCTTTGATCAGCAGGGTAGCCGATTTGATCCCCGCCTGATCGCCGGCATGATAATCGACCAGCTCGACCTTGAAGCCCCTCTGTTCTGCCCAACGCGAATACATACGCTGAAGCATCTCCGCCCAGTCCTGGCTTTCCGTACCGCCAGCTCCGGCATGAACTTCCAGATATGTATCATAGGAATCCGCTTCACCGGATAACAGAGCCTGCACTTTATCGGCATCAGCCCGTTCAGCCAGACGTTCGAGCGTCTCCAAGCCTTCGGTCACCGTATCATCATCGCCTTCCGCTTCACCAAGTTCCACGAATTCAACGGCATCCGACATTTCCTGCGTGATCTCGTTGACCGTTCCCACCGCCGATTCAAGGCGACGGCGTTCGCGCATGACATTTTCGGCTTCCTTGGGATCATCCCACAAGGTCGGATCTTCAACCCGCGCATTCAGTTCATCGAGACGACGCAATGCACGGTCCCAGTCGAGGGATTTGCGCACCAACGCCAGTGCAGCTTCGATACGGTCTATCTGAGCCTGCCCTTCGGCACGCATAACAATTCTCCAATTGATCACGATCCGCTTAGCGAAAGCGTAACCTTTACGAAAGTGGTGGGTAAGTGCTGCGCACAAACAAAAGCGCGCGAAACGCTCTTTGGCGAATACATCTCTAGAAAGCGTGTTGGCCGGCAACCTGGTCAGTGATGCAGGGACTGTACAGCTTTCAGCGTCCGCGCGACATGCTGACGCCAGTCAAGATCGGAATGAACCATAACAACCCGTCCGTCCTGTCCGATCACATATGAGGTACGATCACTCATCCCGGTGGCCTTGCCCTTCATCACCATAGCAACGTCATAGTCACTGATAATAGCGGGTGTTGCCTGACCAACCGGAAACGCATCACGACACTCTTCAGTCGAAAAGCGCTTTAGAGTGGGAATGTCATCTGCCGAAAGACCGATGACCTGAGCGCCAGCCTTGTGAAAATCATCCATCGCTTCAGCAAAAGCGTTGGATTCCAGCGTACACCCCTGCGTGAATGCTTTCGGGAAAAAATAGAGCACAACTGGCCCCTTTTTCAGGGCCTTATCCAAATCGAAGGAAAAAGACTGCCCAGCCAGAGCCCCTGTAGTGACAAATTCGGGCGCTTTTACTCCCTGATCCAGAGCTGCAAACGCAGGCATGGCGGACACAGTGAGAGCGAGTCCGCCGCACAGGGTAAGAAGAGCTGTTTTCATATCCTTATGATGGACTCCTGCAGAGACGAAGTCCAGCAAGGAGTGACGATACATACCAACCCTCACTTCAACTTTAATTCCGGATTTCTAGTAAATTCCACCCTGTTCCTCTGCAAAATTGCCCGGCGCATTACCGTTGGAACTCGAATCCGCCTTTGCCCGCGCTTCACGTCGGCGCAATTGCGCAATAACCAGCTCACGCAAGGCATCTATCTCATCCTGTCGGGCATTGCGGCGAGGTTCCGTATCGGGTTTAAAGGCTTCCCAGATAACCGAAGCCAATGGTTCTCCGCTTGGCCAGGCATCGAAGACACGATGCCCGGTTCGCCGGTCGATCCTCACCATTCGAATGCCCTCGGGCGCCAGAAACGGTCGTCCGTTCCACTTATCGCGTGTTTCCTTGACAAACTGCTTGAAGATAGGCGCTGCATAGGTCCCTCCCTGAGCATAACCACCCATGTTACGCGGCTGGTCGAAACCCATATAGACGCCAGCGACAATATCGGGCGAACCGCCGACAAACCAGACATTCGTCGGCCCCGTGGTCGTTCCTGTCTTGCCGAACAAGGGCAGTCCTAAATCTCGTAAGACAACGGCAGTACCACGCTGGACCACGCCCTCGAGCATATGCACCGTCTGATAGGCTGTGCGCGGATCGAGCACCTGCACGCCCTTCTGGGCAAGACGCGGCATCGGTTTGCCGTCCCATTCATCCATATTACAGCCGGTACAATCACGCGTATCGGCCCGCCAGATGACCTTGCCATGGCGATCTTGCACATAATCGATCACGGTAGGCTGATGCTGAAGACCATGATCGACAAGAGCGGAATAGGCATTGACCATCTTCAAAACGGTCGTGTCTCCTGCGCCAAGAGCAAAGGCCGGATAAGGCTTATATTTGCCGATCCCCACGCGATCGATCGTTTTCACCACATTGTCCATCCCCGAGTCCATCGCCACATGGATCGTCATCAGGTTACGAGACTGTTCAAGCCCCCAGCGCATCGTATGTTCACCGCCTGAACGACCGCCATAGTTACGGAAACACTTTTCACCCAAATTGGAGCCCTGATAATAGCAATAGGTCTTATCAGGGACCATGGTGGCGGGCGTGAAGCCATTATCGAGACCGGTGGCGTAAACGAATGGTTTGATCGTTGATCCCGGCTGCCTGTCTGCCTGCGTAGCACGATTAAAGGAACCGAGCCGGAAATCGAAGCCTCCCTGCATTGCGAGAATACGGCCTGTGGCGGGATTTTGGGCAAGGAAGCCGCCGGAAACTTCGGGGACCGTACGCACGCGATACTGGTTATTTTTTGGCGAAGCGACAATCACATCGCCCGGCTTTAAAGCGTCGGGTAAATTGGTAAGAGGGTATTCTTTGCCATCGGTAAAACCAATAGTCGCAGAATTCCCGTTACGTTTCGTCACCACACCGACACGCCAGTCCTGATAATTGATTGACAAATATGAACTGGCAAGTTGACTACGCCATTCGCCATCGTCGAAATTGATCGTGGCAATAGGCCCGCGCCACCCTCTATTGGCGTGATAACGCAATAGACCCGCACGCAAACTGTCCCGCGCAGCTTTCTGCAATTCAGTATCCAGCGATGTGCGTACCCACAGGCCACCTGCATAAACACTATGCGGCCCATCCTCGGCCGTCTCACCATATTTCGCCATGAGCTGACGGCGCACTTCTTCCAGGAAGTAGCCGGCATCGGCGGAGCGCGTCGGGGTGGCGTGATCGACCAAGCCCAGCGGTTTGGCTTCTTCCCGCGCCGCTTCCGCTTCTGTAATATGGCCGTTCTCAGCCATCTGACCAAGCACCCAATTACGTCGCTCCAGAGCAGCATCGTAGTGCTGCTTGCGGCTATAGGTTTCCGGTGCTTTGGGCAAAACTGCCAGATAAGCCATTTCATGTAGGTCCAGATCGCCTACATCCTTGTCAAAATAAGCACGCGCTGCGGCCTGAACCCCGAAACTGCGCCGACCGAGTGGAATCTCGTTTAGATAAAGCTCCATAATTTGCTGCTTGGTCAGCACACCTTCAATTCGGTGCGCCAAAATCATTTCACGCAGTTTGCGGGTGATCGAATATTCATTGCCAACCAGAATATTCTTGGCGACCTGCTGCGTAATCGTCGAACCGCCTCGTGCGCGCTCGCCCGACCCCAGCTTACTGACGTAATCCACTACCGCACCGGCAAGGCCGGTGAAATCGACGCCGCCATGCGTCCAGAAAGTCTTGTCTTCCGCCGATGTGAAAGCATTTACCAATTGCGGTGGAAAGTCCTGAAACTGAAGCTGTACGCGCCGCTCACGGGCAAAACTATGCACAATCTCGCCATCAATCCCACGCACCATAGTCGGCAAAGGCGGTTCGTAGTCGAGCAGTGTTTCGGCATCCGGCAAATCGCGAGCGATCAAAATCCAGCCGGCGATCAGTCCAAGTACCCCCAGAGCACATAGAACCGCGCCCCAGCGAAACAGACGACGTTCCCGCCAGTTCCGGGCACAAAAGCTCACGACACCACGCGTGTCACGCCGAATACGATAGCGAAAATACTCGCCGGTGCTCAGTTCTTTATCGGACATGGTCGGAGCCCTTAGCACGCAATTTCTGTCTCGCGCCAGAATGAAGCGGCCTGTGGATAGATTTGCCTCTACAACCGCAGCTTTCAGGCCAAGGCACTAGCAAAGACAAGTCGAGCAACCAGGCTCAGCGAGTTTTCCATTTCCCACTTCAATTATCCCGCAGTTGACATAATGCTCAGCCTGCATTCTCGACAATGCTATCTTGCTGATATGAATGTCGAATAAAATATATCCGGACAGCACGTGCCAGACTATCGGCTATAGTCTTTCGACCTTCCGCCGAGGCAAGATGCGCCGCATCATCCTGATTGGAAATAAACCCTGCCTCGTAAAGCACTGAGGGGATGTCGGGCGCACGCAGCACACGTAGCGCCGCCGACCGTCTTGGACTGGACAAAAAATCAAGCTGCCCTCTCCCTTCGCGCAAGATCAGCTCAGCTAGTTCAACCGAATTTTCCTGAGTCTGGCGTTGGGAGAGCTCCACAAGAATAGAAGTGACCTTATCGTCTCGCCCGTCCAGCGAGGCACCATTGACGATATTACTTTCATTTTCACGCACAGCAAAGCGAGCGGCGGCTTCACTCGATGCCTCATTGGATAGAGTGTAGACACTCGCTCCACTCAATTCCTCATCCGAACCACCAGAATCCGCATGAATGGAAATGAACAAATTCGCTCCTAAATCACGAGCAATCGCAACCCGCTCATCCAAAACAAGAAAGCGATCATCACGTCGGGTCATAGCCACACGTACACCGCCCTGCTCAAGGAGAGCATTACGCAAAGCCTGAGCCAATCGCAGCACCACAGCTTTTTCCTGTAGCCCTGATCCCGACGCCCCGGGATCGTATCCGCCATGTCCCGGATCGATCACAACCAATGGTGCAGCGGGACTCTCAGCCCCTTCTATATGCGGCAGACCAACCGTTTTACCTGCATGAGGCAATTTTATACGCAGCACGTAATCAGGAATGGGCTTAGACGACAACAGCAGCCACCATGCCAGGGCAAAAAATACACCAACACCTATGAGCCCTCCCAGCAAAATGGCTATTTTAGGCCAGCGATACATCATTCAATGCGCCTTAAACGACAAGCAGGGCAAAAAAGACGCGTTTTGATAAGGTAATTTTACCAAGGCGCGCAACAAGGTTGCTCGATTTTCAAGTCGATGCTAGCAATTGCATACCGGGCAACAAAGCGTCCGGCTTTGATCCGGGATAACATACCCGGTTTTACGTACAGGTTGATGCCATAATGAGAAGTTCCAGCCCGTTTCTCCCGCCGCAGCTAGCAGCTTGCGCAGCGGCAGTGACCCAGGCTGATGCGCGGACAGTACCCCTGCGCCTTCTTTTATCGGTCGAAACATTTCCTTCCGCCACTGTCCGGTCGGACCGTGGCGCCTTTAACATTTCCGCCAACGACAAGGCATATCGTCTCCTGTCTTGCGGAACTCACACATTTGCGCGCGCTCTCCCCTCAAGGATAAGCACCGGGTTCTGTATCTCGGCAGCATATAGGCCAGCAAGGGCATCGCGCGCCCGGAGAATAATGAATGGCAACGCGCATGTTAATCGATGCGCGCCACCCGGAAGAAACACGGGTGGCGGTCCTCAAAGGCAACCGCATTGACGAGTTTGACTTTGAATCTGCTGAACACAAGCAGATCAAAGGTAATATTTATCTGGCCAAGGTAACGAGGGTCGAGCCCTCTTTACAAGCTGCCTTTGTCGATTTCGGAGGCAATCGTCACGGATTTTTGGCGTTTAGCGAAATTCATCCCGACTATTATCAGATTCCGAAAGAAGATCGCGACGCTTTACTCGCAGAAGAGCAGGCGCATGCTGATGAAGAAGCCGCCTTGCGAGCCCGCGAAGACGACGACGATGTTGTTGATGATAGCGATGACGATCAGGATGACGATGCGCCCGGTGTCGAGGAAATCGACACTTCGGAAAAAGATGATGTCGCCACTATAGAAGACGGTCAGGTCGACGGTGACACGGATAATGAAGCCAGCGACTCTGAAGATGAAGAGGAAGGCGAATCCGAAGAAAACAACGGCAATCGTACGCGCCGTGGCCGCAACCGGCGTGGTCGCGGCCGCCGCCAAGGCGGGTCACGCAGCAAGGAAATGGACGATCTGCGTGCCAGACGCCAGGCCCTGCGCCGTCGTTATAAAATTCAGGATGTTATTCATCGGCGGCAAGTTCTGCTTGTTCAGGTCGTCAAAGAAGAGCGTGGCAATAAAGGAGCGGCTCTCACAACCTATCTTAGCCTAGCTGGTCGCTATTGCGTGCTGATGCCCAATTCCAGCCATGGTGGCGGAATTTCACGCAAGATTTCTAACGGATCGGATCGCAAGCGGCTGAAGCAGATTGTCTCCTCGCTGGAATTGCCCCGCAGCATGGGTTTGATTGTCCGCACGGCTGGGCTGCAACGCACCAAGACTGAAATCAAACGCGATTTCGATTATCTCGCCCGCCTGTGGGACGAGATTCGCAGCCGCACAATGACCTCAACAGCACCCGCAGTAATCCATTCGGACAGCGATCTCATCAAGCGTGCGATCCGCGATATTTATAATCGTGAAATTGAAGAAGTCGTGGTCGAAGGAGAGGAAGGCTATAAGGCCGCCAAGCAGTTCATGAAACTGCTGATGCCAAGTCATGCCCGACGCGTAAAAGCTTATGCCGATCCCGTACCACTGTTTCAGCGCTATGGTGCGGAAGATCAACTTTCTGCGATGTATGATCCGGTAGTCCAGCTCAGATCCGGCGGTTATCTGGTCATCAATCCAACCGAAGCGCTAGTCTCGATCGACATCAACTCCGGAAGGTCCACTAAGGAACACGGCATCGAGCAAACAGCGCTGTCTACTAACCTCGAAGCTGCGCAGGAAATTGCCCGACAGTTGCGTCTGCGTGATATGGCTGGGCTAGTCGTGATCGACTTCATCGACATGGAACACAATTCCAATGTCCGTAAGGTCGAACGCTGCATGAAAGATGCCCTCAAGAATGACCGCGCTCGAATTCAGGTCGGACGGATTTCCGGCTTCGGGCTGATGGAAATGAGCCGTCAACGCTTGCGAACAGGCGTGCTCGAGGCAACAACTCGCTCCTGTCCACATTGCGATGGTACTGGGCTCGTCCGTACCGCCTCCAGCGCCGGCCTTTCGGCTCTGCGTGTGATTGAAGATGAGGCGGCTAAGGGCAAGGGCACGATTATTTCACTCTACGCCTCCACAGAAGCAGCCGTCTATCTTCTTAACGCCAAACGCGCCGACCTGGCCGAGATTGAAAGACGCTACGGCGTTAGCGTTGAAGTTATCCCTGAAGGCGAAGATGAAGGGGCAAAAATGCGCGTGGCCAGCTCTGGCCCTCGCCCCTCTTCCACGCCAAAATTCGATCCTATCATCGACGATGATGAGGAAGAAGACAGCAGCGATGCACGCGACTATGTCGAAGATGAGGATGGGGATGACAAACCCAAGAAGCGCCGTCGCCGTGGAGGCCGTCGTCGCAAGAAGCGGCAGCCTGACATAGACGAGCAACAGGATCACAATGACAATTCTTCCGAGGATGAAGCGGATTCCGAAGAGGATAGTGAACCCGACAACGAAATCGCTTCTGAAGATGATGCGGAAGACAAACCCAAGAAGCGCCGTCGCCGTGGAGGCCGTCGCCGCAAGAAGCGGGACGATCAGGAGAGCCCAGAAAGTTTCGAAGATACCGATGATACGGTATCTAGCGAAGTCTCAGAGGAGGTATTCTCAGAAGCAGGTGATGTCCCTGCCGATGAGCCTAAACGACTCAATAGTGACGTGACTGTTACCGCCGCCAAGCCAGAAGAAGCACCCTCCTATACTCCTATGGCTGAAACTGAAGAGGAAGAAGCTCCAAAACCTAAACGTCGCCCTCGCCGCAAGAAGACTGAGACACCTGCAGAGGCAGAGCTAGACACAAAGGAAACGGGCGCTGTAAAAGTTGAGGAAGAAACGCCTAAGCCCAAACGCCGGACACGCCGAAAAAAAACCGATTCCGAGCAGACATCCGTAGCAGGTCAGGAAGGCAGTGAAGTATCTTCGGAAACGACAGAAGAGGCTCCTCCCAAACCGAAACGTCGCACTCGCCGAAAAAAGGCTGAACCTGCTGCTGATGGAAACGAAGCATTAGCGGATAAACATGCTGCTGATATGGCAACTGAAGAACAGATTGTTACAAGCAGTGAGGCCGTAAATAATGAGTCTCCGCCTGTACCGGAAAGCCCGACAGGCCCGGCCCCAGCGACAGATAGTGCTGCTGAAGAAACTGGCAATACGGAGAATGAGTCAGATTCTCCTTCTATCGAGGTGGAAGGTGGCGACACTTCGGGCCCTCCTCGTCGAGGATGGTGGCAACGTACATTCGGTAACTAATCACAAAACCCCTCCTCTGGATTAGTCAGAGGAGGGGTTTTCTCTGTTCAACAGTCATCTCTAGGCGCAGATGGAAAAGCTATTCAGACCTGACGCCGTTCAAAATCGCAAACAGCAATAGCTTTGCGAATGATTGCTTTAACAATGTCTATTGGACCGGATTCTCACTCCTGACGCTGATAACTGGCCAGAATATCCTGCCGCATGGCTGCTCCACTATCCGACCGTGAATAGAACATGTGCCCCCCCGGATACATATGCAGATTGACGCGGCTTTGGACGCCAAAATCAGGCATTTGTGCAACAATCAGACGAGATGCGTAATAGGGGCAGGACAAATCGTTCCAGCCATGCACGATATTGACCACCATCTTCGGATCAATTGAAATGGCCTGACGCAGATCGCTGACTGGGCTATCCGTATCGTCACGATCCCAGGCACGGTTCACATCATAAGACAGAGCATTATACCATGCATCGATTTTCCATCCCACCTGCCTTGTGACGAAATCGACCATCGCGGAAGTCGTCGGTGCGATCAGAGTGGTCAAAAGCGGATCATTATACTGCGCATCTGCCTTGGATGGAAAAGGATCATAGGCGGTATAATTAGAATCATAAACGGAGCCGATCAGCCCCTGATCACGACGAATCTCCCGCAGATAGGTGCCAATATCGATCCTGCCGTTCATGCGTTTGACAAGCGCGGGATCAAGACCGGTCAATTCAGCCACTTCGGCAGACAAACGTGCCGTTGCCGCCTTATCATTCAATCCAGCAAGAAAATCCTGCGCAAACTGCGTACGCACATACTTCTCTATCGGAGCCATAGTCTGTTGACTAAGAGGTATGCCCTGCCGCTCCATATGCCCTGCAGCCATACTTGGCAGATTGATCATCCATGGCAGAGGTGACAGCGCATCATCTTGTCCAATGGCCGGCGGGTCAAGATAGGGTGAGACCAGCGTCATACCCGAAACTCCAACTCCCATCTGCGTCTGCAAGTAATAGGCAAGACGCGGCACACGATATCCACCATAGCTTTCACCCACCAGATATTTGGCGCTGGTCAGCCGATCGTTCTTGACGAGCCAGTCATAAACGATGCGACCGAGGTAATGGATATCTGAATCGGCTGTATAGAATGCTTGGCTGGTCTTTTCCTCATCCACCAGGCTACGTGAAAAGCCTGTCCCAATTGGATCAATAAACACCAGATCGGTAAAATCGAGCCAGCTATTGGGATTATCTTGCAATACGGCCGGATCGGATGGCACGTCCCCTTTCGCGCCAAAATTAACTTTTTTCGGACCGATGGCTCCGAGATTAAGATAGACAGAGGCCGCTCCCGGCCCACCATTGAACGCGAAAGTCACGGGCCGTTTCTGTGCGGCACCGGGTACAGTATAAGCAGTATAGACAACTTCTCCGATCGTTTTGCCCTTCTTATCCTTCACCGGAAGCGAGCCAACCGTAGCTGTATAAGTGATGCTTTTGCCGCCGATCATCGCAGTCTGTTTGATGGACTTGTCATCGGGCAACGGTGCGAATTGTGCCTGCCCCTTATCGCTTTGCACAGAATTCGCGGAATTTGGCGTGCTGGCAGCCCAAGCTGGGGCGGTAGAAACAAGAAGCAGAGCCAGAGAAGCTGGCAGCACGATCCGCATAGCATAATCCTTTGGTGTCGATATGAAACGATTTACCGTCTTTAAAGACGGTACAATGTCATGCCGCAAGGGCTTTACAGGCACTCTTACCACTGTGCTTCATCGACATATCAAGAGCATCGCTTTAGCTATGATGGCAAGCCCCTAAGAGAAGCCATAGAAAGTCCTTCGGCCTGCCCATACACTCAACCATTCACGACAATAATTGTGGACTGTTAGAGAATAGTGATAGTGCGATTTACGATAACCAAACGATGTTTATCACGACTGTCGTTTGCCGTGTCGGATTGCCGGATGCCTGAGATTCAACGTGAGTGAATTCAGGAAATATCGAGTTTACAGCCCAAGATCATCAATTCGATTCACCAGATCAACCAGAAATTGGGTCGCGCGATCCAATTCGTCTGGTCCCAATTCTTCAAGCAAGGCGTGACGAAGTGGGCTGGCAATATTCATAATTTTTGCCAGCGCCCGCTCCCCTTCCTCAGTCACACGAATATATTTAGATCGTCCGTCTGCAGGCTGTGGGAGGCGTTTAACATACCCTTCGCTTTCAAGTCCGTCCAGCATACGGGTAAGCGTTGCACGCTCAACTCTAATATTGTGGGCAATTTCAGTCTGCGTACTATCCTGCGGTGATCGGCTGATCGCCCATAGCGTTTCCATTCGCGCCGAATTCTGACCTATCAGACGCAATTGCCCATCGAGCTCAGCCCGCCACCGTCTGGCAGACAAAACCAAAAAAATTGTGAGCTGAATATCTGGAGGGAAGTTTTCATATCCTTTCCAAACATCTTCCAATTGTCCGTCCATACCGGGCCTCCTGACAGTTCGCCCCCACAGAAACATGGCTCAGCACTCTGCTTTCGGCGGTTCAAAACGAAAGCATTCGATTAATTAGCTATATGACATATGATGACATAGTCAGTCTTATTATTAGCTTGCCAATTAAATTAAACTTACCATGAACGGTTGAAGATGAAAGTAAGAGCGCCGGTCAGCCCCCTTCTTCGATGCCGAGCTGCTCGAAACAGATCGTTCTGAACCATCCGGCAAGGATCTGGTCAAAAAAGCATGTCCCGATAACGCGGTCCTAGCTATTCGCGATCAAACTCATATCGGGGATGAAAATATATCCGATTTAGCCGTGCCTTCGATCACTTACATTGCTGCCTGCTTTGGGAGAGCGTGGCTAACATTTCAGCGTCGGTTCGGTCCGGAACTCTTCAATACGTTCAATCTGGGTGGAAATGACGGAATTATGCATGCACACACTCTCCGCAAAATTCCACAAAGGAAACAGGATTTTCCATACTGACGACCTGTTTAAAGAGCTGCCAACAAAATGATCACTTCTGCTGAGCCCGCTAAGGCAGCACCAAAACCAATGAATACGCGATAGAGCGTAGTTCAGTTTAACCCTGTATATGCTGCGCTCTCTAATACACGTTACGGCGATTTTTCCCGCCAACTTATTCCCCGAGTCGACACGATCAGCATAATTGAGCCAATGGACGGGCGTTTACGTTGCACTTCTTTTGCCGAATTTTGGCATCAGAAAGCAAAAATTCGGTCAATTTTGGATCAAATCAACCATCAAATTAAGATTGCCGTTTGCATGGACAGCCGCGCGGCGTCATAGAGGCCTCCAAATGCGCAGGCATTCTCGCGCTTGCAGCATAATTCAAATTGGCTAGATAGGGCGCATACAAGCGCAGGATCGAAACATGGCAACTTTTTCTCTCCCGAAAAACAGCAAAATCACCGGCAAAGGCCATCATCACACGGCCGAAGGCGCCAGCCGCGTCCGCAAATTCAAGATTTACCGCTGGGATCCGGAATCAGGTGAGAATCCGCGTTACGATACATTTGAGATCGATCTTGACGCCTGCGGCCCAATGGTTCTGGACGCACTGATCAAAATTAAAAATGAAATCGATCCAACACTCACATTTCGCCGTTCCTGCCGGGAAGGCATCTGTGGATCCTGCGCGATGAATCTCAACGGCAAGAATGGTCTTGCCTGCACTACTGCAATCGAAGACCTTAAAGGCGACGTTCAGATCACGCCGCTGCCACATCTCGAAGTGGTCAAGGATCTGGTGGGCGACTTTACACACTTCTACGCTCAATACGCCTCGATCCGGCCATGGTTGCAAACGGTTTCGACTACACCTTCGGGCAAAGAGCGCCTGCAAAGCCCCGATCAACGCCACAAGCTCGATGGCCTTTATGAGTGCATTTTATGTGCCTGCTGTTCCACATCCTGCCCGAGCTATTGGTGGAATTCCGACAAGTTCCTCGGCCCGGCCATTTTGCTTCAGGCCTATCGCTGGCTGGCTGATAGCCGCGATGAAATGACTGGTGAACGGCTTGACGATCTGGAAGACCCCTTCCGCCTTTATCGTTGCCACACGATCATGAACTGCGCAAATGCCTGCCCTAAAGGTCTATCTCCTGCCAAGGCAATTGCCGAAATCAAGAAGATGCAGGTCGAACGGCAAGCCTGAAGACCGTGTCCAGTGTTCCCGGCGATACCAGTGGGCTGCAGCTTGCCCCCCATCCCGATCGGCCTGGCTGGCTGCAATGGCAGTTAGGTAAAGATGAAGATAATCACTTCAATCGTGAAGTGATGGGTGAAATGATGCTCAGGCGTGATGATGATCGTCATGCCCGATTACGCATGATCCCGCTCAAACGTCATCTTAACCCGATGGGAACTATTCACGGCGGCACGATCATGGCGCTGATCGACATTTCTCTTTTCACCACCTGGAGAGTCCTTGCCGACCAGCCCGTCGGCGGTGCTGTGACACTGGAACTATCGAACCAGTTCGTCGGCCCGGGGCAGCTTGAGCAACCACTCGATGCTGTCGGTGAAATTGTTCGTGAAACGGGCCGCCTTGTATTTATCCGCGGGCAGGTCGAACAGGAGCACGGCCTGATTGCCTCTTTCTCTGGAATTGTCCGTAAGACCGGCCAGTGAATCAACGCGAGACTTTCGGATGAGTGGAATACTGGAACGCTATCACAGGCTGATCGAAGCAGGTGAGTTGCGTCCTGATGCAGAACAACAGGCCGCCGTCTCTCGACTAGCTCGTTTGCAGGATCAACTTGAACAGAGCAACGCTATTACTGATCGTGGTTTTCTCAGTAAGCTGTTCGGCAATAAAAAATCCTCTCGCCTTCAAGGGCTTTACATGTGGGGCGGCGTTGGGCGCGGTAAAAGCATGATGATGGATCTCTTCCACGACACGCTCTCCATTACTGAAAAGCGCCGCATTCATTTTCACGCGTTCATGCTGGAAGTACACCAGCGACTACGCGCTGCCCGTAGAAGCGAAACTGGCGACCCCATCCCGCCTGTCGCTAAAGCTATAGCGCAGAATTTGCGTGTGCTCGCGTTTGACGAAATGGTGGTAAACAATTCGGCAGACGCAATGATCATGAGCCGACTGTTTAGCGCTCTCATCTGCGATGAGAATGTTGTCGTGGTTACCACATCTAACCGCGCTCCATCCGACCTTTATCTCAACGGTCTTAATCGGGAGCATTTCCTTCCCTTTATTGACCTGATCCAGCGAGAACTCGATGTAATTGAACTCAACGGGCCGACCGATTATCGATTGGACCGTCTTGCAGGTCTGGCCACATGGCACACACCCTTAGGGGATGAAGCGACAGCTCAGGTGCGTGAAGCGTTCTTTCGGCTCACCGATTATGCTCCGGAAGATGCTGCTAATGTTCCTTCTGCAGATCTGGATCTTGGCGGAAATCGGAAATTACACGTCCCCAAAAGCTTAAAGGGTGTCGGTGTTTTTAGCTTCAAAAGGCTATGCGGCGAAGCTCGTGGCGCATCAGATTATCTGGCTATCGCGCAAGCTTATCATACGGTTATTATTGTCGGCATTCCGCAAATGGGCCCGGATATGCGGAATGAAGCTGCCCGTTTCGTCACTTTGATTGATGCGCTTTATGAAAATCACGTCAAACTTTTCGCCACTGCCGCTTCAAAACCCGAAGATCTGTATCAGGCAGGTGATGGTAGTTTCGAGTTTGAGCGCACAGTGAGTCGACTGAAAGAAATGCAGAGCGAGGATTACATGGCCGCTGGTCATGGCGAAGATGGTTAAAAACTAGATTAAACCGCCCAAATTGCCGGTAATTCCGGCGCTAACCTCCCGCCGAAGTGAGAAAATCGATGATTGAACTTCGCCCCTTTGGCCATCTGAGGCACGCAACGCATGGCGGTTGGCTCGATACACGCTATCATTTCAGCTTTTCCGACTATTACGATCCCGATCGAATGGGCTGGGGCCGTTTGCGCGTCTGGAACGATGATTGGATAGGCCCTCATTCAGGCTTTCCCCCTCATCCGCATAGAAATATGGAAATCATCACTTTCGTGAGAAGCGGCACCCTGTCCCATAAAGACAGTATGGGCAATATTGGGCATACTGATGCCGGCAATGTACAAGTAATGAGCGCCGGCAATGGCATTGTCCATGCAGAATATAACATGCAAGATGACCCGGAAACTAATTTTCAGCTCTGGATCGAATCCGATCAACCGGGAGGGGATCCTTACTGGGAGCTACGCCAGTTTCCCCAAGAAGATCGTGCAGGTCATTGGGTTAGTCTGGCCAGCGGTTCACCGGAAAAGGATAATGCACTCCCGATCCGGGCCGATGCCAAGGTGTTGGCAGCTACACTGAAAGCAGGAGAGCGTCTCACCTATCGTGCAGACCCGGCACGCCATCAGTATCTTGTGCCTAATAGCGGACGCATCCGGATTAATAACATCGGAGCGGAAACGCGCGATGGAGTGGCCATAACGGGCGAAAACATGCTGACCGTCGAGGCACTGGATCATGCCGAATTGGTGATGGTGGATAGCAGATAATATGAAATAATCCGGGAAAGACTTGCCCTTATCCGGATTATTCTCTTTTTCAGGCAGCGTTAGCCGCAACGCGATCTTGCGCACGGGTGAGGCGATTCATAATCTTCAAATCCTGATCGCTCAACTCGAGCGCCGTATCAGCCCAAATTTCAGTAATCCGTTCCAATTCCGAAACATGTAATGGAGAAGCAAGGCGCGCCGCACGACGGGCATTGACCAACCCTATATGCCGCCGATCGGATCGCGCTATGAAATCGCGACAGGTTTCCAGCCCTTCTCCCGGTTCGGCAATCTGATGAATCAAACCCAAATCGTAAAGGTCCTCTGCTGTATAGGTTCGGTTCGACGTAATCATACGGTCAGCCGCCGCAGCACCGAGCTTACGTGTTAGAAAAGCATGCGCACCCATACCGGGAAACAGGCCGAATAAAACCTCCGGCAGACCAAAAGTCGCTGTACGCTCGGCGATGATATGGTCGAACGACATTAAAGCTTCGAACCCGCCACCTAACGCAGCGCCCTCTACAAGGCCTACTGTAAGTATCGGCAGGTCCAGCGCTTTCATGTTCCGATGCAAAATCTGCACACAGCGATGACCATAATGGACCAAGGCTTCTCGATTGCGCTGCTTAATCAGCTTCTGAAACAAATAAAGATCGCCCCCGAAGCAAAAAACGCCCGGTGAGCGGCTGCCAAGAATGAGATAACGCAAAGGCACTTTCCCGGGCCCGAAGCTATCGCAGATAAGACGCTGCCAATATTCAAAATCATGCAGCATGTTAGGAGTGAAACTGGGACGCCCTTCAGGACACATATATGTCCAAAGAGCCTGTGTTCGAGATTCGTAAAGGACTTCCAGTTCCTTAAGGTTGAATAACTCTTTATCGATAGACAAATGCTTTTCACTGTCTTCGACAAAATAGTCTTCTCTGTCACCAAACCCGATAGAAGAACTATCGGAAGAATTGGTTTCCTGGACTTCAGTCCTGTTCAATCGCCCTGCCAATTGATCCATCTCGTCCTCAGTTCACGAAACAGCGCCCGCCCCATTGGCCTGCTGCGGCGCACAATAAGTAAACCATTCGTTGATAAGTTTCGCAACGAATTATTTACCATAATGAAAATGAGGCAGACGAATGCATCAGTCAACCAATACGCGGTAGAGCGAATAAGATAGTGCCAAAACGGGCCGAATTTGAAAATTTAAAGGCTTAAGCCCCGTGTTTTCGTCAATTTCTTGCCATGATTAAGAGGCCAGCCGTGTCAGGCTTTTTTCCAGCATGAGCAATTGCCACAATAAGCGCGAATGATCTGAACGACCTGAAATATGATCCTCGGCAAGACTGGCGAGTTCACGCGACTCGAACCAACCTGCTTGGGCGATATGTGCATTTTTGCTAATTGCCCTGACTTCATCCACTAGTGGCCCCCGCATCCATTGAGCTATCGGCGTCACAAATCCCTGTTTGGGACGAAACAGAATCTTATCTGGCAAATAGGCACGCATGGTCTGCTTCATAAGCCATTTGCCCTGTCTTCCGTTTACCCGCATCCTATCAGGCAAACGCGCTGAAAACTCAATCAGTCGATGATCGAGCAAAGGCTCCCGCGCCTCCAGGCCAACCGCCATACTGGTGCGATCTGTTTTGGTGAGAATATCGCCCGGTAACCAGAACTTAAGATCTGCATATTGAGCTCTGTCCAGACCAGTGCGCGCAGGTGCCTGCTGCATTAACCGGATTAACGGATCCTCCGCGCGATACCCTCCAAGCTCTCTTTTGAAACCATGTGTATAGAGGCGATTACGTAATTCAACGGAGGTAGTGGACAGAGCAGCAGCATATGCTTCCGCGCCATCAGTTGCGAGAGCAAGCAAAGTGCTTTTGGCGCGTAACGGACGCGGAGCCCAATCTGCCTTAGGATAAATGCGCCCCAAGGGTTCAAGAACACGCTTTCGCAATATGGCAGGAAGGACACCACGCAACCGCTCTTCATGCCGGTGGAAGACCTGCCGCCGATAGCCAGCCATTGCCTCATCAGCACCATCGCCGGAGAGTGCAACTGTTACTGTCTCACGAGCCAATTTACAAACCTGTAAAGTCGGCAGCGCGGAGGCATCGGCAAATGGTTCATCAAAAATACTTGCCAGACAGCCAATTTCGGAAAACTGATCCGCACTAATCGCACGGCTATGATGATCCGTGTGAAACAGTTCAGCTACTTCATGAGCATAGAGGCTTTCATCAACCGCCCCGACATCAAAACCAATCGAGCAGGATTGCACCTTATCCGTGCTGGCTTCAGCCATAAGCGCTACGACACTGGAAGAGTCTACCCCACCAGAAAGAAAGGCGCCCAATGGTACATCGGCCACCATGCGGGAACGTATTGCCTCACGCATAATATGAAGCAATTCATCCCGAAGCTCCTTTTCGCCATGCTGGCTGCGCTCAGTGAAAGATACATCCCAATAAGAACGCGGCGCGGCCGGCGGTGCGTCATGTCGGAGCAAACAAAAATGTCCAGCGGGCAACTTTTCGACACCTTTGAGAAAGGCGCGATGATCGGGGACATAACCCCAAGTCATATAGTCTTCTATTGCCAGGGGATCGATATCGCGTCGCAGCAGCGGATGCGCCATCAGTCCTTTCATTTCGGAAGCAAAGGCTAAACTACCATCGCTAAGATGTGCGATATAGAGCGGTTTCACCCCTAGCCTGTCTCTTACAAGAAACAGTTCTCGCCGCTCGCTATCATAGAGAGCAAAAGCAAACATGCCTTGCAAATGACTAAGGCACTCCGGACCCCAGCGTTGCCAGGCTGCAAGTATGACTTCCGTATCGCCATCTGTGCGGAACTGGGCGCCACTCACAGCAAGTTCTTTGCGTAACTCGCGAAAATTATATATTTCGCCATTGAAGACAATCACTGCTCGTCCATCGGCGGAAGCCATTGGCTGTGGCGATCCGGCGAGGTCAATAATCGACAGGCGGCGATGCCCCAGCCCTACTCCAGGCCCTATCCAAACGCCGCAGCCATCCGGCCCTCGATGCGCCAGCGCATCACACATACGCTCAACCCGAGAAGGCTCAACGGGCTTAACAGTCCCGCAATGAAAAATACCCGCTATGCCGCACATATCAATGTCTCTTACGGGTTCTGGGCAATATCATCCATCCATTCTTCAAGCGGCATAATCGCATCACGAAAAGCCATTATTGCCGCACCAGCTGAATGATTGGGACGATCTTCCGCCGAAAGGATTAGCGTCATAGTCGTTTTATCGCGCCCAAGCAGACGGTTCTTAATGTTGGCAAGCTTAAGCCGCGAATTGCTGCCGGTCAGTACATCGCCCGTCCGATACCAAGTCATGGCAAGTCTACGGGTCTGTCCATTTGCTTGCAACCAATCTGCCTTTGCACCCTGAACGGGCGCTCCAGGTTCCAGCCAGCGCCAAATCGTGCCGGGCGTTAGCGCACCTTCCCCATAGCCGCCTGCCTCGCGGCCATCTTCCTGCTTGGCATACAATGCAACAAACACATCCAGCTGATGTCCTTTGTTATCTGCATAACTGCCAAGCAAACGATGATCCGCGCCTGCCGCACGCGGTTCCCACCATACACTCGGCTTGTAATCTACCCGGTGCCAGCCTGATACTGAAGGCAAACTGATCTGCACAGGCAAATCTGCTTCCAACTGCATGATGTGGTCAGTCCACAGATGAACACTCCCAACCACAATCATAGAAATTGCGAATAACCGCCATCCCGCCATGCGCCATAGCGCAAAGCGCCTCAATAAAGGTGATTTAGTGATGGCTTCCGCATGGATGAAAGAATCGTTTCCTGGCCGGTCAAAGAAATGCCATCCTATACCGAGCAGTAAGGCCATAATCAGACCAAAGAATATCCAGCCATAGAAAATATGGTCGAAACCGGCTGCAAATTCGACACCCTTGAATTGTGCTACATATATTGTCCCCCAAGCGCGAACACCGTTGGCGATGATTGGCAGGATAACTGCAACAGTCATAAAAGTTACTCGCCGCCACCAGCTTTGGAAACAGACATGTGCCACCAGCAAGCCAAGCGCTGCCATCGCTATCAGGAATTTGACACCTGAACATGCCTCGGCCACTTCGAATAGCCCAACCGGGGTATCGATAAAAACACCCTCTACATAGGCTGGCACTCCACTCCAATGTGTCAATGCAATAGCCAGACGAGCGGTAACAAGCTGGAGCGTTGGCACCAGTTCTTCGCCGAAGGGCACGAGCAGCGCCATATAACAAAGAGGAAAAAACAATCCTGCCGCGACACACGGCCCCAAAAAAACCATCACACTGGCAATCAGCATGCCAACAATGCCAACCTGCATCAGCAGATTGAGCCCTGACACGGCGCCTAACATCCAGATCAACGCGGCAGCAGCAAGAAATAACAGACCCGGCCACCAGCCGAATGGCACCAGTTTACGCAATTCCGGCCAGCGCAACCATACCAGCCATATCAAGATCAGCGGGATAAGGAGAATGTGGTTATAGCTGGAGGAATTCCACCATTGACCCACCATTACCGCCCAATCGCGGAAAAACAGCGCAATCAACCCTATCCATGCCAGCAAAAGGCGTAAAAGTGGACCTTGCCATTTAATTGGGATGAAGGCCAATCTACCTAATTGGACGTGTGATATCGAACTGCCGTTCGCCATGGCTCAGAGCCTTTGCCGCCTACGAAGTCCGGCTTTAACCAGGTCGGCAAGCGGTTCGAGCATGGCTTGCCAACTCTTCGTTTCAACCACGAAATGTCTCGCAGCTTCGCCTAGAGAAATTCGGTTTTCCTCTTTGACTGCCTGCAAAGCTGCCTGAACAAATGGTTTATCACCATCAGCAACGAGAAAGTGCAGTTGATCAGTCGCTCCGATACCGGTGGCAGCCTGTTTGCTCAGTACAACTGCGCAGCCCATTGCCATAGCTTCCAACACTTTATTCTGGACGCCGCGAGCGATTTCCAAGGGAACCAACACACAATCGGCGCTAAGAAGAAACGGCCTGATATCCTCAACCTCACCCCAAACACGACACCCCTTCACACCATCGTACTCACGTAGTTTCGGGACAGGGTTTCGACCGACAATATGAAATTGTGCTTCAGGCATAACCTCCCGAATGGCGGGCAGTAATCGAGAAATCACTCGAAGAGCCGCAGTAACATTGGGAGGGTAATCCATCTGCCCTGTAAAGACATAATGCGGCCCACGGCTGGAAGCTAATTCCGGCTCAGGCGCAACCAATGCCGGATTAAAAAAATTCGAATTTATACCATTGCTCAGCGCCCGAATTTTGTTCGAACCGGCAATCGGTGCCAGCAAACGTCTGCGCAATAACTCCACTTCAGAATCGCTCACAAGAAGAACCTCATCGGCTCTTTCAACCAAGCGCTGCTCCTCCTCTTTCAATAAACGACCTTCCCGCTCATTGATCCAACGCATTGGCTGCGACATGCCCGGAGCATACGCTTCAAACTTGGCAGAATCGACATCGACCAGATCAAGAATAACCTGACCGGCGAAGCCTTCAGGAACATACTGCCCCATCTGCCCTGAAAAAACATAGATCGTCTCGATGGGGCGCTCAGACAAAAGTTTCGCAACGTAATCTTTCAGCGACTGAGAACGAAATGCTGCAAGACTAACAGCTTCCCGCTTCACTAACGCTTCCAGTCCCGCCAACGGCAGCGACTTCTTGCGATCAATCAATCGATAGCTTCTCGCGATAGTAGCGAGATCGCCTTCATGCGCCATATCGCTGCTATTATCGACAAAACAAGCCACATGGACAGGGGCAAGCTGCGCCAGGTGCTTCAACAGATGATGCGAACGAATTTTATCTCCGCGATCCGGCGGAAAGGGAATACGATGTGCCAAAAAAAGAACTTCACCGGTCATCCCAAGCCTCTCGCAATCCAAGGCCCAAGCCGGTTTGCAATGGGTAAAGGCAACTTCTTCCACAAAGCGATCCGCGCAGCATGGCGTTTGCTGGTCGGATCGGCGTTACGCGCTTTTTCCCCTGGTGCAGTCCAGCTTGCATATGCGAGCGATTGTGGTTCGAATCCCCAATTCCTCTTAAAGAAATAAGGGCCACTTTGTGTCTTCGAACGACCGAAATCGAAGCGTTCACATCCTCTTTCGCGAGCATGGCACATCAATTCAAAGTACATTCGGTCATTGGCACGCAACCGACGTGCAGCATATGTCCCGCCACCCCAGTATGGCATCACGGCTCCATCGTGATAAAAAGAAAGAACGCTGGCGACAGGCACACCCTCATGCCATACTGTTAGGACATCACTATCTAGCCTGGCCAGCATGGCATCGAACAAGCTGCGCGGAAAAACCGGTGTTCCTAGATTGTGCACACTTTCAGCATAAACGGCATAATGAGCCGCGCGATCTTCTTCCTCAGTGCCAATTGTAATCTGCAAATCGATCTTCAGGCTTTTACGAATTTCTGCGCGCTGCTTACGCGGAATGGCCATCAACTGCGCTTCATTATCAGTAGCCAGAAGGCGAACGAAACCGCAATGGCTTTCGCGGCGCCAGCTCCAGTTCTTCGGCGCAGTTCCACCACGCAATTCGATTGTCGGACAAGACAAGCGCTCAGCCAGAATCTCAGCTGCACGGCATAGAATTATCGCATCTGCTTCTTTCCCCAGCACACCACCGCCGACTGCGAAACCGCTGGACGCTAGCATTCGACCGAAAATAGGTGAATGCACTTCGCTGACTGGCAACCATGCGGCGACCTCACCATTCCGTTCGAGCAGCAAACCGCGCGCCGTCTGTCCGGTGCCTTGTTCAACACCGAATAGCCATGCAGGACGCTGAAAAAGCGTTCCCTTACGAGACGCAACAAACTGCTCTATCCGTTGAGCTTCAAGGGGGTCGTGCAAAACGGCTTCCCGTAACACCGCGCCGCCTTCAGCTATCAGGAAATTCACACGGCCTCGCTTTCCAGCCGTGCTTTTTCCACCTGCGCCAACTCATCCATGCGCCCCCAGGAGAATTCCTTTAAAAGACGCCGCAACTTGCCCGCCATATGTTCCAGCTTGGTATAGTGGCGCAATCGCGAACGCAGAGGAGCTGCAGCCACACGTGGTTGGTCAGGATCAATTTCCCATGGATGGAAATAGAACACAGCGGGCCGCTCGAATTTATATATGTTTTGAGAAATAGCCCAGCGGCTGAAATGATAGGGCAATATGCGGAAAAAACCACCTCCCCCGGCTCCGAGACGCCGAGATCCCAATTTTGCTGTGGTTACGGGTATTTCGATCAGATCCTGCCCTTCGAGTGGGTGGAAGGCGAAAGGCGGTGCTTCAGCCCAACCGTAGTGATCGTGCCTGATAGGTGCTACACTGGACGAATAACGATAACCTTTCTCCGCAAGCACCTCAAAAGCCCACGGTGTGCGTGAATCGATCGAAAAGCTTGGTGCGCGATAGCCTTGCACTCTTACCCCGCCAGCGTCCTCTATCTGCTTGCGCGCGCGATCAATATCGGCCGCAAACTGTGCGCGATCCATAGTGAAAACCCGCTCATGATCCCAGCCATGACTCGCAACCTCATGGCCTCTAGCAACCAGTTCCTGCATCAATGAGTTATGCCGCGCAGCCACCCAGCCTAGCGTGAAAAATGTTGCTTTAACGCAAGCCTCATCGAACAGATCGAGGATCAGCCTGACATTGCGGTCGACCCTGTCGCTCAGTCCGTTCCAGTCTCTCCGGTCAATTACTTTCTCGAAAGCACCGACCTGAAACCAGTCCTCGATATCCACGGACATACCACTCACAAGCCTCTGTTTGTGCTGTACGTGGTGTTTTGATGAGGCCATATTCATCAGCCGATTTTCCTTTTAGAAGATCAGGCTGCCTGGCTTTCATCCATTTCCGCTTCAATCCATTCGATCAACATGGTCAATGTCTGGCGAATGGTCCGTTCCTGCTCGAACATTTTAGCTTCGATGCGTGCAATTTTTTGACGCAATTCGTCATTTTCGCGCACCGTCTGCATAACCTCTTCATCGGCCTTCTGCTGGCTGGCAAGCTGCAAAACAGCTTCTTGCAGCTCAGCTATCTTTGCATCGCGTTCCGTTAGAAGGTCTTCGACCAGCTTGGGATCAAGCTGTGCAGCGGGCTGATTGGCGCTTTCCCATACCGGCGTCTGTTCACCGTTCACATCTTCCGCAGATTTCTCCGACTTCATATCGTCAAGCACGATATCGAGCATTTCGCCCTCAATGTGAGACTGTTCCTCAAGCGCACCTTGCAATAGCAAGCGATTAGCAATCTGGTTGATACGCCGCGGTATACCACCGCTGGCCCGATAAAGCTTGTGGAACACATCGGGCTCAAATGACGGCAATCCATTCCACCCGACCTGCGTCAGGCGGTGTGTCATATAGGGCTCCAGTTCCTCTTCCTGCATTGCATCGAGATGATGCGCGGCGATCACACGCTGACGCAATTGTTCAAGCGAAGCATCGGTTTGCAACGTTTTACGAAACTCAGGCTGTCCTAACAAAAGCGTCTGCAAAAGCGGATGGTTGCCGAGCTGGAAGTTCGACAGCATTCGCAATTCTTCAAGCGCCGACACAGAGAGATTTTGCGCTTCATCGACGACCAACAGGCAACGCCGTCCTTCACGCGCTTCTTCATGCAAGAAAGCTTCAATCTCTGTGAGAGTGGATGTCTTATCCATTCCTTCAACAGCAAGGCCAAAACCTTGCGCAACGATATGAACAATATCTTCGCTGTCCAGCTTCCCGGTATAGGCCTGACCAACGGTAAGTTGCTCGGGATCGACTGTATCCACCAAATGAGCAACGAGCGTAGACTTGCCCGACCCGACCTCACCTGTGATGACGATAAACCCCTCGCCCTGAGCGAGGCCATATCCAAGATAGGACAGTGCTTTACGATGCGTGATGGAGCGATAAAAGAACGCCGGGTCAGGCGTTAGTTGAAAAGGCTTGCCTTTCAGCCCGTAAAATTCTTCGAACATAGTCGTATCTCCTCAGGGCTTCAGAATGAATAGCGCAAACCCAGCAAAGCCGAACCGACAAGGTAGTCGGCTGCGTCTTCGCGCGTGAAACCATCCAGCCCGAGAGCAGCGGTTCCGGTCAGTCCGTTCATCAGATTACGATAATAGGCGAGCGATGCGCTCCATCCCACGCCATCGCTGGTCATGGGAAGACCGCTATCTAACCAGTTGGCATAGATATCACCACGTAAGTTTGAGCGAGTGTCAAGTTGGCGTGATGCGAAGATCGAGACCCAATAAGTGCGATCGACCAGTCCAGCGTAGTCGGCAAAGATCGGGCCTTCCGGCGTGATATATTTACGACTTTCACCACCGAAGCCAAGGCCGGTCGTCGTTCGCCCAAGATTGAGCGAATAGCTGAAAATTGCGCCTCGTGTCCGATAGGTTAGCGAACGGATCGGTCCCAATGCACCAATCAAACAATTGCCGCCGCTTTCCTCACCTGTGACACAGCCCGACAAATCACCACTAATCGGATTTCGATAAGCGACAAAATCAGTCGATAGCGAATTTATGCCGTCACTAAGCTCGCCGCCAAAACCTGAAATCGTATCATAGACCGAGAGATTTATATGGCTCCGCCTGTCAGGCGTGTAACTGAGACTGCCATAATAGGTGCTGGAATCATAGCGATGGCCGTAATGGGCTTCCAACGACATTCGCGAACTCGGGCGCCACTGCACCCCGATGTCCCAGATCAGACCATCCGCATCATAGGATATCTGGCGCGGTTCACTTTTATCGGTAACGTAGCGCCCTTTGGAATTTACTACCGGATTATCATTCTCATCACGCAAGACATCACGGCTTGACACTTTGACATCTTCATAGCCCACGCCACCGATCACGGCCAGTTCAGGGATAATCGGAACAGTCACATCAGCGCGCAGATAATTGTTACGCACACGTTGATCGAGATTGGATATGTCTTCCTGCGCCCACTGACCGGTCAGTCCCAAACCAACCGGCAATATCTTGCCCGGCCGCGTACTGATCCGTGCTGTGGCCTGTTGGGTCACACTGTCATCGAAGGAATCCACCAGCGTCGCATTGTTGGCGGCAGTCACACCCGATGGCTCATCTACACGCGTATATCCGATACGATACCCCGCCTCAACCTGCGCATGACCAGCATTGGTAGTGAACGATGGGCCAGCAAAGACCGAATAGATTTGTCGAGTCCAGTCACTATCAACCAGTCCCCCGGCAGTAGCAGCACCATTGTCACCATAGGTCTGGCGTGAAGCCATCGCTCCGGCCTCGATACTCAGGGTACGCGGAATAACGGAGGCGGAAACACGCGCCAAACCGCTCAGCGTGTCACCATCATTGCCGCTATTATCTCCCCAGTCTATCCGTCTTTCATAACGCAGCGATACAGCGGCTGAGGTGTTGCGTCCTCGAAGCAGTGCATCGACGCCCGCTGCCAGCCGCGTATAGGTCACCACATCATCACCTGGCGACAATTCCGTATTCAGCACTTGCGCAGCTTCGATATAGGGCCTGATATCCACCGGCCGCGATGCTGCACCTGGGAGGCCGCTATCGCTTCCCGGAGTTTCTCGCCCTTCCGACAAGTTATCATCCTGCGCGAGAGCGAGCGAAGGCATCGCCAAACAGGCGCAAGTAATGACTGTCAGAGATGCATAGCTCATCCCCATCGGGTTATCCCTCGTAGCCATAATAGCTGCCGAAACGTCGACCACTCGGGCTGAAATTGGCTCCATTAAGGAGCAATTTCACATCGGGACAATGCGACAGAAGCGACAAGGCATCCTCAAGAGCGCTTTGCCCCGTCTTGTCTGCCCGCACCACGACCAGTGCCTGACCAACATATTTAGCCAGTTCAGCTGCTGGCGAGGCAACCAAAGCGGGTGGAGAATCAAAAATAATCATCCGGTGCGGTGCACCGGCGGTCAGTTGATCAAGCAAAGCCGCCGTTTTGTTGCTTGATAGATATTCGCTGTCTGCACTGCTCTGATTGCCTGCCGGCAAAACCCACAAACCCGGCACATCGGTAGCCAGAATACAGTCTTCTACACGAATAAGCGGGTTGGCCAGTGCATCCATCAGCCCCGGCCCTGAACTGGTCAGACCAAGGGTGGAAAGAATTGACGGCTTAGCGAAATCGGCATCAACCAGCAGCACTTCGCTGTCTTTTTCGGCTGCGATAGCGAGAGCCAGGTTCGTCGCACAGAATGTCTTCCCTTCATTGGGCAAAGGCGAACAGACCAGTACACGCTGCGCGGCGGCAGACAGGCCCTGCCGTTCATTCTCCCGAACTTTGCGCAGAACTTCGCGCTTCACAATGCGAAATTCCTCCAGCAAAGTCGTTGTCGGGCCGCCCGGCACAATCATGCCATCTTCCAGCAGTAATTCACGATTAATCGGCTGGCGTTTCCGCGAGAATGATAATGGCCTCGGTGGTGGCGGAGCGGCCGGTGCCGAAGCCGCCTGTTCACTATCAGCGGGCTTTTGATGTTGGACACCCTGAGGGCGCTTAACACGTCCCTCCGCCAGTTTCTCAGGCACTGGAGCGGCTTTGAGCTTTTTCAACCCAAAAGTGTCCTCAGCCTGTTCAAACAACGACTTGCGAGATTTCTTATTTTCCGGCGGGAGCGGGATTTTTTTCTGATCTGTCACCCTGTACTCCTATGCCACCATGCCACGCTGGAAGAACTCCACCGCCAGCAATATCACAAAAAGACCTCCCAATGCGGCCGAAGCGCCCGCAAACAATCGCAACTGTTTGGCCCTGCGTTCTTTTGCCGCATCGGTGAGTACATTCGAAATCGTGCCAATTACCTGCAAACCGATATTTCGCTCCAACTTGGCGGCAGTTGCGAAAGAACCGTTGATCTGCCCTAAAGCAAAAGCCACTGCGCAACCTGCACCCATGCCAACGATCAATACACCGGCCAGCAATAAAGGCCGATGGGGGGCAGAAGGCGTTCTGGGACTGGAAGGCGGATCGATCACTTCAAACTTGATAGCGCTGCGTTCATTCTCGACCTGCCCACGCAAGCGCAGCTCCTCACGATCCTGCAACAACTTGTCATATTGCTTGCGAAGCACGTCATAGTCGCGGCTTATCCGCTGAGCCTCAGCTGCTGCCCCTGGCTCGTTCACCTGATCGGTACTGATCGAAGCGATTTCGGAACGTAAGGCAGAAGCCCGCGATTGCAGGGCCTGCACATTCGCCTGCCGCTCCACACGGATGGCCTGAAGGGAGCTATAAGCCGGATTAGGTGTGCCGCCGGTTGCCGCTCCGCCCATATTGTTGACCTGCTGTTGCAACGCAGCGATCTGACGCTTTACCGCAATTACGTCAGGATGTTCATCTGTCAAACCTCGGGCCTGCATTCCTGCAAGACTCGCCTGAGCCTGAGCTAAAGCGGCGGCAGGTCCCGTACCGCCCTGCCCTGTCAAAATACGGGGTGTATCGGCTAATTGCCCGTCGATGGCTGCCAACGCCGTTCGTGCGGCAGCAAGATCTGCTTCCACACTGCGCAATTCGGCGCGCGACGAACTCAGTTTGGTCGCAATCGCCTGCGCCCCGCCAATCAACTCGGGATTTTCCGCCTCGAATTGTAGCCGCCGCTGTTCCGCATCAGCGAGCTGTTTTTCACGCTCTGCCAGCTGCTGGTCGAGAAAAGACAGTGTCTCACGCATTTCTCCGCGTGATCCACCCAGATTTTCCTCGCGGAAAATATCTATCATGCGCTGCACGATCTCCTGCGCCAGTTGCGCGTTCTCGCTATCGGATAAATCGCCACGCCCGCTAGTCGCAGTTATTTCAAAAAGATTATCGCCCTGACTGGAAACCTGTATTTCCTTAGCAAGCACATTAACTGCCGTTTCCATCTGAACCGGCGAAGTCACCGTGTCTCCGATACGGGTAGAACGAACGACCTTCTCCAGATTGACTGCACTGGTCAATGTCTGGCGAATACGCTGAATATCTTTTTGACGGCTACCTGAACCAATACCGATCTGCTGAGCCAGAACATCATCAAGTTGAATGAAGATACGCGCATTAGACTGATAAGAATTAGGCACCAATGCCACTGCCAGCCAGCCCAGCAGGCAGATACCCCAGGCCACTGCCAGAGCAATCCAGCGGCGATTCCAGACCGTCCAGAGTGCTGCACGCATTTCTTCTAAGAGAGCGTTAAGGCTCATCGTCAGAACATGCTTTCGGGAATGATAATCACATCGCCGGGTTTCAGCATAACATTCGCCTTACTATCGCCCTTCTTGAGCAAATCGCTAAGCCGAAGAGCATATTCTTCCTGCTTGCCGCTTTCCTTGTCGAACCGAATGAGCTTGGCATGATTGCCTGCAGCGAATTCGGACAGTCCACCTACCGCAATCATGGCATCGAGCAGGGTCATATTCGCTCGATAAGGGATTGAAGCCGGCTTTTCCGTGGCACCGACAATGCGCACTTGCTGGCTGAAAGTACCGGCGAATTTGTTGACAATGACCGTCACGATCGGATCTGAGATATATTGCGAAAGCTGGAGCCGAATATCCTCCGCCAGCATGGTCGGCGTCTTCCCGACAGCGGGCATATCAGAAACAAGTGGTGTCGTAATGCGTCCATCGGGCCGAACTTGTACCTTGGCGCCTAACTCATCATTGCGCCAGACGTGGATAGTCAATTCGTCCAGCGGGCCAATCACATATTCTTCGCCCGGACCTTCCTGCATGGCGACAAAGCTCGCTGGCGGAAGTTGCGGATCATTGGCTGTCGTGCAGCCTGTCAGCATCAGCCCGGCCAGAGCCATTGCCATCCCAAACCGTGCGACATGTTTTTTGCGCATTAACGCGTCCTCTATTCCTCAATACTGGCTGCCATGCAGAACATGGCACACACCTATTCCCCTCGGGTTCGCGCCCTGATGCAATAAAAAGCGTGAATATTGCGTTAGCCTTCTCTCGTAAGACCGCATTCGAGAGCGGTTTTACGGGCACCGTCCCATTTTGAAACAATCAACAGGCATTCATTACACGAGAATTTCGCGTGCCGGTCCCTGTCCCAGAAAGGCAGATGGACTTGCAGTGGCGCCGTATGCCCCGGCACAAAATATGGCAACCAGATCGCCCACATCTGCTCGCGGCAACATGGCCTGATCGGCCAGCCGGTCCAGCGGCGTACACAAGCAGCCTACAATGCTGACTTCCTCAACCGCATCGGAATCGAACCGGCTTGCAATCGCTGCCGGATAATTACGCCGGACCACCGTTCCGAAATTGCCCGACGCGGCCAGTTGATGATGCAATCCACCATCCGTGATGAGATACGTCATGCCATGACTCACTTTGCGGTCAATCACTCGCGTCAGATAGACACCGGCTTCTCCCACAAGATAACGCCCGAGTTCGATAGAAAATTCAGTTTCAGCTAGATTATCGGGTAATTTCCCGAATTGATCTTCCAAAGAATTACCAATTCGGCCGATATCGAGCGGCGTATCGCCACGAAAATAGGGTATACCAAAACCGCCACCCATATTCAGATGAGGCAAAGCAACGCCAATTTCTTCAGTGAGTTGCGATGCCAGGGACAGGACTTTCCCTTGTGTTTCACTTATTGCCCCGGCATCGAGCGCCTGGCTACCAGTAAAGATATGCAAACCGCGCCATTCCACTCCTGCCGCCAAGATATCACGAGCCAGAGCAGGAACGCGCTCGGCATCAAGGCCGAAAGGCTTGGGTCCTCCTCCCATCTTCATCCCTGATCCACGCAATTCAAAATCAGGATTGACGCGAATGGCAAGTCGCGGCGCGATATTCTCCGCTTCCCCGATCATCAGCGCCCTGCGGACTTCCTGTTCGGATTCGCAATTAAGCGTTACACCAGCGAGGATCGCTGCACGCAATTCACGATCTCGTTTGCCCGGTCCGGCAAAACTGATACAGGCAGCTCGTTGTCCCGCCGCCAGAGCCTGTTCGAGCTCTCCGGCCGAAGCGATATCGAACCCATCCACCAAGCCTGCCATCACCTTGAGAATATCAGGGTAAGGGTTTGCTTTTACAGCATAATGGATTCGCAGGCGCTCAGGCATAGCCTTTCGTAAACTGTCGACACGATCTGCAATGATTGCACTCGAATAAACGAAAAGCGGTGTATCGCCAGCTCGTTTCACGAGCATTTCAGCTGTTTGCCCTGCAACTGCCAGCTGACCATTGACAGTCTCGAACCCGTGCGGAATGGGGCCAAGCGGTTTCATGCTTCGATCTCCCGCGCCAGCTTGACTCGATCGATCTTGCCATTGGGATTCAAAGGCATCGTGTCGCGCCAATGGATCACTCTTGGGTTCATAAAATTAGGCAGATCATGCGCTAGAATGGCAGGGAGGGCTTTTTCCGCTCGCTCCCGATCACCCAATGCCCGTGCAACCAGATGCACCACCTGTCCGACACGTTTTTCCGCCACACCAAGCGCTACAGCTTCGGCCACGAGCCCGCTTGCTAAAGCAGCATCTTCCACTTCCTGCGGACTGATCCGCACACCTGAACATTTGATCATCGCGTCGCGTCGTCCGACGAAATATAACAACCCTTGCTTGTCGCGCTTTACACGATCGCCTGACCAGACGGCTATGCCCCCATAATGCGATTCAGCAGGTGCAGAGCGAAAACGGTCCGAAGTCCTCTCCGCATCCTGCCAATAACCCTGCGCGACAAGAGGCCCGCAATGAACCAGTTCTCCCTCCTCTTCAGGCTCCGCCACCTCACCATCATCGTTTATGACCAGAATTTCGGCAAAAGGGACTGCCCGCCCCATCGATGCCGGGTGATCTGCCACTAGTTTCGGATCAAGATAGGTTGAGCGAAACGCTTCAGTCAGACCATACATGGGGAAAATGTCTGCTTGCGGGAAGATAGACCGCAAATTCGAAATCAAATCGAGCGTCAGCGGACCTCCGCTATTTGTCAGGCGGCGCATAGAATGAATAGCAGCATCCGGCCATGACTGCTCCGTCAGCTGCACCCATAGCGGCGGGACGGCAGCAAGCGTGGTCACACCATTACGAACGCAGGCCTTTATCACATCGCGCGGCATAAGATAGTCGAGGGGCGCCACCGCCGCTCCAGCCCGCCAGGCAGAAAGAAGCTGGTTCTGCCCATAATCGAAGGACAGGGGCAAAACAGCCAGTACCACATCGTCGGATTCCAGTCCGAGATAATGCGCTACACTTACCGCACCGAGCCACATATTGGCATGGGAAAGCATTACGCCTTTGGGCTTACCCGTTGAACCACTCGTATAAAGAATCGCAGCGAGATCTTGCGGATCGACAGTGGACAGGGGCAACCCTTCTCCATCTAGTTCACCAGGAATGCCGGCAACGTCCACAATACGGCAAGTAGACGGAATATCTTCGGATTCAAGCGTATCGAGCCGGCTATTCGTGCCGAGCAGAAGCTGCGCCCCGCTATCGGCAAGGATATGGGCGACCTGTGTATGTTTCAGCAGCGGATTGATCGGTATATGGACCAGCCCTGCGCGGGCTGCGGCCAGCGGCATAAGGCAGGTTACAAGATCTTTTGCTCCCCAACTGGCCACCCTTGCCCCTTTCTCGGGCAACTGCGAAGCCAGCCAGGATGCAAGTTGCGCCACACGCAATCTTAACGTCTTGTAGCTCAGCGTCTGATCACGCAGGATCAGCGCTGTGTCATCGTCGTGTCCAGACAACACACAATGATCGAGCGGAACAGGTATAGGGTCGAGTGAAACGGGCATGAGCTTTCAGAAAGATCGGAATTTCTGTGGTTGATATCAGCTATCACGACAGGGGCGACAAGGTGCAAGACCTGCCATTCCTTTCATCAGGCCCTTTTTCCCGGCTTGAATGGTTCAAACTTCTGGAACATTATGACTATAAGCCATTGATTGCTTTGGCCTATAAAAAAAATGAAGCACTTGCCCTGCCGCTATATCAAGGCAAATATGCAACAAATATTCTTGCCAACTGGTACAGTTTCACCTGGGCCCCCCTTGCCACAAAAGGAGCTGACCGGCAGTCGCTCTTGCGCTCGCTTGCTCGCGATATGCGCGGAAAGTTTACGCGTATTATATTCGACAAACTGCCCGGTGAAGATGGCAGCGTTGACCTGCTCACAGATGCCTATCGCCGGGCAGGCTGGCTCTGTTTCTGCGAAACGAGCGATATCAATCACCTTCTGCGTGTCGGCGGACGCTCTTATGAAGACTATTACACCTCGCTTCCCGGTCACTTACGGTCCACATTGAAACGTAAAACTTCCAGTATTGAAACAGAGATTATCACTCATTTTCAAGATGATATATGGTCATTATACGATGATGTCTATGAGAAGAGCTGGAAAGGCTCGGAAGGAAATCCCGCGCTGCTCAAAGCTTTTGCCGAAACGGAATCCCGGCTTGGCCATATCAGAATAGGGCTGGCACGTTATAAAGGGAATGTCATCGCAGCCCAGTTCTGGACTGTAGAAGATGGCACGGCCTATATTCATAAGTTGGCCTATGATGATGATTTTAAAAGACTTTCTTCAGGTTCCATCCTAACCGCTGCTATGATGCGGTATGTCATTGACGAAGACCATGTGGACCTGGTGGATTTCGGGACCGGTGACGATGCTTATAAAGCAGACTGGATGAATGCCACGCGTCCCCGTTTTCGAGTGACCTGTTATCGGCCGGAACTCCCACAAAACTGGCCGCAAATTGGCCGACAGGTCTTGCGCAAGCTTGTTTTGCGCAGCCGTGCTGGTTAGGGAGCACGGCATGAAAGGGAGAACCATGAGCAGCCATCCCGAAACCGGCGAAGATTGTGCTGTCGCCAGCAACGAAAATACAGATCGCCTTTTGCGAGCCGTTTTGCGTGACGTTCTCGCGCTGGACGAAGGCCGTGTAGCAGGCTTCACTTCACAAAGCGGCCTCTTCGGGCATTTGCCGGAACTCGATTCCATGGCTGTAGCGAGCCTGTTAACGGAACTGGAAGATCGCTTCGCTATCATTATTGAAGATGATGAAATCGATGGCGAAATGCTTGAAACCTATGGCGCCCTGCTCGCTTTTATCGAAGCCAAGCAGAGCCGGTGACCTGATTGCCCATTCATGATTTCCGCATGGCCAGCCCCCACCGGCGATACGGAAATGGTTGTCAGTCTGGACCGGCAGCGCCCGCAGCGTCTGCTGATCCTGCCTGCTCTATTCGCGGAAGCGAATTTGCTGCGACACCAGACCATTCTGATAATGCACTGTCTGGATAAAGCTGGAATCGACAGTTTTCTGCCTGATTTGCCGGGATGCAATGAAAGTCTCGCACCACTGACTGAGCAGACTTTGAGCTCCTGGCAAAAGGCGGCCGATGCCGCAGCAACATATTTCCGCGCGACGGATATTCTCACCATTCGCGGTGGAATTTTACTGGCACCACAACACTTTAGCGGCTGGTCTTACGCCCCTGTCGATGGCCCCTCTATTTTACGCAAAATGATCCGCAGCCGTATTATCGGGCAGCGAGAAACAGGCATCGCTGAAAAGCGGGAGGACCTGATGATCCGGGGCCGGAGCGAAGGGCTCGAACTGGCTGGCTATCGCCTTGGCCCGGCGATGATCGAGCAACTGTCCCGCACCGGGACTGCGCGGCCCGGAAATCTCATCGAAATCCCTCATTCGCAACTTCAAGAGGGACCTCTCTGGCACCGAACAGAGCCAGACAGTAACCAAAAAGAGGCACAAAGCCTTACAGACTACATCACAAAAGCTGCCGGCCAATGACCGGCAGGCAGCACCTGACCTTCACCTGTAATGAAGAAATGCTGGCCGGTACTCTGGACCATGCCCCCGGCCGGGTCGGCCTGTTGATCGTTTCGGGGGGAAATGAAATTCGATCCGGCCCGTTTGGTGGACAGGCCGATCTGGCAGCGCGGATTGCCCGCCAAGGCTATCCTTGTTTTCGCTTCGATCGCAGGGGAATTGGCGATAGCGAAGGCGATAATCGGGGTTTTGCAAGCAGCGGCCCCGATATCGCGGCTGCATGCGACATTTTTCGCAAGGAATGCCCACAAGTTACTGCTCTGGTCGCTTTCGGCAATTGCGATGCAGCCAGCGCTCTGGCCCTGTTTGCCCGGGACAAATGCGACAGTCTGGTGCTCGCCAATCCCTGGATCATCGAGAACGATACCGGCGAATTGCCGCCCCACGCTATTCGCCAGCGTTATGTCGCCAAGCTGCGCCGACCGGCGGAGTGGCGCCGTCTGTTCACGGGCCGGATATCGATCACGCGGTCCTTAAAAAGCTTTTTCAATGGGTTATGGAGCAAACCTCGGACATCGTCTCTGGCACACCGATTGACAGAAGCTCTTTCAGACACGGCGCGACCGGTGCATATTCTGATCGCGGAACGAGATCGGACAGCACAAAGCTTTATGGCTGTCTGGAACGGGCAGGATCAGCGGATAGCGATCTGCCCGGGCGCCAGCCATGCCTTTGTGGAAAGCGGTGCACGCGAGTGGCTGACCTATCGCTTAATCGCTATCCTTGATGAAGAAGCTCGCCAGCTCGACATGCGTTGACCAGCGAAACTGGCCGACCGGACGCAATTCCTTCAGCCGATAGCCCGCCTCGATCAATGTCTTGCAATCGCGTGCCCAGCTCGATGGGTTGCAGCTGATATAAACGATCCGCTCCACTCCGCTCTGAGCGAGTTGCGCGACCTGCTCCCGCGCGCCGGCCCGTGGGGGATCGAGCACAACGCCATCGAACCGCCCAAGATCCTCCGCCCGCAAGGGATTACGAAACAGATCGCGATGAAAACTCTTTACCGGCTTGCGATTGCGTGCCGCGCCCTGCTGGCAGGCCAGATGAGCATCGCGCGCCGCTTCGGCAGCCAGCACCCGTGCCGGATCGGCCAGTACGAAAGCGAAAGTACCAAGCCCTGCGAACAGATCGGCAATCACCCGCGCGCCCTCCAGCCATTCGCGCGCCGCTGCGGCGAGTACATCTTCGCCATCGCGCGTGGCCTGAAGAAAGGCCCCAGCCGGATAAGGAACGGGAACACCGCCCGGCGATACGGTAACCGGATCGGGCTCCCAGAAAGCTTCGGGCCCGTAACCCTGATCGAGCGTCATCCGCGCAATGCCATTATCCCGGCAAAAATCGAGCACGGCTTCGGTCTGCTCGAGACCTTCGAGCGACAGACCCTTTATCGCACAATCGACACCCTGATCGGTCAGCACCAGTTCGATCTCAAGCGCATATTTGCCCTTGCGCTTCGCCAGCATTGCCCTGAGAGGGGCCACCAGTGCGAAAAGTTCAGGCACAAGAATATGGCATTCGCGCAAATCGACGATTTTGTGAGAACCCGCTTCGCGAAAACCGATCAGCGGCCGTCCGCCGCCATTGACCGCTTTCAGGCTCGCCCGACGTCGGCTCAAAGGAGGGGAAAGATGTGTGCCCCCGACAATCTCAGGCTCCAGCCCCTGCCCTCTGGCCGCATGCACCACCCGGTCATGGACGAATTGGGACAGCGCTTCATCGTCGAGATGCTGTAGCTGGCACCCGCCGCATATACCGAAATGGCGGCAGGGCGGCGCAGCATGATGCGGCCCCGGCTCTATTGTGCCGTCCGGCATCACACGGTCGCCCGGTGCGGTCATGGGAATATGGCGGCCAGTGGCAGTGACGCCGTCGCCTTTGGCAGCTACCCGTTCAATGATTTCAATGTCGCTCACAAACAGGCCGCGTAGGCGCTGCGGATCGCAGACACAAGCTCCCCTGCCGTGAAAACCGCTCCGGCCTGACAGGCCGCCTCGCCATGCAGCCACACGCCCTGACAGGCGGCATCCATGGCGCTGCATCCCGTCGCCAGACGGCTGGCGATAATTCCGGCCAGCACATCGCCCGTTCCGGCCACCGACAGCCAGCTCGGTGCAGGCGGAGAGATCGCTACCCGGCCATCCGGCGCCGCGACGATCGTATCGGGCCCCTTGGCCACAATAACCGCCCCGCTTGCCCGCGCGAGAGACAGCAGGCGTTCCAGTCGGCCCCCTTCAGGCGTATCGAAACTGGTGAACAACCGGTCCAGCTCCCCGGCATGCGGCGTAAAAATGACCGGTGATTTGCGCCCTTCCAGCATGGCGGGGCGCAACAGCACCAGAGCGTCGGCATCGCACAAAGTCGGCACATCGCGGCCAAGCGTTGCAGCCAGACGATTGCGGCTCCGTCCGCTTCTGCCAAGCCCCGGTCCGATGGCCAGGGCGGAAAGACGATGATCGTCCAGCGCCTCATCGAGATCGCTTCGGTCGATCACCAGCTCCGCCGGAAGCGAAGACGGCGGGGTGTCGCTGAACAATTTAACATAACCCGCACCGCTACGCATGGCAGCCTGCGCAGCCAGCACACCGGCCCCGGGCATTTCGCCGCCCACCAGAGCGAGCAGTCCGCGGCTATATTTATGCGCATTACGCGAAGGGACGGTGAGCTCCGGCTTCGGGAACAGCCGTGCCACATGCTCGGTCTCACCGATACCAATGGGAACCAGTTCGCGGCGCCCCATCATTTCCATCGCGGGCATCATCCAATGGGCACATTTCCATGCCCCCAGGGATATGGTGCAATCATAATGCGGAAGGTCGGGATCGAGCGGTGCGGCATGATCGCTTTCCACACCGCTGGGCAGATCGATCGCCACGCAAAGGCGGTGGCGGGCGGCCAGATGCCGCACACGATCCGCCAGTTCCGTCCCCAGACCGCGAGTCAAACCGCTGCCGAACAGGCTATCCACAAAGACTTCACCCTCGGCACCCTCGGCAAATTCACCCTGATATTCGGCCCGCGCCTGCTGTGCGGCTTCGGTCTTCGGATCGAAAGCTGCGATCACTTTTACCGGGGCACCCCGACGGCGCAGACTTTCGGCTATCACATAACCGTCACCGCCATTATTGCCGGGGCCGGTCAGCACGGTCACCGAACGACCGGCACAAATTCGCCATATAATATCGGCCGCGCCATGCCCGGCACGCTGCATCAGGGTCCAGACCGTTTCGCCGCTGTCGATAAGGGTTTGCTCAGCTGCACGCATCTGCGCAACCGTAAGAATGGGATCAACTGGACGGTGCATCGCCTTCAATCCTGGCTGGAAATTGATAGCGGTCGCCATCGAGCGTCACTTCGATACCGTTATCCGCCATTTTCGTAACGGCCATATCCGCACCGTCCGACGCGGCAAGGCCGGAACCATTTGCCTGCACATCGAACCGCCGGAAACCGCCATCGGGATGATGAACGATCAGTGTCAGAACGCCATCGACCTGCTTGCGTTCGACAAAACAATCGCTCGTGAAATCATCGGCGCCATTCAGAGCACAGGCAATCGGCTCGCCGACCGGATCGGCTTGCCCATCGCCGCCGGAACACGCCGTCAGCATCAGGACGAAGAAGCAGGGCACTAACCGTTGATACATTTCCAGAGCCCTGCACCTAGTCCAGCGCCAGCGCAACCCTGCCAGCAATATCGTGTATCATCGCGGCCCAGCGGGACTGGCCCGTTTCATGGGCGATCAGATCGTTGCGTATCTCTATGGCGAGATAGGGAATGCCATGCGCCTCGGCGTGGCGGTTCATCGTCGCATTGAGCAATTTGCCCGAATAGGGTTCATTGTCGCCCACCACACAGCCCTGCTGCGCAAACATACGAATGGCATGACGAGCGGCACGATCATCCTCATTGTAGAGGAGCCCAACTTCCCACGGCCTGTCTTCCGCCTTGCTTTCGAGATCGGGCGTGAAACTGTGGATGGAGAGCAGCAGGCGCGGCTCCGCCGGTGCAATCCAGCGGGCAAAAGCCTCATGATAGGGCTTGTAGAAACGGGCAATGCGCCCTTCCCGGTCCGCCCCCAGATTGCCGGGGATGAGATGACCATCGCTGGTTTCCGGAATGAGGCCGGGCGAATCTTCTTCACGATGAAGATCGATAACAAGCCTGCTGACCAGCGCGTGATGCACCGGAACGTGATGACGCACGGCAAGGCGATCCACCACACCTTCGGTGCCGATGTCATAGGCGATATGTTTTTCCAGAAGCTCCGGCCCGATCCCGAGATCGATATCGGCGGGCACATGGTTCGAAGCATGATCGCAAATCGCCACAATATCGCCCTTCTGCGGTGTTCCGATTTGTTTGAAGGGGCTTTCACTCATCTCAAATGTCCTGTCATCTGCCACCAGTCGGGATGGCTGGCGGCACATTGTGCGGCTGCGTCGCGCAACGCCTCATCGTCACGATAGAGCGCAAAGCAGGTCGCTCCCGAGCCGCTCATGCGAACGATATCCGCTTGCGTTTCACGCAACACAGACAATATTTCGGCAATAACCGGGCAGATTTCAATTGCCGGCGCTTCGAGATCGTTACGCCCTGT
Source organism: Altericroceibacterium spongiae (assembly GCF_003610805.1). GTDB lineage: Bacteria > Pseudomonadota > Alphaproteobacteria > Sphingomonadales > Sphingomonadaceae > Altericroceibacterium > Altericroceibacterium spongiae. Next base: position 377,803 of record NZ_RAPF01000001.1, on the reverse strand, counting down.
TCGTGCAATGGCCGAAGGCGGGCCATCGGGCATCGCCCCCCGGTCCAAACCGTCCCACGCCTTAAAAACCGGCCCGGTCGCCAGCGGCACGCGCGGATTGACCAGCAGAACGGCCTTACCCGCGAGATCGTTTTCGACCGCGACCAGTTCGGTTCCTGTCCCCCGCCCGATACAGGCGCGGCTCCCGACACAGGCGGGAACATCCGCGCCGAGCTGCGCGGCGCGCTCCGCCCAGTCATCGGGAAGGCCTTCCGTTTCCCGGATAAGGCGAAACACGGCTCCGGCATCGGCAGAACCGCCGCCCAGCCCCGCGGCCACAGGAAGGCGCTTTTCCAGCGCGATGGCCAGCCCTTGCCGATGCGGCAAATGGCCAAGCGCTTTGGCCACGATATTATCGAAAGGATCGCTCAGCGTTGCGGCAAATTCGCCCTGAATACGCAATTCGTCCCGATCTGCCGGGCGGGCCGAAAGCCGGTCTCCGTCATCGACAAAGGCGAACAGCGTTTCCAGTTCGTGATAGCCATCCTCGCGCCGCCTGCGAACATGCAGCGCGAGATTGATCTTGGCATAAGCGATTTCGGTAAGAGCCATGAGCGCGGCCGGACTCACATATTGGGATAGTTCGGCCCGCCCCCGCCTTCCGGCGTCACCCATTCGATATTCTGCGTCGGGTCCTTAATGTCGCAGGTTTTGCAATGAACGCAGTTTTGCGCATTGATAACCAGCTGCTCTATCCCGTTATCGTCTTCGACGAATTCATAGACCCCGGCGGGGCAATAGCGCGCTTCCGGCCCGGCATAGACCGGCAGATTGACCTTTTCGGGTATTGTCGGATCTTTCAGCACCAGATGGCAGGGCTGGTCTTCTTCATGATTGGTGCCGGAGAGGAACACCGAAGACAGGCGATCGAAGCTGATAACACCGTCGGGCTTGGGGTATTCGATCTTCTTGTAAAGATCGGCACGGCCCGTTTTCGCAGCGTCGGTCTCATGCTTCATCGTGTAAGGCAGGCCGATCTTCAGCGTACGCATCCACATATCGGCACCTGCCAGAACCGTACCCAGCGCGCCGCCGAATTTCGACACCAGCGGTTGCGCATTGCGAACTCTCGACAATTCATCGGCAATCCAGCTCGAGCGCACAGCCGTATCGTATTCGTCCAGCGCATCCTTTTCCCGTTCACCGACGATAGCCGCCGCCGCGGCATCCGCCGCCAGCATACCGCTTTTCATTGCCGTATGCGTGCCCTTGATCCGCGGAACATTCACGAAGCCTGCGGAACAGCCGATCAGCGCACCACCGGGGAAGGCGAGTTGCGGGACGGACTGCCAGCCGCCTTCATTGATCGCCCTCGCGCCGTAAGACACGCGCTTACCGCCCTCGAGCACTTCTCTGATCGCCGGATGATGCTTCCAGCGCTGAAATTCCTCGAAAGGGAAAACATAGGGATTGGCGTAATCGAGGGCGGTCACGAAACCGAGCGCAACCTGCCCGCCAGCCTGATGATAGAGAAAACCGCCGCCCCAGCTATCGCTTTCCGACAGCGGCCAGCCCTGTGTATGAATCACGCGCCCCGGCACGTGTTTGGCGGGGTCGATATCCCATAATTCCTTGATGCCGAGGCCATAGACCTGCGGCTGGCATTCGGCTTCGAGATCGAAATGCGCCTTCATCCGCTTGGTGAGATGCCCCCGTGCGCCCTCGGCAAAGAGCGTATATTTGGCATGCAGTTCCATACCGGGCTGATAATCGGCCTTCTGCGAACCATCGGCCGCCACACCCATATCCTGCGTCGCCACGCCCATCACCGCGCCGTTTTCATCGAACAGGACTTCCGATGCCGGAAAACCGGGGAAGATTTCGACGCCCATTTCCTCGGCCTTTTCGCCGAGCCAGCGGCACAGATTGCCAAGCGATCCGGTGTAATTGCCATCGTTGGACATGAAGGGCGGCAAAGCGAAATGCGGCATATCGAACTTGCCCGAGCGCGACAGCATCCAGTGATGGTTTTCCGTCACCGGCACTTCGGCCAGCGGGCAATCCTGCTCGCGCCACTCGGGCAGCAACTCATCCAGAGCGCGCGGATCGACAACGGCGCCGGAGAGAATATGCGCACCGATTTCCGACCCTTTTTCAAGGACACAGACTTCCAGCTCGTCATTCACCTGTTTGAGGCGGATGGCAGCGGCAAGCCCGGCCGGGCCGCCACCGACAATCACCACGTCGTAAGGCATAGATTCGCGTTCGCTCACACTCGATCCCCGTTGAAACGATATTGTGCTATTGGGCCTTGATCGTTGAGCCCTGGCAGGTCAAGGCTTAGTGCAGCAATGGATCATCACCCAGCCCCCCCTCTGTCCGACCAGTTCGCCGCTCTCGAAGAATGGTGGCGGCTGGCCGGTGTTTCGGAAGATTTTAGCGAACAGCCCGCTTCCTGGCTCGCCGATACGACAGAGGACAGGCAGGCTGCACTGGCTCAGGCAAAGAAGGCTCAGGCAGCTAAGCTGGCAGCTGCAAAAACCCGGAACGAAACGCCTTCTGTTGGCGGAAACCGGGAGAAATGGCCGGAAAAGCTGGCCGATTTCCAGAGTTGGTGGCTCACCGAATCGACTCTCGATGAAGGGGGTGCCTATCCACGCATAGCTCCACGCGGCAGCACCGGGGCGCGTCTGATGATCGTCGTTCCCGAACCCGAAATCGACGACAAAGAAAAGCTCCTCAGCGGCCCGCATGGCAGGCTGATCGAGAACTTCCTTCTGGTGGCAGGGCTGACACCGGAAGAGACCTATTTTGCAACGGCGCTTCCGCGGCATACACCGCTGGCGGACTGGAGCGGTCTGGGGCGAGCCGGCATGGGCGATATATTACGCCATCACATCAATCTGGTAGTTCCCGAAAGGGTTCTTTTACTCGGTCGCAACATTTTGTCGCTACTTGGACACGACACAACGCAACACACTGCACGTTTTGCAGAAATTACCCTTCAAGGGGTAGAAATGCCAACACTTGCAGGCATGGACCCGGGTATGTTGCTGAGACACCCACGGTTACAGGGCCATCTCTGGCAATGCTGGCTCGATTGGACGGAGGGCAAAACGTGACCAGACAGACACGTGGTTTTCTGGGGCTTGGCGTTCTGGCGATATCCGCGACTGCGCTCTGTGCGCAGCCCGCTCAGGCAAGGTCCGCAAGGGAATATTTCGTTGCGCATGCGACGCAGAACGGCGCGCCTACACAGCTCGACCGCGAAGATACAGCCTATTACACCGATCTTTTCAACGCGATAGACCGGCAAGATTGGAGCACAGTCGAGAGTCTCTTTGCGCAAAAGCAGGACGGGCTGCTTCATCCTATCGCCCGAGCCGAATATTATCTGGCGGCCAATTCTCCGCGGGTAGAGCTCGACAAGATCGAAGACTGGCTGCGCACCGGGCGCGACCTTCCCGAAGCCGCGCAGATGGCCCGGCTGGGCCTGACGCGCGGTCTCGGTACGATGCCCGATCTGCCGCAAGAACAACGTTTCGTATCGCAGCATACGATCCCCAAGCGCACCCGCCCGCGCACGATCAGTGACGGCACCATGCCGGATTCGATCCGCTCCCGGATCCTCGACCGGATTGTGAACGACGATCCCGACGGAGCTCGTCAGTTGCTCGATGGTATCGATGCTTCGCTCAGTTCCGACGCTCGCGCCGAATGGCGCCAGCGCGTGGCCTGGAGCTATTATATCGAAAATATGGACCCACAGGCGCTTGCGATGGCGCAGACCGTCAGCGCGGGAAGCGGCCCGTGGGTGGCAGAAGGCGAATGGGTCGCCGGGCTTGCCGCATGGCGGCTTCAGGACTGCGATACCGCCCTCGCATCTTTCGACCGCGCGGCTTATAAAGCGACCAATCCCGAATTGCGCTCTGCCGCTTTCTACTGGGCCAGCCGTTCAGCCCTGCGCTGTCGCCAGCCCGAACGCACTGCGGAATTGCTCCGCGGCGCCGCGCGGGAAGACGAAACACTTTATGGCATGCTGGCCAGCGAGCAACTGGGCAAAGCCTTGCCCCGACGTGTGGATCATTCCGATTTCAGCCGCGATGACTGGCGTGAGCTGGAAAATATCAACAATGTCCGCGTTGCTGTGGCCCTTATGGAAATCGGGCGGGACAATCTGGCCAGTCAGGTCCTGATACATCAGGCCAAGATCGGCAATCCGCAGGATTATGGCGCGCTGTCGCGGCTCGCCCGCGATCTCGGCATGCCTTCGACCCAGCTTTACATGGCCTATAATGCCCCTCCGGGGTCTCAGGCCGATCCGGCCTCGCGTTATCCCACTCCGAAATGGCAGCCAGTCACGGGATGGCAGGTCGATCCGGCGCTTGCCTATGCGCATACATTGCAGGAATCGAACTTCCGTCCCAATGTCGTCAGCCCGGCCGATGCCAAGGGGCTGATGCAGATTACCCCGATCACGGTGCGCGAACATGCACCGGCGCTTAAAATGAATGCCAGCCATGTCGATCTGAGCGATCCGCAGGTCAATCTGGCTTTCGGTCAGCAAAATCTGGAAATGCTGCGCGATGCACCGGCCACCCATGGCCAGTTGCCCAAGATTATGGCGGCCTATAATGCCGGCCTGTCGCCCGTCACACGGTGGAATACCGAAATTAACGACGAAGGCGATCCGCTGCTCTATATGGAATCGATCCCTTATTGGGAAACGCGCGGCTATGTGGCCATCGTCATGCGCAATTACTGGATGTATGAGAGGCAGGCGCAGGCGGATTCGACGAGCCGGGTGGCGCTGGCCCAGAATGACTGGCCGCTCTTCCCGACCGGCACTGCATCGGATAGCAATAATGGGCGGGTCTATCTTTCAGCCTCGGCTGAGCAGGATACGGATGGGAGCTTGAACTAAGTGGCAATCGATCAGGACAGAATTTTCAAGCCTATCCGGATTGCTCTGCTTACCGTTTCCGACACTCGCGGCCCTGATGAGGATACATCGGGCGATGTTCTGGCCAGGCGGATCGAAAAAGCCGGGCACACACTCGCAGCGCGCGTCATCGAAAAAGACGATGCAGACATCATCGCCAGACGTTTCCAGAGCTGGATTGACGATCCGATGATCGATGCGGTCGTTTCAACCGGCGGAACCGGCCTGACCGGCCGCGATGTAACGCCCGAAGCGCTGGAACGCGTCAAGACTAAGGACATCCCCGGTTTCGGCGAATTGTTCCGCTGGATCAGCTATAATACGATTGGCACCAGCACGGTCCAGTCGCGCGCCTGTGCCGTGGTCGCGCAGGGAACCTATATTTTCGCCCTGCCCGGCTCCAACGGCGCGGTGAAAGATGGCTGGGACGGTATTCTTTCCGAGCAGCTCGACAGCCGGAACCGGCCTTGCAATTTCGTGGAACTGATGCCGCGCCTCATGGAAGTCTGACCGGAAGGCGAAGCGCCACGCAGGCGCGTTCGCCTCAGCCATCTCATCCCAGCATCGGTTTGAGATAATGCCCGGTAAAACTGCGCGGCTCTCTGGCGACATCTTCGGGCGTACCGGAAGCGACGAGTTCCCCGCCCCGCACACCGCCTTCAGGCCCCATATCGAGTATCCAGTCCGCTGTTTTGATAACATCGAGATTATGCTCGATCACCACTACTGTATTGCCCTGTTCGACAAGGCGGTGCAGCACTTCGAGCAGTTTGCGAACATCTTCGAAATGGAGACCGGTGGTCGGTTCGTCCAGAATGTAAAGCGTCTGCCCTGTGGAACGGCGGGCCAGTTCCTTGGCCAGTTTGACGCGCTGCGCTTCCCCGCCCGACAGGGTCGTCGCCTGCTGACCGACCTTCACATAGCCGAGCCCCACTTCATTGAGCATATGCATCTTGTCGCGGATCGGCGGCACAGCCTTGAAGAATTCTTCTGCATCCTCGATCGTCATGTCGAGAACATCGGCAATACTCATACCCTTGAATCGCACTTCGAGCGTTTCGCGATTATAGCGCTTGCCGTCACATTCTTCGCAGGTGACATAGACATCGGGCAGGAAGTGCATTTCGATTTTGATAAGCCCGTCACCCTGACAGGCTTCGCAGCGTCCCCCCTTCACATTGAAGCTGAACCGTCCCGGCTTGTAACCGCGTGCCTGCGCCTCAGGAAGCCCGGCGAACCAGTCCCTGATATTGGTAAACGCACCCGTATAGGTCGCCGGATTGGAACGCGGTGTCCGGCCGATCGGTGACTGATCGATCTCGATTACCTTGTCGCAATGGTCGAGGCCGGTAATCCTGTCATGCTTCCCGGCGACAATCCGTGCACCGTTCAACTGCCGCGCAGCCCCCGCATGGAGCGTGTCGATAGTGAAAGAGGATTTGCCCGATCCCGACACACCGGTGATACAGGTAAATGTACCCAGCGGAATGCTGGCGGTTACATCCTTGAGATTATTCGCTTGCGCGCCATGCACCGTCAGCTTTTTACCGTTCCCCTTGCGGCGTTTTTTCGGCACATCGATAGCACGCGACCCGTTAAGATATTGAGCGGTCAGCGACTTTTTCGACTTCAGAACCTGTTTGAGCGTCCCTTCGGCCACGATGCTGCCGCCATGCACACCGGCACCGGGGCCAAGGTCCACCACATAATCGGCACTGCGGATGGCATCTTCATCATGCTCCACGACAATCACTGTATTTCCGAGATCGCGCAGGCGCTTCAGCGTTTCGAGCAAACGGTCATTATCGCGCTGATGGAGACCAATCGAGGGTTCATCGAGCACGTATAGCACGCCCGACAGACCCGAGCCGATCTGGCTGGCCAGCCGGATACGCTGACTTTCGCCGCCGGACAGCGTGCCTGATGTCCGGTCCAGATTAAGATAATCCAGCCCCACATTATTGAGGAAACCGAGCCTTTCATTGATTTCCTTGAGAATGGCCTTGGCAATTTGTTGTTGCTGATCGGTCAGCTTTTCATTGAGCCCGGCGAACCACTCATATGCCGAAGCCACGGAAAGAGCGACCGGCCCGGAAATGCTTTCGCCCGCCACCTTTACGGCCAGTGCTTCGGGTTTGAGACGAGCACCACCACAGGTTTCGCAAGGCTGTGCCGTCTGGAAACGGGCCAGTTCATCACGCATCCATGCGCTATCGGTCTGCATCATCCGGCGATTGAGGTTGCCGATCACACCTTCGAATGCTTTTTCGACCGTATAGCTTTTGCGGCCATCCTTGAAAGTCAGCGGCACTTTCCGGCCCTTCGTGCCGAACAGGATGATATCGCGATGCTCCTTTTTCATCTCGGCCCAGGGCGTTTCGAGATCGAAATCGTAAGCCGTCGCAAGGCTGGAAAGCACCTGCATATAATATGGCGAGGGCGGATTGCTTTTTGCCCAGGGAACGATGGCGCCTTTTTTAAGCGTTAAAGTGTCATTCGGCACCACCAGCTGCGGGTCGAAAAGCTGTTTTTCACCGATCCCGTCGCAGGTCGGGCAGGCCCCTTGCGGCGCATTGAAGGAGAATAATCGCGGTTCGATTTCCTCGATCGTAAAGCCCGAAACCGGACAGGCGAATTTTTCCGAAAAGACGATCCGGTTGGCGGGGAGCCCCGCACCTTTCAGATTGCCCGATCTTTCATTTTCTTCTTCACGCCCCGGTACGGCGCCGTCAGCCAGATCGACATAAGCCAAACCATCCGCCAGTTTCAGCGCGGTTTCGAAACTGTCCGCCAGTCGGGTTTCGATCCCCTCGCGCACGGCGAGGCGATCGACCACCACTTCGATGTCGTGCTTATATTTCTTGTCCAGCGCCGGAGCGTCCTGAATCTCGTAAATCTCGCCATCGATACGCACGCGCGTAAAACCGGCTTTCTGCCATTCGGCGAGTTCCTTGCGATATTCGCCTTTGCGCCCCCGGACCACCGGAGCGAGCAGGTAAAGCCGCGCCCCTTCGGGCAGAGCCATGACCCGGTCGACCATATTCGATACTGTCTGCGCTTCGATCGGCAGGCCGGTCGCCGGCGAATAAGGCACACCTACACGCGCCCAGAGCAGGCGCATATAGTCGTAAATCTCGGTCACCGTAGCCACGGTGGAGCGCGGGTTACGGCTGGTGGTTTTCTGTTCGATCGAAATGGCCGGTGAAAGCCCCTCAATATGCTCCACATTGGGTTTCTGCATCATTTCGAGAAATTGCCGGGCATAGGCGCTGAGGCTTTCGACATAGCGCCTTTGCCCTTCAGCATAGATCGTATCGAAAGCGAGACTGGACTTACCCGAGCCGGAAAGGCCTGTAATGACAATCAGCGCATCGCGCGGCAGATCGATATCGATACCCTTGAGATTATGTTCCCGGGCACCCCGAACGGAAATTTTTGTGAGCGACATACAGGCAGATGTTCCGCAAATGTTCGTATTGGTCAAGAGGCATTGAGCATGCCGCGCAAGGAATATGCCCAAGCATGTGGGTCGCATGGCTGATAATGCAATGACCGGTCCGAAGCGCTTTCATGTGCCCGTTTGGTCTCAGCTCACCGCATGAGAGCCACATCCATCCATATTCACCCTAAATGCAGCTCTGCTCGCCCGCTCTTTGCTTGTGGATCGGCATCCTATCGCGAAATGAAGCCCTGCTCTCCCCAAGCATATGTAAGGAGCTATTATGAAACGCGCAGCTTTTGCCACCATCGGTATTCTTTCGCTCGGCATGGGCACCGCCGCCATCGCGCAGACAGCGTCTCCCGCGGCACCGGCACAGCAAGCCGCGCCGGGGGCTTCCTCCTATAGCGATGCGGAAATTCAGGGTTTTGTCCAGGCTTTCATGAAGGTGCAGGAAATCAATCAGGACACCAGCATGGATCAGACTCAAAAACAGTCTGCCATGGTCAACGCCATCGAGGCGGCCGGCCTGACACCCGAAAAGTTTAACGAAATCGGCCAGGCGTCCCAGTCGGACCCGGCACTGGCTCAGAAAATTCAGGAAACGGCAGGGCAAATGCAGGGTCAGTAACCCTTTCCCGCTATATAACGATTGTCAGGGCCCGGGCTTTACGTCCGGGCCTTTTCATTTGCACCTCGTTTTCACGCCATCCCCAGCCCCTGCCTAGGATCGCTGAAAAGATCCGGCTATAAGCCCGCTATGTCCCATCGCCTTTTTATCGGGATCGCTCTGCCGCTCCGGGTCAAAGATCTGTTGATCGACTGTATGGAAGGGCTGGATGGCGCCCGCTGGCAGGATGAAGATCAACTCCATCTCACCTTACGCTTTGTCGGCGATGTGGATGCCCCGCTGGCCAACGATCTGGCCGCCCGGCTGCGCATGGTGGCAGCGGAAAGCACGGCTTTCCCCGTTGCCATAGACGGTGTCGGCCATTTCGAACGCAAGAAAAAGCCCCATACACTCTGGGCCGGTCTGTCCCCTTCGCCTGACCTGCTCGTTCTGCAAAGAAAGGTCGAGCGTGTGTGTCAGCTCGTCGGCCTCGAACCCGAAACCCGACGTTTCACGCCGCATATCACTCTGGCTCGCCTGAACAGCGCAACTGGCCCGATAGCGCCTTTTCTGGCAAACCATGCCCGCCTGCAAAGTCCGCCCTTCATGGTCGACCATATTATTCTGTATGAAAGCCATCTTTCACGCAACGGATCAATGTACGAAGCGGTTATGCGTTACTCTCTGAAATAAAAGATCCACGATTGCAGATATTTTACAAGGCATTACATGGCATCTTTCTTTAAAGAGGGACGGCACCTCTTGACTGGAACAGAGCCAGTTGCCCTATGTTTTCTCATAGAAGTATATTTCCTTGCAGGGAGCAGCCAATGTCCGATATTCCATCCTCCGATCCATTGCGGCCAAAAACCGGTCCGGACGATAAGCCTCCCTATGGTGAGAGCTTTTTCGTCGGCGGCTTTCTGGGGTTGAGCGGTCATAACTGGTCATGGATTGCGGTCCGCGGGGTATTTGCCCTGTTGCTTGGCATCGCCGCATTGTTCGCCCCTGGCTTCACGCTGTTTGCTTTCGCTCTGGTCTTTGCGGCTTTCAGCTTTGTGGACGGTATCGCGATGCTGATAACCGGTTTTCGCCGGCCCAATACGCATTCCGGCCGCTGGTGGGCTTTGATCCTGTCCGGTCTGGCCGGGGTTGCCGTGGGTGTGCTCTTTATCGTCTGGCCGCTTGCGACAACCTTTGCCTATGCGCTGCTGACGGTAATGCTCATCATCGGTTGGGCGCTGCTGACGGGCGTTCTGGAAATCGCCGCCTCTATGCAATTGCGCAAAGAAGTGAAAGGCGAATGGCTGATGGCCCTGTCCGGTGTGTTTTCCGTGTTGCTGGGGCTGGCGCTGCTCTGGCTGGTCTTTGCCAATCCCGCGATCACCATTCTGTCGGTCGCCTGGCTCATTGCCCTTTACGCCTTCATGAGCGGGATCACCCTCCTGGTGCTGGCATTCAAGCTTCGCAAACATGCCAATTCAAACCAATAAAACTACTTGAATATAATACACAGAGAAAGATGAGAGACAGAAAGAAATATTACCGGAACTTTCTGTCTCTCACTCTTGGCATTTGATATCGTGGCCAGCTATTCAGTTTCTATTGAAACATTGGTTGCCAGTCTGACGGCAACCTCAGGGAGTTAGCGATGATTAGACCAATTCTGGCCACAACCGCATTGGGACTGGTGCTGAGCGGCTGCACCACCACCGGCGGCACAGCCATGGACGACAATGCAATGGAAACCAGCAACGCAACCGAAAAAGTTACTATCCCCAAAGCAACCGGGGTTTTCGCGCAGCCGTCCAGCCTGCCGTTCCATGCTCCCGATTTCAGCAAGATCAAGGATAGCGACTATCTGCCCGCCATAAAGCAGGCAATGGCTATTCATCGGGCCGAAGTGGACGCCATCACCCATAACCCTGCAGCTCCGACCTTCGACAATACCATTGTCGCACTGGAAAAGTCCGGCCGCATGCTAAATCGTGTGCTGGCACCTTTCTACGGTGTGATCGGTGCCAATACCAATGACACGCTCGATGCCGTGGATGCGGAAATCTCGCCCGAACTGGCTGCGCATTCCGATGCGATCATGCTCGACCCCGACCTCTTCGCCCGTGTGAAAGCGGTCTATGACAATCGCGCAGCGATGAGCATGACGCCGGAAGATTCCGCTCTGCTCGAAAAGACTTATGAAGACATGGTCCATGCCGGCGCATTGCTTTCGCCCGCCCAGAAGCAGGCAGTGAAGGAGCTTAACAGCCGGCTTTCCACTCTCACCACGCAATTCTCCCAGCGCCTGACCGAAGCGACGACCGATGGTGCGCTGGTGGTAAGCGACAAGGCCAAACTCGCAGGCCTGTCCGACGGCGATATCGCCGCTGCTGCCAAAGCGGCTGAAAAGCGCGGTATGGCTGGCAAATATGTCCTCCCGCTGCAAAACACCACGCAACAGCCGCAACTGGCAGATCTGACCGATCGTGCCACACGCGAAGCATTGTTCGATGCAAGCTGGACACGCACGGAAAAAGGCGATGCCAACGATACACGCGGACTTATCAAGGAAATTGCCGAATTACGTGCCCAGAAGGCCGCTCTTTTCGGTAAACCCGACTGGGCCAGCTATGTGATGTATGATCGTATGGCCAAGGACCCTGAAACGGCCATGAATTTCATGGAGCAGATGGTTCCGGCGCTTGCCGCCTCGCAACGCGCCGAAGCGGCGGAACTTAATGCAGCGATCAAGGCCGACGGTAAGAACTTCACAGTTAAGCCATGGGACTGGAATTTCTATTCGGAGAAGGTGCGCAAGGCGAAATACGATCTCGATGAAAATGCCACCAAGCCTTATTTTGAAATCAAAAGCGTGCTGGAAAACGGTGTATTCTATGCTGCCAATCAGCTTTACGGCCTGACTTTCAAGCAGCGCACCGATATTCCGACCTATCACCCCGATGTCTGGACCTACACCGTCTATGATAAAGACGGTTCCGAGCTCGGCCTGTTCTATTTCGACCCCTATCAGAGGGACAGCAAGCGCGGCGGCGCGTGGATGTCCAACTTTGTGGATCAGAGCTTCCTTTTCGGGGACAAGCCCGTGATCTATAATGTGCTGAACATTCCGAAAGCGCCCGATGGTGAACCGCAGCTGGTAAGCTTCGACAATGTGGAAACCATGTTCCACGAATTCGGCCATGCGCTGCACGGTTTCTTCGCCCATCAGAAATATCCCAGCCTGTCGGGCACAGCGGTGGCTCGCGACTTCGTAGAATTCCCGAGCCAGATCAATGAAATGTGGGCCAGCAATCCGAAAGTGCTCGCGCATTATGCGAAGCACTATCAGACAGGCGAAACCATCCCCACCGAACTGATCGACAAGATCAAGGAAGCTGCCAAATTCAATCAGGGCTATGCGCTGGGCGAAACCATGGAAGCCGCCATGCTGGATATGAAATGGCATTCGCTCAGCGCCGATCAGGCCGCCAGTGTGAATGTAGACGCTTTCGAAAAGCAGGCGCTTGGCAGTCTGGGACTGGAAACCGCACTCGTTCCGCCACGCTATCGCAGCTCCTATTTCCGCCATATTTTCACCAATGGCTATGCGGCTGGCTATTATTCCTATCTCTGGACAGAAATGCTCGCCAAGGATGGCAGCAAATGGTTCCGGGACAATGGCGGTCTCAGCCGCAAGAATGGTGACCATTTCCGCCAGACGGTGCTGAGCAAGGGCGGTACGCAGGACTATCTGCCGATGTATCGCGCCTTCACCGGACATGATCCGCAGGTTGAGCCGATGCTCGAATCGCGTGGTCTTACGGGCGAAAACACCGCACAGTAAGGCTGGCAATCAGACAACGAAAAGGGGCGGATCCGACGATCCGCCCCTTTTCAAATCCACCTGCTCAAAAGCCAGCGATTGACCGTTTTGGCAAAAGCTACGATCAGATTGTAACGTAGTCGATGACCTTCATGCGCTCCATCATCGGACCGACATAAAGCGGCGGAACCGGCTGAACACCCAGCGCCCAGGCCATGATGTCCACATCATTCTCGTCCAGTAAAGCCTCGAACCAGGCGAGATCCGCCTCGTTCCACCCGGCATGATATTTGTCGAAGAAGCCGCCAATCATGAAATCGGCTTCGCGCGTACCGCGATGCCATGCACGGAAGCGGCAGCGAGCAATGCGGGCTTGCCTGTCAGGCTTGGTTTGTTCGGACATATCGACCATGTCCGCGCGGTAAGACACTCGTCATCTGTGCGCAAGCGTCTATAGCAGCCCTATGCGTCCCGAATTGCTCAATCCCCTCTTCGCCGACACGGAAAGCATGGACGGAGTCGGCCCGAAACTGCGCAAACCGCTTGCCCGGCTGGGGCTCACCCGCCTGCGCGATCTCCTGTATCATCTGCCCGACCGTTTCGTGCAACGCCATTCGGTTTCGACACTCGACGACGCCACGGTGGGTGAACAGATTGTCGCTCCGCTCACTCCTATCGAGCATAAAGCCAGCGCCGGACGCGGGCCATTCCGGGTGATGGCTCAGGATGAGGCAGGCAATATATGTGCCCTGACCTATTTCGGTCGCGCATCCTATACGGCGAGGAAACAGCTTCCGACGGGCGAGAAGCGCTGGATTGCAGGGCGGCTCGACCAATATGGTCAGATGCTCCAGATCGTTCATCCCGATCATGTTGCACAAGATAGCGCCGGGGCGATGGGCAAGCTTGTCGAGCCGATCTATCCGCTCGCCGAGGGGCTGACCCAACCGCGCATGGCCGCCCTTGTCGGGCAGAGCCTGTCGCATTTGCCCGACCTGCCCGAATGGATCGAATCCGGTGTGATGCAGAAACAGGGCTGGCCGGCATGGAAAGAAGCACTGTTGCGAGCCCATAAAGCAGAGGATAAACCCGCACGGGACCGTCTGGCTTATGATGAATTGCTGGCCAATAGTCTGGCGCTGATGCTGGTGCGTGCCGCCAATCGTCAGCGCAAGGGGCAACCCCTTTCGGGTGACGGTCATCTGCGCCGGAAACTCGAACTACCCTTCCCGCTCACCGGAGCCCAGAAACGCTCCATAGCCGAAGTGGAAGGTGATCTCGGTCAGACATCGCCGATGCTGCGCCTCCTACAGGGCGATGTCGGCGCCGGGAAAACCGTGGTGGCGCTGGAGGCTTTGCTGATTGCGGTAGAATCCGGTGCACAAGGAGCGATGCTGGCACCCACCGAAATCCTGGCCCGCCAGCATTACGAGACATTGCGGCAGATGGCGGCTCCGACCGGTGTGCAAATCGCACTCCTCACCGGACGCGATAAAGGCAAGGCGCGCGAATCGATCCTCATGGGATTAATGGACGGATCGATCGATATTGTGGTCGGCACCCATGCGATCTTTCAGGATGCCGTGACCTATCGCAATCTGGCTCTGGTGGTGATTGACGAGCAGCACCGCTTCGGTGTCGGGCAAAGGCTGATGCTCACCCGCAAAGGCCGCGTAACACCGCATTGTCTTGCCATGACGGCAACCCCCATTCCGCGTACGCTGACACTCGCCGAATATGGAGAGATGGATGTCTCGCGCCTTGATGAGCTGCCACCGGGAAGGCAGGCCATCGATACGCGAGTTATTTCCAGCGAACGACTCGGTGATGTTGTGGCCGGGCTGGAGCGGCATTTCCAGCAAGGCAATCAGGCCTATTGGGTCTGTCCCATGGTTCGCGAAAACGAAAATGAGGATATCGCCGCTGCCGAAGCTCGTTACGCCGGGCTGAAAGAACGGCTGGGCGACGATGTGGTGCTCGTCCACGGCCAGCTTAAATCCGAAGAAAAAGACGCCGCGATGGAACGTTTCGCCAGAGGCGATGCGAAGCTGCTCGTCGCTACCACGGTGATTGAAGTGGGGGTGGACGTTCCCAATGCCACATTGATGGTTATCGAACAGGCCGAACGTTTCGGGCTTGCACAACTTCACCAACTTCGCGGACGGGTGGGGCGCGGCTCGAAAAAGTCTGTCTGCCTGCTTATCCGGGGAGAAAATTTGTCCGAAACCGGCCGTGAAAGGCTTGCCCTCATGCGCGCCACACAAGACGGGTTCAGACTGGCAGAGGAGGACTTGCGCCTGCGCGGCGGCGGTGAGCTTTTGGGTACGCGCCAGTCTGGGGATAGTCCCTTCAATGTGGCCAGTCTCGAACAGATCCAGCAACTTCTGCCTGTCGCCCATGACGATGCCAGACTGCTTGTCGAACGTGATGGCGGGCTCGACAGTCCGCGCGGAGCCGCCGCGCGCATCCTGCTCTATCTCTTCGAACGTGACTGGGGCGTTCAGCTCTTGCGGGGCGGATAAAAATTTTTAAGACAGAATCAACGAAAAGGGGTGGCACACAGGTCTGTTCTTCCCATATGAAACCCGCGCAAAATCAGTTCCATTCAATGAGGATGCCAGCATGAACAAATACCTCCAGCATTATATCGGCGGCCAGTGGGTCGATTCCGACGGTTCCGAAACGAAAACCGTCATCAATCCGGCCACTGAGGAAGCTGTCAGCGAAGTCATTCTCGGCACGGCTGGCGATGTCGACAAAGCCGTACAGGCCGCGAAGAAGGCTTTCCCGAGCTATTCACAGACAAGTAAGGAAGAGCGCCTTGCCCTGCTGAAGAAAATTCAGGAAGAATATGCCAAGCGCGTTCCCGATATTGCCAAGGCGATTTCGGAAGAAATGGGCTGCCCGATCGATGTGGCCAGCACGGCCCAGTCAGGCTCTGGCCTTGGCCATATCGCCTCAACGATCAATGCACTTGAAAATTTCGAAATGGTCGAATCAACCGGCGATAACCGGGTGGTTTATGAAGCCGCCGGCATCGTGGCGCTGATTACGCCATGGAACTGGCCGATGAACCAGATTGTCGCCAAAGTGGCCCCGGCCATTGCCGCCGGCAATTGCGTTATCCTCAAGCCTTCGGAACAGACACCCGGTTCGGCGCAGATTTTCGCTGAAGTACTCGATGCTGCCGGCGTTCCGGCCGGTGTCTTCAATCTCGTTCAGGGCGATGGCCCCGGCGTCGGCACAGCTCTGGCTCAGCACCCGGATATCGATATGATTTCCTTCACCGGCTCAACCCGTGCCGGTATTCAGGTGGCCAAGAATGCTGCCGACACGGTGAAGCGTGTCCATCAGGAGCTTGGCGGCAAATCACCATTCATCGTTCTGCCCGGCACGCCTCTCGAAATGGCGCTTCCGGCCGGAGCTGGTGGTATGCTGCTTAATTCTGGCCAGAGCTGCGTTGCCCCGACACGTTTCCTGATCCACAAAGATCAGTATGACGATGCAGTGAAGATGCTGGCCGATATTTTCGGTTCCAAAGCTGTCGATGATCCGTCCAAATCGGGTGAACATATCGGCCCGGTCGTCAATAAGAGCCAGTATGACAAGATTCAGGGCCTGATCGAGAAAGGCATTGAAGAAGGTGCCAAGGTTGCCGTGGGTGGTCTTGGCCGTCCCGAAGGTCTCGACAAGGGCTATTATGTTCAGCCGACGATCCTTGGCAATGTCAGCAATGACATGACGCCGGCTCGTGAAGAAATCTTCGGCCCGGTTCTGGTCGTCATTCCTTATGACGACATCGATCAGGCTGTCGAAATCGCCAATGATACGCCTTATGGTCTCGGTGCCTATATTGCCGGTGACCCGTCAGTCGCCGTCAAGGTAGCACCGAAGATCCGTGCCGGCTCTGTGTTCATCAATTCCGGCGGTCTCGACTTCGCCTCACCTTTCGGCGGTTACAAGCAGTCGGGTAACGGTCGCGAATTCGGCAAATTCGGCCTCGAAGAATTCATGGAGAAGAAGGCTCTGATCGGCGATATTCCGTCCTGAGCCTTTCACACCACCTTATAGAGGAAGGGCGGCCCGGAAGCGGCCGCCCTTTTTATGCCCATTACTCAGGAGCTTCCCGCTCTTTTAGAATCATCAATCCGAAAAGCCGTCTGCCAAAACAATTATTCGTACCATTCTATCCATGCACCATGAGGATGTGCCTCGGCGAGCTGAACCCACTCCTCATGCCCCGGCCAGTAGCGGACTCTTAATTCGTGCCGGAATGTCTCTCGGTTGGTTTCCAGCCTTAGCCATGCGAGCGGTTTATCGGCAGTGGCTTTGCTTCCGGCCTCTTCCATTGCCGCAGTGATCCGGTCGCGCGTTTCAACAGACATATATTGCCACATCACGGAATGGAAAATGGCTCGGGTAACACCCTTTTTCTGCGGAGCTGCAAGACAGTTTTCCACGAAATCGCCGGCATCCATCGAAACCAGATCAGGTGGATTATCCGCCGCCAGAGTGATTGCCGCATCGATCCGGGCCAGCCGTTCGGTCGCATCGGGCCAGACATAGCTTTTGAGGCGCAATGCCTGAACCGGGTCCGAAATATCCACCGGTGCCACATCGCAACCGCGAATCGCCGTAATCTCCAGCGGCACCCGTGGCGGGGCAGACCCGCGCCATTCGGGCCTTATCTGCATAGGCGTTCGTTCAGGCCCAACCGATACGCCTCCCAGATCGTACCGATAACGCTCCATCATCGTATTGACGCCGGCACTGGCCCCCAGTTCATTCAGTTCGAAACACGGCCCCAATCTTTCGGATAACCACAAGAGTCCGGCTATAATACTGGCCGAGCGCCCCGCTTCATTGGTCTGCGGCGGACTGTCGAGCCAGGGCATGAGCCGTGCATCGTACATCTCGGCCATTTCCGCCACCAGCGCATCGATCGCCTTCTGATCGCTCGTCAGCCCGGCATAAATCGGCTCAAGGCGTTTATCTTCTCCGGAAAGAAACAGATAGTGTAGCCCTGCTGCCACACGCAAAGGGAGGGCATCTTCCAGCGATAGCCCTTGCCAATTGGCAATTCGTCGCCCGGTGGCGCTATTTCCTTCGAGAATAGCCAGTTCCGCCCGGATCACTCGTGCAGTGCAAGGGGCGTTGGCTTTCTCGCAATGGTTGGCCTGCCAGTCTATCGCTTCCCTGACATCCGTGATTTCCATTACTGCACGATCGCCCATGGACATTGCCCTTTTCGTTACGTCAGCCTACATGCGCGCCTATGACCAAGCCGCTGACCTTTGCCGTGCCCAAAGGGCGTATTCTCGACGAAGCGTTGCCAGTCATGGCTCGCGCAGGCGTGGTGCCGGAAAGCGGCTTCCACGACAAGTCCAACCGCAGCCTCAGTTTCGCAACCGAAAACAGCGATATGCGGATCATCCGCGTGCGCGCTTTCGACGTGGCAACTTTCGTGGCATTCGGTGCTGCCCAGGCCGGAATTGTGGGCTCCGACGTGATCGAGGAGTTCAATTATTCTGAGCTTTACGCACCGGTAGACCTCGATATCGGCCATTGCCGCCTGTCGGTTGCCGAGCCAGTGGAAGGTGCAGGAGCCGAACCGGTGGCCAATGCCAGCCATCTTCGCATCGCCACAAAATATCCGAATATCACCAGCCGCTGGTTCGAACGGAAAGGCATTCAGGCGGAATGTGTGAAGCTGAACGGCGCGATGGAACTCGCCCCGACACTCGGCCTTGCCGGACGGATCGTCGATCTGGTGTCCACCGGGCGTACTCTCAAACAAAACGGTCTGGTTGAGAAGGAACAGATCATGCCGATCTCGGCGCGGCTGATCGTCAATCGGGCGGCACTCAAGACCGATCCGCGTGTGGCTGAACTTGTCGACGCCTTTCGTGCCCTGACCGTACAGGAAGCAGCCTGATGCAACGGCTTTCCACCAGCGATAAGGATTTTGCGCGCAAATTTAACCGTGTGGTCAATGAGCGCCGGGAAAGCGATGCTGATATCGCGCAAACGGTGCGTGATATCCTTGCCCGTGTGAAAGCGCGCGGAGACGAAGCGGTGGCCGATTATACCAGCCGTTTCGACCGCTACACGCTGGCGACGGATGCGGATTGGATAATTTCGCGCGAAGCCTGCAAAATCGCTTTCGATGCGCTTGATCCCGAATTGCGCA
The DNA here is from genome assembly GCF_003610805.1 of Altericroceibacterium spongiae. GTDB lineage: Bacteria > Pseudomonadota > Alphaproteobacteria > Sphingomonadales > Sphingomonadaceae > Altericroceibacterium > Altericroceibacterium spongiae. Next base: position 358,823 of record NZ_RAPF01000001.1, on the reverse strand, counting down.
AAGCGCTGGAACTCGCTGCCAGCCGTATCCGCACTTATCATGAAGCCCAGCTCCCCGCCGATCGCGATTATCGCGATGATACCGGCGTTCGCCTGGGAGCCAGATGGAATCCGGTAGATGCCGCGGGCCTGTATGTTCCCGGTGGCCGCGCAGCGTACCCCTCTTCACTTCTGATGAATGCGATACCCGCCAGAGTTGCCGGAGTAGAACGGCTCGTTATCGCCACACCTACCCCGAAAGGCGAAGTAAACGATCTTGTTCTCGCCGCAGCGCATCTTGCCGGAGTGGACGAGATCTGGCGCGTCGGGGGTGCGCAGGCCATAGCAGCTCTCGCTTACGGCACGGACCGGATCAGCCCTGTCGATGTCATTACCGGCCCCGGCAATGCCTGGGTGGCCGAGGCCAAGCGCCAGCTTTATGGTGTGGTCGGTATCGATATGGTGGCCGGACCGAGCGAAATTCTCGTCATTGCCGATGGGAAAAACGATGCAGACTGGATCGCCGCCGATCTGCTCAGTCAGGCCGAACACGATCCTTCGTCGCAATCCATTCTAATTACCGACGACCCGGTTTTCGCCGAGCGTGTGGAAGATCGCGTAGATGTGCAATGCGCTCTGCTCTCGACCAGCAAAGTCGCGCGACAGAGCTGGGACGACAATGGCGTCATCATACATGTGAACAGTCTCGACGAAGCTCCTGCTCTGGCCAATCGTCTCGCCGCTGAACATGTCGAACTGGCCGTAGACGATCCCGATGCACTCTTCAGCCGGCTGCGCCACGCAGGCAGTGTGTTTCTGGGTCGCTATACACCGGAAGCAGTGGGCGATTACGTGGCCGGACCAAACCATGTTCTGCCCACAGGGCGCCGGGCACGTTTTTCCAGCGGGCTTTCCGTGCTCGACTTCATGAAGCGCACCAGCTTCATTTCGCTGGACGAGAGCTCGATTGCTGCTATCGGCCCTGCCGCAGTTGCACTGGCCGAAGTCGAAGGGCTGCCCGCCCATGCCAATTCCGTGAAAGTCCGTTTGAAATGACAAGCAATGCCAAGGCCCGTTCCGCCGCTCGCCTCGCTGCCGTGCAGGCGCTCTATCAGCACGAAATGGAAAGCAGCAGGCTGATCCAGCTACTCGACGAATTTCACCAGCATCGCCTGGGTAAGGAGATCGAGGAGGATCAGTATAATCAGGCCGATCAGCCCTTTTTCGACGATATCGTGCGCGGCACTATATCGCGCATGGAAGAGATCGACGAGCTGGTGCAGAGCAAGCTGGCCGATGGCTGGACGCTGAAACGGCTCGACAAAACCATGCTGCAAATCCTGCGCGCGGGAGCCTATGAACTGGTTGCCCGGCAGGATGTCCCCAAGGCGACCGCAATCAGCGAATATGTCGATGTCGCCCATGCCTTTTTCGATGCCCGCGAAGCCAAATTCGTGAATGGCGTGCTCGACGCGGTCGCCAAGGACGCGCGCGACTGACCACCTGGCTTTTTATCGAAAAATACCGATGCGGATCGAGATTACGCTCGGAAACGTACAAAAGGGGGCCTGCTGAAAACCGGCCCCCTTTTTCTTTAGCCTATACTATCCGGGAATATCCCGACAGCGAGAATGGCCAGCAAGGCCAGCGGACACAACCAGCAAACCAGAAAGCGCCAGATTACCTGTAAACCGCCGCTCAACCCCGTTTCGGAATCGATCAGCCGGCGATCCGCAACCCACCCCACGAAGATCGTGGTCAGAATGGCCGCCACAGGCATGAAGATCTTGCTGGTCAGGCCGTCCAGAACATCGAATACGCCCTGTCCTTCAAATAGCGGGATAAAGTTCAGCGGGTAAAAATCAGCCAGTTGATTGGTCGACAAAGCCGAAAGAGCGCCCAGGATCATAGCACCGAAAGCTATCGTGCAGGCTGCCGGAACACGGCGCAGCCCGGTCTTTTCCATCAGCCATGACGTCGGAACTTCGAGCAGCGCAACCGAACTGGTCAGAGCCGCCACGCCCACCATCACGAAAAACAAGATACCGATTACCGAACCCAGCGGCATGGACTGAAACGCATGAGGCAATGTCTGGAACATCAGGGCCGGCCCGGCATTGGCGCCCAGTCCGGCAGCGAAGACAATCGGGAAAATGCACAAGCCCGCAACCAGCGCAACGAAAGTATCGGCACTGGCGATAATCACCGAGGTTCCCGCCAGATTGACGTTACGACCGACATACCCCCCATAGGTAATCATTCCCGAAACACCCAGTGAGAGCGAAAAAAAGGCTTGCCCGACGGCTGCCAGCATCACCGGACCGGTCAGCTTTTCCGGCTCGAAAGTGAACAGATAGTCCACTGTTTCAGAAAAGGCTCCGCCGAACGAACCATAAATGGTGATGGCGATCAAAAGGATGAAAAAGGCAGGCATGAGCCAGACCGCCATAATCTCGATCCCCGAGGAAACGCCCCGCGCCACAAAAAAAAGTGTGATCGCCAGAAAAGCGAAATCCAGTCCGACGGTCAGAGCGCCATTGCCGGCAAGACTGGGCCAAATGGCTTCGATCTCGGCCGGATCACGCCCCTGAAAAGCGCCGCCTGTCAGACCGGTCTGGAAAAGGTCGCTGATAAAAACCCAGATATAATGCAGCACCCAGCCCCCGACGACGCAGTAGAAACTGACAATCATGAAAGCCGAAAACACACCCAGCGATGCAAGAATGCTCCAATGGCGCGAGGCTCCCGATTCCCGCGCCAGGCGCCGGGCACTTTCGGGTGCGGAAGACTGACCGTGCCGACCGATCAGCGTTTCGGACAACAGAACCGGTAATCCGATCAGAACGACGCACAAAATATAGAAGACGACAAAGGCGCCGCCACCATTGGCTCCGGCTTCAGCAGGAAATCTCCAGAGATTTCCCAAACCGACGGCCGACCCGATAGCCGCCAGAATAAATGCCGATCGCGATGACCAGCCATCGCGACCACTTCCCTGAGACTCCAATGCCACTTATTCACGTCCCCGCAGCTTATAGAAATATAATACGATTTCTTGTGCAGTGTTTCGGCTCTCTCGTCGAGAGGGCGTCTTACGCGAATGTCACGTTCCCACCGCGAAGCAGACTGTCAAAGTGACGAAAAGCGGTTCCCCCTATCCCCGGATTTGCCTAGAGATGTTGCATGTCTACCAATTTTCAGCTCGATACCGCAACCAGCCGCGCCAATCCCACCCCTGCCCCTATGCGCCGTCTGACCGTACCAGCCATTCGCCAGCGCAAGATGAATGGCAAGGTGGAAGAACCGATTGTCATGCTTACCGCCTATACGGCACGACAGGCACAATTGCTCGACAGCCATTGCGATATTCTGCTTGTCGGGGATTCGCTGGGTCAGGTGATCTATGGCCTGCCGTCCACTCTACCCGTCACTGTGGATATGATGATCGCGCATGGCGCCGCAGTGGTTCGCGGCAGTTATCACTCTGTGGTCGTCGTGGATATGCCTTTCGGCAGTTATGAAGCCTCTCCGCAGCGGGCCTTCGAAAACGCTTCACGGATCATGGAGGCCACCGGAGCAGCGGCGGTCAAGCTCGAAGGCGGCGAGGTCATGGCGGAAACGGTGGCTTTCCTCGTCCAGCGCGGTATTCCGGTCGTCGGCCATGTCGGGCTGACACCACAGGCGGTCAACGTTCTTGGTGGCTACGGAGCACGCGGCCGCGATGAAGCCGAAGCCGAAAAAATTATGCAGGATGCACAAGCGCTGGATGAAGCAGGCGCTTTTGCCATCGTGCTGGAAGGGGTACTGGAACCTATCGCCATTGCCGTCACTCAGGCCCTTTCCTGCCCGGTCATCGGCATCGGCGCCTCCGCTCAGTGCGACGGCCAGGTCATCGTGGCTGAAGATATGCTGGGCATGTTCGAACGCGTTCCGCGCTTCGTAAAACGCTATGGTAATATGGCTGAAGCGATCTCCCAGGCAGCTGAACAATATGCCAGAGAAGTACGCGACAGGAGTTTTCCCGGCCCGGATCAGACCTATCAGCCCAAATAGTAAGTTGCCCATGTTAGCTTGAACCCACTCAGCAAGTGGCCTAGCGGCGGTACAGAACAGCCTCCATACCCTCCCGCCTTCCCTTTCATTTCGACAGGATAGTCTCACGGTGTTTCGCTATTTCCGCGGCTCGATTATCTTCACCATCGTCTGTATGGGGCTAGCCGCGTGGTACGGTTATGCTTCGACCGGCAATATCGAGAATACCTTGCAGATTCTGTGGATCGTGGCGGTTTTGTCGGTACTCGAAATTTCGCTCAGTTTCGACAATGCAGTGGTCAATGCCACAGTGCTCGAAAATATGGATGAGATCTGGCAGAAACGATTTCTCACTTGGGGCATGGCCATTGCGGTTTTCGGAATGCGGGTGATCTTTCCCCTTTCCATTGTCGCTATTGCTGCCGGTTTAGGCCCGGTTGAAACCATTCACCTTTCGCTTAATCAGCCGGATGAATATGAACGTATCGTATCATCGGCTCATGTCGGTATTGCAGGCTTTGGCGGCGCCTTCCTGGCTATGGTGGGGCTCAAATTCTTCTTCGACGGCGAGAAGGATATTCACTGGATCAACTGGCTGGAATCGCGGCTGGCGCGGTTCTCCGCCATCCCTTCTGCGGAAATTGCTTTCCTGCTTCTGGCCATCTGGGGCATTTCGCATCTTCTGCCCGAAGCCGAAGCGCTCAGTTTCGTGATTGCCGGAATGCTCGGCATCGTCACTTTCATTGCGGTGGAAGCCATCGGAACCGTGCTCCAGCTTCGCGAGGAAGCTGCCAAAGCGCGTGGTGAAGTCATTCGCTCAGGCCTTGGCGGTTTTCTCTATCTGCAAGTGCTGGACAGTTCCTTCAGCTTTGACGGTGTAATCGGCGCATTCGCCCTGTCGAATAATATGATCGTGATTGCACTGGGCCTTTCCATCGGCGCGATGTTCGTTCGTTCGATGACGATCATGCTGGTTAAAAAAGGCACTCTGGCTGAATATCGCTATCTCGAACATGGTGCATTCTGGGCAATTATCGCCCTAGGAGCGATTATGCTGCTATCAGCTCATTTCCATATACCCGAAACGGTGACCGGCCTGATCGGTGCCACGCTGATCGGCATTTCTCTGTGGTGGTCTATCCGGCATAACAAGGCTGAGGCCCGTCAGGCGGAAGGCTGATCCGCCGCCCCGTCCATCGCACGATATTTTTCCATCAGCACAGCGGCTTCCTTCCGCCGCCCTGCCGCTGCCATAGCCCGCCCCAAAGCCAGCGTCGGCAATGTGCCGGCGCGCTGGATGCGATAGGCTTCCATCGCCAGATCCATCGCCTGCCCTATCTTACCTTGCTGCAAACAGGCCTCAGACAGATGAGCCAGCAATCGTGGATCGCGGGCGCCTCCCGGCAATTGCCTGGCATAGGTCAGAAGCAAGTCGGCTTTATGCCATTCGCTATCCTTCAGGCGCAGATCTGCCAGCATCAATACCGCTTCGAGAGCACGTGGATTTTCGCGCAGATAATCGGACAGCAACCGTTCGGCTTCGGCCTGCCTGTTCATGGCCAGCAGAGTATAAACGATCCTTTGTGTCAGATCGGCATTGAGCCGCAACTGTGCTGCCTGCCGATAATATTTCAAAGCCTCTTCTTCCTGCTCGGTCAAAGCCGCCACATCGCCCGAGAGAATTTCGACATCAATCGAAGCAGGATAACGGGCCCGAAGATCTGCGACCTTGGCAAGTGCCGCTCTTTCCTGTCCTTCCCCCAGCATTTGCCGGATCAGAGCGATACCGGCATCCAGCCTGTCGGGGTCGTCCTGCCAGCGATAGATCGTGACAGCGCCTTCTTCACTCAATGGAATTGCTTCCACTGCTGGAGGGACGAGCCTCCCGATCCCGGCTGCGCGATCGAGGTAGATGGCTGCCGCCTGCCTGTCATCCCGCTGTTCAAGCGCCCGCCCTAGCAAAGTCAGCATATAGGCTGAAGCAGAAGCCCTCTTTGCCAGTGGCTTCAGATCATCCACCACTTCACCGGTTTCGCCATTTGTCAGCAAAGCCCGCCCCAATACGATATGAGCCGGAAGATTATCCGGCTGACGACGAACGAGATCGTTCAGCACATGTGCAGCAGCCACCCGGTTACCGCCATATTGCTCCATTACACCGGCAATCAGCATTCCCGCCGGAACGGCATCGAACTGGTTACGCGTTCGCCAGAATAATCGCTGAGCCAGCTCCCCTTCACCCGCACGGGCTGCCATCACGGACTGCAAAAGATAGGCACGGCTGTTGCCCGGCTGGATTGTCAGCATATCGCGTGTGACGCGCAGCATCTCCTTATATTGCCCAAGTTCGGCCAGCGTTGAGGCATATTCCGCGAGCAGATCGAGATTCTCGGGATGCAGATCGATCCCGCGCCTGAACCACAGGAGGCCCGCCTGAAGCCCATCCGTATCGCGCACCAGTTGACCCATGAATACCAGCGCCTGTGGATTGTCAGGATCTTTCTTCACAGCATTGCGTGCTGCCGTCACGGCAAGGCGTTGTTCACCGATCTGATAGCGAAACCGTCCGATATCGACCCACAGCAGAGCGCTCCCGCCATTATGTTCGAGTGCCCGTTCGAAGGCTTTAGCCGCCTTCTCAGGATGTCCTTCGGCCAATTCCAGTTGCGCCAGCGCATGAAAGCCACGTTCATGGTCTTCCTTCGTAAACCGGCCCGGTTCCAGCCACTGGCGAGCCTTGTCGAAATTGCCTTGAAACAATTCCGCCTGCCCCAGCAGAGCCGCTACGTCCCGGCGATCCGCGCCACTCCTGAGCGCCTGCTGCGCCTCGATCTCGGCTGTAATGGCATCGCCCTGATCGAGCGCATCCCTGGCAACGGTGACCGGATTACGGTCAGGTGCACTATCTGCAGCCGCAGGGAGCAAAGCCATAAGACATGCGGCGAAGACAGGGACGGTGAGCCAGCGATCAAGTCTGACAGTCATATTGTTTTGGCAGACCGAAGAAGGTTATCAACTGATACCATGCAATTTCGTCACGTTCGAAATGCCCTCTTGAGGATACGCCAGCCCCTCGCAGATAGTCATGGCAGATAATATTCTGCTCCATTAGCCTCTGCCCGGCCAGAAGCTGTGATTATTTATAACCGTTGGAAGATCATCCGAGGCGCGGTGCATGCGCATCAACGCGCCCCTTCGGGCCATAATATCACGCGCAAGGTTTGCAGAATGATCAGCAGATCCAGAAAGGGCGTATAATTCTTGGCATAATAGAGATCATATTCCAGCTTTTGCCGCGCATCTTCGATTGAAGCTCCATAGGGATAATTGATCTGGGCCCACCCCGTAATGCCGGGTTTTACCATATGCCGCTCAGCATAATAACGCAGATGCAGTTCAAGTTCGTCCACAAATTGTCGGCGTTCGGGGCGCGGCCCGACGAAGCTCATATCGCCTTTCAGAACGCTCCATGTCTGCGGCAATTCATCAATTCTCACCATGCGAATGAAGCGTCCGATCCTTGTCACGCGCGGATCGTTCTTTTCCGCCCATTTGGCACCGTCTCTTTCCGCATCGATGCGCATGGAGCGCAATTTGATGACGTCGAATGGCTGACCATACAGCCCCACACGCTGCTGGCGATAAAAGGCGGGCCCTTTGCTGTCGATCTTAACGAGGACGGCAAAAAGCAGGATAATGGGGAAAGTCAGCAGCAACAGTACACTGCTCACTACAATATCGAACACGCGCTTGATGGCTTTGGAAAGCCTGTGCCCGGAGGAAAAACCGTCGGAAAAAATCAACCAGCTCGGATTGACCGTTTCGAGATCGACACGGCCGGTTTCGCGTTCGACGAAACTTGAAAACTCGGTCACGTATACGCCTTCCGTCTTGATGCGCAGAAGGTCCTGCAACGGCAGAGCATTGCGCCGCTCTTGCAAGGCAAGCACCACTTCGCTTGCTTCAAGTTCGCGGACATAGGCAGACAGGTCGGGGATATCGGCACGATTCCGTTTTCCCGCGATCACTTCTCCTTCTTCGCCCATGCCGACAAATCCGACTATCACGAAACCGCTTTCCAGTCGTTTCGCGATTGCATTCAACCGCTCCGCTCGTGCTCCGGCACCGAGCACAAGGACCCGGCGGCGGAAGGCAGAATTCCCAAGAATTTTACCGAGAATCAAACGGTTGATCATAAGAAGAATGATCGTGATGCCCATCGCATACAAAAGCGTGGAACGCCAGAATGTCTCACTGGGAATGATAAAATCGATAAAAGCGAGTGAGAGAACGGCGAGGCTGACCGCAATCAGTAATCGTGCAGCAGCATAGCGCAGCGAACGCAGAGCATCCGGCCCGTAAACACCGACTGAGACCATCGCCAGCATCACAACAACGGCGAATGCACTGATAGCCCCGACCCGATCAAGCATGGGGCTGAGATCGATCCCGATCTGTGACGCTCTCACCTGCCAGGCAATATCGTTAGCTGCAAGAAGCAGAACAAAATCAACCACGCCGAGAAACAAAACCGCTCGCGGCACATAATGTTTAAAAAGGCGGACCATGCTTCCCCGTTGATGTCGGTGAATTCACCCGAGACAGGTCATGGCCTATAACCGATAAATGAAATCTCGGTAAATTTACATCGGGCACTCACCGGCAAAGGGGCCGCCCGCCTTTGCCGGTGAGTTCGGTATTATTGCATCAGGCGCTCAGTCGCCGAGTTTATTAGCGGCATTTTGCGCAGCATCACCTACCTGCCCGGCAGCATTGCCCACCTCATCGGCGGCTTCGGCTATGGCGTTGTCCTTGGCCACTTCCGCACCGCCAAGGCTCGACACCGCCCATATGCCGATGACAGCCACCACGAGCAGAGCCAGTGCAATGACAACCCATGAGCCGCCTGATCGCGGTTTATCGGTGATAACTGTCGTATGCGTATGGGTTTTACCATCAGGCGCTTCGACTTCCGTGATACGTTCTTCGCTCATAGAATACTCCTTTCAGATCGGGGACTTAAACTGTCGTCCGCTCTGAAGGGTTCCGAAAAGTCTGCGGTCAGCCCGCCCGTTACATGCCGTAAGTCAGCACCAGCAAACCCGAAAGCGTCGCCACCATAATCAATACCAGCGGCAGACCGGTGCGCAGATAATCGCCGAAACTATACCCGCCTTCAGCCATAATCAGCATATTGGTCTGATAAGCGATCGGCGTGGCATAACACAAATTACAACCGAACAGCACAGCAAGAATCAGCGGCTCCTGCGGCAGGCCAAGCTGATTGGCGATATTGAACGCAATAGGTGTGCCTACCGTGGCCGCCGTGGCATTTGACGCGAAGTTGGTCAGCAATGTCACGAAAAGCATGATCGCAGCGAGTACGGCCGCAGGCGGCATATATTGCAAGCCGCCTGCCAGGGCTTCAGCCAGCCATGCGGCAGCCCCGCTTTCAAGAATGACCCTGCCAATCGCAATACTGGCCGCCACCAGCACGATGACCTTGGCAGACAAGGCCCGACCGACCCGGTCGAACTTCACGCAGCCGGTCGCAAACATCAGAATGGCGCCGCCCAGTGCAGCAATCGCAATAGGCAATAGACCGACAGAAGCCAGACCAACCGATCCGAACATGATAGCGGCGGCCAGTACCGCCTTGGAGCGGCGCGGCATCACTTTGCCGCCTTCGAGCTGAAGCAGACTGTCCGTCTGGGCGAATTCCTGCAGACTGCCGGGCAGCCCCATAACCAGCAACACATCCCCTTCCGCAATGCGAATGTCGCCGGTCTGCTGGTCCCGGTCGAATTGCAGCAAGCGTTCAGGCTTATGAATACCAAGCACTGCAACGCCATAGAGATCGGCAATACCCGAAGTGGAAAGCGTTCGGTTGATGAGACGAGAGTCCGCCGTCACCACCATTTCCAGAACCTGCACATCCTCACTCTCACGCGAGGCATTGCGGCGGATCCGATCGACAATCCAGCCTGGTGCCACCTGCCCTTTCAGCAAACGCAGCGCTTCTTCGAGCGATTCATGCGTGCCCGAAATATTGAGCCTTTGACCGGCTTCGAACGGTCCGTCGGTTTTATCGTCGATACTGAAATCACCCGGCAGTAATTTCATGACCTCTTTATAGGTCTTACCAACCAGCTCACTACCTGCCGGCACACGCAAACGGGTTGTGAAGCGCCGTGGTTTCTGGCGCTCCGCAGTGCTGTTATCGGGCAGCAAGCGCGGCATGACAAGCCACAGATAGGGAAAGGCCACAAGGCCCGCCGCCAGCACGATAGGCGTGAAATGAAACACATTCATCTGCGGCATACCCAGATCGCGCGCAATGGATACCACCAGAAGATTGGTCGACGTGCCTATCGTCGTTGCCATACCGCCGATCAGCACAGCGGCATTCAGCGGAATCAGTGTTTTCGAGGCGGGCATCGCGCCACGCGCGGCAAGGCTGACAAAAATAGGCAGCAACAGCACCAGAATCGGCGTGTCATTGACGATCATCGACAGAAAAGAAGCGATGCCCAGCGACATGAGCAGACCGAAGGAGCTGTGGACTTTCCAGATTCTTTCAAGAAAGCGCGATGCGGGATCGAGCGCCCCCGTCACCACAAGCCCGCGCCCCATAATCATCAAAGCGCAAATCGTGATGAGTGCATAATGCCCAAAGCCCGAAAAAGCGAGCTGAAGCCCGTCTGTCGGCTTTGTGTGAGGGAGCGGGAAGAAATACAGCCCCACCGCAATCACGGCGATGGTCAGCAGAGAGACAATCTCGGTCGATAATCGTCCACGCGCGAAAGCAATGAACATGGCCGTTGTCAAAGCCATAGCCGCCATGGCGTGGAAGGATGGCATTCCGGGCATCTCCATCAGCCTTCAGGCCTCGATACCGGGAATGACAAAATTGCGGTGGTGCCCCTGGCCCGACTCGAACGGGCACTTCCGAAGAAACTCGATTTTGAGTCGAGCGCGTCTACCAATTCCGCCACAGGGGCCCTCACACGAACGGCCGATTAGCCGAGCTCTTATCTTACTTCAAGCAGTAAGAACGGTGGAAAAAAGTTTACTTAACTTCAGGCCCCTTCAGAGCACCCACCAGCAATTTGTGCAAGCGGGAATGCAGGGGATCGTTACCGGCGACGACCTGCTTGTCGCAAATTGGCAGCGAGCGGCCACGATAATCGCTCACGAAACCACCAGCCTCGCGAACGAGCAGACAACCGGCCGCTGTATCCCAGGGCGACAGATCGCTTTCCCAGAAACCGTCGAAGCGCCCGGCAGCCAGCCAGGCAAGATCGAGCGACGCGGCACCATAACGGCGAATACCTGCGACCTGCGGGCCGATTGCGCTGAAAATGCGCGTCCATTCACCGAAGTCGCCATGGCCCTGAAACGGGGTACCGGTGGCGATCAGCGCTTCGGAGAGAGTGCGGCGACCGGACACACGCAGCCGCGCATCGTGCAGCCAGGCACCACGGCTTTTCTCGGCCCAGAAGGTTTCATCGGTCAAAGGCTGATAAACCGCCCCGGCAATAACATCGCCCCAGCCGCTGCCATCCAGCTTCGGTTCCTGCACCGCGATGGAGATCGCGAAATGCGGAATACCGTGCAGAAAATTACTGGTGCCATCGAGCGGATCGACGATCCAGCGCGGCTTGGCAGGATCGCCTTCGATCTCACCAGCTTCTTCCAGCACGAAGCCCCAATCGGGCCGGGCCTGCAGCAATTCGTCATAAATCGTTCGCTCAGCCGCACGATCCGCCTTGGACACGAAGTCCGACGGGCCTTTGCGGCTGACCTGCAAATGTTCGACTTCGCCGAAATCGCGACGCAGCCGCCCGCCCGCTTTGCGCGCAGCGCGCTCCATCACTCGAATGAGGCCGGAAAGTGCCATTACCGTGTTCTATCCTTGAATGAGCGTCAGCGGCTTTCGTCCGCTTCGCCTTCCTGTGCCGGCTGAACGCCGCACACTGCTGAGGCAGCGATGAATACATGCTGCGGGTTATCGTCGGCAAGCTGTTCCTGCTCGGCAACCACCTTACCGGCCGCCACGCTCACATTGCGCAGGCTGTTATTATACAGGCATGACAAAAGCTGCGCCCGCACCTCCTGCGGTGTGTCCTCTGAATTGAGAACCTGATTGAATGCACGCAGGATGACAGCGCCACGGCGAACATCTTCCGGACTGTCTCCGGGCTGCGCCGTATCGCCTGCCCCGGCCTGAGCGCCTTCATCCTGTGCAAGGGCCGGAGCCGCGCTCATGGAAAGCATGGCCAGAGCGAGAGACGCAGGGAGGAGCTTGGCGGGGTTACGCATAATCAGTCTGCCTTTTTCACATATTCGCGTGCATAGACATCCACAACGATCCGCGTGCCACTTTCAATATGCGGCGGGACCATGACACGAACGCCATTTTCAAGCACTGCCGGTTTGTAGCTGGAGCTGGCCGTCTGGCCTTTTACCACCGCATCCGCTTCGACAATCATGGCTTCCACCTGTTCGGGAAGCTGCACGGAGATTGGCTTTTCGTCATACAGTTCCAGCGTCACATCCATGCCGTCGGTCAGGAATGCCTTGGCATCACCGAGCAGATCGGCATCGAGCATGATCTGCTCATAGGTATCCTTGTCCATGAAGACGAGCTTATCGTCATCTTCATAGAGATACTGGAAATCCTTCGTATCGAGGCGAACCTTCTCAACCGTGTCGGCACTGCGAAACCGGGTATTGGTCTTGCGGCCATCGACGAGGTTCTTCATTTCAACCTGCATATAGGCCCCGCCCTTGCCGGGCTGGGTATGCTGGATCTTGGCAACTTTCCAGATGCCGCCTTCATATTCCAGGATATTGCCGGGACGAATGTCCACACCACTGATCTTCATGGGATACCGCTCTTTACAGATCTTATCGGGATGAAGGCGCGCCCTAGCCGTTCCGCGCCATCGGAGCAAGCGGGCTGGTACATTCGGTTGGACAGTGTTAGGCGGCGCCTCCATTCAGTCTGTTGCGCATTCTGCCTCCGCCTGTCCCCAGGAGACATCATGTTCCACCCTGCCCTGACTTCCTTTTCCGTGATTCTGGCCTTCGCTGTGCTGTCGCTTCCAGGGACGGCATTCGCCGAAAAGCTGGGCACTCTGCCGCGTGGCAAGTGGCATTGTGAGTTGCCCGGCGATGTGGCCGGAACTTTTACAATAAAGCAGGAAGAAGAGAATTTCATCATTCTCAGCGCGTCCCGCTATCAGGGGGCAGAAGGGAAAATCGGAACCTATCTGCGACGCGGCAAACAAATTCTGATGACCAGCGGGCCCAAAAAAGGGCAGCGCTATCACCTCAGATCCGCGCGAATCGTCCGCAAGCTCAAAAACGACGGCACGCCCGGACCGTTACGCTGCGTTCATCTGACCAGCGACAGGCCGCTTTAGGGGGAGAACGAAGCAAGGATTAACCTGTGCTGCGGTCGGTCAGCAGCGAATAGGGATTAAGTGCCGTCCCCGGCTCCCACCACATGGCATCTGGAGAAGTCCGGAAAATAGCGAAGTGAAGATGCGGTGCATCGGGATCGGCATTACCGCTCGATCCGACCGTCCCGAGACGCTGCCCCCGCCTGATCCTCTGCCCTTCCTGCAGGCCGGGCGCAAATTCGGCTAAATGGGCATAATAATAGATCGTTTTCCGATCCTCCGAACGGACATAGATCGAATTACCTGCTGCCTGCGAATGGAACAGCCGTTCGATCCGGCCGGGCGCGGTGGATACGACTGATGTGCCTTCACTCGCCATAATATCGATCGCTTCGTGCAATCTCTTGTCAGGCGTGTTTTCATCCGAAAAATTATCGACCAGATCGGCCGGACGGACATTGAGCACCGGAATCATCAGGTTGCGCATTTCGCCGCTAACCGGCTCTGTGATCTCGTCGGCATGGGAAACCGTATCGCTCTGCCCGCCGGATGCCGAAGATAAGGGCCCCGCCGAACCAGCCAGCGATTCCACTCCCGGACTTTCGTCCCCCGATCTCCGCGCAGCGGCGGAAGCCCGGTCATCCGCCTCGTCTTGCCCGACCAGCGAGAAACTGCCAACCACGATCCATACTGCCGAGGTCAGCGTGGCGGTCACGACGATGGTCAGAAGCCGATCGGAAAAATGCAGTGCCATATCGGCAGACTATAGACACGCTGCCTCATGAGCCAGCCCCCTTATATCCACCATGCGCAAAGCGCGCTTACAGCACCCTGGCGAAACTGCGTACAGCTTCGGCTTCGTCACCTTTCCACACAGCGCTGCTGACGGCGAGGAAATCCGCGCCAGCTTCCACCAGCGGAGTGCAGTTTTCCGGTGTAATACCGCCGATCGCCACGCAGGGGATTTCGAACAGCCCCTGCCACCAGTTCAGCAATTCAGGCTCGGGGCGGTGCTCGCTGGCTTTGGTTTCGCTCGGAAAGAAGGAACCGAAGGCGACATAATCTGCACCTTGCTCTCCTGCCTCCATCGCCAGATGGCGACTCGCATGGCAAGTAACGCCGATCTGCGCATCGCGCCCCAGCATGTCGCGCGCTTCGGCCACTTCGCCATCGCCCTGCCCCAGATGGACACCGTCTGCGCCCAGGCGTTTCGCCAGCGCAATCGAATCGTTGACGATGAAAGCCACGTCTCTCGCAGCACAAATCGTCTGAAGCGGCTCTGCAAGCCGGGCCGCTTCATGCTGGTCGACATCCTTCACGCGAAACTGAAAGGCCGCGACCGGCCCGGCATCGAGTGCTCTTTCAAGCCGCTGCGGAAAGTCACCGGTCACATCGAGGGGCGAAATCAGATAGAGTTGGCAATCGGACATGGCGCGCGTCTTTATCCCGAAGGGAGCGCCGCGCCAAGATGGCATTGTCGCAGATCCTCGCCTAAATGCGCCGGATGACCAGATTACCCCTTTTCCCGAGTGCTGCGGCCACTGTCCTGATGCTCACCGCCTGCACTGCAACCGGTCCCGCTTCCGCTCCTGCCGGCCCCTCGGACCATCCCGGCACGGCCTATGCCCGGATCGGCGAAACGGTCTATGTCGACGGCCCGCAGGTGACACCGCTCGAAGTGCTGGAAGACAGCCGCTGCCCGAAGGATGTTCAGTGCATTCAGGCGGGGCAGGTAAGGCTAAAAGTACGGATCGATCTCGGATCGGGCAGCGAGTTTCGTGAATTCGCATGGCCGGAACGGAATGGCGCTCATCGCCGACAGGTCGCCGATGGAACGCTTGAACTGGTCAGCGTCACGCCCGTCAGGGTGTCCAGTCAGCCTCCCGCACCCCAGGATTATCGCTTCGGCTTCACTTTCGCCGGCGGCATCTGAACGGGTAGCAAAAAGCCCTCCCCGTTTCCGGAGAGGGCTTGTCACGCTATCGGCGTTAAAGACGGCTACTGTCAGGCGTCAGGCAGTAACCTTTTGCGTTGAAGCTGTGTAGATAGCGGCAATGGCTTCGGCCAGAGCGGCATCGAATTCATCGTCGCTCATCTGCGCACGCAATTCTTCAAGTAATGCGCGCGAGAAGCTGGCGATCATACCGTCATTCTTCGCCAGTTCGTCACATGCCTCATCGCGGGTGTAACCGCCCGACAAGGCCACAACGCGCAACACTTTGGGGTGATCGACCAGCGCCTTGTAATTGTTGGGAACGGCTGGAATCGACAGCTTCAGCATCACTTGCTGGCCATCGGGAAGCCCTTCGAGCTGCTTGAGAATTTCATCGCGCAGAATGACTTCACCCTCGGCACGGTCTTCCGCCTTTATCGAATATTCAGGTTCGAGGATCGGCATCAGGCCACCGGCAAGAATCTGTTTACCGACTTCGAATTGCTGCTCGACAATAGCGGCGATGCCCTTGGGCGATGCCGAATTGATAACCGAGCGCATCTTGGTGCCGAACACACCCAGATCCTTCGCCCGGGCAACAAGCGCATCGAGGCCGGGGATCGGCTTCATCATCTGAACGCCATCGGCCTCGTCTTCCAGCCCTTTATCGACCTTGAGGAAAGGCACGACACCGCGTTCCTTCAACAGAGTCGGAACGGGTTTGCCGTCGGCCATGCCATCCATTGTTCTTTCGAACAGGATAGCACCGATCACACGGTCGCCATTAAAGCTGGGCGCGGTGATGATACGACTGCGCATTTCATGGATTTTGGCGAACATTTCCTCTTCGCCATTCCATTCATCATCGGCCACGCCGTAGGCCCGCAATGCCTTGGGCGTCGAGCCACCGCTCTGGTCCAGCGCGGCAATAAAACCGTCACCCTCGGCAATCTTTATGGTCATGTCCTGGTCATTCATCGGAT
Source organism: Altericroceibacterium spongiae (assembly GCF_003610805.1). Taxonomy (GTDB): domain Bacteria; phylum Pseudomonadota; class Alphaproteobacteria; order Sphingomonadales; family Sphingomonadaceae; genus Altericroceibacterium; species Altericroceibacterium spongiae. Next base: position 342,490 of record NZ_RAPF01000001.1, on the reverse strand, counting down.
CAGTCACCCTTGATTTGGCGGTTGGAGCTATCTGTTTTTATTTTTTCAATGCGACGACGCCCGGCAGGTCCTTGCCTTCCATCCATTCGAGGAAAGCCCCCCCTGCCGTTGAAATATAGGAAAAATTACCTGCTGCGCCAGCATGATTGAGTGCGGACACCGTATCGCCACCCCCGGCTACCGAGATCAGCGATCCTTCCTTGGTCAGCGCCGCTGCCGTTTTGGCCAGCGTCACCGTCGCTTCATCGAAAGGTGCAGTTTCGAAAGCGCCCAGCGGACCGTTCCAGACCAGTGTGCGACAGGTCTTGAGTACATCGCCCAGTGCCTCCACGGCCTGCGGGCCGATATCGAGAATCATTTCATCATCGGCCACTTCATGAACATTGCAGATGCGCAGGCTGGCCGGGTTTTCGGCAAATTCCTTCGCCACCACGACATCGTAAGGCAGATGAACGGTGCAACCGGCTTCGTCGGCAGCGTCCATAATCTTTTCAACCGTGCCGGTCAGTTCATGTTCGCAGAGCGATTTACCGACATCGACACCGCGCGCCGCAAGGAACGTATTGGCCATGCCGCCACCGATAATAAGGTGATCGACCCGGCTGACAAGATGTTCGAGCACGGCAAGCTTGGTCGAAACTTTCGCGCCGCCGACCACAGCGGCCACCGGCTTTTCAGGATTACCCAGAGCTTTTTCGAGCGCTTCGAGCTCTTTCTGCATTGCGCGCCCGGCATAGGCCGGAAGCAGATGGGCCAGCCCTTCCGTGCTCGCATGAGCCCGATGAGCAGCCGAGAAAGCGTCATTCACGTAAAGATCGGCATTTTCCGCCATCGCCTTGGCGAATTGCGGATCATTGGCTTCTTCACCCTTCCAGAACCGGGTGTTTTCGAGCAGGGCTATGCCGCCATCAGGCAGTTTGGCAATGGCATCGCGCACCACATCGCCATAGACTTCGGACACGAACATCACTTCCCGGCCCAGCACATCCTGCACCGCACCCTGAACGAGACTCAGCGACATATCGGGATTGCGTTCCCCTTTAGGGCGCCCAAAATGGGCAAGCAGCAGCACTTTGGCGCCGTCATCGGCCAGCTCCAGAATAGTCGGTGCAACTGCCTGCGCCCGGGTCAGATCGGTCACCGCCCCATCCCGCATCGGCAGGTTGAGATCGACGCGCAACAGCACAACCTTGCCTTTGACGTCTGCGATATCGTCCAGCTTGCGAAATTCACTCATGCTTCGATCCTTATTGCATCGCCCAGCGCGACAGGCCCGCCTTCAAGCACGCGGGTGAGGAAACCGCCACGCCAGCCGGGCGCCAGCGCAGCCTGCAGGCCGGCGGCGATTTCATCCATGCGCGCGCATGGGTCACATTCCATGGTCACTTCGAGAAGACAGGAAGGGCCGATCCGGATCAGCACACCCTCCATTCTCGGTATGTCGAGATTTTCAACGAGAAGATTGGCGCGGCGCTTCCACCAGGGAAGAGAAACACCCAGCTCTCCGGTGGCGCTGCGCCAGTCTTCCGCTCTGATAAGAGAGACCTGGCGGCGATTGCGCCCCGGTTTGAGGCCACCGCGAAAATCCCCTGAAATTCCGGTTTCGGGAGAGATCGAGGCGCTCGAAAGCACCTCGATTTCGCCGCGCGGCTCAGAATGCCGCGCAATTCCCTGAAGGCTGCCGTGCATCGGCTGCCTCCCGCGCCTTAAAGCAGGCCAGCCATCACTCCGGCTGTGTCGATCATCCGGTTGGAGAAGCCCCATTCATTGTCGTACCAGGAAACAACCCGGCCAAGCTTTCCTTCCATTACGGCGGTCTCAAGGCTGTCTACCGTCGAACTGGCCGGATAATGGTTGAAATCCGAGCTAACCAGCGGCTGATCGGTATAATCGAGCACACCCTTCATAGGCCCGTCGGCAGCCGCCTTGAGCGCAGCATTGATAGCCTCGACAGAGGTTTCCTTCGCAGGAACGAAAGTGAGATCCACAAGGCTGACATTCGGTGTCGGCACGCGAACCGAGCTGCCGTCCAGCTTGCCGTTGAGTTCGGGCAGAACCAGACCAACCGCACGGGCAGCGCCGGTGGTGGTCGGAATGATATTTTGCGCACCGCCGCGGGCCCGGCGCATATCCTTATGCATCTGGTCGAGCATGCGCTGGTCATTGGTATAGCTATGGATCGTGGTCATCATACCACGTTCGATACCGAATGTGTCGTTGAGAACCTTGGCCACAGGCGCAAGGCAGTTGGTGGTGCAGCTGGCATTGGAAACGACGATGTCTTCCGCTGTCAGATCCTTGTGGTTCACGCCGAACACGACTGTGCGATCAGCCCCCTTGCCCGGCGCGGAAATCAGTACGCGCTTTGCACCGGCATCGAGATGCGGCTGGCAGGCTTCCTTGGACTGGAAGAAACCCGTGCATTCGAGCACGATGTCGATACCCATTTCCTTATGCGGCAGATCGCCCGGATTACGCTCCGAGGTCACAGCAATGGTCTTGCCGTTTACGGTAATAGAGCTGGCATCGGCAGTCACTTCGCCAGGGAAGCGGCCATGAGTGGAGTCATACTGGAAAAGGAGTGCATTTTCTTTCGCATCGGCGAGGTCATTAATCGCCACCAGTTCCAGATCGTGATCGTCACGTTCGAGGATAGCACGCGCCACAAGACGCCCAATACGACCGAAACCGTTGATCGAAACCTTCGTCGTCATTGTAACAAACTCCTCTTAACGTCCTAATTTTTCGAGAATTTGCGGAACGATCGCGTCCACGGTGAAACCAAAGCGCTTGAACAGGTCGCCTGCCGGCGCCGAGGCTCCGAAACGATCGAGCCCGATATTAAGGCCATGAGTCATGGTGTAGCGTTCCCAGCCAAATGTCGTGCCCGCTTCGATGGATACACGCAAAATCGCGTCGGACGAATTATCGCCCAGAATATCAGCGCGGTAATCTGCATCCTGTTCATCGAACAATTCAGTACATGGCATGGAAACCACATCGCTGCCAATGCCCTGTTCTTCCAGTACCGCCGCCACTTCGAGAGCGAGCGACACTTCCGACCCGGTGGCCAGCAGGATGACCTTGCGACCGGCGGATGCGGATTTGACGCGATAGGCGCCCTTGGCAGAAAGATTTTCGCTTGCATCGTCGCGAATGGCGGGCAGCCCCTGACGGGAAAGAGCCAAAAGCGAGGGGCGGCTCGTTTCGCGCAGCGCGATTTCCCACGCTTCTGCCGTTTCCAGCGCATCGGCCGGACGAAAAACCAGCAGGTTGGGCATCGCGCGCAAAGACTGAAGATGCTCGACCGGCTGATGGGTCGGACCATCTTCACCCAGCCCGATGGAATCATGCGTCATCACATAAACGACACGGATTTCCTGCAAGGCGGACAGACGAATGGCCGGGCGGCAATAATCGGAAAAGACCATGAAGGTCCCGCCATAGGGGATCACACCGCCATGCAGCGCCATGCCGTTCATCGCAGCCGACATGCCGAATTCGCGAATGCCGTAATAGATGTAGCGACCGGAATAATCCTCCGCGCTCAGTGGCGTGGTCGCCTTGGCCTTGGTGTTGTTCGAACCGGTCAGGTCGGCCGAGCCGCCCACCATCGCGGGAACATCAGCAGTCAGAACCTGCAAGGCATTTTCGCTGGCCTTGCGGCTGGCTACCTTGGGCTGTTCACTGGCAAGGCCGTTCTTGTAATCCGCCCAGTTGGCGAGCGCGGGCAGATCGCCGGTCATGCGTGCGGTGAAATCGGCGCCACGAGCATCGCCGGCGAGACGTTCCTGCCAGGCGGCATGTGCCAGACGGCCCTTTTCACCCGTGGCGCGCCAGTCAGCGAGAATATCCTCGGGAATTTCGAAAGGTGCGGCTGTCCAGCCCAGTTCCTTACGTGCCGCAGCGACTTCATCGTCGCCAAGCGCTGCACCATGCGTGGCCGAGGTGCCCTGCTTATTGGGTGAGCCCTTGCCAATAATCGTGCGGCAGGCCACCAGCGAGGGGCGGCTATCGGCTACCGCTTCATCGATAGCGCGTTCGATATCAGCCGGGTCATGCCCGTCACAGCTCACCACATGCCAGCCGGTCGCTTCGTAACGCGTCTTGATATCTTCGCTGGTGGACAGATCGGTGCTGCCATCGATCGTGATCCGGTTATCGTCCCACAGCACGATCATATGGCCGAGCTTGAGATGTCCGGCGAGGCCGATCGCTTCGTGATTGATACCTTCCATCAGGCAGCCGTCCCCGGCAATCACCCAGGTATGGTGGTCGACCAGTTCGCTGCCGAATTCGGCGTTGAGGTGGCGTTCCGCAATCGCCATGCCGACCGCCATCGCCAGCCCCTGCCCCAGCGGGCCGGTGGTGCATTCGACAGCATCGAGCATGAAATTTTCCGGATGGCCGGCGCAAGGGCTGCCGAGCTGACGGAAATTGCGGATGTCATCCATGGTCGGCTTTTCGTAACCCGACAGATGCAGCAATGCATAAATTAGCATCGAGCCGTGACCGGCAGACAGCACGAAACGGTCACGATCCGGCCAATGCGGCGCGGCAGGATCGAATTTGAGATATTTGGACCAGAGAACGGTGGCGACGTCGGCCATGCCCATCGGCATGCCGGGATGACCGGAATTAGCGGCCTGCACCGCATCCATCGCCAGCGCTCGAATGGCGTTGGCCATGGGCGCGAGGCGGGCGGGATCAAGGCTCATGAATGTAGGCTCCTGCGTGGCGCCGGGTTACGAGGTTTTCTGGGTGGCGAATCGGCGCGTCGCCTCTCTTGCGGACCCACTTCGATACGTCAAGCAGCCCACCCGACTGATTGCGCTGTCAGACAGCATATCACCCTCTATTCAACATATGTTAACAGCTTTGATGGCCAAGCCTTTGCCCGAACTGACTCTTTTCCATATTTAAGGGACCAATGACCACACAGCGCATCACACAGGCTCTTGCCCGCATCGACCAGGCCGCTGCCCGGCTGGAGAACGCTGCGCATAATCGTTCCGGGATAGCCGGTGCACCGTCGCAGGATTCGGTTCTGGCAGAGAAATATGAAACCTTGCGGTCGGATGTCGCGTCAACGCTCGGCGATCTCGACCGGTTGATAGAAGGCCTCGAAAAGTGAGCAATATCGAGCTGACAATCGGTGGCCGTCCGCAGCGGATCGCCTGTGCACCGGGGCAGGAAGGCCATATCCGCAAGCTCGGCCTGCTGATCGACGAAGCGCTGTCACAGGTGGCGATTTCAGGCCAGTCCGAGGCGCGCGCCTTCCTCTATGCGTCGCTTATTCTCGCCGATCAGGTGCAGGAACTGCATAAACGCCTCGCCGAGGCGGAAACGCAGCCTGCACCGCCCGCTGCGGATATGCCGCCCCAACTGGAAGCGGAGATTGCCGAAGCTCTGGAAAAGCTGGCCCAAAGACTGGAAAGCGCTGCAAGCCATCTTGAGGAAGCCGAACCGATCGCCTAGATAGGAATGCGACGGGTACTGCCCGGTACGAGCTGTTAGAGAATATCCCTGAGGCTATAAGCAATCCAAGGGAGCTGTCCCTGCCCGGGCTGGTAGGTTCGTCCTGCGGCCTGATGCATTTACGGCGCCCACCTGACGTTGAGGCGTCAGAGGATTTCCCGGCAAACGACCCATGGTGGTCCCGTCACCCCGACAAAACGGCGCTCTATGCGCCGCTGGCCGAAAAGGAGGGCAACGGCGATGGGCGACAAGGTGATCGAGGAAAAGAAACAGCTCCGGCGCGAATTGCGTGCCCGGCGTATCGACCATGCCGCAGCGCTGCCACCGGCCATGCAGGGTCTCGTCTTCAACCGCCCGCCGGCCGCGATCGTCGATCTGCTGCCGATCGGCGCGACGATCGGGCTGTATCATTCGATCCCCGGAGAAGCGCCCACATCGCGCTATGCCTCCTGGTTTTTCGAGAATGGCTACAGCATTGCCCTGCCCTATTTCGCCGATGCGATGGCGCCGATGGAATTTCGCCTCTGGGATAATCCGCATATTGAAGACTACCTCGAAAGCGGCCCCTTCGGCGAACAGCCTCTGGCCGATGCCGAACAGGTTACCCCGCAAGTGCTGATGGTTCCGCTGGTCGGCTTTACCGAGGATGGCGACCGGATGGGACAGGGCGCCGGACATTACGACCGCTGGCTGGAAAACCATCCCGATACGATCGCCATCGGCATGGCCTGGGATGTGCAGAAAGTGGACCAGTTGCCGACCGAGCCGCATGACCGGCCGCTCCGCGCCATCATCACCCCGACCCGGCTTTACGGGCCTTTTTGATGCGCCGGAAGCCGACCCTGCGCATTCCGCTCGGGATTCTGGGTCTGCTGGCCTTCCTGACAATCTATGCGCTGGCAGTGATGATGCTGTCCCCCTGGATCGGAGCCCTGCCCGTTCTGGTGCAGACCGTGGTCTATATCGTGCTGGGTATCGCCTGGCTGCTGCCCCTGCGGCGCTTCCTTATCTGGATGGAGACCGGGCGCTGGGGGTAATATAGCGCCCGCCCGGCCCTGAACCGACGCGATGCCGGCGCGATGCCGGCACAATACCAGCCTTCACTTCACGACAATTTCATCGGGTTTCTGCTCGACAACCGCAATCCGTGTTCCCTTGATCGCTTCGGCCAGTGCGGCGCGCGGGGTCATCACGCCCTTGACGGGTTGCGGTTCCACCGCCCCCAGATCGGCAAGGTCTGCGGTGATATGACAGCCCGTTCCATGAGCGATCTGCTGCGCGGTTTCATCGAAACGATCGAAGTCGATATCATAGGTCATGACCGCGTCGCATTTGCCACCCATATCGGTCACCGATTGCTCCAGCCCGGTATTGGCGGAACAGGCGGCAAGGGTCAGAGTACTGGCCAGTAACAGACAATAACGCGTCATCGGAAACCTCTTCAACATCCTGAAGAGACTTGTGTCACACTACGTATGAACATACGAAAAACGGCGCCTCAGGGGCGCCGCTTTCACTTGCTTTATCTGATCCCAAGTGGCGCGAGTGACGGGACTCGAACCCGCGACCTCCGGCGTGACAGGCCGGCGCTCTAACCAACTGAGCTACACCCGCTTAAGGTGTTTGCGCTAAATTCGGGCAATCGGGAAAAACCGGACCTGGGAACCGGCTCCCCCTGATCGATTGCTCGATCCCCAAGTGGCGCGAGTGACGGGACTCGAACCCGCGACCTCCGGCGTGACAGGCCGGCGCTCTAACCAACTGAGCTACACCCGCTGAATAGCGTGTTGTCCGCTTGGGTGCAGCGCCTCTATGTCAGCAAAGAGAAGCTGTCAACGGCGCAGAAATGCAAAGTGACATTTTCTCTGAAAAACTATCCACAGTACCGGCCGGACTCGTGCAATTACGTGGGTTTGTGCCTTTTCTTCCCCTGTCCGAAACTGTCACCAAACCCGGGCACCAAAACCCTGGCGCCCCGGCAGGCGCGTCTGCGGTGATGAACGCCCTCTCCTCAGCGCGCCAGAATCAGCGCCGGGGTTTCGATCAGCCGTTTGACAGCCTGCACAAAGCTCGCCGCATCATAACCATCGACCACCCGGTGATCGCAGGAAATCGACAGGTTCATCAGCTTGCGCTTTTCAATCCGTTCCCCGCCGATCCCGTCAGGCATGAACATGGGCCGCTCCACGATCCGGTTGGGGCCAATAATCGCCACTTCGGGCCGATTGATAACCGGTGTGCTCGCCACACCGCCCAGCGGCCCGAGCGAAGTGATCGTCATAGTCGAACCGGATAATTCTTCGGACCGGGCCGTGCCATTACGCGCTGCATCGGCCAGTCGCGCAATATCCTTGGCAAGCTGCCACAGATTGCGGCTTTCGGCATTACGGATCACCGGCACCATCAGCCCGGCGTCGGTTTGCACGGCCATGCCCATATGCACTTCGCCATGGCGCGTAACGGTGTTGGCCTCATCGTCATAGCGGGCATTTATCATCGGATAATCGGGCAACACCCGGCAGATAGCGGCGATGAGCAACGGCAGCATGGTCAGTTTGGGGCGCTCCCCCCGATCGCCGTTCAGATCGCTGCGCAGCTTTTCGAAATCGGTGACATCGCATTCCTCGACATAGGAGAAATGCGGGATATTCCGCTTCGATGCAGCCATATTCTCGGCAATGCGCCGCCGCATACCGATCACCCGCACCACATCGTCGTCTCGTGTCCCGCCGCCAACCGGCGCATAGCCCTCGCTATCGCCGTAAGAGATAAAGGCATCGAGATCGCCATGGCGGATCCGCCCGTCCTGAGCGGGGCGGATATCAGCGAGGTCGATCCCCAGATCCTTCGCCCGCTGGCGCACAGCCGGGCTGGCCTGCACTTTGCGCGAACTGGCAACGGGTGCGCTGGGAGCCGGACGATGAGCCGGACTGGCACTTTTCGGAACCGGTTTCGGAGCAGGTGCCGGCTTTGGCACAGGCGCGGAAGCAGGCTCTGGTGCCGGTTCTGTCTGCCCGGCAGCGTCCACGGCATCCCTGACATTGGAAAGTTCAGGTGCTTCAGCCTCGATCCGTTGTTCCATTTCGGGATCTTTCGGCATCGGAGCCGGTGCGGCCTCTTCCGCCGTCTCGGCATTCGCCTCCGCCACATCTTCGGGCACGGCGCCTTCCACTTCGATCACCACCAGCGGAGAACCGATGGCGACCACATCGCCCGCGTCCCCCGCCACTTCGAGAATTCGGCCAGCCACCGGGCTTTCCATCTCCACCGTGGCCTTATCGGTCATCATATCGGCAAGGCGGCCGTCTTCCTCCACCATGTCGCCCACTTTCACATGCCAGGCGACAATTTCAGCCTCGGCAATGCCTTCGCCAATATCGGGCAGGTTGAATGTAAATCGGGCCATGGGCTTACTCGCTCAACAACATATCGATTGCCTCGCCGATGCGGATCGGGCCGGGAAAGAAGGCCCATTCGAGACTATGCGGATAGGGTGTGTCGAAACCGGTCACACGCTGGACCGGGGCTTCGAGATGATAGAAGCATCGCTCCTGCACCAGCGCCGAAAGCTCCGCTCCGAAACCGGCTGTGCGGGTCGCCTCATGCACGACGAGACATTTCCCCGTCTTCTTCACAGATTTTTCCACAGCCTCTATGTCGAGCGGCACCAGCGTGCGCAGATCGAGCACTTCGGCATCGACGCCCTTTTCCCGGCAGACCGATTCCACCACATGTACCATCGTGCCATAGGCCAGCACGGTCAGCGTCTCGCCTTCACGGACCATGCGTGCCTTGCCGAGCGGGATAGTGTAATAGCCTTCAGGCACTTCGGAAGCGTCGTGGGCCTTCCACGGCTTACTGGGCCGGTCATAATACCCGTCAAACGGGCCGTTATAGATCCGCTTGGGCTCGAAGAAGATCACCGGATCGTTATCTTCGATTGCCGCAATCAGCAGCCCTTTGGCATCGTAGGGCGTGGAAGGCACCACCGTTTTCAGCCCCGAAACATGGGCGAAGAGCGCTTCCGGGCTCTGACTATGCGTCTGCCCGCCGAAAATACCACCGCCAAAGGGTGTGCGCACGGTCATCGGGGAAATAAACTCTCCTGCCGAACGATAGCGCAGTCTTGCCGCTTCGCTCACCAGTTGATCGAGACCGGGATATATATAGTCGGCGAACTGGATTTCGGGCACCGGGCGTAACCCGTAAGCGCCCATCCCCACAGCCGCGCCGATAATGCCGCATTCGGTGATCGGCGTATCGAACACACGGGTCTTGCCATGCTTCTCCTGCAAACCGGCAGTGGCCCGAAAGACACCTCCGAAATAACCGACATCCTGGCCCATAATCACCACATCGGGATCACGCGCCAGCATGATGTCGAGCGCATCGTTGATCGCTTCGATCATATTGAGCCGCCGGGTGGGCGCATCGGCCAGACTTACCGGATCGTCTTCTTCATGGATCATTCCGGCCATTTCAGCTTCCTCTCGCGCAGAGCCGCTTCGCTCTGTTCTTTCAGATTCCACGGCAGTTCTTCGAACACATCTTCGAACATGGTGTGGAAGGGGTGATGCAGGCCATGGCCCAGAATCCCGTTCTTTTCGGCTTCCTTCGTCGCCATGCGGACCTGTTCGGCCAGCTCTTTATCCATCGCTTCCTGCTGCTCTTCGGACCATTCGCCAATCGCGATAAGATGGTCTTTCAACCGCATGACCGGATCGCCCAGCGGCCATTCCTCGCGCTCCTGCGCGGAACGATAGGCAGATGGGTCGTCCGAAGTGGAATGGCCTTCGGCGCGATAGGTGAAGAATTCGATCAGCGTGGGGCCGTGATTGCTGCGCGCCCGGTCCGCCGCCCAGCGTTCGGCCGCATAAACCGCCAGCGGATCGTTGCCATCGACGCGCAACCCCGCCACGCCATAGCCGATGGCGCGTGCGGCAAATGTCGCCCGTTCGCTTCCGGCAAAGCCCGAGAAGCTCGAAATCGCCCATTGATTGTTGACGATGTTGAAGATCGTCGGCGCATTATAGACGGTGGCGAAAGTCATAGCAGAATGGAAATCGCCTTCCGCCGTTGAGCCCTCACCCGTCCAGCTCGCCGAAATACGGCTGTCATTGCGAATGGCACTGGCCATCGCCCAGCCCACCGCCTGCGGCACCTGCGTCGTCAGATTGCCCGACACGGTGAAGAAACCGTATTCGCGGCTCGAATAAAGGATCGGAAGCTGGCGCCCTTTCAGCTTATCGGCGCGGTTCGAATAGATCTGATTGACCATTTCGACCAGCGGGTAGCCGCGCGCAATCAAAATGCCCTGCTGGCGATAGGAAGGGAATGTCATATCCTCGAAATCGAGCGCATGTGTCGCCGCTACCGAGGTTGCTTCCTCCCCGATACATTTCATATAGAAGCTGGTCTTGCCCTGACGTTGGCTGCGATAAAGCCGGTCGTCGAAGGCCCGCACCAGCGCCATATCGCGCAGGATTGCGCGGAGCTTGTCAGGGTGGAGCTGCGGGTCCCATAGGCCGTGCGCAAAATTATCGTCACCCAGCACGCGGATCAGATCGTCGCAGAGCGGAAAGGTCTCTTTCGGGGCGCAATGCTCGTCGGGCCGCGGCTGCGCACCGGCCTCCGGGATTTTGAGATCGGAAAAATTGGCCGGATCGCCCGGCCTGCCTTTCGGTTCGGGCACGTGAAGAGACAATCGCGGACGATTGCTCCCGGCTCCGTGGCCTTCCTTCGCCATTCGAGTCTCTCCCGCTCGCTATGGAATATATCTTTATTAGAAAGACATATTATTGCTCTTTAGCGAAACAGTCAATTATTCGGATGGTAAGGTTCTGTTCGGCCGCTTTATGGCTCTGTTCGGCTCCTGTCAGACCGCGATAGGGGCCTTTATGGCCCCCTTAGGCTCATAACCGGTCACTTCGAAATCCTCGATCCGATAGTCGAAAATCGACTCTGGCTGTCTCTTTATCTCAAGCCGTGGAATGCCCGCCGGTTCCCGGGAAAGCTGTTCTTTCACAAGCGCTTCGTGGTTGAGATAGAGATGCACATCGCCGCCCATCCACACGAATTCGCCCGGTTCCAGCCCGGTCTGCTGCGCCAGCATCCTTTGCAACAGAGCCGCTGACCACAAATTGAAAGGAAGCCCCAGAGCGACATCGCAGGAGCGTTGATAAAGCAGCCCGTTGAGACGTCCTTCGGCAACATGGAACTGATAGGTCTTGTGGCAGGGCGGCAGCGCCATCCGCTCCAGCTCGGCGACATTCCAGCCCTCGATAATATGGCGCCGGCTTCCGGGATTATTCTTTAAACTTTCAACAACTTGCGCAACCTGATTGATACCGTTTCCGCGCCGGAACAGCCCTTCTCCAGACGACTCATCGACCGGTTCGAAACTTGGCCAGTCCACCCACTGCTTGCCATAAACCGGCCCCAGATCGCCCCATTTCGCAGCAAAAGCCGTATCCTCCACAATGCGTCGTTCAAACGCATCCTGAGAAATCTCCAGACCCGTCACTTCCCGGTAATGCGCCAGCGGCCAGTCGCTCCAGATCCGCACTCCCTGCTCCAGCAAAACCCGGATATTCGTATCGCCTGTCAGAAACCACAGCATTTCCCGCGTGGCGGTTTTCCAATAGACCCGCTTAGTCGTAATCAGCGGCATCCGTCCGTCCGACAGATCGAACCGCATCATCGCCCCAAAAAGCGAGCGTGTTCCCACTCCGGTCCGGTCCCGCCGTTCACTTCCGTTTTCCCGGATTCGTTGCATCAGATCGAGGTATTGCCATTCAAAATGATCAGGCGCGGACCGATGATTTTCAGGAGTCGATGCTGCACTGACCATGGGAAATCCTGCGGAAGAGTGTTTGAACAGACTTCGCTTCTGCCAAAAAAGTAGCCAAAACACGCCATTGGCGCGCTTCTTATCCACAATCTTCCCATCTGCTGCAAAAGGGTGCTTGCCAGAGCGCGAAGCCCCTCCTATAGGGCCCACCTGCCTCGCGCCGCCATGACTTTCGGGTCGGGCGGCAGCACCGGTCGGGGAGTAGCTCAGCCTGGTAGAGCACTGTCTTCGGGAGGCAGGGGCCGGAGGTTCGAATCCTCTCTCCCCGACCACTAAGTTCCCTTGAATTTAGCCATTTATACGACAATTGTTGGTCAAGCTACAGCACTCCGAGGTTCATATTGAACCTAAGGCACGTAATTCGATTGCTTCAGCCACCGCACGCAGATGATCCGAACTATTATTTGCGCCAATTCTGACATTTTTACGCCCACTTCCGCAGCCCAAACCGCACCTGTGCACAGTGTGTAAGGTGTCGCATAGACAGCACTCCTTTGCGACACTGCGTGAAACGCTTTCTTCACAGATTTTACGGGCTGCCCCGCGCTCAATCACCTAATTGCTGGTCCGTCCAGCATATGCCTCCTGAAGTGCAGCCAGCAGCGTTTCTCCCACTGCAACCACAGTCGGCGCTTTACCGTTCGCACATGGCCCTCAGGCGTAAAATCAATTTGCCAGCGTAGTGAAATCCACACGATCCCACGTCAGGTCCAGAGTGGCCGCATATCCACCGCTGCCAAGATCCGAGTGCGCAAATCCATTGAAAGAGCCATCCATGCCGACCTCCTTCATCAGCACAGGTGCTGAAATCGCAATTTCGGGCTTGATGCGGTATTCCTGCAAATAGGTAGGGCACCCGCCTCGTCCGTGCACGCAGCATCAGCCGCTAGCTCACAGCATGAAGGGAACTTCGCCTAAGGCCAGCGTCACCGACATCAGTGTCTGACAGTTCGCATTTTTGTTCAGCGCTGTGGCGTATGGGAAGGGGAATGCCAACCGAAGCCTTGCCCTTCTTGGACAGAGCGGTATCGCCGATGATCAACCAGGCTCCGTCACCGCCAGCCAATTCGTCCGCCTTCTTCCACAAGGTCGCTTCCAGCGGGACGCAGTCCCACAGACCCACCCCAATGAAATGATGAAGCCGGTCATAAGAGATCGCATTCGAGCGGGCGACCATGGGCTGGATGCTCTTGCAATCGATCACCGGCGTCCTTCAGGCCTACGATATACGATATAGGCTGGGCACATCCGGCGCCGCGTTTTGTTACCCAGGCCTTCCAGATACGGCGCGAGTCACCGCTCAAGATCCGCCTGCCAGCCCTCTTCCATCGCCAGCCTCCATAAAAGCGAAGCTGCACGGAGGCCGATCATGCAATCACCGATATGGGAAACACAAAAATTATACCTCTGCCAAAGTAGCGCCAAATTCAGCCGACCTACAGAGTTTATTGAGCCCCGCGCGCAAACAGATCGCTCAAACAAAATCGCACGAATATATAGTAGCTAAGTACTTGTAATATATATATGAAAACAGGAAACTCACAACTAAAATTGCACAATAAATCTAACAAATATTAAATATATTTGATTAAAAATCAACTACTTTTCGACAAAAATCTCTAAATGGAACAGCATAGTCGCTTAGCATTGACGATATTTCAGACAATGATCAAAAAGTTTTTATAATAAAAATAAAATTAATTAACATTTAAGTCAGCTACTCTTGTTTTTCATGAGAGAAATTTCTTTTCTTAATGTGTTATGATCAATTTCCTCTGAGAACTCGCGCCAACCATGTAGATCTCTTATCAACATTACATGACAATTATTACATTTTGTACGGTAATTAATTCCATCAAACCAAACCTTCCTCCTATTTACTTTATGCTTTTTTAAAAGGCAAAGAAACCTTCTTGCCATAATCATGATCCTTTAAAGCTAAAATAATTAACATAAAATTTAACAATAGAATGTTTTTGATATTTAAATTAAAAATTTAAGCCATTAACATTTGTATATCGAAAACTTTTTTTCTCATATCTTTTGTTAATATAAAAAGAAAAGCAATCATATATTGTGACTCAGGATCTCAAACATATTAAACCGCTAATATTATTTTAAATTAAAAATATAAAATAATATTAAATTTCAGTATTTTTCAAATTTTTGGAAAATAATACAGTGCATCGAAGAGAAAATGACTATCAACTTGTTGATCCTGTTAAAGAGCATAAGATAATATGCGAAAAAATTTCTAATAGATTTTCTTTATCAAATAAATCTAAATACGCATTCGAAAGTTTAAATGTTGATTTGATTTTCTTTAGAGCTAATAAAAATCTATCGACTAGAAAAGAATTAAATCGAAAGTGTCTAATTATAATCGATGGGTTGATTAGTAAATTTAGACTTAGTCGAGATGGAAAAAGGCATATAACTTCATTTTATTTTCCAAATGAATTTGTAAATTTATCAAGCCTTTTTTCGGATTCAGGTGAATATGAATTGCATACTCATACAAATTGTATTGCACTAAGTTTTCAGACCTCCGAGCTGGCAACTCTTGCAAAGAGCTGCCCGGAATGGGCGCATATTTTGTGGCAAGAGTTTGCTCAGGAGTTTGCCATCGCTCAGGAATGGCTCATTAATTTAGGACAACGGACCGGGGTCGAACAGATAGGCAATCTCTTGTTGGAAATTGCTATCCGCTCCAAAGCCATTACCGACGCTCGAAATGTCGAGTTTCGTTTGCCTCTTACTCAAATAGATTTAGCCGACACAGTAGGATTAAGCCCAGTTCACACAAACAGAAGCTTAAAAATATTAAAGTCAATGAGTATGTTGGAAATTTCTGGACGAAGAGTATTTATAGAAGACATACATAAATTATCTAACTATGTTGGATTCGACCCTAACTATCTCGATTTGAATCATAAAACTTTAAATAACAACATATTTTTATGTCGTAATTTTTGATGATTACAACTTTGAAGGCCGTTTCGAAAGGGGGTAACCGGCTGAGACACATGTATTCCGGGAGTTTGCAGACATCTCGAAGACAGCCATGTGAACCCCAGCCAACCGCGCAGCATAGGCGGGGTTCAAAGTGATACCAGACGGATTTGAGCAACGCGGAGTGGCGGTTGATTATGGCTTTTCTGCCGCTGCCCGGTTCAACTGGACGACGACACGAATGGCCGATCCGCGAGATCGTAAACGCTATTTTTTACGTTCTGCGCGGCAGGATCGCTTGGCAGTTGCTGCCGAGAGACTTTCCGCATACAGACGGTGTATCGCTGGCTTGCCCGCCTGCGCGACAAGACCGTGTTCGAGCGGATGAACCGTTGGTTATGGCGGATCGTCAACGCGTGGGATGCGAAGCCAGTCCGAGGGCAGCTATTATCGACAGCCAGAGCGCCAAAACCACGGAAAGCGACGACCCACGGGGCTATGCCGCGGGCAAGAAGATCAAGGACCTATTCGATACCGATGGCAGGACGCTGTTGATTGAACTCACACCGCTGATGTCCAAGATTGTAACGGCGGCGACGCAGTGCTGCAAATCTCGCGCAGCCGGTTCCCGTTCATCGGGAAGGTCTGGGCCGATTGCGGCTACAACCACAAGCGCATCATCCAGGCCACCAGCATCAAGGTCGAGATCGTCAACAAGATCACCGGACAGACCGGCTTCGTCGTTCTGCCATGACACTGGATCCTCGAACACTTCTTCGCACGGATCAACCGAAACCGACTCTGAGACCAGCCCATAGTCCATATACCGGTGAATCAAGTTCATAGAACCAATGCGACGTTCCAACCGGCGCATTTTACCCGAGAGAAAAGGTAATCGGGACCAGCACCCAGGCTTCGCGAGGATTACCGGCCTGACTGGCCGGCACAAAGCGCCATTTCTTAACCGTTTTCAGCGCAGCCTTGTCCAGCCGGTCAAACCCACTCGTCTCTTCGATCCGAAGAGACTTCGCCCGTCCCTCTGCACTAACCAGCACACGCAACACAACCACACCTTCCTCTTTCGCCTTGCGTGAAAGATAGGGGTAGGACGGCCCAGGATTGTTGAGCTGGGCGGCAGAGAAATCGGGCGGGGTGACAGGGACCGGAGCGGGCGGCGACTTGGCCGCCATAGTCGGCGCGTCGACCACTACATGCATGATCGGCATATCAACCGGGGCCGGCGAAACATCCGAAATGGCAAGTGTTTCACGGTTCCTGTCGAGCTGAATGCGTGGCTCGGGCACAATTTGCGGCGTTGTAACAGGCTGCGCTTCGCTAACCGGTTCAGGATCAGGCTGAGGCGGTGCGGCCGGTAGAGGCTCGCTGATCGAAAAGGTGGTAATCTGATCGACCCTGTCGCGCCGCTGCACTTCATAATGCACGGTCAGCAGAATGACGATAACGGCGATATGGGCAACCACAATACCCACGAGAACTGGCCAGCGCAGCCGCCGGTCAGCTCCGTAAGCGGAACGCTCATACACCGCGCCGCCTTCAAGCAATGCCAGGCGCGGCGAAGCATCAGCAGACGGGCCAGATACATCCGCACCCGACTCGTTCCAGTCTGCAGGTCTCGCTATTGCCCCCTGATCCATAAGCTTCATCATCCGCTCATGCGATTGATGTTGCAAGTCAAAATCAATCGTTTTGAAGGCGTTCACGAGACCTGCTTCATTTCAGATCAATAGCGTGCCGTCAGGGTCACAATTGCCTGACGACCGGCTGCCGGCACCGCAAAATGCGGATTGCGCAGCTTCACGATATAGCGCTTGTCTGTGATGTTGTTCACATTCACCCGCACGCCAAATGTATCATTGATCTCATATTCCGCATGCGCATCGAAACGGACATAGCCATCGGCACTAACCAGATTGCCGGCATCGGCATACCTCTTGGATACGCCATTGGCACCGCCGCCAATGCTGAATTGCGGCGTAACCTGCCAGTCGATCGTCCCGGCAAAATTATGCTTGGCCGTCTGTGGCAAATAATTGCCCGAATTGACCGACTCATCACGCAATTCGCTATCCACATAAGTGTAACCGATCATCATCGAGACTGGTCCCGCCGTGCCAGTCGCACTCACTTCGAAACCTTCCAGACGCGCTGAATCGAAAATTTCAGTTACATCGCCCGTCGGATCGCGCTGCTGAATATTGCTGCGATTGACACGGAAGGCCGCTGCGGAAAGAAGCAGTGCCCGTTCGAACAATTCGGCCTTGGCCCCGACTTCCCAGTTTTCCGTGCTTTGGGGTTCGTAAAGCGCATTGTTTGAGCCGATATTATCCGATCCTTCTCCTACCGATGTGCCCGGCGGTGTTTTGGAATCGGCATAGGAGAAATACAGGCTTGTATTCTCGGTGGGCTTGAACACCGCCCCGCCCTGCCAGGACCAGAAATCGCTCTTATTCGAAACGTCGTAAGGACCGCCGCGACCGCTGCCAGAGCCACTTGCTTTAAAGCTTGTCCAGCGCACACCGCCATTCAGCATGAAAGCAGGCACAATGGTAATCGTGTCAAAGGCATAGAGACTGTATTCGGTCGCCCCGGCCTTACTCGGGCTGGTATTCCGGCTAACTTCGCCGGCCCAGGGGTCGGTCGGATCGGGGTTATAGAGATCGGTACAGTTATAATCGCCAAGACCGGCAGTTGCACAATCACTGCTGCCGGTATCGACGCTGTAATTGGCATTGCGTGAATCGGTATCATTAAATTCGAAGCCGGTTGCCAGACTGTGCTGTATCGAACCGGTATTGAAAATCGCACTCAGATTAGTGTTACTGACGATGCCATATTGATGCGATCCGCGGCTTTTCGTGTTTCGCCAGACATAGCCATCCGCCACATTCCCGCGACTGTCATCGGGATTGGTAACGATATAGCGATTGGTCGTATCGCTGTAGCGGGTGATGTTGGACAGCGTGACGCTGTCTGAAAGATCCGCTTCGAATTTAGCCGTGAAGGCATCGACATTAGTCTTCTGAAAATCGCGCGACAGCAGTCCGTAAAAATTGTCCGGGTCGACATCGGCAGGATGACGCTCCGTGCCGAAACTGCCGGTCAGTGGCAGACCGTAATCCGGGATCTTGTCACCCTCGAGATGGTAATAGTCGAGCGTCAGACTGACCGGACTGTTGAGCCCCCAGCTTACAGAGGGATTGATCCCCCAGCGATCATCATGAACATGATCGCGGCCCGGCGTCTTAGAATCATGATACATGCCGACGAGACGCACAGCGACCTGATCGTTCACTTCACGGTTGATGTCACCAACGATACGAACCAGATCCGAGGTGCCGCCAGTGGCGGAAACGGAACCGAAATTCCCGGCCCGTGCAGCCTTGGTTACAAGATTGATCGCACCGGCAGCAGCACCACGCCCGCCGAAATCCATATTCGGCCCTTTCGCTACTTCCACGGATTCAAGCGCAAAGACTTCACGAGTCTGCGAGCCAACATCGCGCACGCCGTCGACAAATACATCGCCGGTGGCATCAACGCCGCGAATAAAGGGAATATCGGCACTGGCCGTTCCACCTTCGCCGGCACCGAGTGTGATACCGGGGACGTTACGAAACGCGTCCTGCAAAGAGAATGAAGCGGTATCCTTCAGCACATCTTCTGTGATGATATTGACCGTTCGCGGCGTATCCACCAGCGGCGCGGTATATTTCGGCGAAGACACTTCTTCGACAGTATAGCTGTCTTCCACGGCGGTATCTGTCACGGTCACGCCCTGCAGGCGCGTCGGTTCCTGATCCTGCGCCATGGCAGGCGCACTGGCGATAAAGCCGACACAGCCCAGCGCGACAAAACTGGCTGCACCGCGCTGAGCGGTTCTCGAACGGTTGGACGTCATGATTCCCCCTGCTTGGTTCTGATTAATGTAGAATCAAGCGACGCTATTAGGAATCATTCGCACCGTGTCAAGAATAATGCAAACCATTCGCATTTCTGCATGGCGTGTTAAGCGTCCGCCCATCGGCGCATTAAATTATGATAAAGATTGGTCAGTTCCATCACGACATCATCGGTGCCGCCGCGTTCGGCGCTCAAGCTGCGGATGCTCCGGTCAAGACGATAGAGTTTTTCCCGGTCGCCATCGTCGCGCACCATACTTTGCAGCCAGAAAAAACACGCTGTGCGGGCCCCGCGCGTTACCGGAGTAACCCGGTGCAGGCTGGAACTGGGATAGAGCACCATATCGCCCGCCGCCAGTTTCACACGATGTTCCCCGAAGAGGTCCTCCACGATCAGTTCACCGCCGTCATAATCTTCGGGTTCTTCGAGAAATAATGTGCAGGACAAATCGCTGCGAATACGAAATTCAGTCCCTGCGATCCGGCGGATGCTGTTATCCACATGAATGCCGAATTCCTCCCCGCCTTCATAACGGTTGAATAACGGCGGAAACACTTTGAGCGGTAGAGCCGCTGCCACGAATTCGGGTGCTTGCCCCAATGCTTCAAGCACCAGCCGCCCAGCTTGTGCAGCTTCATCGCACCCCTGCTTCAGCTGTTGATTGCGTTTCGCCAGGCGCGACTGATGGCCCGATGTCTCATTCCCGTCTATCCATGGGCCAGAATCGATAATTCTCCGCAATTTTGAGACATTATCGGCATCGAGCACCTGTTCGACTTTAAGCATCATCGCTGATTGTATCCTTTCGGCCATACCGGGCCGCATCTTTCTCAGGCGCCGACACGGGACAGCCGTAGCTAAACTGCCGAGAAGCAGCGCCTCCCCCCTTTCTTTTCGGGCCATGCTTCTGCTCACATTGCGAATAAAGATCAATAGCACAAATCACCCTAACCACTTGACAATACGCATGAGAAGGCTCAGCCATTATATGATAATTATTCTCATTAGCGATGAATCGGAGAGATCGTCATGTCAGCGATACCCTTTTTCAACCGGCGATATGAAAGCTCGGGATGTGCCGAAAGACTCGCCCAAAAGGACGGCGCCAGTCGCCATGCCCTGCCGGCCTGCGCCGGTCTCGCTTTGTCTCTTCGCCGCCTCGGCCATGCTCCTCTGCTCGATACATCGGGTCACTTCCGTCGGTAAAAAAGAACTTCATTCCCGATTTGACTCAACAGCCGGGTGGATCTACCTGCACGCCCATCATCAAGAGTCGGGCAGACGCCTGACACCAACCTGCTCCCGAGCAAGGTGGTGCCCTTTTCGCGAGGGGATGTGGCCGGACCGGCAACCAACGGGATGAAACGCCACGTGTCGACCTGACTTCTTGCAAACAAACAAGAATCGACAAGGCCGACAGACATGACGCAGCACAGCCAGCAATTCGCCAGCGACAATTATGCGGGTATCTGCCCCGAAGCATGGGCCGCCATGGAAAGGGCCAATAGCGGCTCTGCCATTGCCTATGGAGAGGATCGGTGGACCCAGCTGGCAGCCGACAGTCTCCGCACACTGTTCGGCACCGATTGCGATGTCTATTTCGCCTTTAACGGCACAGCAGCCAATTCGCTCGCGCTTGCATCGCTTTGCCACTCTTATCACAGTGTCATCTGCTCTTCCGCCGCGCATGTCGAAACCGATGAATGCGGCTCACCGGAATTTTTTTCCAACGGTTCCAAACTGCTGGTAGCTCCTTCTAACGATGGCAAACTTACGCCTGAAGCGGTACATCGGCTCGCCACCGGACGGTCCGATATCCATTTCCCTAAAGCGCGCGTGGTAACGATCACCCAGCCGACCGAGACAGGACAAGTCTATACGATAGCGGAAATCAAAGCGCTGTCCGCCACTTGTCGCGAGCTTGGCCTGCGCCTGCATATGGATGGCGCCCGCTTCGCGCATGCCTGTGCAACACTCGATTGCAACCCCGCTGACATCACATGGAAAGCAGGGGTAGACGTACTGTGTTTCGGCGGGACCAAGAATGGCATGGCCGCTGGCGAAGCAATCCTGTTTTTCGACCGGGCCATGGCTGAGGATTTCGCCTATCGGTGTAAGCAGGCAGGTCAGCTCGCTTCCAAAATGCGCTTCCTCACCGCTCCGTGGATTGGCATGCTGGAAAGCGGCGCATGGCTCAAAAATGCGCGCCACGCCAATGCCTGCGCCTTGCAGCTTTACCGGCAGATTCAGGACCTGCCTGAGGTGGACCTGCTATTTCCTGTGCAATCCAATGCCGTTTTCCTTAACGCCCCCGAGCAAATGCTGGATGTTTTACGCGCCAAAGAATGGCGTTTTTACACCTTCATCGGCGGCGGTGCGCGCTTCATGTTCGCCTGGGACACAGACCCGGCAGGTGTGCAGGAACTAGCCAACGATATTCGCCAGGCCGTGTCCGGATAAGACGATCGGTCAACGAGGGGCGACGCTTTTCTCCAGCTCCAGCCAGACCAGCCTTGCCGCTACAAGCCGACTGCCAGCCTTTATTCCACTGTCACGCTCTTGGCGAGATTGCGTGGCTGATCCACATCGGTGCCTTTTACACACGCCGTATGATAAGCAAGCAATTGTACCGGCACGGCATAAACCAGCGGTGCGATGAGCGGGTGAACTTTGGGCATCTCAATCGTCGCCATACATCCCTCGCCCGCTTCGGCCAGACCTTCCGCATCGGATATCAGCACGATCTTACCGCCCCGAGCGCGCACTTCCTGCATGTTGGAAACGGTTTTTTCGAACAATGGCCCGGAAGGCGCCAGAACGATCACCGGCACCGATTCATCGATCAGTGCAATCGGCCCGTGCTTCATTTCGCCCGAAGCATAGCCTTCGGCATGAATATAGCTGATTTCCTTGAGCTTTAGCGCGCCTTCCAGTGCCAGTGGGAAGTCAGGCCCACGTCCCAGATATAGCACATCGCGTGCCGGAGCTATCAGATGGGCCATAGCCGCAATTTCATCGTCATGGTCGAGTGCAGCATTGAGGCAAGCTGGTGCTTCGAGCAAATGGCGGACAATATCGGCCTCTTCTGCGGGATCAAGGCAGCCCTTACGAACGGCAAAATGAGCCGCCAGCGCGGCCAGAACCGCGAGCTGACAGGTAAAAGCCTTGGTCGATGCGACACCGATTTCCGGGCCTGCATGAGTCGGTAATAAAAGATCCGCTTCACGTGCCATAGAGCTGGTCGGCACATTGACCACCACTGCAATAGTCTGCCCTTCAGCCTTGCAATGGCGCAACGCTGCCAGTGTATCGGCCGTCTCACCGCTTTGCGAAATGAACAGCGCCAGCCCGCCCTTTTCCAGCACTGGTTCGCGATAACGAAATTCGCTGGCATAATCGATATCGGCTGGTACGCGGGCAAATTGTTCGAACCAGTATTTGGCCACCATTGCGGCATAATAGCTGGTCCCGCAAGCCACGACGGTCACCCGGTTGACTGCCGAAATATCAAAATCGATCTGCGGCAGGGCGACAGTCTGTTCCAAGGGACGAATATAGGACTGCAGCGTCTGTGCAACGACGGTGGGCTGCTCGAAAATCTCCTTCTGCATGAAGTGGCGATAATTGCCCTTTTCGATAGCCGCGGCCGAAGCACCGGACATTGTGATATCCCGGATCACTTCCCGATTGTCTTTATCATAGATCGTCGCACTATCTCGCGTGACGACAACCCAGTCCCCTTCTTCGAGATAGGATATCCTTTGCGTCAGCGGGGCCAGCGCAAGCGCATCGGAACCAAGAAAAGTTTCCCCTTCGCCATAACCGAGTACCAGCGGAGAACCGAGACGCGCACCGATAAGCAGATCGGGATATTTGCGAAATGCAATGGCCAGCGCAAAAGCACCACGCAATTGCGGCAGAACGGTCTGCACAGCATCCTGCGGCAATTTGCCTGCTTCTATCTGTTCGGAAATAAGATGGGCGACCACTTCGGTATCGGTCTCGCTTTCGAAATGCCGACCGCGCGCTTCCAGCTCTTTACGAAGGCTGCGGAAATTCTCGATAATGCCATTATGGACCAACGCAACTTCGTCCGTCGCATGAGGGTGAGCATTATTCTGGGTCGGTGCGCCATGCGTGGCCCAGCGCGTATGCGCGATGCCGGTCATCCCCGGAGCGGGATGGCTCGCCACTTCGCTAACAAGATTGTTCAGCTTGCCTTCGGCCCGACGGCGGATCATTTCATTGTTATCGAGCGTACAGATACCAGCACTATCATAGCCACGATATTCCATCCGGCGCAGACCATCCACCAGTCGATCCGCTACGGCCTGTGTTCCGACAATGCCGATAATTCCGCACATATAGCCAACTTCCTCAATGCATACATATAAGGGATTTAAACAGGCAGAAGTGATGCCACAAAATCCTTCGTCTTTCGTGCCGTCCGGCTGTTTTTCCCAGGAGATCAATCCTCGTCGGGATAAAAAATGCCATCTGCATTTTCAGGCAAATGTTCATCAGCGAGATTATAATCGACCGGTATGGGCGCTTCGCCGTCCCGGCATTTATAGTCCGCTTGCAACCTGCTGTCGCGCAGCACCATGACGCCATCTTCGAATTTCGGGTTATTGGGTTCACCCGCTTTGAAATTGGTACGCACCACGCGACTATAGATGACATAACGTGTGTGGCCACGCGCGAAGGAAAGCTGCGCTTCTCCTCCCCCCGAATAGGGAGTAGACGCAAAACGCAGTTGCTCTGTGCCCGGTTTCTCCGGCCAGGCCAGCTCCGCTGTCTTACAGGCTTCACCATAGCGATATTGGACAAAGCTTTGCCCGTCTGGCCGGTCAACCAGACAGACGGCAACCTTTTTCCCGTTCTCCAGCGGACAGGCGAAAAGCGGCTCTTCATCGACGCTGCATTCCGCTCGTTGCCCTGTTGCCCCGTCATGCTCGACACCCTGATCTGGCCCCGTATTTAACGCGGTGTCTTCATGTGCCGCCTCTGCGGCTGCATTATCGCCACCTGTTTCCACTACACTGTCAGTGTAGGACTGACCATTTTCTGAACATCCGGAGACGGTCCAGAAAATCAGCGCCGCGAGGCAGGCCTTACGGATCATTGCCCTTCCAGCTTTTTCTTTTTCTTCATCGCATCGTGGAAGCGATCGGCCCAGCCCGGCTTGACGAGCTGCTCGGCCCGGACAAGACGCAATTCACCGTCACCGACATCGCGGCTCACCGCACTACCCGCTGCAACAATGGCATCGGCCCCGATATTCACCGGAGCGATCAAAGCACTGTTAGAACCGATAAAGGCCCGTGCGCCAATCCGGGTTTTGTGTTTGAAATAGCCATCATAATTACAGGTGATCGTGCCAGCACCGATGTTGGCCCCGGCGCCGACTTCGGCATCGCCCAGATAGGTCAGATGATTGGCCTTGGCTCCCTTGCCCAGAACCGCTTTCTTCATCTCGACGAAATTGCCGACTCTGGCATCTTCTTCCAATACCGACCCCGGTCGCAAACGTGCATAGGGTCCGATCTCCACACCCTGGGCGAGACGCGCTCCCTCCACATGCGAAAATGCCTTGATCGTCACATTATCGGCTACTGAGACACCCGGCCCGAAAACCACATTCGGTTCGATCAGCACATCCTGGCCAAGTGCAGTATCCCAGGAAAAGAACACCGTTTCAGGCGCCGTCAGCGTGGCACCCTCCGCCATGACCTGTGCACGCCGCCGACCCTGCCAGCGCCTTTCCGCACTCGCCAGCTCTATCCGTGAATTAATTCCAGCCACTTCATGTTCGTCATCGGTTGAAATGACTGCGCAATACCGGCCTTCACGATTGGCCACATTAACGATGTCCACAAGGTAATATTCGCCTTGCGCATTATCGTTGCCAACCTTGTCCAGTAAATCGAACAAAGCGGTTCCTCGTACAGCCATCAGGCCCGAATTGCACAGACGACAGGCTTTCTCCGCCGCATCGGCATCCCTGAATTCGACCATTTTAGCAATGCGGCCATCCTCGGCGATGATCCGGCCATATTGAAGACCGTCTTCAGGTTCGAAGCCCAGCACGACCACATCCGGATCATCATCCCTATGCAAACGCTCGATCATCGCCTGCATGGTTTCCGGCCGAACAAAAGGCACGTCACCGTACAGGATCAGAATATCGCCAGAGAAATCGCCCAGCACAGCCTGAGCCTGTTGCACGGCATGGCCAGTTCCCAATTGCGGATCCTGCAAGGCCAACTCGGCGCGATTGCCCAATTGCGCTTCGAGCTGATCGCGCCCGTCACCGACTATCACGACCATCCGTTCTGGCTGCAACTGAGCAAGCGATTCGAGCAGATGCTCGATCATTGGCCTCCCGGCTATTGGATGCAGCACCTTGTGGCGCTGGCTCTTCATTCGGGTACCCTTGCCCGCAGCAAGGACTATGGCGGCAATTGGTCGCGCGTCTGTCATGTCTTTGGCCATGCCATCATTTCATTGCGGTTTCCATACGGCTCCGGCATCGAAGCGCATCATGACTGATTTTCCTTTCGCCATAATCGGCTTCGACCTCGACGGAACGCTGGTAGACAGCAATCGCGACCTGTTCCCCGCACTCAATCATACACTCCATATTGCGGGACGCGAACCGGTGACTGCGGAAGCCACACGCCAGCTCATCGGAGGCGGAGCCAGACTGATGCTGGCGCGCGCCATGGAGCTGACCGGAGATCCGGTTGAAGAAGATGAAATTGAACGTCTGTACAGCCATTATATCGAATATTATCAGGCTCATATTGCAGATCACACCGTCCCTTTTGAAGGGTGTCTTCCCGCGCTCGATCAGCTTGCGGAACGTGGTTGCACATTGGCTGTCATTACAAACAAAGCCGAAGATCTGGCACGCAAGCTGCTCGATCAACTTGGCATGACCCGGCGCTTCGCCAGCATTATGGGTGGCGACACACTTGAGCCGGGCCGTTCGAAACCGGCTCCCGATATGATCGAGGAAACCATTTCACGCTGCCAGGGTAGCGGGCGTTTCGCGATGATCGGCGATTCGACTTACGACACGCGCGCTGCCGCTGCTGCCAGAGTACCCAGCATCGCCCTCAGTTTCGGATATAATGATGCACCGGCCGATCAGCTCGGTGCCGACCGCGTGATCGACCATTATGACGAATTGATACCTGCGCTGGAGGGGCTGTGAGCCCCTCCTGTCTGGTTCAAAAATCAACCTGCGCACGCATACCTATTGAATCGACCCCATAATCATCCTGCGTGCCGGCCAGAATAGGCATGTCATCATATTCCATCCGGCTATATTCAAGCATCAGGCGTGTGAAATCGGTCGGCGTCCAGACAAGTGAAGCGGCATAGGCATTCTGGATACCGCCCCGAATGTCCGCATCGTTCAGATCGAGATAGTCGTAGCGCAGATTGACCTGCAATGCACCGAAACCGCCTTGATCCAATGGATGAGCCGGTTTCACCCGGTCAAATTTGAACCCTTTATAGCTTCGCTTATCGCCGCTGGTGAGAAACAGACCCATCTCTGCCGAACCGCCAAAAAAGGTCGGATCCGCCAGTGCGGCGGGACGGCCGACATGCTGCCAGAAAGTTTCGCCTTCAAAATGGAAACGACCGAGAACGGCCGCCGCTTCAAGCCCGTATCCCAGTTCGCTGGTAGCGGAGAAATTACCCGTATCCATGAAGCGCGTATCGGTCACATGCAATTCAGGGCGCTGGCGATAGCGTGTCACATCGCTGGCATCGTTGAATTCACGATAATGAACCGAGCCGCCAATATGCAACTGCGCTTCGCCAATTTTAGGAGCGTAAACCGTACGAGCGTCCGCGCTCCAGCTATTGTTCTCATCTAGCTGAAGATTTTCGAGATTGTCGCTGAAAACACCGCCCTGCACCATCCAGTCGGCTTTCGCATATTCGGCAGACAGGCCGACTTTGCGCTCAAAGCCGAAAGCATCGGTAAAAGCAGCACGCTCCATGAAAGAAGTGAACCGCGAACTGGTCAGCTCTTCAAGCCCTTGGAAATTATTGTGCTGCCCCAGCTTAAAGGTCGCGTCCCCTGCAGCATATTCCATGTAAGCGTCATAGAGATCGAGATCGCCGCTCGCGAAATCGACTTCCATCTTATAACCGAAGCCGCCAGGAATATCGCCCTTGAAGCCGATCCGTACACGACGGATTTCATGCGCGAAACCAAGACCGGGATCGTTAATTTCATCGGGTCCGTTCACAATACCGGCATCGACTTGCAAACGACCGAAAGGTGTGAAGGTCACACCGTCCTTTTTGGTCAGTTCGGGAACCTGCGAAACGGTGGTGGCCTGAACCGCCACCTGTGCTTCACCAGCCTGCGCAACAGCTTGTTCGGCTTTAGCATCGGCAGCTTCGAGCTGGTCTTCCAGCGAATCGATACGATCCGCCATGGCAGCCATCTGCGCACGCATCTGGGTCAGTTCGGCGCGGAGCTGATCTTGCTCATCGGCAGCATCTTGCCCGAAAGCATCCGGTGCCCAGCCGAACGGGAGCGACAGGGCAACCGCCGCGCTTGTCAAATAATGCTTCTTCATTCCCGACCCTTTACCAATACGACAAATTGAAGACTTTATGTCAATTGGGTGACGCCTTTAGGTCCATTAAATGACTTTTATGTGACAAAACCCGTCAGCATTCGATTTTCTTCACCTTGTATGAGACGTCTGCCAGTGGCATCGCTGCACAATGCGATGGGATGTCGAACAATGAGCATTTCCTTTAAAGACCGGGTTGCCATTGTGACCGGAGCCGGAAACGGACTAGGTCGGGTGTATGCACTTGAACTGGCACGACGCGGTGCGCGCGTGGTGGTCAATGATATTGGCAGCCAGCGCGATGGCACCGGGCAATGCAATATTGCTGAGACGGTTGCCGCGGAAATCGAGGCAGCAGGAGGGGAAGCCCTCGCCAATTGCGCGTCGGTAACTGACTACGCTGCCATGCAGGCTCTCGTCGTCGAAGCCAAAGCCCGCTGGGGCAGAATCGATATTCTCATGAACAGTGCAGGGGTATTGCGCGACAAGAGCTTCGGCAAAATGGCGATTGAGGATTTCAGCGATGTAATCCAGACTCACCTGATCGGAACCGCTAATATCTCGCATGCCGTCTGGGGCGTCATGCGTGAACAGGCCTATGGCCGCATTCTGGTCACATCCAGCTCAACCGGGCTTTTCGGAAATTTTGGGCAGGCCAATTATGCCGCAGCCAAGCTGGGTCTTGTCGGCTTGGCCAAAACGCTCCAGCTTGAAGGGGCGAAATATAATATCCGGGTGAATACGCTAGCGCCGCTCGCTTCGACGCGGATGACGGAAGATATCTTGCCGGAGGAAGCTTTTCGGCAGTTTACGCCTGAGAAAATTTTGCCCGCTGCACTTTTTCTCGTCAGCGAAGATGCACCGGGCGGCGCGATTGTCGGGGCTGGGGCTGGGGCTTTTCACAGCGCCTGGATGGTCATGAACGAACCGGTTACTTTGGCACCGGACAATATGAGTGTAGAAGGTTTTGCAGCCGCATGGAAACGCATAGCTGAAAGGCGCGATACGCGCTCTCCTAAATCGAGTGCGGAACAAAGTGCAGCGCTCCTCTCCGCCCTCGGCAATCCGCGGGTTTGACAAAGCCAGAAACGCCTCGGGCGTCAGTCATCGACAGCCTTGACCAGCCGCCTTTCAATCGGGGCGAGAACCCCGGCCAGTTCATGGCCACGCTTGAGGATTTGCCCCTGTTCCCCGAATAAAGCCCACATACCTTGCCGGTTACGCAGAGCAGGCCGTTTTTCGAGGCGCATTTGCGGCACATCGGCCGTCCGGCGGAAAGCTGCAAAGGTAGCGCACTCTCTGGTGAAATTCATAGCGTAATCACGCCATTCACCAGCTGCGACCATTCGGCCATAGAGATCGAGAATGCGCTGTAATTCCATCCGGTCGAAGCCGATTTGCTGCGGTTTCTTGCCCGGAAAGGCGACGATGTTTCCCGTGACCTCGTTTGGCTTCATCAATTATCCGTACCACTCTTCTTGCTGACAGTTTCACGCTCGACGCGCAAAGCATCCAATTCAGCACGCAGATTCGCCAGTTCTTCTTCAAGGCTGTCAATCCGTTCAATATTGCCGGTAGGCTCGCACGGTTCGTCACAAGGTGTGCCATAGGGAATAAATTCGCGCAGCCAGGTTTCGGCAGGCACCAGAGTAGAGCGCGCTTTGAGACCGATCATGGTCGCCCCTTCAGGCACATCGTCGGTCACCACAGCATTGGCGCCGACGCGCGCTCTTTCCCCCACGGTAATCGGCCCGATCACCTGCGCACCGGACCCGATAATGACATTATCCTCCAATGTTGGGTGGCGCTTGCCGCCTTTGCCATTAGTCGGATTGGAACCGCCCAGTGTCACGCATTGATAAATCGTAACGTTATCGCCGATAAGCGAGGTTTCCCCGATAACGGTAAATCCATGGTCGACAAAGAAGTTCTTGCCGATCCTGGCGCCCGGATGGATGTCAATCGCAGTCAGCCAGCGGGACAAATGGTTCACGAAACGGGCGAAGAAAAACATCTGCCCGTTAAACAGCCAATGGGCAATGCGATGGAAAAACAGCGCCCATACGCCCGGATAAAGCAATATTTCCCAACGCGAACGCGGCGCAGGGTCGCGCGCTCTAATAGAGTCGAGATAGGATACCAGCCCGTTCATCATGGCGTATATTCCCGCATCATCGTCATATTGTATTGTCTCACCAAACCAGCCCGGAGGCAAGTTCAGCCCGCTCTGCCATGCAACTCTTCAAGAGCAGCCCGCCATATGGCAAGCGTTGGAGCAGCCTTGCGTTCCAGGCTGATGCGGTCAATCGCAGCGACCAGATCCACCAGTTCAGCATAGCCCCGCGGTGCGCGAGGAACCAGATAAGCCGCTGCATCGGGGCCCAAGGGCAGGCTCCTTTCCTGAGCAAGAGACAATAGCAGTTCCGCTGCCATGTTGTCGTCTGGCGGCTGGATTTCAAGCTGCATAGCTGCACCGAGGCGAGATCTGAGGTCGGGCAGCGCGATATTCCATGGCTCAGGCCCGGCGATCAACAAAAGCGGCTGTTCCAATTCCTGCGCCCGATTCCAGCGATGGAACAGCAAATGCTCATCCATTTGCGGCGCATCGTCGATCGCCTCCCCTCGTCCGCTTTCTTCGAACCAGCGAGCGAATAGCGATTTACCCGATAATCGCGGGCCAGTGAGGATTGCGGTACGGAAAGGCCAGTCTTCGGTTTTGTGCAAAGCTTCAGCGACAGAAGCATTAGCATCGCCGATCACGATACGGGGCGGGCCTTCCCCGCTCCCAGGGCGAAATGGCAGCGCGAACTGGAACATGGTGCCCCGTCTAACGTGAAATACTGAGAGCGTTGCTGCCTTCGGTCACGTTCCAGCCGCGAGCGCGCAGAGTTGCAGCAAGCGCGGAAAGATCACCGGCATAACTTACCCGCATGACCGATGTGCCGCCAATAGCGATACTGCTGGTCGCAGCTCCGCGTACCCCCGGTGCACTACGCACCGCCGCCAAAGCCGCATCGACCGCTGCGGCATTAGGCGTTGTGAATTGCACCGCAAAGTTTGAAACAGCCTGCTGCTCTGTCTGCTGCGGTGCGGTGGAAGATTCCAGATCGGCAGGATTCTCTGCCTCGGCCTGCTCGGTGCGTTCTTGCTGTTCAGCAGCCTCTGCCTGACGCGACACCTCGATCAGACGCCGGATTTCGGGCGAGATTTCAATCCTTTCGCTTTCCAGCGTGGGATCGGGTTTCAATTTGCCCTCTGCAAGACCGCTCGCGAAGAGATCATCGAAACGGTGCACTGCCCTTTCCAGCATAGGCTCCAGTTCGGAGTCATTCTCTGCCCGCAAGGTAAATTCACCAAGCAAACGGTTATCGGGGCCATATCGTGCTGTAAAAGTGCCGGTAATCGGTCCGCCCGGCCATTCATGCTGCAAACGAGCAATAGGGATAATGACGTCCGCTGCTCCGAATTCGGACAGAATAGTGTTCCACCATAAACGACTGCGACGACCGGTCTGTCCATAGGTAAGCAACAGGGATTCGCCGCCGGCACCGGCCGGACGTACATAATCGATAGCGCTGCCACCGGCCTGGAAATTAGCCCAGACCCGCTGCCAGGGGTTGCGCGTTTCGAACATGGTGGCAGCGCCACCGTCGATCAGCACAGGCAGAGTAAGCATAGGTGCGGAATGAGACTGTTTGCCTCCACCGCCCAGCATAGATCCTGCCCGCGAACGATCGAAGATAATATCAAGCGTTGCAATATAACGACGCGGGCCGAGCTGCTCATGGTCGATGACCACAGCAGCCACCATCGATTCGATTCGCGAATCCGGAAGATCGGGGCCACCCAGCTTTTCCCATGCCTTACGCTGCGCTTCGCGCCAGCCGGTCTGACGGGCTTCCTCCGCCGTCTTACCATGAACATCTACCGTGATGTTATTGGCCACGATATCGGTGCTGGAAGCCACCGGCGCGATGCCGCGATCACCGGAAACCTGCGCAAAGAGAGCAGTTCCGGCCACGGCCGCGAGAGCGATTGCACCAAGTCCGGCACCCATCATACGGGAGCGGGAAAGCGAGCGGGAGAGAGGGAGTGTTATTGTCATCATCGGGGAAAACCGATTGCCTTTTGCCTAAAGGCGAGTGGAAATCCAAGCGGGAAAGACTAAAGAGCGTAATCTATGGCTTCAGACACATCCCCTCCCACTAACGAAAAGACACCCTACACCTATTCTCAGGCGGGTGTTTCCATTGATGCCGGCAATGCGCTGGTCAAAGCGATCGGCCCATTAGTGAAGGCCACAAGGCGGCCAGGTGCAGATGGCGAGATTGGCGGTTTTGGCGGCTTCTTCGATCCCAAAGCTGCCGGTTATAAGGATCCGTTGCTGGTAGCCGGAAATGACGGGGTAGGCACGAAGCTCAAGCTCGCTATCGATCATGACCGCCATGACGGCGTGGGAATCGATCTTGTCGCCATGTGCGTCAACGATCTGATCGTTCAGGGCGCCGAACCGCTTTTTTTCCTCGATTATTTCGCCACCGGAAAACTCGATAACGGTGTGGCTGAGAGCGTTGTGGCCGGAATAGCTGAAGGTTGCAAGATTGCCCATTGCGCTCTGATCGGCGGAGAAACAGCGGAAATGCCCGGCATGTATGCACCGGGCGACTACGATCTGGCCGGTTTCTGCGTCGGTGCGGTCGAGCGGGGCGAGCAGCTCACGGGCGAAAAAGTCGCAGCCGGCCATATGCTGCTCGGGTTGACCAGCTCAGGCGTTCATTCCAACGGCTTTTCTCTGGTACGTCGTCTGGCACACGATATGAACTGGAAGCTCGATGAGCCTGCCCCCTTCGATACGTCGCGAAGCCTTATCGACGCATTGATGGAGCCGACACGCATCTATGTCCGCACCTTGCTCCCGGTCATCCGCACCGGGCAAATCGATGCGCTGGCGCATATTACCGGTGGCGGGCTGCTCGAGAATATTCCACGCGTTTTGCCCGAGGGTACCCACGCCGTCATCGATGCCGATGCTTGGGAACAACCGGGTCTGATGGGCTTTCTTCAGGAACAGGGCGCTATCGAACCGGGAGAAATGGCCCGCACTTTCAATTGCGGCATTGGTATGGTGCTGGCTGTTCAGCCGCAATATGCCGAGGATGTGATTGCCGCCCTCGCTGAAGCCGGAGAACGGGCCGTTCCGATCGGACAGATCGAAGAAGGCAATCGCGGCTGCACTGTGCGCGGCTCTGCCGGCTGCTGGAACGTTTCGCAAAGCTGGGAAGCCCGTCACGATGCCTGATACGAAAAAGGCGCGCGTTGCCGTGATGCTATCGGGCAATGGCACGACCATGTCTGCCCTGCTCTATGCGTCCCGTCTGCCGGACTGCCCGTATGAGATCGTTCTGGTGGCCAGCAACAAACCCGATGCGCGCGGCCTGGCAATTGCCCGAGCCGAAGGCATCGAAACCTTCGCTCATCCGCATCGGGGTTTGAAGCGCGAAGATCATGAAGAGCTTATGGATGCCGCTCTACGCGGGGTTAGCGTCGATTATGTCGCTTTATGCGGCTATATGCGCATTCTCAGCGCCTCTTTTGTGAGCCGCTGGCAGGGAAGGATGATTAACACGCACCCTTCCCTTCTGCCAAAATTCAAGGGTCTTGAAACCCATAAGCGGGCGCTGGAAGCAGGCGACTGTTATGGCGGCTGCACCGTTCACGAAGTAACCCCCGAGCTCGATGACGGCCCCATTCTCGGCCAGATACCAGTCAGGATTATGCCTGATGATACGCCAGAAAGCCTCGCTGCAAGAGTTCTACTGGCAGAATATCAGCTTTACCCGCAAATGCTGCGAGATTTCGTAACCCGCTGATTTGCGCTGAAGATGGTAAACAAAAGGCCGCCTCGGAAGGCGGCCTTTCGTCTTACGAAAAGATCGTGCCGATCAGCCGACAATTTCGTCTTCATTGAAGAAGAAGTCGATTTCGATCTTGGCATTTTCGTCGCTATCCGAACCGTGGACCGAGTTCGCTTCGATGCTTTCAGCGAATTCCTTGCGGATCGTGCCTTCAGCAGCATCGGCTGGATTCGTCGCACCCATCACGTCGCGATTGGCTTTGACGGCATCTTCACCTTCAAGAACCTGTACCACGACCGGTCCGGAGATCATGAAGGAAACGAGATCATTAAAGAAGGGGCGTTCCTTATGGACGGCATAGAAACCTTCAGCCTGCTCCTTCGTCATCTGAATGCGCTTTGAAGCCACAACACGCAGACCGGCATCTTCCAGTTTTTTGGTGACCGCGCCGGTCAGATTACGACGGGTGGCATCGGGTTTGATGATCGAAAAGGTACGGGTAACCGCCATGGGACGTTTCCTTGCGAATGAATGATAGGGGTTTTTGGAAAAATTCTGCGCGCGCAACTAGCGGGATGATCGTCCTCGGGCAAGAGTGCTTATCGCTGTTTAGTATCTCAGGCCGTTATGTTCACGGTCCCTCCCGCCATTTCCCGTTTTCCTGCTTCCAGAACCGGCGTTGAAGCTCTTTCCGCTTCCCCAACATGCGCCAGCAATCACGGGCATGCTCGAGCTGTTCATCCCCAAAAAGCAGAAAAGCCCGGTCAAACTGCAAAGCTTCTTCGCGCCACTGCCCATCGGCAAAAGCGATGAACTGTGCGGCATTAGGCGCCGTGCATTCTTGCGATAGCAAAAGCGGTTGACGGGCGGCATGTGAGGCATGTGCATAGCCATGGGCGAGAAAAGCATCAGGAATCATTTCCCACAAGGACCTGTCAATCTTTTCGAGTTGCTCTCCCATGGAGGATACAACCAGCAGCTTTTCGCCCGCCTGTCTGGTACGGCGGGCGATCAGCGGTATGACCCGTTCCACCGGATCTTCACTAAGCTGCCAGAAGTCGACCTGCATCAGACTTCAGCAACATCCCGGATTAAACGATCCAGAACCCGGACGCCGAAACCGGTGGCCCCCTTGTCCCAAGTCGCGCCTGCAGATGCAGACCATGCCATGCCGGCAATATCGAGATGCGCCCAGGGCGTGTCGTTTTCAATGAAGCGCTGCAGGAACTGAGCGGCTGTAATCGAACCGGCGGCCCGCGTTCCGACATTCTTCATATCTGCAATCGGACTGTCGAGCAGCTTGTCATAAGCAGGACCGAGCGGCAGGCGCCACAGTTTGTCGCCGCTGACTTTGCCAGCCGAATCAAGTTGACCGGCCAGTTCATCGTTATTGGAGAAAAGGCCGCCCTGTTCATGACCAAGGGCAATGATCATTGCACCAGTCAGCGTAGCGAGATCGACGATCCGCGCAGGTTTATATTCTTTCTGAGCCCAGGTCAGCGCATCGCACAGCACCAGACGACCTTCCGCATCGGTATTAATAACCTCGATAGTCTGACCTGACATAGAAGTTACGACATCTCCCGGACGCTGAGCATTGCCGTCCGGCATATTCTCGGTCAGGCCACAAATACCGACGACGTTGGCTTTTGCTTTGCGCCCGGCAATAGCCAGCATAGCCCCGGCAACGGCGCCTGCACCGCCCATATCCCATTTCATATCTTCCATACCGGCGGCAGGCTTGATCGAAATGCCGCCACTATCGAATGTCACGCCTTTGCCCACAAACACTGTTGGGGCCTCATCCGACGCACCGCCTGCCCAGCGCAGCGCCAGCAAGCGCGGCGGACGTGTTGCACCCTGGGCCACACCGAGGAATGCACCCATCCCCAGTTCACGCATGTCGTTTTCGTCGAGCACCGTAATTTCTACATCCATACCGGCAAACCGTTCGCGGCATCGTTCCACGAAGCTTTCCGGATAGAGAATATTGGCCGGTTCCGTCACCAGCTCGCGCGTAAACTCGACACCTTTGGCAACGGCGGATTCGCGCTGCCATGCTTCATCCGTGCCAGCGGGTGCATTGAGAATGACAGCTTCGGCAAGCGATACTTTCTGCGCATCTTTCAGCTTGGTACGATAGATGTCATAGCGCCAGGAGCGTAGGCGCAGACCGGTCAGCAACGCAACGACCTCCTCGGCCGACAGTCCGCTATCGCTCAGATCGAGTGTAAGCTCCTGCTCTCCCGAAGTAAGATATTTGGCAGCAACAGCGGCACCCGCTTTTTCCAGATTGGCGATGCGATCTGCATTGTCGCTTTTGCCGGTTCCGACAAGGGCTGCGCGAAACACATTACTATCGCGCTCCACGAAGCTTTCAAAAAGCTGACCGGCCTTGCCTTCGAACCGCGCCGCTTTTGCCCCTTCAACAAAGCTCCGTTCCAGTCCAGCAGGCAAATCCTGTTCGCTTACGATTCGCACAAGCAAATGCGAGGGAGAGGTGCTGGCATTGTTCTGGAAGGTAATCTTCATGATAGCTCCGAGTGATCTGAATGTCGCTGTCCGGCTGAAATGCCGTGCATTAGCGATGGCTCCCGTTGCAGTTAGGAGCGGGCGATGCGATAGGCAAGTCATGCACCCTCTTTCGCGGCCAATGCTGCCTATCAGTCAGTATCTTATTCGCAGCCTCCGCTCTGGCGGAGCCGTGCTTGCTCTCGCGGTCAGCACCTGCCCTTTTTCGGCATTTGCGCAAGATGGAACAGGCAGTTCCGCGATGCCAGGGAGGGACGATCCGTCAACACAGGAAACACCGCCTCCTGCTTCGCTGGAAAAACGGGCAAATGAGCTGCCGGAAAAATCGCTTCCTCCGGTCAATGCCAAGGAAGAGAAACAAGACACAACCGATACCCTTCCTGACAATACTGCGGACGGGCGCGAGATCGGCTTTGAAGCCAATACGCTCGAATATAACAGCGACACCGATACCGTCACAGCTGGCGGCAATGTTATTATGCGGTCCGAAGGCCAGTCGGTACGGGCAGACAATGTCACCTGGGATCGCACAACAGGACAAATCGTAGCCACAGGCAATATTCGCTTTGTCGATGAAGACGGGAATCAGCTCTTTACAGACAGGCTCGAACTCACCGACGAATTACAGACTGGTGCAATGGAGAATCTGCTGCTGGCTCTGCGTGAAGGCGGCCGGCTCGCGGCTCGGGAGGGCCAGCGCGATGAATCCGGCGATGTTCTTCTCACCAGCGCGGCTTATTCGGCCTGTAGTGTCGAAACACCAGATGGATGCCCGAAGAAACCTAGCTGGCGGATTACCGCAAAGCGCGTGATCTACGATCAGAATGAAAAGCGAATCCGCTTCAAGGGGGCGCATCTGGAATTGTTCGGTGTGCGCCTGCTACCTCTGCCCGGGATGGCGGTCACAACAGATAATCGAGCCGTATCCGGCCTCCTGTTGCCCGATTTCGGCGTCACCGCTTCCAATGGCGTAGAAGTAAGCGACAGTTATTATCTCAGCCTCGCGGAAAATCAGGATCTGAAACTGAAAGGTTTCATATATAGCGATGCACCGCCAATGGGGTCAGCGCAATATCGCCTGCTGACCGATGCCGGTGCTTTGCAAGTGACCGGCTATCTGACCCGCTCATCACGTATGCAGGTCAATTCAGACAGCGATGTGCGAGAACGCGACTGGCGTGGATATGTCGCGGCGAACGGACGTTTTCAGCTGGATGAATACTGGTCCGTAACCGGCTCGCTTCGGAGAGCTACTGACCGGACATTTCTGCGGCGTTACGATATCAGCCGCGATGATCGGTTGCGCTCCAATATTGACGTTGAGCGGATTGACGACAATTCTTATCTGTCGATTTCCGGCTGGGCGACGCAGGTCCTGCTGACCGATCAGGATCAGGACCTGGTTCCGATCGCTCTCCCGCTGATCGATTACCGCTATCGCTTCAAAGACCCGATTGCCGGGGGCAAGCTGCAATTGCAGGCGAACAGCCTCGCCATCACACGCACAGCCGGGCAGGATACCCAGCGCGCTTTCGCAAAAGCCCAATGGGATATGCGAACCGTTACCAGCATGGGACAGGAAATTACCCTGACTGGTCTCGTGCGCGGGGATGTCTATCACTCAGATGAAAACCTGACGACCGAAACGGCAAGCTATCGTGGGCTGGAAGGCTGGGAAACACGCGGTATTGCTCTGGCAGCGGTGGATGTCAAATGGCCGCTGATAGGCAAATTTCTCGATGGATCGCAGATTTTCACGCCGCGAGCGCAACTTGTTGCCAGCCCTAACGTAAAGAATCTCGATATTCCGAATGAGGACGCGCGTGCTATCGAGCTTGAAGACAGCAATCTGTTTTCGCTTAACCGCTTCCCTGGCTATGACCGGGTGGAAGACGGGGTGCGCTTTACTTATGGTTTCGACTGGCAATTCCAGCGCCCCGGTTTGCAAATCAGCACCACGGTGGGCCAATCCTATCGCCTGACGGACAAGCCGAGCCTCTTCCCTAACGGAACCGGACTTTCCAATCGGTTTTCCGATTTCGTCGGCCGCACGGAAGTCCGCTTGCGGGATTTCGTGAAGTTCACTCATCGTTTCCGGCTGGACAAAGACAGTCTTGCAGTCCGGCGCAACGAGGTGGACGCCACTGTCGGTACAGACCGCACTTATGCTGAGATCGGCTATCTGCGCCTCGATCGGAACATCGAAAGCAATGAAGACCTTCAGGATCGTGAGGAGCTGCGTGCAGCGGGCCGGATCGCTTTCGCCAATTACTGGTCGGTTTTCGGCTCTGCAGTCATCAATCTGACCGATAGACGCGAAGATCCGACCCTTGCTTCTGACGGGTTCGAACCCTTGCGCACCCGGCTCGGCATCGCTTATTCGGATGATTGCCTCGAACTCGGTGTAACCTGGCGGCGCGATTATGTCAGGGTGGCCGATGCGCGAAGCGGCAACACATTTCAGGTTTACTTCTCTTTGCGCAATCTGGGCTTCCGTTGAAATTGAAATTTTGGCGGAATCATGCCCATTGTTTTTCCTATGGTTGGCAGCATAGCCTGATCGCGCTATCCGACGGCACTCAGTATTGGTTAAGCTGGAAACAGGCAGTCAGACACCAATGAAACAGATGCGCAAGCGGCATCGCTTACAGGAATGAACGTGTGATCGAAACATCCAAGAATCTCTGGAAAGTCGGGTCGATAGCCCTGATTTCTACTTTATGTCTCAGTTCCATTCCGGTGGAGGCACAAAGTTCGGCGGATTCTGGCGCAGATATTTTCAACATTCCCGAGAACATCACGATGCTGGGGAATAGCGACCCGAATGTGCGCCGGGCAACGGCCACCGTCAATGGCGCCGTCATCACCGGTACGGATGTCGATCAGCGTCTGGCGCTTATTCTGGCAGCCAATGAACAAAAAATTTCGCCAGAGGAAGAACAACGCCTGCGCCTTCAGATTCTGCGCAATCTGATTGACGAGACTCTGCAGATTCAGGAAGCTGCAGCACAGGAAATGACGGTCACGCAAGATGAAGTAGATCAGACCTATAACCGTCTGGCCACGCAACGCTTTGGCCGAACGCCAGAAGAAATGAAGACCTATCTCGCTTCGATAGGTTCTTCTCCGGCTTCGCTCAAGCGCCAGATTGAAGGTGAACTTGCCTGGGACCGGCTGTTGAGCCGTAATGTCGAACCTTTCATCAACGTCGCTTCGGAAGAAGTGGACGATCTATATGACAGGCTTCAGGAGTCACGTGGAACGGCTGAATACCGCCTTGGTGAAATCTATCTGTCCGCCACGCCAGCTAACAAGCAGCAGGTTTTCAACAATGCGCGGCAAATTGTTGAGCAATTGCAGCAGGGCGGCAGCTTTGTGGGTTATGCCCGGCAATATTCCGAAGCTTCTACCGCAGCGGTCGGCGGAGACCTCGGCTGGATTCGCCTCGCCCAGCTTCAGAATCCTCAGCTTGAAACCGTAGCGAAGGATATGAGCCCCGGGCAGCTTGTCGGGCCAATCGAAATTCCCGGCGGTTTCTCGATCCTGTATCTGATTGACAAGCGGCAGGTCGGCATGGCCGATCCTCGCGATGCTGTGATGAGTCTTAAACAAATTTCCATCACGCTGGCCAAGGATGCCACTCAGGCTCAGGCAAAAGCAAAGGTCGATGCGTTCTCCAAAGCTGTTGACGCCATCCGGGGCTGTGGCGAAGCGGACGCCGCAGCAGCCAAGATCGGGGCCGATGTGGTCACCAACGACCAGATTCGGGTCCGGTCGCTTCCCGATGCGCTGCAACAAGCTCTCCTGAAGCTCAAT
Organism: Altericroceibacterium spongiae; assembly: GCF_003610805.1. Taxonomy (GTDB): domain Bacteria; phylum Pseudomonadota; class Alphaproteobacteria; order Sphingomonadales; family Sphingomonadaceae; genus Altericroceibacterium; species Altericroceibacterium spongiae. Next base: position 302,480 of record NZ_RAPF01000001.1, on the reverse strand, counting down.
GTGGGCGAAGCCACACCGCCTTTCGGCTCGGTTGAAGAAGGCGTTCGTGTATTGATGCTATGCGGACGCGACGATCCTCAGGTCGATTCCGGCCCAACGCGTGATCAACTGATGAACCAGATGGAAAATGAGCGCGTCAATCGTCGAGCCCAGCGCTATTTGCGTGACCTTCGTCGTGACGCTGTCATCGATTATAACTAAAGCGATAGGGCTGTAATGAGGCCATCTGACAAGGCAGGAATTTACAGGGCTGGCGGGAGAATTGCACCGCTGGCCCTTTCGCTTGGCGATCCTGCCGGCATCGGTCCCGAACTGATCTGCGCTGCCTGGGCCGCACGCGAAGCAGATCGATTACCCCCCTTTTTCGCAGTAGGTGGCTTTGAATTGCTCCAGCAGGCAGCCCGAATGCGGGATCTGGACATCCCGATACAGCAGATTACCTATCCTTCCGAAGCCGCTGATTGTTTTGCTCAGGCCCTGCCCGTATTGACGGGAGTAGACGGTAAATATCGTCCCGGCATTCCGGAACCCGAAGGGGCCAGACTGGCGCTGCATTCGCTTGAACAAGCCACTGCTCTGGCAAAATCCGGTGAGGCTAGCGCAGTGGTGACAGGCCCTATCGCAAAGTCACTGCTCGCCGAAGTCGGCTTCGTTCATGCCGGCCAGACCGAATTCGTTGCAAATGCCTGTGGCATAGCCGCGGAGGACGCCGTGATGATGCTTGCCGGACCTCAATTGCGCACCGTTCCACTGACGGTGCATTGCGCGCTGGCAGAAGTTCCCGGACGCATTACGCAGGAGCTGCTCTGCCGCCGGACCCGTATCGTGCATCGGGCGATGCAACGCGATTTCGGCCTACCAGCTCCACGCATCGCAATCGCTGCCCTTAACCCCCATGCCGGGGAAAATGGTCGTATGGGGCTGGAAGAACAGCAAACGATCAGCCCTGCTATTGCCACATTACGTGCCGAAGGTATCGATGTGACCGGCCCTCATCCGGCTGATTCGCTTTTTGCTCCTCATGCGCGTGACGGTTACGATGTCGCAATCGCTATGTATCACGATCAGGCACTGGTCCCGATTAAGGCACTCGATTTCGATGCTGGTGTCAATATGACGCTTGGCTTGCCGATCGTCCGTACTTCGCCCGATCACGGGACCGCATTCGATATCGCCGCGAGGGGCAAAGCCCATGCCGGAGCCACCGTGGCAGCTATCAGCCTGGCGGGAGAAGCCGCACTGCGGCGCGCCGAGCAAAGTCTCGCATAGTGTCGCCTGCGCTTCCCCCTTTGCGTGAAGTAATCGCCAGACACGGCCTGAGCGCGTCGAAAGCATTGGGACAAAATTTCCTTTTCGATGAGAAGTTGCTCGATCGCATCGCCGCTATTCCGGGAGATCTGGCAGGACGCAATGTACTCGAGATCGGTCCTGGGCCGGGCGGTCTCACTCGCGCTCTGCTGAGGGCTGGTGCCAGAGTGACTGCTATCGAACGCGATCCGCGATGCCTTCCAGCCCTCGCCGAAGTGTCTGAGGCATTTCCCGCCCGGTTGACGGTGATCGAGGGTGATGCCCTTACTATCGATCCTGCGGGGCTGTTCGATGCACCCTACGACATAGTTGCCAATTTGCCCTATAATGTGGGGACAGCCCTCTTTATCGGCTGGTTGTCCGGCGAGAACTGGCCTCCTCAATGGCGTTCATTGACATTGATGTTCCAGCAGGAAGTTGCTCAGCGTATCGTCGCCCGTCCCGGCAACGGAACCTATGGCCGTCTCGCTGTACTGGCTCAGTGGCGATCACAAGCGCATTTGGCCATGAAAGTGCATCGCAGCGCCTTTACGCCGCCCCCCAAGGTCATGAGCGCCATAGTCCATGTCACACCTGGAACCATGCCTGAACATGTCTCAGCCCGCATGCTGGAGCGCATTACCGAAGCCGCTTTCGGTCAGCGCCGGAAAATGCTCCGACAAAGCCTCAAATCACTCAATGGCGCAGTCGAAGCACTGACAACGCTTGGAATAGACCCGCAACGTCGCGCCGAAACGTTGTCGGTCGATGAGTTTATTGCCATCGCTCGCCAGCTTTCCCGCTGAATACCCGACTAATCCACCTGCCGCACCATAGGCAGGCTTGGAGCGTCGACAATGGCGGGCTAGGTTGGTTACACATGAAAAAGCTCAACACTCAGGAACAGGCTCTGATCGAGCCGATCGACTCATCCGAAATGCTGGCGCAAGTCCAGCGCTGGAGTGCTATCAACAGCGGTACGGGCAATCTCGAGGGGCTGGCCCGTCAGGCAGAAGAACTCGCCGCAGCCTTTGATGACCTGCCTGGCTCTTTGCGCTTTATCGATCCGGCACCGGTTACCGCGATCGATGCGGATGGCCATGAATTTGAAAAGCCACATGGCCATCATCTGGTTCTGAATGTGCGACCGGAAGTGTCTCGCCGTGTTCTTCTGACCGGCCATATGGATACGGTGTTTCCAGCAGATCATTCCTTTCAGGACCAGCGCTGGCTCGATGAGGATACTTTGAACGGACCAGGGGTCGCCGATATGAAAGGCGGCATCGCAGTTATTATCGCCGCGCTCAAAGCGTTTGAAACCAGTGAAGTGGCAGCGTCGCTGGGTTATGATGTGATGATAAACTCAGATGAGGAAACTGGCTCTCTGGCTTCCTCAGACCTGATCGCCGAACTGGCACAGGGCAACCACGCCGCTCTAACTTATGAGCCTTCAGCTCTGCCAGATGGCACACTCGCTCATGCAAGGGGAGGAAGCGGGAATTACAGCCTGATTGTTACCGGTCGCTCCGCCCATGCCGGGCGAAATCCGCAGGATGGGCGCAACGCGATAGTGGCGGCGGCTGCATTGGCTCTTTCCCTAAAAGAGATGCAGAGCGATGCCATCGCTATCAATCCGGCACGCATTGAAGGCGGCAGTGCCAATAATGTCGTACCGGATCACGCAGTTCTTCGTTTCAACATACGCCCGAAAACCAGTGATGTTGCCTCCTCCTTTCCGAACAATCTAAAGGCGTTGATTGAGTCAGTTAGCAAAGAACATGACGTGGCTATAAAGTGCCATGGCGGTATTTCCCGCCCTCCCAAACCAGTCGATCAACGAACCGCACAGCTATTTAATCTGGTGAAGGATACGGCTGCCGGGCTTGGCCAGGATCTTGGCTGGCGCGATACGGGCGGTGTTTGCGATGGAAACAATATCGCAGCCTGTGGCGTGCCGGTGGTCGATACGATGGGTGTGCGCGGCGGTTCGATTCACTCATCTGATGAATTCCTCATCGTATCGTCTCTCGCCGAAAGGGCCTCCCTTTCCGCTCTCGTTCTCCACCGCCTTGCCATAGGAGCCTTGGTATGAGCTTCATTATTCGCGCCGCAAAGCCATCCGATCTTCAGGCTCTTTATGAAATGGCAAAGCTAACTGGCGGAGGATTCACGAATCTTCCGCCCGACCGCAATTCACTTCAGGCCAAGCTGGACCGTTCAGCAGCAGCTTACGCGCGTGAAGATGACACTCTGGGTGACGATCTCTTTGTCCTCGTGCTCGAAAACACAAAAACCGGCGAAGTTCGGGGCACATCACAACTTTTCACCAAAGTCGGACAGAATTGGCCCTTCTATTCCTATCGCCTGACTATGCTGACACAGCATTCAAAGGAGCTGGACCGGACTGTACGCGCCGAATTACTAAGCCTGACAACAGATCTCGAAGGGTCAAGCGAAGTGGGCGGACTGTTCCTCCATCCCAATGAACGCGCTGGCGGACTGGGTCTGTTACTGGCCCGTAGCCGTTATCTATTCATCGCCGCGCACAGACCTCGTTTTGCGGACAAAATACTCGCAGAATTGCGCGGGATTATCGATGAACGGGGCGGATCGCCTTTCTGGGACGCTGTAGGGGGCTGCTTCTTCGGAATGAGCTTTCAGGAAGCAGATTATTTCAACGCTATTCACGGCAACCAGTTTATCGCAGATCTAATGCCCAAACACCCTGTTTACACGGCAATGCTGGATGAAAGTGCCCGCAAGGTCATTGGCCTGCCTCATCCGAACGGGCGTGCTGCTATGCGTATGCTGGAGAACGAAGGCTTCAGCTATGAAGGTTATGTAGACATCTTTGATGGTGGGCCGACCATGACAGCACGGGTCGACAATGTTCGCAGCATCCAGAATGCCAAGTCGCGACCTGTCACAGAAATGGACTGCAAACGCGGCGAAAAAGCACTGCTCGCCACAGGACATCTGGCAGATTTCCGCTGCTGCTATGGGGCATATGAAGTGGATGACAAAGGTATCTCCATCGATTCACTGTCGGCTGAACTATTACAGGTCAATCAAGGTGACATGATCTGGAATATTCCGCGATGAGCTTGGTGAAAGTGGATTTTAACAAATCGTTTTAACTTATAGGACCTTAAACCTTAGCGGTACTGCTCTCCTCAACCTGTCAGAAACACGTGAGAAATTGCTGATGCCGCATATATGGCAGGATTGCCGTAAATACTCACTCTCAGTATTTGAAAACTACAACCGTTCTTTTCTTAACGTTTAAAACGGCGTACTGATATCGGCGGCATAGGAGTTGCTAAGTAAGGGATTAAGGAGGCTGGCGTGTTTGAAAAGATCCGACGACTTTTCATCATTAAAACTCGTTTCGAAGCTTTTCTTATTATCTATGCGCTTGCGCTCGGCGCTGTAGAGCGTGGCACTGCTTATCTGAGCGAATTTCCCGGATGGGGTGGACGATTGCTATTCCTCGCCTGCACAGCAGCCGTCTTCATGGCCGGAGCCAAGATCCTCGATTGCGTGCGTTATGAAAGAATGCAGACAGACAGCAATCAGCCTCAGAAAAAGCAAACGCACCCGAGTACCTGACAATAACTGTGTTTGAGAAGTGGGGTGATTCTGTTGCCAGGCTCACCCCGAGCCCCTGGTATCCCTTCTGTTGCCCGGTGGGTCCAACCGCGCTTTAGCTTTGTAAATTCGGTCCGTTAGGACGTAAAATTACGCAGCGATTGCGAGTGCTTCGTTATCGTTGGCACTTGTGTGTTATGAGCCTTTAACGGGTTACTCAGCCCGGGCGAAAGCGATGTCTTTCAACACACGTCGATCCTGGTTCGGCCCCGTCAGGACACCCGCCAAAGCGGGGTTTCTGGTGGAGCCGCCGGGTACTGCCCCCGGGTCCGCTGCGCCTATTGCACACCACACTTTATCGCCATAGCCAGCCGAAGCCAGCGAGCCCTATATAGGGATTACGACAGAGATGTGAAGAGATCGTACATCGCTTCCTGCCCCGCATCTCAGTCCGTTTTGGGATTTCGCTCTTTCACCGCATGCAGAATCTCTTTTAGAACATCGAGCTGCGGATCGGTCGGAACTTCAGAAGATTTCGCACTATCCTCTGTTTCCTTCTGTTTTTCCAGCATTTCATCAAGAATACGATTGACGGCTTTAACCAACATGAACAGGACAAGAGCGACAATCAAGAAGTCGAGAAGCTGTGTCAGGAAATCGCCGTAACCGATCATCGGCACCCCGGCCTCCTTCAGTTCGGCATAATTGTCTGCATTCCCCGAGAAGCTCTCCGGAATATTCCCAAGAAGAATAAACCAATTGGTAAAATCGATATCTCCGAAAATCCAGCCAATCACCGGCATCAGCACGCTCTGCGTCAAAGACGTCACGATTTTGCCGAAAGCCGCACCGATCATCACGCCGACCGCCAGATCGAGAACATTCCCCCGGGCGATGAATTTCTTGAACTCGTTGAAAAGACCCACTTTCGCTACCTCCCGCTCACTTCCAAACCGATGCCACGGAAAGACCTTGTCGCCAAGCGCTTGAAAGCCATGACTGGTGTGCTATTTCAACAATACACTTTGCGGCATTATGCCGTTGACAGGAGGATTACGATTATCATGGCCAGTTCGCCGCTCACACGCGTCATGCGTTATGCGACTATCTGCATTGCCGCGATCAGTCTTTCGGCTTGCGGGATTAACTCGGTACCCACCGCGCAGGAAGAAGCCAAAGCGCGCTGGGCGGATGTTCAGAGCGCTTATCAGCGCCGCGCCGATCTCGTTCCCAATCTTGTCGCTACAGTTAAAGCCGCAGCGCAGTCAGAAACCCAGATACTGACTAATGTGACCGAGGCGCGCGCACGCGCCACCTCAATCAATGTCACAACGGACGATCTTTCGAACCCTGAAGAGTTCCGGAAATTCCAGGACGCACAAAACCAACTCACTCAGGCGCTTGGGCAGCTCCGCACAGTGGTTGAAAATTATCCTCAGCTGCAAAGCCAGGCCCGGTTCGCCGATCTGATGACTCAGCTTGAAGGCACGGAAAACCGGATCGACAATGCCCGCACCAAATATAATGAAGCAGTGCAGGATTATAACACGGAAATTCGTACTTTTCCGTCCATTATCGGCGCCAAGCTGATTCATGGTGCGGAACCGATGGAACCTTTTACGGCCGAACCTTCTGCGCAGACAGCACCTAGTGTGAATTTCGATTTTGGGGCAGACACGCCGGGTGACACGTCATCGACTGATACAGATACGGCTGCAAATTGAGCCGCCTGAATATGCTCGGTAAAAAACTCGATACTCGCTTTTTCCGGTTTGGCCTCGCCGTTCTCCTGGCAGCCTCGGCTGCACTGTTTATGTCTGTCAGTGCCCGGGCACAGGATTATCCTGCCCGCCCCGACGGACCGATTCTGGATTCAGCCAATGTATTGGCCCCTGCGCAAGAACAGGAACTCGAAAAAAAGCTTCGCGATTATAATGTAGCAACCGGGCGGGCTGTAATCGTCGCTACAGTGCCTTCGCTCAATGGCCAGCCGATCGACACCTATACGCGGCAATTGGCTGAGAACTGGGATATTGGCGGCGCTAAAACCGAAGAAGGAGTTCTCTTTCTCGTTGCCCCGAATGAGCGCGAATTATGGATTACCACAGCACGCGGTGTACAAACGACACTGACAGACGTGATGACAGGACGAATTATCCGCAACGATATCGTTCCCCGCTTCAGGGCCGGTGATATGGCAGGTGGAATCATAACAGGCGTCGACAGCATCATTCAGGTGCTCAATATGGACCCTGCACAAGCCGAAGCCATCGCCGAAGCAGAAGCGGCAGCGCGTGAGAAAACGGAAAGCAGCACTGGCGGGACAATTGTCAGCGCCATCTTCTGGATCATCCTGATTACCGTGTTTGCTCTTATCTTCGGGCGTGGCGGTCGCGGTCGACGCTACCGCAGTGGTGGAGGAGCGGCCCTGCCCATTACCATCTGGGGCGCCAGTGAAATCGCCCGCCATTCTGGCAGAAGTAGTGGCTTTGGCGGCTTTTCCGGCGGAGGTGGTTTTGGCGGAGGCGGTGGCTTCGGCGGCTTTGGCGGCGGAGGCGGTGGCTTTAACGGCGGTGGTGCCGGAGGGAGCTGGTGATGATCTTTCTCGACGAGAAACAGCACAAACAGGTTTCCTCAGCAGTTGCCGCAGCAGAATTGAAAAGTTCTGGCGAAATCGTGACAATCACTACGCAGCAATCGGATAGCTATAGCGATATCGCACTGGTTTGGGCTGCAATTGTCAGCTTCGCACTCATAACTATACTGATTTTTATCCCTGAACCGGTATTGCATTGGTATGGAGCTTTGCATGGAGAATGGAATGCCGAATGGCTGCCCTATGAAGTCTTCGCCATAGCTGCTGGAATCGGCATCCTGTCCTTTCTGCTCGTCTGGCTGGCTCAGTTATGGACGCCGCTGCGCTTTGCGCTGGTTCCAGGTCGGGTCAAAGATGCGCGCGTACAGGACCGGGCTATCGATCTCTTCAAGGTCGGCGCCGAGAAGCGTACTCAGGGCCGCACAGGCATTTTGATCTATCTCTCCATGAGCGAGCGCCGCGCGGAAATTCTTGCCGATGAAGCGATTGCCTCCAAGGTAGACGCCGAAGTATGGGGCGATGCGATGAATGCCATGCTAGCGGAACTGAAAAACGGCCGTCTTGCCGAAGGTATGGTCGCCGCAATTGATCGTGTGGGCGATATTCTGGCCCGGCATTTTCCGCGCGCTGATGACGATGAAAATGAATTACCCGACCGGCTTATCGAACTATGATGCCACCCGACCACGACGCTCCCGAAGAAATCGCATGGCAGGGGGACTGGATCACAGCCAAAACACGAGGGCGCTGGGAATATGTGAGCCGCGCACGTGGTATCCGTGCAGCGGTTATTCTGCCAATAGACAATGGCGATGTCATTCTCGTCGAGCAATACCGCATTCCGCTTTCACGCAATTGCCTTGAGCTGCCTGCCGGGCTGGTTGGTGACTCACATGAGAATGGCGATGAAAGTGCAGATCTCGCTGCGACAAGAGAACTCGAAGAAGAGACTGGCTACCATGCCGAACATTGGGAGAATTGCGGAGAGTTTTTCTCTTCTCCAGGCATGGTAAGCGAGAGTTTCACGCTTCTCAAAGCGACCGGTCTCAAAAAAGTTAGCGAAGGCGGTGGTGTCGAGGGTGAGAATATTACAGTCCATCGCGTACCCCTCACGAATATTCGCGAGTTTATTACCGAAAAGCGCAAGGACAATGTCGCGATAGACGTGAAGCTGTTGCTCTTGCTTGCCCCTTATTTGCTGTCAAAATGATCCGATGACGAATGTAACGATTTTGGGTGCAGGTGCCATGGGCTGCCTTTACGGTGCAGCCCTTCATCGGGCTGGCTGGAACGTCCTGCTGGTGGATGTGAACAAGGAGCATATCGACGCCATCAATGCCAATGGCCTTGAAGTCGATACGCGCTCCGGAATCGAAATGCTCCCTTTGCGTGCGGTACAACCAACCGATGTAGACGGAATTGCGGATCTGGTGGTCATCTTCACCAAGACCTTCCAGACGGACGCCGCTCTGAAAGGTATAGCTCACCATATCGGGCCGGAGACCTTCATTCTCAGCCTTCAGAATGGGCTCGGCAACGATGAGACTATTGCCAGATATATCCTGCAGGACAAAGTGCTCGTCGGCGTTAGCATGCTGCCGTCCGATATGCTTGGTCCCGGCCGCATTCGCTCGCATGGGGAAGGCCGTTCGAAATTCTATCCCGCATTTTCCACGGATACCACTTTTGCAGGCAAAGTAGCCGAAGCGCTGACAAAGGGTGGATTGCCTGCAGAACTCGATACAGACATCGCTGCAGCCATCTGGTCAAAAGCAATCTTTAACGCAGCCATGAATCCGCTCTGCACCCTGACTCGCCGTACACCGGGCTTTCTTGGAGAACATGAAGAAAGTCGGGCTATCATTCGCGATGTGGTCCTCGAAGGAGTCGCCACAGCCAATGCCAATGGCGTGTTGATCGAGCCTGAACCCATTCTCGAACTGACAGAGCTTTCCGCAAGAGATCATGCCGATCACGAACCATCCATGTTGCAGGATATAAAAGCGGGTCGTCGCACCGAAGTCGATGCGATTGATGGCGCTATTGTCCGTGCTGCACGCAAGACCGGCCTCACCGCTCCCGCGACAGAATTTCTGTGGCGCATGGTAAAATTAGAAGAGGCCAAGCTCTGACACAACAAGTGTGACGACACGCAAAAGGGCCTGCAAATTCGATAATCCACGCGCCCTTTTCCCAACAAAAACGCCAGGAATCAGATTAGATTAATTTCCCGCAGACGCTGCATGAGATAGTCATGCGCCGTGATAGCTTCCTCACGTTCCTCGGGATTCTCCGGATCGATACAGCTTTCCAGCGGATCGATCAGATAGTCTGGCCGGAAATGCAGGAAGAAAGGCATGGAATACCTTGATCGCTGCGCAGCTTCGCCTACCGGATTAACCACACGATGAGTCGTTGAGCGCATTTTGCCATTGGTCAGACGCTGCAACATATCGCCAATATTAACTGCCAGTGCACCTTCGGGTGGCCGAACCGGCACCCACTTGCCTTCTTTTGAAAGCAACTCCAGCCCCGACTCTTCCGCTCCTAGCAGCAGCGTAATCGTGTTGATATCTTCATGCGCCGCAGCCCGAATAGCCCCTTCGGCGCTTTGCGGAACTGGTGGATAATGCAACAGACGCATTACCGAATTACCGTTCGCGATCGTCGGGTCAAAAAAGTTCCGCTCCAGACCAAGATGTAGTGCAATGGCCGAGAGGATATGCTCCCCGGTCTGTTCGAAGGCCCGATAAAGCTCTTCGAACGTTTCCTGAAAACCATCTACTTCACTCGGCCAGATGTTGGGCGGCATGAACTCTTCCAGAGGATCGCCCTTCGGCAAGCTGCGCCCGACATGCCAGAACTCCTTGAGATCGTTGATCGCAGCATCCTTCGCCCGCTCCGTTCCGAACGGGGTATAGCCCCGGGCACCGCCCTGCCCTGCAAGGGAGTAACGTTGTTTAACGTTATCCGGCAGTGCGAAAAATTCAGTACATTTTGCCCAGGCCCGATCAATCAGTTCACCGGGAATTCCATGGTCGCGAACGATAGCGAAACCATATTCTCCGAAAGAATGGCCCAGTTCGTCAGCCATCTCTTCCAGCGAACGTTTAAGGGAAACGGATGCAATATCGGACATGGTTTTAAATCTTATATCTGAAGGAAAATGCCGGCCAGAGCAGCGCTCATCAAATTGGCGAGCGAACCGGCCGCGAGTGCTCTGAGACCTAATTTAGCAATAACCGGACGCTGGTTAGGTGCAAGACCGCCCGTTACAGCCATTTGAATGGCGATGGAACTGAAATTGGCAAAACCGCATAGCGCGAATGTGATAATCGCCCGGCTACGCTCGCTCAATATATCCGCACCAGTCTGACCGAGTTGAATGAAAGCAACGAATTCGTTGAGAACAACCTTCGTACCAAACATTCCACCAGCGATCTGAGCTTCCTGCCAGGGGATGCCTAAAAGATACATAACGGGCGCAAAAACCCATCCGACAATGAGCTGAAAGGACAGGTCGGGATAGCCAAACCAGCTTCCCACCCAGCCCAGCAAACCATTAGCCAGCGCTACCAGCGCAACAAAGGCCAGCAGCATGGCACCTACCGAAACAGCCAGCTTGACTCCCGTCTGCGCCCCCTGGGCTGCCGCTTCAATGATATTGGCCGGTTTCTGCCCTTCTTCGAAGGTTTCCGCCATTTCCACTTCACGGGACGGCTGACCGGCTTCATGCAAAGCTGCCGGCCCTTCGCCGCTAATGCGGCTTTCAGGCAAATTGACGACATCTCCCTCCGCCGCCGCGGATGCTTCTGTCTCATCGGGCATGATAATCTTCGCCATCAGAATGCCGCCCGGTGCGGACATGAAAGCAGCAGCCAGCAAATATGGCAGATAGGCTGGCCCCAGGAGGCTTGCATAGGCAGCCAAAATCGTTCCGGCGACACCTGCCATGCCCACAGTCATCAGCGTGAACAGGCGCGAAGGCGCAAGCCCGGCAAGATAGGGACGCACCACAAGCGGACTTTCCGACTGGCCAACGAAAATATTGGCCGCCGCTCCCAGCGATTCAACTCGCGAAACGCCGGTGATCCAGCCAATAGCGCCGCCCACCCAGCGCACTACGCGCTGCATAACTCCAAGATGATAGAAAATCGATACCAGCGCCGCGAAGAAGACGATCACCGGCAAAGCCCCCAGCGCAAAGCTGTTGGCCAGCGGATTGCCGTCATTAGCACCGAACAGGAATTGCGTGCCCTGATCGGCGTAAGACAGCAGCTCCGCTACACCGTAAGCCATGGCCTGAATAGCTGCCCGTCCCCAGGGCGTTCGCAGAACCAGCCCGGCCATTAATATCTGAAGAAGAAAAGCTGCCCCGGTAATGCGTAAGCTGATCCGGCGGCGCCCGGTGGAAAGGGCAAAGGCGATCAAAAGGATCACGGCAATGCCGAAAATGTTGACAAGCAGAGGCGGCATGAAAATCCGATGATAATCTTAGTAAAGCGCCACATTGCGCAGTCCGACGCTAAGGTCAAAGGATAAGGCCCGTTTTTTAACGGGTTCTTCCCTTTTTTGCTTCTACACAATAGCAGAGCGGCCATGCACGACTCGAATGCCGCTCCGGCGATCCCGCTCCCTCTGTTCATCTATTCGCTCCTTTACGGCGGCATGACCTGCATCGCGGGCGTCCTTGGCTCGAAGCAGGTATCGTTGGGGCCGTTGGCCGTAGAAGCAGGCATTTTCCCATTTTTGCTGCTTGTCACCCTCTCGAGTTCGATCGCCCAATTATATGGCCGTGACACTGCTAACAGGCTGGTCCGCTTCGGTTTCATCCCTTTGGGCACCGCCATCGTCCTGACCTGGATTGTTCTGCAACTTCCCACCGATGAAGGTATGTATGAACCCGCAAAGGACGCTTTTCCCATCGTGCTGGGACAAAGCTGGCGTCTGATGATCGCTGGGATTATCGCCTATGGCGTGTCCATGACATTGAACGTCTATATTTTCGACAAGTTGACCGCCGGCAAAAATCGGTTCGTGGCCTTGCCCGGCGCTGTCGCTTCGATGTTCAGCCAGGTAGTCGATACACTGATCTTTATCACTGTCGCCTTTTACGGCGTGCGCCCTATCGGAAATCTGATTGCCGGGCAGGCACTTGCCAAAGTAGTGCTGTCACTCATCTTGGTGCCGCCGCTTATCGCTTTGTGCGTCCGTCTCGGCCGCCGGCTAAGCTAACCCCGTTCACTGATCGCTTGAACTTTAAAGGCGAAATGACAAAAAGCCGCGCAGGAAGGCCACAATAGTCATAGAGCAGTCACATCGGCACGGCAGGACCCACCGGGTAATACCGGGGGCATGCTTCGATGGAATGCGTAACAATCTACACGACTGATAAGGGTGGCGCGGACTTCGCGAACTTCACTCATAATGATGTGAATTTCAGTTTTGCTGAGCTTCTGCCGGAAGGGCCAGGCGGGCTGATCGAAGGCCCGATATGGATATTTATCGACTGGGTTCTGCCGGAATTGTCCGGTCTGGAAATGTGTCGCCGTCTGCGAGCGGACCAGCGCCTGAGCGACGTTCATATCACCATGGTGCTGGAACAAGACAACGCCGAGGATCGTCGCCGCGCATTGAAAGCCGGTGCAGATGATTACATGATCGGTCCGGTAGACAGGAACACGCTGCTCGACCGGGTAATGGCGCTTCATGCCCAGAGTCATCTCCGCAATCCGCATCATGTCATTTCGGTGGGCGATTTCGTGATCGATCTGGGGGCAGAGCAAGCACGGTGGCAATCGCATCCGATTTCACTGCGCCCGAATGAATTCCGTTTGCTTCGCTACATGCTGGAAAATCCCGATCGCGTTCTTTCACGAGAAGAACTGATAGAAGGGCTTGGTAAAAAGGGCGAACCGATTGATCTGCGGACGGTTGATGTTTGGATCAAACGTCTGCGCAGTGGCCTCAAGGCTGTAGGAGCAGGACAATTGCTACGCACAGTCCATGCAAAGGGCTATGTATTAGACGCAGGCTGACTATCTCTATCAGTCATCACTAAACCCAAAGGCCTCGCCATATAGCGAGGCCTTTTTTGCTACCATAAGCCCAAAAAGGCCCGACCGCTACGAAACGGCCGGGCCAAGTGGGTGGCTCTTAAAAATTGGCGGAAACGGACAGGCTCAACTCCGTGCCAAGATCATATGTGTTGATCTCGATACGATTCTGATCGTTAGCCTGATACTCCTCATGATTCTGGCCGAAAATATTCCGGGCCTGAAACTTCCATTCGGTATCCACTCCTAGAAGATTTATTCCTTCGCGCCAGACAAAATCGACCTGCAAACCCGGATTTTCTACGATATCCGGAAAAGTGCCATCACCACGGCCAACCACACGCTCACTGGAATAACGCAGTAAAATGGTTTGCTGTGACAGTTTTTCAGTGCTTTCCATACCGAACTGCAGGTTAGCCAGATGGTCCGACTGACCGGTCATGGGCGTACCGTCAGTAAAAACATTGGACGCTGCTGTTTCGCCATAACCATAACGAACAACGACATCATCCGGTCCGACTTTCAACTTGGAATCGGTAAAAGTGTAATTGGCTATCGTGAACAAACGACGGCTCGTAAATATTCCCCCCATATTATACAGGTCGAAATATTTCACGCCTTCCACCTCAACCCCGAAAAGCTGCGCTTCAGGTGCATTCGCAAAATTACCGTTGATACCGTTGGCGCTGAACTGAATATAGGTTTCGACCGGGTTATCGATCTTCTTGAAGAAACCGCCCAGCGATATTTTTTCACCGCCCCCGAGGTAATATTCCGCACGCAGTTCGGCATTGATCAGCTCGCTATCCTGCAAAAGCGGATTACCACGATAGGAACGGTTCGTTTCCGGATCGTAATATAGTACCGGTAATAATTCGCGGAATTGCGGTCGTGCAATGGTCTTGGAAGCGCTCGCCCGCAATTGCAGATTAGGCATGGCTTCCCAGGTAATCGTCGCGCTCGGCAGGAAGTAATCGTTGTCTTTATTGTACCGAATCGGATCAACAACCGGGTCGAAAAAGACGTTCAGGTTCCGAACCATCTGTTCAGCTGTTTCATACCGAACGCCAAAATCCAGAGTTACGTAATCAATCGGCTCCCAGTTGAGTTTTGCATAACCGGCATGAACTGTCAGCGTTCCGGCAAACCCGGGAGAGCTCTCAGTCAGCTCAATCAGAGAGTAATCGAAATAATCAACCAGTGCGGGAGCAATGAGGAAGTCGGGTCGCAAAGCGAAAACACCCGTGGGAGTTGATTGCGGAGCGGTAACCGTAAATTCACGCCGGGCTGATTTACGCGATGTATCGGTATAGGCATAGCCCGCGCTCATCCCGAGGCGATCAGTAAGCAGATAACTGAAATCGATCCCACCTGACCAAAGATCTTCGTTGAGGTCCGAAAAAGACACAGTTGCCGATCCATTGGCCCCATTATCGAGACGATTGACATATACATCGCCGAACGGGTCATTCTCAATATTGCTCTTCACATAGAGGAAGCTGCTTTCAAACGGCGCTTCCCGCTGGGAATTGGCATAGCCGCCGCGAATATCGATCCCCAAATCGCCGAAATGCATTTCACCGACAAACTGGGAATCGATCAGCTGACGCTCATACCAAGCCGTATTCTGCTGAAAATTGGTATAACCGCTATCATTATCGTCAAAATCCCGCATTCGCGTCTGTTTGATCGTGTCACGAATATAGAGATTAGTGAAACGGAACTTATGACGTCCCAGTTCTACACCAAGGCCGAGCAGGCCGTTTACCTTGATATTGTTGTTTGTATTGATCGAACGACCATCATAACGCAATGCTGACAGCTCACCACTAATGGCAGTTTGCTGGGTAATATCGCGGGTACGCCATTCATTGCTGTAAGATGCTGTCGCGATCACTCCGACGCGGGCATCTCCGACATCAAAAGCCGTACCACCAGTAAGTGAACCAGACCAGTCGACCGGAACCTCATCCAGTTTCTGAGTCAGAGACAGATCACGGTTCACAAGCTCTGGAATAATGGCATCCGTATCGGTATCGAATTGGCTCAGACGATTCCCGCTGGCGAAAAATGCATTGAGATTGGGCGGAACGTCTCGGGTCGAATTGTCAAATCCTGTCCAGTCATCCCCGGAACCGTAATAACTATAACCAAAATGCCCTGTCGTCTCTGTATTACCGCCGATACCCGCTCCAATAGAGAGGAACGATTCCTCCGGAATGGCAATTGTCGTCAGATTGATAACACCGCCACCGAATTCACCTGGGTAATTGGCTGAATAGGTCTTTTGAACGAGTGAAGATGCCACAACGTTGGTTGGAAAAATATCGAGCGGAACGACGCGCTTGAGCGGCTCGGGGCTCGGCAAAGGCAAGCCGTTCAGCATGGCCAGAGAATAGCGATCACCGAGACCACGAACATAGACATAACCATCGCCAACAACCGAAAGTCCGGTCACGCGAGATAACGCACCGGCAATGTCACCCTCACCGCTACGGGCGATATCTTCGGTGGACAGAACACTCAGCACCTGATCCGAGGAACGAACTTCGTCTCGCCGCACCCGCCCGGTAACGACAATTTCGCCGCCGAGCGATACATCGGGAGCGCTACGTGTCTGGTTCTGAAGCGTATCGCCCGGTTCTGACTGCGTCGGATCGGCCGCAATTTCATCGGTCGGCTGAGGCGGCAATGTCGTGCCGCCATCCTGAGCAGCAGCAATGCCCGGCATTGCCAGGGCGGTGGTAACAAGCAGCGTGCGGCTAAGCCAAGACAGCTTGGTCATTAGGTCCCCCAATAATTACGATAAAACGGGGGGTAGCCGTCTGAGACGGCCACCCCCTCGTTCTGGATTGGCTGGCCGGATCAGTTGAAGGGCGAGTCTGCGCAATTCGATCCCGAACCGAAATCGGCGATTGAACTGTCGCAGGTCCATCCCTGGTACCAGGTGTCATTTTCATCCCGCACAGCACCGATGTACCCGACATTGTCGAAGGTGAAGCCATTGCGGTTGAACACTGACGGATCCCAAGAGGCAGCGCCGTTCTCATTGGTCCCATTAATGAAAGTCATGTTGAGCGTTGTGGTGAAACTGGCATTGCTCGCCACACCACCTGAGAAGGCGTCATTGGACGTAGCACCAAAAGCTGCTTCGGCTTTGTCCGCATCTCCATCATCAGTGAATGCCGTGCCACACTGCATGTACACAGCAGAGAAGAACGGAGCTCCATTATCCGGTGCCGGGTCGGTGGCATCGTTACGGTCAGAATCGGACTGGAACGTTTCAGCCTGGTCGATGTCGAGGCAGGTGTTCGAGCTGGCATTCATGACTGTATTGACGAGCGAAACGTCAGCACCACCGCGATAACGCAGCCCGGCAGCATCAGGCGATCCTGACTGATGAATAAAGGTAGCATTAGCGATACGCGTATCCTGGCGCGGCGGGCGCAATTGATTTTCACTGCTGTCGGCTTCGATCATGCCATTACCGGTGCTGGTCCGCTGCACGGCGATGACATATTGCATGTTGGCCTGAACGCCGAAATCGGTGTCGATCGAGTCATCGCTCGCTCCGACCACAACGGCATGCTTCATATTCACATAACCGCCGAAGAACTCCATGCCGTCATCGGAACTGTTAAACGACTGAAAATAGTCGATCTCAGTATTGTGCCCGGTGCCGCCCGTTGTCAGGGACTGCAATTCATTGTCCTTGGCGATAGCGAAGCCCGAATAGCGGATCTGGAAATATTTCATGACGCCAGAATTATCGGCATCCTGATCGCCGCCGAAATAGCCACCGGTCGCTACGCCTTCGATCTGATTTTCGCACTCTGCGGTGCCGCCCGTAATTCCGGTCGCCCCACAATCGCTGATCGGAGCGCGACCAAGCAAAATCACGCCACCCCACTGGCCGTCGACGTCATCACTCGTATTGCCGAGAATGTTCTGCCGCGATGTAAAGATGATCGGCGCATCGACAGTACCGACAGCGTTGATCTTGTTGCCGCGATTGACCACCATGTAACTGTTGCCGGTACCGCCAAAGAGAACCACGCCCGGATCGATAGTCAGAACCACATTCGTGGCCGGCGTTTCGCCATCTTCATAATCCGCATCTGCATCGTCGCCGACATTCACAGCACCGGAAATTTCATAAACAACTTTCGCGTTGTCTTCGGTCTGCGGAAGGCTTGAACTGACTGTAAAGGTGCCGGGCAGCACACAACTGCGAACCGTACCTCCAGGAACATTGATAACGCCACCGTCACTTAAACCAGCTGGATCGCCGATATCCGGGCAGCTCTCTGCAGCCGTATAGGACCCGGATGAGCCTGGCGTCGGTGTCGGCGTCGGCCCAGGCGTCGGTGATGGATTGATAATGACATCTCCGCCCGAACCGGGCGACGAGATTTCTTCAGGGCCACATGCGGAAAGTGCAAGCATACTGGCGCCAATGACGAGCGAGCGGGTGAATAATTTCACTGGGGTCCCCCAACCTTGAGAATCAAGTTTCGCGAATTCTGATCGCGAATCGCCAGCTAGGCGTTTGAGGTGACAGTTTCTTTGCAAAGATGCTTGTATTTTGAAATATCGATATAAGTCTGTCTTATGTCAAATATGACAAAAAGAGTTTTATACTCAAATTCCAGCAGCACCACTTTGACAAACTCAAATGTTACAGTTTAATTACATTATTACATTTTTATTGCAGTTATCCGAAAGCAGGCGCAGCTTGCCAGCATAGAAAGACAGTATCGGGAGATATTCAAAATGATCGGAACTATGCTCGCCTCGCTGCTGACCACAGCCATTGCCCCCACCGCCGTCATCGCGGAAAAACAAAAGGCACCTGAGCAGATCGACGTCGCTTATGAACAACTGCTCGTTGGCGAAACAGACCAGGCTATCGCCACACTTGAACAATCGCCCTACGCCAACGATCCGGCACGGCTTATCAATCTCGGTACAGCGCATGCACAGGCTGGCGATTATCGTAAAGCAGCTAAATTCTTCCGCGCAGCACTGGCCAGTGACACACGCTACCAAATGGAACTGGCTGACGGGAGCTGGATGGATTCACGCGCTGTCGCGCGAACGGCATTGACCAATCTGGAGAGCCGCACAGCTATTGCCATGCGATAGACGGCATAACTGATAACACTTTCAGCACCCTCATTTCCGCTGATAATTTTGCACCCGCATGGGCTCAATCCCTGCGGGTGTTATTTTACGACAAACCGGTCAAAAAGCATCGCAGCTCTGTCATGAGCTTGTCATCCACGTCACGCAAAGCGAGGTGACGGAGGGCAAGGTGATTCTATCAAACTGGACAATATCGGCTATCATACTGGCTGCGGGTCTGCTCGCTCGGCCAGCTTATGCCGACGTGCTGGAGATAGATGCACAAGGCCCAACATGGATTTCCGGCCCCAGAGCCAAAGCATTCATACAGGACAGTCCTGCCGATGGGGCTCAATTCGATCTGCCTGATAATGCGATTGCGGATACCAGCCGCCATTCGGCAGCTATTCCACCAGCCTATTCGGCCAAAGTAGCGGAGCTGTCCGCTCGTTTCGACCTCAGCCCAGCGCTGATCGAGGCACTGGTCTGGCAGGAAAGCCGTTGGCGCAAGGATGCCATATCTTCCGCTGGTGCTCGCGGCCTGACACAACTCATGCCCGATACAGCGCGCGAACTGGGTGTCGATCCACGCGATCCCTTTGCCAATCTCGAAGGCGGTGCACGCTATCTGCGCGAACAGATTGACCGCTTTGACGGCAATATCGAAAAAGCTCTTGCCGCTTATAATGCCGGACCGCGCCGTGTGCTCGACGCCGACGGCATTCCCGAAATTCGCGAGACAAAAATCTATGTCGCATCGGTCATGGGCCGACTTGCCGACCATTCCCGGAGTAGCAATTGATGCGTGCATTTTCCCGCCCTGCCCGCGGCCTCTTGGCGCTTGCAGCCCTTCTTTTTCCTTCAGTAGCCTTCGCTCAAAATGTCGGCGACCCACAGGGCTCGGGCCCGATCGTTGCAGCACTTGGCTGGATTCAAGGTACTTTGCTCGGCAATGTCGCCACGGCGGTTGCGGTGATGGCAGTTGCCGCTGTGGGCTTCATGATGCTCACCGGCCGGATGAACTGGCGTTTCGGCGCCACTGTCATCATCGGTTGTTTTGTGCTTTTCGGCGCCGCCTCCATCGTGACAGGCATTCAATCCGCCGCTGCGGTCGGCTGAGGATCAGGAGCGGTGTCACACCTCATCCGTCATCGGGTTCATCGCAGTCTGACACGACCGCAGATGTTTGCGGGCGTGACTTACAATTATTTCATCATCAACGCTGCGGTCACCACAGAGTTGTTCCTGATCACAGGCAGCTTCCTCGCACTGCCGGTGGCACTTGGCATTCACGCAGTCGGCTATTTTGCCTGCCTGCGTGAACCGCGCATATTCGACTTGTGGATTACCAAGGTCAGCAAATGCCCACGCGTAAAGAACTGGAAGCGCTGGGGCTGCAATAGCTACGCCGTCTAAGCGCGGCAGAAGGGGGCCGACAATGTCCAAAAAATGGCTTGGAGCCGCGAGCTGGGCAGCCAAAGAAGCTCAGGCAGGCGATCGTCTGCCATATACCCGGCTGGTTGACGATCAGACGATACAGTTACGTGACGGTTCTTTGATGACCGCCCTGCAAGTGCCCGGCCTGCTGTTCGAAACCGAAGATACCGACGCGCTTAATGCCCATGCCGCCACGCGCGAAGTCATGCTGCGTTCCAGTCTCGATGCGCGGTTCGTACTCTATCACCATGTGATCCGCCGCCGTGTGGAAGTTGAGCTGGATGCGCAATTTGATGATCCGCTTTCGGCTCACATCGACCGCCGCTGGCGCGAAAAGCTCGCCAATGGGTCGCTCTTCATCAATGACCAGTTCGTCACGCTGATTCGTCGCCCGGCCCGCGGAAAGGCCGGCTTTGCCGAAAAACTCGGAAAGATGTGGCAACGCCGGGGTAAGGATGAAGTGGGAGCCGATCCCAGGGATCTGCGCGCATTGCGCGCTGCAGCGCAATCTTTCGCGGCTTCACTCGGCGATTACGGTGCGCGAATGCTGGGTGATTATAACGGGCCGAGCGGTCAAACGAATAATGAACTGCTGGAATTGCTCAGCGCGCTTTATAATGGCGAGATGCGGCCTGTCCGGCGGCCAATGGACGATGCTGATATCGGGCATATGCTGCCTTATCGGCGGGCCAGTTTCGGCCTCGACGCAATGGAACTGCGAGGTGCGAGCGGCAGCGATTTCGCTACGCTTCTCAGCCTTAAGGATTATCCCGAGGCGACATCGCCCGGTCTGATCGATCCGCTGCTGCGCCTGCCTTTCGAAATGACAGTGACAGAGAGCTTCGCACCACAGGAGCGCCAGACTGCGCGCGAGAAAATCGATCTTTCATTGCGCCGTCTGCGTTCAGCAGATGAGGAAGCGCAATCCGAACGGGCCGATATGCTCGCAGCGCGCGATGAGCTCGGTAATGGGGCAGTGTCATTCGGCGATCATCATCTGACGGTTCAGGTCCGGGAAAGCGATCTCGCCAAGCTGGACGATGCAAGCGCGGCCTGTGCCGCTGCTCTGGCCGATGCAGGCGCTATCGCTGTGCGTGAAGATACTAATCTGGAGCCAGCTTTCTGGGGACAATTCCCCGGAAATGAAACCTATCTCGTTCGCCGGGCGATGATTTCCTCCGCGAATATGGCCAGCTTCTCCTCATTGCATGGCTTTGCTCTGGGTCAGGCCGAAGGCAATCACTGGGGCGATGCCGTCACGCTGCTGCAAACCACCAGCTCAACGCCTTTCTTCTTCAATTTCCACAATGGCGATCTTGGTAATTTTACCGTGATCGGCCCTTCAGGTTCGGGCAAGACCGTGGTCATGAATTTTCTCGCGGCACAGGCGCAGAAATTCAGTCCACGAACTATTTTGTTCGACAAGGACCGGGGAGCCGAACTGTTTATTCGTGGAATTGGCGGACGCTATGACAGAATTCATTCTGGCGAACCGTCCGGCTTCAATCCGCTGGCCTTGCCCGACACTCCTTCCAATCGTGCTTTCCTTCGCGACTGGCTCGGTGTTTTACTGAAAGCGAAAGGGCCAGAAGAGCTGGCCATGATTTCAACCGCTGTCGACGCAGCGTATGCCAATGATGCCTCACTGCGCCGTCTGCGCCATTTCCGTGAGCTGCTTTCCGGTGCCCGCCGTCCGCAACCGGGCGATCTGGCAGACCGGCTCGGGGCATGGATCGACAATGGCGAGCATGGCTGGCTGTTCGACAATGCCAGCGATCAACTCGATCTGAGCGAGCGTGTTCTCGGTTTCGACATGACAGCACTGCTCGAAAATCCGCGCTTGCGCACGTCGGTCATGATGTATCTTTTCCATCGTATCGACGAGCGTCTGGATGGTCAGCCGACTATGATCCTGATCGATGAAGGCTGGAAAGCGCTGGATGATGAAGTGTTTGCTGCGCGTATTCGCGACTGGCTGAAAACGCTGCGGAAACGTAATGCGCTAGTCGGTTTCGCTACACAGAGCGCACGCGATGCGCTCGAAAGCCGAATATCGACCGCACTGGTGGAACAGACCGCCACCATGATATTCATGCCCAATTCGCGGGCACGGCCCGAAGATTATTGCGACGGTTTCGGTCTGACCGAACACGAGCTGGCACTCATAAGATCATTGCCCGCTCATAGCCGCTGCTTCCTTGTGAGACAGCCCGATGCCAGCGTAGTGGCCCGGCTCGATCTTTCGGGTGCCCCCGAGGTGCTGACCATTCTTTCGGGTCGGGAAAGCGCTGTACGCCGCCTCGATACGATCCGCGGAGCAGTCGGCGATGATCCCGCCAATTGGTTCCCTGCTCTGACAGGTCGTGCATGGCCAGGCGACCCTGAAGATGAAGATGGCTATGGCATTTGGGAGGCCGCAGAATGAGCGATGCCACTTGCCAGACTGCCATGGAGAACGTCGGGGGCGGAGTGGCCGCTTCGCTCCATACAGTCGATTGCATAACCAATGACATGACCAGCGCCGCTTTCGGGCGGCTTTTCGGTACGCATGGCGCGCTGATGCCCGCGCTGACTATTCTGCTCACACTTTACATAGCCTTTTTTGCATTTTCTCTCATTACCGGACGCAGCCGGATTGGCATTTCCAGCCTCACGCCCCGTATGATCACAATCGGCCTTGTGTTAACTTTCGCGACCAGCTGGATCGCCTATCAGGGCGTGGTCTGGAATCTGGCGACCGGCGCTCCCAATGAAATTGCCGGCATTCTGATGGGCACCAAAGGCTCCGCTACCGATATTTTTGCAGCCAAAGTCGACGTTGTTTTCGGAGCGCTGATCGAGGCCACGGGTGGTGCAGGAAAAGCCGGAGAAAATGCCGCATCGACCTTTTCACCCGAAGGATTGCTGTGGCTGGGGGGCACACTGCTTTTGCTCGGCACGGTAGGCGTTCTGGTCACGGTAAAAATCGCGCTTGCTGTTCTGCTGGCGCTTGGCCCGGTTTTCGTTGTGCTGGCGCTGTTCCCAGCAACGCGCGGATTGTTTGCCGGTTGGCTGAAGGCTGTGGTTCTGCTGGCTCTGACACCGCTTTTCGCGGTTCTGTCCGGTTCTCTGATGCTCGAATTATCGGTGCCGGTCCTTTCCGCCCTTGCTGCTGTGCCGGGGCAGATCGACCCACGCGCAGCAATGGCCTTCTTCATGATCGGGGCGGTGCATCTGGCACTGATGGCGCTGGTCATGAAAACGGCCGGTACCATGGTCGGTGGCTGGAACGTTTTCGGCATTGCCGGACATGGTCGTGAAACAACGGCAGAGACCGGACCATCCGGTTCCGTAGCCGTAACAGCTTCGGCACAGCGTGCCTCACCGATGCGTGACAATCGCCAGATACGCGTACCTGCCACGATGGCCGCATTCGCCGCGAATGACAGTGGTCCGACGCAGTCGGATACGCAGCGTACCACAAGAATCATCACAGGTGGCTCTGCAGGCCAGAACGGATCTGCTCCAGCCACCTCTTCCATCCCTTTGTCCCGCGCCAAAGGCGTCGGCAGCCGCTTTCGCGCAAGCCCGGCCCGCTTTTCGGAGAAGTTGAAATGAAACGCGGATTATTGATGAGCACCGTCTGTGGCGCTCTCGCCCTTTCGTTCGCCAGCCCGGCAGCAGCCGATCCCCGCCTCATCGATCATCTCTATAATCCCGACGAAGTCGTCCGGATTCAGGGTCATCTCAATGTACAGGCCACAATCAAATTCAATGAAGACGAGCATATTGAGAACGTAGCCATCGGCGATTCCAATGCCTGGCAGGTTACTCCGAACAAGCGCGCCAATCTGCTCTTCGTAAAGCCGATCGAAGCCAATGCGATGACCAATATGACGGTCGTTACAGACCAGCATACCTATTTTTTCGATCTGGACGCAGCAGGTAAAGGAACGCCCGTCTATGTCCTGGCTTTTTCCTATCCCAAAGAAGTCGAGCCTGCGCCAAAGGGGCCTCCCATACCCTCGGAGAAAGCCAGCCCCGTGGAAATGGCCGCTGCGACCGATCCCTATGCCGTGATCGATCCGCAGGACATCAATCGCAAATGGGCAGGCTCGGGCGATGAAAAGCTGTTGCCGGTCGAAGCCTATGATGATGGAGATTCAACCTTCCTGACATGGCCTGTCGGGCGTCCGGTTCCGGCCATTCTGGTCAAAGACCATGAAGGTACGGAAGGCCCGGTCAATTTTGCCGTTCGTGGTGATGTCATCGTGGTCGATGGCGTACCGCGCGAAATTATTTTGCGCTCCGGCCCCAACACAGCAACGCTTATAAATAACGGCCCCGTCCGCGAATCCGGCCGGGACACTACACGCTCTTTTGCCCGCGCTGAGGAGATCCAGTAATGCGCCTTGCCATGCGACTGCCTGAAAAGGGCAATGCAGCCAGAAAGGTCGACAGTGATCCACGGGAAGATACGCCCGCAGAAGTAATCGATCTCGCCAGCCGAACAGCTTATCCGCAGGTCGGTGCACGTAAAGGCGGTTCGGATGCGCTGGGCCTCGCGGCCGGAATCGGGTTTGTCGCACTGCTCGGCGCAGCAACGCTCTGGGGCCTCAATGCCGCACGTATGGAAGACCCGAAGAGCAGCTCCGCGGCACAGGCTGCGCCCCAGAAGGCAGCTACCGTTCCCGCCCCGGCACCGGTTCAGCAGCCGCCCAAAGAAAAAACAGCCGCCCCCGCACCACTGAAGAAGACCGATCCGGCACCATCGCCCGTTCTGGCACAGCCGCCCCAGGAAGCGACCAATCAGGCCGCCAATCCCTATAGTACGCCCACCGTAGTTTTCGATGCCAGTAACTTGCCCGCTCCGGCATCCGGTAACGCAACGGCCGCGGAAGCGAGCGGCAATTCCGCGCTCGATTTTGCCAGCCGTATAGGCGGTGTGGGCGGCGGCCCGGCACAGGCGCGGGCCGATGTCGATCCGGCCACAACCGTTACGCAAGGCACGCTCATTCCGGCAATACTGGAAACTGCCATCAACACCGATGTTCCCGGTTACGTTCGGGCTGTGGTGAGCCAGGATGTACGTAGCTATGATGGCAGCCGCCTGCTGGTGCCGCGCAGTTCACGTCTGATCGGGCAATATCAGTCCGGCCTGCAAAACGGCCAGAAACGGGCCTATGTCATCTGGACACGTCTGATACGCCCCGATGGCGTGTCGGTTCAACTCGCTTCACCCGCTACCGGTTTCGACGGTACGGCTGGACTACCGGGCAAGGTGGACAGCCATTTCTTCAAGCGCTTCGGTTCCGCTATGCTCCTTTCCGTGATCGGCGGTCTGTCCAATCTCGCCACTGGCAATGCAGCTGTGGTGCTGGGCGGCGGCGGCCAGAGTGCCGCAGCCGCGGCGGTTGCACAAGATAGCCAGATCGGCCCGACCGTAAGGGTCCGTCAGGGCGAACCGATCCGGGTTTTCACCGCGCGTGATCTCGATTTTTCACGTGCGCCACGTCTGTGATATTTCTGTGACCGCAGAATTGCACAATCTCGCCACGATGCGCATGGAAGACGGCGCAGCGCCGAATACTGTGTCGGATGACGCACAGCCGCTTGCCGAACAGCCCGCTATTACCGGCCAGAGTGTCTATCTCGACGCTTATCTCGCTCCTTTCCGGCAATGGCTTGATCGCGACACGGTGACGGAAATTCTGATCAACAGACCGGGGGAAATCTGGATCGAAGATGCAGCGCATCCCGGTATGCAGCGGATTGAGGACTCCGATATTGACGATCGGCTGGTCCAGCGCCTTGCCGAACAGGTTGCGCGTGTCAGCCATCAGGGGATCAATCGTGAACATCCTCTGCTCGGAGCGACGCTTCCCGATGGTGCTCGTATCCAGTTTTGCGGTCCGCCTGCAACGCGAAAGCACTGGGCTGTCGCGATCCGGCGCCATCGCCGGCTCGACCTGCCGCTCGATGCTTACGATACCGGTCCGCTGACGCCCACGGCGGAGCCGGAAATGCCCGATCCGGTGGCAGAGCCTGTCGCTTTTCTTCGTGCGGCGATTGCTGCACGCAAGACGATCCTGATTTCCGGCGGTACGTCTACCGGCAAAACCACTTTCCTCAATGCGATGCTGGGAGAAATCCCGCGCGAAGAACGCGTCGTTCTGGTCGAAGACACACCCGAATTGCGGCTACCCGGTGCCAACGGCGTGGGACTGGTTGCAGTTAAAGGCGAACTGGGTGAAGCCAAAGTGACACCCAATGAGTTGCTGCAGGCCGCTTTACGCTTGCGCCCCGATCGCATTGTGTTGGGCGAGTTGCGCGGTGCCGAAAGTGTCAGTTTCTTACGCGCCATCAATACGGGCCATCCCGGCAGTTTTTCCACCATTCACGCCAACAGCCTGCGCGGTGCACTCGAACAACTCGCTCTCATGGTCATGCAAACCGGCATAGGCCTGACACGTGAGGACACGATTTCCTATGCCAGCTCGGTGATTGACGTAATCGTTCAGCTAGGCCGGAGCGAGGGCAGGAGAGGCATCAGCGCGATTGCCCGCAGCAGCGACCTGCTCTGAAAAACCCGCCTCCCGTTCAGCCGATAGAAAACGGCGCAAAAACGCACCATTCTATAGTGAACGTCAAAAAACTGTAGTAACCCTTAGCCAGAGACGAGCCAACTCGATCAATCGATGGATGCAATGACTTCACCGGCACCCCACACGCTTCCCGACGATACGCTCACGCCTCAGGACAAATATTTCAATCGTGAACTGAGCTGGCTTTCCTTCAATGAACGGGTCCTCGCCGAAGCCGGTAACACCAATTATCCGTTGCTGGAACGTCTTCGGTTTCTGTCTATCTCGGGCAGCAATCTCGACGAATTCATGATGATCCGCGTGGCCGGGCTCGCCGGGCAGGCACGGCGAGGGATCGAGCAGACTTCCATTGACGGGCGTACCCCGTCGCAGCAACTCGCAGCCATTCGTACCAAGGTGCGAGAATTGGAAAATACTCAGCAGGAAACGCTGGTTTCCTTGTGGAAATTGCTGGCCGATCAGGGCGTGCACATTGCCGATGAAAAGCGCATCAACGCTGAAAATCTGCAATGGCTGCGGCGCTATTTTATCGATCATATCGTACCCGTGGTCACGCCACAGGCAATCGACCCTGCCCATCCCTTCCCTTTTGTCGCCAATATGGGAATGGGCATTCTCTTCAATCTCACCCGGCTGGAGGATGAAAGCCAGCTGGTCGAGATGGTACTGATTCCGAATGCCATCCCGCGCTTTATTCGCACGCCGGGCGAAGACGCGACATATATTCCGATCGAGAGCGTGATCTGCCGTTTTGCCGATCTGCTTTTTCCCGGATTTCGCGTGGAGGGTGACGGGGTGTTCCGCGTTCTGCGCGACAGCGATATCGAAGTGGAGGAAGAAGCCGAAGATCTGGTGCGCTATTTCCGCAGCGCCATTCAGCGTCGTCGCCGGGGCAGCGTTATCATGCTGGAAGTGGATCACAATTTCGATCCAGATGCAGAAAAGCTACTGCGCGAACAGCTCGGCCTGGAAGACGCCTTTGTCACGAAAGTCGAAGGCATGCTCGGAGTAGCGCGTCTGGCAGCCGTAGTGGATGAAGATCGCCCGGATCTGAAATTCGAACCCTACAGCCCACGCTATCCCGAACGTGTAATGGAACATGATGGTGATTGTTTCGCTGCGATCCGTGAAAAAGACATCATCATCCACCACCCTTATGAGAGCTTCGAAGTCGTAGTGGACTTTCTGCGCCAGGCGGCGGAAGATCCGGCAGTCGTCTCCATCAAGCAGACACTCTATCGCGCTGGCCATCAATCCCCGGTCATCGCCGCACTGATTGCCGCTGCTGAAGCCGGCAAGTCGGTGACTGCAGTTGTAGAGTTGAAGGCACGGTTCGACGAAGAGCAAAATCTCCACTGGGCATCGCAGCTCGAACGTGCAGGCGTTCAGGTCATTTACGGCTTCGTGGACTGGAAGACCCACGCCAAGGTCTCCATGGTCGTTCGGCAGGAAAAGAACGGCTATCGTACTTACTGCCATTTCGGGACCGGTAATTATCACCCGGTAACTGCCAAAATTTACACCGATCTCAGCTTCTTCACTGCCGATCCCAAGCTTGGCCGCGATGCCGCCAAGCTGTTCAATTTCGTGACGGGCTATGTCGAACCACATAAAACCGAAGCCCTCGCAATCTCTCCCATCGATCTGCGCGAAAAGCTTTACGAGCTGATCGATCATGAAATTGAAAATGCGCAGGCCGGACGACCGGCTGCCATCTGGGCCAAATTCAATTCGCTAACCGAAAAGGGGGTGATCGACCGTTTCTATGCGGCAAGCGCCGCAGGGGTAGAAATTACGCTCATCGTGCGTGGTATTTGCTGCCTGCGCCCGGGTATTCCGGGCCTTTCCGAGAATATCCAGGTCAAATCGATTATCGGGCGTTTTCTGGAGCATAGCCGAATATGGGCGTTTGCGAATGGCTATTCGCTCCCGAGTGGCCGGGCACGTGTTTACATCTCATCGGCCGATGCCATGTCGAGAAATCTTAATCGCAGGGTTGAAACCCTCGTGCCGATCCGTAACGCAACGGTTCATGATCAGGTGCTTGAACAGGTCCTTCTCGCCAATCTGCTCGATACAGAGCAAAGCTGGCAGCTTCTCGAAGATGGCAGCTATTCACGGCTGCACAGTGAAGGTGACGGCTTCAACTGCCACGATTATTTCATGAACAATCCGTCACTGTCAGGAAGGGGCGCAGCCCTGTCTGCAGGGGCGGTCCCCAAATTGAGGTTGCGCAAGGGCGCTATATGACACGTAAATCCTTCAGCCGCTCGCATCAGGTTCGTGAAGAACTTCCCGATCGCGCGGTGATCGATATCGGCTCCAACACCGTCCGGATGGTGGTGTATGGAGGGCCGCTGCGTTCTCCCATTACCTGGATGAACGAAAAAGTATCTGCCCGCCTTGGGCGCGATCTCGCAGAAACCGGTCTCATTCCGGAAAAAGCGGCAGAAAACGCCCTTTCAGCCTTACGCCGTTACCACATTCTGCTTGAAGATCTCGGGATCAAGGACGTGCAAACGGTCGCTACCGCGGCCGCTCGTGATGCTGAAAATGGCCCTGAATTTCTCGACCGGGTTCGTGCCATCGGCCTTTCTCCTCGTCTGTTGCAAGGAGAGGAAGAGGCACGCAGCTCAGCTGCGGGTGTCATCTCCGCCTTTCCCGGTGCACAAGGTGTTGTGGCCGATCTGGGCGGCGGTAGTCTCGAACTGATCGCTATCGAGAATGACGAAACGCATCATGGATGCAGCCTTCCGCTCGGCACATTGCGTCTGCCAGGCCTGCGCAAAGACGGCATGGACAGTTTCAAGACCGCCATACACAAAGCATTCGAAAGTGCAGGCTGGGCTGCGGCCCATCCGGGCCCTCTTTATATGGTGGGCGGCACCTGGCGCGCTCTTGCCAATTATGCGCTGCGGCGGCTCGGTTCGCCGATTATCGATCCGCATGGCTTTATTCTGAGCACTGAAGAGATCGATAAGATCGCCAAGAAAGTCGCCCGGTCGGAGCCGGAGGATCTCGCCGCGATTGAAGGCGTTTCATCTTCCCGCGCTGCCTCCCTTCCCGATGCTGCGGCCATGCTCCGTATCATGCTGAGCGAACTCAGACCCGATGCCGTAGTCTTCTCCGCCTGGGGTCTGCGCGAAGGTTTACTGTATGAACAGCTCAGTCCCGAAGCGAAGGCACAGGACCCTCTGCTTGCCGGTGTTACGCATTTCACCGCCTCGCGCGGGGGTACCATCACCCGGGCCGCAATGCTGGCCGGCTGGAGCACCGATATTGCCCGTAATACGAACCATAATACAGAACGGCTGAGGCTCGCCAGCACCATGTTTGGTCTCGCCCTTTCCCGGATCGAGCCTAATCTGCGTCAGCGTTATGCGCTGGACTGGGCGCTCCATAAGCGCTGGATCGGCCTCACTGTCGCTGATCGCGCCCAGCTTGCGGCGGCACTGCTGGCATCCTGCGGTCAGACGGAAATCCCGGAAGAAATCACTTCAATCAGCGATAAGGAATCGCTTTCCGCCGCTATTGCCTGGGGGCTCGCCGTCAGGCTCTGCCGACGTATGGGAGGCGGTACGCGTTCCTCCATGCTGGGCAGCGCCCTGCGGCTGGAAGAGGATTGCCTTCGCCTTTGGTTCGAAGAAAGCCATGCCGATCTTGCCGGCGATTCTGTACGCAAGGATCTCAAAGGGCTGGCAAACTGGCTGGAAGTCGACGCCGATATCCGCATTGGCCAGCCCGAACCGCGCTGAATGAACTCCACTTTAAAGCATCACAACGAAAGGCCTGCGTTATAAAGCAGGCCTTTCATCATTTCGACCAGCCAAAGAAAAGGCCGGCCAATGCCTTAGCACTGACCGGCCTTCCCTTAATTTGCGTCTAATACTCAGGTACCAGCCGAAATATCGTCATCGTCGTCATCATCAACGACAGCCACGGTAGCAGCCACAGCTGCAACACCGAGAACCGCGAAAAGAATCGGAGCACCCACAACTTTTTCGTCCTTCTTAACGGACGTGCTGCTGCGAGCGCCAAACGACGTTACCGCCGACTGGGTAGCTGCATTTGCAACCGGAACGGATGCAGATGCACGAGTACCGGCCTGCGCAGCAACCGGAGCTGCCACGAGACCGAGGGCCGCCGCCCCAATCAGAAAGTTCCTGAACATATTGGCTCCTTCCATTAATAGAGTGTGCCAAATTCGGCGCACTCTGCGTATTGGAATATATATCGCAGTGCAGCGAAAGGTGCAAGGTAAGGACTAATAAATGTTAAGGCGTTGAATCATGGTTTGGAAATATTGCCTTCTGGCGAGCCTTATACTCGCCCTTTCACCGGCTCAGGCCCAGTCCGCACCGCCAGCATGGCCTGTCGTTTTGCAACAGCAACTGGCACGGATTAACGAAGTCGAGTGGCGCCTCGGGCAAGTCGCAAAAGATGATTGTCCGGCTCAATCCGCCGGTTTCGGCTGGGCTATCGACCATATTGCGGCCTATTCCGAAGACGATCGCGCGCTGGTCCGGAAGACAACCGGATTAGGCAACTCTCTCCAGATCATCGCCATTGCTCCTGATAGCCCGGCGGCCAATGCCGACTTTCATGTAAATGACCAGATTCAATCGATAAATGGCGTTCGCATCGAAAAAATTTTTCCCGAAATAGAAAAAGATTCGCTCATCGCAGACCGATTCGTTGCCATGATCGACCAATTACCGGTCGACAGGCCGGCCAGTTTCGGGGTTTTAAGAAACGGCCAGCCGATAAATATTCGGGTTCAACCGAAAAAGACCTGCTCGGCACGCATTTTCCTCAAGATAAAAGACGGTATCGACGCCTATAGCGATGCCAATGGCGTTGCTCTGTCCACCGGCTTCATGCAGTTTACTCGTAACGACGATGAAGTGGCACTGATCGCCGGGCACGAGCTGTCCCACATTATTCTCGGCGATGAACTGGATCGCAAACGCATTCGCGGCAAGAAAAAGGAGGATGCTGCGGACAAGCTCGGGGCGCATCTCGCGCTATGCGCCGGTTATGACGTGAATCTGGCGCTGGATTACTGGCGGCGCTTCGACGAGCAGGACTGGCTGGGCATGTTCCGCAGCTGGGATCACCGCTCCGCAAAAAGCCGCCTGCGTATGCTGAAAGAATTCACACAAAAGGATACGTGCTGAACACTTCCTCATTCAGCAAAAATTGCCGCAAAGGCCCTGCATCGCCTTCCCCTTCCGGCCCGGATATCTTAAGCGGTGGCTCAGCCAAGGAGAGGATGACAATGACTGAGTGCGATTTTATCGTTGTGGGCGCCGGAAGTGCGGGCTGTGTTCTGGCCAGCCGGCTCAGTGAAGATCCCAGCGTCAAAGTCGTCCTACTTGAAGCCGGCGGCTCCGACAAACACCCGCTGATATCCATGCCAATGGCCTGGATGAAAGCATCCATGGAACCGCGTTTCGGCTGGGGCACCATGACCGAACCGGAGCCCCATATGGACGGTCGCGTTCAGCCTCTGCCGAGAGGCAAGGTTCTGGGTGGCAGCAGTTCGATTAACGGCACCATGTATATTCGCGGTGCGGCTGCAGATTACGATAGCTGGGCCGATGCGGGTCTCAAAGGCTGGTCCTACAAGGACATTCTGCCCTATTTCAAACGTGCCGAAACCAACTGGCGCGGTGCAGGGCCGGAACATGGTGGATCGGGACCACTCGACGTTACCCCCATGAAAACGCATCCGGAGCTTTATCCCGCTTTTATCGAGGCTGCCGAAAAACTGGGCTATTCCGAAACCGATGACTTCAATGTGGCGGAACCCGAAGGCTTCGGTATTCCCGATTGCACGATCAGCAAGGGCCGCCGTCACAGCACGGCTGCCGCCTATCTCGATCCTGCCAGACGCCGCCCCAATCTCCAGATCATCACAAAGGCGATGGTCAGCCGTGTGCTGATCGAGAATGGCCGCGCGGTGGGTGTCGAATTCGAACGCAACGGACAGATTGAGCAACTGCACGCCAATCGTGAAGTTATTCTCTCAGGCGGTGCCTTCAATTCTCCGCAACTTCTGATGCTCTCCGGTGTCGGCCCGGCTGAGCACCTCAAGGAGAATGGGATCGTACCGGTCAGGGATCTGCCGGGTGTGGGAGAAAATTTGCAGGACCATGCCATCGCCCTCACTTTCTGGAAGGCCGCGAAAGAAAATACGTTCGAAAACCAGCTCCGCCTGGATCGTCTGGCACTGGCCGTGGTCAAATGGCAGCTTTCAGGCAAAGGTTTCCCTGCCCAGAGCCCGCTGACCGTACAGGGATTTCTCCGCTCAAGTTATGAGAATCAGCGCCCCGATCTGCAACTACAGGTCAGCCATACCTCCTATCAGGCCCATCCATGGTTTCCCAAAATCCATAAGGGTGTCGGACATCAGCTCACAGCCGGGGCCATTCTGCTCAACCCCGAGAGCCGCGGTCATGTGCGGCTTGGGTCCAGCCATCCTAAAGCACTGCCGAAAATCACGCTCAACTTTCTGGCCGAAGAGCAGGACCGTAAGGTTCTGCGTGAAACGATCGGCACAATGCGCAAGTTCTTCAACACCGAACCGGTTAAGTCCTATGTCGATATGGAACTGGCACCGGGGCCCGATGCGGTCTCCGATGAAGCTATCGATGGCTGGCTGCGCCAGACAGTGATGAGTGGTGGCCACCCCACCAGCACCTGCGCCATGGGTACTGCGGAGGACAGGAATGCCGTCGTCGATGCCGAACTAAAGGTTTACGGTATTGAAGGGCTCCGCGTGGTAGATGCTTCGGTCATGCCCAATATCATTCGCGGCAATACCAACGCCCCGGCGATCATGATTGCGGAAAAGGCATCCGATATGATTCTGGGACGCCCGACAGGGCGGTAATCTCTCACACAAGAATACTGGACACGCTTCGAAAGCCCGCTCCCTCTGGGATGCGGGCTTTTTTTGAATCGGAGCTCTACGTTAATTGACGCTTGCCAGTGCACAAAATTGCATCCTAAATGCGATAGCCAACAAGAATTCGGTCGCATCAGGCAAAGCCATTTCCCTTCGCCGCGCATAAAATGCAGACCATGATAACGGAGAAACTGCGATGGATGGCGGTATCCGATTGTGCACGGCAATCCCGGGGCGATGATGTGCAAACACGGAAACGCATACAAATCACAGGGCGCCGATCAGATATTTGCACCGGAACTGCTGGACGTTCCGGTTTTGATGCCCCGCCAGTGCATCGTGAATTCCAATGCGAAGGAATGACAGAATGACCCTCTTGACCGATCAGTTCTTTGACAGCTTCGCCAGCTCGATCAAGGCAACCGAGGAAGCCGAAACCCTCCCGCCCGAATGCTATACAAGCGAAGAATTCTACCGGTTTGAGAAGGAAGCCCTGTTCTATCGCGAATGGCTTTGTGTCGGTCGCGATGAATGGCTCCCCAATGCAGGCGATTATTTCACCACCACTCATGCCAATGAACCGATCATCATAGCACGGGGACGCAAGGGTGAACTGAATGCGATGTCGGCAGTATGTCAGCATCGCGCCATGCTGGTGGCCGAAGGCAAGGGCAATACACGCGGCTTTATCTGCCCCTATCACCACTGGTCCTACGATCTGGACGGCAAACTGGTTGGCGCGCCGGCCATGAGCAAGACCTGCGATTTCAACAAGGCGCAGCATAATCTGCCAAAACTCAAGATCGAAGTCTGGCACGGCTTCATCTTCGTCAATTTCGATCCCGAAGCCACTTCACTGGCTTCGCGCCTCGAACCGCTTGAACCCGTTGTTGCCAATTACGAGTTCGAAAATCTGCGTGGCCCCGAACCGCAGTCACACGAATATGCCTGGAACTGGAAGGTTCAGTTCGAAAACAATAATGACGGCTATCACGCCAGCCGCCTGCATCAGGGGCTGCACGATTTCGTGCCCAGCTCTCTCGCCAGCTTCCCCGAAGTACCGCGGGAAACGGCAGGCTATTACCGTCTGAACGGCTCCACCCACCCCAATGCTGGCTTCAACCCGACAGAAAAGGCCCTTTTCCCGGTTTTCCCAAAACTGACCGAGGAAGAGCAGAACCGTCTGTTATTCGTCAATCTGCCGCCAAGTCTGTCGCTGGTCGTACTCAATGATGTCTGCATCTATCTCATCATGGATGCCCGCTCGCCCGGCAAACATGGTCTGACCTTCGGAAGCCTGTTCCATCCCGACGCAACCAAGGATCCGCTTTACGAGCACAAGCTCAAAATCAACGACGACGCGACAGGCGAAATCGTTGCGCAAGATCTGCATGTCGACCTGATGGTGCAACAGGGCCTGGGGTCGAAATTTGCGCCGCGCGGCCGGTATAGCTGGCAGGAAGATGCCCAGCGTCAGTTCAATCAGTGGCTGGTGGATCGCTACTGGGCAGAATGGGACCGCCAGCGCGGGCCATCTGCCCCGGTGACCAAGCTACACGCATAAAGCCGCCAGTTTTCTTAGCTTCGCATCAGTGCGAGCACCACAAAGGCCGGCCCCGTAAGGGTGCCGGCCTTTTGCATGAAAGCGCACAATCAAACTTTCGTGCGCCGGGTGACAGGGAGAATCACGCCAGCACTGATAGCCCTTTTGCTGTTCATACGGATGTCCAACCTCACAAGGCGGAGCGCTATTATATGGCCAATTCACTGATTTTCGTTGATTTCCCTTCTGACGATCCTGCTGCGGCCGGAGAATTTTATGCCAAGGTTCTTGGCTGGGAAAACGATCCGCGTCCCTCCGGCGTGTTTCATCGCATGGTTCCGGGTGGAAATTTCAAGAATAAAGACGGATCGGATAGCGAGATCGGCAATCTTCACCTCGGCATTTCCAACGTCGCCAATACGCGCCCTCACCCCAATCCAGATGGCGTCGAACCGCGCAAACTCACCACCGATGGCCGCAAACCGCGCATCTGGGTGCTTGTCGATGAAAATGATTCGCCCGAAGCGATTCTGCAACGCGCCGAGGAAAACGGTGCCGAAATCCTCTGGCGCAAGCATTACTGGAAAGAGTTCAACGGCCTGAACCATGCTTTCCGTGACCCTTGGGGCAACGAAATCATTCTGTGGGTCAAAGGCGGCGAAAACCCTCAGATTCCTGACGATTACACGCGCGAATAAGCGACAGGCCGAGAGGCGGGCCAACATGTTGTGCGCACAGATACAAGAATCCTGGCTCGCCTCAGGTCACTGTCAAAGGGTGAATACGACACAGGTCGACGAACCATATAGGTTTTTAGAAAGTGTCCGGATAATGGAGATATATGAATGAGCCGCATGCCGATCGTCTTTTTCGGCCATGGCAGCCCAATGATCGCTCTCGAGCAGAGCGACACGACGGCCACCTGGAAGAAGATCGCCGACCGGATCGGCAAGCCCAAAGCCATTCTGTGTATTTCTGCCCATTGGCTCACCCGCGGTACCGGCGTGACTGCCATGGAACAGCCGCGAACCATTCACGATTTCGGCGCGTTTCCGCAGGCCTTGTTCGATGTACAATATCCGGCGCCCGGCTCACCCGACCTTGCCAGACGTGTGGGTGAACTGCTCGCCCCGATGCAGATCGTACCGGATCAGAAATGGGGCCTTGATCACGGTACATGGTCTGTTCTGGTCCATGCCTATCCGGAAGCCGATATTCCGGTCATCCAACTCAGCATGGACGCCAATCTCTCTCCGGCGCAGCATTGGGAAATCGGAAAGCGCCTCCGGCCATTGCGCGACGAAGGTGTGCTTATCATGGGTACGGGCAACATCGTGCACAACCTTCCGGCCATGGATTGGGGCGATCCGAATTCACCTCCCTATGACTGGGCCGAACGTTTCAACTCGACGATCCTCGATGCCGTTTTGAAAGATCAGCCGGAGACCGTCATCAACTTCGCCGCTTTGGGTGACGATGCACGCCGTTCTGCGCCCACTCCGGACCACTTCTGGCCCCTCTTATACGTTCTCGGCGCCCGTTCTGCCGGCGAAAAAGCCGAACTGGACCCCGATTTCATCCAACACAGCTCGCTCGGCATGACGAGCATCCTCATCGGCGCGGACTAACTGACATGCGAGCCGTTTTCTCTTCTCACCAAACTTCAGGGGAACGCATATGGCGTTGATTTGTGACCATGGTAGCCAGCGCAAGGAGGTTAAGCCTGCCGCGCTTCACAGGCTGAAGGCAACACCGGAAACAGTGCATTGGGGCTTCTTCTCACCCGAATTAAAGCCAGCGCTGACCGTCAAAAGCGGCGACCTGATACATGCGGAAGCCGTCACTCATCACGCCGGGGACGATCCCGAACTGATGTTTGATGAGAACATTCAGCGTATCTTTACAGAGATCGATCCCTCCACCCGTGCCCCCGGTGTTCATATCATGACCGGCCCTATTTTCGTAGAAGATGCCGAGCCGGGCGATATGCTCGAAGTGCGCTATTTCCAGATGAGCCCACGCTTCAATTACGGTTCGAACCTTCAGGCCAATTGGGGGCATCTCTATGAGGAGTTCGACGAAACAGAGCGTGTAACCATTTACGAACTCGACCCCAATGCCAACACGGCCAAGGCGCTCTATGCCTATGATGTAGAAGAGAAATATCTGATCCCCGGTCGCATTACCCACTGCCCCCATTGCGACCGTTCTCCAGCCCTCGAAGGGATAACCATACCCGCAAGACCACATCTCGGCACTGCCGGCGTAGCTCCGGCTGTCGATGCCCCGGTGAGCACCATTCCGCCGGGGCTACATGGTGGTAATATCGACAACTGGCGGATTGGTGCCAATTCGCGCATGTATTATCCGGTTCAAGTCAAGGGTGGTTTATTCTCGATTGGCGATCCGCATGTCAGTCAGGGAGACGGAGAGATCTCCGGCACTGCAATCGAAGCATCGCTCGATGTGCTCTTCCAGATCGTGTTACGCAAAGATTTCAAATTCCCGTCTCCCCTGCTCGAAACGCCTGAGCACTGGATTGTTCATGGATTTGGTGAAGACCTCGACCAAGCGATGAAAGGGGCATCCATGGATATGCTCCATCTGCTCAACGAGCATCAGGGTCTTTCCAGAACAGATGCTTATTCACTGATGAGCGTCGCCGCCGATTTTGGTGTCACTCAGGTTGTTGACGGCACGCAGGGTATCCATGTGCGGATCGATCGCGGCATTTTTCCGAATAAAGGCAGTGTCAAAGATCCCGAATAATCCCGCAACGTCAGCGCCTGACGCTCGGCCGCCCGCCTGGACATTCGATGCCCGGGCGGTTCCGGCCGAACGTCGGGCGAAGGCATGGTCTGACGCAATGCGCAGGCTGCACCTGCCGTTTGACGATCCGGGTGCCGAGCCTTCGGATGCCGGTTCGGTATTAGCCCTTACTTCTCCGATGGGGTTCGAATTCGCGTTGGTTTCAGGCGGACCGCAATCCATCGCGGGGCGTTTGCCAGACGATCAGACAAGCCTGTGGCTTGGTCTTCTCCTCGATGGGAAAGCATGTCTGGTCCATTCCGATGGAGAAACTGCACTAACCCCGGATCATCTGATCCTCGGGGCTACCGGTGTCGATGCGCGTCTCACTTTTACAGCCCCCTGGAGGCAACTTTTTCTGCGCATTCCGCGCGTAGCGATTGATGCCAGATTGCTAGCTCCAATGGAGGCTATTGTCACAGTTGTGTCCCCCGAGACAGTGCTGGAACACGGTCTTCTCGCCTTATTGCGCAGTATCGCCCAGAGTCTTGCAACAGACCGTTCCGGGGAATGGAATGCGATTGAAAGCGCTCTTACGGAACTGCTCGTTGCAGCGCTGGCCAGTTCAGCTGGAACGGCAGGACGCGGAGGAGCGGCGGCCGCTAAGGCCCGCCAGCTTGACCGGATTTGCCGCCGCATTGAAACGCAGCTTGGCGATCCCGAATTGTCCGTTGGTTCTATTGCTCGCGATGAAGGTGTTTCGACGCGCTATTTACAAAATCTTTTTGCCCGCAGCGACCAGACGGTCACCAATTATGTCAAGAATCGTCGACTGGAGCGTGCCCGTGCCGATCTCGTCAGCCCACTCCATGCCCAGCTTTCTATATCGGAAATCGCTTTCCGCTGGGGTTTCAATCAATCTGCCCATTTCAGCCGTGCGTTTCGCGCCCGCTATGAAGAAACGCCGCGCGATGCCCGCATGAAGGCACTGGAACCGAAGCAATCGGGAACGTATTCAGACAAATAGGGACACATGCAGCGACAAGACGCTGCATGTGTCTTGTGGCACACAGTTTTCACTATCACAGGACAACCCCTTCCAATGCTCTCGCGCTTCAAGCTCGATCCCTTTCTGCTGTTGCTGATTGCAACTTTAGGATTTGCGACTCTGCTTCCTGCGCGGGGTGAAGCGGCCATCTGGTTCGACCGATTGACCGATGCCGGTATTATTTTGCTCTTTTTCCTTCATGGTGCCAAACTTTCCCGCTCGGCGGTGATTGCCGGCCTTGGTGCATGGCAGTTGCATCTGATGGTGTTGGCGACAACCTTTATCCTGTTCCCACTGATCGGCATTGGCATCACCAGCGCTCTCGGCTCTTGGCTTAATCCGGCTATTGTTGGGGGTTTTCTATTTCTCTGCATCGTGCCCTCCACTGTTCAGTCGTCGATTGCAATGACGGCCATGGCGCATGGCAATGTTCCAGCAGCTGTGTGCAGCGCATCGCTTTCCAATGTCTTGGGTATCGTGCTGACACCTGTTCTAGCGGCTTTCCTGCTTAATGGCGGCAGCGCCGATAGCAGTTTCTTTCTCGACGCTCTTATCAAGATCGGCAGTACTTTACTGTTACCTTTCTTAGCAGGCCATCTGATGCGTCCTTTGCTCGGCGGCTTTGTCGATCGTCACAAAATGCTGGTCGGAAGAACCGACCGGAGTGTTATCCTGCTGGTTGTCTATACCGCTTTCAGTGCCGCTGTGGTTGAAGGACTCTGGTCGCGTTTCGCCTTGAGCGACCTTGTCGTGATTCTGCTGCTCGACGGATTTCTCCTGGGTACAGTACTAATCTTTACCTGTATGCTCGCACGACTGACTCATCAGAAACATGAAGATGAAGCCGTATTGGTTTTTTGCGGGTCGAAGAAAAGTCTTGCCAGCGGCGTACCGATTGCTGGCGCACTGTTCCCACCCGCTCAAGTGGGCCTCATGGTGTTGCCGCTGATGTTATTTCACCAGATGCAATTGATTGTCTGTGCCGCCCTCGCTCAGGCCTATGCCCGGCGTTTTGCGGCCTCCGAAGAGACCGAAAGGGAAACTGTTAATGCCTGATGAGGGAATCGATATTCGTCCAATGACACGCAAGATCGGAGCCGAAATCTTCGGTGTCGATCTCAACGAGCCGCTGGGCGATAATATGCAGTCCATGCTGCATGATGCATTGATGAAATATCAGGTCATCTTCTTCAGGGATCAGCAGTTGACGCATAAAGCTCATATGCGCTTCGGGCGGTATT
Organism: Altericroceibacterium spongiae; assembly: GCF_003610805.1. GTDB lineage: Bacteria > Pseudomonadota > Alphaproteobacteria > Sphingomonadales > Sphingomonadaceae > Altericroceibacterium > Altericroceibacterium spongiae. Next base: position 262,318 of record NZ_RAPF01000001.1, on the reverse strand, counting down.
TCGGTGACCTTGCCTATCACAGTGGCGTATCCGGGCTGGAAGACTATCCTGAGATAGTCCGTATTCATGCTGACAAGAACAGCACCTTCGTGGCAGGAGAAGACTGGCATTCTGACCTTAGCGAGGATGCCGCTCCCCCCATGGGCAGCATTCTCTATATGCACACATTGCCGCCGGAAGGAGGCGATACGCTGTGGTCGAGTATGTACGAGGCCTATGACGCGCTGTCAGACCAGATGAAGTCTTTTCTTGAACCACTTCAGGCCGTGCATGATTCCAACCATATTTATCGTGAACTCTTTCCCGATGTGGAGAAGACATATCCGCGCAACGTCCATCCGGTGATCCGGACACATCCGGTGACACAACGCAAATGCCTGTTCGTCAATGCATCCAAAACCACAAAAATCGAAGGGCTTCCCAAAGCTGAAAGCGATGCCGTTCTGCGCTTCCTGTTCGACCATGTAAAGAATCCGAACTTTCAGGTTCGTTTCCGCTGGCAACCGCACTCGGTGGCTTTCTGGGATAACCGCTGCACCCAGCATTTCGCGACATGGGATTATTTTCCGGACACGCGCTCCGGCTATCGCGTTACGATAGCCGGCGACAAACCTTATTGAGGTAAGGTCGAAGAACCGTTCACGCAGTAAACAGCCCCTTGCGAATAACTGCGTGAACCCCCCAATTGCCATTAGCCACTTGCGATATCCCAAAATCCACGCCCACAGACATCAGTGAAATCGCTTCATCTTCACTGAGATCTTTTGTCGTCATCAGAAACCTGCGTGTCTTGCGGAATGCATCACGCATGGCGCTGTCGATCGAAGCGCGCTTATAAATTTCACTCTGAGCGTCTTCGCCCAGTTCTTTGAGATAGTCGGTCTGACTGAATCCCATAATGACCCACTCATCGCTTGTCTCGATCAGGGGGTAATCGAGGTCGCGCAAGTGGTCCCGCATCCCACCTGCAGGATGATGAATGACCTGAATAAGGCCGGTCATCGAACATTCGATAGCCGTACCACATAACTCAGAATCGCCCTGACTGGCATGGGGATCACCCAGTGATAAAAGGCCGCCTTGCACCTGAACCGGCAGATAAATACTCGATCCCGGTCCGGTACGCCAATTGTCCATATTGCCGCCGAAAGGCCCCGGTGGAACCGAGTCCACCATTCCTGAATATGCCGGTGCCAGCGCAAGCACGCCAAAATGCGGGCGAATAGGAATTTCGACATTGCTGAGAATGTCATAATTACGTTCGATGGTCGAGGGATCGACCGGAACACCGGGATAATCGTAGCGCGCATGCACATGACCGGACGGATCAGTTTGTGGCGTCCAGCGAAAATTATAGACTGCATGGGCCGTGGGAATGCGCCCCGGATCGCCATTCACTTCATAGATCGTAATGACCTCGCGCTGACGCGGTTCGGTCAACAGATCCTCATAATGAAAACCCCAATATGTCGCCGCATTGCTGCCAAATGCCTTGCCCTGAAACCTTGAGTTTCCACTGAGGCGCGGCTTCAGATCAAGAACCCGAATTTCAATGACATCGCCCGGCTCAGCCTCAGGAATAGCAATCGGCCCGGTGCAAATATGCACACCGAAACCTTCACCCGGCCCGCGCCCGAGCGCACTGGCATCCATCGGCCCTGCCCCTCGCCGCTCCACCGCTCTGCCATCCTTGGTCCAGCGATAAACGCTTTCGACACCCTTATCGCCTTCGACCATGCGTTCGGGATCATCATTGGCGTGATGCGTCAGTGTTTCGACCGTGATAAAATCACCCGAACGCACCGTCAGCACCGGTTTCAGCGAACGATTGAAAAAGCCCCAGTGTATCGTTTCTGGGCTGACGGGCAGATAATGATGCCGCACCTGCCCGTCATCACGTGGATCACCTTCCACGCTGTTTTCCGATGGAGTATCGAGCGCCAAATTGTCATCTTCGTCCTTACCGCCCTTGCTGTTAGCGGGCCGCCCGCGACGCATGACCTGCTCATCCTGTTCATCATCAATATCGAGCATCTTGCGATATTCGCGCGGAGACATGCCATATTGTTCGCGAAAAGCGCGGCTAAAACTGGCGCTGTCATTAAAACCCCATTGAAAGAGAATATCCGAAATAGATTTTTGGGCATGGAGCGGACTGCGCAGATCAAGACGACAACGCTCCAACCGCCTTACCTTCACATAATGGCCGAAGCTGTCATCGATGCTTTCAAACAGTTTCTGCAAATAGCGGGGCGAAATACCATGTTCGCTGGCAACCTGCTGATAGTTCAGATTGGGATCGCTCAAACGCATTTCAATCGTCTGGAAAATCCGCTCCAACAAAGCAGCGCGAACCCCGGCCGCACCACCCATCGCACGCGGTGGAGCGTTATCAAGCAGACTGGCAACCAGAAACTCTGGTAAAGCAAGCTCGACCGGGCCAAGCTGATCAGCAGTAGCGTCCGCCAATATCTCGGCGAGCGAACGCAACATACCCGAAAGCACGCGGGAAGTCCCCGATTCCGCAGCAATATGGCGCGGTTTTTCCGGCATGGGTGTTTTCAAACGCTGGTCAATAGCGGCCTTAGGAATATGCACGATAAGCAAGCGATGTTCGCCAGGCAGCTTATAGCGTACAACAGCATCAGAACGCGCGCAGACCATGTCTGCATCTTCCAGCTTGCATTCATCGCCTTCATGCAAGACATCGACCGAACCGTCGAGCAGAATAGCGAGCCACATAGACCCCGGCGCATCGCTGAAATCGACAACATATTCCTGTGCTGTCGCCGTTAAACGGGTAAAAGATATTCCCTGACTACTACGGATCTGTACAAGATCGCCATAAAGCGAGTCCTCCGCAGCCGCCTGAACCGTGATTGACAAGCGCTGCAATGCAAAGCGCCATGCCTTAAGCCGGTCCTCCTTGGGATAAGCATTTGTCGTAAAACGCAAAGTCGCAACCATTATTCAAGCTCAGCCGTATGTGCCGGCATTTTTGGCCCTGGACGAAGCCAAGACATAACAATTGTTACATTTTAGCAGCTCAGCGTCAATTTGTATGCGCGTAATATGACATACAACCTAAAAGGGTGTCTCATTTTCGCCGTAAACAGTAGACGGTCCACGATCCCCTGCCGGAGCTTCACCGCGACCGCAAATCGCCAGCATTGTCAAAGCATAGACTAGTGTGGAGGATACCATATCCTCAGGCGTCGGACGCCAGCGTGGCATGCCGGTCGTCAGAGCCGGAATACGATGCATATTGAATACATTGTGATCGCGCCACATGCTTGAATAGACCGGATGCGCCATCTCAAGTCGCGTCCCTCGCGCCAGTTGCGTCGCTGCATCAACTGCCCCTGAAAGCGCGGCCACCTCACTAGCATCAGCTTCAAAACCATGGCGTACAACGACAGGGGCAACATCGAATTCCGGCACATTCGCATTACGCATAGCGGCCAGAATGCTGTGCTGGGCATCGGCAGCCTTTTGCTTCGGGTTAAGGCTGACTTCTATATAGAGCGCACAAACTTCTGTGCCAGCGCCATACTCAAGCGGATTACCGGCCCGAACAGAGGCAATCTGTACTTTGGGATGAGAAATGCCGCCCGGCCCCTCGTAAATACTGCTGCGTTCCCATTCGCGCGCCCAATTATGAAGCGCGCCAATAACCGGACCAAGGCGATAAATAGGGTTGGGATGATCCGACACTTTTTCCGGCGTTTCAAGGATAGGAGTGAACATACCCTGCCCGTAAACGCGAACCCGGAACACAGCATAGCCGCCGCCATGCCATGTTGCTCCAAAATCGGTACCTTCCGCTGCTATGGCATAGTCCGGCGCCACACCGCCATGATGAAACAGATAATGCGCGCCGATATCTTTTCCCAGGAAATCAATGCCTTCGTATTCTTCGATCGGTTCCGGGCCAATTTCACCAGGACAGGCTGTCAGCCAGGTTTTACCCGCCAACCCGATCCCCGCTTTGCGCAAGGCTTTCGCCGCCATCAGAAAGCATGACATCGGCCCACGATCATTCGAAATCGGATAACCGCGCAACCGCCCTTCGTCATCGAGCCAGCACTGCGTCCATTCCGGGTCTCTTAAAGTGCTATTGCGATAACGAAAGCGGTCTAACGTGGCATCCCCACTCGGGCTTTCGGTATCGAGATGTGCTGTAAATAGCAGATTGGCTCCAGTGCCCGTCCCACCATATTCGCCGATAATATTGGGTCGTTCGGGCGTCGCGCCGCATCGATGCGGATGGAACCCTTCACGTTCCATCCATTCATAGACAAATTTCGCTGCCTCGGCCTCTTCCTTCGAACGGGATCGAATATTTCCCAATTCGAGCGCCAGCGCTACCAGTTCGTCCTTATCAATGGCTTCAGCAATTGCCTCCCTCTCTTCCGCGGTAACGGCATAAGGGGCTGCTTGCGGATTGGCAAAGGCCGTTCCATCTGTCTTTTCTGTATCTGCCATGATTATGCTGCCAATACTGGTTGTGCCGTGTCCGTCACCGCGCGCTGACCGGCATCATCCAAAGCCGGATCGAGCAATAGCTCTGGTTCTTCTGGTCGCCGCATCCATGTAAGCAGGACCAGGAAGATGAAACCAAGAGCTGCGCAGCCGAGAAAAACAACAGAGAAACTTCCATTCTCATCGCGAACCATGCCACCTAGGGCCGGGCCGATAGCTGCAGTTGTCGAGATCAGGCTCATGATCGAATAAAGCTCCAGATTAGGGCGTTTTCCGAACAGATCGATCAGCAACATGGCCGTACTGACATAGCTAAAACCAAAACCAATCCCAAGACCAAGTACCGTAACGGGAATGGTGAACCAGCTGCCCCCTCCGATCAGTGCAAGCGTGCCTATCACTGTCGCTGTTAGCGACAACATAGCTACATGACGCGGTGTCATTCGCTCCCCAGCGAGACCGGCTGCAGCCGATCCAGCAGCACTTACCAAAGCAATCGCGCTCATGACAGTTGCCGCGCCACCCATCGTCAACCCACTTTCGGAAAGATGCTGGACTGCAAAGCCGTGCACGGTCGTATTAATCAGCAGGAACGCTGTATAGGCACCAACTACGATGTAATATTGCGCAGTGCGCAAGGCAGATCGGGCAGTCCATCCCCCTGACTCTCGGTCCACATGCCTGTCATCCTCTTCATCCTGCAGTTTCGGACGGTCAGTCGTTACAATCGCTGCAAAGATGGACAGCAGCACCGCGCAAACCGCCGCGCCCACCCAGTAATAGCGCCACTCACCTGTCCATTCCTGAGTAGCATAGACAATCAGCGGGCCTGCCACTGCACCAAGCCCCCCGGCGGTAAAGTAGATGCCCACTGCCGTTGAACTGCGGCGGAAAGAATGAGACACCACATTCACCCCGGCAGTCGTCCCACAAAGAGCAAATCCGATGCCAAGCAAAATGGTGCCGAGGAAATACGTATAAGAACTTTGCGCTATCGCCATACAGATAAACCCGACAGCCAACACCGCTCCACCTAGCAACATGGTTTTGGCAATACCGATTTTGCGGATTGCAATAGCCGGCGCAAGGCTAGCCAAACCGCAGGAAAGACCCAGAAAAGTAAAACCGAGACCGGCCACGGCCCAAGCCCAACCAAGCTCCTGCACCATATAGGGAAGAACGACACCAAGGCCGTTAAAAGTGCAGGCGTTCAGCATAAAGAACAGAGCACTGAATGCGAAAAGCACCAAATATTTTAACGGACCTTTGAATACCATGGGTCGAGTCTTTCTTTGGTTACCAACCTTTCATGAAGGATGGAGGCGATGGAAAATTCAGTCTTGATCCTTAACGCCCTCCCCCTTGGCAACGTTCTCAGTGCGAAACAGTCATAACCGGCGCACCTTTTCCGATTTGATTACGATAGGATGGCAGCAACAATAAAAGCAGACTGCCAGCAGCAATCACCACCATGGCAATAAGAATAGCCGGGCGATAAGTCTGATAGCGATCGAATGCCATATCGAGCAGCACCGGAGTTGTTCCTTGCGCGGCAATAACGGCAGAATACATAACCCCCAAAATGGCGCCGAAATGGCGCAAGCCGAAATAGCGGGCAATGAAAAAAGGCAAAGAGCCAAACTGGCACCCCAGTGCGATGCCTAGACAGATTCCACCAGCAATCAGAAAAGGTGAAGAAGCACCATATTCAAGCAGAAATAAGCCAAGAATCGCCAATGCATACATGGGCACGACAATCCGCGGACCGCTCGAACGATCCAGCAAGCGACCGGTCACAATCTGCCACAGGCTGGCTACCAGCGCGAAGACACTGACCACAGCCGTACCAGTCGCCAGACCAAAACCCCGGTCACCAACAATCGGCACGACATGACTGAGAATGGCAGTAGAAATCCCTCCCCCCGACGCGATGGCCAGCATAATCAGCCAGAAGCTGGATTTACGCGCAGCCTCAGCTATCGACAGTCCCCCGACAGGATCAGTTCCGTCACCTTCCTGCTCTTCCGTTTTTTCACCAAAACCCGGTGCGTCATGAAGAAACAGGAAATAAATCGGTGTCCCGATTCCGGCAATCATAAGCGCGATACCAAGATAGCCAATGCGCCACCCGGCATGCGCAACCAACAAGGCTGCGATGATCGGCAGACAAACCGCCCCGATACCATTACCGATCCCGGCGCTGATCCCCAATGCCGTCCCGCGATTGTCGCGAAACCATTCGGCCACGAGTTTGGAGAAGATCGCAGTGCTGGGAAGTCCGCCAAAAATTCCAATAGCCAGAAACGTCGCGTAAAAGAGCGGCAAGCTGCCATTCGTGAAAGCCAGAGCCGCCACCGATAAGGCAAAAAGCAAATTGCCGAACAGGATCATCCGGCGTGTACCATGCTTATCAGCATACCGTCCCGCCAGCGGATAAACGATAGCGGAAGAGAGCGCGATAATGGCCAGCACCACCGAAATACTGGCCCGTGTCCAGTTGAAAGTTTCGGATAACGGAACAAGAAATGTACCGAAGACCGAATGAACGGTGGCGGTTGCACAAAGCATGTTACCCGTAATCGCAGCAAAAAGCACGCCGCGCTGAGACCCAGCTATAGCCAAACGAGCTGAAACGTTCCCGGTGGCCATCATTTCTGCCATGCGGCCTTAACCGCATCAGTCGTGGTCAGAAGAGCACAGTTCTTTTCCAGCACATTCAGAGAATGATGGTGCAAGTCCGGATCATAGGCGTCACAGGCATCACTGACGATGAACACATGATATCCCAGATGAAACGCATCACGAGCTGTACTATCCACGCAGCAATCGGTTGTAAGACCGGTGATGACCAGCGTATCCACACCACGCGCTTTCAACTGCTCGTCAAGATCAGTCCCGGAAAAACTGCTATACAGTAATTTTGAAACTTCGATATCGCCCGGTTCTGGGGCTACACGATAATAATCCGCTCCTCCATTCTCTGCCCGGCAAATCGCTTCTTCTCCAGAGCGCCCTCGACGCTGCATCAGCGTTTTGAGCGCCACTGAATCTGTCTCAGCTGAGGTTACAACGCGCGCAAAACCAACGGTTGCTCCGACACCTCTTGCAATCGGAATCAGTTCTTCAATTTTATCGATTGCGTGATGCGCCGAAGTCAGATCGACACCGGCTTCGCCGATCAGCCCTTCGGGTGCGGCGAAGTCGGTCTGAATATCGATCACCAGCAAGGCTGTGCGTGCCGGATCGAGCATCTCCGGCAAAACAGCAGTGTCGACATGAGGCAGGTCGCACACTGTCTCAGGCATTGGCGCCGGCCACTGTCTTGGCCGGAAAGGCTTCGCGCAAGGCAGGCAGAACTTCATTGCCGAATATCGGCAGCGATTTGATGTAATCGGGGAAGATCAACATCAGCCCATCTGTATCTGCCGTGGCAAACAGTTCAGTCAATTTCTGAACAATTGTTCCGGGCGTACCGGTGATATGCGGTGCCATGAAACTTGAACGCGCTTTTTTGGTAAAATCGTTCTCTTTACCGATTTCGCTGTCGAGAAAGCCGTAAGCCCTCATCATTCCGTGCAATGCTTCTTCATCGAAACCTTCGCGGAAATGCTGCGCCGTCGCTTCGGCTTCCGCATCCGTATCGCCAAAAACAATGGTCATCATCGAATAGGTGCGGATATACCGGTTGAGTTCGGCCGCATCTGCCTTTGCTGCTGCGCTAGCCTTAGCCAGCTTTTCAGGATCTCCCCCGGAAAGGAATATCGCATCCATTTCTTCTGACGAGAAGCGCATTCCCTTTGCTGACGTACCCGCACAAACCGTAAACGGTTTTTTCTTGGGCTTGGGCCAGGACTGACAATCTTCGAGCTGAAAATATTTGCCGTTCTGTGTTACCGAATCTTCGGTCCAAAGAGCCTTAATCGCGCGGATCCATTCATAAGCCAGATCATAACGCTGGTCATGATCGACATCTTCGGGCCAGGCTCCCATCTGCGAGAATTCACCCTTATAGGAGCCAGTCACGCAATTAAGACCGGCTCGGCCTTCGCTAATCTGATCAAGTGTGGCAATCATCTTCGCCGCGACTGCAGGATTCTGCAGAATAGTATGGATTGTAGCCCAGACTTTTACCTTGCTGGTCGCTTCAGCAAGGCCTGCCATGGCAACAACGGAATCGATCGTCGAATCCCATTGATGGGTCTTGCCGCCGTAACCGCGATATTTGGCCATCGCCATGATGAAATCCATGCCTGCTTCTTCAGCGAGAATGGCGGCTTGCCGATTATAGGCATAAGATCCGTCAATTTCCGGCTTGTTTTCCGACAAAATCCAGCCGCCATTGGCAATCGGCATAAAGACACCGAAGTCCTTACCGCCATGGTCCGAAGGGATTCCATAAGGCGTCGGTGAATATTGGGTCATTGAAAGAAGCTCCTGTTCAGGATTCCATATTTGAAGCTAAGGTATTCTCATCCTGCCTTCATTCTTGATGGCAGGCGCATGTTATGTTGGTTCACCTAGAAGCTTGGCCATAACGGCATCCACGGCAGCGCGGACTGGCATAGCGGGAACACCGCCAGAAACCTGCGTAGCCTGCGCTGCGGCTGCATTGGCCAGCGGCAGCGCATCCTCTATCCGCGAACCTTCATCCAAGAGAGCAGCCAAAGCTCCAACGAAACAGTCACCCGCTCCGATTGTATCGACCGGAACAACTTTCATAGCCGGAGCATGGTAATGAGAATTGCGCCGAATGACACAACTTCCCCCGGCCCCCAGCGTGACCACCACACATTGATCTTCCCTTGTAATAAGTTGCCGCGCAGCCAGCGCATCTTCAACGCCGGAAACCTCCGACAATTCGCAATATGCAGCCAGTTCAGTCTGGTTGAGGATCAGCACGTCGGTGTCCGGAAACAATACTCGGGCTTCGGGTACAGCAGGAGCGCCATTCAGCACACGCAGGCCATGCCCCACACGGTCAGGCTGGAAAAAAGCCGCGATGGCATCGAGCGGCACTTCAAGTTGAGCGAGAAAAACTCGCGTACCGGGTATTGCTGGCCCAATGTTTTCAGACGCAATCGCGGTGTTGGCACCCGGTGCCACTATGATCTGATTTTCACCTTTTTCATCAACAGCAATATAAGCCATTCCTGTTGGCACTTGGCCATTGAGCGATACCGGCAGAAAGTGGACTCCGTTCTCTGCCAGTATGGATTCCATCCACTCACCGTCCCCGTCATCGCCAATTGCCCCGATCATATAGGTATCGGCACCGAAACGGCTTGCCGCAACAGCTTGGTTAGCGCCCTTCCCACCGGGAAGTTTCTCGGTTTTGCGCGCCAGAACCGTTTCACCCGGTCGCGGCAAATGCTTCAGGGCCGTAACGATATCCACATTGATCGATCCGAGTAACTCAACTGCCATGTATACTCCACCTGTCGACAATCCTCCGCGATCAAGCATGGCTTTACAGAAACGGGCAAGTGCAGACCCTTCTTGTGCGCCCCTGGCCAAGTTTTGCTGGAACACTTGCAAAGAGCGCCGCATCGGAGAAGCCGTACTGTCCCGATACATTGGAACGGGGATTTCAAATGACCAACTGGTTCATGACAGGCGTAAGCAGTGGGCTTGGTGAAGCTCTGTCGCAAGCAGCGCTAGCACGTGGTGACACTGTTACAGGAACAATGCGCAAGATTGCAGACAAGGAAGCTTTCGAAAAGCAGGCTCCCGACCGGGCACGAGGAGTTCTTCTGGATTTATCGATGCCCGAAATTGCCAGATCGACCGTTATGGATGCTCTGCCTGAAATCGGAGAGATCGATATTCTGGTCAATAATGCCGGTTTCGGGCTGACAGGCGCGATAGAGGAAACACCACTTGATCAGATCCGCCATCTTTTCGAAGTTAATCTGATGGGGCCAATCGCAATGATACAGGCCATACTACCGCAAATGCGCCAACGCCGCGCAGGACATATTGTGAATATCACCAGCATGAGCGGTTTTGCCCCTTGGGGAGGCACAGGCATCTATGGCGCTAGCAAATATGCAATGGAATGTATCGGGCAGACTCTGGCGCAGGAAGTCGAATCTTTCGGCATTACTGTTACCAATGTCGCGCCCGGAGGCTTTCGTACAGGTTTTGCCGGTTCAGCTCTGGCAGAAGCCAATAATCCGATTGAAGATTATGAAAACAGCCCTGTTCGCCAGAATCGCGATATTCTCACACAAGCAGGCGGCAAGGAGCGTGGCGATCCGAAACGAGCTGCACAGGCAATTCTGAACGCCGTTGCCCTGCCCGATCCACCAAAGCATCTGTTCCTTGGAGAAGATGCTCTTCTTCATACGCGTGAACATCTCGATCTGGTTGAGGAGGAAATGGACAAATGGAGAGAGTGGTCCCTCTCAACAGCCTTCCCGAAAGAATAGAGCGCATAAGCCCCAAACCGTGCCATTCACAAAGCCAGTTGGCATGATTTAGGAGCATAACTATCGTGAAAGAAATGACAGCCTTTGCTTGATATCAGACAAAATACTTAGATCAGCGCCGTGCTGGAAAAATCACTCATCAAGGAGGAAATGTGAGCAATCAATCGCCTCGCGTCGCGACGCATGCTATCAATCCGGTCTTCACCGCACGCTGGTCTCCCCGCGCTTTTGACGAGCAGCCGATTGAGGAAACTGCTGTCCTGCGTTTGATCGAAGCTGCGCGATGGGCACCCTCAGCCTACAATGTCCAGCCCTGGCAGTTCTGCTATGCGTTGCGTGGGGACGAAAATTGGGACGCCTTTCTCGACATTCTTATCCCATTCAACCAGAGCTGGGCATCATCAGCATCGGCTCTGATTTTCGTCATTTCCGATATGTATATGCGCGAAGCCAACGGCACTCCTAAAACGGAATCGCTTAGCCATTCCTTCGATGCTGGTGCTGCCTGGGGGCAACTGGCATTACAAGCGACTTTTGACGGGCTACATGTCCACGGAATGACTGGTTTTGACACCGTCAAAGCGGCTAATGTTCTTAATATATCAGAAGGTTATAAGGTCGAAGCAGCCATTGCCGTTGGAAAAATGGGCGATGCTGCTACTTTGCCCGACGGTTTACGAGAAAGGGAGCTTCCCAGCGATCGCAAACCACTCACTGAAATTGCTCATCACGGGCCACTTTCAGCCTAAGAGTTTTAAGCTCCTTCTGTAAAAAGGGCGGCTCCTGTAAGAGGACACCGCCCTTTTTTTTAATGGCACTAGACGGATTAGAGATCAGGATATCAGACGAGGAACAGCGATTTCCCGAATGTGAAAATGCGCGTCCTTATGTTCATCCCCGCCATCGCGCGGTGCTTCACGGTGTTGCACCACCCCATTTTTACCGAAGCCTTCCACTACCGGACGATCAGAATCACGATGCAGCCAAAGCCGCAACAAATGCCGCTTGCGTTGCGGCTCTGGAAAATCCTCGAAAGCGGTACGACTGTGAAGCGCAGCATAATTCGACAGCCATTGAATGTCGCCAGGCCGGAAGTCCATGGCAATGGCCATACCTTCTTCATAGGTAATCGTGTCGAACAGTTCGAGCACCTCGACCTGTTCGGGAGTCAGTTTTGGTGCTTCGGGGTATTCCTGTGCAGTCAGGATATAGAGCGAACCGGCATACATGGAGAAAACCCCCTCCTCCATGCTGACGATCGGCGAAGTATAAGTATTGGCTGGTGCCTCATGGTCCTGGCGGCGCCAGTCCCAGTGGAAAGGCTCAAGCAATAGCGGCGCAAGATCGGGGCGGCGGCGTACAATTTCATTGTAAATCTCTGCACCTGAAACGAGGCAGGATAATCCGCCCTCCCGAGCGGGACGAAGACACATCAGCGCCACGATATCCGAACTGTCCGAATGATAGACCAGCTTGTCACGCACCTTGGACGACAAGGCTGTCGGATCGTCCATCGTCTTGTCCGAAGTTGCGTAAATATGATCCAGCAAATCCCCCATCTCGTTTTGACGGATAGGATCGCCCATATAAAGGCCGAGAATGTAGTAGATCGCAGAGGATAGTGCGTCAGAATACAACTCTGTGCGCAAGCCGCGAACAAGGACAAAACCCCGGCCATAATCGACGTCATGGCCCCATTCCTTTACGGCTCCGGCACATTCAATCAGCGGATAATCCTCTTTCTGCACGAAACGCAGATCAGGGTCATCCGCCATGAATTTGTGTCCAAGATTCTCAAGTTCCGTCACTTGCGCGTCGGATAGCTGGTAGATCCAGTCCTGCGATTTACTAAGCTGATCACCACGCCAGGCCGCATCTGTGGTCACTTCCGGCAGGGTTTCCATCACTGTCATGCGCAGTTCCTCTATATATGAAGTGCATATGGTGCCATGGCATGTCGCTATGCCCGATCGCACCCTGATCTTCCACCGCAGATACCCGAAAAATGCAGCAAGGTCTTGTTGCTCTGTGCAGGACAAGTTTCTTGGCGACGCACTATCTGCTGCACCCCTGAACAAATCATCAAGCAGGATAGCTTTTCGTCAATTACTTTTACGCCGGGGTTCAAGACTGGATGGCGAACACATGGCTCAATGAGATCGTCAAGCCGTACATATATGAATGCGGCACGGGAGGATGGTATCCAATTTTGGGGGATCAAGCCATGACCAATGATTTTTGCAGAAAAGCGCTCCTAACCTCGGGGATTTCTCTATTCGCGCTCATTCCGGGAACAGCTTTCGCGGAAACAGCGGCTGCTGCCCCCGCACCTGTGTCGGCAGCAGCCACAGCCGCCGATCAGGGACAGATCGGTACGATCGTGGTGACAGCCGAAAGACGCGACGTCACTTTGCAGGACGCACCGCTCGCCGTATCAGCGCTCAACGCGGACACGCTCGAACAAGGTAACATTCAGGACATTACAGGCCTCAATGGCGTGGTACCCGGCCTGGTCGTTGCCAAAAGTGGTGGCGGTGAACGCATTATTTCTATTCGCGGTATCGGATCGGAAACGCCGGAAAACACCAACACGCAGCCGGGCGTCTCCTATCACGTCGACGGCGTTTATATTTTCAACTCCATTGCAGCGAGTGCAGCCTTCATCGATGTCGGTCAGGTCGAAGTGCTCCGCGGCCCGCAAGGAACGATGTTCGGCCAGGGTTCCACAGGTGGAACAATCAATGTCGTGACTAACAAGCCCAAGATCGGCGAGACCGAAGCAAAGGGAGATATCGGTTTCGGCAATTACGGGCTCATTCAGGGCAATGTCGGACTCAATGTGCCCATAGGCGATACGCTTGCCGTTCGCGGCTATGTTCAGCATGCTTCGCATGACGGGTTTGCCAAGGCCACCGATGTGGTGGGCGACAATGACGGCGATTACGAGCTGGATGATGAAGACAACACAGCATGGCGCGTCGCTGCGCAATGGGAGCCCACCGATACGCTTTCTATCATGCTCAACGCAACGCAATATGATAGCGATACGCATGGCCCGGCGCAGAAGAACATTCTCGATCCCAATGACGATGCTCGTGAACTGACGCAGGATTTTCCCGCCCATGCTACAGTAGATACAGACCTTTACTATGGCACAGTGGCTCTCGATCTGGGCTTTGCCACAGCGAAATCGATCACCAGCTATCAGAAGCTCTATTCCGATCAGGCATGGGATGCCGACGGACTGACAGCCGATCTTTTCTATGATCTGACGTTCAACCCGCTGCTTTATGGCGGCACACGCTACGACCATGTTTCGACATGGGAAAGCAACACCAAGAGCTGGACGCAGGAATTCAATCTGTCCTCCAACGGGAATGGTCCGCTTCAGTGGATCGTTGGCGGTGTCTACCTGCACTCCAAGAACTCACAATATGTGCTCGAATATCGTGGATCGGACGATAATCTGGTTCCGCCCGTATTGTCTCCCGACACAGAAGCAACCAACCCGCTGATCGACAACATCACCTATGCTGAATTGTCTTCGATCACACGCAAGGCCTGGGCTATTTACGGCCAGGGCACCCTGGATCTGACCGATAGCCTGTCTGTCACAGCCGGCCTGCGTTACAATAAGGATAAATATACGGGCGAAACGGCCACAAATAGCGATATTTCTGAAACCGGCCCCTATCTGCAGCCTGTTCCGACGCAGAATTATTCCACCACGGAATGGACTGGCAAATTTGCACTCGAATATAAGTTCACACCGGACAACATGATCTATGCCAGTTATACGCGCGGTTTTAAGCCGGGTGGTATCAACACATCGGCAGCCGGCGGGAACAGCGCTTATCTCGCATTAGGCTGGGAAGATGCGATCGCACCAACCTACAAGCCGGAAACGGTTAATTCCTTCGAAATCGGTTCAAAAAACCAGTTCCTTGACCGAACTGCTCAGTTAAACCTTTCTGCCTTCTATTACGACTATAACGATCTTCAATTCCTGGAAGAAGACCCTATTCCGTATGGTGAAGGTACAAGCAATGCTCCCAAAGCCGAAATTTACGGCCTTGAGCTGGAAGGCCTCTGGCTGTTGAACGATCATTGGAAGATAGACGGTTCAGCTTCCCTGCTCCACGGGGAATTTACCAAGGATTATTACGCGCTCGATCCGTCTTCTGCGGCCGATGCCCAAAATGCAGCTGGTTTTCCTGACTGGCTTTTCTGGGACAATTTTTATGCAGGAGCGGTTGCTCGTGATAACGCCCGCCAGAACATCAACGGTAATGATGTTCCCAAAGTGCCTGATTTCACCGGTCAGGCGGCGATCACCTATAATAACGTGATTGCCGGTGGCGACTTCACAGCTCGCGCACAGATCATTTATCGCGGCAAATATAGCTACCGCCTGTTCAACAACTCGGAATTCGACACCACCCCTTCTTATGAGCAGGTCAATCTCTTCTTCAAATATGCACCGGAAGATTTCCCGCTGGATTTCTCTTTCACGGTAACCAATCTGTTTGACGTGGAAGGCGTGAATTCACGCTTCTCCGATCCTTATGGCAGTGCCCAGACGATGGAAACCTACATCCCGCCACGGCAAGCGATCTTTTCAGTCGGTTTCGAGTTCTAACCACCCGGAACTCGGTACTTCGCGGGCGTGGCATTCAATATGCCGCGCCCCTTTTTTATCAAAATGCGAATTGCATGTTCCAGGCGACCACCCCGCCCTGAATTGCCAGACTGACTTGCTGAAACAACTTCACGTGCTGTGGAGATTTCGCTAGCAAAAACCGAGTCAGCCCATAATGGAGGAGACCTCCTGCAGCTTTGTATCCGATCACTTCAATGGTCGAAGGATCTTTACCAAGCAATGGGTTGGCTTCGTGATGACCATCCTGCGACAGCAGTGTCACTGTCTGGACAGCATCGATCAGATTGAGCGTCTGATAGGCGTATTCATAAGTCTTGATGTCCTTCCAGCGTACCCGTTCATCACCTTTCCCCTCCACAACCACTTCAGGCTTTGCCGCTTCGGGCAATTCAGCAAGTTTTTCCTGCTGATTATCCGGCATTGCGTAGGCGATGCGCTCTGGCAGACTATCCAGCACCTGCATCGAAAGCATCATACGCTCCTCCTGGCGGAAACGCGCGGAACTGTAAGAAAAAGCAGGCGATGAAGGGTGATCGAGTGTTTTTGCAAGATCAAACCCGGCAATATCCTGCATCGCTGACATCATTGGGAAATTCGGTGCGGACGGAACAAAGACGATCCGGTCCCCTTCACTGGCGGACCCTACATCGCGCATCGATGCTGGTGTAGAAGCAGATGAATAGAAAACAGTTTGTTGCAAATTAGCAATTTGCTTCCCGCTGGCGGCCAGCGCGGGTTGTGCCATCGTGCAAAGCGCAGAACCCGCCGTCAACAGGACGGCCCTGCCAAAGGACAGACGTTGATCAGCGCATTGCCCAGTGCACCATAAGATGGAGTTTTTCGACATGATATTCCCTGTTCTCGGCGCACACCGGGAATGATGTGCAGAACAGGGAATGCGATATTAACTATAAGCAGCAGCCTCACATACCCTCTCGTATTGCTACGAGTGATGACGCCTCGAATGGTTAACGTTTCGATCATGGTCGGGCTTGTGGAACAGACCGGTGCAGGGCAGGAACGCAGACTGGATGGGAAAGCAAACGATGAACAATCAGGCATCCGCCATGCAGCAGGTTCGCCCGAACTGGCGCCAGATCGGGCCTGGCATCGTTGTGGCGGCAACGGGTGTGGGTGCCGGCGATCTTGTAGCTACGTTGATTGCCGGTTCGCGTTTTGGTTATACGCTTCTCTGGGCCGCTATTCTCGGCTGCATAGTCAAGATTGCGCTGTCGGAAGGCTCGGCCCGATACCATCTGGCTACCGGCTCAACCATACTGGCAGGCTGGAAAAGTCTCGGTCGCTGGACTGGCTGGTATTTCGGCATATATGTCATTCTCTGGGGTTTCCTCTATGGCGCAACAGCGATCGCCCTGCCTTTGGCTGCACTGTTTCCTGTTTTGCCTTTCCCAATATGGGCAATCCTGACCGGACTGACCGGTTTTACTTTTGTTTTGTTCAATCGGTACGAGACCTTCGAAACCGTGATGAAGATCATGGTCGGTGTCATGTTCGTGGTCATGGTCGGACTGGCCATTCTTGTGACCCCAGATCTGCCCGACCTTTTGTCTGGACTCACTTTTTCTCTCCCTGACGGCGCACTCTTTTACACGCTGGGCCTGATAGGCGGGGTTGGAGGCACAGTGACTACGGCTGCCTATGGCTATTGGGTACAAGTCAAAGGGTGGAAAGGGGCAAGCTGGATACCCTTAATGCGGATCGACAATGCTGCAGCCTATATCGTTACCGGCATTTTTGTGGTTGCCATGCTGATCGTGGGAGCCGAATTGCTCTATTCGGCAGGTATTGCGTTACAATCTGGCGAAGATGGGCTTCTCGATCTGTCGCGCATACTGGAAGAGCGGTTCGGCCTTGTGGTAGCCACCGTTTTCCTGATCGGCTTTGCGGCAACTGCGCTCTCCTCCGTCTTCGGTGTATGGCATGGTATGAGCCTGTTTTTTGCAGACTGGTATTATCACGCCAAAGGCGACAGCGATGATATGTCGTCAACAAGAGAACAAACACCTGCCTTTCGTGCCTATCTTCTGTGGCTTACCTTTCCACCTATGGCACTGCTTTTTGCCGACCGGCCTTTCCTTCTGGTGGTAGCTTATGGCGCTTTCGGGGCGCTGTTTATGCCTTTTCTAGCTATCACTTTGATTCTTCTGCTTAATTCACGTACAGTACCTGAACCGGCTCGCAATGGCTGGATGGCCAATCTGGTTCTGGGCGGCTCCTCCATTCTGTTCATTTTGCTTGCCGGGCAACAACTTTGGCAGCTTCTTCACTGAACACAGCTTGCTCTTTTGTTCTTTTTATGTTCCTATTCGAACATGCCGATTCAACGTGGCCGCGCCTCAACGAATAATCGCAAAAGCGCTCGTTTTTCTCTCCCTGAAACCGAGCTGGATGGAGACTGGCTGGATGCGCATGACACTATAGACGGCCCGGCCCCTAAGCTTCGTACTGAAGTGACGGAAGAATTTCCGCGCTCTATCATCAGTTTCAACGCATCGCCCGATATCGGCTTCGACCGTTCGATCAATGCCTATCGTGGCTGCGAGCATGGCTGCATCTATTGCTTTGCCCGACCCAGTCACGCTTGGCACGATTTGTCACCCGGCCTGGATTTTGAAACCAAGCTCTTCGCTAAACCCGATGCAGCAAGGCTTTTACAAACGGCCTTCACCAATAAGCGCTATAGTCCTCGCCCGATCGCAATGGGCACCAATACGGATCCCTATCAGCCCATCGAAGCGAGTTATCGGATCACAAGACAAATTCTGGAAACCTGTCTGGTGGCCCGTCATCCGGTGACGATAACCACGAAATCCGACCGTGTGCTCCGCGATCTGGATCTGCTCAGTGAACTCGCAACCCATAAACTGACCGCCGTGGCGATTTCAGTGACAAGCCTCGATTCTCGTCTTTCAAGGCTGCTGGAACCGCGCGCTGCCTCCCCTGGCAAGAGACTTGCAGCCTTAAACAAACTGGCAGAAGCAGGTATCCCGGCACATTGTTCAGTCGCACCGGTCATTCCCTGCATTACAGATCAGTATCTCGAAGCGATCATTACCAAAGCCGCCGAAACAGGCGCAGCATCGGCAGGCTGGATAGCCTTGCGTCTGCCGCATGAAGTCGCCCCATTATTCCGCGAATGGCTGCAAACCCATTTTCCTGATCGAGCAGGCAAAGTCATGAGCATTATCCGCTCGATGCGACAAGGCCGCGACAATGATCCTGATTTTGGAACGAGAATGCGCCCAAACGGTGTCTGGGCGGACCTGTTTCGAACCCGTTTCCGGCTTGCCTGCAAACGTGCTGGCCTTGGGAAACCGCAATTCGGCCTCGATTGCAGTCTTTTTCAACCCGCTGCACTGGAAGGACAAATGTCGCTCTTTTGAGAAGGCGATTGCGAAACACCAGCTGGCAAAAGCAGATATTATTGGGATTTGTCCGCCCATTCAGCCCACATTTTTCCCCATTTGCGGGACAAGTCATCCGGTTCGTATTGCAGCAGCTTATGCGCCGCGCGGCTGATTTCCGCATCCTGTACGATGCGCTGACGCCGGGCGAGAATAAGAATGGCCTCGATATCCTCATCGGCACCATAGGTCGCTGGCTCGGACCGCAGACGATCTTCGAACAGCAGCAAGTTGTTATGTCCCGCCAACAGCTTCGTCAGTTTTCGGGCGTGTTTTGCTCTTTCGGCAAAGACGGTCGGCGCAATTGGCCTGAGAATACGCATATGGTGGCGATGATATTTCATCCATTTGCGCAATTCGTAATAGGCATTCCCATTATCAGACTTCGTTGCATCAAGAGCCGCGCAAGCCCGCTCATACACCCCCAAAACACCAGCCGACAGCGCTTCCCAGCCTTCTTCTTCGAGATGCCAATAGGCGACGCGCTTGCTCGCTTCACGGAAACGATTGCGACATGCTGCCAGCCTTGCATCGATATCCATCCGGCTGAGATCGGCCTCGCGCTGCGCCTTGATATTCTCACCGATCAAAAGGAAAGACTTACAATTCAGTTCCTTGTTGTAAGTCTTCACCAACTGCCTGTAGGTCCGCTCCATCAGATCCGGATGGCGCAAATCACCGACCAGATCGGACGTATCGGCGAATATACGATTCTCCTTCTGAAATTTAGGGAAAGAGGGTCCAACGAGCCTCAATAATGCCCGTAATTTCTTGCACCTTTTGCGGATGGCATGAATGATTTCTGCATCATCATCCTCACTGTCGATCGATGCGATAGCCTTATCGATCTGCTCACGAGCTATGCGACGTATACCTGTTTCGACCGTTTTGTCCTTGCGGCGAAATCGATAGGCCATCGAATGACAGTTCCCTGTAATGACGGGATAACCCCGGAACCATAATACTCGCCATAAAAAGGGCAATGTGCAAGGGCAGAGCCGTCAGGCAACCAGACGGAGAGAACCTGCCCCTTGCCGTGTTGTCAGCGATATATTCGCCAGACCCGGAATATCTGCGAGCTTTTCCGCCAGATTGCCGTCAATCGCGAAGTCTTTACCGAGACGCATCAGAGGTGTTTGCCCCAAGCCAAGCTTGAGCCGGGCCAGAACTTCTCCGCGCCCGGTATCCCCTTCCCGCAAAGCCAGCCGCAATTCCTGCAGGGCTTCCAGGCTGGAAACTTCAAGCGTTAATCGCATCCTGGCACTGCTGGTTACCTGATCCAAAGGCCGCGCGCCGCGAATAGTCACACGGGGAGGTTCTTCCGGGCTGGGACTGTCAAGCTCCACGTTCAGGAGAACGCACATACCATCGGCAGCCCATTTCTGGAAAGATTCAACCAGGGTTTCTTCGAAGCAGGCAGCACTGAATTGCCCGGAACTATCGGAGAAATCCACTCTCACGAAATCCTTGCCACGCCGTGTTTTCCCCTTGCTGGCGCCTTCAACCATTGCCGCCATCACTGCCTGCGAACGTCCGCCAATGGCACCCCCATCCATCAGGCTGGCATAAGACCGCGCGCCATTTCCGGAGGCAACCGCGCGATATTGTTCCACTGGATGGGCAGCAAAATAGAAACCGAAAACATCTTTCTCATTCGCCATCTGATCGTTGCGGCTCCATGGTTCGGCATCGACCAGTCGCAAATCCGGCTCGATATGATCATCGCCGCCGAACAATCCGCCCTGACCGCTGCTGCGATCACGCTCAGAAGCTTCTGCAACGGCCAGAAGCATATCGGCATTCGCAAGAACCTTGGCCCGGTTGGGTTCGAGACTGTCAAACGCCCCGCCTCCTGCAAGACCTTCCAGCTGGCGACGGTTCATCGCTCCTGGCGGCATACGACGGAAAATATCCTCAAGCGACGCGAAAGGCCCGTTTTTCTCCCTTTCGGCGACCACAGCATCCATTGCCTTTTCGCCCACATTGCGCAGGCCTGCCAAGCCATAGCGGACGGCATATCCGTCCTGCGTCTGCTCAACTATATATTCCGCCTCGGAGGCGTTCATGTCAGGTCCGAGGATAATAACGTCGTTCTTGCGCATATCATCGACAAACACAGCTAGTTTCTCCGACTGATGCATGTCGAAGCACATTGCCGCAGCATAAAATTCCTCGGGATAATGCGTTTTTAGCCAGGCGGTCTGATAGGAGAGCAAGGCGTAAGCTGCAGCATGGGATTTGTTGAAACCATAACCAGCGAACTTATCGATCAAGTCGAACAGCTCATTCGCCTTATTCTTCTCAATTCCGGAAGTTTCTTTGCAGCCCTCACAAAAACGAATGCGTTGCGCATCCATCTCCGCCTGTATCTTTTTGCCCATGGCGCGACGAAGCAAATCGGCGTCCCCCAGTGAATAACCGGCCAGAATCTGCGCAGCCTGCATCACCTGTTCCTGATACACGAAGATTCCGTATGTTTCTTCGAGAATACCCGCCAGTTTTTCGTGCGGATATTCAATAGTCACTTCGCCATTTTTACGTTTTCCGAATAGCGGAATATTATCCATCGGGCCGGGCCGATAGAGAGATACGAGCGCAATAATATCTTCGAATTTGGTCGGCTTTACCGCTGCCAGTGTACGGCGCATTCCTTCAGATTCCAGCTGGAATACACCAACCGTATCGCCACGTTTCAGCAGCTCGAAAACATCGGAATCGTCCATCGGGATATGCGACAGATCGACATCGATCCCCCGCCGCTTGAGCAGATCGACAGCTTTGCGCAGAACCGACAATGTCTTCAGGCCAAGAAAGTCGAATTTAATCAGACCTGTGTCTTCGACAAACTTCATGTCGAACTGGGTCACCGGCATATCCGAACGTGGATCGCGATAAAGCGGCACAAGCTGATTAAGCGGCCGGTCTCCAATTACCACACCAGCTGCATGTGTCGACGAATTGCGTGGAAAACCCTCTAATTGCTTGGCCAGATCGATGAGGCGTTTCACCTCATTATCATTGTCATATTCACGCCGGAAATCGGCCGCTCCGTTAAGCGCACGCTCAAGAGTCCACGGATCGGTCGGGTGATTGGGTACCATCTTGGTTAAACGGTCCACCTGACCATAGGGCATTTGTAGAATACGGCCTGTATCGCGCAGCACAGCGCGCGCTTTCAGCTTACCGAAGGTAATGATCTGCGCCACGTGATCGTGGCCATATTTATTCTGCACATAGCGGATTACTTCGCCACGCCGCGTTTCGCAGAAGTCGATATCGAAATCCGGCATAGACACACGCTCGGGATTAAGAAACCGTTCGAACAGCAGCCCCAGACTGATCGGGTCGAGATCGGTAATCGTCAGTGACCATGCCACCAGCGAACCGGCCCCGGAACCGCGCCCCGGTCCGACAGGGATGCCCTGTTCCTTTGCCCATTTGATAAAGTCAGCAACGATCAGGAAATAACCCGGAAAACCCATCCGAATGATGATACCCAACTCATATTCGAGCCGTTCTTCATACATTTTGCGGTCTTCATCGCTCAGCTCAGGATAGACTTCGAGCCGTTTGGCAAGGCCCCGGCGAGCATCTTCGGCGAGCATACGTTCTTCCCCTTCCCGGTCTCCGGCCAGACTGGGCAGAAGCGGTTTGCGCTTCGGGGGAGCGAAAGCACAACGCTGAGCGATGACCAGCGTATTCATCAAAGCCTCGGGCAGGTCGGAAAAGTCCTCTTCCATCTGCTGAGCACTTTTGACGAAGGCTTCCGGTTCCGAATGCAATCGATCTTCCGTATCGAGATGTGTCGAATGAGCAATGCACAGCATGGCATCATGCGCGGCATGCATATAAGGCTCGGCAAAATTAGCCGGATTGGTCGCTACAAGCGGAAGATTACGGCTGTAAGCGAGCGCAATCAGCGCATCTTCGGCTGCATCCGACACCGGATGTCCGCGGCGCGCAATCTCGACATAAAGACGATCGGGAAAATAAGAGATCAGCTTTTCGGCAATTTCTTCGGCGTGATCTCTCTGCCCTTCGGCATACAGCTTGGTGATTGCGCCTTCACTCGCTCCGGTAAGCGCGATTACACCCTCTGTATGCCCCTCCAGCTCAGAATAAAGGACATGGGGTTCGAGTTCGAGAGGACGTTCAAGATGCGCCTTGCTGACCAGATAACATAGATTATTCCAGCCCGTTTCGTTCTGCGCATAAAGCGGCAGATAATCGATTGCAAAGCCATCGCCTCGTGAAACACCTAGGAGCGTGCCTATAATCGGCTGAATGCCTTCCTTTTTGCAGGCCCCGGCGAAAATCGGCGCTCCGTAAAGGCCATTTCGGTCACAGATGGCGATGGCCGGAAATCCATGCTCCCTTGCAAGCTTCGCAATGTCTTTCGGATCGATAGCTCCCTCCAGCATCGAATAGGAGGAGAGAATGCGAAGGGGGACAAAAGGTGCATGAGCCATACCAGTAATTTGCTGCCCTCTGCCCCTGCGATCAAGTGAGGAAGGAGCACGATTGGGGAAAACCTTGTGAGTTCTTCCCTCTCATGAACCTCAATGTCTGGAAAATACAAAAAAGGCGACGCATCTCCTGCATCGCCCTTCCCGTTCAACGGCCAGATACCCGGATCAGCCAGGAAAATCCGGCCGGGCCGCAAGCGCCGCGATTTCATGAAGATCCAGCCGGTGATCGCCGGCCTTCTGGATCACATAATTGCCCCTTTCGGTTTCAGGCATTTGCATCACATGCCGGACCATTTCCGCAAGTGTGCCGCGATAAAGGCCCTTCATGCTGTCCAGTAACCCACGACCGTCATCCTTCAGGTGGATCGAGGCACGATCGTCCCAGTCGATTTCGCCCGTTGCACCGGCACCACCATTATAAGTGCTGGGATGGTCGGTCATCGTTTATCTCCTTCTACCTTTTCCATGCCCCCAAAGGCATCAAACTGAATTTGTTTATTAAATCTTCAGGACCGTTTCAGGTCAGCACGCCTTCATGTAATCTTACCACACGATCCATACGCCGTGCGAGACGTTCATTATGGGTGGCGATCAATGCCGCGCTTCCCTGTCCGCGCACAAGGTCCAGAAACTGTTCCAGCACCTTATCCGCCGTGGCTTCGTCCAGATTGCCCGTAGGTTCATCCGCCAGCACAAGGTGCGGGCGGTTTGCCAGAGCACGAGCCACTGCCACGCGCTGCTGTTCTCCGCCTGAAAGCTGGCTCGGGCGATGGTCGAGACGCTCTGCCAGCCCCAGCTTGCTCAACAGGTTTGCCGCGCGTTCATCGGCGTCCGCACGGCCGATATCGGCTACCAATTGCGGAAGCACGACATTTTCTATGGCGGAAAAGTCGCTCAGCAAATGGTGAAACTGATAGACGAAACCGAGATGATTGCGCCGCAAGGCGGTGCGCTCATCACCCGACAATTTGCTGGCATCGGTGCCAACAAGCTCAATCGTTCCGCCGAAACCGCCTTCCAGTAGACCAACGGCCTGCAGCATAGTCGATTTGCCCGAACCCGATGGCCCCAGCAGTGCCACGATTTCACCGGGTGCAATGGTCAGGTCAATGCCGCGCAGCACATCGATACGCACGCCACCCTGCTCGAAACTGCGCGTGAGGTTGCTCAGGCGAACCACCGGCTCTGCACCGGAAAACACGGGATTATCACTCATAGCGCAATACCTGAACGGGGTCGGTGCTGGCCGCTTTCAGGGCCGGATAAAGCGTCGCGAGAAAACTGAGGATCAGCGCCATCGCGGTAATCGCAATAATTTCCGTCGGGTCGGTTCTGGATGGCAGGGTGGTGAGAAAACGGATTTCCGGGTTCCACAGACTCTGCCCGGTTACGATTTCCATGAAATGGACAATGCCCTGACGGAAATAGAGCACTATAAAGCCCAGTATAAGGCCAGCTACAGTGCCGATTGCTCCGATCACAAAACCGGTGGTTACGAAAATCTTGAGCAAGGATCGTCGTGTTGCGCCCATGGTGCGCAGGATCGCGATATCGCGGGTTTTCGCACGAACCAGCATGATGAGAGAGGAGAGGATATTGAACACTGCCACCAGCACGATGATCGACAGGACAAAGAACATCGCCACCCGTTCGACTTCCAGCGCTTCGAACAATGAGGCGTTGATTTCCTTCCAGTCGGAAACGACAGCCTGCCCGGCCAGCGTGTTTTTCAGCGGAGCCAGTGTCTTGTCGACCGTGTCCGGATTGACCGTCTGAACCTCGATCATACCGATGGAATTTCCGCTTAAAAGAAGGGTTTGCGCGTTAGGAATCGGCATGACGACAAAGGACTGGTCGTAGTCGTAGACACCGATTTCGAAAATCGCGGTAATCGTATAGCCGATCTGCCGCGGCGCAGTTCCGAACGGAGTCGAACGGCCCATCGGATTGATGATGGTGATCGTGTCCCCCACTCTGGCACCGAGATTCATGGCAAGCCGCGAACCGATGGCGACATTGTTTACATCGGGCTTCAGCGTGGACATATCCCCGCTCACCACATTGTCGCTCAGCCGGTCGATATCGTCCTGCGTATTGCCGCGGATCAGCACCGCTTCAACCCTTCCGTTGAAGCTGCCGAGTAACGGTTGTTCGATGAGGGGAGAAGCGCGGACCACACCGGGCGTCTTGCGGACATCTTCCAGCACATCCTCCCAGTCATTCAGCCGTCCGCCATAGGCCTGAATGATCGCATGACCGTTTAAACCGACAATCTTATCAAGGAGTTCCGCTCGAAATCCATTCATCACACTCATCACGATGACGAGGGCGGCAACCCCCAGCATGACGGCGGCGAGACTGATACCGGCAACCAGTGTGATGAATGCTTCGCCGCGTCCAGGAAGCATATATCGCTTGGCTATGGTCCATTCGAAGGGAGAGAGGATCAAACGACTGGCTTTGCGTTGGTTTGGGACATTTCGCGCCGGTGTTTAGGGGGCGGATCGCAGCGAGGCAACCGCTTTGACGCCCACCGGCTGAACGGAGCCAGAACGGCACCGAACAGGGCCAGAAGGCTTTTGAACGGGGCCAGAACGGCCCAAAACATGGCCAGGCCGGCAACCGCGCCCACACCCCAAACGAAAAAGCGGAGGAAATCGTGTCCCTCCGCTTTTCGATCAGTCGAAAACCTGTTGGAAAGTCAGGCGGCCTTGCGTGCCTTGCTCAGCTTCCGAAGCGCCATATTGCGCTTGAGCCGTGAAAGATGGTCTATGAAGAGAATGCCTTCGAGATGATCCATCTCATGCTGAATGCATGTGGCCATCAGCCCTTCCATATCCTCTTCCTGAACATTCCCGTCGAGATCGTGCCAGCGCACCCGGCAGGTGGCGGGACGATCCACTTCGGCAAAAACATCGGGGACCGACAGGCAGCCTTCCTGATAGGTCGCCTGATCCTCGCTCGGATCGAGAATTTCGGGATTGATGAAAACCCGCGGGTTTTTCACCACCGGCCGGTGGTCATGCCCGCAACCGTCATGATCGCACTGTTCGGGCTCCGCCTCGGGATCGGGTTCCTGCAGATCGATCACCAGCACGCGCAGCGGCACACCAACCTGGATCGCGGCAAGGCCGATACCGGGGGCATCATACATCGTCTCGAACATATCGTCGACGAGCACTTTCAGCTCCTCATCGAAAGTCTCGACGGGTTTGGACACGGTCTTGAGCCGGGGGTCCGGCACTTCCAGGATTTCACGAATAGCCATGGCTCTAAGATAAGACCCTCCTGCGCCGGGCGCAAGCGGCTGTGTGCGCCGGATTTTCGATCAGCCTGGCCGGAAACCGACTTGCTGCCCGAACGGCTTTCATACTATTGCGCCCGGCCGCGAAACTGAAAGGAATTCCGCATGAAAATCGCCGTTTTGACATTCGATGGTTTCAACGAGCTGGATTCTTTCGTCGCCGCCGCCATCCTCAACCGGTTGCGCGCCAAAGGCTGGGAAGCGCGCATCACCTGCCCGGAACCGGAGGTCACATCGATGAACGGCGTCACCATCAAACGGCAGGAACCGCTGGAATTCGCGCAGGATGCCGATGCCGTGATTATCGGCAGCGGTATCAAAACCCGCGAGATTGCACAGGATGACAGGCTGCTCTCCCGCCTCCGGCTCGATCCTTCGAGCCAGCTTATCGGTGCGCAATGTTCGGGCACATTATTGCTGGCAAAACTGGGCCTGACAGGCGATTTGCCCGCCTGCACCGATCTCACCACGAAACCCTGGGTTATCGAAGCCGGAGTCGATGTGCTCGACACGCCCTTCGTCGCGCATGGTAATGTCGCCAGCGCGGGCGGCTGCCTTGCAGCGCAATATCTCGCCTGCTGGATGATCGCCCGCAAAGCCGGACGGCAGGAGGCCGCCGACGCCATCCATTATGTCGCGCCGGTAGGCGAAAAGCAGGTCTTTATCGACCGCGCTATGGCTGCGATCGGGCCCTTTCTGCCATCCGGCGAGCTGGCCGCCTGACCCCTTCAGCTATTGTCCTCGACCGGAGCGTCGGGGCCGTTTGTCTTGATGGAATCGATGGCATTCTGCGCCGATGCCTTGGAAGAGTAGCCTTCGGTCGAAAACATGATTTCGGAATTATATTTGAACCGCACGCGGAATTCGCCTGCCTTGTCCTTATAGATTTCGAATTTATGCGCCATATCATCCTCCTTTGCTGGAGAATGCAGATTTGCCGGGGGGACCGCCCCTGTCAACAGCAGGCGGGCACAGTTCAACCGCAGGCGGACAAAGCCCGTTCAGCCGAGCGGGCGCCGCGCCCGCAGGGCCTGCGCCAGCGTGCCTTCGTCGAGATAGTCCAGTTCGCCACCCACCGGCAGGCCATGGGCGAGCTGGGTGATACGCACCGGCAAGTCTTCCAGCCGCTCGGCAATATAATGGGCGGTGGTCTGCCCTTCGAGCGTGGCATTCATCGCCAGAACAATTTCATCGATACCGCCGGCCCGTACACGCTCGATCAGCGAACCGATGGCAAGATCCTCGGGCCGGACGCCTTCCAGCGCCGAAAGCCGCCCGCCCAGCACGTGATAGCGCCCGGTAAACAGCCGCGCCCGGTCGAGCGCCCAGAGATCGGAAACATCCTCCACCACGCAGATCTGGCGCTGGTCGCGGCGCGGATCGGCACAGATACCGCATGGATTCTGCGTATCGATATTGCCGCAAATATCGCATTCGACCAGCGTATCGCGGACCGCCGCCAGCGCATCGAGCAATTGCGGAAGCGCGGTTTCACGCCGTTTGACCAGCCACAAAACAGCCCGCCTTGCGGAACGCGGGCCAAGCCCCGGCAGACGGGACAATACAGCGGAAAGCGCCTCGATCTCTTGCGATGCCATGGAGCGGCAGATAGGGCGTTCAAAGCATTTTAGGAAGGGCCTCGCCACAGCATATGCGCATCATCTTCATGGGAACGCCCGATTTTGCGGTGCCCACCCTCACCGCTCTGGCCGAAGCGAACCATACGATTCTGGCCGTTTACACCCAGCCCCCGCGCCGCGCGGGAAGGGGCAAGAAATTGCAGCCTTCCCCTGTGCAGGTGGAAGCCGAAAGGCTGGGGATCGAAGTGCGCCATCCGGTATCGCTGAAAGATGTCGCCGCGCAGGCCGAATTTCTGGCGCTCGAAGCCGATCTGGCAGTGGTTGCGGCCTATGGCCTGATCCTGCCGCAGCCGATTCTCGACGCGCCCGCTCATGGCTGCCTCAATGTCCATGCCTCACTGCTGCCGCACTGGCGCGGGGCGGCACCGATCCAGCGCGCCATTCTGGCGGGCGACCCGGTCACCGGCATCACCATCATGCAGATGGAACAGGGTCTCGATACCGGCGATATGATTGCCACGGTGCGCACTCCGATCGAAGACAAGACGGCGGGCGAACTGACCGAGGAACTGGCCGAACTGGGCGCGCAACTGATGGTCGGCACGCTGATCGATCTCGATGCGCTCCATCCAGTGCCGCAGGACGATAAGGAAGCGACCTATGCGGCCAAGATCGACAAGAACGAAGCGCGGATGGATTTCACCAGACCGGCCGAACAGCTCGAACGCGAAGTGCGCGCCTTTGCCCCCTTCCCCGGCGCATGGTTTCAGCTCGACGGGGAGCGGATCAAGGTCCTCTCCGCCCATGTAATCGGCGTAAACGGCGCACCGGGCACCGTGCTGGATGAGGATTTCACCATCGCCTGCGGCAATGCCGCGCTGCGCCCTACCCGCATTCAGCGGGCAGGCAAGCCGGCTATGGATGCAGCGGCTTTTCTGCGCGGCAGAAAAATTCCGGTGGGAACCGTGCTTCTGTGATGCCCGGTTTTCTGGTTTCATCGTTCCAGCACCGGACCGCAAGGCGACGTTGCGCATGACCCGTTTCGCCCTCACCGTGGAATTTGACGGCGCCCCCTTTATGGGTCTGCAAAGGCAGGCGCATGGGCCGAGTGTCCAGCAATCGCTGGAAGACGCCGCTTATGCCATTACTGGCGAAGAGGTCATTCTGCATAGCGCCGGACGGACCGATTCGGGCGTTCACGCCCTCGCCATGCGCAGCCATATGGATATAGCGAAAGACATCACCGCATTCCGGCTGATGGAAGCGCTCAATGCAAAACTGCGCCCCGATCCGGTGGCGGTGACCGCCTGCGAGGTAAAGCCCGATGACTGGCATGCCCGCTTTTCCTGCATCGGCCGGGCTTATGAATATCGCATTTGCAACCGCCGCGCGCCGCTTACACTCGACCGGGGCAAAGCCTGGCAGGTGTCACGCCCGCTCGATGCCGGGGCCATGCACGAAGCCGCGCAGGCGCTGGTCGGCAAACATGATTTCACCACTTTCCGCTCGGTCCATTGTCAGGCGGCGAGCCCCGAAAAGACGCTCGACCGGCTCTGTGTCCGGCGCGCCGGTGAATGGGTGATTATCGAAGCCGAAGCGCGCAGTTTTCTGCATCATCAGGTGCGCTCGATGGTCGGCTGCCTCGCGCTTGTCGGCCAGGGCCAGTGGGATGTCGCGCAGGTCGGCAAAGCACTCGCCGCGCGTGACCGTCAGGCACTGGGGCTCAATGCCCCGCCCGACGGGCTCTATTTCGTGAAAGCCATCTATCCGCAAGAAAGCTAAAATGCGTCATTCCCGCCGCCGTGGCGGGAATGACGATATTGTGTTTCAGGCCCGTCCGACCACGCTTTCGGGCAGATCCTGACCGAAGACGCGCTGATAATATTCGGCTACCAGCATCCGTTCCGCCTCATCGCATTTATTGAGGAAGGACAGGCGGAAAGCGAAGCCCAGATCGCCGAGAATTTCAGTGTTCTGCGCCCAGCTAATCACCGTACGCGGGCTCATCACGGTGGAAATATCGCCATTGATGAAGCCCTGCCGCGACAGATCGGCCACACGGATCATATTGGCGACCGTTTCCTTGTCGAGGCTGGTCTTGGCCGAGACGATGTTCAGCTCGGTCTCGGCGGGCAGATAGTTGAGCCCGACGACCATGTTCCAGCGGTCCATCTGGCCCTGATTGATCGCCTGCGTGCCGTGATACAGCCCGCTCGTATCGCCAAGGCCAACCGTGTTGGAGGTCGCAAAGAGGCGGAAATAGGGATTCGGGCGGATCACCCGGTTCTGATCGAGCAGCGTCAGCTTGCCCGCCGTTTCCAGAACGCGCTGAATCACGAACATCACATCGGGGCGGCCCGCATCATATTCATCGAATACCAGCGCCACCGGATGCTGGAGCGCCCAGGGCAGCAGACCTTCGCGAAATTCGGTAACCTGCAAACCGTCGCGCAGTACGATCGCATCGCGCCCGACCAGATCGATACGACTAATATGCGCGTCGAGATTGATCCGCACGCAGGGCCAGTTAAGCCGCGCGGCGACCTGTTCGATATGAGTCGATTTACCCGTACCGTGATAGCCCTGCACCATCACCCGGCGATTATGCGCAAAGCCGGCGAGAATCGCCAGCGTGGTATCCGGGTCGAAGACATAATTGTCGTCCGTATCGGGCACGCGGTCATCGGCTTTGGAAAAAGCCGGGACTTTCATGTCGATATCGATGCCGAAAGTCTGCCGGACATCGACTTCGATGTCGGGAGCGGCAAGGACGGTGGTGTCGGCTTGGTCGGATTTCGTATCGGTCATATCATTCATCGCAGCGCTTGCGTAGACGTGCAGACGAGCGGCTGCAACATGGAAAGCGCGCAAATGATCCGGTCCCGGCCCGGCTCGATTGGTATCTGCCATCCCCGCATTCAGGCAAAAGCCGTCGCGCGGCGCAAGAGCTGATAGGCCTCGACCACCCGCTGAAGCCGGGTTTCATGCTGCCGGTCACCGCCATTGCGATCGGGGTGGTAGCGGCGCACCAGTTCAGAATAGCGTCGGCGGAGGCCCTGCCGGTCGGCATCGGCGCCCAGCCCCATGACATTGAGCGCTTCGCGTTCATGCGGCGTGAAACGGTTATATTCGGCCTGTGCGCCCGCCGCACGGCGCTTGATATCGCGCGCCCGGTTATTGATCGCATCGAGCGGATCATCGTAATCGGCCCAGCGCGGCATATCGCCACCCATGCCCGAATAGACACGGTTCTGCGTCCGCCAGCCCGAAGCCGGGGACTGCGCATCGAGAATTTCCTCCGCGCTCATCCCTTCGAACCAGTCGTAACCGGCGTTGAATTCGCGCACATGCTCAAGGCAGAACCAGCGCCACTGGCCCGGCCCGTCAAAACCGTGCCCGCCGGAGCCGGGCGCACGGAATTCACCGGGCCGGTCGCAGTCCGGATGCTCACATTGCCTGCCCTGAGATTCAAATCGACCGTGGAACTTTGTATTCTTCACGCCCATTAGGATGGGGACAGAACCGTGAATTGAAAACCCCCGAGGATAATATGGCCGGACCGCTTGCAACCGAAATCCACAATTTGCTGACCAACAGCTTCGCGCCCGAAAGGCTGGAAGTCATCAATGACAGTGCCAAACATTCGGGCCATATGGGCGATGATGGCAGCGGGGAATCGCATTTCACCGTGGTGATCGAAAGCGCCGCCTTCGCGGGTAAGAACCGCCTCCAGCGCCAGCGTATGGTCAATCACGCGCTGGGCGATATTCCCGGCGAGAGAGTCCATGCCCTCGCCATCCGCGCTTTCGCCCCCGACGATGCGACGAAGGACGCCTGATCCATGACATATGATCTGTGGTACTGGCCGACCCGGCCTGGCCGCGGCGATTTCGTCCGCTATGCGCTCGAAGCGGGCGGCATAGCCTATCGCGACCGTGCCCGCGAAGCCGATGACGGTTTCGGCGCTATCCCGGCCCATCTCGATGCGATGACGGCGCGCCACGCTTTCGCCGTCCCGCTGCTCGAAACCGGTCGTGAAAGCATTGCCCAGACACCCAATATCCTGCTCTTTCTGGTGCAGGAGCACGGGCTCGGCCCGAAAGATGCAGCCGGCATCCGCTACGGCAACCAGCTTCAATGCGACATCGCCGATATGGTGGAAGAGGTCCATGCGGTGCATCACCCGATCACCACCAGCCTTTATTACGAAGAACAGAAAGACGAGGCGATCCGCGCCGCCCGGTCTTTCCGCGAAGACCGGATTCCCAAATATTGCGACCATTTCGAGCGGGTCGCGACGGCGCATGGGGGAGACTGGATGCTCGAAGGCGAAAGCTGGAGCACGCTCGACACATCGATCGCCTATTTGCTCGACGGGCTGCATTTCATGTTTCCCAAACGGATGCAGGCGCTCGCAAACGACTATCCCGCGCTACATGCTGTGAGGGAGCGCGTTTTTGCGCTGGAAAATGTCGCCGCCTATCGTCAGTCTGCGCGTTGCAAACCTTTCGGCACGGACGGAATTTTCCGCAATTACCCGGAGCTTGACGCGGCATGACCATCATCCAGACGCTTACCCCCACCTCGCACGATCTGGGCGGCTTCACCGTCCGCCGGGCTCTCCCGGCACGAGAGCGAACCATGATCGGGCCGTTCATCTTCGTCGATGAATTCGGCCCGGCGGAGCTGGCTCTGGGGGAAGCGATGGATGTCCGCCCGCACCCGCATATCAATCTCGCCACGGTCACATGGCTGTTCGAAGGCGCCATCGACCATCGCGACAGTCTCGGCTCCTTCGCCACGATCCGCCCCGGCCAGGTCAATCTGATGACTGCGGGCAGCGGTATCGTCCATTCCGAACGCACCCCGCCCGATGAGCGGCTGGGCCGCCCCAAACTTTACGGAATGCAGACCTGGCTCGCCTTGCCGGACGGGCAGGAAGAAATGGATGCCGCTTTCGAAAGTCTCGCCGATCTGCCGGTTCTGGAAGACAATAACGTCTCCGCACGGGTCATCATGGGCTCGCTCTGGGGCAAATCGGCACCCACCACTACCTATTGCGACACGATCTATGCCGAGATCGTGCTGGGCTGTAACGGCTATATTCCAATCGACGCCCGCAGCGAGGAACGCGCGGTGATGCTGGTCGGTGGCGAGGCGGAGCTTGACGGGCAGACAATGGAGCCGTTCAGCCTGCTGGTGCTGAAACCGGGCGAACCGATGTCGCTGCGCAGTCGTCACGGTGGCCGGGTCGTCCTGCTGGGCGGAGAGGCCTTTTCCAGCAAACGCCATGTCTTCTGGAATTTCGTCAGTTCCTCACGCGAGCGGATTCAGCAGGCAAAGGAAGACTGGCGCGAAGGCCGCTTCCCCAAAGTGCCCGGCGATGAGGAAGAATGGATTCCCCTGCCCGAAAAACCCAAAACCGTCAGCTATCCCTGACTGTTTTTCCGGTGTAATACAGGATAAATTTTCCCGGCATATTCGGGGATTATCCGGCATATAACAATGCAAAGCGCCGGGCCCGATTTGACTAGTCGCTCCATGATTGCGACAATCAGTCCGAATGCGGTGCTCCCGAAGCACTGTCGAAGCGACGCATTGCGCGTCAAAACCCCCTATTCGAAGGAATTTTATGCAGATTGCAAAAAGCGGTGATACGGTCATTATCGATTTCGTTGTCCGCACCAATGACGGCAGCGTTGTCGGCGGCACCGAACAGGAAGGCCCGCAGACACTGAAAATCGGTGGTGGTGAAGTTCTTCCGCAGATCGAAACCGCGCTGGAAGGTATGGAAGTCGGTTCGGAAAAGACCGTTATCGTCGAATCCGACAATGCTTTCGGCCCGCGCCGCGAAGAAATGATTATCGAAATTCCGCGCGCCAATCTCCCGCAGGAACCCGAACCGGAAGCCGGCATGTCGCTCGCTGCCCAGCAGCAGGACGGTTCCACGCTCAACCTCGTGATCGTCGAAGTGGGTGAAGAAGCTGTCAAAGCAGACGGCAATCATCCGCTGGCCGGTGAAGACCTGACTTTCGGGCTCACACTCGTCGAAATCAAAGACGCAGCCTAAACGTTCAGGCGGCGGCCTTTCGATCTTCAGAAGCGAAGGGCCGCCCGCCTGCTATTTTTTCGACCCATTTTGGATGGGTTTCCCTTTCCCGGTAAAACACTCTGCAAAATCATTTGCACGGCATTTCCGGCCCCGTCCCTGAAGGCGGCTATTTGCATAAAATTGAGCTCTAAGCGCTTGTTTAGCAATTGCTTAAGCCCTGTCATTCACATTATGTTGCAAGGCATGATGTGAGCTCGATGAATGGTCGCCGATAGAAACAAGACACAGTTGAAATATATGGTCCGGGCGGAAGCGCTGGTCATATTCGGTGCTTTTACTACCTTGCTGCTCTTTTTCATCTCCGTCGATGCCTTCGAACATGTCGTCCATTTTTCCAAATCTCATGAGAGCTGGGAACTGGATGAAATTCTGACGGCGCTGATGGTTCTTCCCTTTGCAATGGCAATCTTTTCGATCCGCCGTCTGCGCGAAGCGCGGCAGGAACTCCATCGTCGTATCGCCGCAGAAGAGCAGGCACAGGCCATGGCAATGCACGATGCTCTGACCGGATTGCCGAACCGGCGCCAGATCGGCCGGGCTGTCAGGAAAGCGCTCGCTCAGGCTGACCGGGTGCCGTTCGCTTTGATGCTCGTCGATCTTAACCGCTTCAAGGCGATCAACGATGTGCGTGGCCATCAGGCCGGAGACCAGTTGCTGATCGATACTGCGAACAGACTGACAAAATGCGCCGGCGAAAACGCTCTGGTCAGCCGGCTGGCCGGTGACGAGTTCGTCATCCTGATCGACAATGCTCCGGCAGACGATGCGCTAGTTGCCCGGATAGAGCATATCAGCAGTTGTTTCGATGCGCCTTTCGAGCTGGAAAGCGGCTCCATATCGATGGATTCGAGCATCGGCGTAACCTATATAGACAGGTCCGATATCAGCGCCGACGCCGCCATGTCACAGGCCGATGCCGCCATGTATAAATGCAAGCTGGAGAAGAATAAACGTTTCCGTTTTTTCGAACCTGGCATGGAAATGGCCGCCATTCGCCGCGGTGAAATCGAAGAGGCATTGCGCAAAGCCATTCCGGCAGGGCGTATCCAGCCGCGTTATCAACCACTGATCCGCCTCCGGAACGGTCAGCTTGTCGGATATGAAATGCTGAGCCGCTGGCGGCTCAATGATGGCAGCCTGCGCCTGCCCGGTGAGTTTATCGCCATTGCCGAAGAAACCGGCCTGATCGGGAAAGTGTTTTATTGCCTTTTGAAACAGGCCGTCCGCGATATGCGCGGCTGGCCTTCGCATCTTTTTCTCGCCGTCAATCTGTCACCCGTTCAGTTCAACGATGACGATCTGGTGGAAGACATCCTGCAGATTGTCACCGATGCCGGAATCGCACCCGAACGACTGGAAATTGAAGTGACAGAAAATGCACTGGTGGCCGACATCGCCAGTGCGCGGGATATTATTACCAGACTGAAGCATGCCGGAATCCGGATCGCGCTCGACGATTTCGGCACGGGTTATTCCTCGCTGCGCCATCTGAACGAACTGCCCGTCGAAAAACTCAAAATCGACCGCTCTTTCGTCCACGATATCGAATGCAACGAATCGTCGCAGACGATTGTCGAAACCATCACTCTGATGGCGCATAATCTCGGCCTGCAAGTAACCGTGGAAGGCATCGAAACAGAAGAACATGCCCGGCGCGTCATCGCTTATGGCTGCGATATCGGTCAGGGTTTTCTGTATGGCGAACCGCTTCCCGATGCCGCACTTGCCGAACAAGCTCACAAACTGACACAGAACGCGCAAGCAAGGCTCTGACCACAGGTGCAAAGCGCATTCGACACGGGCCGATCTTGCCGCTAGAGCAGCGTTCCCCATATGGTCTGCGTGGAGCCTGACGGGCACCATGCGGCCTGTCCGCCTGTCCGCACATAGCTTCGATCCGAACAAAGCCTCCCCAAAAACCATGCCCGACCTTTCCCGAATTCTGCAAGCCTCCCAGCCGCTTACTCTGGCCTCCGTCGCCCGTGGAGCGCAGCCGCTGGTGCTGGCCGATCTCGCCCGCGCGGCCAAAGGGCGTGCCGTTTTCATCGCGCCGGACGAACAGGCGATGAGTGCGATTGCCGATGCCGCGCGCTATTTCGCACCAGAACTCGATGTGATCGAATTCCCGGCATGGGACTGCCTGCCCTATGACCGGGCAAGCCCGGCTCTTTCGGTCTCTGCCCGCCGCCTCTCCGCCCTGCACCGCTTGCAGGCGGGTAAAACGGGCGCACAACTGGTGGTCACGACGGTCAATGCCGTCACTCAGCGTGTGCTAACCCCCTTCCGTATCCGTGAAAGCGTGCGCGAACTCAAAGCGGGTGTCACGATCGGCCATGAAAGCCTCATCGCCCTGCTTCGCCGACAAGGCTATGCCCGGGTCGACACGGTGGTCGATGCCGGGGATTTCGCAGTGCGCGGATCGATCTTCGACATCTATCCTTCGGGCCTCGAGCAGGGATTGCGGCTCGATTTTTTCGGCGATGAACTGGAAAGCCTGCGCCTGTTCGCCCCCAGCACTCAACGCAGCACGGCGACGATTGACAGCCATTTACTGCTTCCGGCCAGCGAAGCGTTGCTCGATGATGAGACGATCAAGCGTTTCCGCAGCCGCTATCGCGAACAGTTCGGCGCCAATGCCACAGGCGATCCGCTCTATCAGGCCGTCAGCGAAGGGCGCCGCCTTGCCGGCATGGAACACTGGCTGCCCATGTTCGAAGAAAAGCTGGCCGCCGTGTTCGACCACTTCTCCGCCGACGATGTGATCGTGATCGACAATGGCGCGATGCAGGCGGGGGAGGAACGCTTCACCGATATTGCCGATTATCGCCAGCAACGCGCCGATACGGCCGGGCAGGCCGCCGGGTCCTACCGCCCGCTGGCCAGCGATGCACTCTATCTCGCACCGGAGGAATTCGGCGCGAAGCTGGCGCAATGGCCGGTCCATCGGACAGGCATATTTGCCGAACCCGAAAGCGAACGGGTGGTCGATTTCGGGTTCAAATCGGCCCGTGATTTTACGCCCGAACGCTCACAGGGCGCCAATGTCTATGAAGCCGCGGCGAAATATCTGAAAGGTATCGGCGTGCAGGGCCGCCGCCCGCTTTTTGCCGCCTATTCCAAAGGCTCGCGCAGCCGGATCGCCTCGATCATCGAAGAAGCGGGCACACCGCTCACTCTGGCCGAAAACTGGCAGGAGGCGCTGGGTGCCTCGGCCAAGGGCAAAGCCGCAGCGATGATCCTCCCGCTCGACACCGGCTTTGCTAATGACGAGCTGGAAGTCATAACCGAGCAGGATCTGCTAGGCGACCGGCTCGTTCGCCGCCGCAAAAAGAAAAAGGATTCGGACGCTTTCCTCGCCGAATTGCAGGCGCTCAATCGCGGTGATCTGGTGGTCCATATGGATCACGGGATCGGCAAATATTGCGGGCTCGAACCGATTTCCGTCGGCAAGAGCCAGCACGATTGCGTGATGCTCGAATATGCGGGCGGCGACAAACTCTATATTCCGGTCGAGAATATCGACGTTCTCTCCCGCTACGGATCGAGCGAGGAAGGTGTCGGTCTGGACCGGCTGGGCGGGGAAGCCTGGCAGCGGCGCCGGGCGAAACTGAAAGAGCGCATTCAGGCGATT
The DNA here is from genome assembly GCF_003610805.1 of Altericroceibacterium spongiae. Taxonomy (GTDB): domain Bacteria; phylum Pseudomonadota; class Alphaproteobacteria; order Sphingomonadales; family Sphingomonadaceae; genus Altericroceibacterium; species Altericroceibacterium spongiae. The sequence goes on along the minus strand of NZ_RAPF01000001.1, from coordinate 224,227 downwards.
GCAGGCGAATTGCTCAAAACCGCAGCACAGCGCGCGCTCAAACAGGCACCGGTCATTCAGCCGGAAGAAAGTTCCTATAATCAGTTCGTTGACCGCTTTCCCTGGAACGAAACCGAAGATCAGGAAAATGCCATTCACGATGTGATCGGCGATCTGGGCGACGGCAAACCGATGGACCGGCTGGTCTGCGGCGATGTCGGTTTCGGCAAGACCGAAGTGGCGCTGCGTGCCGCCTTCACCGCGGCGATGAGCGGCTATCAGGTGGTGATGATTGCCCCCACCACCCTGCTCGCCCGGCAGCATTACCAGAATTTCTGCGAGCGTTTTTCCGGCTTTCCGCTGAATATCGGGCGCCTTTCCCGTCTCGTACCGGCAAAAGAAGCCAAGGAAACGCGCGACGCACTGGCCGACGGGACGATGGACATCGTGGTCGGCACCCATGCCATTCTGTCAAAGAATGTGAAGTTCAAACGTCTTGGCCTTGTGATCGTTGATGAGGAGCAGCGTTTCGGCGTGACTCATAAGGAGAAGCTGAAGCAGCTTCGCGCCGATGTGCATGTGCTGACGCTCACCGCCACGCCGATCCCGCGTACGCTGCAAATGGCCATGACCGGCCTGCGCAACCTCTCAACCATCCAGACTCCACCGGTCGATCGCCTCGCCGTGCGGACCTATGTGATGGAATGGGACGAAATGGTGATGCGCGAAGCTCTGCTGCGCGAACATCATCGCGGCGGGCAAAGCTTCATCATCGTGCCGCGCATTTCGGATATGCCCGAGCTGGAAGAATGGCTCGGCAATACCGTGCCCGAAGTGAAATTCGTCACCGCGCACGGACAGATGACGCCCACCGAAGTGGAAGAGCGGATGAGCGCCTTCTACGAGAAGAAATATGACGTGCTGCTCTCCACCACCATCGTGGAAAGCGGGCTCGATATTCCCTCGGCCAATACAATCATCATTCATCGCGCAGACCGTTTCGGCCTCGCCCAGCTCTATCAGTTGCGCGGCCGGGTTGGCCGGTCCAAGCTGCGCGCCTATGCCTATCTCACCACACCGAAGGATCAGGCTCTGTCGGAAGTGGCCGAAAAGCGTCTGAAAGTGCTGGGTGACCTCGACAGTCTGGGTGCCGGTTTCCAGCTCGCCAGCCACGATCTCGACATTCGCGGCGCGGGCAATCTGGTGGGCGACGAGCAATCGGGCCATATCAAGGAAGTCGGTTTCGAACTCTACCAGTCGATGCTGGAAGATGCGATCATGGCGGTGAAGGCCGGCGATCAGGGGCTGGAGAAGGACACATCCGGGCTCTCGCCGCAAATCACGGTGGATGCGCCGATTATGATCCCCGAAGATTACGTGCCCGATCTCGCCGTGCGCATGGCGCTCTATCGCCGCCTCAACGATGCCGACAGCAAGGCCGAGATCGAAAGCATGGCCGCCGAAATGATCGACCGTTTCGGCCCTCTGCCCGATGCCACGTCCAATCTCGTCAAACTTATCGAGATCAAGCATCAGGCTATCGCCGCCAATATCGCCAAGGTCGATGTCGGTGCGCGTGGGACGCTGGTCAGCTTCCATAATGACGATTTCCCCGATCCCATCGGGCTGATCGCTTATGTCGACCGCCTGAAAGGCACAGCCAAATTGCGCCCCGACATGAAGCTGGTCATCAATCGTGCCTGGGGTGATCCGCAAGCCCGGCTCAACGGGCTTTTCCAGCTTACCAAGGGGCTGAGCAATGTGGCGCGTAAAGCAAAGAAGCGGCAGGCCGTCGCCTCCGGGAGCTAATTCCGGAGGTCTTCCCCCGAAACTACGCCGCCCTGAGACACAAGCTCAGAGTTTCTCGGCAAACTTCTGGAATCTGTCGCCTGTCATCGGTTTGGCACGGAAAAATCCCTGATAGCTGTCACACCCTTCCTCGGTGATGACACGAAGCTGTTCTTCATTCTCGATACCCTCAGCAATGACCGAAAGGCCGAGCGCTTTTGCCATGGCCATGATGCCGCGAAAAACGGCAAGGTCGCGTGCATCGCTGGCAATGCCTTCCACCATGGACCGGTCGAGCTTGAGATAACGCAATGGCAGCTGCTTGAGATAGCGGAAGTTGCAGAAACCCGCCCCGAAATCGTCCAGCGCAATACGCATGCCCTTCTTTTCCAGCAGGGCGAGCTGCATGGCGGAGCGGTCCAGCTCGGTGACAAGCGTATGCTCGGTAATTTCCAGCGTCAGCCGCTCGATGGGGAATTTCGCTGCCGCAACCGCCGCCATCATATCTTCGGCAAAATTGCCCGATTCCAGATCGGCGGGCGTGACATTGAGCGACAGGCGGAGGAAGTCGGGCCAGTTTACCGCACCTTCAATGGCCTTTCGCGCAATATGGTGCGAAAGGTGGCCGACATGATCGGCTCTTTCGGCAATAGCGAAAAGAGCGGTCGCACCGATGCGACCCAGTTCGGGATGCTGCCAGCGGGCCAGCGCCTCGGCGCCGATCAGATGGCCATCCACCGTGGCGAATTGCGGCTGGTAAAAGATCTCGATCTCGTTGCGGTCGAGCGCTGTGAGCAGATCGGCTTCGAGCAGTTGTGTAGGCCGGCCGGTCAGCATCACCGTTCTGTCTGCCCAGACCAGACGCCCCCCTCCTGCCTGGTTTTGCAATTGCTTCTGAGCCTGCTCAAGCTCGCCATACATATCGTCAGCCGAATCGATCACGCCGCCATACAAAACCACGCGGGGAGACAGTCGCACAGCCCCTGTTTCGGGATGGCGGATCGGTGCGGCAATCTGTTCGAGCAATTCTTCCGACAGCCATTGCCAGCGCTCCCGGCTGCACGGCTTGCTGGTTGCCAGCAGAAAACTTCCGCCATTGGCCCGGGCAATCAACAGGGGACTTTCCATGTTGTGCTCGGCAAAATGCTGGATTCGCGCGGCCACTTCTATCAGGGCACCGTCGCCGGTTTCCTCCCCATAAGCCAGATTGACCGTTTCGAACCGGTTGAGGGCAATCAGCATAGCGTGGATAAAGGGGCGCTCCCCCGCGTCACCGCGCCAGCCTTCAATATCCTGTAAGGCCGGACCACGCGCAAGAAGGCCGGTCAGCACATCCCGTCGCTTTTCATCAATGTGCATCACCGTGCTCAGCATCTTCGAGCCACTTGCTCATCTCGAAACAAAAATCTGCAACAATCACCGCTGCGTTGCAAATCGGGACGGCGCTCCATAGGAACGGAACCCATGAAAGGAGGGGATATGACCTCTGGCGAGACGAATCACTATCGCAAGCTGGCCCTGCGCGCATCCCCCTCGGAACGGGCACAGCAGGCGGCAGAAGAACTGACGGACAGGGCTGACTGGGTCTCGATGGAAGAAGCCGATGCCGTTGTGGTGCTGGGTGGAGACGGCTTCATGCTCCATATCCTGCACCAGATGCTCCATGAAAATCGTGTCATTCCGGCCTATGGACTCAATCTCGGCACGGTCGGTTTTCTGATGAATCGCTACCATTCGAGCCGTTCACCGGTGCAGAAAATTTCCCGCGCCCGTTCGATTGCTGTTGCGCCGCTACTGATGACCGCAGTTACGCAAAGTGGCGAAGAGCACCAGTTTTTTGCCATTAACGAAGTATCGCTGCTGCGCGAAACACGCCAGACAGCCAAAATCGAAGTGCTGGTCAATGGCAAGCCGCGCATTGCCGAACTGGCCTGTGACGGTGTGCTGCTGGCCACTCCGGCGGGCTCCACAGCCTATAATCTGTCCGCCAATGGGCCGATTCTGCCGCTGGATTCGAAAATGCTCGCCCTCACCCCAATCAGCCCCTTTCGCCCGCGCCGCTGGCGGGGTGCGATTCTGCCCGATCGCAGCAAAGTCAGCTTCCGGATTCGCGAACCTGAAAAGCGCCCCGTGGCAGCGGTGGCCGATCAACGCGAGATACGCGATATTGCCGAGGTGCATCTGGAAATCTGCCGTGACCGCGCCTTGACCCTGCTTTTCGACCCAGGTCACAGCCTGGATGAACGCATCGTCACCGAACAATTTATCGTCTGAGAAAATTTCTCGATAAAACCCCCTTGTCAAAGCATTCGCCCCCCCATATACGCCGCTCCACCCGCAGGGGCTGCTCCCCGATAGCTCAGCGGTAGAGTAGGTGACTGTTAATCACTTGGTCGTTGGTTCGAATCCAACTCGGGGAGCCACATTTTCGTAGAAAATGTAGGATTCCAGCCCTTCACAGCCCCGCAGATGTCTAACTCTTTTTCAAAGTTAGACATTTTGTGTCTTCTCCCACTCCGAAAGTCGGTTGATCGCGCTCTCAGCAAGCGCCTTCTGATTTGCCGTCCGGATGTACTCCGCCAGCGTTTCGTCACGCGTCTGACCGCTGACAGACTTCATGGATGAATTCGCCATTTCCAGCTCAGCCATGATCGAGGTCCGCTTCAGAGCATGTCTGGCTCCGTGCAGATGCAGAAAAACGGTTAGTGCTGCCCTCTACAACAGGACACCGGGCGATGTCCGGAATGATGACGCATTGAAGGGAAATGCCTGCGGACGCTGTCATCCAGGCTGGTCGTCCATGCGCATGACAATGGTGAGCCACCCCTGGTGAAATCCGGGCAGCATTGCCGCGCAACCGGGTGGATGCGCGGCTTGCTTTGAGAGAATCAATCGGTTGCCGTCTTGTCTGCTTCCCAGCCAAAGGCATCCATCATGATTTCGAACAGATGGGTGTTCGGAAAATAGCCGCGCACCTTCTCCGCACCAGCGCCGATGGCAAGGGCCGGAACTTCCTCAGCCGTGTGACTGGTATTGACCAGCACGTTATCGAGGCGGACGATATCGCTATCGTCACCGGCAGCCTTCCATGCGTCATAACCTGCCATCAGAGGTTCACCGCGCGTACCGCCATCGACCTGAAAACCGAAGGAATGATCGGCTGTGAAAAGCAGCAGCGTATTATCCAGATCCACGCGCTGCGCGACCTCAGCCATCAGATGATCGAAATCGACCACATTCTGCAGGCCTTTCTTCGGATCGCTGGTATGGGCATCCCATTCGACAACCAGCAGATAGCCACTTTCCGAGGTTTCGAGAATATCGAGCGCGCGCAGCGTGGCAGCGTGGACATCCATCTTGTCAGATACGACGATCGGTCGTTCATTGTCGGCTGGCGCGTCAGCCAGCCGCGCATAGACCGGACGGTCATTGGCTTTGGCAAGAGCATCGAAGCCGGTTCCCATTTCAGCAAGCTTCGCTCCGATCTTGCTGCGGCCCGCGCCATACATGACATCGACCCCATCGCCGAAGCGCGGCGCAAAGACCTGAGTAAAGATTTCGCCCTGCTTGCCGCGATCATTGGAGTGAGCATAGGTCGCCGCCGGAGTCGCATCGGCGATCGACTGAGTGGTGATGACACCGGTGCGCAGCCCACGCTCCTCGGCATATTCCAGCAGCGTCTTGGTCGGCGTACCGTCGATCTTGCCGCGAACGCCGTCAGGACCCTGGCTGATGACGCCATTATGGGTCTTTACGCCGGTCATGATCGAAGACATGCCATTAGCGGAATCGGACACGAAATCATCGACCGGAGAGGTTTCGCTCAGGCCGAGATGAGGCCATTGCTGGACGTGAAGCTTGAGCGGTTCGCCATAGCCCATCAGGCTTGCGCCATTGAGGACAGAAACCCCGCCTGCATCCGCGAGGAAGACAATCACATTCTTCGCCTTGCCACTGGCGGCAGGTTCGGCGGTTTCGGTATTCGCTGCAAGCGGCTCAGCCGGCTGGGCAACAGCAGAGGTAGATACCAACAACAGTGATGCCGCCATAGCAGCCGAAAGAGCGGTTGTTCGCAGAAGATGCATATTCGGTTCCTTTCGGGAAACTGGGTGCCCCATGGCGGACGGCATGTGGCCAGCCCCTTTTTTGGAAGGAAGCCGGCCAGCCGGACGCCGCCAGGACAGCGCAGAAGTTCGTCAGAAGTTGAAGCGGATGCCGCCCATATAGCGGGTACCGAAAGTCTCGTGTTCCTTCACGTGACGGCCATTGCCCTGATACCGGATGCCCGGCTCGTTGGTCAGATTATTGGCATCGAAATAGAGCTGGAGATTGTCGGACACGCTGTAACGAATCGAGGCATCGAGACGGCTGACAGAGGCCCAGTAATCGTCACCGACCACTTCATTGTCCCCAATGGAGTCGAGATAAGCGTCCTGCCACTGATAGCTGAGACGCAGCGAAAGACCGTAGCGTTCATAATAGCCCGAGACATTGTAGATCAGCGGCGAAGCACCCGGCAGATCCGTATTGCGCCCGTCCGGTGCCTCCGCCGTGCTGTCATTGATGGTCAGATTGCCGCGGAAACCGAAGCCCAGCATCCAGTCGGGAAGGCCCGCATCTTCCAGCAGACTTTCCAGCGGCTGGACATAGGCGAATTCGATGCCCTTGATCGAACCGGAACCGCCATTGTCGATCGTAGCGAAGCTGTATTCCGAACGGTCGACACCATTCGAATTCATCACATCGGAGCCGAAGCTGGTGAGCTGGACATCATAAAGGATGTCATCCAGCCATTTGTAATAGGCACCGACCGAGAAGAAGCCGCGTGAAGGCATATACCATTCGACATAGGCGTCGACACCCTTGGCGGTTTCAGGAGTAGCATCCGGATTGCCGCCCTCGATCATCATCTCGTCATCGTCATAGGTAAAGTTGGGCCGGATCTCGTCATAATCGGGCCGGGCGGCGCCGGTGTTGAAGGACAGCCGGGCCTTCACATCGGACGTAACATCCCAGTTGACATGGAGGCTGGGATAGACCCGGAAGTCATTCGCAGACATCGATACGGGTACCCAGCTATCATCTGCGCGCGCCAGCGCGTTACCTGTATTCTTGATATGTTCGACCCGGGCACCGTAGACGATGTTACCCCAGTCGAAATAGCTGGTGCCCATCAGATAACCGGCGAAGATTTCCTCCGTCACCTTATAATCGTTTTCTTCCGACGCATCCTCTTCCAGATAGGCGACGCCGCGATCACGATAGCTCTGCATGAGATCCGCCGATTTGCTGCCTGAGAAATAATCCCAGTCATAGCCGATAGGCATCTCGCCCTTATAATCGGTGTCCAGCGCAATATCAGCCATGGTGGGCACAGCGATGCCAGCATCGATCAGGTCCTCGGCTTCCACCATATAGGCATATTCATGAGCCTTCTTGGTCCGGCGATCATATTCGCCGCCGAATTTCAGCACGGTGTCAGCCCCGAACAGGGCAATATCATGCTCGATATCGAACTTTGCAGTATAGGCCTTTGTCCGTTCCAGCGAATAATCGTGAGAGACATCCTCGAATTTCAGATAGTTGTCGCCGAGGAAGTCAACCCGGTCGCCCAGAGCGTAACTGCCATCGTCATTCACAACGGTTCGGTGAAGCTCGACATTATAGAAGTCAGGGTTCGACATATCGTAGACGAGACCGAGACGTTCCGTTGGGTCTTTACCTGCGATCCATCCCGACTTGAACGGGTCGTTGCCACGGTCGTCTGCGCGGGTATAGTTAAGGCGCCATTTCACCCGCCAGCTTTCCAGATCGTGGTCACCCCCCAGAGTATTGGTGAAAATCGTCTGCTTGGTGCTGTTATTATTGAGCGAGCTGGCCACCTCTACACCGTAAAGCGTGCCGTTGAATTCGCCATTACCCATACCGGCATCGGCATAACCGGTGCGGGCCCTCGTCGGATCGCTGACATCCACTGCGTCCTGATCGAGGTCGAAGACATAGGCGTTACGCAATTCATCGTCGCGAAACTGGGTCCAGATCGAGCTGAGAAAGACCGAATTATCGGTGTCCGGCTGCCATTCGAGACGGCCCGATACGGATTTATTGTAGCGATTGAGGCGATAGAGCTTGTTGGTATATTCCTTCGCCCACAGACGCTGATCGCCACCCGGTGCATCATCTTCGCCGGCGACTTCCCAATCGGTTTCGTAATTATCGGTCACCATCTCGCGTTTGTAGTAAGACGCCCCGATCAGGATGCCGAACGTATCATTGGCAAACTTGTCCGAAACGAAACCGCTGAAATTATACTGATTGCCATCACCCAGATCGTTGAGGCCATAAGCAAGGTCGCCAGAGATTTTGAAGCCCGGATAGTCGAACGGGGAACGCGTAACGACATCGACGTTGCCCGCCACGGTTTCACCCGGCATATCCGGGGTAACGGCTTTCTTGATGACCACCTTGCTGGCAATCGCCGAAGGGATCGTGTCAAAGCGCGCATTACGCCCGTTGGGGCTGATGACGTTCACCCCGTCAAAGGCCAGAGTGGTCCAGTAAGACGGCGATCCGCGCAATGAAATATAGCGTTCCTGGCCCTGATCCCGGCCTACCGAAACGCCGGGCATACGAGAGATCGCGGCCGCAATATTCTGGTCCGGGAAGCGACCGATGGAATCGGCGGCGATAACGTCAACCAGCGAGGTTGAGGCACGTTTATACTGGATGGCGGCCTCTTCCGATTCTGCGATCGGCCTGGTGCCGGTAACGACGATAGTGCCATCCGCAGTCCTTGCGCCGGACCGCAACTGAATGGCGAGATCCTGCGAACTACCCGCTGTGACGGTCACAGTTGCTCTATAGGTCTCATAACCGAAATAACTGACAACGATCTGTTGCTCACCGAGGGGGACGCGGGCAAGCGTGAAGCGGCCGTCGGAATCCGTTACAGCAACAGTCTCGGTTCCTTGGACGCGGATTTCCGCGCCACGTAGATAGGTACCGTCCGTTGTGGTGACGCGGCCGGTGATCCGACCTTCGTCCTGATCGGCATTGGATGCGGCCATTGCCAAAACGGCGGTTTGCGCAGCAGCAGTCGCAGGAAGCATTGCCGTAATGGCCATGGCAAGACCGGTACTGACCAGAAGTGCCGGACGCAGATTAGGTTGAACAGTTTTCATGCAATAGTCCCCCTTCACCGAAAGCGCATACTTTCGGCGTCCAATACTGTTGAATTGACGAATTTAATCACCCCACACTCAGAACGTGCAGGTAATACAAAACAATAGAACTTATAATTTAGAATATTTCTGAATTATTGACGAATCTGGTGGTTTGTTTTTCCAGCAATCCGCTCCCTTGGTTGGGGCAGTTAGAAAACTTCTTTTGCGGATTTATGACGCTATCGACTTTGCGTGGTGCTTGCAGGAAGCCCTGGCGTTGAACGCGGGCTTTGAGTTCATCGTGACGAATAACGTCTGAAGATGAAACTGAGCGCCGTACCCGTTCTGAACAGACCGGCGATCATTTGATTTCGCTCAGGAAAAGCTGGGAATTTGGGAAAGAGCCTTGAGCACAGTGGAATAATAGTCTGCGCTGCCACTATTCTCCATTGCCAGAATATTGCGGCCCGTGAGCCGGGCGACAATCGTCATGGCGCCGCTGGAAAGCGGGAAAGAGGCCGTTTGGCCGTTCTGCACATCGACCCAGGCCGGAATGGCACGCCCTTGATTGATATAGGAAGACCAGAAGCTTTCAATCGGCGCAGCCAGCCGCCCACGCCCGCCCATCATGAGATAAAGCGGTATTCGCACGGCATCGAAACCAAAGCGCGGGGGGCGCCCCGGTGTCGGGACTACTGCGCCTTCATCGGAAAGATCGATCCAGTCCGTCGGTAAATGCAAGGGGCCGAACTGCGCCTTGGCAAGCAGCGCTTCACCGTCACGCAGAACATCACCCCAGGCCGCATCGCCATCCGCCTTGCGGAACGCATCCAGCGCAGGCCAGATATAATAAGACAGATTCACAGTGGTTACGGCATTTTGCTGAAATCCGTATTGCCCCGGCAGGATAACACTCATCCCTCCCCGTTTCACGATCATGGAAGACTGGACAGCTTTGCGAATGCTTGCCGCATCCTTGCGATACGTACTCTCCTTCCACCGGTCGCCCGCTATCATAAGAGCCCAGGCAATCAGAATATCGCCATCCGTGGCATTGTTGGGATCGCTAATCGGATTGGCGCTTGAAGGATCGTAGCGCCAGGCGAACAGAGCCTTATCATTCTGCCTGAGCGTATTCATCGTCCAGCGATACATTTTGTCGAAACTGTCGCGATCGCCCGCCAGTGCAGCCAGCAACATGCCATATCCCTGGCCTTCGCTATGACTGATCGATCCGTTTCCCGTATCGACTATGCGCCCATCGCCCATGAGATAGGTCTTCATCATCAGCCAGCCTGCACTCACATCCGCGTCATCCGCCGGCCTGGTTACGGTCGAACCAACCCGGTTGCAGCCAACGGAAGCGAGTGCAACCGCCCCCGCTGCCAGGAACAGACGCCGATTAAAGGCCATGCCGAATTTCAACCTCTCCCGACCGCACGGAAAGAACATAGGTTCGCAAGCGGTCATTTCCGTCATTTAGCTGGCCGAACCACCTGCCATAGGCTCCTTCAAGAATGGGCGGCAGCAGCTCAGGCCAGTTCTCAAGCTGATCTGCACTCTCTAACGGTAACCCACGATGAATAATATCTATCCCGGTATCGTGCATCTCGAAACCGGCACTGCCCCATTTCAGCTTGTCCCATAGCGCGTTGGCCTGCTGCCCGAGCCGTTCGAGATCGGTCGTATCATCGACACGGATAAAACCGGCCAGCCTTGCACCGATGGCCACCAGCATGGCGCGCTTTTGCTCGGCATTGGCGGTTGCATCGATTTCGCCAAAAATCAGACGTGCGAGCAAAGCCAGGCTCCGCTCTTCATCATTGGCCGACCATGTCTGCCCTGGTGATCCGGATGAGAACATAATCAGCCCTAATTCCCCTTCCCGATCTGCTGCTTCACACCAATCATAGTACGGAATTCGTTATAATCGCCAAACCCGTTATAATTGAATTCACCGCCAATACTGGTTCGTGGTGAAATATCGTAATAGACGGACCCGTCTGCGGCGAGGCCGAAGCCCGTCTGGCTGATCGTATCGTAGCGGGCACGTACATCGGTATTGAGCGTTTTGAGCGCATCGAGATCGGCCTGCGCCGCCGGGTCGGTCGGATAAAGCGCTTCGCCATGCTGTTCATAGCTCTGATAGCCGGGCGATGCACTGACATTGATCGCCAGCCCGTCCTTGTCATAGACGTACCGGACAGGAAAACTGATGCTGAGAAAGCTCTGCGGGCTGAAATAGCCGCCATGACCATAGGTGAAATAGTTCTGGTTGTTATCATAGCTCTGATAATTGGCATTGGTGCCGATGGTCAGCAGCGAATGGGCCCCCTGCATCGCGCGAATATATCCGCCGAGATTGATTTCGACGCCGTCATTCTTACGCACATTCGAGCCGGTAAACCGGCTATAGGCAGCATCGGCGTAAAAACCGGTATTATCGCGATCCCATGAAAAAGACGCACCGCCGCGCGTTCTCATGACATTGCCCCACCATTCGCCACTGAGCGGGTCACGCGTCCCCGCATAGGATAGCACGCTGTCCGTAACAGGGCGGCGCTCCGCCCAGAGCCGCCCACTGGCATAGGGCGAAAAGCGTGGCGAAACAGTGATACCGCCGGCAAAGCGCGTCTTTTCGAATCCAAGCGGCGTCGTCCCGGCATCCACTTCGACCAGATCGTTTTTATACCCGACCGAAACCGCCACACCTGAAGCATGCTGCGTATCTGCATTGGCGAGGCTGGCTTCTTCCTCGTCAACGATCGCCTGCGCTTCAGGCGTACCGTTCCGGCCAAAACGGGCAAGACCCGAGCCGGTCGGGCGGCCTGCATCCACGACTACCGCTTTGGCTTTGGCGGAAATGCGTCCTCCGGCAAAACCGGTCGAAATGGCAGCAGAAGCGCCAAGATCCTGCAAGGCGCTCAGCCCCTCTTCACCACTGCGGTCACGATAATAAGTCTGCACATCCACGCGCGGGCCGGTTTCCATGGAGAGCCGGTTGAGATCGCTCTGGATCGAATCCAGCACCGGATCGCCTGTCCGGACATAATCCGACGCGACCTGCCGGGAAGATGAAGCCGCCGGTCGGCCGAATGAGCCGGCCGCCTGCGAAGGCATATCGGGCTGAGGCGAACCGGCGCGGTAAGATGGTTGATTATAGGCAGATGCAGCGCTGCCTCCATTACCGCGCATAGGGACAGAGCGGCTATTATAAGAGGATACACCGGCAAAATTTCCATTGGCATTGCCGGAAGATTGCGCGGGATAGGCAGGTCCCGAATAAGCAGGCGCGCCCGTGTCATATGCCCCCGCGAAACCGCCAGAGGCCTGCGCCGCATCCGGATTGGTCCCGAGCAGAAACGGATTAACCGGTGCAGGCCCGACACCGGTATCGTTGCGCCTGTTCACAAAAGGATTGGCCGCCGGAAAACCGCCCTGTGCGATCCCGGTCTGCCTCATATAGAGCGACCGGGCCTGCTCCAGATATCTCCGCGCTTTACTCTCGTCCCCCTGAGCCTGTTCCACACGTGCGGCGGCGAGATAGATCTCATAATCCTGCGGGTAAGTAGACAAAGCCTGATCGAGCGCCTGCCCTGCCAGACGATTATCACCGATGGCCGATGCGCTGTCCATCAGCCCGATCAATGCGCCTTTGTCATCCGGGCTTTGTTGCAGGACCATGCGGAATGTCTGTGTGGCCTGCATCGTCAGTCCGCCGGACTGATACAAACGAGCCAGAGCGGACAGAATATCGATATTGCCGGGCGCACGCGACCATGCTGACTGGAGCAGGTCGAAGCTCTGTGCATATTGCCCGGCTTCACGCAACTGATCGGCCTGTACCGAAGCCATAATGCCGTTCAGCCGCGCGACCAGTCGGGTTCCTTCCTGCGAATTTCCGGCTCGTTCCGAAACACGCTGAAGAGCCGAAAGGGCGAAGGCTTCCTGCCCTGTCTGAGCGAGAATACGGACAATCGGTTCGTAACTTGCAATATCGCGCGGTTCCGCTTCCAGTGCCTTGCGGGCAAGCTGGGCGGCAGCCGGACGGTCTCCCAATTCATAGAGAGCATTGGCAATTTCGGCGATTTTTCCTGCCGGAAGATTGTCATTGGCACCGATCTGGTAAAGCGCCGTAGTGGCTTGCGCCTTTTGCCCTTGCGCAGCAATGGTGCGAGCCCGGTTAATCGCCGCATCCGCACGCAAGCCGGACATGAAAGCGTTCATTTCAGCGCTGCGATCGGAGGCGGCAATTCTGGACATTTCCTGCTCGGCCTGATCCGGCTTGTCCATATTCTCAAGCAACAGCGCCGCTGCATAATGCGCTTCGGGCGTATTCATTTGCGAGAGGCTGTTAATCAGGGAACTGGTTTCGGAAAGGCGCCCCTGAGCATATTGAAAGCGTGCGAATTCGTAGCGAATCCAGGGATCGCTCCGATCAACCATCAGGCCCTGCTGGAAGAGGCGTTCAGCCCCGGCATTATCGCCGATGCGACGCGCAGCAAGCGCTTGCTGCCGCAGCGAATTAACCTGTGAACGGCGCGCCATCTGGCTGCCTGACTGCGCCTGCCCGGCCACACGCTGCGACATCATCGCCGCTTCCTGATAGCGGCCCTGTTTTTCATAAATGGCAGCCAGCAATTCCATCGCAGGCGCATTGTCGGAAAAGCCAGAGGAGACGAGCTGCTGCGTGGCCTGCTCAGCTTCTTCCAGCCTGCCCGCATCGAATGCCGCCCGTGCATCGGCCAGTCCGGCATAGAACCGCGCCGATTGCAAAGCGTCTGCCCAGCGTTGTGCCGATCCGCGGCGGGAAGCCCGTTCCAGAAGGTCTCGCGCTTCTGCAAAACGCTCCGTCCGCAGCCGCACGAGCCCCAGCCCGCCAAGGCTGTCCGGATCGTTGGGCAACCGTGCCAGAGCCGCTTCGAAACGCCGCCCGGCCTCGCTCAGCCGTCCGGCTTCCAGAGCGTTGAATCCGGCAACCCGGTCCCGCCCGGCAAGATCGGCCACGGTCACACCGCTCCCCTGCGAGGAGCCGCCGGTTGCCCCCCGCGAGGGAGGCGAAACATTGTTTCCGCTTTGCGCAGAATCTGCAGCGGATTGCGGCGGCGGGGCGGCCTGTGGCGGAGGACCGCTGACACCGCGCCGTGCGGTGGCATTGTCGGGATCGATGGCCAATACCCGGCGATACGCTTCGATCGCCCTGTCGCGTCGCCCGCGCTGTTCCCAATATTCCGCCTGCTCAAGCAAGGTCTTTACCGCCTGACTTTGCGCTATAGCGGGCACGGGCGTGCTGGCCATGACGACAATCGCCGTACCTAAAAGAAGACCCCTCGAAAAAGCCATATCATGTACCGTCCTGTTGCAGGCGCTTCTGCTGCTGGCGATGCAGAATGGCATAAATCGGGCCCGCGACAATAAGCGCGACCGCCACACAAGCCAGGATCAGCAAAAAAGGATGGCTGCTGAACCAGTATCCGATGGAAATCCACCATGGCAAAGATCCCACCATATAGGTCGGACCCACTGCAAAACTGCGCATTTCATCGCCATTGAGAACAGAAAGATCACCCTGAACCCCGGCGAGAAATTCCACATCGTCAAGATCGGCGATAAGCTTCGGAAGAGCATCCGTATCCGACGCGAGAACCGCAACCACACTGCGGTCGGCACTGTAAGGTGACTGGAAACCGACCATACCGGTAAAATGATTGGCCCGGTACATCATCGTTTCGGCTTCACTCGCTTTATCGGGCGCTTTATTCATGAAGGTACTGAAAGCCCGATCGATCATCCCCCTTTCAATGACACGGAGACGGTCCTGCTCGAAATAAACGGGCGCATTTTCGAACAGGTCACTGGCTCCCGCCAAACTGTCCGGCCCGATCACCAGCACATCCTTGTTTTCCAGCAGAGAGGAATTAACTTCCCGTTCAACCGAAACCCGGCTCACCGGGGCACCGGTTGAATCTCCGAAACGCCCCATCAGTGCCAGAAAAGCTTCCATGGTGTCGCTGCTGGCATTGGTAGGCATCAGAACCGCCGTATCGGCCAGATCGGGCTGTACCGTGAAGGGATAGCCCGCCCCCACAAAAGTCGACAGGTCGGGCATGCGCAGCGCATGGTAGGAGCCTGTGAGATCGATCGTACTCTCAGGAAGAATGCTCACATGGACATTGGTGGGCAATGTGCCTTTGCACCGCTCCTTGTCGCCGATGATGAGATTGTAATCGAAGATAAGCTCGTTCTGACCGAACATATTATAGCGCGGCAAAACCACGCTGGCATCGGAATCGTTAGATGCTGCGCCATCGTCGTTCCACCAGCGCTGCCACCATGGAGCATTGAGCGGCAAAGTGCGCAGATATTGATTATTAATCGACAGATCCAGCCGGGAAGCCCGGCGATCAAGCCAGGTCGCGGTCGGATAGCGATAATCCACATTCAGCCTGCCTCCCTCACGCGGCCAGAAAAACAGATCGGGCGACACACGAAATTGCGCTGTCAGCGGTCCGGGAGGCAGACCCTGTCCCTGCAACGCATAGTCCTGTGTAAATTCACCCAGCCTGACTTCACGATCATTGGGGAGCCAGCGCGGCGCACCATAACGCGCATAGGAAGGGATACGAATGCCGGCCAGAGACGCTTTTTCCTGCCCGGCGAGCCCGGTGGCATAGGCAATACCAGCAGCAGCCTGCTTCAGTTCCTCTTCATTCCGGCCCATGATGATGAGCAATTGCCCGAATTCATCTCTGGGATTGGGCCGGACAGCGACAGCAGGTCCGTCGATCTGTTCATCGATACCGGCGATACGCCTGTTCGGCAGAAGAAAAACAACCGCATTCCCGCGCGGCAAATCACCATAATGCACATCGAAGCGAAAGCCACGATAGCTCGCCAGTCCGCCGAACCAGGATGCGATGCTCGCTGCCGCCTCAGCCTCGCCATCGCCGGGCGATCCGGCGAATATAAAAGGCAGCTTCAGCGGAAGGACGCTGGCCTTGTCGAAAAAGGGGCCAGGCAGACTGGCCAGATCCGGCGGCATCTTCAATGTCTGGATGTCGAGATCGAGGAAAGACTGCGTATTGCTGATATTGGCCCATAAAGATGAGTGAAAAGGGTCTTCGCAGTCGCGGGTATAATGGCCGAGAAAACGCAGATTGAGACGATTTTCGCCCGGCAGGAAAAGCGCCGGTTCCACATCCATATTCATGGTGACCCCGCCGGAATTATTCCGGTTGAGTTCAACCGTCCGGACAATCTCGCCATTAATCATCACAACCATCTGGCTGAGATCGCTGAGCAGAGCGGGTGAATAGGCAAAAGTCAGAGTCAGTTGCGCATTGGTGACAACTTCATTCGCCGCAATACCGAAAGGAATACCGATTTCACCACGCGTCCCGGCAAGCCGCACGGGACGTTCGATATCCAGATCCTTCAGCGTCAGGCGTTCGGACCGCATACCGCTGGCAGAAACCGCCGGGGCTTCGCTGGAAGCATCGCGCACTTCCTGCGCCATCGCCGGTTGCCCCAGCACAAGGCCGGCGAGGATGGCACACAAACCGATAGCAGCAGCTACTTTAGGCACCATGTTGAGCGGTTTTTCGCGGCGAATAATACGCTTCAAAGTCAGCAGATCCACCTTGATAATTGCGATCAGAGACCGAATGGCGGACACCGGCTTGTAAGGCGCGGTACGTTGCCAGGCATCGGCACGACCCATAACTGCGCGAACCAGCTGGCGCTTGCGCAAAATATCGAGCTCTTCGAAACGGAGCCGGGCCACGCCCCGATCGATCTGCACCGTAGCAACGGGGACCGTCAGAATTTCATCGCCCATAGGCAGGGAAATATCGGTCACCCGGCGATCATTCACAGCAAAGCCATCCGGCAGACGACAGGAAATACCGCCCAGCGATACGTCGATAGACTGCCCTTCAATGACATGCCCGTCATCCAGATAGATCGTCACCGGCATCTTAGAGAAGACACGAATATGCTCACGCACCTGGCGGGATTCCCGTGCCACTGATACGGCAGCCATCAATATGATAAGGCTAAAAGTCGCCCAGGCCGTATTGAGAATGAGAGTACCGCGCTGAACTTCGAAATAATCGTTGAAAAACATATATTTCGTGAATGCAAACAATAAGCCGGAAACCAGCAGCCCAATCGCAATCAGATGAGGGCGAACGGTTTGAAAATCGAAAAAGGTCTTATCCAGAAGATCGCCCTTATCCGTCACGTTGAACTTACCTTTACGCGGCTGAAACCAGGTAAAAACCGTAGGTTTAACAAGGTGGAAAGCCAGCAAGGTTTCATAGATTTCCCCCCAGAACGGCCGCCTTTCGCCGCCGTGCAATCTTTCGCTCGATTCCATCGAGATGAACAAATGCGGCAAAGCATAGGCAAAAATGAGCGAGGCGGAAGCGTGGATAATGTTTTGCCCGGCCAGAAGGTAAGCCAGCGGAGAAGTCAAAAATACGATCCGCGGCAGAGGAAACTGGAAATGCAGCATCGCATTGAGATAACACAGCCTCTGCTGCCATTTCAGGCCCCGGCCAAGCAGCGGATTATCGATCCGCAATATCTGTGTCATACCGCGGGCCCAACGGATGCGCTGGCCGATATGCAGCACCAGCCTTTCGGTTGCGAGACCGGCCGAAAGACGCGCGCTGATATAGGCGGTATTCCATCCCATACGCTGCAATTTCAGCGCAGTATGCGCATCTTCCGTCACCGTTTCTCCTGCAAACCCATTGGTCTGCATGAGCGCTTCCCGGCGGATCACCGCGCAGGAACCGCAGAAAAATGTCGCATTCCACAGATCGTTACCGCCCTGCACGGGGCCGTAAAACAGGTCCCCTTCACCCGGTAAATCTTCCACCAGACTGAGATTGCGCTGTACCGGATCGGGGGAATAAAAATGGTGCGGTGTCTGAATCAGCGCCAGTTTCGCATCGCGCTG
Source organism: Altericroceibacterium spongiae (assembly GCF_003610805.1). GTDB lineage: Bacteria > Pseudomonadota > Alphaproteobacteria > Sphingomonadales > Sphingomonadaceae > Altericroceibacterium > Altericroceibacterium spongiae. Next base: position 206,332 of record NZ_RAPF01000001.1, on the reverse strand, counting down.
AAACCAGCCGACGGTCAGTTGGAGAAAGGCCCGGGTGGGAACGTGATCGCAGTCGAAAATAGCGATCAGTTCGCCATCGGTTTTCTTCATCGCTGCATTAAGATTGCCGGCTTTGGCATGAAGGTTGTCAGCCCGCGTCAGATAACCGCAACCGGCCTGGCGAGCAAAAGCCTTGAACTCTTCGCGCTTGCCGTCATCGAGAATGAAAACCCGAAAACGGTCCGTCGGATAGTCCATATCCATTGCTGCGAATACCGTGTGCCGGACAATATCGAGACTTTCATTATAGGTCGGAATATAAACGTCGACTGTCGGCCATTGCTTGGCATCGCCCTGCATTTCCACCACTGGCCGGTTCAACGGCCAGCTGGTCTGCAAAAAGCCCAGCGCCATAATAACCCAGGCATACAGTTCCGCCAGATACAGGCCGCCGCCCAGCCCCATTTCCAGGAATGTATTAAACTCCAGCGTCTGGGTAGTGCGCCATACGATGTAACGGGTGGAAACGAGCATGGCGATGGCCGCAATAACCAGAGTGGCCCGCCGGCTTTTATTACGCGAAATGGTAAAGGCTGCCAGCACCACGCCGACCGCGAAAATCCACTGCTGGGTCAGATCCAGAGGAACGAAAATGACCAGCGCAGCCATGAACAGGACGGCGATTGCCACCGGATAGCGAAACCATGCATGGGCAGTCACAACTGAAAACTCCCGGTCAGCTTGCCACACGCGAACCCGATGGATTCACTGCCTGAGGATCGGAAGGCGATGTATCGCTATCAGGAAAGTTCGGCATATCCGACAGCTCGCTCATGTTGAGAATAGACTGCGCCAGTTCGTCCAGATCGGACAGTGCAACACTGTTCGGAGCAATCTTGGTCAAAGGTTCAAACATAGCCAGCGCTTCGAACACAGCCTGATCCCGCCGGACAGTGCCGACAAGCCTGGTATCGAACAGTTCTTTGACAAACCGATAGCTATGGCGTGACAGTTTATGACGGTCATCCTGCATGTTGAAGACATAGACCGTCTTTTCCAGCTCGGTGGTGCGCTGATCGCCGCCAAGCTGCGAAAGGCTGACTAATGCTGCCGGGTCCGGAGAAATCGGACAGATATGCAAATCCGCAAGGTCATAAAGATCCCTGAACAGATTGCGATCGGCAGAATTTATATCGACGATAATAATCGCACCCTTTTCCCGCGCCAGATCGCCGCGCCGCAAGGAGTTGAGAAAATATTCTTCCCGGATATCGAGATGGGCATCGATAAGACTGACATTCGACATCACCAAAGGCATGGTGTGGGACTTCGACCAGTTAGGTGCGAATTGTGTAGGCAATATGCCGAAGTGTAATTTCAGAGAATCCTGACCGCTCCCGTCAATCGCCGTGACCTGACGCCCGGCTTGGGCGAACCGAATGGCCAGCTGTGCAGCCAGAAATGTCGTTCCGACCCCGCCTTTGGCAGAGTGACACAGGATAAGCGTCATATTTTGTCACTCCCGAGACTGGAAAGAAAAGATCGAAAATCCGCCCGGCCTCCCGACGCCGCATCATCTTCGGATTGTTTCTTGTGACCTTTGTTTCCGTTGACGGAATACAGTGTGGCAAAAGGCGCATTGACGACTTCCGCGGGCTTGTTCGCCTCAAGCCCTCTTTCCTTCGCAGCCTGAAAAGTCTGTTCCTGCCGCTCAAGACGGCTGGTCTTTTTCGCGATGAGACGATCATCGTTCAGCATCGCCTCGAAAAGCGGCCAGGGCTCCAGATCAGCAAAAGCATCCGGAAATTCCTGATACCGGAACGACTGCTGACTTAATTTTTGAAGCAATGAATTTGCATCAGAGCGCATGCGACCCCCTAAGTTTCTCAGATTAGCTCTAAAATTAGAGGGTGAAAAAGCGGTTAAGAAAAAACACGTAGTCAGTCGGTACAGCAATTTAACGCGAAGTTTACCAAATTATTCAGGTAACGCGCAGCATCACCTTTGTCGGCACCTCGTCTTGGCTGCACAAGTCCGCAGACATGCCCTGGCTTACGAACGCCGCACAATCGCATTATCGACAGTCTTCGGAGAATGGCTTCGTCCTGAACCCGAAGCCGCTTGAAATTATGTCTGCCGAGCGACGCTCTGCCCGGAGCATTGATGAAATCGATAAAAGGGGTGTATGCGCGGTCCGAACCGACAGGCATAGCCCGGACCGCGAAATGACCGGGGATCAGATCGCGAGATACCCCCCGTCGGCAGCGATTGCGGCTCCTGTGGTGAAAGACGACAGGTCGGAAAGCAACCAGCTTACCACTTGTCCAATCTCTTCCGGGCGCCCGAAGCGGCCGATCGGATGTTGTCCGCGAAGCTGATCGATGAAACCGGCGTAAGCAGGGTCGTTTGCAAAGCGCGTGAACATCGGCGTCTCGATAACCCCGGGAAGTACTGCGTTCACCCTGATGCCCTGTGTACCATAATCGACCGCAGCGGCACGGGACAGTCCGATCACACCATGTTTCGTCGCCACATATTCCGCCGCATTGGCAACCGCTACGCTGCCCATGGCCGAAGCCGTGTTAACAATAGCACCTCCCCCTGAATCCAGCATCGCCTTCACCTCATGCCGCAGGCAATTGAAAATGCCGGTGAGATTGACACGGATAGCCCGATCCCACTCTGCGGGAGACAATTCATGCAGCGGTTTGGACTGCTGCTCTATACCGGCATTGTTGAAGGCCCCGTCCAGCCTGCCGAAGGTCTCGAGTGCTTTGGCCACGAGTTCGCCTGCGGATTCGTCCTCGGTAACGTCTGCATGAACGAAAGCAGCCGATCCGCCGGCGGCAGTGATTTCGGAAGCAACATCCTGCCCGGTCTCGCTAATATCGGTGACAACAACATTCGCGCCATGTCCGGCCAGAACAAGCGCCGCAGCTTTTCCAATGCCTCCTGCAGCGCCGGTGACGATAATCGTTTTATTTTCCAATAAGTCTTTCATGTTGATCTGCCATTACTGAGCGCGGCAAAAGCGCACGCTGTAGAATTCTCGCAGCAGTTTCCTGCCCGGACGTGTGAGTCTGAATTTCAGAAAACTAACCCAGCTTTGCCATTTCTTCGGGCGTGAAAATCTCATTGAAATGGGCCGTATCGAAATATTCCTTTATCGAAGTAATTTTGCCATTTTCGACGAAAAACAGGAAATGATACTGGTTGGCATAGACCTTTCCGCTTCTTAGCTTGAGATAGCTGGTTGCCGTAACCGATACGCGGTTGTCTTCTGCGGTAATATGTTCCACCTCGTTCCCGAACGGTTCATCGGAAGCACCTGAAACCGCCTCGAACGCGGCCATCATTTCAGCTTTATTCGCCACACCGGAAAACGGTGTTGAAGGGATCATCCAGCGCGTAGCGTCATCGGCGATAAGCTGATCCAGCCTGGCAAGATCACCGACCGCAGACGCGGAAAAATAATCACGAACAACCTGTTTGTTTTCTTCGACAGACATTTGCATTCTCCCTTTTTAGTTTACCTGTTTGCAGATGATTTTGCGTCCGGCGGCGGCGCGTGCTGCCCGCTGATCGGGTCTGCGCTATCGGGCTGAAACCTTCGTCAATGACGAAATCCGGATCTGTCGCCCAAGCGGCCTTCCGGTTTCCTGAGACGGTCCGGCTAGTGCCCGGCCGTAAAACCGCCATCGACCACGAATTCTGCACCGGTGCAGTAGGATGATTCATCGGAAGCCAGGAACAGAACGACGCTGGAGACTTCTTCCGGTTCGCCGATGCGTCGAAGCGGAACACTATCGAGCAGATCGCCGACAGTTTCCGGGCGGCACATATCCGTTCGTGTCAAAGCCGGATGTACCGAATTTACGCGAATGTTATATTTGGCCAGATCCAGCGCGGCAGCCTTGGTCATGCCGCGTACCGCGAATTTGGTTGCAGTATAGGCTATTGTCTCGTCGAGAGCCTGAATGCCGCATGCCGACGAAATATTGACGATCGATCCGCTCCTGGCATTCCGCATGGAATCGAGAACAGCCTTGATGCCGAGGAAGCACCCCAGTTCGTTGATTTCGAAGAAACGACGATATTGCGCTTCGTCGAGCTTCTCTACGGGCACAGGATAACCGATGCCGGCATTGTTCACGAGAACACTTACCGGCCCGAAATCCTTCTCGACCTGCTGAACGAGCAGGTCCCAGGATTCGGCGCTGCTGACATCGTGACGATAGAATTTCGTTGCACCGCCAATATCTCGTACGGCCGCTTCTCCGCCTTCACTGTCTATATCGGTCAGTGCGACGGACGCCCCTTCGGCGGCCAGCATCCGGGCATGGCAAAGCCCCATGCCTTTCGCTGCACCTGTAACAATGGCTGTTTTTCCATTCATTCGCTTCATAAATTCGTACCTTTCGAGACCCTCAGTCAGGCCGATGACAGCGGTGCTTCAGCGTAAAAAGGAGGCACCGGTTCTGGCCGTTGTTCCCCCATCCACCGTCAGGTTTGCACCGGTCACGAAAGCGGACTCATCCGATGCCAGGAACAATCCCGTGTAAGCGACGTCGATCGGGAAACCGAACCGGGAAAGCATCGACATACCATCAAACATACGGCGGAATTCCGGGCTGGAAGCGACCACCTGCTCCACAGCCGGCGTAAAGATAGGCCCCGGTGAAATGGCGTTTACTCTGATCCAGTGAGGCGCACCTTCCGTAGCGAGCTGGCGGGTAAAACCGATCACGCCCGATTTCCCGGTTGCATGCGCTGCCGGCCCCGCTGTTCCGATAACTTCGGAGCCCCGCATGCCGGCTATCGATGCGATATTGACGATCGACCCGCCGCCCCTCGCGATCATGTGCCGCCAAACCGCCCGCGACGGAATGAAAACGGTGTCCAGCTCCATACGCAGCGTGTCGTGCCACTGGTCGAGCGTCATGTCAGCGAACGGCGCGAAATGTACACCGGCGCCGTTATTATAGAGGACATCTATCCCGCCATAGCGTTCTGCGGTTGCATCGGCCCAGGATGTAACTTTCGCCTCATCCGCCGCATCGACCACGGAAAGATCGAGAGTGACGCCCATATCCCTTGCCAGATCTTGCGTGCCTGCCAGACCATCGGCATTGATATCGCAGCCGATTACCAATGCCCCGGCCTTTGCAAATAATAACGCAACTTCGCGCCCCTGACCGCTGCCCACTCCGGTGATAAGCGCAATCTTGCCTGCCAGCCGGCCCTCGACAGGGCCGCAACTGGCTCGAGAGTCTTTATTCATCTCCTGCCTTCCTCCTCATATATTTTCAGATCAGTGCCCGATCCCGACACCAGGAGACCCGTCTTGGGTCGGGCACGGGACCTTTGCGGCTTTAGGGCGGGATGATGCGGCACGATCAGCGGCCGAACAGGGAATATGGTTCGATCGTCAGCCTCACCATCAGCTGGAATGGCGGGTTCGTGAAACCGACAAGATCGGCCGGAATCCCCGGCCCGGCTGTTCCTGTGCCGGCAACGACGTCCGGCCCCGGGGTAAACGGCACCTCGACCCCTTGCTGCACGCGCAGCACGTCGGTCAGATTTTTGCCGATGAGTGCCAGCTCCCAGCCGTTATCATCTTTGAACAGGCGGATTTGCGCGTCGAGATTCACATATTCAGGCTGAAGCGAATTCACAGGCTGCGTGTCCACCGTATGATATTCGCTGCTGTAGGATGCCGCTACGGACAGGCCGATACTGGTATCCTGCGTGACAGGAAACTCGTAATCGGCTGAAAGACTGCCCGTCCAGTCCGGCGCTTTGACCAGAGGATGCCCTGAAAAGCTCTGGTTTACCGCCACTGCACCGGGCGCCACGGGATCACCGTTAATATCGAGATTACACCCCGCATCGATCGTCTGGCCGGTGTAACACTGGCCGATATAATCATCGAACCGGGCATGGCTGTAATTGACGGCGCCGGACAGTTTGAAGCCCGGTATGGATGTGGGTTGATAATTTGCGTCGAACTGAATGCCGCGGACCTTGGCGCTGGCAGCATTACGGGTAAGCTGAGTCACCGCTACCGGATCGAGCACCCCTACCTGCAAATCGTCATATTTGTAGGCATAGCCTGTCAGATTAACGCGCAGCGCACCTCCGAAAAGAACACTTTTAACTCCGCCTTCGATACCTTCGACTTTTTCATCCGAATAGGAAATGTCGTCCTCATCGAAAGGCGGCAGATTGAGCGTATCGGAGTTGAAGCCGCCCGATTTAGTCCCTTTTTTATAGGTGAGGAAGACATTGGTCCGCTGGTCGGGCCGCCAGGTCAGCGTGACTTCAGGGGAAAAATTCTTCGTGCGAACGGTGTCCGCAGGAAGATCATCCGCGAAGTCATCCAGCACCCGGCTGAACAGCTTCAGATCTTTCTTTTCATCGGTGTAACGACCGCCGGCGGAAATCTGGACCGCATCCTCGAACAGATCGTATGTCAACTCACCGAAAACAGCCCATGTGCGGGAATCGATGTAATATTCCGAGATCGGAACCGGGTCCTGCAAAAGCGTGACCGGCACTGAAATGAAAAAATCGCCGGTCTGGTAATAGGCCCCTATCATTCCGTTGAGAGGAGAATCGAAATCGGAAGTAAGACGCAGCTCCTGCGTAAAATCGTCCCGCTTGACTTCATTGAGCCCGCCAATAGCGGGATAAGGTGAAAAGCTCGAATTCGTGGAATCGAGCATATCCATATCGTAATAGCCGGTCACCGAATTCAATGTCAGACTATCGGACAGCACATATTCGGCGTCGGCTGACAGAAGGTATTGGGTTGAGTCCGTGTAGGGCTGGCCATCGTAGAAACGCAGATCGCCAGCTGTTTCAGCTGTCGGGTTCTGACCGGTCGGTCCAAGAACATGGTCCACCTCACATTCGCCAATACCCGGAACATTGCCAGGATTCCCCGGCGCAGGAACGCCGGCAGGACAGAAATAGAGCTGGGTATTATTGTTGCTCGGCGATCCTTTCTGATTGAAATAGGTTGCCTTCAGGCGAATACTCAGATCATCCGTCGGTTCAAACTTCACAGTGCCCCGAAGCCCCGTATTCAGAGCATCCGGCCCGCGCGAGTAGCGAGGAGCCAGCAACGGACCATAAAGATCAATCAGTGACTGAGGTGGCGTAACTGTCGTCGAGGCCAGAGGATTACGAAAATAGCCTTTCTGGTCCGACCGAAAGAATGCCAGACGTGCAGCCAGATTATCAGTGACCGGCCCCGAAAGCACTGCTTCGGTAAGCAGGCCGCGCGACTGAAACGTATAACCTCCGCGCAACATGGCGTAAGGCTCATCGGTAGGATCGGCTGAAATCACCGAGATAATGCCAGCCGTCGTATTTTTACCGAAATAGAGCGATTGCGGCCCTTGCAAAACCTCCACGCGCTGGAGATCGAACTGGGCAAAACGGGCAGCGGCACCGGTGGCGATCGTCACCCCGTCGATATTGAGCGCGACAGCCTGATCGGTTGCCGCATTGACAGAGGAGGCTCCGACGCCGCGCAGATTCATCGTTCCGCCCAGACTGCCAAAGCTTTCCGAAACGACCAGCGACGGCGTGACTGCGGCAATGTCGCTCAGGCTTTGAACGCCCCGGCGCGCCAGCTGGGCACTGTCGAAGGCCTGAATAGCGATCGGAACTTCAAGATCGCTTTCGCCGCGTTTGCGCGCGGTAACGATAATTTCGTTGGCCCCGATTTGATCGGTGTCTTTTTCGACAAGGGTCGTCCTGTCCTGCGGCGCAGCATTGCGGGCCATCGGCTGGCTTGCGGTGCGATATTGCGGTGCTGGCGAAGGTGCCGGTGCGGCTTTCTGAAAGGATATGACACCTGACCCGGAGCGCACAGCCTTATATCCTGTGCCCGCCAGTACACGTTTTAAGGCTTCCTCCTGAGAAAATTGTCCTACTACACCTGCACTTTTAACATTCCTTCCCAGCTCACTGGGCACCAATATCTGTTCCCCAGACTGAATCGCGAACTGCTTCAGCGCTTCACTCAATCGCGATGCCGGAATCGAGAATTCCATCTCCTGCCCCAAGGCAGGCGACGCCGCCAAAACATTGCTGGCCGTAGCCATGCAAGCATATATACAGAAGGTTTCCCCTCTCATCTCACTCTCCCTAGAAAAGCAGGGATCTTTTGCCCCTTGCCTCCCCTAGAACGGGTGAGATCGCCATCCCCTCACTTGCGGATGCAAAAAATATCAATCTTTTTGTATGACAATCGACTTTTCATTAATCGTCAGCCTCGCATTCGGCAGATAGGTAGCGGCAGTCCGGGCGAAAGCAAGACCATCGCCGGCATTGAACACCCCGGTCATTCTGATGGGAGGTAATTGCGGGTCCAGTTCGACAGAACGGCGCGAATAGCGATTGACGATCGCAATCGCTTTATCGAGCGGCAAATCCTCGAATATAATGCGCCCCTTCTTCCAGGCGCTAACTGCTGCAGGATCGAAAGTCCGAATACGAGGCTGGCTTTCGGAATTATAGGACAGTTGCTGCCCGGCTTCCAGCGTAGCAACGGGCAGTTTCACCGTTCGATCACGCAGTCCAAAAAACGCTTCGCGGTTCTCAAGATGCGATACCAGCACGCGGCCTTTTATAAGACTGACCGTCGGCCCTGCCCGTTCGACCGCTACATTGAATTCAGTGCCCAGAGCGCGAATTTCCTCGCCGTCAGCGACAACCTGAAACGGGCGGTCCGGGTTATGTGCAACCCGAAACCAGGCCTGACCGCGCAACAACCTTACCTGCCGAACATCGCGCGAATATTCCACAGCCACTTCGGAAGCAGAATCCAGCAGGATAGTCGAACCATCCTCCAGCGTTGCTTCCGTCCGCTCACCAATGGATGTCGCCATTAGCTGCGCTGTTTCCGCCTCCCGATGCGACATAAGCAGTGACACCGAACCAAAAGCCACTGCCAGCAACAAACTAGCCGCCAGTGCAAGATATGTTCGTCCGCGCCCGCTGCCGGACACACTCTCGATATCGTCACGCCATTGCATGACCTGCGGTTCATTTTCGAGCGAACCTACGCCATCCCAGATATAGTCCAGATCACGAAGAAGCATGCGCCGTTCAGGATCTTCGGCAACCCATTGCTCCAGCTCCCGACAATCCCGATCGCTTCCGGTTTCCCTTGCCCGGAGAAACAGGCGGGCCCCCTCTTCGCGCTCAGCCTCTCGCAAACTCTCTGATTGCTGGCTCATTTCTCCCGATCCACCTTTTTCAGAAGATGCAACATCGCTCTGGCAACATTTTTTTCCACGGCACTGACCGAAATGCCGAGCTTTTGCGCTATGTCTCGCTGAGCATACCCCTCCAGCCTGTAGAGCAGAAAAATCCGGCGGGTACGTTCAGGCAGTTCACTGAGGCCATCGATCAGCAATCCGGCCTCCTCCTTACCTATAAGAACGCGCTCGGCATCGGGAGCATCACTTCCGCCGGAGGTCAGAAGGTCGCCATCACTCTCGACAGAACTATCGTATCTGAGCCGCACGCGGGCACGACGACGCTCATCCCGTTGCAGATTGCGCGCAATCGTGAAGACATATCCGTCCTGCAACTGTTCGCGGACAGCGACGACATTCGTCATTTTCAGGAAAACATCCTGCGTCAGATCTTCTGCATCGAACGGGTCGTACCCACTACGCCGGAAATAGGCCGTAAGACGAGTCCGCAGGCCGCAAAGCCGGTCAGTATTGAAATTTGTCCAGGACGACGTTTTCGCCGCTCTCTTGACCATGGCGCCTCTCCAAGTCAGCCGGGTCAAGCTCTAGCACGCCCCAAATCGTCCTACAAATTTAAACCAGAAATACTGTCAGCCATATGTCGTTTGAGCGATTGAGAAGCGGGTTTCGCCGGAACGATGCCGAAGATCAGGCAGGGTCATCCATATTGCGACGATCATTCTCAAACGCATCCAGACTGGCATAGATGCGAGACAGGATCGCCAGCAGCGCATCCCTGTCTTCATCGCTAATGGACCGGGTCAGCAGCCTTTCATTTTCCAAAGCCACCGCTTCGACTTCGGAATATATATCCTGCCCTGCCGGGGTTAAACGGCAGGGTTTGCTATGGCCGGGGAAGCGACCGGCAACGCGCTCCACCAGCCCTCTTTCATTGAGCTTTCTCATCGAACGGCTGACCGCCCCGATATCCATATTGGTCAGATGAAAGATCTGATGCGATGTTGCGGAACCGAGAGCAGCGAGGGCAGCCAGCACACGCCAGTCACCGATCCCCAGATTGAAATGCGAACGATAGACCTTGGAAGACACGGCATTCCATCGCCCTGCTATGGCGCTGATATAAAAGGGCAGGAATTTCGACAGCTCAAGCTGCCTGTCGCAATGGCTCATTATCAGGCGGTCCAACGAGAGAATTGTAAGGTAAACTGTTGCAATTCCTATCATACTGCATGCGCCTGTGGTGACAAGGCGGGCACCGGGCCATCTTCTCTGTCCGTCGCGTCCGGATGTCAGCCTGTCAGCACGATATTGACATTACAATATCGTGCTGACAGATCAATGATCGTTGCTTCATCCATCGGAGCGAGCAGCGACCGATAAATGAGAGGAAAGCTATAGATGGCCCCCCGATTCAAAACACTTCAGGAAAAGATCGACACGCTGGGTAATCCGGCAGAATGGCTCCGGGACGTACCCGTCGGGGCTTATCAATATCCCGTTCAGTCACAATTCTCCAACTGGCGCGATGAACAGCGTTCATGGCATGAGACGGTCGGTCTGCTCGATCAGTCGCTGCATATGACCGACCTTTATGTCGAAGGGCCGGACACGATCCGCCTGCTTTCGGAAGTCGGGGTCAATTCTTTCAAGAATTACGGCCGCAACAAAGGCAAGCAGCTGATCTGTTGCAGCCATAGCGGCCATGTGATCGGTGACATGGTGCTGTTCGGTCTGGAGGATGACAAAGTCAATATTGTCGGACGTCCGCCGGTCGCCAACTGGATACGCTACATTATCGAAACGGGCGATTACGACGTTTCCTACGAACTCGATCAGCGCTCTGTTCAGAACAAACAGCCGCGCAAGACTTTCCGGTTCGAACTCCAGGGCCCCAATGCCTGGGATCTGCTCGACAAGCTCAATGGCGGTAATCTGGAAAAGCCCAAATTCTTCAATATGGGCGAAATCACCATTGCCGGGCATACGCTTCGCGCTCTGGCACATTCTTTCGCCGGCGCCCCCGGCCTCGAATTCTGGGGCCCTTGGGAATTGCGCGATGAAGTGCGCAACACGATCGAGGAAGTCGGGCAGGATTTCGGGCTGAAACTGGTCGGCGGCCGCGCTTATGGCACTTGCGCTGTCGAAGCGGGCTGGATCCCCTCTCCCCTTCCCGCCATCTTCACCGATGAGAAGATGCGCGGCTATCGCGAATGGCTTCCCGCCGACGGTTTTGAAGCGAACGGATCGATTGGCGGCAGTTTCGTCTCGAAAAATATCGAGGATTATTATCTCACACCATGGGATATCGATTACGGACGGCTGATCGACTTCAATCACGATTTCATCGGCAAGGAAGCTCTTGAGACGCTGGCCGACCAGCCGCATCGCAAGAAAGTGACACTCGAATGGAAAGCCGAAGACGTACTGGAAATCGAGCGGAGCATTCTTCTAAACGATGCACCCGGCAAATATATGGAAGCACCCAACGCTCATTATGCCGCCCATCCTTACGATTCCGTGATGATAAACGGTCAGCTTTCGGGGCTTTCGACCTATCCATGCTTCCTGTCCATGGGCAATCAGTGGATCTCGCTTGCGATGATCGACGAAGCCTCTGCAGACCTGGAAAAAGAAGTCACGGTAATCAGGGGTGAACCTGACGGCGGCAGCAAGAAGCCGGGCGTCGAACCCCATGTACAAAAAGAAGTGCGTGCCCTTATCAAACCATGGCCCTATTCACAGCAGGCTCAGGGCTATCGCCCCGGTAACGCGTAATTGCTTGTACCGCTGCGCGGCGCGCCGCGCAGCGGTACAAGCATTACGTATCAGATGCCCCTGTGCCAGTTCCCGCACGATTACCGGCCAGCTATATTCTCTGCGATACCGAATAATATGTCAGACGATGGTGTTCGTAATGGGAGTGGCGCGAGTGGCTCATTCGCCCATTTTCAACTGACTCGCCGTTCTATCGAAGTGACCGCCAGCGTGGCTGACAGCCCGAAACCTGCCTGACAGGACACGACAACATTGCTGACGTTGCGCACTCTCTGAGATGAAAGCGCTTGAATAAAATCTAGAAACGGTCCCATTGAAGGTTTGTTGTATTGAAGAAAAACTGCCGCGACCCTTCTCGATAAAAACTCAGTTCCACCGCGACCTTGTCAGCACTCTTAATTTTCCGAGCTATTGCTTCTGGATACCGCGCAAAACCTATAGTGCTATCGTTGTCTGCGCTGCGTGCGAGAGTCAGTCGTTCTGTATTTCCGTCGAACGAGATTGCTCCGATACAGTCGTAAACATCGCACATAATTTGACCATTTTCGATGAAGAAGATGACATCGTTTCCATGTGCAGGAGATTTACGAAGCTGAATCGTCATGCGTTGTGCGCCACTGTAGGGAAACCCAAAGTTGACGGTATTCTCACTGCGAATGGAAGCAGTATATACAGTTTGGCCTCGCATTCGATCTTCGTTTTCGTTGTAAGTCCAGTTTGAGCGATCTGCAGGTGGAGGGACCTCATTATCGTCGACTGATTCTGCCAAAGCCGAGGCTGAGTCAGCCTTTTGATCCATTGTCTTTTCCCGAGCTTCATGGCCTGCGGGATCGACTGGTGGGTTTGATATCTGGCTGATTATTACGAGACCGAAAAGCACGGCAAGCACAATCAAACAGCCTTTGCCGGACATCCATTTGAATTTCGGTTTTTCACCTCGAGCAAGCCCTGCGTCTTGCTCGGCCTTTTCTTGCTCGAGTTTGGCAACTTGCTTTTGCGCTGCTTCCTCCGCGTTCTCGGCCATTTGCTCGAGTAAACCAGGCTCAGCGAATTTATGCCCACAAAAGCGACATATTTTGGCCGCAGACTTCACATTCTCAGCACAATCCGGACAAGTCTTCTCGTCTGCAGTCATTCTTACCCCCAAGCTAACTCTGCCCAACCTATCGGGATTGTAAGCACTTATAGTAAAGCTGCAATTAGTTAACCTTTCTATTCTATAGCTGACTTTGGCTCGTACCTTTCGGCGATAACGGGTTCGGCAAGAGACGACGATTTCGCGTTCAACTCATGATCCCGATGCGCGACACGGCACCTTATCCGCCCCCGATCCTAACCCTCCTGACCGGTGAATAAGAGGCGACCCTGTCCAGCCACATCTTCACAGCGAAGACGTAATCAGCTTTGCCAGCAATTCTGACAATTGCGCCTGCTCGGGGGCGCTCAGGCCAGCCACGATCTCTGCCTGATTTGCCACATGCGCATTTGTTGCCTCGTCGATAAGGCTAAGGCCCTTTGCCGTAAGCGCGACCAGCGTGCTGCGCTTGTCGGCAGGATTGGGGCCTCGTTCGACCAGTCCGGCTTTTTCGAGCCGGTCGATACGATTGGTCATACTGCCCGATGAGATCATCGCGGCTTCGTAAAGATCGGTCGGGCTCAGCGCGTAAGGCTCGCCCGAACGGCGCAGCGTTGCCAGCACATCGAACTCACCCGGCTGCAAACCAAAGCTGGCGAAAACCGGATTGATCCTGTCGCGAGCGATGATCAGCGCCGCTTCGCCAAGACGACCGAGAAGCACCATTGGCCCCGTATCGAGGTCGGGCCGTTCTTGCTTCCATTGCTTCGCCGCCTTGCTCGCCCGGTCCATTTCCATTCCTTTATCTTGACGTAGAGATATATGTCTCTATGTAGAGATATATCAAAGCCGCCCTGTCGGGCAAGTTGAACTTCGATCATGTCTGGAAATGCCATGCCACCGCGTGCCACCCAGCTGGCGCTGCCGGCTGCGATCCTTCTTGTCGCCTGCAACCTGCGCCCGGCACTTGCCGGAATCGGCCCTCTGCTCGATCCGATCCAGAGTGCGACGGGGCTTGGCGATACGGGTGCAGGACTGCTCACGACGATTCCGGTCGCGCTTATGGGGCTGTGCCTTCTGGTCAGCGATTCGATCAGAACCCGTTTCGGCGATTGCTGGGGAATAGCGATTGGCCTGGGGGCTATCGCACTGGCCTGCGCACTCCGCTGGATAGCGCCGGAAGCCACCGCCCTCCTCGCCAGTGCTGTCCTCGCCGGTGTGGGAATCGCCTTTGTGCAAGCGCTCATGCCCGCCATAATCCGGACATATTGCACCGAACGCAGCGCGCGTTTGATGGCCCTGTATTCCACAGGGATCATGGGCGGCGCGATGATCGCCAGCACAGTGAGCCCGCCACTGGCCGGATTGCTGAACTGGCCGGGCGCTCTGGGTGTCTGGCTCGGGCCTGCACTTGCAGCGCTCGCGGTCTGGGTAGCGATCAGCCGCCGGTTCGAAACCAGCCTGGTTCGCCGGCCGCGCCGCGCCGCTGCCTTGCACCGATCCCGCCGGGCCTGGCTGTTGCTGCTCTTCTTCGGATTGGGCACCGGTGCTTATACGCTGGTTCTCGCCTGGTTGCCGCCTTTCTATACGCGCCTTGGCTGGTCTGCCGATGCGGCGGGCGGTCTGCTGGGCTTCGTCACGCTTGCCGAAGTTATCGCCGGGCTTGGAGTCAGCGCATGGATCGACCGGCTTGAGGATCGCCGAGCGGCGCTCTTTGCCGCCATCGCTGCGCTGCTTTTCGGGTTGCTCGCCCTGATTGCTGCTCCGCTGACACTGGCCTGGCCTGCCGCTCTCCTTCTGGGGCTCGGCATCGGCGCGCTGTTTGCCCTCTCACTCATCGTCGCGATGGACCATGCCGATAATGCTGCTCTGGCCGGCACAATTGCCGGTTTCGTGCAGGGCGGAGGCTATCTGATCGCTGCGGTTCTGCCGTTCGCCGCCGGTTTGCTACGCGCGCAGCTTAACGATCTCACTCCGGCATGGTTACTGATGACCGGCCTGTGCCTCGCCCTTTTCCTGATTGCCGCACGTTTTCGACCCGGCGACCGCATTATCCTCCCCCATTACCAGACAGGAGAATTCCGATGAGCATTTTTCCAATAACCGATCGCCACATCTATTATATGCGTTTCGGCGCTGGCCGGCCTGTTCTCCTGCTCCACGGGATCAGCAATTCGGGGCGGGCGTGGAACCCGCAGATTCCGGTCTTCATGGCTGCCGGCTATGAAGTCATCATACCGGACCTGTCCGGTCATGGCGCATCGGGCAGACTTTCCGCGCCGCACAGTGTCGCCGACCTGGCCGACGATATCGAAGTTTTGCTGGGGCATCTCGGCATCGAAGATCTCGACATTATCGGCCTTTCGCTCGGCGGCATGATTGCACTCGAACTTGCCGCGCGCCATCGGCTGGGCATCGGCAAACTGATCGTTGCTGACAGCTTCGACAATATATCGGGCGAACAATTCGCCGCGATGGCCGAAGGATGGGCGCAAATATTCGAACAGCCGGGCGGCCCTGTTACACGGCTCGAACAGCAATGGCCTTCGCTGGTTTCGCCTCGTTTCCAGGCATCGCCAGAAGGGCTGCAAACCTGGCAGGTCTGGCATGGCATCGCGGCCTCGGCTCATGGCCCTTCGCTGGCCCATGTGGCGCGCGGTATTGTCGGCTTCGACATTCGCGACAGGCTTGGCGGCATCGCTGTGCCCACCCTGTTTATCGGCGGAAGCCTGGACGCCATGTCTCCGCCTGCGATAAGCGAAGACATGGCGCAGCAGGTTCAGAACGGGCGTTTCATATGTATCGACGGCGCTGGCCATATCGCCAATGTCGACAGCGCCAGGATGTTCAACGATCTCTCGATCAGGTTTCTTGCCGAAGGATAAGGCAGAACTGAAGCCATGGCTCCATCACCGCCCTATCAACACTTCCGAGAGCCTCGCAACAAACGCGCCCGCCATATATCTTAAGGCATACCGATAGCAGGTTGTAAGCTACGCAAACTGTTATCGGTATTCCCGGGGCGGACAACAATACGTGACAGAGAGGTCAGAGGACTCAAGTAGCGAAGCGGCAGGCCGGATAAGAATGACGGAGAGTTCGGGACGAAGTTCGAACTCGGAGCCGCGCGCTCAAGTAGCGCAAAGCGCGGTAGCGCAGAACGAGATGGCGGAGAGGTAGTCCGCCTGAAATTAAACAATAATGCTTTATTACAATGATATTATTTTAAAATTCGTGGATATTATTCTCACATTTGTTCCCACGTTTCACAAATCGATATCCAACTATAGCCATATTTTGGGTGTTGATTTCCGCTGAGAAGTGACCCGGGATAGGAGATAATTTCCATCGAGATTTGACCCATGTTTGAATGGCTTCCGATCGGAGGATTGGAGGCGACATGGAGTGATCGAGATGGATTTATTGAGTGTGATCCGGCGCTGGCGTTTCCGCGACAAGCTGCCGATCCGGGAGATAGAGCGGCGCACCGGTCTGTCGCGCAACACGATCCGCAAATATCTGCGCAGCAACGTGATGGAACCTGTGTTCAAGGTTCCCGATCGGCCGAGCAAGCTGGACCCTTATGCGGAGAAGCTGTCAGGCTGGCTGCGGATCGAGGCGGGCAAGTCACGCAAGCAGCGGCGCACGGTGAAGCAGATGCATGCCGATCTGGTGGATCTGGGCTTTGACGGATCGTATGGCCGGGTTGCGGCGTTCGCCCGCAAGTGGAAAGCACAGTTGCAGTATGAACAGCAGACCAGCGGACGCGGGACTTTCGTGCCGCTGGCGTTTGCACCGGGCGAGGCGTTCCAGTTCGACTGGAGCGAGGACTGGGCGGTCATTGCCGGCGAACGGGTGAAGCTGCAGGCAGCGCATACCAAGCTGTCGCACAGCAAGGCGTTTATTGTCCAGGCCTATCCTCTGCAGACCAACGAGATGCTGTTCGATGCCCTGACGCAGGCTTTCCGGGTCCTGGGCGGCGTGCGGCAGCGCGGGATCTTCGACAACATGAAGACTGCGGTCGACCGGATCGGCAGTGGCAAGACGCGGCAGGTCAACGCCCGGTTTGCGGCGGTGGTGAGCCATTACCTGTTCGAGCCGGAGTTCTGTAACCCGGCCTCCGGGTGGGAGAAAGGCCAGGTTGAGAAGAACGTCCAGGATGCCCGGCGGCGCTTGTGGCAGCGCATGTCCGCGTTCCCCGATCTCGAAGCGCTCAACGCATGGCTGGAAGAACAATGCCTGGCAGGGTGGAACGAGATCCAGCATGGCAACCTGCCGGGCACCATCGCCGAAGTGCATGCCGCCGAGATCTCGTGATCCTCGACGAACTGGGATACCTGCCGTTCAGCCCATCAGGTGGCGCTCTGCTGTTCCATCTCCTGGGCAAACTCTACGAACGCACCAGCGTCATCATCACCACCAACCTCAGCTTCAGCGAATGGGCCAGCGTGTTCGGCGACGCCAAGATGACCACCGCCCTGCTCGATCGGCTGACCCATCACTGCCACATCCTCGAAACAGGAAACGACAGCTTCCGCTTCAAGGCTTCCGCCGCCAACAGCACAACCAAAAAGGAAATAAGCCGACCCTTGACCAAACCCGAAACAAGGGGAACATAGCCCCCCCTCGCAACCCGGGTCACTTCTTGATGAAAATCCCGGGTCACTTCTCAGCGGAAATCAACACAATGAACGACCAGCGTGTAGGACTGAGGCATTCGGCGCTCCCTGAGGTGTTGCTAATGCGCAATGCTGGCGTGCGCTTGGTACACGATCGGACGCCCATCCATCCGTTCGCTCCGCTTGCTGAACTTCCGACGGTAGCCTCGACCTGTGAGCCAGGAGAGCTGCCTCCAACGCGATAACGTTCCGCCGACGGATCACACTTGACGTGTTGTAAGTAGCCTAATTGCCGCCTGAACTCGTCTTGCGTGCCCTTCCTTCGGACCTCCGACCGGCAAAAACCTGCAGCGATAGCGACAACGCCTGAAGATGCTATGCTGGGGCAACCGCGGCTGGCGCCTCTTCGTCCGGTCGCTGGGCATATCGACGGGCAAGCGCTGCGCAGACCATCAGCTGCATCTGGTGGAACAGCATCAGCGGCAGGACAATCAGACCGACAACGCTGGCCGGGAACAAGATGTTCGCCATCGGCAGGCCGCTTGCCATACTCTTCTTCGAGCCGCAGAAGACAATCGCGATCTCGTCCTCGACGCTGAAGCGCAACAGCCGGGCGACGAGGGTAGTGAAGATCAGCACCATCACCAGTATGACGAAATCAGCGAGAATGACGAGCGCGAGGCTCTGCGGCGTCACCTTGCTCCATATCCCGGTGACCACCCCCGCGCTGAAGGCCGAATAGACGACCAGCAGGATCGACCCGCGATCAAACAGCATGGTCAAGGTTTTGTGGCTCTCCAGCCAACCGCCGATCAGTGGCCGTGCGAACTGGCCGACGACGAAGGGCAAGAGGATCTGTACGGCAATGTCCCTGACTGAACCCAACGACATCCCGCCCCCGCCCGGGGCGGACCCCAGCAGCACCGCCACTAGCACCGGCGTGATGACCACACCCGCAAGGTTCGAGATCGAGGCGCAGCACAGTGCCGCCGGAACATTGCCGCGCGCGATCGAGGTGAAGGCAATCGAGGATTGCACCGTCGAGGGCAGCAGGCAGACGAACATCAGGCCCATGACGAGCCCCCGGTCGAGATTGTCCGGAGCCAGCGTCACGATCCCCAGACCGATCAGCGGGAAAACGGCGTAGGTTGTCGCAAACACCAGGCTTTGCAGCCGCCAGTGCGTGATGCCGTCCCAGATCGCACTCGGTGCAATCCGCGCGCCATAAAGGAAAAAGAGGATTGCGATGGCCACGCGCACCACGTGATCGAACAGGTCCTTGCCGGTTCCTTGCGCAGGGATGACAGCGGCCAGAGCAACCATAGCCATGATCGCAAGGATGTAGGGATCCAGCCTCAACCGGCTGAGCAGGGCGTTCATGCGAGTCTCTCAGGGGCAATCAGGCCGCGAGGCTGCCGAACTGGCCGCCGTGCCAGAGCAGCGGCCTGGCAAGCGGATCGTGGCTCAGGTGGCGGACATGGCCGACCAGCAGGACATGATCACCAGCCGGGATGCGCTGGACGAGTTCGGTCACGATCACGGCGCCCGCTTCGCGCAGGACCGGCAGGCCGTGTCGCTCCTCGAACAAATCGGTAAAGCCCGCCTCGGGTTTCCCTGCGAAATGCAGGGCATGGGCGCGCATGTGTTCGGGCAAGACACTGACCGCATAGCGCCCCGCAGCCTCGATCCGGGGCAGCATCTTTGCCTGATTGTCGACCGAGATACAGATCAGCGGCGGATCGAGCGAGAGCGACATGAAGGCGCTCACGGTCATGCCGTGGTCGCCCTCGGGGGTGCGGGTGGTGATGACCGTGACGCCGGTGGCGAACCGGCCGCAGCAATCCCGCAAGGCCCGTTTGTCGATCGTGTTGATGGCGGCGGTATCAGACATCAAATCCTCGTTTGCCTAGCTTGCGGCGAAGCTTTCTTCGCCCTGGTGATGCGTGGGTTTTGCTTGTGCAGCCGCCAGTTCCTTGCGCACGATTTCGGCCCCTGCCGACAAGGCCTTGAGCTTGCCCCTCGCGACCTCTCGGGGTAGCGGCGCCATTCCGCAATTGGTGCTGGGATAGAGCTTGTCGGGATCGACGAATTGCAGCGCCTTGCGCAGGGTGCCTGCCACTTCCTCCGGCGTCTCGATCCGGTCGCTCGCCACGTCGATTGCACCAACCATCACCTTCTTGCCGCGGATCAGCTCGATCAGATCCATCGGCACCCGCGAGTTGTGGCATTCCAGCGAAACAAGATCGACGCCGGAAGTCTGCAGTTTGGGGAAGATTTCCTCATATTGCCGCCATTCGGAGCCAAGGGTGGCCTTCCAGTCGGTGTTCGCCTTGATGCCGTAGCCATAGCAGATGTGCACGGCTGTCTCGCACTTCAGTCCCTCGATCGCGCGTTCCAGCGTGGCGATACCCCAGTCGCTGACCTCGTTGAAGAACACGTTGAATGCGGGCTCGTCAAACTGGATGATGTCCACGCCCGCAGCTTCAAGTTCCCTGGCTTCCTCGTTGAGGATGGCCGCGAACTCCCAAGCGAGCTTTTCGCGGCTCTTGTAATGGGCATCGTAGAGCGTATCGACCATCGTCATCGGACCGGGCAACGCCCACTTGATCGGTCCGCCGGTTTGCGCACGCAGATAACGGGCGTCCTCGCCAAAGACCGGCTTCTCTCGTGCGACCGGGCCGACCACGGTGGGCACGCTGGCTTCGTAGCGGTTGCGGATGGTGACCGTTTCGCGCTGTTCGAAATCCACGCCGGAGAGATGTTCGATAAAGGTCGTGACGAAGTGCTGGCGGGTTTGTTCGCCATCGCTGACGATATCGATTCCGGCGAGCTGCTGCTCGGCAAGCGATAGCAAAAGCGCATCGCGCTTGCTTTCGGCCAGTTGGTCGCCTTCCATTTTCCAGGGCGACCAGAGCTTTTCCGGCTCGGCGAGCCAGGCGGGTTTTGGCAGGCTGCCTGCCGTCGAGGTGGGTAGCAATCGGGACATGAAAATCTGCTTTCGTCTGATCAGGCGGCAAGGGTATCGAGCCAGCGGCCGACGAACTCGCCGTGAGGCTTGATGAAATGTTCCTCGGCAAAGCGGCCCTGCTCTATGGCCAGGCGGCTGCGTTCCTCGCGATCATAGACGATCCGCGTGAGCGAATAGTCCTGATGCTTGAGGCTGGGCCGGAAGCAGTCCCCTGCTACCGAGTTGGCGTTGTAGATTTCCGGGCGATAGATCCGCTGGAAGGATTCCATCGTGCTGATGGTGCCGATAAGTTCGAGATTGCTGTAATCGCCCAGCAGGTCGCCGAAGAAATAGAACGTCAGCGGCGCAGCGCTCCCCCGCGGCATGAAATACCGCACCTGCATCCCCATCTTCAGGAAATACTGTTCGGTAAGCGAGGATTCGTCGGGCTCGAATTCGACGCCGAGGATCGGATGCTCATTCGCGGTGCGGTGATAGGTCTTGGCATGCGAAACGCTCAGACAGATCACCGGGGGCTTGCGGAAATGCGCCTTGAAGGCGTCGGACGCGACGAAGGCCTTGAACAGCCTGCCGTGAAGCTCGCCGAAATCGTCCGGAACGCTGAACCCCTCGCGCCCCTGATTGTGTCGGGGCAGCACCACGCTGAAGTCATAATCGCGCACGTATGACGAGAAATTGTTGCCGACGATGCCTTCCGTGCGCTTGCCAGTCTTACGGTCGAGGATCGTGGTCTTGAGAATTTCGATCGCCGGAAATGCCGCGGCTCCGTCCGCGATTTCCATCTCCACGGAAATGATGTCGAGTTCGACCGTGTAACGATCACGCGTGGGGTTGTCCCAGTGCGCCAGATCGTTGAAGCGGTTGTCGATCATCTGCATGGCGTTGCGCAGGTTTTCCTGTCGGCAGTCGCCGCGCGCCAGATTGGCGAAATTGGTCGTGAGCCGCGTGCTGTCCGCAGGGGCGTAGGTGTCGTCGAACCGGAGGTTCTGGATCGCGAAGGCGACATCTCTTGTCTTGGTGGCCTGCATCGGGTCTGCCTTTCATCCGTCGGCGCGCGGCATTTTCTGTTGCCTGGCGCAGTGAATGAGAGCCTAGTCGCCAAAGCAGAACATGAACTCAAATGACTTTATTTAGGAAAAACATGACGCAGCGTCATGAACCTTGCGCAGAATGTCAGAGCTGTACGTTTACCGCCAGCTGCATAAAGCCATCCAGATAACCGGGGGCCTTGCCAGTGCGATGGCCCAGATGGATGGTTTTGGGAATTCCCTCGCCGATCCGCACGCCTTTCACCCCTTTGGCCTCGCGCAGCAGCCAGTCAGGCGTCGCACTGACCGCGCGGCCCGAGGCAACGAGCCGCAGCATCAAATCGGTCGTTTCCACAGTGCGGTGCCGACGCGGCAGGGCATGGGCAGGGACGAGGAAGCGGGTGTAGATGTCCAGCCTCTCACGGGCGACGGGATAGGTAATCAGGGTCTCATTAGCCAGATCTTGCGGATCGACCTGCTTCTTGCAGGCTAGCGGATGAGTATCGGCAACCGCGAGAACCAGCTCGTAGTTGAAGACCGGCCTGTATTCGAGACCCGGCCTCTCTACCGGATCAGGAGTGACGAGAATGTCTATTTCGTGCCCCAGAAGCGCAGCCAGCCCGCCAAACTGGAAGGCTGTGGTCACATCCAGTTCGACATCGGGCCATTGTGCCAGAAAAGGGTCAACTACCCGCATCAACCAGTCCTGACAGGGGTGACATTCCATTCCCACCCGGATCGAGCCACGCCGCCCGCGTGCATAATCCTCAAGCACGGTCGCGCCGTGTTCAAGCTGAGGCAGAACCCGCATCGCCAGACCCAGAAGATACTCTCCTGCAAGCGTAAAACGCAACTTGTGCCCCTCGCGCTCCCAAAGCTTGACACCATAGCGCTCTTCGAAACGGCGGATCGCATGGCTGACCGCCGACTGGCTTAGGCACAACTTGTCGGCAGCCTGGGTCAGGCTGCCCGTCCGGTCAATTTCTCGCAGGATGGCCAGAGGCTGGATATCAATCATTGAACATGAACTCCTGTCATGTCTCTATGACATCTTACGACATTCATGTCATGGTTAGTTATAAAAACTGCCTCGATCTCGTGCCGCAAGAGACAAAAGCCGGAGCGCTTTTTGAACCGCCTAATGCGCTACAGAATTAACCTGGCTACCCTCGCGCAACATCTCGAACGGCCACTATGTCGACGTTAGCTGCGATGGCCGTCGATAATGTCCTTGCACGGATCGTGATTATCCATCGAGACGCGCGGCGAGATCGGCCGGCTTGGGTTTGTAGTAGATTTGAGGCGGCTTCGCGGCGGCTGTCGTGAAAATGAATGTGCATCAGACCAGCATCTCGGCGGGCTGTCCGGAAAATCTTGTCGAAATTTCCCGTCTGAACCGGGATGACGGCAGCCCAGAGAGAGGGACGCTTCACAAGCTTCTGCAGCTTCATCGCCGTCTTCGACAGCGGAACGAAGCGCTCGTCGCCGTTCTTCGTCATATCGAGATGCGCATGCCGGGAGGAAAAATCGACATCTGCCCAGACTCATCTGCGTAGATAAATCGCGTCAAATGATCCCCCAAGAGCCCATGCCCTGAAAAGCTGTTAAGAAGGGGCCCTTCGCACCTCCCGACCCCGCTTGGGTATGCTTTGTATGATAACGCCACTTTCATGATGCAAAGCCGTTAGCGGACCGCACCAACCATCCTCCGGCCGACAGCCACCGGAATAGCAGCGGTGGCCGGGATTGGCATATCGAGGCATCCTTTCCAACAGTGATGGGCCCCTCGTCTTATCGAACCGCTATCGCAGGCCGCACCCGCGCGGGCACGGTCAGCGCTTTGCGCGCGTCCGGGACTCGTGGCTTCGCACGGCGGCGGTCGCGACGCTTTTTTAATCTGGTCTGCACCGATATGACGGCGGGTCCATCAAGCTTGTCGGCGACACCTGCGGCTGACGCTATCGACAGAAGAAATGTTTCCCAGGCCGCAAAGCCCTGCGCGCGAAGGTCCAGTTCCTCGTTCGTGTCATAGACGGCTTCGAGGCCCTTTTTCTTATGATTGAGCATCAGTTCAGCGATGTCGCGATCAATCCCAAGCCGGCACGCGTTCGATCGGAACGTCCGCCGGAAGTCGTGAAAATGCCAGGACGCAATTTCCCGGCCGGCAAATTCCTCCATCCGGGCATGAATCCGGTCGCGCGCCTTGAACCAGCCATAGAACTGCGGACCGTCGATGCGGGGCGAGGGAAACAGCCATTCATAATTGGTCCGGGCCAACCGACGCCCCCAAGGACCAAGGGCAACGACATTTTCCTGATTGTTCTTCGACCGCTCCGGCGGAAGCGTCCAGACGCCGTCGGCAATCTCGACGGACGAGGCGCCGAACAGCTCGTTCCGCCTCGCTGCGGTGAGCAACAGCAGGATGAAGCCGCGCCGATAGGTCAGTTCCTCATCACACAGGGCGCGGAACAGCCACTCCAGTTCCTCGTCATTGAGAAAGCGCGTGTTCGCCTGCGGGCCGGTGCAGAACCAGTTGGAGTTGAGCGTCGGCGCAGGATGCGCCGCCAGTTCGATACCCGCCATTCGACCTTCGCGTCCTGCACACCAGCGAAGGAAGCAACTCAATTGGCCGGCCATCTTGTTGGCACGAACCTTTGATGCCTTCGCCTTGTCGTAAACAGCATCCCAGCACTCATTTTCGGTGAGGTCCAGCAGGAGTTTCTTTCCGAGACGGGGCTTGATGTCGCGCGTAAAGATAACCTCCTTGTCGTAAAGTGTGTGCGGTTTGAGCTGCTTGCGCTCGCCGCGTCTCAAGACGTCCATGTAGATCGTGTGCACTTTCTCCACGGTGAGGCTTTCCCGCGCTTTTTCGGCACGTATGGCCTCACGCGGGTCCTCGCCGCACTCGATAGCCTGGTTAAGCTCGTTTGCCCACTCGCGGGCCATCGGGATCGTATAGGCGGGATAGGTTCCGAGCGTGAGAGTTACGATCGCGCCGGATCTGGCTATCCGGCGTCGGTAGCGCCAGGTCTTTTTCCCGGTGGCGCTGACAATGAGACAAAGTCCCACAACGAGCGGGTCCGAACACCTGCCAGAATTGAGCATATCCAGGCTGAAGGATTGAAACTGCGGGCTTTTCCCATGACTACCTCGATCGACACGAGGCGATCAAACGATGTCACAAATCATAACACAAGAGGCGTCCAAAGCTGGCTAAATCTGTCCAGATTGGTCCAGGTGCCCGCCCGGCTCTTTGT
Organism: Altericroceibacterium spongiae; assembly: GCF_003610805.1. Taxonomy (GTDB): domain Bacteria; phylum Pseudomonadota; class Alphaproteobacteria; order Sphingomonadales; family Sphingomonadaceae; genus Altericroceibacterium; species Altericroceibacterium spongiae. The sequence goes on along the minus strand of NZ_RAPF01000001.1, from coordinate 181,398 downwards.
GCGAATTGCGACTGCCTCACCACCTCATAATCGACGGAAAACCGCCAAAAATTCGTGATTCGACGACGCGGTGTACCGATGACGGCGACACCCTCCGTGGCAAGCGGCCAGACCCCGCTACTACTGCCCGCCATGCGCAAGGGCCGCAGCGCCGTTCTGGGGGAGCCGAGAAATCATTCACCAGCCATTGAGCTTGCCCGATTGCTGGGGCATGGCTTTGTTGTTTACTCTCGCTGTTCGGGCATTGCGGATCAGCCTAGATACAAAGGATCGGAATTGTGGGCAGCCTCGGAAAATCCAGGAATGATCGGTCATCCGGCCCCTCGCCGGAAGGCCCGCAGGGCGATGCTGACCAACCGCGCAGCCCGTCCGAGCGCGCCTATCGCGGGATATTGCGCGCGCTTTACGAAAACGCGCTTGTTCCAGGCCAACGGCTGGTTGCGCCCGATTTGATGAAGCAGTTCGAGGTGGGCCGCGGCACGATCCGCGAAGTGTTGTACCGCCTGACATCGACCGGCGTCGTCAGTATAGTTCCGAATCGCGGCGCACAGGTCCGTATCATGAGCCGTTCTGAAGTCGACGATTTACTAGATATCGTCGAAGCCCTGCTCGCTCTGGCAGCACGCGGCGCGGCTGCCGCGATCCACGTGGGACAAGACGCCGATCGATTGCGGGAATGGCATCAAACCCTGCAACGCGCCGAAGCCCCGAGCCAATTTCACGATTTTGTCGCCGCGCGCGAAGACTATTATCGCGGCATTGTGCAATTAAGCGGCAATTCTGAGTTGCAGCGTCTGTTCCCTGCCGCACAAGTGCACATTATGCGCGCGCAGCTTCGCCGCTTTCAGAACGCTGGAGATGCAATTGACGCTTCCGATTTCAACGCGCTGACCGAAGCGATTCTTTCGGGCGATACGGCACGGGCCGAACAAGCCGCGCGCGATCATGTAGGGTTCACGCGCACCCGCATCGCAAGCCTGCCCAATCACGCGTTTGCAACCGCAGATTAAGCTCTCACAAATAACATGAAGCGGGCGGAGCATCGCCGCTCCGTGCAGCAGATTACGATGTCAGGCGGCGCCACGGTCGCTAGCGACGACGCGCAGATCACGCAATATCCTGCACGGGTTAGATAGGTGACGCCATGCCCCATGCCCTCACACACAAAAGATCCACTGAACGCTGCGCGACTGTGCACACATCACCCACGATGAAGCGATCTTTGGCGAATATGCATAGATTTGCGGGTGAGCTGACCTTCACCAGATTCCATTGTCCTTTCGAACCGGCGTCGCGCGCCAAAGCAATGCCACTCATCAAATGAGCATTGACTTCAGGATCGTCATACTATTTAGTCCTATTAAATATTATGGGAGAGGCATTGCGATGATTGTCGATCAACGGGATTTCCAGTTCTTGCTGTCATGGCTCGACCTACCCCTATTGCTGCAGCGCCCCCGCTTCGATCATTGCGGCGAGGATGACATAGTCTCGATCCTTGAGACCGCAGCGCGAATATCCGAATATGAACTCGCGCCGCACTTACGCGCCGCTGACACCACAGAACCGCATCTCGATGCCAATGGCGAAGTCACTGTCTTGGACGATGTTTCCAAGGCCGTACGCACCATGGCCGACGCCGGCATGTTCGCCAGTGCCTTTGATATGGAGTACGGCGGGCTGCAATTGCCGCATATCGTTCACACGGCAGCGTTGGGCCTGCTGATGGCCGGAAACCTCTCGACCGCCTCGTTCCAGTTGCTGACGTTCGGCAATGCTCAGGCATTGTGCGCCCATGCCAGCCCAGCACAACAGGCGGCCTTCGCTGAACCGCAGATCGTAGGAGAAATGATGGGCACGATGTGCCTTTCAGAGCCGCATGCAGGATCATCGCTGGGCGATATCCGGACCCGCGCGCTGCCCGACGGCGACGATGAACTGGGCCGGCGCTTTCGCATCTTCGGCAACAAGATGTGGATTTCGGGCGGCGACCACAACGTCACAGAGAACATCGTGCATCTGGTGCTTGCCAAGGTGCCGGACGAGGACGGAAACCTGCGCCCCGGCAGCAAGGGAATTTCGCTGTTCATCGTGCCCAAGATCCTGCCCGATGGGCAGCGCAACGACATCACTGTTGCCGGCCTGAACCACAAGATGGGCTATCGTGGCATTCCCAATTGCGCCCTCAATTTCGGCGAAGGAAAGTGCAAGCCCGACGATGTCGCGGGCGCGATCGGCTGGTTAGTCGGGAATATCGGCCAAGGCCTTCCACAGATGTTCCATATGATGAACGAGGCACGGATTTCAGTGGGACTCGCCGGCGCGATGCTGGCGTGCCGGGGCTATCAGATGTCACTGGACTATGCGCGCGACCGCAGGCAGGGCCGACATCTGGCGGGCGGCGAAGGACCGCAGGTGCCGATAATCGAGCACGCTGATGTTCGTCGCATGCTGCTCACGCAAAGGGCGATCTCGCAAGGCGCGGCGGCGCTGGTGCTCTATTCGGCACGCCTAGTGGACGAGCAGAAAAGCATCGGAAACGAGGCCCAGCGCGCAGAGGCTGCGAAAAAACTGGCTTTGATAACTCCGGTTACAAAGACCTGGCCATCCGAATGGGCGCAAGTCTCCCTACATCATGCTCTGCAGATCCACGGCGGCGCGGGCTATACCCGCGATTTCGAGGTGGAATTGCTCTATCGTGACAATCGCCTGAACCCGATCCACGAAGGAACCACAGGGATTCAAGGCATCGACCTCGTCGGCCGCAAAATCCGTCGCGATGGCGGCGCGAGCTTTGCCATGCTGGCGCAAGACATTCGAGCCACCATCGAGAAGGCCGGGGCCCATCGGCTGCTCACTTCATCCGCGAACATGCTAACACAAGCCCTTGCCGCCACCGAAAGCGCGGTTACCACGCTGCTAGCGGAAAATGACGACAAGCGCGCAATTGCCCACGGCACGCCTTTTCTGTTCGGCTTCGGCCACCTCGTTGTTGGCTGGCTCTGGCTCGACCAAGCGCTTTACGCGGCGAGCCTTTCTCCCGATCAGGAAGGAAGCCATTCCACAAACTTCCTGGATGGCCGCGTCAGCGCGTGCCGTTTCTTCGCGGAAACCGAACTGCCCAAGGTCGAGGTCTGGTTGCAGGCCGTGGTGGCCGGATCGGATCTCGTCCTTTCCATACCCACCGACCAATTCTGACCAGCACTCAGGAAACGGGTACTGTCATGAGCAGCCTTAGAGGAAAGACGCTATTCATCACCGGAGGGAGCCGCGGGATCGGGCTTGCAATCGCCCTGCGCGCGGCGCGGGACGGCGCAAACATTGTGATTGCCGCCAAGACCGCCAAACCGCATCCCAACCAAAGTTGAAGGAACGATATACACGGCGGCTCAGGCGATCGTGGACGCCGGAGGAAAGGCTCTGCCGCTGTTGCTCGACGTTCGAGACGACATCGCGATAAAGCAGGCCGTGACGCAAGCGGCCGAGCATTTCGGCGGCATCAATATCTGCATTAACAATGCCTCGGCGATCAGCCTGGCAAAGGCCCAAGACATCGAGGCGAAGCGTTTCGACCTGATCCAGCAAATCAACATGCGCGGTACTTTCATGGTTCCGCGCGCCAGCCTGCCCTTACTTCGCAAGAGCGAGAACCCGCATGTTCTCGTTCTGTCTCCGCCGCTCACGATGCGGGCGGACTGGTTCGCGGAGCATCTTGCCCACACGCTCAGCAAATACGGGATATCGATGGTGATGTTCGGCATGGCAGAAGAATTTCGCGCCGAAGGAATCGCTTTCAACGCGCTGTGGCCGAAAACGACGATCGCGATCGCTGCGGTTGAGTTTGCGCTTGGCGGCGACGCCATGATCCGACGGTCTCGCCGGCCAGAAATCATGGCCGATGCCGCACATCGCATGCTCACCCGCAAGGCCCGGGATTACTCAGGAAACTTCGTGCTCGACGAAAACCTGCTTCGCGCTGCCGGTCAGACCGACTTCGCCCAATATCACATCGACCCTGAGCATGAGCTTGAGATCGATATTTTCGTCGATCCCGATCTCCCGGCTGAATGATCCGCACGGCCGACGCGACCTGTTGAATTTGTTCTAGCAAGGAAAGCAAAATGTCATCGAGAGAGGCCGTCATCGTATCGACCGCGCGCGCCTATCGGCAAGGCCTATCGTGGCGCGTTCAACGACACACAGCCACAGGCACTTGCTGTGCACGCGATCTCCCACGCGGTCAGCCGCGCCGGGCTCGAACCAGGCGACGTGGAAGACTTGGTTTGGGGATGCGCATTGCAGCAGGGATCGACCAGTTCGAACATCGCACGCCAGGCAGCCATTCGCGCCGGTATGCCGACATCGGTTGCCGGAATGAGCATCGATCGCCAGTGTGCTTCAGGTCTCATGGCGGTAGCGACCGCGGCCAAGCAAATCGTCCATGACGGCATGGACATCGCGGTGGCAGGTGCCATCGCACGCTTGGGCGTCCTGCTCGACAAAGGCACCACGCGCGGATTCTATGCTGCGGACGATGTCCGCCCCTACACTTGCCCGCATCCGGACCGCCGTGGATCTGGGAGGCTTTTCCGACTGTGACCTCGTCATTGAAGTCGTGTTCGAGGCGATGGATGTAAAGAGACCGGTGCTGAACGCTTTGATCGCGGCGACAAAGCCCGACTACATCGCCTCAAACATTTCGACGATTCCTATTTCCACATTAGCTGGCGTTTCGAGAACTGCGGTTGAGTCTGAAACAAAGCCGAAAGAATATGATATACGTCGTTGCGAAACTTCTTCGGGTTCCGCTCTGCGCCGTTCCGCAACGACGTAAGCACGAATCATAAACCCGATCCCGTTTGTGCGCCGATGGAAAATCGAATTTATTTGTGTACCCCATTGATGAGAGAGCGAGCCCTTGATTTATCGAATGAGTGTCCAACGTGGCTAACCAGGCCTGACAGAGGCCTCAGCCTAGCTTCGTGCTCGATCTTCGCTGCTTGCCGAGACCCAGACTTATTTAGGCAATGAATCCCGACGAAAATTACGCAGATTTAATCGATATAACCAGCTTTCCGGTGACATGGCCCTTGCTGCTCAGCGTAAACGCATCTCGCGCCTTGTCGAATGGGAACACCTCCTGAAGATGCAGCTTCAACTCGCCATCCGAATAGAGCCGTGCGGCCTCAGCGAGCGCACGTTCAGGGTTGTCCATCGGCTGAGTGGAAATTTGAGCGCCAAACTCGGGGGCGGAAAAGTCTGATATGGATAGAACGCGCGACGGCTTTCCAACGATCTCGATAAATTCCGGAATATCCCCAGCACCCGCGAGATCCAATGCTGCATCGACGCCGTTATTGGCCAGGGCTTTTACACGCTCTGTCAACCCCTCCCCATAAGTAGTCGGAATAGCCCCCAAGTCCCGCAAATAATCGTGTTTTGGTTCGGTCGCTGTCCCGATAACTGTAACGCCGCGATGCAACGCCAGTTGGATCACAAGGGAACCGACACCACCTGCGGCACCACTTACGAGTAAGGTTTCCAGATTCTTGACGCCAACCCCTTCGAGGCTGCGTAGCGCGGTCTCGGCTGCGACAGCCAGCCCACCCGCGACCTCGAAAGGCATATTGTCCGACATCGGGGTCCAGCTATCAAGGATCGCATATTCAGCCAGCGTATCTGCGCCTAAACCGAAAACAGCATCACCGATTGAAACGCCAGACACGCCTTTACCGACCTCATCAATGATCCCGGCCGCTTCCTTTCCTACCCCTGCTGGAAAATCTACTGGCATGAAATCGCGGAATTGCCCTGAAAATTGCTTGGTATCGATAGGGTTAACGCCCACCGCACGAACGGCGATCCGCACCTGCCCCGGCCCGGGATGAGGCTTGGGCACCTCCACAGATTCAAGTACATCAGCGCCTCCATATTCTGAGTACTTTACTGCCTTCATCACTCATTCCTTTCTTTATATTTTAATATATTACAACTAAAGATCGAACCCGCGCAGAGTTAAAACAAGTATCCTTTAATCTTTAGTGATTTTTAATGACACCCTGTTCATTACCAATATTCTAATATAATCCAGATTAAGATAACGATTGGCTTCTTTCAAAATATTTTACAGTAATTAGCTATTATTTTCTGAGGCCACTTGTTATAAAATCATTTGCGTTGAACACTTCCCCTCGCCGATCGGATACCTTTCGTTGCCATACGACGAGCCACAGTTCAAGTTCCGTCATGCAAAATCGTCATACCTTGATTGTCCTACAAAAACCTCCTATCATGGTTGTTGATCCGATGATCTGAGCAGCGAATTGGCTTTGCACGACCGCAGGAGAAATAGACCCGCAAACAGCATAAGAAGTGCCGAGGATGCAGCCATAGCCCATCATGATCGAGGCAAAGCCCGGATCGCGAATGACCAGAATTGCAAGAATGCATCAGCAGTGTCGGAAACGTTCTTTTGGAAGAGGATATTATGGCAAGAAAACTTACAGAAATTAGTGCCCAGCTTGTCGACCGTGAAGCCATCCGCGAGATCATCGCACGCATCGCGCGAGCAAGTGACCGTGTTGACAACGATCTGTGGAGGGAGTGCTTTTGGCCGGAAGCCTGTGATCAACATGCTGGCATGTTCGACGGGACAGCAATCGATCTTCTGGAAAAAGCCACACCGTTTTTACACTCGCTGCACAGGACCACTCACTTTTTGGGGAACACTCTCTTTGAGTTTGACGGCGATTCAGCAAAAACCGAGACCTACGTTATCGCGTACCATCTAACCAAGGATGCGGAACCGTTAAACGTGGTCGCTTGCGGTCGTTATCTAGACATATTTGAACGGCGCGAGGAAGAGTGGCGCGTAATGAACCGCCATCTGGTACTGGACTGGTTCATGAATGTACCTGCCGAAGGCGACTGGTCGCGACCGCAGTTTGGCCATGATACCGCTGGCGCTCGCAAACCCGATGATTATTCCTGCAACTTTTTCACCATGGGCCTTGAACGTGTTCAATAGGTGATCGGCTGAGAGCGCGCAGATTTTGACAATAATGTAAACATTGCGCGCGTGGGAGAGGAAGTATGTACGAGAACTATAACAGTTCCGCTTTTATCGATTCATCGGGCTCATTGAAGACCTGGAAGGACCGAGTAAACGAAATAATCGATATAGACATTTACAGCGAGCAAGAAGGTGATTTTTTCGCGACTTTGCATAAGCGAAGCATTTTATCTATGAACATGCTTCAAGCGAATGTGCCTCCGCATAGCCTAAGGCGAAGCTCATCCTCACTTGCAAAAGATGATTGTACAACCGTTCAAATTATCTATTTGTTGTCTGGCGAGGTGGAGTTCGCCCAATACGGCCGCAAGTGCGTGATAGGCCCGGGAGATTATTACATAATGGACAACGGGGCTCCTTATGAGCTCCGCGCTCCCAAGCACTCTCAAAACCTTGGCCTGCACATACCCAGAGACTGGTTTTCACGCCATACGCGGCCTGAAGAGGTGGCTGCAAAAAAAGTTGATCGAAACGCCCCATGGAGCCTGGCATTTTCGAGCTTTCTCCAAGCTCTATCTTTGGAGTTTGAAAATGAAATTCCGATTTCTGACTCTCTTATTATCGAGCAGTCTTTACACCTTTTGGAATTAGCCTTTTCCGGAAAAATAACTAAGTCCACCACCCATCAACAAAAATTGCTTGGCAGAATTCGTTCCATTATGTGGGAAAACTGCCAGGATGAAGATCTTCGACCCATGAATGTGGCAAGCGAAGCCGGCATATCGAGAGGTTACTTGCACAGCTTATTTACTCAGGATGGCACAACATTTTGCAGTGAGTTAAACAAGATCAGAATTGAACGCGCTGCAAATTTGCTGGAATCCAAAAGTCAGAGACATCTGACAGTTCAAGAAATTGGCATACGATGCGGCCTTCCAAGCCCACCAAGTTTTGCGAGGAAATTTCGGTCTCTCAAGGGACTCCCCCCCTCTCAATACCGTCAGTTAAGGCATTATGATGTCGATCAAATGGCACCTGAATGTATGTCGGGTTAGGCGCCTGAACACTGCTATGTTTCGACAAAATGGAATGCACGTCTCCGTGTCCTTGGCGCAACCGCGTTGCGCCAAGGACATCGACTTGAAAACACACTGGCCTGATCCGGACAGCAATCAAGCTTTAGAAGTTTTGCTCGACCAAATTCTGCCGCGCTTCTCCGTAGGACCAAGGTTCGGCAGGAGGCGTTCGAAACGAGTATTTCTTCCAACTGGTGTGGTCTGAGCTGGTCTGAGCCCGAAGTTTCTACCATCTCCGAGTAGAGCCTTGGGCCGTTTTGATGCCCTTGCTCGGGCGTGCTGGCAACAACCGCATTGGGGGTATGCCCCCAATGCGGTTTGCCGATTGATCCTGCCCCTATCTCCGCCGGGGTTTTGTTCCCGAGGCTCGAGTGGGGCCGGACGTGGTTGTAGTCGCGCCGCGTCGCTGGCGGAGTAAAATGCCCCAGAAGGACATTTAAAAATTCCCCACTTCGTTTGTTTGACCCTGTCCGTGGCGCGCCCCGGACAGGGTCAAATTGGAAACATCCGGCATAGTCATCCTGATGGGAGCAATGCTGCGATGAAGAAGCTTGGAGAATTGATGATGATCCTGGATTTGCATCGCCAAGGCGTGAAGGTTACTGTGATCGCCCGGCAGGTGGGCGTCGATCGGAAGACGGTCCGGAAGTACATTGCACGCGGTGTCGAGGTGCCGACATACGGTCCGCGGCAGCCTGCCGACCTAACATTCTTCATCTCCTCACACGGATTTGAATCAATGAAGTGAATTACAGTTCCAGATGACTAGCTGCCAGCCGGTTCAGCGCTTCCCGCACCGGGCCGCCATTGACGTCCTTTTCGACAGTCAGCTTCGCCTCGGTCAGGCGTTCGCCGGATACGAAACTGCCTTCATAGCTAACGCGCAGCACGTCGCGGATCACACGTTCACGCGGGGGCTGATAGGCTTGGCATCCTAGGCAGCGTCCGCACAGGCGGAAAAATCGCGCGACCATATCGTTTCGGGCATGTTTTGCCCAACCCTAATAGAGACGCCGGGCTTTTGGCGACCAAATGCGATTCAGGCAATTGCATGCGAAAAGGGCCGCCCCGGCAAACAACGGACCCTTCGCAAGATCGCCTGACCGACGCTGCTTTAATTCTTCGGCGCGATCCAGCCAGGCTTGCCCTTGCCGCCGCCATAACCGGCCGCGACCCTCTGCTTCAGCAGCGGCGGAAGGCGGAAGCGCTCGCCATAGGCGTCGAACATGATGTCCTGCGTCTGCACGCAAAGGCTGGATGTCACCGCATCCATCAGCGCAAAGGGCCCGATGGGATGACCAAGGCCAAGGCGGCATGCAATGTCCAGATCCTCGGGCGAAGCGACGCCTTCCTCGACCAGCTTCATCCGCGAAACGGGCGAGAAATAATGCGTGCCGATGAAGCGGGGCCGCCCTTCGGCCTGCAACGCGCCCGCCAGAGTGGAAATCGGGATGGTCGAGGTATTCGACGCGATCACGCAATCGGGCGATACGATTGTTTCCAGACGCGCGATCAGATCGCGCTAGACGCCCTCATCCTCGAACACCGCTTCGGTCACCATGTCGCGGTCGGCAAAATCGGCGAGGTCGAGCGCCGGCCTGATTGCGGCCAGCGTCAGTTCGACCTGCCGGCTCCCACCACGCCCGTCTTCAAAGTCATGGTCGGCTCTTCCTTGCCTTTTCAGATCCCGGGAACGGTATCCGTCAGGCCCCCCGTCCACCACGATCGTTTGTCCCGTGATGTAGCGCTCCGCCTTCGAAGCGAGAAAAACCGCAGTTCCGGCGATGTCGTCGGGCTCGCCGATCCTGCCGAGCGGCGTATATTTCATCGCGCCCGCCAGATTGCGGGTGAGCTGAAAGTCTGCCGCCTTCGAAACATTATAGGCACCGATCGTCGCAGAGCCGCGCAAACCGCCCATGGAGGAGACGATGATGATGCTGCCTTCTTCCGTCTTTGCCATGTCCGGCGCGACGAGAGCGGCCAGCTAGTTGGTGGACATGACATTCGTGCGCTGGATCTTTTCGAACTGCTCGTCACTGATCCCCGCCATCGGGCCGTAATAGGGATTGGTCGCGGTATTGCAGATCAGAATGTCGACCGGCCCTAACCGGCGCCGCGTTTCCCCGACCAGCGCCTCCACATCCTCGCGCCTGCCGACATTGGCAGCGAAAGGGGCGGCACTTCCCTTGCCAAGCGCATTTATCTCGGCCGCCGCCTTGTTGCACGCGTCCTGCTTGCGCGAGGAGACCATGACATTGGCCCCCCAAGGCCAGCGTTTCGGCTATGGCGCGGCCGATTCCGCGCGCAATGGAGAGCGACCGATTTGGACAGAAGCCAGACAGCGCCCTTCGATGCGTTGTAATTGGCGAAACTGGCCGAGGCGATAAGGCCCGCGATCGACGAGAGGTTCACGATCGAAGCCGGCTGGCTTTCGTGCAGCAGGGGTATCGCATGCTTGCAGCCGAGGAACACGCTATCGACATTGACGGTCATGCCGCGCCGCCATTCGTCGAGATCGAAATCCTCGACCGAACCGGTCAGCACGATGCCGGCATTATTGACCAGCACCGAAAGTCCGCCCATCGCCTGTTTCGCAAGGTCGAGCGCTACGATCCAGTCGTCCTCGCTCGTAACGTCGAGGCGGGCCGCGAAGGCTCAGCCCTCACCCAGTTCGGCGTTGATCTCCGCGGCACGCTGTTCGGCCGCTGCCGCATCGATATCCGTCAGCAGAACCTGCGCACCTTCGCGGGCGAGCATCAATGCCGTCGCGGCACCGATGCCCTGCCCGGCGCCGGTCACTAGCGCCCTTTTCCCTGCAACTCTCCCCCTCAGAACCTTCTCCGGCGCGGATTTGCTTATCATACCAGCACCTTTCCGCCATCAACCATCAGCACGGTTCCGGTCGTGTAGCTGCCCTTCATCAGGTAAAGATAGGCCTCGGCCACCTCTTCCGGCTGGCCCAGGCGCGAGATCGGCAGCGGGTCGGTAAAACCCTTGAACTCCTCTGCCGCCTTGGCGCCCCACACGCCCGTGTCGATGGCGCCGGGAAACACTGCATTGGTACGCAGCGGCGCGATATCCATCGCAAGACCCTGCACCAAGCTCTCAATCGTGCCAGCCATCACTGTCGTCAGCGGCGCGCCCTTGCGCGGGCGATGCGCGACCATGCCGCCGGTCAGTGTGACAGAGCCGCCTTCGTTCATCAGCGGAATTGCGTGCTTGATTACTATCACCGCGCCGCTGAAGCGAACCTTGAGCAGGTCGGTGAAATCGCCAGGTTCATAATCGGTCAGCACCTTGGGTGAACGATTGCCCCAGTCACCGGCGGTATAGACGAGGTGATCGAACTTGCCCGCCTTTTCAAAGAATGCCTTGACCGAGCTTTCGTCGGTGACGTCGATTAGTGCGCCCGAAAGCCCCTCACCCGCTTCATCCTTGGCCTGATCGACCTTGGCGGCCTGCGAGGATCCGACGAAAGCCTCCGCTCCTTCAGCGATGGCGCCCTTGGCGACCGCAAGGCCAATGCCCGACGTGTCGCCGATGGCGTAGGGTCCGGTTGCAATGGCGGTTTCAAGCGCGGTAAGGCCGCGGGTGAGCAGTTCGCGCATGTCTTTGTCGATGTCCTCGCCGCCGCCAGCGCGGCGGTTGCCGAACATCTTGACCGAGGGCACGGCGATATACTGGTTCGCGAAATTCGCCAGCATGCGTGCCCTTGCCCGCAGCAAGGGATCGCCGGGCAGCAGCGCGGGTTCGGGATGAAGCTCCTCGATCAGTTCGCAGATAGGCAGGGATTCGGCAACGGGCGTGCCGTCCACCACAAGGATCGGCACCTTGCGTATCGGGCTGAGCTTGCCGAAAGCATCTGTACCCAGCATTTCGCGGGTGGGCACGATGGTCTTTGTAATCCACGCCCTTGATGTCGAGCGTCAGCTGACCGGACAGGTGAAGGGCGAGAAGCCCAGACCATAATATTCAATCAATGTGCGTCCTCCTGCGCAGGATTTCCGGTCCGGCTTCGGGGTCTGAACCGGCATGTCGCGGCGACTGGCCTGCCATGATCGGCCGCATCTATTTTGTCCTACAATCCATTATCGCAAACCGGTTGGCGAAGCTCCGCCCCACCGGCGCGCCGGGCCATCACAGCTTGTAAACGCGCTTGCCGTTATCATGCAGGATCTTGGCGCGGTCCGCACCCGTGATACCCGCATCGTCGAGAAGCTGGAAATGCGTCTCCCAGATCCGCGAATAGGGCGCCGCCATCGAATCGACCGGATAGTTGGAGCCGCAGACCACCTGGTCGGGCCCCATCGCGTCGATCACATCCATGACATAGGGGCGCACCATTTCGGTCGTCCAGCCAAGGCCGAACAGGCCATAACCCGACAGCTTGATGTAGGCGTTAGGCAGTTCACCAAAGATCTTGATGTTGCGCTTCCACGCCGCGATCGCTTCCTCGTCACGCCAGATCGACAGCGCGAGATGCGGGAAGACGAAATTCGTTTCGGGATGGTCGCGCATCAATTGGATCACATCCTTGGTCTGTTCGGGCGATGCGGCACGCACTTCGAAAACAAGGTCGTGCTTTTGCAGCAGCGCGAAATTGCGAAGCCATTTCTCGTCCTTCAGCGGATTATAGTCTGCCGGAGCATTCAGGCCGGGGTGCATCTCCACCCGCATGCCGCGCATGTTGGGGCACGCGCAATGCGCCTCAATGATCTCTTCGGCGTTATCGGCGTTCAGTGCGCCGCGCGCGACGATGCCTTGGGGCATGCCATTGCCGCTACCGTCGGCGACCGATTGCAGCCATTGCGTTTCCTTCACCGAGTCCTTCGGGTCCGCGTCTGCCTGCACGTGCACGGCGGCAACCACGTTCAGATCGCCGATATCCTTGCGGAAATCCTCGACCAGATAGTTGCGCCGGATCGAGCTGTAGTCGCCGGTGATCTTGGTGACGTTTTCCGACACATTGTCGGTCAGCCAGGGGTAATAGTTCGCGTCCAGATCCCAGATGTGGAAATGGCAATCGATCAGTTTTTCCATGTGATCTTCTCGTAAAAGCGCGTCAGCAGAGCCTTCAGTCGGGCCTCGGTGGCAACATGGCGATCAGGCGCCTGCCGGATCGCCGTCCTGTCGCCGGTGACTATTTCTTGTGGCCGTAATCGACGCGTTCGTCCTGAAGCGCGGCCATCTGCCAGACTTCCTGCGCTATCGGGTTCTTCCGCTCTTCCATGATGTGGGACATCAGCCCGGCACAGCGCGCGACCAGCGAGAGGCCCGCCGCGAAATCGGAATCGAGCTGCATGTCGAACACCGTTACGCCCACCCCGCCCGCGGCATTCATCGGCCACGGCTTTTCACGGCCTGCAAGTCGTTCCTGCAGCGCATCGGCCAATCGCCAGCCCTTGCGGTAAAAGCCGTTCTGCTTCGCCACTTCGCGCAGCGCGGCGACGCGCGGGTCGCCATGCTTGTGGATCGGATGGCCATAGCCCGGGATGATCTTGCGGGTCTGAGCCTGTTCCTCTAGGATGGTATCGACCTTGGCCTCGAACGCCTCTGCCGGAGAATCACCTTCAAGATCCTTGGTCCATTCGCCGAAGCGCGTGGTTACGGTGGCCGACGGGCCGAGAAAGCGCGAACCCGCGCCCAGAAGTCCCGAAGCCACCGCCCCAGCGACATTTTCGGGCGCGCCCAGCAGCGTAAGCCTCGTCGCCAGCACAGAAGGCATCAGCCCGTGATCAAGCGAGATGACGAGAATGGCGTTCAGCACCGCCTTTTCCTCATCGGTGGGCCAGCGGCCCAGCGCGCTATAGACCCAGGTTTCAACGAAATCGCGCTTGCCGATGATCTCGGTCGCCAAATTCGTGTCGCGTAGGGTGATATCTGTCGGGGTGGTGTGCCCGATTTCGCTGCGGATCATGCCGGTTCTCCCATGTTATCAATGCCGCTTTTCGCTACGTAGATCATTCAGTTCAGCTCGCGCCCGTTACCGTCCCAGTAATCGGACCGCAGGACCTTCTTGTCGACCTTGCCAACCTTGGTCAGCGGCAGTTCGTCGAGAAAGATGACGGATTTAGGCGTCTTCACCGGGCCCTTCTTCTCGCGCACATAGGCGATCAGCTCGTCCTCGGCCGCTTCGCCGCCCTCATCCTTGACGACGAAGGCGGTCACCGCCTCGCCCCATTTGGGATCGGGCACGCCGATCACGGCAGAGGTCTTGACCGCGTCATGTTCTTCCAGCGCCTGCTCCACTTCGGACGCATAGACGTTGAAGCCGCCCGAAATGATCATGTCCTTGAGGCGCGAGACGATGTGGAAGAAGCCCTGCTCGTCCACCCGCGCCAGATCGCCGGTGTGCAGCCAGCCGCCCTCGAACACTTCCTCGGTGAGTTCGGGGGCGTTCCAGTAACCCATCATCACATGCGGCGCGCGCACGCAGATTTCGCCCACTTCGCCCGAGCGCAGCGGGATTTCCTTGCCGTCGAGCATCAGCCGCACCTTCACGCCCGGATACGGGCGGCCCGCCGACGCCAGCCGGTTCTCATCGCCGGACTGGTGATCTTCGGGCGAGAGATAGAGGATCGTGCCGGGCGCTTCGGACTGGCCATAGCTTTGCAGCAGGATCGGGCCGAACATGTCCATCGCCTGCCGCAGCCGTTCGGGCGAGGACGGCGCCGCGCCATAGATGATGCGCTTGATCTGGCCCGGCTTGAACCGCGACGCATCGGGGTGGTCCATCAGCGTATACATCATGGTCGGCACCATGAAGAGCGTGTTGACCTTGCCAGTCACGACCTGGTCGATAATCTCGGCAGGCTTGAACTTGCCTTCGATGATGACGCGCCCGCCCTTGCACAGCACCGGCGGAATGAACGACCCGCCGCCGTGCGAGATGGGCGAGGCGACCAGCATCTTCGTGTCGCCCGCGAACGCATTGGCGGTCGCATGGGCAAGGATCGTATAGGTCAACCCGGCTGACGAGATCATCACCGCCTTGGGCTTGCCACTGGTGCCGCCCGTCTGGTTGATGCGCGCCACCTTCGTCTCGTCGGTGGTGCCCGCGTAATCGCCGATGGGCGGCACCGGCTTAGACGTATCGTCCAGATAGGCGCGCAGCTCGTCGAAATTGAAGCTGCGAAACTGGTGGCCGCTGCCCTCTTTCAGCTCGGCCGCGCGCGGCATGCGTTCATCGTCAACGAACAGCACGGCGGGCTTGATATCGTCGACCGCGATGATGTGGTCGGCGTAATCGGCGTTATATTGCAGCGCCAGCGAGACATAGCCGCCGATATAGGTCGCCGCGATCACCACGAAGCTTTCGTAGCGATTGGCGGCGATCTGCGCGATGCGATCCCCTTCCTGCGCGCCGTTCTCTTTCAGAAACGCAATCGTGCGCGCCACATCGGCGCCCAGCGTGGCATAGGTGATCTCCGATCCGTTGAATTCGAACGCGATGCGGTCGCTGTGCCGCTCGATCGCGTCGATCATCAGATCGCCAATGCTGCCCATCTCTTGAAGGTTCATCTGGCCTGGTCCTGCAATCTCGTTGTCATTGTCGTTCGAATTCGCCGCGACGCGACGGGCGCGCCGTTACAGCGCCTCGATAATGGTCACATTGGCGGTGCCGCCGCCTTCGCACATGGTCTGCAAACCGTATTTCTCACCCCGGTCGCGCAGCGCGTGGATCATGGTGGTCATCAGCCGCGCGCCGCTGGCGCCCAGCGGATGGCCCAATGCAATCGCGCCGCCGCGCACATTGAGCTTGGCGGGATCGGCGTTCAGCGCGTCGAGCCAAGCCATCGGGATGCTGGCGAAGGCCTCGTTCACTTCGTAGATGTCGATATCGTCGAGCGACATGCCACTCTTTTCCAGCGCCCGCCGGGTCGCGCGGATCGGCTCTTCCAGCATGATGATCGGATCGCCCGCGCTGACCGAGACGTGCGCGATGCGCGCAATCGGGGTCAGCCCATGCGCCTTGATCGCGCGTTCATTGGCGATCAGCAGGCCCGCCGAACCGTCGGACATCTGGCTGGCATTGCCCGCCGTCAGCACGCCGCCTTCCTCTATGGGGTTGAGACCGCCGAGGATTTCCACCGTGGTGCCGGGGCGCACGCCTTCGTCGGTGTCGAACATGCCGTCGCCGGTCTTCACCGGAACGATCTCGTCCTTGAACATCCCCGCTTCGATGGCGGCGGCAGCCTTCTTGTGGCTCTCGACCGCGAAGGCGTCTAGGTCTTCGCGGCTGAAGCCATAGTTCTCAGCGATCTTCTGCGCGCCCGCGAACTGGCTGAACGAGGGGACGCCGAAGCGGTTGATCATCATCGGCGACATCGAGCCGGTGCCGATCCCCGCGTCCTCATACAGCTTGAGGTTGGAGAACATCGGCACGCGCGTCATGCTTTCGACGCCCGCGGCGACGACCATGTCCTGCGTGCCCGACATCACCGCCTGCGTCGCGAACTGCACCGCCTGCTGCGAGGAACCGCACTGGCGGTCCACCGTGGTCGCCGGAACCGTGACCGGATAGTCCGACGCCAGCACGCAATTGCGGCCGAAAGCGAATGCCTGCTCGCCGCCCTGCGTGACACAGCCCATCACCACATCGTCGAGCGCGGCAGGGTCGATCCCGGTGCGCGCCGCCAGTGCGTTCAGCACCTGCGCGCCAAGATCGATCGGATGCGTTTCCGCCAGAGCGCCCTTACGGCGCCCGGTTGCGGTCCGCACGGCTTCGACCACATAGGCTTCATTCATTTCTCAAACTACCAATATTTTCATGGGTGAAAGCTCACATACAGAGGATCAGCTGGCCATCATCCTGAGAGGGTTAGGGAGCAAAGCCGACACCAAAAGCCCGAGATCTCAATGCAATTCATCTTAACAAGGGCATCTTGACCAGCGCTGCATCGCAAAATTCTGATGTGCGCCCGCTTAGCAAAATGGTTTTTACGTTTCCGCTTTCGAGAGAAACGCTTCACGGCAATTGGATAAGCGGGCGCGCACATCAGGGTGCAAAAACATCCAATACAAGAGCGGAGTCGAAATACTCCCGCCCACTCGAGATTTTCCCATCACGGAAATAAAAAAGGATGTGATAATGTCCGTCGTATACTTTTCCGTTTTTCATCTTGACGTTGCCCTGAGCGGTTACGCTCACGCGGTCATCTTCGGCGGTAAAGTCACCGAATTCGATGGTAAAGGGCCCATCGGCATTTGCGAAAGTTTGCTTGAGCATTGCGAGGAAATCGTCCTTCGCATGTGTGCCGCCAAACGGCGTCGATGGCAAAAGCCACCACGTAAAATCATCCGTGGTGATGTCGCGCATCGTCTGCTCGTCGCCAACACAGGATGCTTCGAGGAATTCACGCGCCAAGCGCTTGTTATGCTCTACTGTCATCAATCGGTGTCCTTCTGAAGTGATAAGTGCATCTTGGTTCTCTTCTGTCCTAGCGCTATGATGATGGCCCCTCGTCTCAGGCGGCCTTGGAAAAGCTGTCTTTGTCAGCTTAACTGCTTTGCCGACGCGCAATCGTCCTGCTTTAATCGTTCGCGGCGTGGACCTAGCGGGGAGAGGAGTGCTGGCCCACACCGCGCCACCTTGTCGCCGAAACTTCGACGGCGGGGCGGCAATACGATAGAACGCGCCTTCTTCAGCGATCCTTTTGCATGCGCTGGCGTTAAATTGAGGATGCTTTTGTACAACGCATTCGGGAATTGGCATCACCTCATCGTCCAACCGCCATCCACGTTCAGGATTTGGCCCGTGATGTAAGATGACGCATCCGATGCAAAAAATTCCGCCGCGCCGACCAAATCCTCTGGTACGCCGAGCCTTGGGATACATTGCTCTGTCATGATCTGCTGAGCGGATTCCAGCAGCTCTTCGCCATGATCCGCGATGAACGTTCCTGGCGATATTGCGTTTACCGTGATGCCGAATTCACCCAGCTCCCGCGCTAGGACACGCGTGAGCGCAGCTACGCCGCCCTTGGAGGCAATATAGGGCGCCATCATCGCAGGCATGCCACGCTCGATAGTCGTCGAGACGATATTGATTATCCGGCCGTATCCTGCCGATTTCATACCCGGAATGACCGCACGCGCGCAGAGCCAGGTTCCTGTGAGGCACAGTGCGATCGTCCGGTTCCAGTCTTCGAGTGAGACCTCTGCGGCTGACTGAAAAGTAAAAGCGCCGCCCGCGTTATTGAGAAGGACATCTATCTCATCGTAATGCAATTTGGCCGCATCGATAGCGGACGCGACCGACTCCTCACTGGTCACATCGACGTGCAGTGCTTTTACGTCGCCACCGTTCTTGGCGATCGTTTCCGCCATGGATTGCACGCCCGCCTCATTGATGTCGGCAATAACCACCCGCGCGCCCTTTGAAGCTAAGTGCTTCGCATAGCCCGCGCCAAGTCCCCGGGCGCCGCCCGTGATAAAAACCCTTTTTCCCTCTACCCCATGCGTTGCCATCATCAACTCCTATCTTGGCAGTTTCGGTAAATAAATACTTTGTAATTAACTCAGATCAGACAGCGATTCATTGACTGCGATCGGGTTGAAATATTCCCTCAGATGAAAAACCAAGCCGTCATTCACGTAAAACATCATGTGATA
Organism: Altericroceibacterium spongiae; assembly: GCF_003610805.1. GTDB lineage: Bacteria > Pseudomonadota > Alphaproteobacteria > Sphingomonadales > Sphingomonadaceae > Altericroceibacterium > Altericroceibacterium spongiae. The sequence goes on along the minus strand of NZ_RAPF01000001.1, from coordinate 162,696 downwards.
GTCATTCTTATAGGTTTTCCCGTTCTTCAACGGCACAGAGGACTTCAGCATTACGGAGACACGATTATCCTCGGCGGTCATCTCGATTATTTCGATTGCGATTGGTGCGGTTGCAATGTCGATCAAAAAGCGCACGCCTGCGATAATCTGATCCCTGTCGAGAGTTCCGGAAAAGGCCGTGCCAGGGATCACCCATTGCGTCGCATCCGCAGCAAACAGCCGATCGACCTTTTCAATATCCCCTGCCTGAACCGCCTCAAAATAAGAGTAAACCAAGCCTTTATGAGTAGTAATGGACATAATTTCTTACTCTGCCAACCTAGGCTAAATTTTCCTTATTCTTGACATCTACGCTCCGACCAGTTTTTATTGGAAATAAAACCGACCTTAAAACAAGCATGATCAATATATTTCGGTCGCTAGCTTATAAAACCTGCGAGGCTGATAAGGGCGCAGGCCGCGATGAGCATAGCTATTTTCGCATATGATGCCGGTTCGCCCTGAAACCATATCGCTACCAGTCCGACCGTGAGCGGCACCAGACCTGACAGTAGCGGGACGACAATCGAAAGAGCGAAGCCCCTCTTGATCAGCAGCGAGATCACGAAAAGCGACATTCCGAAGGAAAGCAGACTTATGGCAGTCCACTTCAAATCCTGGAATCCATTTGTTTTCGGAAGCAATGAAGCGCCGATGATCTGGCCTAGAAGCGCGGCGGCAAACATCAATATCGATTGTATCATTTCACTAGTCACCTTACCTCTTGGCCCTGCCTTCGACGCGGTCTTCGGATCCGCAGAGCAACGATCGAAATGGCATGCGCCCTATCTGTGAATCGATCCAAAATTTACAGCGCTCATCACAAGCGAGCACCAACCGATCGATCGGGCACTCTGGTAGCGGCGGTTCCCTTGCGCCTCTCCAGAATGCCTGATCAGCCTGTCTCAACCCAGCCTATTCCTTTCCGAACGGGCGCAGAGTCAGGCGGAGCATGAACGTTCGGGGGGCGTTCGTAATACCCAGAAGGTCGGCGCGATAACCTGTACCGACAGAGCCGGTGTTCGTCGCGATGCTGCCGGGCGAGAACGGCGCCTCGATGCCCCAGCGGGCGCGCAGATTATTGGTCAGGTTCTTGCCGATAAGGGCAAGCTCCCATTTGTCGTCTTCGTCGAATAGACGGATCGACGCATCCACATTGATCGACGGCGCCTGACTGGAGCCGACTGGCTGATTGTAGACGACTTCAAAACGATCCTGATATGTCGCGCTGGCGGACAGCCCCATCCAGGTATCACCCGCACCCACCGGAAACTCATAGGACGTGTTGACATTGCCGGCCCAATCCGGAGCGGCCGTCAACGGCTCACCCGACAGATCTTGCTGAACCGCGACTTCATCGGGTCCGACCAGCTCTCCGGCCGGTCCATAGACGCAACCGTCAGACTGGGTCTGGCCCACGTAGCAGCCCGCGAAATAATCCCTGAAGCGGGCATGGCCATAATTCACCGATGCGCCCAGATTGAACCCCGGGATCGACCGTGGCGAGTAATTTGCATTGAACTGCACGCCATAGATCCGCGCAGTCGCCGCATTACGCGTGCCCGCCACCGCTGTGGTCGGATCATAGACCGTGACTTGCAGATCGTCATAGTCGTACCGGTAGCCCGTCAGGTCGAACCGCAGATCGCCGTCGAGCACCACGGTCTTGATGCCGCCCTCGAAGCCCTCTGCCTTCTCGTCGGAGAAAGAGATGTCGGTGCCGACATACGGGTTCGACAAAAGCGACGCCAGTGTGAAGCCGCCCGACTTGCTGCCCTTCTTATAGGTCAGGAAGACATTGGTCACCGAGTCGGGACGATAGCTCAGGACGATTTCGGGAGAAAATCTCTTCGAGTGCACTTCATCGGTGGTGAATTGTTCTTCGATGAACGCATCCTGGAACAGGACCCGAAGATTTTTCTTTTCGTCGCTGAAGCGACCACCCGCCGAAATCTCGAACTGTTCATCCCAGAACTGATAGTTAATCTGGCCGAAAATCGAGTAGGTCCGGCTGTCCACCCAATACTCGGGCGTCGCGAGATCGCCAACGCCCTGCAAATAGGCAGACACGGTCGAATAGAGGGTGCCATTCTGGTAATAGACGCCGAACAAACCGTTCACAGCGGAATCGAAATCGGTGTTGAGGCGAAGCTCCTGCTGGAAATCGTCGCGATCGTAACGCGTCGTCGATCCAAGCAGGGCATATGGCGCAGAGGCGACCGTATCGACGCTGCGCATCTTAAGATCATAGTAGCTGGTGTTCGAGCTCAGCGTAATAAAATCCGACAACGAATATTCGAGATCCGCCGACGTCAGGATCTGCTCGTTGGTCGAGAATTGCGTACCATCGCCATAAAGCGGATCTTCGCCCTCGGCTGCGGTGATAGTCCTGGCGGTCGGGAGAACATTTTTGTCTAGCTCGCACTCGTCGAGACCAGCCACGTTGGAAATGAGATATGGCGACGCGACGCCAGCCTGGCAGTTGAATAGCTGGGCAGCAGCAAAGGTGCTGCTCCCATCCGTCTTCGCCCAAAGACCCTTCAGCGTACCGACGAAATCGTCATTCTCAAACTTCAGGGTCGCCCTAAGTCCCTCTTCGGTCTTCGCAGGAGCATGCTTGTTAGGCGCGGCCGAAATGGGTCCGAAGAGATCGATCTGGTCTTCGGTCGGCATCGCCTGATCGAAATTATAGGCCAGCGGGTTCTTGAAATAGCCGTCCATTTCCGAACGATAGAACGCCAGACGCCCCCCGATCTGGTCGGTGAGAGGCGCCGAGACCACCGCCTCGGTCAGGATCTCGTTGGCTTCAAAGCCATATCCCGTGCGCAGCATCATATACAGCGAATCGGTCGGATCTGCGGATACGATCGAGATAATGCCGGCCGACGAATTCTTGCCGAAGTAAAGCGACTGCGGTCCCTGAAGGACCTCGACACGCTGCAGGTCGAACTGGCCGAGGCGCACCGCCATGCCGTCAGCGATCGTCACGCCATCGATGTTCACGGCCACCGCCTGGTCCGTGCCCGGCGCCGTCGGCGGGGTTCCGATACCGCGCAAGGTAATCGTGCCGCCCGAGTTTGCGGCTGCACCCGATACATTCAACGACGGGGTGGTCGCAGCGACATCCTGCAGCGTCTGAATGCCTCGCCCCTCAAGCTGCTTTGTACCCAGAGCCCGGATCACCACAGGCACTTCCAGATCGGTCTCCTCACGCTTGCGCGCGCTTACCACGATCACGTTGGAAGACGCCTGATGCCTTTCAGCAACGGCATCATCCTCCGCCTGCACATCAACATCCTGCGCGATTGCCGGAAAGCCTTGAAAAACCACCGCTGCGCACACGAGACTGCTGCAAAGACGCAAACCATTCCTCATTTCCAACTCCCAGATTACATAAATTTCTTATTTTTTTCAATGTTTTATGAATACTTACACCTGGTCCAGAACAGTGGTCGCCTCAGGCAATGGAGGCCTGACCACATCGCATTCATTTCGACGCGCCTGCCCATCAATTGAGTTGGGCATCGCCGCGCAATGCTCATTCGATGCTCCAATCATGAAGATAATGCCTGCTCCAGCCTCCCCCTGCAGCACCCCGTTGGCGGCTTCGTTGCTGTTCAACTTTGCTGGTGCACCGCCCGTTAATTGGCCGAGCGCATCAACCGCTGAATCTTAGAGGCCGAAGATAGCAGCGTGCCGGGATTTTGCGTTATCACACAGCCCACAAACTCTTATCAGCCAGTCAGATGCGGGGACGCTCGGGGCAAGGGTTCGGCGCAGTTGCGGTTGGCAACCATTGTCCGACCGAGCGGCCACTGCTGGTGAAGTCATGGAAGACTCCAAATTGCGGGACAGTTGTGCCGTGCCGACAGGCTGCCCTCCGCCAAGATTGAGACGGTAGTCCGTCCGCTTCTATCGGCACCGTCACCAATCCGGACAGCGCCAGATTTTTACCAGCGTGTCAGGCAGGACTCGAGTCGACCCGGCGAACGCTGACTTTTTTGCATGGGAAAGATCGCTGCGATTCCATCGATCTGATCTGTATCGCGGAGGGGGATCTGGGCATCACGCAATGTAACCGCCAGTGCTTCATCAGAACGCATGACTGCCTCACCCTCGAACTTGGCAATCCTTATAAAATCTCATCGAATACCGGTACCGAGTTTCTGACTGTGCGGATTCCCAGGAAAACTTTTCGCGTTACCTCGTCGCCTAGGAAACAGCGGCGGAGAGGATAGATGGTCAAGGGATCCACGTCCGGGCTGCGAAGAGCGTGATAGTTTCCGCGTCTGGACGGTGGACGTAAAATATCAGAACCCTTCTGGTTATAAGCTGCGAGATTTTTCGTTGAATGCACCAGGCGATGACCTTAACCCGTGCATAAATCGCAAATCGTTTGAGGAAAGAAGTGGCTATGACTGACGATCTCCACGCAATTGCATTAACGTTGAACGTATCCGATCTTGAACGTTCCGTGCGGTTCTATTGCGAGGCCTTGGGATTTGCCGAAGGGAAGACGGTCGAGAGAGGGAGTGAGGCAGCTCGTACGCTTGAAATGGAGAACTGTCAGTTTCGGATGTGCTTTCTGGCCCGCCCCGACATACGCCTGCTTCTTATCCAACTCGAAGACCCGCTGCCCGTGTACGAGCGACCGCAAACGCCCGCAAACCAGCTTGGGCCGATCATGATGTCGTTTTCATGCCCCGATCCCAGCGCGACCGGCAAAGCAATCACCGAACTTGGGGGCAAGATGATACACGAGGGGATCTCGGCAAACGGTCGTTTCAACCTTGCCCTGGTCGCCGATCCAGACGGCACACGCATTGAACTTAATTCGATACCACATGCGGACGTGCTCGGCGTATTCCCTGCAAAATAATTCGCGCTACGAGTTCGTTTGGAAAATCAGGGGTGAGCGTTTCGCCGCAGGAGATTTCCGCCCATGATAACGAGGATCATAGCCTGCGAGACGTCGATGCGTTTTTCGTAGTCACGGGCCAGCCTGCGGCATCGGGCAGTGGCACCACATGCTCGCGCCCTGCCTTCATCCGGTCCGCCGGGATCGTCCAGAGTTTCTTTTCAAGATCAAGCTCACTCCATGCCGCACCGCGAATTTCGCCTGAACGCGAAGCGGTCAGAATCAGCGCCTCGAAGGCGAGCCGACCAACCGATTCCCGCTCACGCAGTTTGGCGGCGAAGGCCGGAACATCGGCATAGGGCAAGGCGCTGTGATGAACCGGCTTGACCTTCACCTTGGACAGCGACTTGTTCATGGCTGCAATCGGCAGGGGCAAATCCCGATAACCCTTGGCGATAGCCCAGTCGATCACGGCGACGATTCGCTGGCGCACGCGCCGGGCGACTTCGCGGAATGTCGGGATACCCGCTTCCTTGCGCCGCTCGGCGATGGGGTCGAGGCCGACTTCCACCTGACTGCGCACCTTGGCCGCGCGCTCGCGCGCCACGGCCAGCGAAACCTTCTTCGCACTGCCAAGGCCGATGTCGCGCCGCTTGCCATCTTTCTGCACCCGGCAGACCCATGAGCGGGCACCTGCGCGGCTGACCAGCAGATACAGTCCGTCGCCATAGCGTCCGGGCAGCTTCGCCGCCTTCACCGCCGTAGCCGACAACCGGCCCATGACTTTTTCCCACATTTATTACCACATAACATGTGGGATACGACGCAATTTGAGAATACGCAATCAAACAGGAAGCCGCAGAAAATCAACTGAAAACAGCCGGTTATGCTACAATTTGGGTTATGGTGAAATAGGCTTCTGGCGGAGAGTTCGGGACGAAGTTCGAACTCGGAGTCGCGCGCTCAAGTAGCGCAAAGCGCGGTAGCGCAGAACGAGATGGCGGAGAGGGAGGGATTCGAACCCTCGGTACCCGTAAGGGCACAACGGTTTTCGAGACCGCCCCGTTCGACCACTCCGGCACCTCTCCGCTAAGAAGTCCTTGGTGCTGCAAAGCACCTTGGCCGTTCAGGAAGCGCGCGGGTAGCGGATGCTTGCGCGCTTGCCAACCCCCTGTTTCGCTTTTGCACCGAAAAGCGTGGATGAGCGATGATACTGAACTTGCCTCAGCCCCGGACCACCCTATATTTCCTCTATATGGATCGTGCACAATTTTATTCGCAGCAGGCAGGCCGCCAGGTAGACGCTCCCTTGCACAGCAAGGCGCGTTTCGGAATCGGCGATGTCGTGCGCCACAAGCAATTCGATTTCCGCGGTGTGGTTTTTGATATCGATCCGGTCTTCGCCAATAGCGAGGAATGGTACGAATCGATTCCCAGTGACCTCAGGCCGAAGCGGGACCAGCCCTTTTATCATCTCCTCGCGGAGAATGATGACGCCTCCTATGTCGCCTATGTCAGCCAGCAGAATCTGGAAGCCGACCATGATGGCGGCCCGATCGAACATCCCAGCATTTCGGAACTGTTCGAGGAGTTTCAGGACGGGCGCTATCGCCTGCGCCGCAAGCTGACGCACTGACGGACGAGGAGCCTGTGGGAGCGACCATTCGGATCGCCACTCGCCAGCATCATAGCAACATCGATAAAGGCCGGCCCGGGCAATCCCGGACCGGCCTTTATAATTCTGCGCACTGACAGCCGGACAGGCTACCCGCGCGGATCAGCTTTTCAGCTTCCAGCCGCTCTTCAGCAGACGATAGCAAATGAAGCCCAGCACCAGATTGAGCACCAGCACCCCAAGCGCCGCCCCCAACACCGCATGATTGGTATTGCCGATATCGCTTTCCCCGAGAAAGCCGAAACGGAAGCCGGAGATCATATAGAAGAACGGATTGAACCGGCTGATCGTCTGGAACAGCGGTGACAGATTGTCGATCACATAAAATGTGCCCGACAGCAGCGAAAGCGGTGCAACGATGAAATTGGTGACTGCCGCATTGTGATCGAACTTCTCGGCCCACATGCTCGTCACCAGCCCGAAGATCGCCAGCATGATCGAACCCATCAGGCCGAACCACACAATCGCCCAGGGATGCGCAGCCATCAGCGTGACATCGGGCCAGATGAACATGGCGAGCGCCACCGTGCCGCCCACCATCACCGCGCGGGTGACAGCCGCCGCGACAATTCCGATCATCAGTTCGGCCTCGCTCAACGGGGGCATCAGCACGTCGATAATCGTGCCCTGAATCTTGCCCGCCAGCAGAGAAAAGCCGGAATTGGCAAAGGCATTTTGCATCATGCCCATCATAATGAGGCCGGGTGCGACGAATGTCGCGAAGGGAACGCCGAGAATTTCGCGGCTTCCACGCCCCATTGCGACGGTAAAAATCACCAGAAACAGCAAGGTTGTAACCGCCGGTGCCCAGATTGTCTGGGTCTGGACCTTGAGAAAACGACGGACCTCCTTCATATAGAGAGTCCAAAGCCCTACCCGGTTGAATCCGGTAATAAGGGGTTGCCCTTTGGGCGGAAACCTGCGCTCGGCATTTTGGGCATCAGTGGTAAAGTCGCTGGAGCCTGCCGTTTCGCCGGTGAAAGATGTCTGTGCTTGATCGGCCATGAAGGCCCGACTAATCGCAGTGTCCTTCGCTGGCAAGCATTGGTGCGGCCCGCCTGTTGAATTTGAGGTATATGGACGTTTCATGAGCTGGACCGAAGAACGGATCGAGACGCTGCGAAAAATGTGGGAAGGCGGCTCCACAGCCAGCCAGATCGCTGAAGAGCTGGGCGGTGTCTCGCGCAATGCGGTGATTGGCAAAGCCCACCGCCTTGGTCTGAAATCGCGCCCTTCCCCCGTTAAATCGGGTGAGAAGAAAGACACGAAGAAGGCAGCCGCCAAAACGGCCAAGCCTGCCGAGAAGCCTAAGCCCAAGGAAAAGCCTCAGGCATCAGCGCCTGCCCCGGCCGCTCCTAAAACGGCAGCCCGCCCGGCGCCCGCACCGGCGCCTAAAGCCGGGCCGAGCGCGGCAGAGCTGGCCAAGGCCACTCCGCCGGCAGCAGAAGCCGACAAGGGCGAAAAGGACGTGCCGAAAATCGTGTCGGTCGGCCCCGGCGGCTTTCTGCGGCAAGGACCCGGCGATCAGCAGGCACCGATTCCGCCGGCACCGCCACGCCGTCTGGTTCCGGCCAAGCCGAGCCCGGAAATTGCCGACAAGACCAGTCTGCTCGATCTCAACGATCGCGTCTGCCGCTGGCCGATGGGCCATCCGGGCGAACCCGATTTCCACTTCTGCGGAGAGAAGGTCAATCCCGGCTTTCCCTATTGCGTCGAACATTGCGGCCGTGCCTATCAGGCGCAATTGCCGCGCGGTTCGCGCCGTCCCCCGCCCCCGCTGCCTTTCGGCGGCCCGCGGGTTCGCTGAGATACCGGCATTAAAAAGCCGCATGGGTCATTCCCATGCGGCTTTTTCTTATCTCTCTTTCCGGGACGGCCGATCAGCTCTTGCAGGAATAGCTGGAGGCCTTGGCCGGATCGCCCTTTCCATCATAAGTGGAAACGGACGGATAGGGGCATAATTTCCGTTCCGCACCATCCAGACCGGGGCCGGTCGCCGGAACAGATTGCGGCGCCTTGCCCTGCTCCACCCATTCGACAAGCGGGGTCAGCAGATCGAATGTGTCCGGGGTCAGCGCTCCACCGTGGCAATGGCCCATACCGGGCACCAGAAACAGCCTGTCAAAACCCAGTGCCTGTTCGGTTCCACCGGCCGCTTGCGCCACATTCTCCCACCAGTTTACCGTATCATAGGCCGAGAACCACGGATCGGCTGTGCCATGATACATCAGCATCTTGCCTCCGCGTCCGGTGAAACTGTTGAGATTGGTGTAATTATAGCTGTCCATCAGGCGTGCGCCCTGATCGGCATTTGCGCTTATCAGAGCCTTCTCGCCATCGAAGGTAAGATCCTTGGTGGGCGGCCCCAGCGGCGTAGGTGCGTTGCTGGGAAGAAAGCCCGGCAGTTCTCCAACCGTTTCGCCAAAGGATGCCGGGTCCCATGGATGCGCGGCATAGAGCGCGCGGCCGGACGATGTTTCCGGGGCCGCAAAAGCGCTTTTGATCGCATCGATCTGCGGTTGTTTCAGGCAGGATGCGCTGTTCTCTCCCGGCTCGCAAAGAAGCTTCGAAGGATCGAAACGGCATTGCTTCGAAGCGAATACCAAACCGTCTTTCAAGCCGTCTTTGGCATCGCACTGGGCCAGCAGCTCGGTTTGCAGGGCCTGCCGCTGTGCGGCGGAAAACAGGCTGCCGACCTGATCCAGATCCATTCGCATTTCATGCGCGGCCTGATTGAAAGCCACCTGGGCATGAACCACCGCCTGATTGCTATGGCCGGTGCGCATAGCCGGTGCACCGACCACGACTCCGTCATAATCGAAAGCGAAACGCTGCGCAGCGACCATACCTTCACGCCCGCCGGTCGAGCAGCCAACGAAATAGGAATGATCGGGCCGCTTGCCATAATGGCTGGCAATAACATTCTTGGCTGTATGGGTGACCCGACCCAGCGCATTATAGGCAAAGTCCAGCATGGCCTGCTGATTACGGGTAAAAGTGAAATCGAATACCGCGCCCTGATGGCCGCTATCGGTCGACGCGACGGCAAAGCCGCGGGCCAGCGCCGGCATATCGCCCGTGGCCTGCGTGCCGAGCGGGGGCCGCACAACACCGTTCAGACCGCCGCCGCCCTGAAAGAGAAATCGCCCGTTCCAGTTTTCCGGCAAAGCCACGGCAAATCGGATGCCATATTCATGGCCATCGGAGCCTTTGCGCCGGTTGAGAATACCTTCAACCTTGCAATAGGCCGGAAGAGCCGCTCCGCTTTTCGTACCTGCTGTCAGATCGACGCTCTCTTGTCCGCCAGCGGTGGGAGCGATTTCTTTAGCCGATGTAATCTCCAGATCGCCGCGCGCATTTTTAAGGCTCATCAGCGATGAACACGCCCCTGCCTCAGCGGAGGAGGTGGGCGCAGTTTGTGCATTGCCCTGCGCAACGGCGCCCTGCCAGCCCGACAGGGCCAATCCGGCCGTAACCAGCGCGCCTCCCGCAAACAATACCGCTTTTCTGTATGTCATTTATGGTCCCCTTGCTGACCTGCGCGCTTATGATTGGTCATGCGCTACAAGCCTGAACATCCTGCTCCCTTTGCGGCCTTACGGCCAAAGCCGGTCAGCCGAATTCAACCATCTCAACCCGGTCCGGCGTAGCGTCAAGCACGGCTTGTGACCGGGCGCGCTGCGCTTCCTTGAACATGCCATGCGTCACGATATAGGGATCGTTGGCAAGGATGCCGTCCGCCACCAGATTGCCCGCTTCCTCGGCATCCATCCAGCCCGCACCCAGTTGGCGCTCGGACAGTTTCTGTTCGCTTTCGGCAAACCCGCTTTGCATGCGCAGCGCCTCGGGGCGATTTTCCTGGCATTCATGAATCCGCGATTTGACCGGGCCGGGAAGCAGCACGGATACGCCGATACCCTTTTCGCCCAGCTCGCCACGCACGGATTCGCAGAAATGACAGACAGCCGCCTTGCTCGCCCCGTAAATGGCGAGATGGGCCGGCATCACCACTTCGGCCGCAAGCGAGGAAGTGGACAGAATATGGCCGCCGCGGCCATGCGCGATCATCTGCGGCATAAATTCGACGAAACCGTTGATAACGCCCCCGATATTGACGCCGAAACCGAAATCGAAATCGGCATAGGTCGCCTGTTCGAGCGGCCCTTCGAGACCGACACCTGCATTGTTGATGAGAATATCCACCCCGCCGAATTCATCCTGCATCTTCTGTGCGGCTTCACGGTATTTTTCCCGGTTGGTGACATCGAGCTGCATGGCCGACACCGTGTTGGACTGCCCCGCTCCGGCAAATTCGGCCAGAGCGTCATCAATATGATCCTGTCGCAAATCTGCCAGCACCACCTGTGCCCCGCGCGCGACCAGCACTTTGGCAATTCCCAGCCCGATTCCGCTGGCTCCGCCAGTGATAAAGGCTGTTTTTCCTTCGAAACTGTCGATCGGCATCCTGTTCTCCAATTTGACTTTGCCCATATCTGGCAGAGCCCGATGGATGCGTCTATACCGTTGCCACAGCGAAAAAAGAGAAATCAGCGCTCTTTACACCTCTTCATGTAGCCTTCATGCAGACTGGCTAGTCATGGTGGTAACGGTAAACATGCCCTGCCATGTCTTTCACCGGTTTCGTCTTTTTACCTTACGACCTCGGGAATTTTCGCCAGAGAGTTCCGGATGTCAGCAAGCGGGATCTTTTCGATGCGGTACATATTATTATCGACTGATCGCAACAGAATTGCCCCGCCTCTAAGGCTGCTATAGCGGATTCGATATGTCAGGATTTCATATTCCCATCAGCTCCGGCACGCGCTGGGGAGTACCTTTCCTTGTAGCCTTCGCCCATCCCGCTTTCGCGCAGAATATGCCACCGGATGAAGAAAAACCGGCAGAACCGACTGCCGAACCGGCTGGGGAACCGGCTGGGGAACCGAATGTCTTCGATCGGGCTTTCGAAGAACCCATGCCCGAAGAACCTGCCGGGCCGCCACCCCCGCTTTACATCTCCAATCTGCGCCCGCTGCCGCCCATTCTGGTGGAAGTCCCGCCGCCCCCGCCCGTGCTGCCGCCCTCGGTCCGGGCCATGCTCGATGCCGCTATCGCCACGCAGGACAAGGCCAAAGTCGCCGCCGTGGTGGATCTGGCGAAGGACACCAATCCCGGTTTCAAGGATGAAATCGACGATATGGAAGATGCCTTCCTCGCCAGACAGGCGCGTCTGGCGCGCGAAGAGAAGCGCCAGAAGGAACGGCGCATCCGCGCGGCAGGGCTGCTCGATATGTGGACCGGCAAAGTGGAAGCCGGGGCTTTGCGCGAAACCGGCAATACGCGCTCGCTCGGCGTGACCACCGGTGTGACAGTGAATCGCGAAGGCCTTCAATGGGTTCACAAGGTCCACGCCCTGTTCGATTATCAGAAGACCAACGGCGTCAAAACCCGCGAACAATATCTGCTGAGCTACGAACCGCAGTGGAATATCAATCAGGACCTGTTCTTCCTCTACGGACTGAGCAAGTTCGAACGTGACCGGTTTCAGGGCTATAATCAGCGATATTCCATTTCGGGCGGTGTCGGCTATCGCATCATCAATACCGACCGCGTCAAGCTCTCCATTCAAAGCGGCCCGGCATGGCGAAAAGTCAATTTCACCGATGGCACGAATGAAATGAAGGTCAACGGCCTTGCCGCGGTGAATCTCGACTGGCAGCTCAATGACAGTGTCAAGCTGACGCAAAATGCCGATGCCTATGTCCAGTCGGGCAACAGCACATTGAACTCCACCACCGCGCTGGAAGCCAGCCTGATCGGCAATCTCTCCGCCAAAGCCTCCTATGCCGTGGAGTATAATTCGGAGCCGCTCGAAGGATCGGTCCAGACCGATACGATCACCCGCTTCACGCTGGTCTACGGTTTCTGAGCGAGCAGAAGGATGACATAGCCCCGAAAAGCGGGGTTATCGGAAAAAGACCAGCGGGTTCACGCCATAGCGCACCGTATCCTGCGTTCCCTGCTACGGATGCGATTGCGGCCCCACAGCGGGACCGGATGCGAGGGAGACCGCCCCTGCGCGCTTTGCCCAGCACAGGAGGCGACGTAATCCCGGCCCGGATAAAGAAATGACGCCCGAAATGGCTCCAGTGATCTGCCGCAGGACAGGATAGGACCGCCCGATCTCGGCTCTGGCTGCGGCATGAGCCATCCCGCAATCTTTCATCGACGCACCGCACTCTCCTTCTCACCGGCATCCGTTTTCGACCCGAAAAAGCGCGAAACAACCGATTCCACGCCCTGATTCGAGATTTGCGCAAGCCATGAAAAAGGCCGCGGGAAATTGTCCCGCGGCCTTTTTTTAATCCGTTTTTCCGGAAAAGAAGACTTAGTCGTCGTCTTTGAGGAAAGCGGGCATATAGTCAGGGTTGCCCCCTTCCTTGCCACCGCCCTGATCGTCACGGTTGCGATTACCGCCACCGCTGCGACGCGGGCCGCCACGGCCACGGCGATCTCCGCCACGATCGCCGCGCGGTTCGCGCTTTTCACGCGGCGGACGGGTATCTTCCAGCTCTTCGCCGGTTTCCTGATCGACGACCCGCATCGACAGGCGAACCTTGCCGCGATTGTCGATTTCGAGGACCTTGACCTTCACTTCCTGGCCTTCGGAGACGACATCGGTCGGCTTTTCGACGCGTTCATTCTTCATTTCGGAAACATGGACGAGACCGTCCTTGCCGCCCATGAAGTTCACGAAAGCGCCGAAATCGACGATATTGACGACCTTGCCGGTATAGATCTTGCCGACTTCGGCTTCCTCGACAATACCTTCGATCCACTTCTTGGCGGCTTCGATCTGAGCCACCTCGGAAGAGCTGATCTTAATCACGCCTTCATCGTCAATATCGACCTTGGCGCCGGTTTCCGCGACGATTTCGCGAATGACCTTGCCGCCCGTGCCGATAACGTCACGAATCTTGGACTTGTCGATCTGGATCGTTTCGATGCGCGGTGCATGGGCCGAAAGCTCGGTACGGGCAGAGCCCAGAGCCTTGGTCATTTCGCCGAGGATATGCGCGCGGCCTTCCTTGGCCTGCTCCAGCGCCTGACCCATGATTTCCTTGGTGATACCGGCAATCTTGATGTCCATCTGGAGCGAGGTGATGCCCGCTTCCGTACCGGCCACCTTGAAGTCCATATCGCCGAGGTGATCTTCGTCGCCGAGAATGTCGCTGAGCACAGCGAATTCGTCGCCTTCGAGGATCAGGCCCATCGCGATACCCGAAACCGGGCGCTCGATCGGCACGCCGGCATCCATCATCGACAGGCAGCCGCCGCAAACGGTCGCCATGGAAGAGGAACCGTTACTTTCGGTAATGTCCGAAAGAACGCGGATCGTATAGGGGAAGTCTTCCTTCGAAGGCAGCACCGGATGGAGCGCACGCCATGCCAGCTTGCCATGGCCGATCTCACGACGACCCGGCGCGCCGAAGCGGCCCACTTCACCAACCGAATAAGGCGGGAAGTTATAATGGAGCATGAAGTTCGAATAGGTCAGGCCGTCGAGCCCGTCGATCATCTGCTCGGCATCCTTGGTGCCCAGCGTGGTGGTGCAGATCGCCTGCGTTTCACCGCGCGTGAACAGCGCCGAACCATGGGTGCGCGGCAGGAAGCCTGCCGTGGCTTCGATCGGACGCACCTGATTGAGCTTGCGCCCGTCGATCCGGTGGCCTTCCTTGAGGATGGCGGTCCGCACGATTTCAGCTTCGAGCTTCTTGGTGAGCTTGATGGCGGTCATCACCGTCTGGCCTTCGGCCTCGGCATAATGTTCCTTCACCTTGTCACGCGCAATGCTCAGTGCAGCGGAACGGGCCGATTTGTCGGTCAGCTTATAGGCCGCAGCGATATCGTCACCCACGATGCCGCGGATTTCTTCCTTCATCGCCGAGCTGTCATCCGACAGATCGAGTTCCCAGGGTTCCTTGGCAGCCTGTTCGGCGAGCTTGATGATCCCGTCGATGACCTTCTTCGATTCCTCATGCGCGAACATCACCGCGCCGAGCATTTCCTCTTCGGTCAGTTCCTTGGCTTCGGATTCGACCATCATCACCGCTTCCTGCGTTGCGGCGACCACGAGGTCGAGACGGCCTTCCTTGCACTCTTCGAGGCTTGGATTGAGCTGATATTCGCCATCCTTGAAACCGACGCGGGCAGCACCGATCGGGCCCATAAAGGGAACACCCGAAATGGTCAGCGCAGCCGAAGCGGCGATCATCGCCACAATATCGGCCTCGGTTTCGCCATCATAGGACATGACCTGACAGATGACGTTGATTTCGTTGTAGAAACCTTCCGGGAAGAGCGGACGTACCGGGCGGTCGATCAGACGGCTGGTAAGCGTTTCCTTCTCGGTAGCGCCGCGTTCGCGCTTGAAGAAGCCGCCTGGAATACGGCCGGCGGAAGAGAATTTTTCCTGATAGTGGACTGTGAGGGGGAAGAAATCCTGGCCCTCTTTCACCGATTTCGCAGCGGTGACGGCGCAAAGCACCACAGTTTCGCCATAGGTGGCAAGAACAGCGCCGTCAGCCTGACGGGCGATGCGGCCGGTTTCGAGAGTGAGGGTTTTTCCGCCCCACTCCAGCGATACGGTCTTTGTGTCGAACATAAATTTCCTGTCTGAACCCGCGCAGCCCTATTGCGGCACGGGGCCTGTAATGCCGGGGAAAATCCGTCCCGGCCCGGTTCGGGGCCTTATTCGCGCCCCTGAGCCCCTTCGCCGGATTGCAAAGGATGCCCGGTCATTAACGAGTGTCTGCTTCTGCCATATGACAAAAGCACAACCCCCAATAGCAAAACGGCTCCCGGAAGGGGAGCCGTAAGCTGTCTTACTTACGCAGACCCAGTTTCTGGATCAGTGCGTTATACCGCTCGACATCTTTCTTCTTGAGATAGGAGAGCAGATTGCGACGCTTATTGACCATCATCAGAAGGCCGCGACGCGAATGGTTATCCTTGTGGTGATCCTTGAAGTGTTCGGTCAGGTTGCGAATACGCTCGGTGAGGATCGCGACCTGCACTTCGGGAGAGCCGGTATCGCCATCGATACGGGCATTGTCCTTGATGATTTCCTGTTTCTTTTCGGCGGTAACCGACATGTCATTTACTCCGCGACATTCTGAAGATTGAAACCCCTGACCACTTTCGCGGTCCCCGCATCCAGCTCCATCAGGGCGACCGGCACAGTGCCTGCGCGCGCCCAGTAAAGCCCGTCGGGTTCAGGGCATCCGGTCAAGACACGGCCCTGCCGGACCGCCACTGCCGCTTCCGGATCGAGATCGAGGGCCGGGATGTCGTCCAGCCCCGCCTCAAGCGGCAGGATTATGTCTTCGAAAGGCGCGCCCTTACCGATTTCGTTCAACTTGTCCAGCGAAATCGCCTGAGACTCCGTGAAGGGACCGGATTTGAGCCGCCGGAGCATGGTCACATGGCCCACACTGCCCACGGCCAGAGCAATATCGCGCGCCAGAGATCTGATATAGGTTCCCTTGGAGACATTGGCCACCAGTGTCACCTCGCTCAGACCCTGCGCTGACGGGTTCTGGCCCCGTTCAGCCGCTTTATGGCCCTGTTCGGCGCCGCTCTGGCCCTCTTTGGGCGCAAGCACCGTCAAACTGTGAATCGTGACCTGGCGGGGTTCGAGCTTCACCTCTTCACCGGCTCGCGCCAGATCGTAAGCACGCTTTCCCGCCACTTTCAGCGCCGAAAAGGCCGGCGGCATCTGCTCGATCGGCCCTGTAAATTCGGGCAGGACCGCTTCCACCTGCGCCAGTGCCGGGCAAAAATCGCTGCGCTCCACCACCTCACCCTCGGCATCGAGCGTATCGGTCTGCACGCCAAACTGCACCGTAAAAGCATAAATTTTGCTAGCGTCCAGCATTCGCCCGCATAGTTTAGTCGCCTCACCGATAGCAATCGGCAAAATTCCTTCAGCCAGCGGGTCCAAAGTCCCTCCATGACCCACTTTATATTTCTTGCCATAACCTGCTTCACGCAAATTACGCTTCACCGCCGCAACAGCCTGAGTCGATCCCAGACCTGCCGGCTTGTCGAGAATGATCCAGCCATGCGGCTGCGCCATGTCAGGCTCCTGCTACCCATAAAGCGAGCCGCATATAATGCTCCTGCAACCAGGTGACAGGCGGCACCACGAGATTTTCCACGATGTTAAGACTGGGAAAAAGATAAGGAACCACCAGCAACAGGATGAAAAGCAGCGGAAAACCGAAAGGCCGCAACCGGGCATAACTGCGGGCCAGATCGGGTGGCAGCAATCCTTCGACGATATGCGATCCGTCGAAAGGCGGGATTGGCAGCAGATTGAACAGCGCAAGAAAGATATTGATAAGCAAGAAGTAATTGAGGGAGAGCAGAATATAAGCCATCACCCCTTCGGCCGGACCAGTCAGCGTTTTCCCCAGCAATCCCAGTATAACTGCTCCGGCAGCAGCCAGCAGAAGATTTGACAAAGGCCCTGCAGCCGCCACGGCAATCATACCGAACCGGGGGTTGTTCAACCGGCGCTGCCTGACAGGAACCGGTTTGGCCCATCCGAACACCGGCGCTCCCGATAAAGCCAGCATACCCGGCACGATCAACGTCCCGAGAGGATCGACATGGCGGACAGGATTTAAGGTCAGCCGACGCTGGTCCCGTGCAGTGGTATCGCCCAGCATGAGTGCCGTCCAGCCATGCGAAACTTCATGAAAAACAATCGCAAAGACCAAAGCCGGAATAAGCGCCAGCGCCTGAAAAAGAGTTTCTGACATGATGCCTTAATTAAGGTGCGCAGGGTTCAATTTCAGCCCTGCCACTCATCCTTGAGAATAGAGAAAACCGCAGTATCCCGGCGATAACCTGTCCAGGTGACGCGGTTGCCGCGCAAAGTCCCGTCCTGCTTAGCCCCAAGCCTGGAAACAGCCGCCATGCTGCGAGTATTGCGTGTATCAACGCGCAATTCCACGCGATAAAAGCCCTGCGCAAGAGCATGATCGATCATCAGACGCTTCATCATTCGATTAAAGCCAGTGGAGCGCACTGCAGGAGAAATGAAAGTTCCGCCGATCTCCGTAACCCCATTCGCCGGATCAGGATTAATATAATTCGTCATGCCAACCAGCTTGTCGCTCTGACAGTCCAGCACGGCAAAATTAATCCAGCTCTTTCTTGCGCGAAAATCGGCAACAGCGCGGTCGAAATCATCGCCCAGCATATTCACCGGATAAATCTGCCAGATGTCCTGGTCTTCTGCGCAGGCGATACGAAGCGGCTCGATATGATCGTCAGTCAGCGGCTCCAGGCGCACCGGGTCCTCTTCCAGAACAGTCAGCAGATCAGTCATTCAAAGCCTCGCTAAAATGGCGACGACACAGGGCGACATAGCGTTCATTTCCGCCAATCTCGGTTTGGGCCCCCGCCTTGACAGCTCCGCCCCCTTCATCGACGCGCAGATTCATTGTCGCCTTACGCCCGCAATGACACACGGCTTTCAGCTCTATCAGCGCATCGGCAATACCGAGCAGAATGGCCGAACCGGGAAACAATTCGCCCTGAAAATCGGTCCGTAAGCCATAGCACAACACGGGAATCCCACCCTCATCGGCAAGGCGAGCACATTGCCATGCCTGTTCTTTAGACAGGAACTGCGCTTCATCCACCAGCACACAGGCCAGCGGTTCAACGCGATGTGCTGCCGTTACCTGCTGCCACATATCGGTACTTTTATCGAACAGATGCGCGTCAGCTTCCAGGCCAATCCGGCTTTCGATCGGCTTGCCCTGCGAACGGCTGTCAAGCGCCGCTGTCCATAACATGGTGGCCATACCACGTTCGCGATAGTTAAAATCGGCCTGTAGCAGGGTTGTCGATTTCCCTGCATTCATACTGGCATAATAGAAATAAAGTTTGGCCATTTCAGAAAGTCAGCCTTCGTCGTGATCGAGATCGCGCGACACGCGCGGATCGTTCAGCAGACGCTCGATCCGATCGGCCTCCTCAAAGCTTTCATCCACCATAAAGCGCAATTTTGCCGCATATTTCAACTTCAGTGCTCGGGCCACTTCACGCTGAAAAAACGCCGTATTCTGTTGCAGCGCCTTGAGAACAACTTCTTCTTCCTGCCCCAGCAGCGGTTTCACATAAACTTTAGCCTGCCGCAAATCGGGCGACATGCGCACTTCGGTTACAGCGACATTATGCGCACTGATCGTTTCGTCATGCACCTGACCGCGCATGAGGATTTCCGACAGCACATGGCGTACACGCTCACCGACTTTCAGCAAGCGAACCGACTGGTCTTCATTCGTATGTTGCGGGCGGGCCATCACTCAATCCAATTCATACATATTAAAGGCGGGCTGTTCTCGGCGCTTGCCGCTGATATAGGTAAATCAATGGGTCTGCGCGAGCCCCCTGCGTTTTACCATAACCGGTAATGCGGTCAGGCTCTGCTTATACGACCATTTTATCCAGAATACGCCGGAGCGAACGGATATTGCGCGCGGTCCCCCGCGTACCGAGCCGCCTTTCGAGAAAGCCCGGTGTCAGACGGCTGCGTCCAACCCCTTCGGCATAATCGATGAACACCATGTCATCACCCAGTGCAAGCCGTTCGGGCCCACGCCCCTGATAGGCATCCAGCATAGCATCGAACAGAGTCTGCGTTGTCGACTGTTCCAAAAAATGGGTATGGACCAGATTATCTTCACCATCGGCGGCAAAAGGATTGTTATCAATCGCTGCGCCAAGCTGAAACCTGTCACAAACCACCGCGAAACTGTCGATGGAAAAATATTCGCGCAGAACATAAGCAATTTTCTCGCTCAGCCCCTCGCTCGGGCGTGCTTCATGCGTGAATAGCACATTGCCGCTTGCCACCACAGTTTCCACACCGGTGAACTCTTCCCGTTCCAGCGCATCACGCAGATCGACCATTTTCAGCCGATTTCCGCCTACATTAATACTACCGAGAAAAGCGACATATTGCTTCATTTCACGCTCCCGAAACGTAACGGGCCGGGAATACACCCGGCCCGTTCATGATATAGCACGGCAACGCTGCTTACAGCGTGCGTTCGCGTTCTTCGACTTCGAAAACTTCGAGCATATCGCCCGGCTTGATGTCATTCGTATCTTCCAGAACCACACCGCATTCGAGGCCTGCACGCACTTCGGGAACATCGTCCTTGAAGCGACGCAGCGATGCGATGGTAGTAGCCGAAACGATAACATCGTTGCGAGTAAGGCGCGCAAAAAGTCCCTTGCGAATGGCCCCTTCGGTAACAAGGAGACCAGCCGCCTTGTCCTTCTTGCCGGCCGGGAAGACCTGCTTGACCTCTGCACGGCCGACCACATTCTCGATCCGTTCGGGACCAAGCTCGCCAGCCATTTCTTTCGCGATTTCTTCGGTCAGATGATAGATGACGTCATAATACATCATCCGCACCTTTTCGCGCTCGACCATCTGCCGCGCTTTGGCATTCGGACGGACGTGGAAACCGATGATCGGCGCGTTGCTTGCCGCCGCCAGCGTCACATCACTTTCGGTAATTGCACCGACACCCGAATGCAGCACGCGCACCTTGATCTCATCATTCGAAAGATTGTTCAACGCGGAAACAATTGCCTCGACCGATCCCTGAACGTCTGCCTTGATCAGCACAGGGAATTCAATCGTATCGCTCTTGAGGTTGGAGAACATCGCATCGAAATTGGCCGGCGTTGCAGCGGTGCGCTTCGCATGGGCCTTTTCGCTACGATACTCGGACACTTCACGGGCCCGCTGTTCATTTTCAACCACAGCAAGCTGATCGCCGGCATTCGGCACACCGCCAATGCCCAGTACTTCGACCGGGAAGGACGGGCCGGCTTCCTTCACTTGCTTGCCCTTGTCGTCGATCATCGCACGGACACGGCCGCTTTCCGTGCCAACGACAAAAACGTCGCCCCGGCGCAACGTACCGCGCGTGATCAGCACGGTAGCCACCGGACCGCGCCCCTTATCAAGCTGCGCCTCGATCACCGTACCTTCAGCATCGCGATCGGGACGGGCCTTCAATTCGAGCAATTCAGCCTGCAGCATGATCTTATCGATCAGCTCATCGAGGCCTGCACCACTCTTGGCGGAGACTTCGACATCCTGCACGTCACCCGACATTTCTTCCACGATCACTTCGTGTTCAAGCAAACGTTCGCGAATCTTCTGCGGATTGGCTTCGGGCTTGTCGCATTTATTAATCGCCACGATCATCGGCACACCCGCTGCCTTGGTGTGGTTAATCGCCTCAATCGTCTGCGGCATGATCCCATCATCCGCAGCAACGACCAGAATGACGATATCGGTCACATTGGCCCCGCGGGCACGCATTTGCGTGAAAGCTTCATGACCCGGCGTGTCGAGGAATGTCAGCTTTTGTTTGTTCTTCGTTGTAATCTGATAGGCGCCGATATGCTGCGTGATCCCGCCGCTTTCACCGCGTACAACATCCGTGCCGCGCAGAGCATCGAGCAGCGAGGTTTTGCCGTGATCGACATGCCCCATGATCGTGACCACAGGGGGACGAGCCTTCAGCGTTTCTTCCGGATCGACATCGTCAGAACTGTTGATATCGACATCGCTTTCCGAAACGCGCTGGATACGATGGCCGAATTCCTCGACCAGCAATTCTGCCGTATCCTGATCGATCGTCTGATTGACGGTGACCATCATGCCCATATTAAACAGCGCCTTCACCAAATCCGCACCCTTCTCGGCCATACGGTTGGCAAGTTCCTGCACGGTAATCGCTTCGGGAACGATGACATCGCGGCTCTGTTTTTCGCGATTGCGCGGCTTACCGCCACCTTGCGAGCGACGTTCCTTTTCCCGGGCGCGCTTCAATGCGGCAAGTGAACGTGCACGTGCACCTTCATCATCGTTCAAAGCACGGTTTACGGTAAGCTTGCCGCCCCGGCGGCGATCATTGCGTTCACCACGGGTTGGCGCTGCTTTACCAGCATCGCCTTTCTTCTTGTCCGTTTTCTCGGGCTTTTTCGCTTCTGGGCGCTGAACAGGTGTGAATTTGCGCGGTGCCGGAGCAGAAGATCTGGTGTCCTTCTTGCCTTTGCCAGCGTCAGCCTCGCCCTTATCCGCCTTTTTATCAGTTTCTGCGGGAGCGGGCACGTCCTTGGCCTTGGCCAGCTCGGCAGCCTGCTTGGTTTCCTCAGCTTCTGCCTTTTTAGCAGCTTCGGCTTCTGCCGCAGCCTTTTTCGCCGCCTCTTCTTCCGCTTTGCGGTTTTCTTCCGCGCGGCGTTTTTCTTCTTCAATTTTGCGCGCGCGCTCTTCTTCTTCGCGGCGGCTCGCTTCTTCCATGGCGGTCAGACGCGCTTCTTCCGCTTCACGCAAGAGACGTTCCTGCATTTCCTTGCGGCTTTCAGTCGTGGTCGGACGCTTCACCGGTTTGGGCTGTGCAGACGGTGCCTTGCGAGCAGGCTTGGGGGCCGGTGCAGGCTTAGGAGCAGCCTCAGGCGCCTTTGCAACTGGTGCAGGTGCAGGTGTCGGAGCTGGAGAAGAGGTTTCTTCCGCAGTAGGAGCAGGTGTCGGAGCGGGGGCAGCGCCGGGCTTCGTCAGCTTGCGACGACGCTTCACTTCGACCGCGACCTTGTTCGTCCGGCCGTGGCTAAAGGTCTGCTTGACCTCTCCCGCATCGACCGAACGCTTGAGCCCCAGAGGCTTGCGGTCGCGCGTCGGTTTGTTTTCGTTGTCGCTCATACGCCTCGTATTATCCTTCGTATTCTCTACTCGTCGTCACGGCGTCCGGTGCGGTTTGATCCTGCACACGGTTACCGTCAGCATCGGAAGCGGCCTTCGGGGCTGCCTTATAAGTCTGCAAACGCCTCAGCGGGATTGCGACCCGCTTAGCCGAAGAACGGTCATTCAGCGCCATATGGACGACATTGTCGCGGCCCAATGCCACAGACAATGCCACGCGGTCTAGAGGAAGACGCGTTCCACGCAAATCGGAACCTTCAACATCCTGACCAACACGCCAGGCCTGATCCAGCTTTCGCGTCCCGTCCTCGCCCGCATCGCTCGCGTGAAACAAAGCGGATACCCGCCCGCTTCGCGCCTGCTCGACGATTCTGTCAGATCCTAAGATAAGACGTCCGGCCCGCATTTCGAGACCCAATCTCTGCAGAAATGCGCTCGTTAGTGCATTTTCCAGCAAATCGGGCAAATCATCGGGTATCCTTAACCCACCTGTTTTAAAGGCACGCGACAAGGCCGCACGCAAGCCGCCACTGCTGTGCGCCTCAACCAGGTCAGGCTTACTCACCGCAATCCAGGCCCCCCGCCCCGGCGCACGTGCCAGAGCGTCAGGCAGCACCATATTATCGGGCGAGAGCGCCAGCCGGACAGCATCGTCCCGACTCGCGATTCGGCCCGAAACAATACAACGCCGCTCAGGCGCATCATCCTGCGCCCGAGTTGCCCTGGTTTGTTTGGACTTTAGAGTCTCATTGCGAGGACTCCGCATCGGCGGCCTCCTCGGTTTCGGGTTCAGCGGCCGCAGGAGCGGTTACCACATCCTCGTCATCGAACCAATGCGCCCGGGCGGCCATAATGATCTCGTTGCCCTGCTCCTCGGTCAAACCGAAAGAGCCCAGCACGCCCCCGCGATCTTCCGAACGCTGGTTGCCACGGCGATTATCACCCCGACGACGAGGCGCTTCACGCTTCTTGGCAATCAGTTCATCGGTGGCAAGATCGGCGAGATCATCCAGCGTCTTAATCCCGGCCTTGCCAAGAACAACGAGCATTTGTTCGCTAAGATGCGGCATGTCCGACAAAGCGTCTTCCACACCAAGCTCACGTCGTTCGGTCCGGTAGGTTTCTTCCTGCCGTTCCAGAGCTTCGAGCGCGCGAGACTGGAGTTCCTGCGCCAGATCCTCGTCGAAACCTTCAATGGCCGCCAGCTCGGCCAGTTCGACATAGGCCACTTCGTCCAGTTCGGCGAACCCTTCCGCAACGAGGAGCTGCGACAATGTCTCGTCGACATCCAGTTCTTCTTCGAAGACCCGCGAGCGCTCGGCAAATTCCTTCTGCCGCTTCGCCGACGCCTCTTCCTCCGTCATAATATCGATTTGGCTGGCCGTAAGCTGGCTTGCCAAACGGACATTCTGACCGCGACGACCAATCGCAAGGCTAAGCTGATCGTCGGGCACTACCACTTCAATACGGCTTTCATCCTCATCGATCACCACACGGCTAACCGTTGCAGGCTGGAGAGCGTTGACGATAAAAGTCGCCGTATCTTCGCTCCACGGGATGATATCGATCTTTTCACCCTGCAGTTCCTGAACGACTGCCTGCACGCGGCTGCCCTTCATACCGACGCAGGCGCCAACCGGATCGATCGAGGAATCATGGCTGATCACACCGATCTTGGCCCGGCTACCGGGGTCGCGCGCAGCAGCCTTGATTTCAATGATTCCGTCGTAAATTTCAGGCACTTCCTGCGCAAACAATTTCTTCATGAAATCCGGATGCGCGCGGGACAGGAAGATCTGCGGTCCGCGATTGTTACGCTCGACCTTCATGATGATGGCGCGAATACGTTCACCGACACGAGCTGCTTCACGCGGGATTTGCTGATCGCGCCGGATCACGCCTTCAGCGCGGCCGAGATTGACGATCACATGGCCGAATTCGACCGATTTAATAACCCCGGTAATCACTTCACCGGCGCGATCCTTGAACTCTTCATATTGCCGCTCACGTTCAGCATCGCGGACTTTTTGGAAAATGACCTGCTTTGCGCTTTGCGCATCGATGCGACCGAGATCGACCGGCGGCAAGGGATCGACGATAAAATCGCCAAGTGCAGCACCAGGCTGAAGTTTTTCAGCCTGTTTGAGATCGACCTGCTTGAAGTAATCTTCGACTTCCTCGACCACTTCAACGACACGCCACAGACGCAAATCGCCGGTCATCGGATCGAGCTTGGCCCGGATATCATTCTCCGCACCATAGCGGCTGCGTGCGGATTTCTGGATCGCTTCTTCCATCGCCTCGATAACGATCGACTTATCGATCATCTTTTCGGAAGCGACCGAATTCGCGATTGCGAGCAACTCAGCCTTATTGGCGGAAATCGGACTGGCCATCAGTCGTCTGCCTTTTCTTCTGCGGGAATTTCTTCAATTTCATCGGCACCGCTCATATCGAGAGGCTTGGTAGCGGCGATGAGTTCATTTGTCAGAACCAGCTTGGCGGAATGGATAAGGTCGAAAAGAACCTCTATTGTTCCAGCCTTGCGGTCCTCAATAATCACGGCGTCGCCTTCAACGCCCTTCAGAATACCATGAAGGTTCCGCTTGCCATCGAGCTTTTCACTCAGGGAAATACGAGCTTCATGCCCAGCCCACTGGTTGTAATCCTTACGGCGCGTCAGCGGGCGATCAATCCCCGGGGAACTGACTTCCAGATTATAGGCCCCGGCAATCAGCTCTTCACCCTGCTCCTCAACCTCATCGATCCGGTCGGAAATACGACGGGAAAGAGCCATGCACTGATCGACTACCAGCTGCCCTGTCACCGGGTCCTCAGCCATAATCTGTAATACACGCTCATCATCGGAACCGGTCAGTTTCACGCGCACAAGCTCGAAGCCCAGAGCCTTCGCTTCGGGTTCGATCACTTCTGTCAGTCGCGCAATATCAGCCATTCGGTCTCCAGATTACATGCCATTTACGACAATGCGGTTTCGCACCGGCCCCTTGCGGCGCCAGCACCGGACTTTGTCGTAACAATGTCGGTATGTCGTTTCAGATAAGTGATTCCCTTCATAAAAGCAAGAGAGGGCTCCGGCATGACTCTTTACGCAGAATTCTTGCTAATATCGTGCTTTTTCAGGCAATGGCGCAACTGATCATAGGTCAGCCCGAGAGCCTTGGCCGTCTGACGCTGATTCCAGCGATATTTCCCTAAAACATGTTCAAGAATACTTTTCTCATGCGCATCAACTGCGGCGCGCAGATCATCGATTACATCATAATCCATTGAAGATGGGCGCTCTCGTCCTTTGCCGGATAATTCTGTCATAGAAGAAGCTGACGACTGATCCGAAGCCTTATCATGCATATGGCCGACGGAACCGACCGGCTTCCATGGAGAATCGAACGGGTCGAAAACAACATAGCCGATCGGTTCAAGCCAGTCCTCCCAGCGATATACCGCACGTTCCACCACATTACGCAATTCACGCACGTTGCCGGGCCAGGCATATTCCTCAAATTGCTGACGAACATGTTCTGCAAAACCAGGCCAGCGATCCCAACCCAGCTCTGCCGCCATACGGCGTCCGAAATAATCGGTCAGCACTTCGACATCACCATCGCGTTCCCGAAGCGGCGGCAAGGTAATGACCTCGAAACTCAATCGATCAAGCAGGTCAGCACGAAACTTTCCTTCATCGGCGAGGCGCGGCAAATCTTCATTGGTGGCCGCCACAATGCGGACATCCACTCGCACAGGACGAGAGGCACCGATCCGCGTCACTTCACCATACTCGACCGCGCGCAACAGCCGTTCCTGCGCTGCCATTGACAGGGTCGCCAACTCATCGAGAAACAATGTTCCCCGATCAGCCTCTTCAAATCGCCCCGTCCGGGCGCGGGTAGCACCGGTAAAGGCGCCTGCCTCATGCCCGAACAGCTCCGCTTCGATCAGGGTTTCCGGTAAGGCTGCGCAATTGAGTGTAACCAGCGGCTCATCCCAACGCGGGGACAGGCGGTGCAGGCGCTCCGCGATCAACTCCTTACCTGTACCTCTTTCGCCAATCACCAATACAGGACGGCTCATGCCGGCTGCACGGCTGGCGCGCTCCACTGTATCGAGAAACGCCCCCGATTGCCCCACAAACTGATTATCTCGCTCCATAACCATAATATAGTGCATCTCACCGGATATTAGCAATATTCACCACACATTCTGATACACCGGCTCAAAAAATATTGGTTTTTCAGCCATTTTCAAAACTGGCACACCTTTTGCTGTTAAATTGGCATACGATGTTCACAAGGAATTTTCGCCATGTATGACCGCCAATTCTTCACCAGCAAGCTCGGCCTTGCCGCTATTGCGAGTATGATGGCCATGATTGCTTTCAACATCGCAACACTGGGCAGCCAGCTTGGCATGACATCGGATATCACACCGAATATTCTGATGGTTGGCGCTTCTTCTGTTGAGCTTGCATGATGACACCCGCTAATTATCCATTTGCCGCTAATGGCAAGCTGGACAACAAGGGAGCCAGTTCACGGCTCGATCGTGAAGTGGAAAGGCTGCGTATCAGCCCGATCCCGAACCAGAAACGCACAAATCCCGGAGTACCCTGGATGGGCATTTTTTCCCGTACACGCGACATTATCGCTGCCAATTTCAACGACTTGCTCGATCAGGCAGACGATCCTGTCAAAATGATCCGCATGATAATCCTCGAAATGGAGGAAACTCTGGTAGAAGTCCGCGCCAGTGCGGCGCGTACCATTGCCGATCAAAAGGAAATGCATCGCCATATTGGCAAGCTGGACAAGCTCCAGGCCGACTGGGCCGACAAGGCACAGCTCGCACTCAGCAAAGATCGCGAAGACCTTGCCCGTGCAGCGCTGATGGAGAAGAAGAAAGCCGCCGACATGGCCGATCAGCTTCGCTCTGAAATCACCGTGCTCGACGACTCACTGCGCGCCTATGAGGAAGACATCGCCAAATTGCAGACCCGCTTGCGCGAAGCACGCAGTCGTCAGACACAAATCGCCGCGCGTCTCGAAAGCGCAGAGAACCGCGTCAAGCTGCGCAGCCTGATGACCAGTGAGCGGGTAGATGAAGCGCTGACCCGTTTCGATCAGCTCGAACGCCGGGTGGATTACGCAGAAGGCCGGGCAGATTCGCTCAATATATCCAATGGCAAAAGCGAACCCTCGCTGGCTGACGAAATTGCCGCACTCGAAGGCTCCGATAAGGTCGATGCCGAACTGGAAGAAATGAAACGCGCGCTTGGTAAAGCAAATGGCAGTAAGGGGGACTGATCCATGGATGAGGTGATTATCGTTGCAACAGTGGTAATCGGAGTTCCCTGGGTCGTTCTCCATTATATCACAAAATGGAAAACCGCTGCCACATTGACCAATGATGACGAGACACTGCTGGAAGATCTTTATCAGCTTGCCCGCCGCCTCGACGAACGCATGAACACTGTGGAGCGCCTGGTTGCCAGCGACAATCCCGAATTCAAGCCGCACCGGCTGCGGGAACAAAACGATATGGACAGCCAGAAACTGCACGAACTCGACCGCATGCTCAATGAAAGGGGAGACCGCAAGTGACCAGTCAGCGCACCAGATTTTATCGCGACAAGCAGAACTCCAAGCTAATGGGCGTCTGCTCCGGCCTCGCCGATTATACCGGAATTGAAGCTCTGTGGTGGCGTCTCGGCTTTGTCGTCCTGACATTGTCCACCGGCTTTGGTCTGCCAATTTATTTCGTGCTCGGTCTGCTGGCCGATAAAAAGCCGGCCCATCTCTACACAGACCGTGATGAGCAGCGTTACTGGCAGCGTGTCCGCCAATCTCCGAAACGCACAGCACGCGAAGTACGCTCCCGTTTCCGGGACATCGATCGCCGTCTTGCCGACGTTGAACAATATTATGTCAGCAACAATCCTCGCTTGTCTGCAGAAATCGAAAACCTGCGCTGAGAAAGGGCTTCGTCATGGATGGAAGTGCCATAAAACAAATCCTCGCCCTGCTTATCCCGCTCGCGCCTTTTATCATGGTTTGCTTCATCGTCTGGACCAAGCACCAGCGCAAACTGGCCGAAATGGAAATGCAAAATACCGCGCAGCGCGCCGCAGAATATGCAGCCAGCAATAAAGAGCTGGAAGATCGCGTGCGTGTGCTCGAGCGGATCGTAACCGACAAGGGCTATGATGTTGCTCTGCAGATCGATGCTCTGCGCGATCAGCAGAAAGTGGACGATGCGCAATCAGCTTCTTCACGCGAGAAATCAGTGAACTGATCGAGTTACAAAAGGGGGAATGTTTTAAATGATTTGGGCCGGACCTGACATCGTCACCATTATGGCGATCGTGGTCGCGGCGGGATGGATCGTCAGCCATATTGTGCAGGCAAACCATCTGGCCAGATTACGGCATGAGCTGGACTGCCTGCCTCGCCCCCACCCCAAGGAGAAACTTGCCCGCCTTGCAGAAGAAAACCGTCATTTGTCGGTTACGGTCGCCGGCCTTCAGGATCGCATCGAAGTACTGGAAAAGGTCATCAGCGATGGCAGTAATCAAATGGCCGACCAGATTGACCGGTTGCCTGCAGATCGTGGTGAATTTGGGCAATAGGAAAGGACGATCATGCATTTCTGGAATGCCGTTATCATTATCGTGGCCATCGTCGCAATTGCCCGGATCATACGATACCGTCAGGACCGGAACGGGCCGCGCCACTCCAGCGAGGAAGAAGACGGACATTATCGGCTGACATCCTCCGTTCGCGAAATGGAAGATGAACTGAGCGATCTGCGTGAACGGGTAAGAGTGCTGGAGCGCATTGCCACAGAAGATCGCTCTTCCCGCGAACTGTCCGATGAAATCAACAAGTTGCGCGAAAAATAATCCATTCGATCCGGAGTTGCCCAAATGCCCAACGATCTGATGATTGCCGCCACCTGCCTGATCGGTGTGCTGATCGTCGCAGGCACCCTGCTGAAAGGCTGGCAGGACTGGCTTGCGCTCAAATCCCGCGAACTCGACCGGCACAGGCCGGAGACCGGGCCGGACATCAAATCAGGCAATGGAGCGGCCCGGATCGAAATTGCCGACCTCAAGGAACGCATCCGCAAGCTCGAAGCCATTGCAAGCGGGGTGGACCTCTGATCGCAAGGTGCTAGATCAGCAACCATGCGCTCTCTTGATGACATACGCGAAGAATATGAATTCCTCGAAGGCGATGAACGTTATCGCCTGCTGATCGAACTGGGCCGTGAGCTGGAGCCCATGCCCGCTCCGCTCAAGACCGATGCCACCCTCGTCCGAGGATGTTCGGCCAGCGTCTGGATCTATCCGACGCAGGATAGCGATACGCTCCATTTTCTGGCCGACAGCAACGCAGCGATTACCAAAGGCATTGTTGCATTGGTTCTCTCGGCTGTGCAGGATAAACCTGCTGCCGAAGTGGCTGATATGGATATCACGGCGGCACTGGAACCCTTCGATCTCAGAAACCAGCTCAGTTCCAACCGGACACAGGGCATTCCCAATATGATCGCTCTTATCAAGGAAACCGCCACACGGATCGCGGCAGGCTGACATGCGCCGGTCGCTTTACATGGCGGCCGGTCTTTTGTGCGTCGCCCTTGGCGCTATCGGCGCAGCACTTCCGATTCTTCCGACGGTGCCTTTCCTTTTACTGGCGGCTTTCTGCTTTGCCCGCGGCAATCCTGAATGGGAACGCCGCCTGCTGGATCACCCGCGCTGGGGCCCGCCACTGCTACGCTGGCGGGACAAGCGCGCCATCAGCCGCAAGGCCAAGATTTCCGCCATTTTGGCCATGGGCGCCGGCGTCTTATTTACCGGAGTAACGCTTGGGTTCCCCTGGGTCGGTATTTCGATTGCCGTTCTGGCCATCGCGGGAAGCTGGATCTGGACAAGGCCCGAATAAGCCCCGTCTTTCACCATCCGGCACAAGGCGGAACGGGTTATTGTCCCTTTTCTTATCTGCGGTGCACAAAGCTAGCGGCGGCACGGAACTGTAGGAAAGGTTATTTTCGCGTCTCTGCACTTCCGCGCAAAGTGGCGATTCCCGCCTCTTTCTGGCGCTTTAGTTCGGCTTTGAGGACTACGGGATCGCGGGCGAATACGAAACCGAAGCTGACACCACCTTCTTTTCCGATAGTGGCGTGGTGAAGTTTATGCGCCTGAACAAGGCGGCGCGCATAACCCTTCTTTGGAACCCAGCGGAAATAGCGCTGATGAACTAAACCATCGTGAACCAGCGTATATATGATGCCGTAACCCAAAATGCCGAGACCGATCCATGTGCCCGGCCACCATGCCGCCTCACCCATCACCAGCGGCGAGCCCAGCGCGAACATGGAAATGCTCATAGCAGCGCCGACAATTGCGTAAAGATCGTTCTTTTCCAATAGGTTGTCATGCGGCTCATGGTGGTCGCGATGCCATCCCCAGCCCCATCCATGCATGATATATTTGTGGCTCGCCCAGGCGACCCACTCCATGGCGAGCATGGATGCCAGAACGA
The DNA here is from genome assembly GCF_003610805.1 of Altericroceibacterium spongiae. Taxonomy (GTDB): domain Bacteria; phylum Pseudomonadota; class Alphaproteobacteria; order Sphingomonadales; family Sphingomonadaceae; genus Altericroceibacterium; species Altericroceibacterium spongiae. Next base: position 131,758 of record NZ_RAPF01000001.1, on the reverse strand, counting down.
TCAGGGCGGGAAGAAGAATGTTCATATGAACGGATTATAGCCTATCAACGGGGCGCAGAACAGAACTGAAGAGGCGTAGAAGCACTCTGAAGAGGCGCAGAACCGGATCGAGCAGGGCCTGAGCCTCACAACGCGGCCGCATATCACAACAAGCGACACCCAAATGGATTTCTGCATGACAAACTCGCCTGTGCCTCGGCCCGACCGGGTGGACCCGCGCAAAGCTTATTTGCCATGCCCCGCAAGCAGATCGCCACCCCTTCATGCTCTCCGCTCTCATAGCTATCGCATCGCCCGCTCCGCCAAATCCTGCAACGTATGACAATTCCGCTATCGGAGCCGGATCGTCCGACCCGACCGGCAGATCGATCTTGTGGCAAAACGCCAGGGCGCCTCGCTCCCGCGAATTAACTTTTTCCTCACGCGAGCTCGATCAGACAGGCAAAGCCTGCCAGTAATATTCACGCAACAGATTTACCCAGGAAGAAGTAATATTACTTAATTTGCGACTCAATCGCATTTAGGAAAAACCAGCAGCGTAACTGCGCCGTTTCCGACAGGATTAGCCCGGCGCCGGGCAGCACGAAACGAAACATGCCGACAAGCACTGTCGAAAAAGATTGGGACGTGACAAATTTTGATGACTTGCCATGCGTGTTCGGTAGGCTTAGGCGACGCGCCATGTCTGACAGAGCCCGCACACTTTACGAAAAAATCTGGGATGCCCATGTGGTGGAACGCCGCGAGGATGGCACCTGCCTGATCTTTATCGATCGCCATCTGGTTCACGAAGTGACCAGCCCGCAGGCGTTCGAGGCGCTGCGCCTTGCCGGGCGCAAGCTGCGCCGGCCCGAACTGACGCTCGCCGTGCCCGATCACAATCTGCCTACCACTGCACGGCTCGATGAAAATGGCAACCGCCTGCCGATTGCCGATCCGCAAAGCGCGCAGCAGCTTGCCGCACTCGAAGCCAATGTCGCTGAATTCGGCGTCCGCTATTTCGGCGCGACCGCGCGCGAACAGGGCATCGTCCATGTGGTCGGCCCCGAACAGGGCTTCTCTCTGCCCGGTGCGACCATCGTGTGCGGAGACAGCCATACGGCCGCCCATGGCGGGGTTGGCGCGCTCGCTTTCGGAATCGGCACCAGCGAAGTCGAACATGTCATGGCGACCCAGACTTTGCTGCTGAAACAGTCGAAGACGATGGAAGTGCGGGTCGAAGGCACGCTCAATCCGGGCGTCACGGCTAAGGATCTCATCCTGCATATTGTCGGCACGATCGGCACGGCCGGCGGCACTGGCTATGTGATCGAATATCGCGGCAAGGTGTTCGAGGAAATGAGCGTCGAAGGCCGGCTGACCGTTTGCAACATGTCCATCGAAGGCGGCGCACGCGCCGGTCTGGTCGCGCCCGATGACAAGACCTTTGCCTATCTCAAGGGGCGCCACTTTTCACCGAAGGGCGAAGACTGGGAGCGTGCGGTCGAATATTGGCGCACACTCAAAACCGATGAAGGCGCCACTTTCGACAAATCGGTGACGATCAATGCCGGCGATGTGCAGCCGACCGTTACCTGGGGCACCAGCCCCGAAGATGTCGTGCCGATTGGCGGTATCGTTCCCGCGCCGGAAAGCTTTCCCGATCCCTCCAAGCAGAATGCCGCGCGCAAGAGCCTCGATTATATGGGGCTCGAACCGGGGCAGCGCATGGATGAAGTCGAGATCGAGAACATCTTCATCGGCAGTTGCACCAATAGCCGGATCGAAGATCTGCGCGAAGCCGCCGCGATCCTGAAAGGGCGCAAAAAGGCCGATAATGTCAAATGGGCCATTGTGGTACCCGGATCGGGTCTGGTGAAGGAACAGGCCGAAGCCGAAGGGCTCGACAGGATTTTTACCGAGGCCGGTCTCGAATGGCGCGAACCGGGCTGTTCCGCCTGTCTCGGGATGAATCCGGACAAGGTTCCCGCAGGCGAACGCTGCGCTTCGACCAGCAACCGCAATTTCGTCGGCCGGCAAGGCCCCGGCGCCCGGACCCATCTGGTATCTCCGGCCATGGCCGCCGCGGCAGCGGTGACCGGCAAGCTGACCGATGTGCGTGATCTGGTTAGTTAAAACAAACTCTTTAACCGATATGGCGCGCTGCACAGTTGTGCGGCGCGTCCTGACATGACGATACGCAAATCCTCTTTCGCACCTGTCGTCGCACCCGATACGCGGCTGCTGATCCTGGGCAGCCTGCCCGGCGAAGCCTCGCTGCAAGCGCAGCGTTATTATGCCCATCCGCGCAATCTGTTCTGGCATCTGACCGGACAGGCTATCGGGCGCGACCTGACAGCGATGGATTACAAGACTCGGCTGGAAACGCTGCTCGCCGAAAAAATCGGCCTGTGGGATGTCGTCGCTTCGGCCACCCGACAGGGGAGCCTCGACACAGCCATTCGCGACGTTGCGCATAATTCGCTGCGCGAACTCGCCCATAGCCTTCCCGATCTGCGCGCCATCGCCTTTAACGGAGCCAAATCGGCCAAAATCGGCATGAACTTGCTCGACGGCGAACCCTATCATCTGCTGGCCCTGCCCTCTTCCAGTCCGGCCTATGCCGCCATGCCAAGGGGTGAGAAAGAAAAGCTTTGGCAAAAGCTGGATGAATTGCGCGGCTTACCCCTTGCCTCCGGCGATGAGCGGGCGCATTGACGCTCCCATGACCAAGAAGATTCCATCCGGCTTCACCGGCACCGCTGCACTGGCGGGCGCGATCGGTTCTGCTGCCATCGCCGCCGCCCTTCTCTATGCGTCCCGACGTAAGGAAAAGAAAGCACCCCGGCTGATGGGGCCGCATGGCGAAAATCCGGAGACCGATTGATGGAAGCTGTCCAGGAAATTGATGGCCGCGCGATTCCCTTCGGCCAGAAAAACGTCGATACCGACCTGATTATTCCGGCCAAATGGCTCAAAACGATCAGCCGCGAAGGTCTGGGCGAAGGTGCATTCGAAGCCGTGCGCGCCGAAGAAGGAAATATTTTCGATCAGCCCGAATATATGGGCGCTCCGATATTGATTGCGGGGGATAATTTCGGCTGCGGATCGAGCCGCGAACATGCGGCCTGGGCGCTGCTGGATATGGGCGTCAAAGCCGTGATCGCACCGAGCTTTTCCGATATTTTCTCCGGCAATGCGTTCAAGAACGGCATTCTGACCGTGGTTCTGCCTCAGGAACAGATCGACCGCCTGATGGAAGTGGCGCAGACCGATCCGGTTTCGATCGATCTCGAAAACCAGACCGTGACCACGCCGTTTCAGGACCGGTTTACATTCGATATCGATCCCTTCCGCAAGGATTGCCTGCTGAAAGGTCTCGACGAAGTGGGCCTGACACTGGCCCGCAATGCGTCTATCGATACCTATGAAGCCCGGCAAAAGGACGCGATGCCCTGGTACGCCAAAGGCACGGGTCTTGCCGCCTGAGCGGCGCCGCACCATCTTATACGCGATTATCTGCCTGAGAGGATAGAATGACAGATTTCAACGATCGTGAGCGCGCCGAGGAAGCGAAATTCGCATTCGACAATGAAAATGCTTTTCGCATTGCCGCCCGCCGGAACCGCCTGCTGGGCCAGTGGGCCGCCGAAAAAATGAGCCTTACCGCCGAAGAAACCGAAGCCTATGCCAAAGCGGTGGTGCAGGCCGATTTCGAGGAAGCCGGAGACGAAGACGTGGTCCGCAAGCTGCTGGGCGATCTCACTGCGGCCGGTGTCGATATCGATGAAGCGCAGGTTCGCAAAGCACTGGAAGAAAAGGCAATCGAAGCCCGCCGCCAGTTGCTCGACAAACTCTGAATACCCCTTCCCTTATTTTGCAGGAGCATTGACCCATGGCCATGCCCGCCGCTGAAATCGAAGCCCTTATCAAGGCCGCCCTTCCCGATGCGAATGTCGAGATTCAGGATCTCGCCGGTGACGGAGACCATTATGCCGCACGCGTCAGTTCTCCTGCCTTTGCCGGAAAAAACCGCGTCCAGCAGCACAAGATGGTCTTCGATGCGCTGGGCGGGCGCATGGGTGGTGAACTTCATGCCTTGCAACTGACCACTGTCGTTCCCAACTGACAGCCACACACAGAATTCTAATCGGGTTATTTTGATGTCGGATATTAACGAGCGCATTTCCAAGATCGTCGGCGACAATGATGTCGTTCTGTTCATGAAGGGCACGCCGCTCTTCCCGCAATGCGGCTTTTCGAGCCGTGCGGTGGCGATTCTCGACCATTGCGGCGTGGCTTATGACAGTGTCGACGTGTTGCAGGACATGGAAATCCGTCAGGGCATCAAAACCTATTCCGACTGGCCGACCATCCCCCAGCTTTATGTGAAGGGCGAATTTGTCGGTGGCAGCGACATCATGATGGAAATGTTCGAAGCCGGCGAGCTGGCCCAGTTGATGGAAGACAAGCAGGTCGCCAAGGCGAGCTGAGTTTTTCCCCCGGCCTGCGGATTTTTCCGCCCATAGAGACAATGAAAGGCTCCGGAGCGATCCGGGGCCTTTCTTATGCGGACGACTGTCAAGCCGGTCTAGCGATTCTGCGAGTGCAAAGCCTCTCTGCCAATGTCGGCAGTGAGCCGATGCACGACGTTGCCCCACCTGAATACGGTCGCTATGCACGGCCGGAACGAAAGGTGAATATTATGCGAAGACATAGCTTTGAGCACGATGGCGTGGTCTTCTCCTTCCTCGACGCGGGCGGCGACGGCAAACCCTTGCTGGCGCTTCATGGCCACTGGATGGGAGCTTCAGATTTCGCGGAGGTTGCGAACGATCTCTCGCCCGAGTGGCGCGTCATCGCTCTCGACCAGCGTGGCTTCGGGGAAACCGACCACGGGGCCGCTCATCACATGGCCGCCTACATCGGCGATGCGGTCGCGCTTCTGGAGCACCTGTCCATCACCGAACCGGTTCCGGTGCTGGGGCACTCGTTCGGCGGGATCGTCGCCTATCATCTTGCGGCAGTGCACCCGGATCGGGTTGCCGCGATGATCATCGAAGACATCGGCGTGAATATGCAGGATGATTCCGCACCCTTTGTCACGAATTGGAGCGGCACCTTCCGACTGCGCGAAGCGTTGGAGGAACGGCTTGGCCCGCGACTTTCCCCCTATCTGCAGAACTCCATCTGCCGCGTGAAGGATGGATGGACGCTCAATTTCGATCCGGCCGAATTTCTGGAGTCGGAACAGGCAACCAATGGCGACCACTGGAATGTCTGGCTGCAAAGTCGCTGCCCCGCCCTGGTCGTTTCCGGCGGTGAAAGCCGTGTCAGCGACGCGGGAGAATTGAGGGCAATGGCGGAGAAGCGGGATGCCGCAGCCTTCGCCCAGCTGAAGGCTGGTCACTCTGTTCATATCGACGCTCGTTCGGAATTCGTAAACCTCCTGCGGCAATTCCTAAAACAGCAACATTTGTGAACGGCAGGTTTGTCCGCATCTGAGACATTGGGCATTGGCCGCAGCAAAGCTCACGGTGTCTGTCAAAGGCACCGAGTTCGGAGGCCGAACCAACACTGTTCACCGAGCTGCGTAAGCCTTTTCTTATTCGTGCCTGACATGATGATGTAAGGTCACCAAGTTCCTCTTTCGGTACGCGCTGGTTGATGGGGATGCTGCCCTTTTTTACGGTCGGTTATGCCGACCGGACCCCGCGCGCAGCATTTGTCTTCTGATAGCAAAAACAGATACTCGCGCACCATGGAGGCAAGAGCCATGTGGTGCTGTGGCGGCACATCCAGCGCCGTCAGTCGGCGGATGCTGCTAGGGACCACTCTTGGATGCTGTGTGGTTCATCAAGGCCAGACGCCCGCAAGAAGCCCTTGATCTTCTGTTTGATCTTGCCCCGGCTCTCCGCGATCCGTTTGCGGCAACGTACCAACGCTCGGTAGCCCTCTTGTTCGACTGACGGGATCGCAATCGGGCGCAACAGTCCTCGCGCATAGTACGTCGCCAGCTTCACCGCATCCAGCCGGTCGTTCTTGGCCGCCGCAGCATATCCGCGTGGAATGCGCGAGGCTGCAATGACCGACACGTTGAAACCTGCATCCTTCAAAACCCGCCACAAACCGCGAAATGCGTGTTGCTTTCTTTACCATGCTGGAAACTCCTATGATTGGAATGTTCCGGCATCGCAGCAGTCAGCCGCGCCGCCGTCCAGCATGGTATTTTTTATGCGCTGGCGGGCTGCTGCGCCGGTGGTTGAAAAATCCGGGTCGCGGCCCGTGCCGTAAATCGCTTCGGAAAAACAGACCGTCAGCGACGTAATTTTTGGCTTAATTTGATTATGACCGGACTTTTCCAGAAAGAGTCTGGCACCTTTGCCAACATCGCCCTATGCACAGGGCAACCAAAACCATCGCAGCAAAAGAGGATGCCGTGGCTCAAAACAACACTATTACCTTCTACGATCTCCAGCTTGCCAGTGGCTGCACGATCAGCCCCTTTGTCTGGGCGACCAAATATGCCCTCAAACACAAGGGCTTCGATCTTGACATTGTCCCCGGTGGCTTCACCGGAATCATGGACCGGACCGGTGGCCATACCGAAAGGCTTCCCGCCATTCAGGACGATGGCAAATGGGTGCTCGATAGCTGGCTGATTGCCGAATATCTCGACGAGACTTATCCTGACCGGCCGCGGCTGATCGGCAGCGAAAGCGAAAAGGTTCTCACCCAGACGCTGGAAAACTGGCTGTGGAAAACCGCTATCAGCCCATGGATGACCTGTTTCATCAAATCCTATCGCGACCGTTCAGTGCCCGAGGATCACGCCTATGTGACCGAAAGCCGCGAACGTATGTTCGGCAATAAGATCGAAGACATCATTATCGGGCGCGAAGACCGTCTGCCGCAGGTTCCGCCGCAACTGGAAATCCTGCGCACCACTTTGCGCAACCACAAATGGTTCGGCGGCGACAGCCCGAATTATGCCGATTACCGCTTGCTGGCGGTGTTCCTGTTCTGCGCCTCGGTAGCCGATACGCCTGTGCTAACCGAAGACGATCCGCTGCGCGACTGGATCGATCGCGGCTTCGATCTGTTCGGCGGACTGGGCCGTCATGAAGGCATGTCCCCGCTCTTCGGTCTCGAATTGCGCGAAGGCGATCCCGAACCCTTTATTCGCGATGCCGCGAAAATGGGCGGCGGGCTGGTCAGCCGCAATACCGGGCCCAGGAGCACGGGTGAGGAAACCGCTCATCTGCGCGGGGAAAAAACACCGGCCTGACTGTCATTCAGCAAGGCCGAAGAAAACCCCTCCCCGGACCCGTTCCGGGGAGGGGTTTTTCGTTCAGACCAGTTCACTGGGCACCCGGCCCACATTGATCGGCGGCGGCACCTTGAAATAGCCATTGCGACCCAGCACCGCACCCGCACCGGTGCGCGATGTCAGACTGACCAGCCATGGAGCGGTCAGCAGGCCGATAGTCAGCGGCGAAAGCCAGGCGGCGGTGATCGGATCGATGAACACCGTAGCTGCAAACAATACACCCAGCAGGATATGCGGTTTGAGATTGGGCAGCACATCGCGCACCGTCAGCCCTTTCGCTTCGCGCGACTGGGCATTCCAGCCCGACGACCGCCCGAGCAATATCTCACCCAGGGCCAGAAGCTGATTGACCATAGTAACGGGAGCCAGCAGCACGGCGAGCGGAATTTCCAGCAATACCGATTTGATGACCGACCATGTACCGCCATAACGCTCGCGCCGCTCGCGTCTGGACAGCAACCATGTCAGGCCCATGAATTTGGGGCCGAACAACAACAGGATGGTGAGCCACAAAACACTCGGCGGCGTGGTCTCGGTGATCGGGTTATGGCCCTGAAAGCCCGCTTGCGCGATGGCCGTTATAATCAGCACCAGCCAGGCGGGCGATGTGAGATAGGCCGAAGCCCCGATCAGCAGATGCATCCGGCTCGTCCAGTGCAGCCCCGGGGCATCGAGCAGACGCAAATGCTGGAGATTGCCCTGCATCCAGCGCCGGTCGCGAATGGCGTGATCGACAATGGTCGGGGGAAACTCCTCATAACTGCCATCGATCATCAGCATATGGACAGCCCAGCCCCGGCGGCGCAGCAGTGCCGATTCCACCATATCGTGGCTGAGAATATGCCCGCCGAAAGGCGGCGCTCCGCCCAGTTGCGGCAGACCGCAGCTCTCGGCAAAAGCCTTCACCCGGACAATGGCATTATGGCCCCAGAAATTGGCTTCCGATCCCGACCACCAGAGCAGCCCGGCAGAAGCGATCGGCCCGTAAGCATAACCGGCAAATTGCATCCAGCGCTGGAAAACGGTTCGGGCATTGATCGTCATCGGCACGGTCTGAAGCAGGCCGATAGAGGGGCGCTGTTCCATGATGGAAATCATGCCGTGAATGGCATCGCCACTCATCAGACTGTCGGCATCGAGGATGACCATATATTCATAAGCGCTGCCGAAACGCTCCAGCCATTCGGAAATATTGCCCGGTTTGCGGGCGATATTCTTCTCACGGCGGCGATAATAAACATTGATCGGCGCCTCGCGCGCGATTTTTTCCCATGCCGCCCATTCTTCCTTCCCGTGTTCGGGATTGGAATCGCTGAGAATGAAGAAATCGACATGTTTGCCAACACCGGCCGCCGCGATGGATGTGGCCATGGCTTCCACCCGGCCCATCACCGCGTCCACGCCTTCATTATAGACCGGCATCAGCACCGCCGTGCGATTATCCAGATCGCGGATCGATCCGGTGATCGCGGTAAAGCCCGGATGCCCCCCGACCATCAACTTGATAAAACCGATGGTCGAACTGACGAAGCCGAAGGCAATCCAGCAAAAGAGTGGCACGAAAAGCAGCAGCAGCAGGATTTCGATGAAATCCAGCCCGTCGCGCGAAAAGGCGAAGCGCACTTCGGTTGAGGCCGCCATGCCGAGCACGCCGGTTGCCGCGATAAGCAGTAAACGTTTGCCCAGCAGGCCCTGCGGCGTCGTCTTGACCTCGATCGAGCCGGGGGGATTGCCCTCCAGCTTCTGCAAGGTCATTTCAAGAGGAGCTTCTTCCGGCAGATTGGCGGGCATATCTCTCATGCTTGCAGCGATGTGATGACAGTCTCGGTCAAAGCGTCGGAACCGCGCTGCAAAAACAGGCGGCAATCGAGCGGCTCGGTCAGATTATCGCGGATATCCAGCATGGCCCGCCAGCGATTGGGCTGATCGACCACAGGATAGGCGCTGGAGGACAGAACAGCGTCTTCCGGCAGGTTGGTCACGATTTCCACCCCGCTTTCGCGGTCGAGCCCGGCAAGGCTTTCTCCTTCGAAATCGAAGACATATTTGCTCGCCCCGGCGATCACCTTCTTGCCGGGAATGCCGGCCGGACCGATAAAGAAATCGACATTGCGCGCCACGACATTCTTTGTCGGGTCCTCGGATGTCCAGTGGAGGCTATAGGCAAGCTCCATGCTGCCGCCGGCCCTGGCCGGCTCCTTCGGCGTCCAGAAGGCCCCGATATTATCGGTCGTTTCCCGGTCTGTCGGCATTTCATAGAGCATGACTTCGCCTGCCCCCCAGTCACCCTGCGGCGTGACCCAGAGATTAGGCCGACGATCATAAAAGACGCTGTCATCCTGATAATGATCGAACTTCTGGTCACGCTGAAGCAGGCCGAAGCCTTTCGGGCTTTGCGTCTGGAACGTGTTGACCCGAGGATGATCGGGATTGGCGAGCGGGCGCCAGATCCTTTCACCCGTCCCGCTCCAGATTGCCAGACCGTCGGAATCATGGATTTCGGGGCGCCAGTCGCTGTCCCGGTGGTCGTCGGACTGATCGTACCAGAACATGCTGGTTTCGGGAGCGATGCCGAGGCGCTTGATATCCTTGCGGAAAAACAGAGCGGCACGGATATCCTGCGTCACCCCGGTTTGCCCCATCTGGCTGTCGAACCGATAGGCACCGGTCACGCTCGGCCCGTTGAGCAACGCATAGATGATAAAATGCTCTTCCCCCACACGTTCGATCCAGAAATCGGTAAAATCGGGGAACTCTTCGGCTTCGCTCAGGCCGATATTCACGGCGATGGCTCGGGCCGAAAGGCCATATTGCCCCCGCGAACCCGAAGCGCGGAAATAGGAAGCCCCGAGATAAGCGAGCCAGTCGCGCTCTCCGCTGCTGTCCATCACGCGGAAACCGGCCGCATCGGCATCCTTGCCGCCGATGAACAGGCTGCTCGTATCCTCGATCAGACGCGCTTTGCCATTTTCCAGAATATGCATGGCAACCGGGTGTTCAGCCACTGTGCGAGCGGCAGGAAAGAGGCGCACCGAGCCTTCTATCGCTTCGGCCTCACCATAGCTCAGCTTGACATATTCGTCGAAATCGCTGGCCATGACTTCGGCTTTTGTCTGTCCCGCATAGGCCTGCCGGGCCAGATCGCGGGCGCGCTTTTTCAGCCTGTCCCAGGAAAATTTTTCCGGCGGGCCGAGGCGGCCGGTTTGAGCCATAAGCGGTGAAAAAGACGCACATGCAGCAAGACTGGCGAAAAGTGCGCAAGCACTTCGCCGGGTAAATTGAGATGTTTCAGTCAGCTTTCGTCTCCTTGGAGGCATTGGCGGCCTGAGGGGAAGACGCTTCAGGCTCAGTTCGCGTTCCCGCCGGTTTCAGATGTTTCGTCAGCCGGTGCCGAACGCCAGCCGGAAATTACCAGATCGCCGGATGACAGACGAGGCGAACGAACTTCCGTAAACTGCCCGTCGCTGGCCCCCACAACCACATCCACCGGCTTCACTGCATCGTCTCCGTTAAGCAGGAAAATCGTGGCATGTCCCACCTGCGCTTCGGCAACCGGGCGCTCGGTCGCCGGATCGACATGGAAAGCACCGTTGGGCACCAGAAAGACATTCTCGCGAGGTGGCAGATCGACCGACACAGAAGCTTTCATCCCCGGATTGACCGCCAGCCTCTGATTATTGACCGCAACGATCAGTTGCTGCGCGGAAATATCCGTATCGTTGCCCTTGCTCGGTTCGGGCGTGATCCGTTTCACTTCGCCGGTGAAATCTTCATCGGGCAGCGTATCGAGCCTGATTTTGGCCGGCGCCCCGCGATTCAGCCCTTCGACGACCGTATCTTCCGCCGTAATCGGAATTTCGAGCTGTTCCATATTTGAGGCGATGACAAAGAGGACATCGCCCGGCGCTGTAGCGACATAGCCGGGATGCGCCTGTTTGGTAATCAGGAAGCCACTCACCGGTGAACGGATAATGCTGGCGGCGATACGCTTGCGCGTGGCCGAAAGATCGCCCTCGGCTTCCGCCATCTGGCTACGCGCCAGATCCACTTCCGATTTACGTTTGGTTACTTCCGCACGCGCCACTTCCAATTCTCCGCGCGACGGCACACGCCCGTCGGATTCGCGATAGACGCGCTCCATCCGGGAAAGCTGGGCCTGCGCTTCGGACAGGGCCGCCGTTGCGGTCTCGACCGCCGCCTTTGCGGTATCCGTCCGGCCTTTCAGTTCTTCAAGCCGGGCCTGCAATTCGCCGGCATCCATCCGCGCGAGAAACTGACCTTTTGTCACCCGCTTCGGATTGCCCGGCAGCACATCGCTCACAAGGCCTGCAAAAGGTGCCCGGACCTGCAATTCGCCCACAGCATGCACCGTGCCGGTAGCGGTAAGCTGAGGTTGCAAGGTGCCGCGTTCGAGCTTGTGCAGGATATAAGGCGTGTCATGGCCGGTGAAAAAGCGCAGCATCAGAAATGCCAGCACCGCAACCGCCACCACGACGATAGCCCAGATAATCTTGCGCTGGCGGCTGGTGGCCGGACGCGCATCGAGCAGATCGTCGAGATTGTCAGGCGAGCCTGTATCAATCATCGGATGAAGCGCCCTTTGTCATAGTGTCCGCTGTCGGCGTAGCCGGTGGCGTTACAGACGGCTGAGCGGGCGCGGGACTGTCCCACCCGCCGCCCAGCGCGGTGTAGAAATTCACCATGGCGGCGGCCCGCTGCGCTTCAGCATGAGCCAGCGAGCGCTGCACCGATCCCAGCGCATCTTCCGCCACATAGATCCGCGCGAAATCGCCATAACCGTTATTATAGGCCAGCTTGGCATCCTTGATCGCCGCTTCTGCGGACTGGCGCGCATCGGTCAGAGCATCGGCCTGTGCTATGGCAGATTGCAATATCTGGCGCGAATGTTCGACCTCGTTGCGCGCTTTCTGCACCGCCCCCTGATAGGTTTTCAACGCATCGGCCAGTTCGGCAGGGAATTGCGCAGCGGAGCCTGCCTTTTGTGCAGCCAGAGCGGCTTCCACCTGATCGCGGCCGATACCGGCATCGATCAGCTCTGCCGACAAAGTGCGCTCAGCCTCACGCAGATCGGCCCGGCGCCAGGGCAGATAATCGGCCTCATCATTGCCCAGCAGCGTATCGCCATAGGGAATGAGCCCCTGCGCACCGATACGATCCGCCAGTTCATCGGGCGTAATCCCGACAAGTTGCGCGAGCGTAATGATCCGCTCCTGCAATTCCGCTTCGATCTGCCCCAGCGTGGTCCATGTCTGGGCATGCTGGACACGTGCCAGATCTTCGTCATAGGCGCGGGCAAGGCCCGCTTCCCGGCGATAAGCGGCGACTTCGCGATTATCCTGCTGGCTTTCCAGACGGGATTTTACACTGTTATGGACCAGTTGCTGTTCGCGCACCGCAATATAGGCCAGCGCGATTTCTGCCGCGATTCGGGCTTCGGCATCGCCTTTGCGATATTGCATCGCCGATAGCCGGGCCTTGCCGGCTTCATCTCCGCGAGCGCCCTTACCGAACAGCGCGGACAGGCCGCCCTTGTCCGAACCATCTCCGATATCGGCCAGTGCCTGACGATAATCCCGCTGTGCGCGGGCGATATCGGCATTGTTGGCCTGCCCCTGTTCGATCAGCCCGGTCAGGACCGGATCGTTGAAGCTGCGCCACCAATGGGCAAGCGCCTGTGTGTCTTGCCCGGAATCCTGCGGATCGGCCTTAACCGGTGCAGACAGAGTGAAAGCAAAGTCCCTGCCATCCTGAACAGGTGTGGTGCATGCCGTGCAGGCCAGAGTAAATATCAGGCCGAACGTGGTTGCAAAGGGCGGGATTCTTTTTTCGATCAACACATTGCGCGGATAGCAGGCTCAGCCATTTATCCAATAGTGTAATGCTGCAACTGCAAAGTTAAATGGCCAATAGGTTACAGAATATCGATAATTGTATCGGACGACAGAGTGTGCCGGATCGCAATCCGGCACCTGTTTCCTATTTATCGAGCATGTAATTACGGGTCAGCGGCAAGGCATGACGATCCCGGACATACTGGATCTGATAATTGCACATGCCCCCGCTTTCAAAAGCCGCCGTCGCGCCGGACAGATAGAATGTCCACATGCGGAAAAACCGTTCATCATACATGCCGATGATCGCTTCGCGGTTCTCCATGCAGCGTTTGTACCATTCGCGCAGCGTCTTCGCGTAATGGAGCCGAAGCGTCTCCACATCGCTGGCGATGAGGCGCGATTTCTCGCTCGATGCCACCGTTTCGCTCAGCGCCGGAATATAGCCACCGGGGAAGATATATTTATCGGTAAAGGCATCGGTCCGGCCCGGACCGCCCATCCGGCCGATCGTGTGGAGCAGCATCACCCCTTCCTCACTGAGGAGATTGGCGCAGGCGCGGAAGAACCCGTCAAATTGCGGCGTTCCGACATGTTCGAACATGCCCACAGATACGATCCGGTCATAGGAAAGACCCCGGCGGGCCAGATCGCGATAATCGATCAGTTCGAACTGCACACGATCCGCCACACCGGCTTTTTCAGCTCGCTGCCGCGCCAGAGCGAGCTGTTCGCTGCTCAGTGTAATGCCCAGCACTTCAACATCGTGATGTTCGGCAAGATAGATCGCCATGCCGCCCCAGCCACAGCCGATATCGAGCACGCGCTGCCCCGGCTCCAGAGCCAGTTTGGCAGCGATATGGGCGAGCTTGGCAACCTGCGCCTCTTCCAGCGAGATATCGTCGCTCGGCCAGTAGCCGCAGCTATATTGCATATAACCGCTATCGAGCATCAGCTCGTAGAGATCGTTGCCCACATCGTAATGATGCGAAACATTGCGGCGTGAACTGGCCGCATTGTTGAAGGAATGGGCAAGATAGGAAGCCCGGTGGCGCATTTTGCTGAAAATAGTGGGAGCGTTCAGCCGGCCCCTCTTTTCCCATCGTGCGTTGGACTGGATAAGCTGGACGAAATCCATCACTTCGCCCACTTCGATAACGATACGGCCATCCATGTAGCATTCGCCCGCGCCGAGACGGGGATCGCGGATCAGATCGCGTGTGACATGTTCATCGGTGAAGCGGATAACAAGATCGGGGTAACCGGGCACTTCGCGGCCGAAATCCACCACCCGGCCATCGGCATGGCGCAGAACCAGGCGGCCTTTCTTCACAATACGGGAAAGAATTCGATCAATCAGTTTCGCGCTCATTTCACCTCCGAATATATTATCGAAGCTTTGCCAATTCGAACGAATGAATGCCAGCGATCTTTCAATAGAAAGCGATAGACCGAGATATGCGTTCTGCGAAATATCCGATCAATAAGTGCTGGAAATTTTATCACTGTCAGGCAGCGCGACATCTTCAATATGGCCGAGATGACGCATCAGCAACTTCTCCGCTTCCAGAAAGGCAAACAGAACAATGCCTGCGCCAATAATCAGACTTCCCTGAATCCAGTTCAGCGGCCGCGTATCGAAAACGGCCTGCATGAAAGGCAGATAGGTAAAGGCCAGTTGCATCGCGATAACAAAGGCCAGAGCCAGCAAGACCGCAGGCGTCCCCACTATACCGCGCAGGCTCAGCGATGCGACATGCAGGTAGCGGACATTGAACAGATAGAAAATCTCCGCCACCACCAGCATATTGACCACCATGGTCCTGGCCGTGGCCAGATCGTCGCCCATGGCCAGCGCTCCGAAATAAATCGCCAGCGCCACACCGGCGAACAGCGCTGACACCAGCAGAACCCGCCAGACCAGAAAGGGCGAAAGCAGTGGCGTATCGCGCCTTCGCGGCGGCCGCGCCATCACGCCGGGTTCGGGCGGTTCGAAAGCCAGCGCCAGCCCGAGCGAAATCGCGGTAACGAGATTGATCCAGAGGATCTGCGTGGCTGTCATCGGCAGGGTGAAACCGGCCAGAATCGCCAGCACGATGGTGATCCCCTCCCCGCCATTGGTCGGCAATGTCCAGGCAATCACCTTGCGGATATTGTCATAGACCGTGCGCCCTTCATTTACCGCAGCGACAATGGAAGCGAAATTATCGTCCAGCAGCACCATTTCCGCCGCCTCGCGCGCCACTTCGGTGCCGCCGACACCCATCGCCGTGCCGACATCGGCCTGTTTCAGCGAGGGTGCATCATTGACCCCGTCCCCGGTCATGGCAACGATTTCGCCGCGGGTCTGCAAAGCCTGCACAATACGTAATTTATGCTCGGGGCTGGCGCGGGCAAAGACGGAAATGGAGGGAACGACCTGTTCCAGTTCGGCATCGGAAAGCTGCTCCAGCTCCGCCCCGGTCATGGCCTGAGGATCGTCCGCCAGATCGAGCTGCCGGGCGATGGCTTTGGCTGTCGCTACATGGTCGCCGGTAATCATTTTCACCGCAATCCCGGCCGAGCGGCATTCGGCAATCGCCCGTCTGGCTTCTTCGCGCGGCGGATCGACAAATCCCATCAGCCCCAGCATGTGCAGACCTTCCAGATCCTCGAAACTGATCCGCTCCTGCGCGCCGGGCAGCTCCAGCATGGCAAAACCGAGCAGCCTTTCCCCCTCACTGGCCGAGCGATGGACAAAATCGTTCCAGTCCCTTTCCCGATCTGCATCGCAGGCCCGCGAGAGCAGGGCTTCGGGCGCCCCTTTAAGGAAAATCACATGCGTCCCGTCGGGCGCGCGATGCAGCGTAGCCATGAAACGATAGGCGGCATCGAACGGAACCTCGTCAATCCGCAACCATTCCTGCCGCAAGGCTTCGACATCGAAACCGGCTTTGCGACCGAGTGAAATCAGAGCCCCTTCCATCGGATCGCCGGCGACAGCCCAGTTGCCGTCCACCTCTTTCAAATGCGCATCGTTGCACAAGATTCCACAGCGAATGATCGTCTGCGCAGCTTCCTGAGCAGACATATCGTCTCCGCCATCCGTAGCGCTGAGAGTGCCCGCAGGGTCATATCCGGTACCCTCCGCCAGCAGTTCACGTTCGCCTGTCATAATATGGCGAACGGTCATTTCATTGCGGGTCAGCGTGCCGGTCTTGTCGGTACAAATCACGGAGGTCGCGCCAAGCGTTTCGACCGCAGGCAATTTGCGGATCACCGCTTTGCGCCCGGCCATACGCTGCACCCCGATGGCCAGCGTGATCGTGATAACGGCAGGCAAACCTTCGGGAATGGCACCGACAGACACCGCCACCACCGCAATCAGTGCATCGTCCCAGGCAAAATCTCTCACCATCACAGCAAAGGCAAAAAGCGCAGCCCCGCATCCAAGGATCACGAAAGTCAGCCAATGGGCGAACCGGTCTATCTGGCGCAGCAGCGGTGTAACCAGATGGGTCACACTGCCCAGCATGCCGCTGATTTTACCGATCTCCGTTTCACTTCCGGTGGCCACAACCAGGCCGGTGGCCTGCCCTTTCGTGACCAGCGTTCCGGAAAAAGCCATGCAGGCCCGCTCGGCCAGAGGCGCGTCGGGAGAGACCGGCGCCACGGCCTTTTCCGCAGCAACCGATTCTCCGGTCAGCATGGCTTCCTCTATCGCAAGGCCGCGCGCGCGCAGCAGGCGCAGATCGGCCGGCACACGGTCACCGGGATCGAGCAACACCAGATCGCCGGGCACAACCTCTTCCACAGCAATGGAATGGCGATGGCCGTTGCGTAACACGAAAGCATGCGGGGAAATCAGATTGCGCATCCCGCTCAACGCTTTCTCCGCCCGGCCTTCCTGAACAAAACCGACCACGGCATTCACCACGACCACCAGCAGGATCACCGCCGCATCCACGACATGATCGAGCAGCAGCGCCGCCAGAGCGGAAACGAGCAGGAAATAAATCAGCGCATTATTGAATTGCGCCAGAAAACGTTTGAGCGGGTTGACCTTTGGCGGTTCGGGCAGACTGTTCGGCCCGTATTGCTCGCGCCGGGTCTCAATATTCTGCTCATCGAGACCGGAGGAGCAGGACTGGAAAGCGGAAAGCGCCTCCTCGGGAGGCAGAGAATGCCAGGGACGAGCCCCCTCAGGCTTCATCGTCGCCGTCATCCATGGAATTATGCACTACCAATGTATCTGTCGGAATCCAGTTCAGCAGCGACGATGCGGTACTGCCGAGCATGGCGCGTTTGACCCCGCCTGCTCCTTCGGTGCCGAGTACGATCAGATCGGGCCGCCATTCTGCAATCGCCTTGCCGACCACTTCATCCGCGCTGCCTTCGCCAAGATTGATCGTCGCCCGCTTGACGATATCCTCAGGAATAGAAGGATGCTGGAGAAATTCTTCCAGCTTCGCCTGCGCATCGGCGCGAACCTGCGCGCGATCATGCTCGGACCGCAGCCAGCTTTCGAACGGCATGTGGATGGCGTGCAGCAAGTGCAGATCCGCTGCGGGAAACAGCTCCGCCGCCTTGATAAAGGCCTTGCGCGATTGAGGCGAAAGGTCGGTAGCGATCAGCAATTTTTCATAAAAGCGGTGCGGCCGTTGCTTGGCCACCAGCACCGGAATAGTCGAGCGGCGCACCAGATGGTCGACCGCCGTGCCGAGAAAGAAATCTTCAACACTGTTAAAGCGCGCCACGCTGGTGATAATCGCATCGGCACTGCTTTCATTGGCAAGGCGCAGAATGGTCTGCGGCACAGCACCGACCGGCAACAGAACATCCACATCCTCTTCGGGATCGGCCAGCGTCGCGCGGACATCCTGCTCGGTAACGGAGGTGACCGGCTTGGTCACATGCACGACATGTATGCGCGCCTGCAACTGTTTGCCCAGCATCACAGCCCGGTCAACAGCCCGGTCGCAGCGCGCACTCAAATCTGTGGCTACGATAATGGATCGCTCAGTTTCAGTCATAACGGCCTCCCGGTGCGATCAGACTGGCCTTGACCGGCCAGCGATAATTGTCGTCCCGGCTTCGTGGCGGGACAATTAAGGCCCTATCCTTGGAAGATTGAACAGCTGTGTCAATCGTAAACGGGCAACTCTCTGAAAAGCCGAGACCCTCCGTCCAGCTTCCTGAAAAAGCACCCGAATCAACGGTTTTTATGTAGCGACCATCATCATGACGAGGTTTTGTGACCGGGTTGTTCATCGGGCCTGAGGAAAGGGAAGCGCAAGCTCGCGACAGCCCCGCCCTCGGAATGATTGGCCAGGGAGAGGACAGCCCCGAAGGTTCGTGCCTGCGCCCGCGCGATAGCCAGACCGATCCCTGTTCCTCCGGTTTCGCGGGAACGGCTGCTTTCCCCCCTGACGAAGGGTTCCAGCATGTCCTCGATCCGCCCCTCGGGAAAACCCGGCCCGTGATCTCGGATTATGATTTCGACCATGTCACCGGAGGTACGGCAGAATATTTCTGCCGATCCACCATATTTTACAGCATTTTCAATAAGGTTGTTCAGGCATCTCGACAAGGCATCCGGCTTGACACGGGCAATGACCGAACAGGATTCGGCCAATGTGACAGGGGCGCCCAGTTCATAAGCATCTTCGGCAAGGCTGGTGATGAGCGAATTGATATCGACTGTAGACCATGGCTCGCGCGCTTCCGAACTGCGAGCCAGTTCAAGCCCGTCGCGCACCAGAACTTGCATCGCGGCCAGATCGGCAATCAGCCTGTCGCGCAATTCGTCATCCTGCACCCGTTCCAGCCGCAGCCGCAGCCGGGTCATCGGTGTTTGCAGATCATGCGCGATAGCTGCGAGCATCTGGGTTCTTTCGCGAAAACCATCCCGCACACGTTGCTGCATCAGATTAAAGGTGGCCAGCGCAGTGCGCACTTCCGCAGGCCCCGTTTCGGCGATCGGTTCGGGGTCTTGCGACAGAGAGAAGCGGCGCGCAGCCGATGTCAGGCGGCGCAGCGGCACGGTTGTCAGACGGGCCACGAAAAAGGACAGAAGCGCACTCGCGACAACCAGCAGGATCAGATAGATCGGCTCCAGAGTCGCGCTGCGGGGAAATTTGAGGACCGGCTTGTTGATCAGGATATTGCGCTCAATCCCGTTGGCGTCGCGAAAACTGACATCCCAGCATTCGACATCGGGGGCTGCTCCCAGCCCGGCCACCCGGTTGACCGGATCGAACATCCCCCCGAAACAATCGCTGGTGACACGCTGGATATGCGGCTGGGCCGATTTTTCGAAAGCTTGCTCAAACATACGAACAAGCTTCGGATTTGCTTTGGCTTTATCTGCATTGGGCAAAGACAGACGCACCCCGAAAAGCGCATGGTCGTCAAGCAGCCTCTCGGTTTCCGCAGGGGCTCTGGAAAAGCGATTGGCCATGTCCAGGCTACTGGTGACCACCTGTTCATACTGAAGCTGCTCCACCCCTTTTAGACGCACATATTCGGCTACCAGCAGCGAGGTGATGGAAGCCCCCGCAATCCCGATGGTGAGAAGCAGCATCATGCGGGCAGAAAGGGAAGCGTAATAGCCTTTCAGACGATGCCAGAAACCGCTCATTCGAACCGAACATCGGTCGCAAAAAGATACCCTTCGCTGCGAATGGTAACGATCAGATCGGCTCCGCCCGGTTCGCTTGTCAGTTTCTGCCGCAACCGGCTGACCTGAAGATCGATCGAACGGTCAAAGGCCACGGTAGCGGCCCTTTCGGGTAGCAGCATTTCGCGCGAAAGCACTTCTTTGGGGGACTCAATAAACCGGTTGAGCAAGCGAAATTCAGAAGAAGACAGCATAACCAGCCGGTCATCCTCTGTGACCAGCCGACGTTGTAAAAGGTCCAGTTTCCATGACCCGAACAATGCGAAACGGGCATTGCGCGGACGCCCGTCCTCCCCGCCGCTCATGCGCCGAAAAAGATTGCGAATACGGGCAGTTAGCTCACGTGGTTCAAAAGGTTTGGTAAGATAGTCATCAGCCCCGAGTTCGAGCCCTAATACGCGATCGATCGCACTGTCGCGCGCCGTTACCATGATAACCGCATCGGCAAATCCGTCCGCCCGCAATTCGCGACACAGGGTCAGCCCATCCCCATCGGGCAGATTGAGATCGAGCACCACCACATCGGCTGGATGCGCAGCGAGTTGATCGCGGGTTTCCTGCACGCTGGATGCCGACCTTACCGTGTAGGATTCGCGCCGGAGCTGCTCCATGATCAGTTCGCGAATATCAGGGTCGTCATCAACGACAAGAATATTGCCCGTCGAGGTTGAATGAAGATTCATTCTTCGCCAACTAACTGGCATAAGAAGTAAAGTCCCTGCGCTGATACAAAATGATACGTCGGGCTACTGGCGGCTACCGGGCCGATTATATCCCGTACAAATCCTTACCTCAATCGCATGGAATGCAATATGCTGCACCGCAATAGGTCAGGCATGAGACATTCCTATTTTGCCGGTGCAATGGCCGCACTTCTGGTTCTGACCTCTGCATGTTCCGACACACAGAGCGATCGCGATGGCGGGCCTGTGGAAGTGGGCTATGTCACACTGACAAGCAGCGATGCGACATTGACCGCTAATCTTACCGGTCGGGTCACAGCAACCAAGCGCGCAGAAGTGCGCCCGCAGGTCGATGGAGTGATCCGCAAACGCCTGTTTACAGAAGGCAGCTATGTGCGCGCCGGGCAGCAGCTTTATCAAATCGATCCGCGCAGCTATTCCGCCGCGCGCGATCAGATTGCAGCACAGATCGAAAGCGCGCAGGCGACGCTTGAAACGGCCAAAGCGCGGGCCGCCCGCTACAAGACACTGGTCGGCAGCGAAGCGGTCAGCCAGCAGGATATTGACGATGCGCTCGCCGAAGCCAAACAGGCCGAAGCTACGCTACACCAATATCGGGCCAATTTGCGCGCCGCCAATCTCAATCTCGAATATACGCGCGTTCTGGCACCGATTTCGGGCCGGATCGGGCGATCCAGCTTTACACCAGGCGCGCTCGTAACAGCCAATCAGACCGACCCGCTCGCGACTATCCAGCAACTCGATCCGATCTATGTCGATATCACCCAATCGAGCGCACAATTACTGCGATTGCGCCGCCAGCTTGCCGATGGCGATGTGATGCCCGCCAGTACGACGGTCAATCTGGTGCTGGAAGACGGTTCCGATTATCCGCTTCCCGGCACGCTCGAATTCAGCGAAGTGGATGTCGACGAAAATTCCGGCACCGTAACTTTGCGCGCCCGTTTCCCCAACCCTGAAGGCGTGCTGCTGCCCGGCATGTTCGCCCGGGTGATTGCACCGCAGGCCGTAGTGCCCGATGCCGTTCTCGCACCGCAGCAAGGCATTTCCCGCGACGCAAAGGGCAATGGTACGGCACTGGTCATCGGCAAGGATAACAAGGTCGTCAGCCGCGCGGTCGCAACCGCGCAGGCGATGGGCAATAAATGGATCGTCACCGATGGCCTGAAAGCAGGCGACCGCCTGATCGTCGAGGGAACCGACAAGGTTCGCGCAGGGGCTGAAGTCAAACCCGTTGAAGTGAAGGCTGGCAAATAAACCAATGAATATCAGCCGCTTTTTTGTCGACAGGCCGATTTTCGCCTGGGTTATCGCCATTGGCATTATGCTGACCGGTATCGGAGCGATCATGTCGCTTTCGGTGGCGCAATATCCCGATATTGCACCACCCACCGTCAATATCAGGGCGAATTATCCCGGCGCTTCCGCCGATACGCTGGAATCGAGCGTCACGCAGGTAATCGAACAACAGCTCACCGGCATTGACAATATGCTCTATTTCTCTTCGTCATCGAGCAGTTCGGGCAGTGTGTCGATCAGCGTGACTTTCGACAAAGGAACCGATCCAGACGTCGCGCAGGTGCAGGTGCAGAACAAGGTGCAGCAAGCCAATTCGCGCTTGCCCTCCGCCGTGCAGCAACAGGGGGTGACGGTCACCAAATCGGCATCGGACTTCCTGATGCTGGTCACGATTTACGATACGACCGGCAAGAGCAGTTCCGCCGATATTGGCGACTATCTGGTCAGCCATTTTCAGGACCCGGTAGGCCGGGTAAACGGCGTCGGACAATCGCGCGTTTTCGGTTCGCAATATGCAATGCGTATCTGGCTCGATCCGGTCAAGCTCGCTGCGGTCAATCTGATGCCGTCGGATGTAAAAGCGGCCATTCGAGCACAGAATACCGAAGTTTCTGCCGGCCAGCTCGGCGCTCTGCCGGCGGTACAGGATCAGATGCTGAATGCCGTGGTCAAGGCAAAGTCCCGCTTCACCACGCCGGAACAGTTCCGCAATATCGTCCTCAAGACGCAGTCCGACGGTTCGGTGGTTCATCTCGACGATGTCGCGCGGGTGGAACTGGGATCGCAAGATTATAATTTTTCCGCCCAGCTTAACGGCCACCCGGCTTCGGGCATGGCGCTCCAGCTCGCTCCGGGCGCGGACGCACTGGCGACCGCAGCGGCGGTGCGGGAGAAAGTCGCGGAATTATCGACCAACCTGCCCGATGGCTATCATGTCGCCTTTCCGCGCGACAGCAGCGATTTCGTCAAACAGTCGATCCATGAAGTGATCGAAACACTGGTGATTGCCATCATTCTGGTGGTAATCGTGATGTTCGTCTTCCTGCAAAGCTGGCGTGCTACGCTGATCCCGGCCATTGCCGTACCGGTAGTGCTGCTGGGTACGTTCGGAGTGCTGGCGGCTTTCGGCTATTCGATCAACACGCTGACCCTGTTCGGCATGGTGCTGGCCATCGGTTTGCTGGTGGACGATGCCATCGTGGTGGTGGAAAATGTCGAAAGGGTCATGACCGAACAGAAGGTCGGACCGAGAGAAGCGACCGTCATCTCCATGGAGGAAATCAGTTCGGCACTGATCGGGATCGCGCTGGTTCTTTCAGCAGTGATGCTGCCAATGGCCTTTTTCGGCGGATCGACCGGAGTGATTTATCGCCAGTTTTCGATCACCGTCGTTTCGGCCATGCTGTTATCGGTGCTGGTAGCGCTGATCCTTTCCCCTGCTTTATGCGCAACATTGCTGAAACCGGGCAATCACGATCCGCTGGAACGCCACGGCCTGTTCGGCAAGTTCAATCGCTGGTTTGATCGTAACACCCGGCGCTATCTGACAGGGGTGGAAAGCGTCACCCGGAAGCGCCTTCTCCATTTCGGTGTTTACGGCTTGATCGTGGTGCTGATGGCGGTGCTGTTCGTGCGCCTGCCGACGGGTTTTCTGCCGTCCGAGGATCAGGGGCAGGCCATGGTGATGTACACGCTGCCGCCCGGCGCCACCGTTCAGCGAACCAATGCCGTGCGCAGACAGATCGAGAAGCATTATTATGAGGACGAGAAAGACAATGTGCGTCTGGGCATGGTGCTAACCGGGTTCAGCTTCAACGGTCAGGGTCAGAATGCCGGTATGGGCTTTATCGGACTCAAACCTTTTGAAGAACGAACCAGCAGCGACAGCTCGCTCAAAGCCATCAATGCCCGGGCCATGGCAGCCTTCAGCCATATTCGCGACGCAGAGGTGATTGCGATGGTCCCTCCTGCTATTCGCGGTCTCGGCCAGTCGAGCGGCTTCTCTTTCGAATTGCAGAACAGTTCGGGTATGCCGCGCGATGAATTTACCGCCTTGCGGGATAAACTTATCGCCGCGGCCAATGAAAGCTCCAAACTGGTGCAGGTGCGCATGGCTTCACTGGAAGATTCCCCGCAATTGCGCGTCGATATTGATGAAGAAAAGCTGGCAGTCCTCGGCCTTGCCGAAGCCGATGTGATCGACACGCTCGAATCCGCATGGGGCAGCAGCTATGTGAACGACTTTGTCGATCGCGGCCGTGTGAAACGCGTCTATGTACAGGGCAAAGCCAGTTCGCGCATGGCCCCTTCCGATATTGACGACTGGTATGTCCGCTCTTCCACCAATGGCAATATGGTGCCCTTCTCCGCCTTCGCGACAACCGAATGGGAAAAGGGGCCGAACTCGGTCGCCCGTTTCAACGGCTTGTCTTCCTATACGATCGAAGGGCAAGGTGCGGACGGCGTCAGTTCCGGCGATGCCATGCAGGAAATCGTCCGGCTTCAGCGAGAAATCGCACCGGGCACCAGCTATGCGTGGAGCGGCGTCTCCTATCAGGAAAATCAATCGACCGGACAGGCACCGTTCCTTTATGCTCTGTCGGTTCTGGTGGTTTTCCTGTGCCTTGCCGCATTGTATGAAAGCTGGTCGGTTCCGCTGGCCGTTCTTCTGGTCCTGCCGCTCGGCATTATCGGCTCGGTACTGGCTATGACTTTGCGCGGACTGGAAAATGACATCTATTTTCAGGTCGGTCTGCTTACCACGATCGGGCTGGCCGCCAAGAATGCCATTCTGATTATCGAATTTGCCGAAGCCGCCCGGCAGGAAGGCAAGGATCTGCTTCACGCTGCGATGGAAGGTGCCAGGCTGCGTCTGCGCCCGATCCTGATGACCTCCATCGCCTTTATTGCCGGCGTGCTTCCGCTGGCAGTGGCCAGTGGAGTCGGCGCGGAGAGCCGCATCGCCATCGGCACGGCCGTGATTGGCGGCATGCTGACAGCCACTGTAATCGCCATTTTCTATGTCCCCCTGTTTTTCATGGCGGTGTCGGAAATTTTCCATCGTCGTCCGGACGAATCTTCAGCGGAGGCTGCATCGTGAAACGATACCGGCTGATCCTGACCGCCACCGCATTGCTCCTTTCGGGCTGCAATATGGGCCCGCAATATGAGCGGCCCGCTGCACCCATAGCTCCCGAATGGCCGCAGGGTGCCGCATATGATCCGGCCCTGAGTGGCAAAGCAGGCCTTCCCTGGCGCAGCATGATTGCCAATCGGAAACTGCGCCATGTCATTGGCCAGATGCTGGAAAACAACCGCGATTTGCAGGCTTCGCTGGCCAATATGCAATCGGCGCGTGCGCAATATCGCGCTCAGCGCTCCGATCTGTTTCCGTCCCTGACGGCCGACGGGTCAGCCTCCTTTACCGATCGCGACAATAATAACGGCGTGCCGGTCAATAGCGAAAGCTATAATGCCAGCATTGGCTTTTCCGCTTTCGAGATCGACCTGTTCGGCCGGTTGCGCAATCAGACCAAAGCGCAATTCGAAGCCTATCTGGCCACGCAAAGCGGGATGCAGGCAACCCGCCTCTCACTGGTCGCTGAAACGGCAACAGCCTATGCTACACTGGCAGCCGACAGGGATCTGCTCGCCATTGCGCAGGACACTGCTGCCAGCGCCGAACGTAGCGTGACACTCAATCAGGAATTGCTCGATTCAGGTCTCGGGGCAGGCGCCGATGTGGAAAGTGCCAGAACCGTGCTGGCTCAGGCGCAATCGGATATCGCCGATTATACCACACAGGTGGCGCAGGATCGCAATGCGCTGGAATTGCTGGTCGGTGCTCCGGTGACGGAAGAATGGCTGCCTGCCTCTTTGAATGAACTGGAGAGTTCGGTCGGTATCGTTCCGGCCGGGCTCTCCTCCGAAGTGCTTTTGCAACGTCCCGATGTCGTCGAAGCGGAACATAGTCTGAAAAGCGCCAATGCCAGTATTGGCGCTGCCCGTGCTGCTTTCTTTCCGACGATCAGCCTGACTGCCACGCTGGGTGTCGCCAGCACAGCCCTGTCGTCCCTGTTTGACGGGAATTCGCAATTCCTGACTGCGTCTCCCAGCGCCAGTGTCCCGCTGATCGGCGGCCCGCAAGGGGCCAATGTCGATTATGCCAAGGCGCAGCGCGATTACGCCGTGGCGCTGTATGAACGAACGGTGCAGGAAGCCTTTCGCGACGTTGCCGATGCACTGGCCCGACGCGGCACGATTACCGATCAGCGGCAGGCACAGGAACGGCTGGTAACGTCCGCTCAGCGCAGCCTGTCTTTATCCGAACAGCGCTATCGCGCCGGTATCGCCGGTTTTATCGAAACGCTGACGGCCCAACGCACACTCTATTCCGCCCGACGAAGCGAAGTGGCGGCCCAATTGCTCGACATCAGCAATCGCTTCACGCTCTATTCCGCCATCGGATCGGATGACAGCCTGTAAAGCCTTATGCAGCATGTCACATAAGCTCCGCTTTCGCATGGCATGAGGGTGACAGACCCATCATGCGAAAGCGGAGTTATTGTGCAGCATTTATCCTTTTATCGGCCCGCCCTTCTGGCCATGGCGCTTTTGGCCAGTGCCGGTATGACAATGCAGGCGTCTGCCCGGCCGGAAGCCGAATTTCAGGACGATTTCGGCCATAATGCCCGTCAGGGGCGTCCGTTGATCGTCGCCCATCGCGGTGCCTCGGGCCTGCGGGTGGAAAATTCGCTCAGTGCTTTCCGCAAGGCTCTGGAACTCGGTGCCGACGGGCTGGAAACCGATGTGCAATTGACCGCAGACGGCCAGCTTGTGCTCAATCACGACTTTACACTCAATGCCGATCTGGCCCAGAAAAACGGCTCTTATTCCGCTCCGCAAACGCCGATCAAATCCATGATGCTGGCCGATATCCGTTCTTACGATATCGGAACGCCGAAACCCGGCACGGCTTACGCCGCCAGGCACCCCGATCTTGTCCCGACACCGGGCGAGAAAGTGCCGACACTGGCAGAGCTGATCGATCTGATGAGAGCGCATGACGATCGCAGCATTTTGTGGCTCGAAATCAAGTCTATGCCTTTCATGCCGGAGGTCAGCGGCGATCCGGTGCAGCTTGCTCAAAGCGTGGTCGATACTCTGCATGCACAGGATTTTACCGCCCGTGTGGTGGTCCTGTCTTTCGACTGGAATGTACTACGCGAAGTGAAAAAGCGCGATCCCTCCATTCCGCTCGCTTTCCTCAGTTCGAATGTTCACCGCGCCCTAGCCCATGCGGAAAACAGCCCGCTGGCCAGGGCCGATCCCGCCATGATTACCCGCAGCATGACCGGGTTGAACGGTTTTAATGGCCGCTCCATAGTAGACGTGCTGAAAGAGGAAGGCGCAGCCTGGTGGGATCAGGATTATGCCGATTTCACTCTGCATGATCTGACCGAAGCACAGGAACAGGGCCTCAGGCTGGGCGCCTGGACACTCGACGATCCGGGCACGGCCCGGCTGCTGTTCAATATCGGCATAGACGCCATAACCACCAATCGCCCCGATATCATGTTCGAAGAGTTCGATCCTCAGGTCACCACACCGGAATAGACCGTTCTTTCGCTGCCGCTCCGGCACCCATTGGGCCGGAGCGACCTATGATCCGACCTGCTCTCTTGCATCGGGAACAGATTGGAACATAATAGGAACATCGTGAGTGATTCGTCTGTTCTCTTCTCCTCTTCCTGCGGGAAGTCTGTCCCGTCCACGCCGCATGGGCGAACGGCTCTGGGTGTGGCGCAGGCTGATGAATGGCTGAATGGCGGGCTCCGGCGTGATGGTCTGCACGAATTTTTCGCCGCTACGCGTGACGATGGGGGAGCCGCCATGGCCATGGCTCTTCTGCTCGCTCACCTTTCGCGACAGGAAAATCGGCCCCTTATATGGCTGCGCCGGGGCATTACACTCAAAATGCAACCCTATGGACCGGGCCTCCATGATCTTGGCATCGATCCGAACAGCCTGATTTTGCTGCAATTACCCGATTGGGAAGCGCTTTTGCGAGCTTCCACCGATTGTGTGCGCCATGGCAGCGCAGCCGCTGTGATCCTGGAAATACAAGGGCACTGCCCGCTTTTCGACCTCACCGCTTCACGACGCCTGACACTGGCAGCAGAGCGAAGCGGAACCATGGTGCTCGTCACCCGTCATCAGGTGCAGCCTGTTCCCAGCAGTGCCCATACACGCTGGGAGGTAGCCGCCGCGCCTTCCATGCCGCTTCCTGCCAATGCCCCCGGCCTGCCGGTTTTCGACCTGCGTCTGCTGCGCCAGCGCGGCGGGCGGGACGGGCTTCATGTTCAACTGGAATGGGACCGTGAGCAAGCTGTTTTCCGAACGCCGCTATTGCGCAGTACATCTGCCTTTTCTGCCGGCAGAGCGGCGGATCAGCGCAGGCACCGCGCCGCCTGACGCCCCTTTCGTTCTGACCGAGAAAATCCGCGGTGCCCTGCGTATCGCAGCTTTATCTCCGGCCGCTCATACCCTGAGCCTGTCTTGTGGCATGATGCTGGCCGATGCACGGGCGCAGATCCCCGAATTACAGGCCTTTGCGCTGGACAGCCAGACCGATCACTTCTGGCTGACCCGGCTGGCCCTCGCCTGCGAGCTTTACACCCCTATGGTCACACTGGCCGATCCGCATAGTATCTTGCTGGATATGACCGGCTGTTTCCATACGCTCGGCATGAATGAAGCGGATCTGACAACCGATATCACGCATCGTCTGCAGCGTCGGGGGATGCAAACCCGCACAGCCTGGGGGGCCACACCCGATGCGGCACTGGCACTGGCGCTTTACCGCAGAAACCATCCGCATGAACTGCCGGTCGAAGCGCTGCAACTGGAGAGCGATACGCATGCCGCTTTGCGCCGGTCCGGACTAACCACACTGGGGGACCTTGCCAGCCGTCCACGCGCACCGCTTGCCGCTCGTTTTGGCACGGCTTTACCCACCCGCCTTGCCCGTTTGCTGGAAGAAGAAGACCCGCATATCACACCGCTGCGGATGCCGGCTCCAGTCTGGGTAGAGAAACGTTTTCCTGAACCGCTGGCATTGGTTGATACGCTGCTCGATGTCATCAGGGATCTGGCACAAGAATCTGAAATCACTCTGACCGAACGGGGACAGGGCGGACGGCGTTTTGCCGTCAGCCTGTTCCGCAGCGATGGCCATGTGGCGCAGCTTGGTGTGGACAGCGCCCTGCCCCTGCGTGATCCGGCGGCCATAACCGATCTGTTCCGGGAACGAATTGCCTCGCTGGCCGATCCGCTCGATCCCGGCTTCGGCTATGATATGATCCGCCTCGCCGTGCCGCATTGCGAGAAGCTGGAACAGGGTCAGCCTAAACTCACCGAACAGGCAGACCGGCCTGATCCACGCCCTTTGCTGAACCGGCTGGCTGTGCGTTTCGGAGCTGAGAGCATCCGCTCTTTTCGCCCCCGGAATGCCCATTTGCCCGAATATGCCGCCATGCTTGCGCCTCCCGACAGTGCCCCTGCACACTGGCCCGACCGCGTGCCGGACGAGCCTCCTTTGCGCCCGCTTTTCCTGTTCGATCCGCCTCAGCGCGTCACGGTGATGGCGCAGGTGCCCGATGGTCCGCCGCGCTTGTTCCAATGGCGTGGCAACACCTATCGCATCACCTTTTATGAAGGACCTGAACGGATTGCCTATCCCTGGTGGAAGCATCCGGAAGGGCACGGCCCGACACGCGATTATTACCGGGTTGAAGACACGACAGGTCACCGTTTCTGGCTCTTCCGCCACGGGCTCTATGGAAGCGAAACCGACCAGCCACACTGGTACCTTCACGGACAGTTCGCATGAACGGTCCGGATACCCGCTATGCCGAGTTGAGTGCTGCGAGCAATTTCTCCTTCCTGCGCGGTGCCAGTTCACCACAGGATATGGTGCGCACAGCCCGGATCCTTGGCCATTGCGGCATCGGCATTGCCGATCGCAACACAGTTGCAGGCGTTGTTCGTGCCCATGTCGCTATGCGTGAAATTCGTGAGAAATTTGAAGAAGAACAGGAAGGTGTTGAAACCGAAACAGCCCTGGATTTCAAACTGGCAGTCGGTGCCAGGCTCGTCTTTGCCGATGATACGCCCGATATTCTGGCCTACCCTGCCACACGCCATGGCTGGGGCCGCCTGACCCGTCTCCTCACCACCGGCAATATGCGCGCCGAAAAGGGCGACTGCATTCTGCATTGGACCGATCTGCTGCATTTCCATGAGGATTTGCACCTGATCGTCATTCCGCCAGCCGGCACGCAGATTCTGACCCGCCTTGCAGCACGCTTCAGCGGCCGTCTCTGGCTCGGCGCCACCATGCTACGGCAAGGGCGGGACGCTCGTCTGCTGGCCGGATTACAGGCCCAATCGGCTGCCACAGGCATTCCCCTGATTGCGCTTAACGATGCCCTCTACAGCTCTCCCGAAGCACGTCCCCTCCACGATATTCTGACCGCCATTCGCGAAAAGACCACAGTACAGGCGGCTGGACGCAAACTCCTTGCCAATGCCGAAAAGCACCTCAAACCTCCGCAGGAAATGGCCCGTCTGTTCGCCATGGCCCCCGAAGCCATCGCCGCGACGGAAGATTTTCTGTCCCGCATTCACTTCACGCTGGAGGATCTGCATTATGAATATCCGCATGAGCCCGTGCCACCCGGCTACACGCCGCAAGGCTGGCTGACCGAGCTGGTCTGGAGCACTGCGCAGGACCGCTGGCCCGAAGGCATTCCGGAAAAATTGCAGGAATTGCTGCATGACGAACTGGCGATTGTCGCCGACGCGCAATATGCGCCCTATTTCCTGACCGTGCATGATATAGTGCGCTTTGCCCAGAGCCAGAATATTCTGTGTCAGGGGCGCGGTTCGGCCGCAAATTCAGCGATTTGCTTTGTGCTCGGCATCACTGCGGTCAATCCGGCGCAGCACAATCTTCTGTTCTCCCGCTTCATTTCGCCCGAACGCAAGGAGCCGCCCGATATCGATGTCGATTTCGAGCATGAACGGCGCGAAGAAGTGATGCAGTATATCTATAAACGCTATGGCCGGGATCGCGCAGGGATAGTTGCCACAGTGATCCATTATCGTCCGCGCAGCGCCGTGCGCGAGGTCGGTAAAGCGCTGGGGCTGAGCGAGGATGTCACCGCAAGGCTGGCCAGCACGGTCTGGGGCAGTCATTCATCGAGCTATAACGAACAACGCAGCGCGGAAAGCGGGCTCGATCCGAGCAATCCCGAAATTGCCCGCGTCAACCATTTCACAGCCCGGATATTGCAGTTTCCGCGCCATCTTTCCCAGCATGTCGGCGGTTTCGTGCTGACACAGGACCGGCTCGACGAAACGGTCCCAATCCACAATGCCGCCATGGAGAATCGCACTTTCATCGAATGGGACAAGGACGATATCGACGCGCTCGGCCTGATGAAAGTGGATGTGCTGGCCCTCGGCATGCTTACGTGTATCCGCAAGGCCTTTCATCTGATCGATACCCATATCGGCAGACAATACCGTCTCGACAATGTGCCCGACCGGGCAGACGATGTGTTCGAAATGCTCCAGCGGGGTGACAGTATCGGCGTATTTCAGGTCGAAAGCCGCGCGCAGATGAACATGCTCCCCCGGCTCGGACCGAAAAATTTTTACGATCTGGCCATTCAGGTGGCCATCGTGCGCCCTGGCCCGATTCAGGGCGATATGGTACATCCCTATCTGCGTCGCAGACAGGGGGCCGAAACGGTCGATTTCCCGTCCCCTGCCCCGCCTCACGACCCTGAAGAGCTGCATAATGTTCTGGGCAAGACGCTGGGCGTGCCTCTGTTTCAGGAACAGGCGATGAAGCTGGCGATCATCGCCGCCGATTTCTCACCAGCCGAAGCCAATCGTCTGCGCCGTGCCATGGCGACATTCCGCAATCTCGGAACGATGGAAAACTTCGAAGACAAGCTGGTCGAAGGCATGGCCGCGCGCGGTTACGAAAGGGATTTCGCCTTGCGTTGTTTCCGCCAGATCGAAGGGTTCGGCAGCTATGGCTTTCCCGAAAGCCATGCTCTTGCCTTTGCCCGTCTCGTCTGGGTCTCGGCCTATATCAAATGTCGTTACCCGGCGGTTTTTGCCGCAGCGCTGCTCAATGCACAGCCGATGGGGTTCTATGCTCCGGCACAGATCATTCGCGATGCCCGCGAACATGGGGTGGAAGTGCGCAGGATCGATATCAATCACAGTTTCTGGGACAATGCACCGGAACGCCGGCACGATGGCAGTCTCTCCCTGCGGCTCGGTTTTCGGCAGATTGGCGGCTTCAAGGAAAGCTGGGCAGACAATATCGAGCGAACGCGCCCTTTCGACAGTGTCGAGCAGCTGGCCCGCAAGGCCGGACTGCCTCAGCGGGCCTTGCGTCTGCTAGCCGATGGCGATGCGTTCGATTCCATCGGTCTCGAACGGCGCGAAGCCTTATGGGAAGCCCGCCGCACTCCGCCGGATGAATTACCGCTTTTCGCAGCGGCCAGAGCACGCGAGCTGGGAGAAGAGCCGGCCGCCGGGCTTCCCGCCATGTCACTTTCCGAACAGGTCGTGGCCGATTATCAAACCTTTCGTCTGTCGCTAAAAGCCCATCCCATGTCTTTCCTGCGCCCTGTTTTCGACCGCGAAGGGATCTCTCCCTGCGCGGCACTGACCAAAGGCAGGAATGAGCAGAAAGTAAAAGTGGCCGGCGTGGTTCTGGTCAGGCAGCGGCCCGGCAAGGGCAATGCGATTTTCATAACGCTGGAAGATGAAGGCGGAATCGCCAATATCGTTATCTGGGCACGCCTGTTCGAACGGTTCCGTCGTGAAGTCATGGCCGCAAGGCTAATGCTGGTAGAAGGCACATTACAGGTCAGTAAAGAAGGCGTGACGCATGTCATGGCCACCCATATTCACGACCGGACAGCCGAATTAAACCGCCTGTCCCATCAGCAGGACAGCCCGTCTCAAAACCATGCCGCCAACGCATCGCATCGTCATCCGCGTAATGTCCGCATATTACCCAATTCCCGAGATTTTCACTGATCTGGTTTCAACGCAACCGCCTGCCCTGTTTCATCAATCAATTTGACAGACGATATTCGCTGGACCAATCTCCTGTCCGGGAAAGAGGATGCCATGGCAGATCAGCATCATTCAGAAACCGTATTACAAACCGTGCAATCGCCAAGCAGCGCGGCAATATCGCATGTCGCGGCCTCATGGTGCCGCTCCGCTCTGCATCATGGGCTCGATCCGGATCAGCTCAATATTCCTGAGCGAATCGATGCTCCCGCATTGACCGCTCTGCGCCAGAAACACGAAATGCTGCTGGCCGCGGCCAATCCGGTGCTCGATCAGATGTTCCGTTCGGTCGGACGATCGGGCTGCGGTGTCGTTTTCAGCGATGCCGAAGGCACTATTATGGAACGGCGCACCAGCGCGGGAGATGAAGGCGACTTCTCCCATATCGGCCTTGCCGAAGGCGCGCGCTGGAGCGAAGCACAGGAAGGCACCAACGGTATCGGCACCTGCCTGTATGAAGATAAGCCGGTTGTCATTCACCGCGATCAGCATTTTGCCAGCCGCAATATCGGGATCAGTTGCATGGATGCGCCTGTGCATGATCCACATGGAAAGCTAATTGCCGCTCTCGACATCTCAAGTTGCCGCAGCGATCACGGCCCTGCCATGGTCGAAATGATTGCCGCTCTCGTGCGCGATGCCGCCCAGCGGATCGAACGCGATTATTTCTGCCGCCATTTTGCAGATAACCGCATTGTCCTTCTGAAAGAGGATGAAGCCCATGGCGCAGCCCTGCTGGCGACCGACCGGGACGATCTGGTGATCGGTGCCAGCCGCGCCGCCCGTTTGCATCTCGGGCTCGATGACAAGGCGCTGTCCGAACAACGTCCGCTCGAACAGATACTGGGCACCGGACAGCCTCCGTCATTCGAAGACGGAGACCGCACCGTTCTGCGCCGTGCTCTTGCCCAGGCAGGCGGCAATGCCAGCGAAGCAGCCAGGCTGCTCGGCATCGGCCGGGCGACCCTGTACCGCCGCATGAATCGCGCAGGTGTACGACACTGACATCCCATTTTGTACAATCTGTCTCGCTAGTGAGACAGATGCCTGATAGCTTGACCGGCGGGGTTCTTCCCCCGCCAGATCTGCCCTCCTAGCTTGCTCTTCCGACGCCGGAACCGGCGCTTGAATTATGGAAGAGGACAGAAGAATGGACATGATCGTTCAGGAACGGTCGCAGGCTCTCAAAGCCCCGTTCAAATCGCGTTATGAAAATTTCATCGGCGGTGAATGGAAGGCGCCCCAGGCAGGCCGTTATTTCGAAAATATTTCCCCCATTACCGGCCAATCTGTGGGTGAAATCGCAAGGTCCGATGCGGCCGATGTCGAAGCCGCGCTCGATGCAGCCCATGCCGCGAAGGATAAATGGGGCACGATGTCGGTTACCGAAAGGGCGCTGATCCTCAGCCGGATCGCGGACCGGATGGAAGATAATCTCGAATTGCTGGCAACCGCCGAGACATGGGATAACGGCAAACCGATCCGTGAAACCATGGCGGCAGACCTGCCGCTCGCCATCGACCATTTCCGCTATTTTGCCGGTGTGATCCGCGCGCAGGAAGGTTCGATAGGAGAAATAGACCATGATACGGTCGCCTATCATTTTCACGAACCGCTCGGCGTTGTCGGGCAGATTATTCCATGGAATTTCCCGCTCCTGATGGCCTGCTGGAAGCTTGCTCCGGCACTGGCGGCAGGCAATTGCATCGTGCTCAAACCCGCCGAGCAGACACCCGCCTCTATTCTGGTTCTGGCCGAACTGATCGGCGATCTTCTGCCTCCCGGCGTGCTCAACATCATCAATGGTTTCGGAATCGAAGCAGGCAAACCGCTCGCTTCTTCAAGCCGGATCGCCAAAATTGCCTTTACCGGCGAAACCACTACCGGCCGCCTCATCATGCAATATGCGGCGGAAAACCTCATTCCGGTCACGTTGGAACTGGGTGGCAAATCGCCCAATATCTTTTTCGAAGACGTCACGCGAGAGGATGACGACTTTTTCGACAAAGCTATCGAAGGCTTCGTGATGTTCGCTCTCAATCAGGGTGAAGTATGCACCTGCCCGAGCCGCGCGCTGATTCATGAAAATATTTATGACCGCTTTATGGAACGGGCTCTGAAACGGGTTGAATCCATCGTTCAGGGCAATCCGCTGGACAGTGCCACGATGATCGGGGCGCAGGCTTCTTCAGAACAGCGTGACAAGATCCTCTCTTATATCGATATCGGCAAACAGGAAGGCGCCGAGTTGCTGACGGGCGGAGAAGCATGCGACCTGGGCGGTGCATTGTCGGGTGGCTATTATGTCAAGCCGACCGTCTTCAAAGGGCATAATAAGATGCGGATTTTCCAGGAGGAAATCTTCGGCCCGGTCCTGTCGGTCACCACTTTCAAAGACAGCGATGAAGCACTCTCCATCGCCAATGATACGCTCTATGGCCTGGGCGCCGGCGTGTGGAGCCGGGACGCCAATACCTGTTATCGTTTCGGCCGCGCTATCAAGGCGGGCCGCGTATGGACAAATTGTTATCACGCCTATCCGGCCCATGCGGCTTTCGGCGGATACAAGCAGTCGGGCATCGGTCGCGAAAACCATAAGATGATGCTGGAGCACTATCAGCAGACCAAGAATATGCTGGTCAGCTACAGCCCGAAGAAGCTGGGCTTCTTCTGATTTGATCTGATGCAAAGCAGGATGGTGCAAAGGCCGCCATCCTGTTCTCCCCCCAATTTTGCAGGAAGGAACTCCCCATGGCGAAAACTATGAAAGCTGCCGTTGTTCGTGAATTCGGCAAGCCACTGACCATTGACGAAGTACCGGTGCCCGAAGTCGGCCCCGGCCAGATTCAGGTTGCAATTCAGGCCTCCGGCGTGTGCCACACCGACCTTCACGCTGCCGAAGGGGACTGGCCGGTCAAACCGAACCCGCCCTTCATTCCGGGCCATGAAGGTGTCGGCTATGTGTCGGCCGTGGGGGCCGGGGTGACGCATGTAAAGGAAGGTGACCGGGTTGGTGTGCCCTGGCTCTATACCGCTTGCGGCCATTGCGTGCATTGCCTCGGCGGCTGGGAAACATTGTGCGAAGCACAGGAAAATACCGGCTATTCGGTCAATGGCGGCTTTGCCGATTATGTGATCGCCGATCCGAACTATGTCGGCCATATCCCTGATAATGTGGACTTTATGGAAATTGCTCCGGTTCTGTGTGCGGGTGTGACGGTCTATAAGGGCCTCAAAATGACCGACACCAAGCCGGGCGATTTCGTTGCCATTTCAGGGATTGGCGGGCTCGGCCATATGGCGGTGCAATATGCCAAGGCGATGGGCCTCAATGTCGCAGCGATCGATATCGATGATGACAAGCTGGACCTTGCCAGACGGCTCGGCGCCACGGTTACCGTGAATGCGCTGAACGAAGATCCGGCCACCGTTATCAAGCGCGAAACCGGGGGCGGTGTGAACGGTGTGCTGGTCACCGCAGTCAGCGAAAAGGCTTTTGCCCAGGCTGTCGGGGTAACGGCCAGAGGGGGTACTGTAGCGCTAAATGGTCTGCCGCCGGGCGATTTCCCGCTCAATATTTTCGGCATGGTGCTGAACGGCATTACGGTGCGCGGATCGATTGTCGGAACCCGGCTGGATCTGCAGGAATCGCTCGATTTCGCAGCCGACGGCAAGGTGAAAGCGACCATCGAAAAAGGCAAGCTGGAAGACATCAACACGGTGTTCGAGCGGATGCATAAGGGCCAGATCGAGGGCCGTATCGTGCTCGATATGGCCGATTGAACGGGGCCTCACAAGCACCGAACAGGGCCATAAAACCCTCAAGGAGGACCTGAGATGACCGCCGAGGTGGCAAAAGTGGATCGCGTGACCGCCACCCCTGCGGCGCTCGCCTTTATCGCCGAATTGCAAGCCGAACACGGCCCGATCCTGTTTCACCAGTCGGGCGGCTGCTGCGACGGTTCTTCTCCCATGTGCTATGCCGAGGGGGACTTTCGCATCGGCGGGTCGGACACGCTTCTCGGCGAAGTCGGCGGCGCCCCCGTCTATATCGGCAAGGCACAGGGCGAAGCCTGGGCCCATACCCAGCTCATCCTCGATGTCGTACCGGGACGCGGCGGCATGTTCAGCCTCGATAATGGCCGGGAAAAACGCTTCCTGTCACGCGGGCGCGTTTTCTCGGCAGACGAGCTGGCGGCGCTGGATCGTTCAATGCCCCGAACGACCTAGCCCGCCGGAGGCACCATGCCGGGCCACCATGCGGGAATTCTCTCCACCGCATGGGACCCGCCCCCCAAACGGGCCGGCATGACGTGCCTCGACAACGATCCGGGCGGGCGAGCCTGTGCCTGTGGCCTGCCCCGCCCGGATCGTTGTTCATCTCCGCTCTCTTTCCGCCATAAGAAAACCCCGGTTCCGCTGTCGGAACCGGGGTTTTTATCAGCAGCTACAGATCAGACCGCAGCCTGTGTTTCGCGTGGCGGCTTCAGCCAGAGCAGCGCGAAGGCCGCAATGATCGAGCCAAGCCCCATCAGGAAAGCAACCAGCCCCAGCGATCCGCCGGCGGCGAACATCAGCCCGGCCACAATCGGTCCGAGTGCCGCACCTCCGCGACCGATCCCGATCACGAAACCGGTGCCGCCGCCGCGCAGCTTGGTCGGGAAAGCCGCGGCGATCAGCGCATAGAGGCCAACCACACCGGCATTGGTGCAGAAACCGGCCACGGCAGCAATCGTCGAAAGCCCCTTCAGATCGGGCTGCCCCTGCCCGAAATAGGTCACCATGATGGTCGAAAGCACCAGAGCACCGATCACCAGCCAGCGCACGCTCATACGCCGGGTGAGAACGCTGAGCACCAGCGAGCCGAACAGGCCGCCAACATTGGCCCAGACCAGCACGCCGCCCGCCGTGGACGGTTCGTAACCCATATCCACCACGATCTTCGGCACCCATTTGAGGATGAAATAGAAGGTCATGATATGGCAAAAATAGGCAACGGTCAGCAGCAGCGTGGTGCCGCGCAAACCGGGCGCGAACAGCTTACCGAGCGAAATGCCCGAAGTCTGATCTTTTTCGAGCACCGGCAAGGCACTGGCCGCTCTGTGCCCCATCCGCTTGAGCGTACGGTTCACGCGTTCGAGCGAATTGGGCGCCTGACGACCGATTTCGAAGCTGATCGATTCCGGCAGAAAAATCAGCACCAGCGGAATGAACACCGCGGTGACGATGGCGCCGAAAACGAAAATATCGCGCCAGCCGCCGGTTTCCAGCAGGCCCGATGCGATCGAACCGCCGACAATCGCCCCGAAAGGATAGCCCGCCGCCATGATGATGACCGCCAGTGCCTGATTCTTGCGGTTGGACAGTTCGGCCACCATGGCATTGGTACAGGCCAGCATCCCGCCGATACCCAGCCCCGTCAGCAGGCGGATGACGGACAATACGGGTATGGAGTTGGCGAGCGGTACCAGCCCCATTCCCCCGGCCATCGCCACCAGGCACAGCAGAATGGTCGGGCGCCGCCCGATCTTGTCCGCCACCGTGCCGAGGAAGATCGAGCCGACGGCCATGCCGATCAGTTCCATCGACAACACGAAACCCAGCGCCGCGCGGTCAATGCCCCATTCCGAAGCAATGCCCGGTGATGCAAAACTGATCGCCAGCACATCGAAACCATCCAGCGCATTCAGCAAAATGCACAGGGTCACAGCAACGATCTGCAACCACTTCATGGGCTCTTCAGCCAGTATTTCTCTTGGGTCCTTTGCCATAACGTCCTCTCGTCCCCCTTTTCTCTTCAGACTTTCACTTTTCTTACGACGTCATCGGACTGTTCGAACAAGCCGTCTGCCATCGAAAATGTCCGGCTCAGAAGCGCAGATGAAGCTCCGTCGCTGCATATATTTCATCTTTGAAGCCGGCCCGGTCCAGGACCTTGCCCGCCGCAACATATTCGACCTGCTGCACGACCGATACGTTCTGATTGATCGTCCAGCGCATACGGGCGCGATAGATCTGCATCGCTTCCTTGCCCTTCACATTCTCGGTACCCGCATAAGGTTCGAAGCTCGTGCGATAGAGCGGTTCGTTCTCATCCCGGCGCCAGTAAAAACCGGCTTCCGCGAAAATATTCACATTCTTGACCGGGTTGAACGTTATGTTCGGCCCCAGCTTGGCGAGGTTGATACCGGTCAGCGTGTTGATCTCGGTGAAGAGAATATTGGCCCCGTTGATCGGGTTAAAGGAATGGATCGGCCCGGTCTGGGTGTAATAACCGCCGCCAGAAGCGATTTCGGCATGCAGACCGATCCGCGGCGCATCGCGGCCCGAAGCCAGAGCGAGGCTCTGCTCGGCGCTGATCGTATAGGCATCGACCGGGCGCCCTGCAAAATCGCCGTCTTGCTGGATTGCGCTCCAGTCAAACTGGAACCGTCCGACATGGCCCCATAGACGCGCGCCGTAGGTTTCACGCCGGTCCCGTCCGCTCACCAGGCCGATCGTGTGATCCTTATCGAGATAATGGAAAAAGAACGGGTCGAAAAATACCTGCGAATCCTGCCCCGCCACATCGCCATTGGCGACCACGAAGCTAGTATTCACCCCGCTAAGCGAGACATCCGTATCCACCCCGTCGCCCAGCACGCTGGTATCATCCTCCGATCCGTAAAGGGCAAAAGCGGAAAAGCGGAATTTGTCCCACTGGCTCCACAGACGCACGCCGTTCATGCTGAGCGGAACGTTCGGACCTTCGCGGGTCGAAAGGATCACGCGCGAACCGTCATAGAATTGCTGCCGGCCGATCATCACACCGGCCTTGCCTCCTCCGGCCACCGGAAAACGCGCTTCGGCGAAAAGCTGCTGAAGGTTCAGATTGTCCTCATGAACCCCGATATGCGCTTCCTGATTGCGGCCGAATGTCTCCATATTGCCGATTTCGGCATAGACCCGGAAATTTTCGTTCAGATGAGCATCGGCACCGAACATCGTCCGGGTCTGAATTTCGTGCCGGTCGCGGGAGCGCGCCTCGTCCATATAGGGGCGTGAGGAATAGACATAACGGATCCGCTCATAGCCATTCAGCGTAAGATAGGCGCCGTCTCCGGTTCCCAGAGGAATATATTTAAGATTGCGCAAAGGCACATCTTCGGCCTTGGGATCGGCAAGATAGCTCCAGTCTTCGGCATAGCGGATCATATAGAAATTGCGGCCGGTTTTCGGCCCCCAGCCCTGTCCTTCGACCGGATAGGGTCCGGGCGGCGTACCGATATTACGCGGCGCGGTATCGTCTACCACACCGGCTTCCGGTTCGCGGGTGATAGAGGGCGCTTTCGCTTCCTGTTCCTGTGCGGTACTATCCGTTTCCTGCACCGAAGCAGGCGTCGTCACCAGAGGATCGACGGGGGAATCCCCGGAGGCAGATCCGCGAATATCGGGTGTAGCGAGATTATCTGCGCCGGAAGCGGGTGTGTTACTTTGAGCAAAAGCGGGCATGGCGACAGAGACGGCCAGAATACAGCATCCTGCACGTCCCCATCTTGGGAGACTTGTTGTCATTAAAAGCATCCTGATTTTTCAGGCCTGATTTTTTGGGACCTGATTTTATTGGGGGAGAGCCCGAAGGGGGTTGAAGAAAGTGCTTCAGGAAAGGGGGATTTCCTGAAGATCATGCCCGGCGATAATTTCGCCCTGAAAGTGCCGGGCAGCACCTTCACGCCACATATCATCCGTGATCCAGTCCATATCACCCGGGACGAAATGGCTGAGGACGAGGGTCTTCACACCGGCCATGGCCGCGATCTGACCCACCTGCCCGGTGGTGCTATGCGCATTCATGATATGCGCCCGAAACGCCTCACCGCCGCGGGCACGCTTGGTCAGAGCATCGACACCGGGCTCATAAAGCACTTCATGAACCAGAATATCCGCACCTTTGGCGAAATCGGCCAGCGGTGGATAGAAGCTGGTATCTCCCGAATAGACCACGCTGCCATAGGGTGTATCGAAGCGATAGGCGAAGTTCTGCAAAGGTTTATGCGGGGTCGGCAAAGCGGAAACCGTCACCTTGTCATCCTGCATCACCTGGCGCTTTTCGAAAGCCATATCGTGACCGTGCAATAAGGGGCGCGGGTCCACACGGCCTTCATCGGCTATACGCGTTTCGATATCGATGCGGTTGAGTGCCCAGTAATCGCGGACCATATCCTCGATCCCGACCGGACCATAGACATCGACCGGTTTGGTGAAAGAATTGGTAACCCAGCTATTATAGACGAAGTTACCGAGCTCCAGCTCGTGATCCGAATGCATATGCGAGATGAAAATCGCGCGCAGCTTGCGGAAATCGAGCCCGGCTTTCACGAACTGGGCGGAAACACCCATGCCCGTATCGATCACATAGACGGCATCGTCCACCACCAGCGCATTGGCCGGATTGGACCGCGAACCACCCACACGGGGACCACCCTTGGTGCCAAGCAGCACCAGCCTGGCTCCGCTGTCTGACGCCGCAGCAGCCTTGTCCTGCGCCAGCAAACTCTGGGGAAACACACTGGCAGCGCCGGCCGCCAGTCCCATTTGCATTACTCTTCTTCGGCACACAGGGAGTGCGCCGGAAAACGTGTCCTGACTCACGTATCCTCTCTCCTGTTATCGTTATTGGCAGCATGCCTATTGGCCGTCTGCCACGGATGTCAATAAGAATCCGAATACGGTTCTGTTTCATTTTCCCGGTTGATTGACTATGCCTGCTGCGCCAGACCGTTGTTCATGAAAGATACATGGGAGAGTGAGGGAAGCTGGGAGGAGGATCTGGCGGCCGCCGGTGTGGCTCCGACTCGGCAGAGACGCAGTCGCGAGATGCGTGACCGGTTAATCGGTACGTCGCTCGAAATTGCGCGAAGAATACCTTTCGAACAGATCAGTGTGCTTGACTTATGCCAGGCCACCGGCTGCTCGACAGGTGCTTTTTATGCGCGCTTCCCCGATAAGAACACGCTGTTTCGCGCCGTGATGGTGGCCTCTGCGGCGCAATCCGGCCCGTTGCTCGAAAAGCTTGTCAGAGAAGCACCTTTCGATCGAATTCTACCGATTCTGATCGAAGCACAGGTACGACGGTTTCGCGAACATGAGGATTTTTACCGCGCTGTCCTGCGGGTCAGTCTGGAATGCAGCGATGCCTGGACCCCGTTCCGGCGCAATGGCCAGCGTCTGGGGCAGGTCTATCTGGACCGGTTGCGGGGCGAACCGCATATAGATCCGGCGCGGATCAGCGAAAAGCATGTCCGCTTCGCCTTTCAGAGCATGTATGCCATGCTCAACAGCTCGGTGATGAACCGCCCCGGCCCGTTCGATATCGACAGCCCGGAATTTCCCCGTCTTATGGAAGAATCCATGAGCATGATGATCGGCTGCCTGCCCGAAAGTGCTTTGCCCGCCGCCAGGAACTGACCGTTCCGTATATTGCGGCGGGCGCTTTTCATCACGGAATGTCCGGCTCTTCCGGACGGCTCAAACGTGCCCGTTTCCGAGCCACCCCGCCCCCTTCGAACAGGCGTAAACCGGCCTTCGCACATTAGTGCCGGATGGATGCGCGGAGTGGCCAGCTCCATGCTCGCAGCTTCCCCTGTCGCTTTCCTGCCCCGCCCCTTCCCACCACGCCTCCACCGGTTTCCACTGAGACGACTTGACGCTTTGCCTCTTCCCGGTAATTACGCTATTACGAATCATTCTCATTACCAATAAGGGGCACGCATCATGCAGCAGGGCACCGCGCCTGCGGTTCACCATATGCCGAACGGAATTTCGCACCGGGCACACCGGGATAGCGACAAGAGACTGCGCCGGTTGTGCAGGACGGCACTGGCCCGGTCGGGTTCCATCATTGCGCTTACCGCTCTGGCCCTGCCCGCCACCGCGCAGGCACAGGGCAATGACGGGCTCTACTGGGCCGACCGGCTGTCTTCGATCACGGTCTCGGCCACGCGCGTTCCGGTCGATATTGCCGATGCGCCCGCCACCATCACGGTCATC
This sequence comes from Altericroceibacterium spongiae, assembly GCF_003610805.1. Lineage (GTDB taxonomy): Bacteria > Pseudomonadota > Alphaproteobacteria > Sphingomonadales > Sphingomonadaceae > Altericroceibacterium > Altericroceibacterium spongiae. Next base: position 88,741 of record NZ_RAPF01000001.1, on the reverse strand, counting down.
ACCGATGAGGATATTGCCGATACGATGGCGACCGATATCAAGGATCTGGTCCGCTTCGAACCGGGTGTGTCGGTCCGCCGGGCTCCCGCTCGTTTCGGCGCCGCCATGGGGGCCACCGGCCGGGCGCAGAATGAAGGTTTCACCATTCGCGGGATCGGCGGCAATCGCGTTCTGATTCAGGTAGATGGCATCCGCACTCCGCAGGGCTTTTCCTTCGGCGCACAGGATGCCGGGCGCGGCGGTTATACCGATATCGGGCTGGTCAAGAAGGTCGAAATTCTGCGCGGCCCCGCTTCCGCGCTCTATGGCAGCGATGGCCTGGCCGGCGTGGTCAGCTTCACCACGTCGGACCCGGAGGATCTGTTGCAGGACGGTGCCGATATCGGCGGATTCGGCCGCGCCCAATACGCCTCGGCCGACGATGAATTTGCCGAGACTGCGGGCCTTGCCGGACGGTCGGGCAATCTGTCCGCCATGATCGCCTATACGCGGCGCGATTTCGGAGAGCTGAAAAATCGCGGTTCGGTCGGCGGAACCGGGGAAGAACGGACGAAACCCAACCCGCAGGATGGCCAGTCCGATGCCGTGCTGGGTAAGCTGGTATGGAACAATAACGGCCACCGCCTCGCCCTCACCGGCGAATATCTGCGCAGCAAGCTCGACAGCCATGTGCTGAGCGGCGAAGGTCTCGCTTATCTTTACGGCGCCGATCCGAGCTGGAATGTGGACAATCTCGCCGCCAGCGACAAAACCGAGCGCAAACGCCTGTCGCTCGACTGGAGCTGGAACGGCGAAGGGCTGATCGATTACGCCCATATTGCCGGTTACTGGCAGGATGGCGAAGATGTGCAGTTCAGCGATGAAGATCGCTCCGCTGCGGTCGAAGGGGGCCCCGATATACCCGATCGCGAAAGACTCAATACATTCGAAAATCGTGTATGGGGTGCGACGGCCGAAGCCCGCAGCGGCTTTTCCACCGGCCCCGTCGCTCATCGCCTCGCTCTGGGCGGCGATATAAGCTGGACCACGCAGGAAGGCGTGCGTGACGGGGTGGAACCCCCGTCCGGCGAAACATTCCCGACCAGCGCTTTTCCCAAAACCGACTTTATGCAGGGCGGCATCTTCCTGGCCGACGAGCTGAGCTTTGCCGATGGCATCTTCACGCTTTACCCGGCGCTGCGCCTCGATTTCTACGATCTCGATCCCGATAACGATCCGCTCTATCCCGGTTCCGATCAGGCAGGGCAAAGCGATTCCCGCCTGTCTCCGAAAATCGGTGCGGTGGTGAAGGCAACGGATTCGATCCGCCTGTTCGCCAATTATGCGCAGGGTTTCCGCGCACCGACACCCAATCAGGTCAACAATTTCTTCGGCAATCTCGCTTTCGGTTATATTTCCGCCCCCAATCCCGATCTCGGGCCGGAACGCAGCGAAAGCTATGAAGGCGGGGTCCGCTTTGCCGGCAAGAATGTCGGCTTCTCGATCACCGGCTTCCATGCCGATTACAAAGACTTCATCGAGCAGCAGGTGGTCTCCGGCTCCTTCCTGCCGAGCGATCCGGCGATCTATCAATATGTCAATCTGGGCCGGGTGAAAATCGACGGAATCGAGGCCAAGGCCGATTTCCGCACCGCCTCCGGAATCACCGGACGTTTCGCCATCGCCTATGCCGACGGAAATGAAATTCTCGAGGAAGGGGAAAAAGCCCCGCTCCAGTCGGTCGATCCGCTCAATATGGTTGCGGGGATCGGTTATCATGCTCCCTCGGGCCGCTTCGGCGGCGACCTGATCGCCACCCATCACTGGCGAAAGCGGGCGAAAGATGCGGCCCCCGATGCCTATCGCCCGGATGATTTCACCATTCTCGATGCCACCGCCTTTTTCCGGGTGACCGACGCGCTGACCCTGCGCGGCGGCGTGTTCAACATCACCAATGAAACCTATTCCTATTGGAGCGATGTACGCGGCCTCGGCAATGAATCCGATATTACAGAAGCTTACACACGGCCCGGCCGCAATGCGAGCGTCTCGCTCAGCGTCCGGTTCTGACAAAAGGGGAGTGACCGATGAAACGATGGACCCAATGGATCGGCGCCGGATTGCTGGCGCTGGCCTGCACAAGCGCGCCCGCTCTTGCCGACGGCCCGGTGCCCGAACGCAGCGCGGCTGAGGAAAAGGCAGCCTTCGAACAGGATCGCGCCGATATTCTCGCCATGGCAGGCGATTACAAAGTGCGCTTCGACATGCAGGAATCGACCCCCTGGAAGCAGGGATATACGCCGCTCGATGCCAAGGTTTCAGGCGGGCATGAAAGCGTCCGCGTGGTCGAGGATACGGGCCGCAAGATCATCCTTCAGCACCTGCTGGTGGCCGAACATGGCGGCACCACCTTCGTCATCAAACACTGGCGGCAGGACTGGGAATATGAGCCCGACCGCATTCTTGCCTATACCGGCCCGAATAGCTGGAAATGGGAAGAGGTGCCCGAAGCCTTCCGCCAGGGCCGCTGGTCGCAAACCGTCTATCAGGTGGATGACAGCCCGCGCTATGCCGGCTGGGGCCGGTGGGAAACGGTGGGCGGTGTGCGCCGCTGGCGTTCAAGCTGGACCTGGCGTCCGCTCGCCCGCCGCGACGCGGTTCGCCACCCTGTCTATGACCGCTATCTGGCGATCAACCGCCACCAGCCGACACCCGATGGCTGGATTCACTGGCAAGACAATATGAAAATGGACGGTGAAGATACGCCGATCGTACAGGAATATGTCCTCAACACCTATACCCGCTCCAGCGACTATCCCACCGAAGCAGCCGACCATTACTGGAAGGCTACCAGTGATTACTGGGCCGCGATCCGCGCCGAATGGGATCGGGTGGCGGAAGCCAATGGCGGTATCACCATCGAGGAAGAAGCCGAAACGGGGACCGTCATCAGCGCAAGGCTGCTCGAAATGGGCAGTGCTATCGAAGCCGGTGATCTTTCCACCGAAAAAGCCATTGCGGAAGGCGTCCGTCTGATCCGTGAGCATACGAGCTAGGGACCGCCCCCTGTTCGCTCCAAATGTAAGCAAGGCACGGGGGAGCTGTGCGCAGCATGGATTCCCCCGCCCTTCCCCTCCGGCTGCGGCATTCTGTACCTTTGCGAAAACAGCCATTCGGCGGTAACGGGATGGAATAATATTCCCCTGTCGAGCGTAATGGCCATATGTCTTCTTTCCTGTCTCAGGATATCCAGTCCGATCTCGTCGCGCTGCGCCGCTATGCGCGCTCGCTGACGCGTGACGATCAGGTGGCGGATGATGTAGTGCAGGAAGCGCTGGTCCGGGCAATAGAAAAGCAGTCCTCTTTCCGTATCGGCTCTTCGGTCAGAAGCTGGATGTTCGGCATTATTCACAATGTCTATATTTCGATGCAGCGGACCCGAAAGGCCGAAGACCGGCGCGATGAACGCTTCGCTCAGACGCTGACCGAACAGGCCGAACCCGAGCAGGAACAGGCCGCTATTCTGGGCCAGATTGCCCGGTCTTTCGCCGCATTGCCCGACCGGCAACGCGAAGTGCTGCATCTGGTGGCGGTGGAAGGGCTGAGCTATCGCGAGGCCAGCGAAGCGCTCGACATTCCTATCGGCACGGTGATGTCTCGCCTCAACCGTGCGCGCACCGCCTTGCGTCTTGCAACAGAAGAACCCGATAATATGCATGAGCGCCTCAGGATCGTGGGTGGCAAGGATGAAAACTGACCATCTCTCCGATATCGACATGGCCGCCTATATTGACGGCGAACTGGATATGCGGAGCCGTTTCAGGCTCGAAGACCGCCTTTCCCGGCATCCCGAACTGGCGGCGGCCGTCATGGCCGAATTGCGCAACCGCTCTGCCTTGCAGCTTATCACCGCACCAAAAGACGATTGCTGCCCCGCCGGCTGGCACGGTCTGGCCCGGAAAATTCACCATTCTCATGGAGATGGCCCGCGCCGCAAACGCCCCTGGAAGAGTGTCGGCTTCGGCATGACTGCCATGGCAGCAGCGATTATTTTCGTATCGGGCTGGAAAACGTCGCCCCCGCCCTATGTTTTCGACGCAGCCGAATCCCATCGCACCGCCATGCTGCGCGCCAATATGGCGTCACAGGTGGAAAGCCCGCAATTCGATGCCGGCGAAATCCTCAAACGGACACGGATCGCCATGCCGGTGCTCCCGGCCGACTGGCGGATCACCGATGTTCAGCTCTTCCCCGCAGAACGCGGCCCGGCATTGCTGATAGCGGTGCGCACCGCGAATAACCTGCCGCTTTCCATCTTTGCCGTGCGCGAAGCCAGCGAAGCGCCCGAAAGACCCGATGCCGTACGCGAAGGCACGCAATCGGTCGCCTTCTGGCGCCGCGGGCCAATATCCTATGCCCTGACGGGTGAGGAAGATCCCACACTGATAGACGCGCAGGCGGAAAAACTCGCCAATATGTGGAAGTCCTGAGGCTTCCCTTCCTTCGGCTCAGGCCCGTTATCGGCACCTTTGAAGTTTGCAGAAAAATGGCTCAGCGCAAGACGGAAAGGCACGGGACTATGATAATATTTCACCGCTTTTCGACGCAGCGAGGGGTCATTTTTGTCGCATCCCTGTCGAATGCCCGAACGGGGCCAGATCCTAGCAAATATGCTGAAAGACCATTGCCATGTTGATCGACCTCGCCACCAGCAAGCCGGACCGTCTCGATAGCGAGATTGCCATTATCGGTGCCGGAGCTGCCGGAATCACGCTGGCGCGCAGCCTGACAGAGCGCGGGATCAGCGTATTGCTGCTGGAAAGCGGCGGCCTCGATTATGAGGATCGCACGGCGGACCTCAATGCAGGAGAGAATATCGGGCAGGATTATTATCCGCTCGACCATGCCCGGCTGCGCTTTTTCGGCGGCACCACAGCCATTTGGGGCGGACGCTGTTCGCAGCTCGATCCGATCGATTTCGAAAAGCGCGACTGGGTGCCGCATTCGGGCTGGCCCTTCCCCCATGCCGACATCCTGCCTTATTACGAAAAAGCACGGGGGATTTTCGGCCTGCCATGGCGCACCCCGACAGAGAAGACGGTACGGGCGGCCGGTGTGCCTTTGCCGCGCTTTTCCGAGAGCGAGCTGGCCACCCCGCTCTGGAGTTTCGACAGCAAGTTCGACCGGTTTTCCATGGCCAATTGCCGTGATCTGGCAGAGCATCCGCAATGCACCATTGTGCTGCATGCCACGATCCGCGAAATCGTTGCTGCGGCAGATGGAGCGAGCGTGGCGCGGCTTGATGTCGTCGCGCCCGACGGAACGGCTATCGACGTGCAGGCACGCGATTATATTCTGGCCGCCGGCGGCATCGAAAATCCGCGCCTGCTGCTCGCCTCACGCTCGGTCATGCCGTGCGGGCTCGGTAATCAGAGCGATCAGGTCGGGCGCTATTTCATGGAACACCCGCATGCCCGCGGCGGGCGGATCGTGCGAGGCGATGCCTGGAAACTGTTCGATGCATTCGCCAAACGGACGCTGGCCAGCGAAACCGTCGCGCCGCTGATTGCGCCTTCCGCACAATTGCAGGCCGAACAGGGTTTGCTCAATACCTCGCTGACCATCGCCCCGCGTCGCCCGGCCGACGGGCGGGAAGCCTGGGCAATGCGGGCCTATCTGCATGCCAAGGAAAAGCGCGCACCCAACCGGATGGGCCGTTCCTTGTGGAAAATGACCAAGCGCAGCGTCGGCTGGCTCCAGCAGAAAGTGGACCCGGCGCGTCCATGGCTGCTCAACAAGCTGGGGCGGCTCGATGTCGCGCTGGTCGTGCGCGCCGAACAGGCACCCAATCCCGATAGCCGCGTGCTGCTGTCCGAACAGGATCGCGATGCTCTGGGCATGCCGCGGGTCAAGCTGAACTGGCAGACCACCGCGCTCGACACGCATAGTGTCGCCGGGCTGGTCGCCGCACTTGGGCGGGAGACAAAGCGCCTCAATCTGGGCACGGTAGAGCCTGCCCCCTGGCTGTCCGACCCGTCGGCTGAGTGGAAAACCGATCCGCTAATCAGCGCACATCCGATCGGCGGCTATCATCATATGGGCACGACACGCATGGCTGAAGATCCCGCGCAGGGTGTCACCGATGGCCATGCAAAGGTTCATGGCCTTGCCAATCTGCATATTGCCGGCAGTTCGCTGTTCCCGACATCGGGCTGGGCCAATCCTACGCTCACCATTGTCGCGCTGGCTCTGAGACTGGCTGACAGGCTGGCCGATAACCGTCTGGCGGAGCGCTGAATCCCGTCGGTTCAGCGCCCCGCCAGCAACAGGCTGTCAGGCGGAAATGTGGTCCACTTCACTTCTCCGCCCAACAGCACCGTCATCCTGATAGACCGCGCGACGCATAATTCTCTCAACCAAATTGAGATCGCTTACCTTATCGACATCCACCGCCGCTTCGGGTTCGGACAACAGCGCCAGATGCGCGGTCAGACCGATATTGCGCCCCGCCTGCTCCAGTGCATCGTCGAAAGAAATCGTCCGGGTAATCGCGCGGAACGCCAGCCGCGGGCCGAAATGCCAGAACAGGCGGAATGCCTTTTTCCGATCCCGCTCGGCTTCGGCCCATAAAGCCAGCGCCGGTTCGACCCGCGCGCTGCTGAGTGCGAAGAGATTGGCGCCTGAAAAGGCCCCGTCCTCGAAATGCAGCCATGTCCGCCTTGTGTCGGGATAGGCTCCCATCACCGTTTCCTGTTTCACCATGCCCACCGTCACATCGCTGCGGCTGGCTTCGGCGAGAAATTCGGACACCATCTCGGGCGTCAGCAGAGGATGATCCGCTGTCGTGACGAGAATCGGCCAGGGCACCTCAGCACTACCCGCAATCGAAGCGATGCTTTGCGAGATGCTGCCCCCGCTATCGCGGAAGGCGATCCGCTTTTCATGCCAGATCCATTCGGTTTTCGGTGTCCGCAGCCGGTCCATATCCTGCGCAAGGATCACGATCCGGCCCACTTCGGCGGCATCGAGCAGGCTGCGCAGCACATGATTAACCATCGGCTCCCCGCAGATCGGGGAAAGCGCCTTGGCCGGCACACCCAGTTGCCGGGCCAGCATGTCGCCTTCGGGCCGTTCACCGGCCAGCACGACGGCGGTCCATTTGCCTTCAGGGGCATGGCGCAAATCCCATTGCGCGGTGAGCCGGGAGGCAGCCTCGTAATCCTGCGGAAAATCCACTTCTGCCCATTCCTCTCCCTCGATGGAGAGAACCGAAACGGGATAGGTCTGCGCCAGCGCATCGATGGCCTTGAGATACCAGCTCGTCGTGCCCTGCGATTCATGCATCAATTGCTCGACCGTGTTCATGAAAGCATTGCGCCCGTCATGGCGGAAAGCGAGCAGGCCGATTGATTCCGCATCGGTTTGTTCGGCGGTCAGCGTCTTACCGATCCGCTTCAGGACACCGTCTTTCTCTTCGACTTTCATGTCGTCGGAATCGTAGCTGTTCTTGCGGTCGATCGTCACCGTGATGCCGCGTTTCGCACCGCGCACCACGCGCCGCACCAGATCCGCAGTAACCAGCGTATCGCCATTCAGCAGCAACAGGTCGGTATCGAACTCATCGCGCGCCATCCACACCGAACCGAGATTGTCGGCCACATGGTAGAAAGGGTTGAAGATCGTGCGAATATCGGCCAGCCCCTGCGGACGCGCTTCCATTCTTTCACGTACCAGCCTGTCACCAAAGCCGGTTACCACGACGATTTCCGTAATCCCCGACGCTTCCAGCGCATCGATCTGACGATCGAGCAGCGAACGCCCGGACATATCGAGCAGGCATTTGGGCCTGTCGGCTGTCAGCGGCATCAGCCGCGATCCTTTGCCTGCACTGAGAATAACCGCTTTGCGGATCGAGGGAAAATGGCAAATGGCATTCATGCCCATTGCTCCTTCAGCCAGGCGACCATTGCCGCCATCTGCGTATCATCAAGCGCCACCGCCTCGCCCAGTTCGGGTGTTTTGGGCCAGCCATGGTCAGCAAATGTGCTATCCTCGAAAGTCCGACTGCCGGAATATCGCGGGATCACGTGAAAATGGACATGCGGATCGACCATCATCAGCATCAGATAATTGATCTTTTCGAAGCTGACCGCCTTGCCCAGCATTGTTTCGATATCGGCGGTCACCTGCCCGAGCTCGGCAAAAGCGGCCGGCTCCAGATCACCGAAAGCCGTTGCCTCGCTGCGCGCTGCCAGCACCAGCGAGCCCAGCGTCGGCTGCGCCGGGCGCAACAAAACCACCCAATGATCATAGCTGCGCAGCAGCGTGTCAGGATAGCCGAAACGGCGGATCGTATCGTTCATGTCGGTCATATCAGGTCAGCCAGCTCGTGACCTGTTGCCCTCTGGCACTATGCGCGAAAGCCTGCAGAAGCTGGAGCAGATGGACAACAAGCGAAAGGACAGTCCAGATCGCCACCAGCACCAGCCCCCAGTCGGGGCGCTGAAGCAAGAGGGAAGCGAACAGGATTACCATATTGGGATTGCGCCGCGCCGTTATAAGACGGAACGTGGAATCGAAGGGGCGCCACACGTGAATATGCATGCCGAAACGGGCGATGAAGGCGCCTTCGATCAGCCGCTGAACGACATAGCCGATCAGAATAGCGCCCATAATTGTCGCGAAAACCGTATTGGAAAGCGGCAGTCCATAAGAAACGAGGCCGACTCCCCAGGCCCAGTACCAGAAGGGCGGATGGACCAGATCGATTCCGTGATCGAATAATTCCCCGAATTTGGAAGAGGTAATGGTGCAGCGCGCCAGCTTGCCATCCACCGTGTCCAGAACCATGAAGACAAGCCCTGCGAGAAGGCCGGTCCAGAATAATCCCTTGGCGAAAAGAATCGTCGCTACGACGCACAGGACGGCCCCGATCGCCGTTACCATATTGGGTGTGATACCCAGGCGCGAAGCCAGTCGGGTCAGCACCAGCGCCCATTCCGGCCAGAGATATTTGGTCAGCACATCGGTGACGCCTTTATAGGCGGAATAATAGCTCGCCCGTTCCAGCCTGCGGACATTACCCGGCGTCAGACGCCCCATGAAAGGCCTGTCACGCTTGCGCAATTCGTCATTGGTCAGCGCATCGGCATCCTCGAACGCCATAGCCCGCAGCTGACCATATTCTTCGGGCTGGCGACCTTCCATGATCGCCTGGACACGCGTGACATCCTGCGGCGATGTGCAACGCGCCAGAACGGGCCGCCCGTCAAAGGTGAGCACCGTATCGGGCAGGGAACGGATCGTGGTTAGCCACGCCGGATCGAAAACGTAATCGAGACTGACCAGCACCGCTCCACCGGGAGCGGGAGAATGATCCAGCACACAGCCTTGCCGGTCCGCAATGCGCTCCAGTCGTTCGCGCGCCGTCAGCCCCCACAGACGCGTGTCATTCCTACCCACCGGGACAATGACATCATTGTCCTTCATAGTGGTTCTCTTTTGCAAAATATATCATCAACATGCTTTTCCAACCCGGAAAACGGCCATTTCCTGTTACTTTTGTAATACTCATTACGCATTATACGCAGGAACGAGGATTTTTATTCCGTTCGGTCTGAATTAATTACGGTAAATCGAATTTCGCACAGGATAGTGTGGTTTTGGCAACGGTTCCGTCTGGTTAGCGAAGGAATGAAAAGATGAACCGATTGCGACAAAACTGACATCATTCTGTTGTATTAGAGAGATAGGAAGCCGCCACCCGATAGGACAATCAGAGGACAACAGCGTGGCGAGCAGCAATGATATGGCCCTGAACACACCGACCACGCGCGGGCTTTCCCTGCCTTTTTCCTGGCCCAATATCGCCTTTGCCACGCTGCTGATCGGTATTTCCCTGTGGTTCCTGTTCTGGGGGCTCGATTACACCCATCACAATAATGTCATGATCTTCGTCCTCGCCACGGTGTTCGGTGTATTCATGGCCTTCAATATTGGCGGCAACGATGTCGCCAATTCCTTCGGCACCAGCGTCGGCGCAGGCACGCTGACGATCAAACAGGCGCTCGCCATTGCGGCGATTTTCGAAGTGAGCGGCGCGGTGATTGCCGGGGGTGAGGTGACCGACACGATCCGCAGCGGAATTGTCGATCTCGGCGCGGTCGATATCCGGCCGATGCAATTTGTCTATATCATGATGTCGGCGCTGCTGGCCGCAGCCTTATGGCTGCTTTTCGCCAGCAAGCGCGGCTGGCCGGTTTCCACCACCCATTCGATTATCGGCGGGATTGTCGGCGCATCGCTGACACTGGGAACGGTTCTGAGCAGCAGTGGCAGCGCTCTGGCGCTGGTTCAGTGGAATCAGATCGGCACCATTGCCATTTCCTGGATTCTATCTCCGGTGCTGGGCGGCCTCGTTTCCTATGCTCTGTTCTACCAGATCAAGCATCATATCCTGCGCTATAATGAACGCGCCAAGGAACAGCTCCAATCGCTGCGCGGAGAAAGGCGCAAGCTCAATGAGGATCACAAAACCGCTTTCGAGCGATTGAACGAACTTCAGAAGATTTCCTACACCAACATGATGGTGCGCGATGCGCAGATCGTGCTGGGTGAAGAGGATTATACGCCCGACGAGTTGGAATCGGAATATTACCGCAAGCTCCACGAAATCCGTAAAAAGCGGGACAATATCGCCGCGCATCGCGCGCTGCAAAACTGGGTGCCGCTGATCGCCGCAGCGGGCGCAGCTATCATTTCGGCCATGCTCCTGTTCAAGGGTCTCAAACATATGCATCTGGGTTTCACGACCCTGCATAATTATCTCATCATGGGCATGGTGGCCGCGACGGTATGGATGGCCACCTTCATCTTCGCCAAGACGCTGAAAGGCGGTTCGCTCGACCGTTCGACCTTCCTGATGTTCAGCTGGATGCAGGTTTTCACCGCCGCCGGTTTCGCCTTCAGCCACGGAGCGAATGACATTGCCAATGCGATTGGCCCTTTTGCAGCCATTCTCGACGTGCTGCGCACCGGTTCGATCGGTTCCGAAGCGGCTATTCCCACGCTTGCCATGGTGACATTCGGTGTCGCGCTGGTCGCAGGTCTGTGGTTCATCGGCAAGGATGTGATCCAGACAGTGGGCCATAATCTGACCACCATGCATCCGGCTTCGGGATTCGCCGCCGAATTGTCCGCCGCCACGGTGGTCATGCTGGCCTCTACTTTTGGCCTGCCCGTATCGAGCACACATATTCTGATCGGTGCCGTGCTCGGCATCGGGCTCGTCAACCGGCAGACCAACTGGGGCCTGATGAAGCCTATAGCCATGGCCTGGGTTATCACCCTGCCCGCAGCCGGATTACTGGCGGCTCTCTCCTTCACGATTCTGAACGGCCTGTTCTGAGCACGCGCACAAAACACTATCTTTCTGTGCATCAATACTGTAAGCGCGCGCTTTCCCATTCCGGCTGAGGTCCCGTGCGGCCTGATGCAGCACGGCCAAGCGGACAACGAGACATCATGACATTTGCCAATATACCGCCGGTTCTCGGCGACGCCCTTAATGCACGCGGCTATGCTGAACCTACAGAGGTTCAGGCTGCCGTGCTTCAACCCGAAGCCAATGGACGCGACCTGATCGTGTCCGCCCAGACCGGCTCGGGCAAGACCGTAGCCTTCGGCCTTGCCATGGCGGAAGAAATGCTCGGTGAGAATGGCCGTGTAGCCCATTCGGACACGCCGCTCGCCCTCATCATCGCTCCCACACGTGAACTGGCCCTGCAAGTCAGCCGTGAGCTGGAATGGCTCTATGGCGAAGCGGGTGCGCGCATTGCCACCTGCGTGGGCGGGATGGACGCTTCGCGCGAACGCCGCGCGCTGCGCCGCGGTGCGCAAATCGTCGTCGGCACGCCCGGCCGTCTGCGCGATCATATCGAACGCAAGGCGCTCGACCTGTCGACTCTGCGCACTGCTGTGCTCGATGAAGCCGATGAAATGCTCGATATGGGCTTTCGTGAAGATCTCGAAGCCATTCTCGACATGACGCCCGACGGGCGCCGCACATTGCTGTTCTCGGCAACAATGCCCAAGCAGATCGTCCAGCTCGCCCGTCGTTATCAGAACGATGCACTGCGGATCACCACGGTTGGCGAGACCCGTGGCCATAGCGACATCGCTTATCAGGCCGTCACCGTCGCACCTTCCGAAATCGACAAGGCCGTTATCAACCTGCTGCGCTTCCATGAAGCGGAAACCGCCATTCTGTTCTGCGCCACGCGCGACAATGTGCGCCGGCTTCACGCGACCTTGCTCGAACGCGGTTTTGCCGCTGTCGCGCTCTCGGGCGAACATTCGCAATCCGAACGCAACCATGCCTTGCAGGCGCTGCGCGATGGCCGGGCACGCGTCTGCGTCGCCACCGATGTCGCCGCACGCGGTATCGATCTGCCGACTCTCACCCTCGTGGTTCATGTTGAAATTCCGCGCGATGCGGAAACGATGCAACACCGCTCAGGCCGCACCGGCCGTGCCGGGCGCAAGGGCACAGCGGTTCTGATCGTACCTGCACCGCGCCGCCGCCGGGTCGAATCCATGCTGCGCCATGCCAAGGTGCAAACCGAATGGATCTCTGCCCCCACGCCCGAAGCGATCCGCAAACAGGATCACACAAGGCTGCTCGAAACAATGCTGGCACCGACGACGTTCGAAGACGATGATCGCGCGCTGGCTGCACAGCTTCTCAAAGAACGCAGCGCTGAGGACATCGCTGCTGCGCTGGTGCAGTCCCATCGGGCCAAAATGCCGCAGCCCGAAGATCTGACCACGGATTTCCCGCAGAAGTCAGCAGGCCAGCCACGCCCCGGTTTCGAAGATACGGTGTGGTTCCGCATGGATATCGGCCGCCGCAACAATGCCGATCCGCGCTGGGTGCTGCCGCTGATCTGCCGCCGCTCGGGAATCACCCGGCAGGAAGTCGGCGCCATTCGTATCGGCCAGAACGAAACTTTCTTTCAGGTGCCAAGCGCCATGGGCGACCAGGTCAGTAAGGCGATTCTCGAAACGGCCGGCCCGGATGAAAATGGTCGTGAAGTGACGATCGAACCCTCCGCACGGGGGCCGCGGGAACAGGCCCGGGATAATCGCAAAGGCCGTGGCGGACCGCCGCCGCGCCGTTTCGGCAAAGGCTCTTTCGATCGCCATAAAGGCGCCAAGAAGCCGTTCAAACGCAGCGAAAAGGGCCATAAGGCCCGTAAACATCCGTAAGGATACGGCTTAAACGGCTCAAAAGAAATGGGCGGCGAACCTTTCGGTCCGCCGCCTCTTTCTCTCCCAAAACTCAAACAGCCTGTGCGTGATTACCAGTCGATACTGGCGCGCACATACATGTAGCGGCCGTTGAAGCCAAAGGGTGAATAGAACGGAAATGCAGTAATGCCAATGCTATTTAATTCATTCGGCACGCGATCCGGGTAAACATCGAAAATATTGTTCGCTCCGACAGCCAGTTTCAACGGCGACATGTCGAAACGCATTTCCAGATCAGTAATCAGATGATCGCCGGTGAACAGATCGTTTTCAGGTGTATTGCTCGGCTGGCGAACGCTGGCGTAATAGACGCTGCGCAGGGTCAGGCCGAAATCGCCCAGGGTCCAGTCCACCGTGCCGGTGATCTTCGTGTCAGGCGTACCATCCTCGATGGTCAGGATACGGCTGCGCGCGAAGAGCGTCGGTGCAGGATTCAGTGCAGCCGTCTGTTCGGGGACTTCCTTCACATCGATATCGTTGACGTTGCCCGCCAGACTGAGATCGAACCGTCCTGCTTCGGCCGTATCGAGCCGATAATTGGCAACGACATCGATCCCCTTGGTCGATGTTTTCACCCCATTGAGGAAGAAGCGGGCTGCCTGCACATCGAATGGATCGAGAATATCGGCCACTTCCTGACTGAAGCTTGTCCGGATATTTTCGGACAAGGCCAGCTGATCGCGAATATCGATCTTATAAGCGTCGATTGTGAGGTTGAACGGCCCTGACTGGAAGACGGCCCCCACCGAATAGTTGGTCGATTTTTCCGGTTCGAGCGGCTTGCCGCCCAGAGCCTGCGCCACTGCACTGGTCGCCGGATAGGTCCCCGTTTCCAGAATATCCGGCGTCACAATGACCGATGAGGTCGAAGTGAAATAGGATTGCTGGAGCGAAGGCGCACGGAAGCCGTTGGAAATGGCCCCGCGCAAAGCGAAAGACGGCGTGATGTCGAAACGCGCGGAAACCTTGCCACTCGCCCGGGTGCCGAAATCGGAATAATCCTCGACCCGTCCGGCCACGCCAAGCGTGAAGCGATCGGCAAAGCGCGCTTCAAGATCGAGATAGCCCGAAAAATTATGGCGATGGACATCGACTTCATTTGTCGGATTGAAACCGATAAAGCCCTGCGCCCCACCGGTCAGCGTAGTATCGCCCCCCAGCGGTCCGCGATCATAGCTTTCCGGCTGTCCGGCATCGATCTGATAACCTTCGCGGCGATATTCACCCCCGAAAGCAACGTTGAGCGTATTGCTGTCCCCGAAATATAACTGGCGGGTCACATCGACACTGCCGATCAGCTGATCGTAGGTCAGCGCACCATCGTCAAATTCGGTGGGCGACTCGGCCCCATAAGTGGAGTTGAGCGTATTGAGCGTCGCAAAGTCGATTTTGTTGCGGCCATAGGACATGCCGATATCGACATTCCATTCTGCCACATCGCCGCGAATACCGCCTGTCGCCGTCAGATCTCTGGATTTGGTCTGAATCAGCGGGAGGAACCCGTCGGGGTAAATTTCCGGCACATTGTTCGAATTGCTCGGCACCCGCGGGAAAGCGGCGCTCTGGCTGCGACGATATTGATAGCCGCCAAAGCCATATGCTTCCCAGCCGCTATCGCCGAGGGGGAGACCCATATTCACATAACCGGTATATTGATTGACATCGGGATCGCCGAAACGCGATGTCACTGCCGGCGGATCGACCCGCGGATCGAGTCCGCCGCGACTGGTGGGATTGCGGTTCTGAAACTCGCCGCTAACGGTGAGGAAACCTTCCGAACCCAGCCCAAAACCGGCCCAGCCATTCACATTGACCGTATCGCCGTCATATTTGTTGTCATGCGTCGTGCCTGTTTCGACACTGGTAGCGTAAGTGCCGTAGCTCGCGGTCACATTGCCGCCTTCGCGTGCTTCGCGCAGGCGCAGATTGACCACCCCGGCAATCGCATCGGAACCATATTGCGCCGAGGCCCCGTCGCGCAGAATTTCGATGCTTTGCAAAGCGCCGGTCGGGATCGTGTTAAGGTCGACAGCCGCCGAGCCGCGGCCGACCGAACCGTTCACATTGAGCAGGGCCGAAGAATGACCGCGCACACCGTTAATCAGCACCAGAGTCTGGTCTGGCGACAGGCCGCGCAAAGTCGCCGGACGAATCGCGTCAGTCCCGTCGGTTATCGCCGGACGCGGGAAGTTGATGGACGGAGCCACCGTGGCCAGTGCCGTGGCCAGTTCCGTACTGCCCTGACGCTTAAGCATATCCTGAGAGAACACGTCGACCGGCGACGTGCTGTCCAGTCGCGTGCGCCCGGCAGCGCGCGTTCCGGTTACGATAATCTCTTCACCGATCTCTTCATCCGACCCGGTATCCTGCGCCTGCACAGGTATGCTGAGCAGAGCGGAAAAAGTTACTCCGGCCAGAAAGAGGGCACGTGTATGCATTGTATTCCCCTGATATTATCGACAGTAATGGCAAAATGCCTGAAACCGGGCTTCCCTGCACGGCAAGGCAACAAAACCACCATTTGCAATTAAATTTTGCACACGAAATGTTGCAAAACACGTGCTGCAAAGCAACATATGAAGCAACACAACAACATTTCACTTCGCCGATGTGACATTTATGTGCCAGCACGCTTGCGTCATCGCTGCGAAAGTTTCATTCAGCCGCAACAGGTCTGGCTTAAAGAGGATTGCATGCGCCATTTTACCACCGGGTTTCTGACACTTACTCTCGCCCTCGCCTCCTGCACATCGGTGCCGCAGACAGCTTCCGTTTCCTCTACCGAATCGCCAGGCGGATCGACTATTTCGTCGAGCGCACTCGATACCGGTGCAGGCGAGATGGATGGGGCAGCCTGGCACAAGGCTCAGCCGGTCAGGGCTCCGCATGCCATGGTGGTATCCGCGCAACATCTGGCCACCAATGTGGGTGTATCCATTCTCAAAAAGGGCGGTAATGCCGTCGATGCCGCCGTAGCTGTAGGCTATGCGCTGGCCGTGACGCATCCGTGTTGCGGCAATATTGGCGGAGGCGGTTTTATGACCATTCATCTCGCCGACGGTCAAAATCTGTTTCTCGATTTCCGCGAGCGCGCTCCGCTGGCCGCCACCGCCACATTGTTTCAGGATGAAAACGGCAATGTGGTCGATGGCCTCAGCACCAGCACCTATCTTGGCACCGGCACGCCGGGCACCGTCATGGGGCTGAGCCAGGCGCTGGACACGTATGGCACCATGTCTCTTGCCGATGTGATGGCACCGGCCATCGCGCTGGCCGAAAACGGCTATGTTCTGCAACAGGGTGATGTCAATATTCTCAACCGCCGGGCGAAGGATTTCGCCAAGGAGCCCAATGTCGCGGCGATCTTTCTCAATAACGGTCAGCCCTATCGAGTGGGCGAAAGACTGAAACAACCGCAGCTTGCCGCAACGCTCAGACAGATCGCCAAGCACGGCACCGATGCTTTCTATAAAGGGCCGATCGCGCAAAGCGTAGTGACAGCCAGCAAGGCCAATGGCGGCCTGCTTACGATGCAGGATTTCAGCGATTACACCGCCCAATGGGACAAGCCCGTGACCTGCAATTATCGCGGCTATCAGATCGTTTCCGCACCTCCGCCCAGTTCCGGCGGCACGACAATCTGTGAAATTCTTCAGGTGGTCGAAGCCTATCCGATGGGCGAATGGGGCTTCGGTTCGGTGCAGGCCACGCATCATTTCATCGAAGCTGAGCGCTTCGCCTTTGCCGACCGCAATAGCGACCTTGGCGACCCCGCCTTTATCGACAATCCCGTGTCCACGCTGATTTCGCAGGATCATGCCAGAGATATCCGCGCAAAAATCCGTGCCGACAAAGCGACACCTTCAAGCGAAGTGGAAGGCGGTGTATCGGCTCAGGAAGGCACCAATACCACGCATTATTCGGTGGTCGATAAAGACGGTAACGCCGTCGCCACCACCTATACGATCAACTATCTGTTCGGAAACGGAAAAATTGCCGGAGATACCGGGTTCTTCCTCAATAACGAAATGGATGATTTCAGCGCAAAGCCAGGTGTCCCCAACAGTTTCGGTCTGGTTCAGGGCGCCGCCAATGCGGTTGGCCCCGGCAAACGCCCGCTAAGCTCCATGACTCCGACAATCGTGCTGAAAGACGGCAAATTGTTCATGGTGACGGGCAGTCCCGGTGGTTCGACAATCATTTCCACCACCGTCGCCAGCATCATGAATGTGATCGATTACGGCATGAATATGCAGCAATCTGTAGATGCACCGCGCATCCATCATCAGTGGATGCCCGATCAGGCTATGGTGCAGCCCGGCTATCTGACGCCGGAAGCGAAGGCCGCGCTGGAAGCGATGGGGCATTCTTTCCGCGAAGTGCCGTCATGGGGCGCGGACGAGGCCATTCTGGTGGAACCGGAAACAGGCATGCTGCAAGGTGCCAACGATATACGTCGCCCGGCGGGCCTCGCCGAAGGCTATTGACCGGATGGAATAAAAGGGCCGGAAGTCGCCGAGGGGGGAAAAGGGAAAACGGCTTCCGGCCCAGCCGCACTCCCGAAAAGGCGAGTGCGGAAATAGCCTGAGGAGAATGGATAGGCTTATCGGACAGAGCGCGTTCTGCCCGGTCGCAGAACTTCGACGCTCCTCGGCATCAGGCCGGTAACACCGCTCCAAAAGCCTCGGCACCGAGCAGCACTGACCAGACGAGCCCCGGCACAATAAGCATGACCCCAAGCCAAAAAACAGGTTTTCCGGCGCCCTTCGGCATACCGGGCGATTGCCTGAGCCATCTTTCCTGTGCGGAATCGAGTGTTGTCATTTCATTCATTGGACATTCTCCGCTCTCGCCCTCATCGGCCAGCCTCAAAAGCAACCGCAAAGGTGCTTGCGTCCGGCATTAGAACCCTCGGCCCATCGGTTGGCAGCAAGCGATCATAGCAGATCCCGCTGTCACAAAATGAGAAGCACGATTTCATGCCGGTTGTGAAAGCCCGATGCTCTTAAAGGAGCATCGAGCCATCCACAGCTGTTATGTACCGTTAAGTATGTAATTTGAGGTTCAGATCAAGAGAGAATTCTGTACCGGTCGATATTTTTCCCAGCCCCTTGCAAAGTTTGCCTATTTTCCAGGCCACATAGCGAGGGTTGTATCGATGATGGTCTGCAATTCATCTGCCGACGCCCCGCTGCTTGCCTGAACGGACAAGCCGCGTAAAACAGTCATCAGATAGGCGGTAATTGCCTGCGCATCGACGGATTGCGTGAAATCGCCTTCGTCAATGGCGCGCTGAAACCGGGCAACGAGAATTCGTGAAGACCCGCGCCCGCGGGTCTGAACATGCTGCCTGATTGTGGAATGGCCGGCGCAGGAAACCGCGCTCATCACATGCATACAGCCGCGATGGGTGCCCTGACCGGTGTAGATTTCCAGCCCGCCACGCAGCAACCGCTCCGCCACACCGCGCCCGGTCGGCGCTTCCATCGCTTTATCGATATAAGCGAGCTTTTCGGTCTCATAGAGATCAAGCGCGCGCTTGAAGAGAGACTCCTTATTGCCGAAAGCGGCATAAAGGCTTGGCCGGGTAATCCCCATGGCCGATGTCAGATCGGTCAGCGACGCACCGTCATAGCCCTTCTCCCAGAAAACCCCGAGAGCAGCGCTCAGAGCATCATGACAGTCGAACTCGCGCGGGCGGCCTCTCGTTGCAACCTGTTCCATAACAATCGTATATAGGGAGTTTAAGGGCTGCGTCTATGTAGAGAGCAGCACTTTCGCCTGCAAGAAACGGTTAAACGCGTTCAGATACAGGCTATGCTGCAGCATAGCCATTGAGGAACAGATCCACGACATTCTCTGCCTCCAGGCGGATTTGTGCAGGTGAGGTGTCCGGTTCGAGCCCCCAGATACTATGCATAAACAGACGGTAGAGGCACAGATGATGCAATTGTGACGACATGCGGACACTGTCATACTGTCTCAATCGCCCGCTATCCATTTCCTGCTGAAGAAAAGCAGACAGAGCTTTATGCCGCCTGAGCGGCGCCTGTTCATAAAAGATCTGCCCCAGTTCGGGAAATCGCTTCGCTTCGGCGATCACCAGCCTAAACATGGTTTCCACCTGCGGCGTGAGCATCTGGTTGAGAAAATCGCAGCAATAGCTGACCAGCGTTTCTCGCAGATCGCCCTCATAGCGAATATTTCGCACCGGCTCGAAAATATCGATCCAGTCATCCAGCGCTGCGGCGAACAGGTCTTCCTTCGAAGAGAAATAGCTCCACAGCGTTGTTTTCGACCCTCCCAGATCGGCAGCGATTGCCGACATCGTGGTCCCGCCAAAACCATGCTCGGTAAAATGCTGCTGCGCGATGGCGACAATAGCCGCACGCTTTTCTTCCTTCTTAGCATCTCTTTTACAAAGGTTTTTTTCGGCGCAGGAATTGGTCATCGTACTCTCCAGTACGATCTTCTTGACTCATTGCCAAGTTGGGCGCAAGTGCCCCGTACTAAGGAGTACGGTTTTTGCATCGCTATATTCCCTTTCTCATTTTTCTGCCTCTCGCTGCCTGTGCTCCGTCACAGGGGCATCTGGCAATGCCGCATCAGGCAGAAGAATTCGCCACCGCCAGAAGTTTTGCCGACGGGCATGGTCAATGGCCGGGCGATCACTGGTGGCGTGCCTATGGCGATCCGCAACTCGATACGCTGATCGGAGAAGCACGCAGGGAATCCCCCGATATCGCCATGGCCATGGCACGCATACGGCAGGCCGATGCCCTCGCCAGACAGGCCGGTGCCGCCTTGCTGCCCAGCGTTTCAGCCAATGGCGCGGTCGATCTTACCAAGCAGAGCTATAATAACGGCATTCCGCGCGATTTCGTCCCCAAGGGCTGGAACGACACGGGCAATCTGTCGGCCGGGGCGGAATTCGATCCCGACCTGTGGGGCCGCAACCGGGCCGCACTGGCCGCCGCAACATCCGAAGCCGCCGCTGCCGCCATCGATGCAGAGCAGGCCATGATGATGCTCTCGACCGAAATCGCGACCGCCTATGCCGATCTGGCCCGGCTCTATGCCGAGCATGACATTGCCGAACGGGCCGTGGCGGTTCGCGAAGCGACGCTCGACCTCACCCATCAGCGCGTGGAAAACGGGCTCGACAATCGCGGCACCGAACAGCTCGCACAATCGCGCGCAGCCGGGGCGAGAGCCGAACTGGCAGCGAATGAGGAAGCCATCGGCCTTACACGTAACCGGATTGCCGCGCTGCTGGGAGCAGGTCCCGATCGCGGACGCGATATAACACCGCCGCAGATCACCGATTTGCATCCGCGCGATATGCCAGATCATCTCGCGCTCAATCTGGTGGGGCGCCGCCCCGATATCGCCTCTGCGCGGTTGCGTGCCGAAGCGGCCACCAGCCGCATTCGCGGAGCACGGGCAGCCTTCTATCCCAATATCAATATTACCGCGCTGTTCGGTGTGCGGTCGCTGGGGCTGGACAATCTGTTCGCGGACGGATCGACCGAAGGTTCGGTCGGGCCCGCGGTGAGCCTGCCGCTGTTCAATCGCGGCCAGCTTGTCGGCAATCTGCGCAGTGCCGAAGCGCAATCGGATATCGCCGTGGCGAACTATAATGCCACGCTGATCGATGCACTGCATGATGTGGCCGATGCGGCGACGTCGATAGAGGCTTTGCAGCAGCGCCAGACAGAAACAGACGAGGCGCTCAAAGCGGCCGAAGGGGCGTATTCCATTGCCCGGCAGCGCTATAAAGGCGGGTTGGCAACCTATCTCGATGTACTGACCGCCGAAGATACGGTTCTGGAGCGCCGCCGCCTGTCGGCCGATCTCGACGCACGTTCTTTTGCTCTCGATGTCGCGCTTGTCCGGGCACTGGGCGGCGGCTTTTCCGACACTTCTCTTTCTTCGCGCGCGGATAGCGCAGCCCAAGGGTATCATCATGGCTGATCAGGCATCCTCCCCTCCCCCCTCTGCCGAGCAGATACCGTCTTCGGACACAGCGCCTTCTTCCAACAAAGCCAGGCGCAAGCGACTGTTCATCATTTTCGCTATCGTGCTGGCGGTAATCGCTGTGATTGTGCTGATCTGGCAACTCTTTTTCGCCTGGCGCTGGGTATCGACGGACAATGCCTATGTCGGGGCCGATGTGGCGCAGGTGACCCCGCTCGTATCGGGGCCGGTGGCGCAAGTGCTGGTAAAGGATACGCAGCATGTGAAAAAGGGCGAGATTCTTGTGCGGCTCGACGATGCCGACGCCAGACTGGCTTTGCAGGAAGCCGAAGCCAATCTGGCGCAGGCTGAACGCCGCTTCCGCGAAACCTCGGCTACCGGCCAGTCATTGCTCGCCCGCTCCGACGCGCGCGAAGCCGATATCCGGGCCGCCCAGGCGCAGATCAAGGTTTCCGAAGCCAATTTTGAAAAGGCAAAGGTGGATTATGACCGTCGCCGGGCGCTGGCCGCCACGGGTGCGGTTTCGGGCGACGAACTGACGAGCGCAACCAATGCGTTCAGCACCGCCAAGGCTAATCTGGCTCTCGCCAAAGCGCAGCTTGCGCAGATGAAGGCGAATAAACAATCCGCCCGGCGCGATGCGGAAGCCAATCTGGCACTGACCAAAGGCACAACCGAAACGACCAATCCCGACGTGCTCGCCGCACGCGCAGCGCGGGACAAGGCCCAGCTCGATCTCGAACGCACAGTGATCCGCGCACCGGTGGATGGCGTAATCGCTCAGCGCAATGTGCAGGTCGGCCAGCAGCTTTCCGCCGGAACGCAGGTGATGAGTGTCGTTCCCACACAAAGCCTCTATGTCGATGCCAATTTCAAGGAAGGGCAGTTGACGCGCGTGCGCGCCGGGCAGCCTGTTGAACTGACATCGGACATGTATGGCGGCGATGTGGTCTATCACGGCAAGGTCGCTGGCCTTGGCGGTGGCACTGGAGCGGCGTTCGCTCTGATCCCTGCTCAGAATGCTACGGGTAACTGGATCAAGGTGGTTCAGCGCCTGCCGGTGCGGGTTCAGCTCGATCCTGAAGAACTGCAAGCCCATCCACTGCGCGTCGGCCTGTCGATGGAAGCCACGGTGGACGTCTCCGACCAATGAGCGGAGCCGCCTCAGCACCGGCAGAGCCCGGCACGGCAGATACGACCCCGCCCCCGCTGTCGGGCATGCCGCTGGCGCTGGCGGCACTGGCGCTGGGACTGGCCAATTTCCTCGTGCTGCTCGATACTACGATCGCCAATGTCAGCCTACCGCATATCGCCGGCAGTCTCGGCGTATCGAACACCCAAAGCACCTGGATCATCACCAGCTATGCCGTGGCCGAAGCGATTTGCGTCCCGCTGACGGGCTGGCTGGCCGGACGGTTCGGAACCTATCGCATTTTCGTCTGGGCGCTGGTGGGCTTCACCGTATTTTCGACATTTTGCGGCCTGTCGCGCACACTCGGCATGCTGATCGCCTGCCGTATCGGGCAAGGCCTGTGCGGCGGCCCGCTCATGCCGCTATCACAAGCCTTACTGCTGCGGATTTTCCCTCGCGCCAAGGCCGGTCTCGCCATGTCGGTGGCAGCCATGACGACGATTATCGCTCCGATTCTTGGCCCGATTCTGGGCGGCAAGATCAGCGACGATTATTCATGGCCATGGATTTTCTTCATCAATCTGCCCGCTGCGGCGCTGTGTATTTTCGGGGTAGTCCAGCTTCTCAAACGCTACGAAACCGAGACGCAAAAACTGCCGATCGACAAGGTCGGCCTGTTCATGCTGGTCTTCTGGGTCGGCAGCTTTCAGCTCATGCTCGATCTGGGGCGCGAACATGACTGGTTCGGATCGAACATGATCGTTGCTCTGGCCGTATTTGCCGCCGTGGGCTTCGTCGCCTTCCTGATCTGGGAGTTTACCGAGGATCATCCGATCGTCGATCTGCGCGTGCTGCGCCATCGCGGCTTCACCGCTGCGACCGCCGCGCTCGCAATAGGTTTTTCGACGATCTACTGCTCTATCGTGATCGTGCCGCTCTTCCTCCAGTCGGTTCCGGCTTATACGTCCACATGGTCGGGCTATGCCATGTCCACCATGGGGGTCTTCGCGATCATGCTGGCACCGATTGCCGGTCGATCCGGGCAATGGATCGATATGCGGATTACCGTCTGTTTCGGGCTTGTCTGGCTCGGTTTCGTCTCTTTCCTGCGGGCACGCTGGACAGCCGATCTCGATTTCTGGTCCTATGCGATGCCGCAATTATTGCAGGGAATCGGAACACCTTTCTTCATGATCGGCCTGATGACTCTGGGCCTTAGCGCCGTGCCCCCGCGCGAAACGGCATCAGCTGCAGGGCTGATGGCTTTCATCCGCACGCTGGCCACAGCGCTTGGCACATCCATCATCACGACCCGCTGGGACGACGGCACCGAAGAGGCACGCGCCCAACTGGTCGGCATCGTCAATGGCGGGCAGTCTTATATGGAGACGCTCACGTCTGCCGGTTTCTCGGTACAGCAGGCGCGTGAAATGCTGGCCCAGCTGATCGAACTGCAAGGCGCGACCATTTCGGCCAGCCACCTTTTCATGGAAATCGGCGTATTGTGCATCATCGCCGCCCAGTTCGCCTGGCTCATCCCCAAGGCCCGCCCCGGAGCCGCACCGGCCGGTGGCCATTGACGAGGTGACCGGTTGCGGCGAGCCTTTAACGAGGCCGAAAGGCGATCAGCGTCTGGCGAGCAAAGCGCGGTCTGCGGCTGGCCGGTCACTTCTTGAATGAAACGACCCTGTGCGGGCGGAAAGAATCGAGGAAGGTGCGGTCGTGGCTGATGACTACCACCGCGCCGTCATAAGACGCCAGTGCGGCTTCCAGCGCTTCGGCCCCTTCCATATCGAGATGGTTCGTCGGCTCATCCAGAATTAGCAATTGTGGCGGTGGCGTTCCGCCAAGAACACAGGCGAGACCGGCACGCAGCTTTTCGCCGCCACTCAGATCTTTCGTGCGGCGAAAAGCATCGCCGGCACGAAACCCGAACCGGGCCAATGCTGCATGCGCCATCTGCGTGGTCGCCTGCGGGTTCAGTTCACAGAATATCTCACGCAGGGTCCGATCGGGATCGAGCAACCCGACATGCTGATCCAGCAGCGCCCATGGCACACAAACTTTTGCCTCCCCGGTCATCGGTTTAAGCGCGCCGATGATAAGCTGAACGAGAGTAGTCTTGCCACTGCCGTTCGGACCAGCGATCGCAATCCGCTCAGGCCCGGTGACGGTGAGCGACAGATTCTCTATTGTCGGAGCCATCTCATTGTACCCACCGGTCACTCGGTCCAGAATAAGGACGGTCCTGCCGGTCGGAAGGCCAGTCGGGGCAATTTCCATATGGATAGGGTCCAGCACCTCAATCTTTTCGCGGGCGGTGGATAGTGCTTCCTCGGCTGCATCTCGTCGGGCTTCACGAAGGCGCACCCCTGCACCGCCTGATGCTTCCGCACGGCCTTTGGCGGCATCCATCAAGATTTTCGGCTGGTCGCCCTTCGCGCGGGACCTGCGACCAGCACCGTCCTTTCGGGCTTTGCGCTCGGCGGCCTGCTGCGCGCGGCGCGCGGTCTCTGCCCGGGTCTTTTCCGCATGGGCGAGGTCCTGTGCCGCTGCTGCACGCTCGCGCTCCTTTTGCTCACGAAAAGCGCTGTAACCGCCCCCATATCTGGCTGCGCCCAGCGAGGTGAGTTCGACAACGGCGTCCATCTCCTCCAGAAGCTCGCGGTCATGGCTCGCAATGATCGCGCCACCGCGCCAATCGCGCAGAAGGTCGATCACCGCGCAACGCCCTGCCCGGTCAAGATTGTTGGTCGGTTCATCCAGAAGGAGGAAATCCGGTTCATCCAGAATCAGCGCTGCCAGGGCCGCCCTGCTTCGCTGCCCTCCGGACAAGGTGCCAAGCCGGGCCCATGGATCGACCGACAGATCGCATCGAGTAAGCACAGCATCGATCCGGGCAGGCAGGGTCCAGTCTGCGACAGCCAGCTCGTCAGCCGTCGCGCGGCCATGCTCTGCTCGGTCAATCAAAGCCAGGGCCTGCCTTGCACCAAGAAGGTCGGCGACAGTCTCATCCGGATGTCCCAGCACCTCCTGCCGCATCATGGAAATCTTGCCGGGAACACTAAGCCGCCCGGACAAGGGGGATGTCTGGCCCGCGATCAAGCGCAGAAGAGTGCTTTTGCCCGTGCCGTTACGGCCGACCAGACCAGTGCGCTCGGGTTGGAAGGTAAGATCGAGATCCGTGAAAAGCGGCGTGCCGTCAGGTGTGGACCAGGACAGTCTGGAAAGGGAAATTGATACGGGCATGGGACAGGACTTCTCGCGACGAAACAGAAAGGATGAAAGTGGCGAGTGTCATGTCCATGTCGAATACGTCTCCTGCCCGAATGCAACTGCATATTAATCAGCCCGCCGCGCGCTCGCAAGACGGTGAAGCCAATGTCCTGGAAGGGCTTTGATCCGGCCAGCAGCAATAGTGCAGAAAGAATGGCGCGCCTGGGTGGACGAAGTTCGAACCAGGCGCATACGCGCTCAAGTAGCGCGAAGCGCGGTAGCGCAGAAAAACTGGCGCACTCTGAGGGAGTGTTTACAAACCAAATCCTAGAGGAATTGGCGGGCTGGGAGAAGATTCTCCAGCACACCAGCCTCAGCCAGACATTTGATCCCGATGAACTTGAAGGTGAGGACGAAGACGCACTGCGCGACCGTCGTCTGGCGACCGTGCGGAGGCGTCGTCGTAGGTCTTGAGATCGGAGGGCGGGATGGCACGAAAGCCATACGATCCTCCCTTCTCTCTCCGCCTCTCATTCGAAGAGCGGGCAAGGCTGACAGAGCAAGCCGAAGGCATGCCGCTCGGAGCCTATATCCGCTCACGCCTTCTCGATCAGCCGCCGCGCCGCAAGCGCCTCAGCCAGATCGACCATGATTCCCTTCTGCGCGTTCTTGGCCAGCTCGGCCAATCGCGCATCGCTAACAACCTCAATCAGCTTGCAAAACAAGCCAATCTGGGGACGCTGCTCGTCACCCCTGAAACTGAAGAGGCATTGCAAGATGCCTCAAAGGATATCGCGGAAATTCGGAAGTTGCTCATTCAGGCCTTGGGACTGGAGATCACTCCATGATCTTGAAAGCTTCCCAGCGCAGCGGCGCGGCACAACTTGGTCAGCACCTTCTCAAAGCCGAAGAGAATGAGCATGTTGAGGTGCATGAGGTTCGCGGTTTCATGTCGGAATCCGTCATGGGGGCGATGAAGGAAGCGCAAGCGATGGCGAAGGGAACGCGCTGCAAGCAATATCTCTTCTCCGTCTCGCTCAATCCTCCCGAAGCCGAAAACGTCGCTGTCGAAATTTTCGAGGGGGCGCTGTCGGCAATTGAGGAAAAGCTTGGCCTCACTGGCCAGCCCCGCATGGTGGTCTTCCATGAAAAGGAAGGACGCCGCCATGCGCATGTGGTCTGGTCACGCATTGATGCCGAGACCATGACCGCCAAACAGCTCTCCTTCTTCAAGTCCAAGCTGCGCGACGTGTCGAAGGCGCTCTATCTTGAACATGGCTGGAAGATGCCAACGGGTCTGATGGATTCCAAGGCACGCGACCCACGCAATTTCACGCTCGACGAATGGCAGCAGGCCAAACGGGCGGGACTGGATGCCAAGTCCCTCAAGGGGATCGCCCAGGAATGTTGGGCGGTGTCCGACAATGCTCAAACCTTCGCCCACGCGCTCGAAGAGCGCGGCTTGTATCTGGCGAAGGGTGACAGGCGCTCCCATGTCGCTGTCACCTATGAGGGCGAGGTCTTCGCGCTCTCGCGCCTGATCGGAGTGAAAGCGAAGGACGTGACGGCCCGTCTTGGAAAGGCGGATGCCTTACGCAGCGTCGAGGAAACCAAGGCGCATATTGCGAACGCTATTGCGCCGCGCCTCGACGGTTTCCTGAAAGAGGCCAAGCGCATGGCGCGGAACGCGCTCAAGCCGCTCGTCGAAAAGAAAAAAGAACTGCAAAAAGCTCATGCCGAAGAGCGTCAGCGCATGGCCAATGGCCAGCGCGAGCGTTGGCAGCGCGAGACCAAGGAGCGGGCAAGTCGCCTGCGAACGGGCGTGCGGGGACTGTGGGATCGCCTGACGGGCGATCACGCCAAGATGGTCAAGAAGAATGAGTTTGAGGCCTATCACGCGCTGCGCCGCGACCGAGACCAGCGTCAGGCCATGCTGAACGCGCAACATGCCGAACGCCGCAAGCTGCAAGAGCAGATCAAACAGACCCGCGAGCGCCATACTCGGCAGATTTTGAGTCTACACAATCAGGCAGCCAATTATCGCCTCATGCGGGATGGCAGCAAGCAAACGATCCGTAGCGAATTTTTGCGGAGCGCAGGGCAAGCGAGGGAACAATCCCGAAGCGCCCCAAAGCGCGGGCTTGAACTCGGTCGGTAGTCTCGAAACGGTAAGTGCAAAGCTGGCGCTCGCTACTCCCAAGCTTTTCAGCCTGAACGGTCTCCTCCCCAGCGGATTTCTCTTTTCCCAAACACGGCTGCCGCGTTGTTACCAAGACCGGAGCTTCTAATCCGAGTCCCATGACGGTGGGATGCAAGGCGTAAAGCCTTCTCCAGTCATCCTTTCGATTGCGGGCAATGCATCTGTCAAAGCCTCGAATTCCATCACTCCTCCCGTAACGCGGCCCGTGGTGGGCGGCGAAAACGCCAAGGGAGGAAGCCATGTCCCGACTGACGAAAGACGGCTTGAAAGCCAAAAGCGAGACGCAGCTATGTGACCTGTTTCAGCGAGCCGCTCGCGAGATTGCACCACACAAGCGTCTGAGCGTTGTATTCGGCAGTGTGTCTGCTGCCCTACGAATGATCCGTGACGAATTGGCCTGTCGCGGCCCGAAACGCTGACGGGCTTACGATCTGGCGAAGGCGAGAAGCGCCTCGATATCGTGACCGTCTGCTGCTTGTAGCGCTGCGATATAGGCTTTTCGGGTCGCGCTCGGATCGACGAGGCTCATTCGCCCCCATGTGAAGGGCTTCTGCCCGAGTTGAACGGCGAGCAAGTCCGCAACCATGCGCGAATGACGCCCGTTCCCGTTGGGGAATGGGTGGATCGAAACCAGCCGATGGGAAAACCGCACGGCGATCTCATCGGGCGGATAGGTTTCATGCTCGACCTGATACCGTACATCGTCCACGAGTTGCCGCACCTCCATCGGGATACGGTAGGCATCGATCCCGATATTGCGCGGGGTCGTGCGATATTCGCCCGCCCACTGCCAGACCTTGCCGAACATGCGTTTGTGCAGTTCGCCTAAAAAGGCATCGTCCAGCACCTCGCGCTTGCGCGACGAGAGCCATTTGGTGGCCTCGCTGATATTGGCGAGTTCCGCTTCGTTCAGTTCGCGGCGCTGGGTGATATAGGTCGGGATAAGTTGCGCACGTTCTTCCTCGGTCAGAGGGGTGTTGGCTTCATCATCCTCGTCAAACAGCGGATCGCTCATTGTTCATCCCACAGGCGGCGCATTGAGCCTGTCAGCAATTCGTCGATCAGGCGCTGGCGTTCATCCGCAAGATCGCGTTCGTCCAGCGACTGGTTCTCCAGACTCATCGTGTGATGGATGCGGCGCAATTCCTGTTCGGCGCGTGTTGCAGCCTGCTCGCGGATAAGATCATCAAGCGAGGTCTCTGGCACAATGGCATAAACAAATTTGCAGCCCAGAGCCTCGGCGGCTTCCCTGATTGTTTGCAAGGAAGCAACGCCGCTGACTTCAGCCTTTTCCAGCGCCGCGATGCGGGGTTGTTTCACCCCGAGGCGAGCGGCAAATTGCGTGGCATTGATACCCAGCGCATCGCGAATGGCGCGAATCCAACCTTTGGGCGGACGCGTCATTTCAAAGCTTTGCATGGCGGCAAAGCGTCTATCGAGGTTCTTTCGGGCGAGAGCGGTCTGGTCCATCATAATCTCTGGGTTTCAATATCTATCTCATAATATAATCTATGAGTTCTAAATGCAAATATAAAACAAATCCACAGATTATAGGCATGTAGGCGATCTATAACCCATAGATTTGAGGACATAATGAGGCCGCCTCAAGCGGCGGCCTCACTTTCCTTGTCTGCCGTCTCGCGCATGACGATGCGACCATTGAGCGGCAGAGCGTTGAGGGTGAGCGTAAAGCCTTTTCCGTCGCGGGTTGCCCATGCCACGCCGATATCGGTCCAGCGGGCGGATTTTCCTTCGCCCGTCACGGAATAGAGACGGAAGGCGGGACGGTTTTTGGTGGTGTCAGACATATGATTGCTCCTTTTCATTTGCCGCATGGATGATCCCGTCGGCTTCATGGGAGCGAAGAAAGACACGGGGGCTTGAGACGCGGGGTCAAATGCCGGAACGCCCGTTCACGGGGGCGGAGCTGCACGGAATGAATGGAATGATTGGAGGAAGCGAGCCGCATTGATCCCCGCGCCGCACGGGTCTTGGAATCCCCATGAAGGAAGCCGATGGGTTCATCTGGTTTCCACGCAAATGACCCGACAGGAGCATGTCCACTCGTACACCGCCAAAGCCGTCAAAACGGAATATCGTCATCTTCTGAGGGATCGAACAATTCGCCCTGGGCTTCGTCGAAGGCGAAGACATCCTGCAATTCGCGGAAATAGACGGCTTTCACGGTTTCGGTCGCCGTTCCCAGCTTCACATAGTCGTTGCCTTCCAGCGCCTCGATGAGAATAGGGTAGCTGCTGTAGAGTTCGGGACTATAAAATTCGTCCGCGCCCGCGCCGCCTCTCAGATAGTGTATATCGCCGAACTGGATGCCCAGATGCGACGGATCGCTTCCGTGAAAAGAAAAGAATCCACCGACGCCCGAAGCAGAAAGCGAATAATTGAAGTCTGACAGCCTCGATACGGTCACATCAGCAAAATTGATGTCGTACGCATAGACAGTCGTTGAGCCGACCGATGCATACTCGTCATGAAATTCTATAATGCCGTGGTTGGAGGGGGAGTTGTATTCGAGAAACAGGGCATCCACGCCCCCCTGCTTGTAAAAATGCGTCGTCTGGCCGTGATAGGCGTAGGCCGTATACGTGTTGTTGCCGTAGGCATCGACAATATCCATGTGTCCCGGAAATTCGGACGGCGACCTGTAATCCGTTGTGGAATTGTCTTCATAGGGCAGATAATCGCGCAGATTCAGGCCGAATGCGTTCAGGATCGTATTGATTATCGAATTAGAATTGGGGCCGAGGGCGTCATAATCCACATCGGCATGGTATTTTCTGTCACTACCGAGGAGACCGAGGGTCTGCGCGAAATTCTTCTACGCCGTATATGTAGAGGTAGCGACAGAGCCTGTATATAATTCTCTAAGGTGCCTGTCTGTGCTTGATGCGCCGTCAAAGGCATCCTAAGAGGATGATTCAAATGAAATTTCAATTTCAATCGGGTTGTAAGTAGAGACGGCAAACTCGCCACCGCGTATGATGATTGCTTGGTCACCGGTTACCTGTGTTAGATTTGTAGACGGATCACCGTCGTTATCTACATCTGGATCATAGATCAGGTAGAGATGCTCTTTTCCCAGTGCCGCTCCTCCAAGAACATCCTTTGATGCAATATAAAGTTTAGAGACCGCCATTATTTTTTCTCCAAACTCTGATTCTATTATTAGTTTCTTCAACTGTCATTTTTAACGCATCATCTCGTAGTAAGAAATCTCTAAAAATATACCCATTTCCTCTAACATATATATTTATAAGATTCATTTCTGATGTGAATATAAAATTGTATGATTGAACCTCCTTCATCTTTTTATATAAATAGATGGTGGGCTCGCTATAGACATACATTCTTATATTTGAATTTATATAATTGCTCTTTACATTGTATCCGTCGTATATTTTTGCTCCGCCTTCGCCGACAAGAACCTTGTCGACAAAATCCTTGCTTGTTCCCGGTGGAAAAAGCACCGCGAAAGCGCGGGCAGCATCTTCGTC
Source organism: Altericroceibacterium spongiae (assembly GCF_003610805.1). GTDB lineage: Bacteria > Pseudomonadota > Alphaproteobacteria > Sphingomonadales > Sphingomonadaceae > Altericroceibacterium > Altericroceibacterium spongiae. The sequence continues at coordinate 57,417 of NZ_RAPF01000001.1, read as the reverse complement.
TCTCGGGTAAAACCTAAAGCTGAACGTCTTGGGGTTGTAATGCGGATTTGCAGGGTCTTTGATGGTGAAGGGCGCAAACCACCAGAATGTTGTCAAAGCGACAATCAGCATAATTGACGTAAAGATTTTTCTGATTTTTGACAAATCCGCCCCTCCATGGAAATTCAAAAACATTCTATATTTGTTAGATAAAAACCGATGGAGATTTGCGAGTCAATTAAAAGGTGAAATTTGTATAACTGTATGTATGCATCGATCAATCTGTGAACAAAAATGGCATACTCTTTTTCCCTTCTACGTGTTCTACGATATAATATACTCGCAATGAACATCAGGACATTTCGGGAGGAGAAAATGGTCGCCAGATTTGTCAAACTGCCCGATGCGGGAGACTAATGGCGGCATTCGCCCCAATCACGGAAGAACTTCGAGAAGTGCTGAATGCCGAGCGGATGCGGACAGGCATTGGGCCGACTGAGCTTATGCGTGGCACGACCCATGATCCGAAGCGTCCCGCAACACTCAAAGGCCATGCGATATCCAGATGGCTTACTGGCGCGATTACCAGTACCCGCCCTAGTCATATCGCCTACGTGCTCGACCGTTGGAGGGCCCTGCCCGACGCGACAAGCCGCAAAGCTAGAGAACCCGCCGAGCGTGTGGCTCTGAACGACGATATTCTCTGCCAAATAGACGCATTCTGGGAGCAAGGATTGCTGCCAGACAAGATTCTTGAAACTGGAATTGTGCCTGAAGGGCTCAACGCCGCCATTATCCGAACATGGAAGGATCGCCGTATCAAAACGGCGGCAAGAGACTATATCGAGTTCGTCATACGCACCTGCACAAAGAATTAGATAAAATTTTATCTATTTTTCATAATTCGTAAAACCACAATCTCTAAGATGAACACACCCGCGAGAACAAAACATATGGGGATGGGGTTTGTCGAACGAAGTGCAATACATTATTGATCCTGAGCGTATCAACGCTCTTGGTGGTTCGGACTTCGCCAATCCTCCCTATGCCCGTTTCACACCCGCTCCTAGTGTTTCAGCGGAAGATTTTTCATTCCAGAACACCTTTGACTCTTTGAAAGGCCAGACGGAAAGCCTTTCTGTTTCTGGCGTCACAGGCTCAATCGACACGATTGAAAAAACCGTCGTTGGCATTGGTCGCGATGAGGAGAAGGAGAAAGACGGCATTAGCTGGGATGACGTGATGGAAACACAGGAGCGCATCCGTGAGGAAATCCGCAAGATTTCAGTTGCCGGTATCGAAATGAGCCGGGAGGAGTTGGACCAAACGATCGAGGATTTGAGCGATCCTGAGAAACGTGAACGTGCTGCGCAGAACTATGCCACACAAAACAACACAACCGTTGCGAAAGCTCGTGAGGAAATTGATCGCGTTTCCCAATATCTCTTAGCCTTGCGCGCCATTGATGACGGTAAGGCCACTGCTGCACAGCAGGCTCTCGTCACTGAGTTTGAAGCCGATCCGCAAGCCAAGTCACGAGTAGAACGCGTTTTGAATGCTACACACCATGCAACCGCCAAATTGGATGCAGCGGTAGCGGCAGGTCAGGCTGAATTACCTCGCGAAGAAATCTTTGCCGCTCTCGCCGCAGCGGACAATGCGTCAAGAAATGCGATAATCGCAAATGTTGAGGACACCAGCATTTGGGAAGATGCGCGTGAGGCGCAGGGGATAACCGGAGACGATCTCAATTGGACAGCCCAGACAAGAGGCAATGGTGATGTAGGCGTATTGGCCTTCTCAGACACCCGATCCGGTTCCGTCATCACCCCAGTATACAACGAAGTCAGCGCCAATGCCGCCGCTGCGCCACAACTTGCACAAGCTCAAGCTCCAACCGATCCTGTGTCGCAATCAAATGTAGAATTGGGAATGGGCTAGACTATTGCGGTGACAGCATAGCCAATTCACGGGGGAACATGCGCCCGTAGGCTTGCATGCCTTGTGCACTTAATGTGGGGCGCAATGCTGCAATTCTCTGCGCACCAACCGTCAAGTCGGAAACTGGCACACCCTTCCCGTAAATATCAATCATAATAGCGTTATCATACGGCATACGCGATGGCCCGACGATGAATGCCAAGGGAATGCCTTGATCGCGCAGGTCCAAAGCTGCGTTGTAGGCTTGCTGTTGAAGCTCGCGGTTCCCGCCCCAGACGACAATCGCAATTTTGTCACGGGATGCTTCGGAAGCTCCCGCCTGAACGACACGGATGCTCCGAGTGCTACCATCAATGGTCTGGAATGCGACCGGCGTTGCCTGAACATTGACATTTGCTGCCGCAGGCTGGGCTTGCATAGTCTGGGCAATACCAGCGGCGGGCATGAAGGCGGTTGCCGCCGCGCCGATGCTAAGGGCAGCAGCAGGCAACACCTCTTTAAAGGCGCGTGACAGCGGTTTGATAAAGAGGTCATAAGGACCTTTGAGTGCTGCGGACATCGTCATGCCCTCCTTCTCGTCAATTCGCTCCGACAATAAGGACCGTTTTTGTCAATGCGCGGGAGGAGGGGTGGACAGTATCGATCCGGCCCGAGTCGGAATCTCTTGAAAAAATAATATAAAAAGAGTAGGTTACTTGCATATGCAGTGCCGGATAAGGTCCGGCCTGGGGGAAACTAAAGCTCCGCATGGTTGACCGAAGCAAAAACGGTCCTTTCCGTCAGAGACGGCGGCTTTTCATCCCCTTCAAGATAACCTGCACCGATTTACATGGCCCGCATCGGATATGCTCGCGTGAGCACCGAGGAGCAGAACCTCGACCTTCAACTTTCTGCCCTCAATCAATCAGGTTGTGATCGGGTGTTCTCCGATCATGGCGTTTCGGCGGTGGCAAAGCGCCGAAACGGGTTCGAGCAAGCGCTTAGCGCGCTCGGCCCCGGTGATACGTTCGTGATCTGGAAAATGGATCGCGCCTTCCGATCCCTGCGCCATGCACTCGATGTATTTGACCAGTTCGAGACGGCGGGCATCGAGTTCCATGTCCTGACTGAAGGCATCGACACGACGACGCCAATGGGAAAATGCTTCTTCCAGATCAGGAATGCCTTTGCGGAGTTAGAACGCAATCTCATTTCCGAGCGCACCAAGGCAGGTTTGCAGGAAGCGCGCAGGCGCGGCACGCGGTTAGGTCGCCCTCGTGCCCTAAGCCACAGCGAGATTGCAGATGCGCGCCGCCGCCGTGCTGGGGGCGAACACATGGCGCAAATCGCTGCTCGCTCGGGGGTGAGCGAGCGCACACTTTATCGACATATGGGCGATGCGACCTGACCGTATCAGAAGCCGAACAAGTCGAGCTGGCGCGACAACAGCTCGTCAATCGCCCTAAGATGCGCAAAATCATTGTATAGATGGTTGTGCTTGAGACTCACTGCGCGGTGCACGTCGTCCGATAACGTAAAGGGCGGCTGGTCCAATCCTGCGGCGCGGTGCGCTGACAGTTCTCGGCAGACGACGCGATATCGCGAGGCATTACGCGCCAGTGAGGCAAACGCTCGCGAGCGAATTCCCCTCAAGGCTTCCGACCTTCGGGGTTCGGGCAAGCGGTCCGCAGAGTTGATCTCTTCCGAAAGGTATCCCTGATAGCTGCTGGCTCGCGCCTCCTCGCGGATTTCCTTTAGTGACAGGCGTTTTCCGCCCAGCAAATAGTACCACGGGTGACTTGATTTGCGGCCTTGGTGTGTGTGCATCATCTCCTTGTTTTCTCCATCGAATATCACTCCCGAATGGGAATGGGTTGCGTCATGCAACCCTGGCGCTTCGCCGAGAAGTGGGGGTGCAACTGCAAGGAGGCTCCGAACGAGGGTCCGCCGAAATCCACATGAAGGTGGATGCGTTTGGATGCCTTGCAGGCGCGAGGGGCGATGCCCCTTAGGAGAAAATCCCGTTAGCGATCGTCACCCGCATGGGCCGAGACCTTGGCTCGGTGCGGCCACGCATAGAGCGCGGGCCGCCAGGCAACGGGGAAATGCCAAAGCCCGCACTCAAAAGAGCGCGAGCTGGCGGGACGCTGCTTCGGATTTCCGCCACGCAGCTTTACGTGAAAGTTCCTCGATCCAAGCCTCAACATAGCTTTCTGGCCCACCAAAATTGTCCACCTCTGACGGGTGAATGAAGTGCGAGCGATAGCCAGTTTCGGTAATCGGTAGCGGTGCGCGTGCTGGTGAAATGCTTTCCACCTCCAGATGCGCCATCCCTCGACCATCTTCATAGGCGAGATAGTCGCGGCTCCAGCGGATTTCGATTTCGATGCCGTTCCAGTTCTTGTGAATGATTGCGTAGTCGGTGTTCATGTCTGCCTCCTTGAAGTTCGGGTTCGTCCGTTCGACGGGGAGACCAGGACGGCAGGGTTCAAAGGGGCAGCGTCACCCATGCTTGCATGGGGAAACGGCCAACACGGGAGCGCTCGCGCGAATGGATCGGGCAAGCCGTTGACGCTGTTCCTGCCCTGCCAACTTTCCCGTCAATGTGATCGGACGCAGCCGAACGGGGGCAGACATGAAGAAGGGCCGACAAGCGTCCCTTCCCACGAAACGGTATCGAGGTTGAAAGGCGACCCTCAGGCCGCCTCCCTGATGTCATTCGAGGTCAGGCTCACGAGGTATTCGGCAGCCTTGTTCGCAGCACTTGCAGCCGTGAAGATCGCCTTGCGGTCGCCCTTCAGGATACGCAGCCAATGGCCAATGTAGTCCGCATGGTCGGGACGAGGCTCAGCCGTGATCCCGAGATCACCGCACAGGAAGGCTGCACCGAGCTCGGCAACCATCTCCTCCATCGCATAGGCATCATCGCCAAAGCGTTCGCCGAAGGTGCGCGCCAAACGATGATCTGCTCCCGACCAGTGGGTCAGCTCGTGCAGCAGCGTCGAATACCAGCCTTCAGAAGCATCGCTCGTAGACGTGCCCGTGAAGCGGAAACGGTCTGGCATCGTGATCGCATCTTCCTTGATGCTGTAATAGGCGCTCGATCCGCCCTCGCGGATAACTGCACCCGACGCAGCGATCACCTGCTCGGCACGCTCGCAGGACGAGATAGGATCGACGGTCGTGTCAGGCTCGTCGATGACATAGCCATCGACCTGCGCGACATTGAAGACACGCGATGCGCGAGCAATGAAGCGACGCTGGAAACCATCCTCGGATGACTCGCTCTGATCGTCAGGCTCGATATCCTTGTAAAAGATGATGAGCGAGGATTTCTCGCCCTTGCGGACCTGTGCGCCGCGATCCTGCCACTGGCGGTAGGTGCCCCAGAGGCCGTGCGTGTATTCGGCGCAGTAGGCGGAAGCCCAGAGAGCGACAGTGTTGACGCCGCGATAGGCCTTTCCGCTCGATACGTTGATTGGGCGTTCGATAAGACCGCTTTGCGAATGCCAGGGCATCTGCGGATTATCGGCACCAGCTTCGATGGCGGCGATGATCTGGTCGGTGATGGCGGTGTAAACGTCGGTGCGTTCATGTGATGAAGTTGTCATGTCCTGATCTCCTTTCGCTGTTCCTGAGGACGCGAAGGGACCAGGCTGGGGTCATGAGAGGGCTCGTCAGCCGTCAGGCGAAACGGACAACACGGGAGCCGTAATGCAATGCAGGCGAATGGATCGGGCAGGCCGTTGACGGGCCGTCGGCCTCAGCCACGTTCGCGGCTGAATCTCAGGGGTAGCGGAAGGAAGGTTGGCTATGCGGAAGCAAGAATGCTTCAAGGCAGTGTTCAGTATCCGTATTTGTCTTTGCGATCTCGGAAGGCTTTCTCGCCGCCCTCCATTGTTTCCGTGATTTTAGCGCATACGTCGGTGCGGTCGATTGCCCCGTGACAAGCGACTGCACGCTTGGCATCGGAGGTTACGTCCATTCCTACAACAAGCTCAGAAGAGCCGTTAACAACGATATTTGCATTGTGGCTGGCAAAAATCACTTGGCGGCGCTGCTTTGACTCGTGAAGCTTCTCGGCCAACTCGGAAACAACCTTGTTGTCCAAGTCACCTTCAGGCTGATCGACAATCAGCGGGCCGCCAGGCTGCTCCAGAAGCATGAACAACAACGCCGCTGCCCGTTGACCTTCGGACGCCTTCTCGAAGGAAATTTTCCGCTCGGCATCGCAGTAGAAGAGAGTGATCTCAGGCTTTGGAACAGCGGTAGCAATGGCTTCAATTCGCTGGAGATCAATTAGATCAAAGCATGAATCAATTGTGCGGGCCGCACCTCCTAGTACGCTTGCCAGAGCTTCGCATGCGGGCTTGTCACCAGAGCCAGAAACCGAAACCTGCTTCCAACGCAGAGCAGCCAAGCAATCTGCACGCAGGGCATCAAGAAACGCCCAGACACCCTGACTTTCTAGACCCTCCTCGACATTTCGGTGACGAGTGGCCTCTTGGGAGCCAGTCTTAGCTGCCAGCATATCAACTGCGTCGAATATCTCTGTCCAGTTGTGATCCACGTTTAGCTGAGCTTCGATGCGGTTGCCCGAAAGCGTCTCGATTTTGTCTGCCCATTCCTTGGTGCGCTCCGCCCGTAGGTCCACGGAAGCCTTTAGGCTGGCAATCGCACCGCTCAATTCCGTGAACTTTTCATCTGGTGACAAGAGAGAGACTTGCAGCTCACCGATCTGCGTCATCACTCCTTTGAGTTCAGTTTGGAGCGCAGAGAGTTGTGAAGTGACGGCTCGATGCTCAGTAAGCTTTTCCATCACTTTGTCTCTGGAGGTTTTTGCCTCTGCGAGGGCAGATGATACGCCAGATCCCGCAGCCATGACCTTGTCGCGATGGGAGGCCAAGTCTTTTCCTAGTGTCTCGATTCCTTTTGTGAATGCGGCATTGAAGTGAGAATACGCTTCCTGAACCGCCTTGGCCTCGGGAGCTGGCGAGGCCAAGTCCAGGGTTTGGCGAGAAGTGCGCCAAAGCTGCTCCAATTCCCCCATGACTGCCTGCACTTGCTTTTCAGCTTGCTGACGCTTCGTATCAAGTTCCACCAAACTGTCATGGCGAGAGACGACCTTCTGGTCCTCGGGCGATAGCTGGGGCAGCGTCTTTTGAAGAGCAGCGATGCGCTGCTCTAACGACGATTTCGCCGTATTCAGTTTATGAAGTTGGGATTGTTGCGCCCATGCAGAGGACAATCCCTGCAAAGATTGTCTAACTGTCAACTTGGCAGCATCAATGTCCCCGTTAAGCCTCTCGTCCTCACGCTTAAACTCGGGCTCAACAAACTGTAGCAAATCAGAAAGCTGAGCACGCTTTCCCGCTTGCTTGCCAATTTCCGAAAGCTCCCCTTGGCTATAGACTACGGCAGGAAAAAGCGAACGCAGTTCTTTGAGTGAGAGCTCCTGCGATGTTCCATCTGGATACGTGATCTTGGGCTGGTAGGCATTTGCGCCGCTTCTACGAATGTAGAAATTGGCTCCATCCTGCACTATGGCCAGCTCGAGCGTTGCTCCTGCTGCAATTAGCGTGTCGTTGATTAGGCCGCTGAGACGCTGCTTTCCAGAGTATTCTCCCTTGTCGATATCATGGCAACTCCGACCAAGACCAAACGCTATGTATTCGAGCAATGTGCTCTTGCCGCTACCACGGCCCCCAATGAAAGAATTCAATTCGGGGCTGATTGAGAGCGTCCCATCTTCCAAAATTGCGGATTGGCTAACTGACAGCGACCGGACACTAAGCGTAGCGACAGTTGGTCGTTGAATTGAGATTCTGGACCGGTAGCCTAAGAATGCTTGTCGGATCGCTTCCGCGGTGGGAGTTGCGAGCTTAATCCAACAACTGTTTTGGCCTAGCTGAGCATAATCTGCTGAGCGCGCGTCGGATGTCGGCAACGGATAAATGAAGCGCGAGCCCCAATTTGCGTCTAAGCCAGAAAGTCGGCGGCGATTGGTCGCCCCCATCGTCTCAATGCTCTGGCCGACATCAAGATAACCGCCGACATAGGACATTGCCTTGAAATCGGCATGAGCAGCGTTTGTGAGGACTGTGTGCTGTCCTCCTTGAGAGACATTGGGGAGGACAATAAAGCGTCCCTTGAGCTGGGGAACGCCATCAAGCTTGCCTGCAATTTCGGGATATGAACAATCTAGCTGCGTAACCCTTGGTGCTTGCCGCGCCTTGTCGTCAAGCTGCGCGACAACTATTCCTAGGCGCGCCTGCGCGGCATTTGTCCATTCATCGGACAGATTGGCATCGAAAATAATCAGGCATTGAACGCCGCCTCGACAGGTCAACTCCATTCCAGGGAATACCCATAAGTCAAAGCTAGGGTCTGCTTCACGTCGAGAGGCTACGGCGGCTCGGACATACGGAAACATTATCATCTCGTGATGATCGGTTAACGCGACAGCCGTCAGATTCCGCTTGGAGCATTGCTCCACAAAATCTTCAGCCCATTGCTGCCTAGCGGCTTCAACAAAAGCGGCAGTAGCGGGAGTGCCATTGTTATCATCGCCCACGCCTAATGGCCGCGCACCCTGCCAGTTTGGGTCGCGCGGTGTGTGAACCTGAAAATCGCATTTGCGCCAATATGCGTAGGTGGGGTTTGTCATCGCATCCTACCAATCTACGAAGCGGGATCGTTTTTAGAGAGTAGCTGCGGCAATTTGCTCTTCCATTCACTCATAAGGACGAGCGTTCCCTGAACGGTCTCACCGTTGTTCACCAATTCCAGTTCCCCAACGGGAGCTGTTTCGTCCCAACAGAAATGATCTGAAAGAAAGGCTAGGACATCGCGCTTGTAGGCCGTGTCAAGATTGTCGAGCTGATCGCCTTTCGTCTCGAGCGCAGTGATACGCTTTCCTGATCCATCACCCTGAACGGCGAATATGAAATCAGGATAGATTTTTGCCTTCTTCCATCCTTGAATGCCATATTGCGTCCGCGCCACGTTTCTATGCCACCAGGAAAGGGTCTTCTCGCCGTCGAGATAAACCGCAACATCGCGCTCATCGCTGTTGAGTTCATTCTCGAACACGGGCGCGAATAAGCTCTTTACCAGTGGGCCACCTGCGCGATTAAGCAGTTGCCGACCATTATCGGGCTCGGTTGTTTCAACACTGAAAGGCATTCGCCAGTTGCGCCCGTCGAGCCTGAGGCGGAACTGGACTTGGCCTGCGGCAACCTTGCTTTTGAAGAGGGCTTCAGCGCGGGCATTTCTGGCTGTTTCTAATCCCCTGCGGAGCTCCTCAACGATGAGTCCGGCAAGCTGCCCGATCTTATGTTCGTCGAAGCCCCGGTCACGTAGGGAATCGAGCATTGAGCCGACGATCTCTCGTCCCACAAACGGATTGGGAACAATGTCGGAAATCATCCGAACCGCGTAGGCAGGGTCGAACGCAAGCACCTCTGAATTCACTGCGACCGTCTCACCGACGAAGAGTTCTTCGCCATCGTCGGAAAGACTGATCCTTTGCAGTTGGCTCTCTGCTGCTTGCGCATTCTCCGGAACGTTGTTGGCAATTTCCTTGGGGTCGAAACCTCGCCAGTCGATGGACGACAAAACATCTGTTTCGTAGTCCAAATCGCGCGCATCTTCGCCTTCGATAACCATGACCTTCGGTAGGTAAATTTCGGTTTTCGCAAAAGACGGGCGACGACTGATTGACCGAGTTGCGTTTGGAGTTCCCGTTGTATCGTCTTGGCTGACCCTCAAAACGAGGTCGCCAAGACCATCCTGTTCGAGACCGTCTTTGATTGCGCCGACGACCGAAGCCGTATCGGCATGGTGCGTAATGACGTGGCACTCGTCGAGAGCTTCAACGCCTGTCTTAATTGCTCCAGGCTGTCGTAGAATCCGGCCGACAAGTTGCGTCATAGCTTTGAGGTTGGAACTGGCGGCTAGGCTGCACAGGACATAGGCGAAAGGGCAGTCCCAGCCCTCTTGAAGTGCCTGCTTGGTGATGATGGCTCGCACTCGGTTTGTAGGCGAAAGCAAGTCCTGATTTTCTGGATTGCTGAGGTCGTTCTGTTGTGCGGTCTTGATCGCAATTTCGGCCTGATCGAAGCCTGCTGTAAGCAACCAGTCTTTCACATCGTCAGCATGAATGTGGCCGCTCTCGCGTTGATCGGCCCCCGTCCGCTCGACCTGAATCAACATGATAGGACGGATGTAGCGCCCTGACTCAGCATTTAGCGCGCGAGCGTCGGCATCTAGCGCATTCAATTTGGCCAAAGCCGCATTGAGGGTGGCCTTCCAGTCATTCCCCTGACGAGGATCAAGATTGAGGGGCATCTTAATCATACCCTCACGATCAAGCTCTCGACCCGTCACCTCGACAAGGACGTTCGCATATCTTCCTTCGCGAGGATTACGCCCCCCACGTGGCTGCACGTCTTGCGGAGTGGCAGTCAGCTCAAGGACAAAGCAGGGGTTGAAACCATAGAGTGTCCGAAAGGCTAAATCGGAGATCGCTCTGTGACCCTCATCAAGAACCACGACGGGGCGAATGACTCTCAGCGCATTTCCAAGCGAGTCCTTCACCATTGGAAACATGCCATTGTATGCGGTCAGGTTCGGAGTTCGCTCGATTGCGGCTTTGTGAGCTTGTTGCTCGCCCTCGGGCGGAAAGAAGCCGTGAACGTCGCCTCTGTCCTGAAACATCTTCAAGGAGTCCTGCGTCTCCCGATTTGCGGACTGAAGCATGAGCAACATGACACAAAGATTCGTCTCCACGTCGCGAGCATCAAGACGGTCAGTTTTCTCCATGATCCGCACCCGCCCCGCTGCTGCACGGTCCAGCGCTTGGCGATAAGGGTGTTGGCGATCTCTCAGGTGTTTAAGAGTTTGCGTGTAGATAGCCTCGTTCGGCACGATCCAGAGTACAAAGCCTGTGTTGCGGTCGAGATAGCTGCCCATGATCCGTGATACTGCGGTAACAGCCAACCAGGTTTTACCGCCGCCCGTTGGGACTTTAAGAACAGTGTTCGGGACAGGTCGGTCACACCCATCGTGACGGGGTGAAAACGGAATTGCGTCGCGAGATACTGGCAGCTTACCAGCCGCTTTCATCGCTTCCCAAGCTTCCTTCGCAAAGTCCGGAATGGCCAGTCCGAGGTCAGGGTCTTGTGCTGCAAGCGCTGCCACCCTGTCGGAACGCACCTTCTTTTCCTTGAGGAAGCCAAGGTAAGCATCGAGAGCAGTTAGGACGCGGTCTTGATAGTCGAGCTGTCGGAACACGTGCTTTAGCTCCGATCAATACGGTAGAGTGCGAAAGGCAGCGGCACGAACTCCACCGGAAGATTCTGTTCAGCCAACATCTTCTGGCTGACAAATCTTGTGGGAGCAAAAACGAGGTGTCTCTTGTCTGGATCAGTCGCAGCGAAGGCCTTTGCGCGAGCGAGCGTCAGAGCCGCCTCGGGCGATTTCAGCCAATCCAAATCAGGCTTGTAGATCAGCCAAACCTGCTGTCCGTCAGCTTTGCCAAGATAGAAATCTTCCTCTCGTATGTTGCCAGTTTCGAGCGATTGGTTGGTGGCCATATGGAATAGGGCAGCTCCGAGACCCGAATAGGGAGGAAGGGTCTCACCACTCAGAATCTTGTCAAGCTCAACGGGATCGCCAAGCGTGCAGTAAGTGAAACTTCCACCTAGTCCATCTGCACGGTCAGCTACGGCTTTTTCTCCAGTGACGACAAGCTCGCCGTCTTTCACTTCCTTCTTTATGCGGTCGAATTCATGGGAGTGAAGGTTTTCGATCCCCTCGACCTTATGCACCAATTCCTCAGAGTTGCTAAGTACGCGCCAATTAAGACGTTCGCGCAACATCTCGGTTCGTTGAATGCCCTCAAAATCATAGCCATTGATGACACGACGAATGCGTTCCGCCGTCACGTTATCGGCATAATCCTCCATTTCGACGAGAATAAAACGGCGGCTCCCTCCGTCGCGTCTGTTGGCTTCTAAGACCGCATGGCCAGTAGTGCCCGAGCCAGCGAATGAATCCAAAATCAGTGCATCATCTGAGGTCGCTATGCTTATTACATCTTCAAGCAATCCCAGGGGTTTTGGAAATGGGAACAAATCGGCTAAACCTAACTTCCCCAGCTCGACAGTACCTTGCTCGGTTATATGCTTGCTATCAGACCATATCGTTTTGGCTTTTATCGTTTCCTTGCGATATTTCTCAAAGACTCGCCACTCGCCAGCCCTTGTTTTCGCAGCGAAAAGGAACTCTGTCGATTTATTCTCCGTTCTCGCTCGACTGCGATCCTTTCCCCAGCGCCAACAGCTCTCCCCGCCACTGCTGTTCAAAGGGAATATTTCCTCGGCCCCTTCGAACGGTTCAACGGAAACATAATGGTTCCCGTTATCATCGGTAAAGCCACTCTTGGCATAAAACGGATAAAATAAATTGGGCCTGTTGTGGCGGCCAAATTTCGGATTCCGATTTCTCAACTCACGAGCGGAATACTTTCCGAAATCATCCTTCTCGGGGAGATTTTCTCCCTCAGTTTCAATCTCATGGAGCACTGAAAAAGGCGTTTTCCCATAGACAAGAATGTACTCGTGAGTCTTGGCAATTTCCTTGTAGGTCTGACCACGTTTGTTGGATTGCGTCACGATCTGGCATACAAATGATTCTTCGCCGAAAATCTCGTCGAGAATACCTCTCGCCCGATGGATTTCGTTGTCGTCAAGAGTGACCCAAATCGTGCCTTCATCGCCTAGCAACTCGTAAAGAAGCCGCAACCTGGGCCACATCATCGCACACCATTTGTCATGGCGAAGTCCGTCCTCAACCCCAATGGGGTTTGATTCCAGCCACTCTTTAATCATCGGCGCGTTTACGTTGTCATTGTAGCACCAGCCCTCGTTTCCTGTGTTATAGGGAGGGTCAATGAAAATGCAGTCCACCTTGCCTGCATAATGAGGAAGCAGCGCTTTCAAAGCCTGTAGGTTGTCGCCGTGGACGATCAGGTTGCCGTCAAGCGCTACAGGCCCGATCCCCTTGGGCTGGTCTGGCACAAGTGGGCGAAATGGCACGGCCAAATGATGGTTATAGACGAACTCTTTGCCCTTAAAACTCAGCTCGGTCATGCTGCCTGTCCTATGCGTTGTCGTCGGATGCGCCACGGCGTCCGTAGTTGATTTCAATTTCCTGAAGACGCCCGAACTCCTCAACGGAGAGGACGACCACGACGGGCCGACCGTGCTTTTCGACAGTGACGGGCTCTGCTCGGGCCAGATCGATCAGGCGCCCGAAATGATATTTTGCATCCCGCGCTGAAAGCGTCTTCATTCGCCTCTCCAAACAAGCGGCCCAAGGGCATTTTTGGCCAAAATGGCCACAAATGCAAGGTGTGTATGTAAGGTATCCTCACCTCGTTGCAGCGGTTCGTGATCTGACTAATAGCTGGTGTCCAGAGGGGCGGCGCTAGCCCCTTTCGGTCGCATCCACGGGCGATCCCGTGGCGGTATCCAAACGGCGAACGGTTGGTCTCCATGAAATGGTCGATGGGGTCGAGGGGAGCTATGAAATGCTCCTTCGCCGCGCTGGAGGCGGCTGGGTTTAAAGGGGCAGGCACGCCCCTTATCGATGGGGGGAAGGCATACGTTCGTATGCCTGGCGGGGAGAGCCGAAGTCTCCCCGATGGCGCTGAAACGCACCTATCCTGTCTGACCCGTCGTCAGGCTGGATTGGTTACGTGCAAGCGCCATTTGGCCGGAGGGGATGCAACGGGGAACGCGCAGCGGGTGCCCCTTGCCAAGATGAGCGTTTGGCAAAACCGGAGCTGAAGGCGAAGGATTTTGTAATACAAACGCACATCTTGCGGAACGTGCTAACGCATAAAATTGGCCCAAAACCAGCCTTGGGAGGCCCAGCCCTCGCCACGCGCCCATATACCGACACGCACCATATCGAAACGTATCGGCATGGAATTGCCCTATCGTTCCCGCCGTGACCCTGTAGCCGCGATATGATGCAATGCGGCAACTTTCCCCCAAACTTCATGCAAATAACCCGCAAAGCGCTTCCCAGAAGGAGGGCGCTATGCCGAAGACCAACGAACTGACTGCCGCGATGGTCGGGAAAATCCTGATCCTCAACATCCTGTTCCATGTGCTCTCGGGCATCTTCACGGGGGTCTGGATATCAGACCTCGTTGCTCCGATGGGCGAGATGACCTTGCTGACATGGCTGGAGACGATCATGTCGGCGGTTGCGATTGCGGCGGGGCTCTCATACGGCTCCTACATCGCCCTCACACACATCCCGACGCTGCCGCGAGCAAAGCGTAATCAGGTGATGGGGATTTTCGTCGCGGCCTATCTCGCGGTCGCGCTCATGCTCGGGATCGCGTCGTCTTCTGTTCTCGCCTCGGCTTCGGGCGAAGTCGCGCACATGGAAGCGACCCTGACCGCCCAGACCGAAGCGACGCAGGCGCGCCAGCGTGCCGCCGCGTCGCTCATCAACCGTTCGTCGGTGATGAATGATTGCGAAAGCTCTGCTGCCAATATGAGCGTCCAAGAGGTCGGCACGGGCGTCTATAGCGGCGAAGGCGGCAATGTGGGCCAGGTTGCGACGGCTCTCACCAATATCAGTGAAGGCTGCGCCAATGCGCGGGCCGCGATCTTCGCGAGCCGTGCAAAGCTGGAACGGCTTTTCTTCAGGATCGACCGTCTGCTGATCGACACGCGGCGCGTGATCGACAGCGACATGGAGCGCCACGAAAAGCTTGTCGCCGTGCGCAAGAATGGCGAAAACTTCACGCGACTGACGCGGGAAGTGAATGACGCGCTCCCTGTCGAGGCCATGCAGGCGGTCGCGGACGCGATGCGCAAGGACTGGCTCGCGGCTGGGCTGCCGCCGTCCGCCGCCGCTGCGATCACGCATAATTTCGACGGCATGGCGGAGGAGCTGACTGAAGGGCTGGATGATATCGCAGCTCTCAAGGAAGAGCCGATCCCGACCATGCCTGTCGTGTCGAACATGGCTTATCTCGCGCTCTATCCCGAAGCGACAATCGCGGCGATTGCGATTGGCGCATGTATCGAGCTGATCCCGCTTGGCGGAATCCTGCTGGGGTTCGTGATGGTCACGCACAAAGGTTCGGGCGGCGGAGGCAGTCAGCCAAGTCCGCCCAACGCTCCAAGCCCGCCACGGCGGGTCGGGCGACCTCGAAAAGCCTGAACGGAGTGGATCAACGGTGGTGCGGGGCGCTGGGGACAGCCCCCCGCATTTTTTGTCACCACCAACTCGTATAGAAAGCGCCCCGCCAGTGGCGCTGCATCATGCACACAGCGAAAATGCTTGCAATTTGCATAAGAACATAATACGAACTTCGGAAGTCGGTTTATGTGAATGGTATATCCAATGGTAAAACAGAAGCACGGCAAGGGAACTGAGAGTCGAGACAAGAGAGACGACGCCCCACTTCCTAAACTCGACGAGGACCTTTTGGATAGGACCCTGAGTGGCGGGAGAATTGGCCCTGCTGAGGTCGATATCTCATCAGACCCAATTTTGGATCGAGCGAAGGCGGCGCTGAGTAAGAAAGCGCAAAAGACTGGTGCGCGATTGACCCTCATGGACACACATCAGGCAATGATGCGCGGGCCAGTAAGAAGGAGAAAACCCGAACCCAAAAAGACTGAGATGAATTTTGAAAACGAAAATGAATTTATAGATTTTATGCAGGAAATTGCCGCCAACGTGGGCGGGAATGCTCTTTACGATGACTCACTAGTCGATGAATTAGGTAAGTTCCTCAAGTCGCATTTCAACCGCGCTCGCGCCGCCGAGACTCCTTCTGTCCCAACCCGGAAGTATCAGCCCCGCAAGGACGAGATTATCCCTTTCTTGCGCGAAGTGTGGGGCGAATGGTTGGCAGACGACAAACTGACCAAACAGGTGCTTAAGGACAATGACACGCCAGCCTACAATGCGCTGTCAAATTGGCAGCGCAATAACGATCTGCCTGACGATATGACGATAAAAAGCCTTGCTGATTTGAACGACGAATTTCTGGAGTGGGGTTATTACAAGCGCGATGAAGTTCATCGCGTGGTTGGTGCGCTCAACCGCAGGGGAATGAAAGCGTAACGCTAATCGTTTTACGTATCCGTTTTTTGTTGACGGTACGTTTCGAATCACGCATAACCTTGTTCTGAGAGGTGGCCATCCCTCGCTCAGACGCTTCAACGGGTGAAGCGTCTCGCAATCCCGCTTTTCGCGGGTGATACGGGAGTGAAGCGATGGCTATGCGTGATGGACGCGCCCTTCGGCGCGGAGTGTTGACCGCTGATCGGCGGGTTTATCTGGCACAGAATGACAATGACCTTCCGGCTTGCGGGAACATTCCTTCCTGCGCCCATTGGGCGTGGAAATACTGGTCGCGCTGCGTGGCCTGCCCTTGGCAAAGGGAGGGACGAACGTGACGGACTGGCTGTCTCCCGAAACGCTCCACGCGCTCGCCGCGAACGATAACGACCTTGAGGGGATCGTCCGCCTTCCTCCACCCCAAAGGCTGCTGACCAAGGCAGCCATCTATCGACTGGCGATAGCCTATCGTGCGCTGCTGCCATGCAGTCGTCGTGGCTTTGCCGATCTGCTCTCCGATATCGTCTGGGAGTATGAGGGCATTGTTCTCGATACCAATGGGCGCAGGATCGACCAGCTTGGAATCTGCGTCGATACGATCTTGCGAACCGACGAAGACCCAAGCAACTCGTGGCTTGGCGGCTTCCTGAGATTTGCGGTGTATCAGCCCAAGCAAGCCCCGCAAAAGCGCACCCTGCCGCGTCTGGAACTTCTCTATCTGGCGCTGGCGATCCGTCACCCCACGGTCGCGGCGCGGGTCATCGCATGAATGATCGGTGGTGTGGGGTTTCCCCCACGCTGCCTCTCTAAATCCGGCTCCTGTCTGGTGAGAACCACCAGACAGGAGCTTTTGCCATGAGCAATCCTCAATATTCCATAGACTATGGGGGCGAAGCGCCCCAGCAAGGCGGGATGGCGACCCTCCCGCCACAAGCGGCAGGTCAGCCGTTTCAGATAGTGATGCCGCCACAGAAGAAGCGGATTTCTGCTGGCGCTGGCATGTTCTTCGGCATCATCCTGTGCGGCGCTGCGCTTTATGGCGCGGAGATGTTCGCGCCGCCCGATTATCGCCCCTCAACCATCACGGGCTCATATGGCGGGCGCTATGCGGCGGAGATCAAGGCGCATGATCTTGAAACACAGGCTGCGTTTCTCGATTGGGCCGAAGAGGTCAAGGTGAGTGTTGCGCAGCAGCAAGAGCAATATCGCGCAGCGGCCCAAGGCATCCTGACCAACTATCAGGCCGCCTATGATCGCACCCGAATTTATGCGCAGACCACCGCGCAGCTCCAACAGGACTATGTGCATCAGCGCACCGAAATCGCCCGCCAGCAGCAGGGCACCGATGCGCTGGTCATCAATCTGGCGCGCCTGTGGGGGCGGGTTGCGAATGTCATCGAACCCGGCGGCGGTGATGATGCGCTTGCCTATGCCGACCAAGTGGGCGGTCAGCTTCAACAGGAACTGACCTCGGCGGTCCAGAATGGCGTAACCGTCTCGGTCGAGGGATGGGACACGGGATTGCCGCCGCCGAGCGCGGTTCAGGCCGATATCGACAGGATGGCACCGATCAGCTTTCCCGACCTTCCCGAGATCAGCCGCGATGCGCATAGCGAGGGAGGCGAATAATCCCATGCGGATCGAACAGATGGCAGCGTTCCTCCCGCGTCTCTTTTCCATGACGCGGGAGATGGATCGGGCGCAGCGCGAAGAGGAAGCCCGCGAGCGCGCCGCGTGGCAGCAATATCTGATGACTATTGCTGCCCCAAGCGGGCAGCTCGGCGATGGACGTCTTGCCACCCTCGATGATCTGAAAGCCGCCGGTCTCCTTGAGACCAGCGGCTTGTTTCTCGGTGCGCAGCAAGGGCGGATGCTGTTTTTCAGCGGCGACGGTCATCTCCTGACCTACGCCCGCACAGGCTCGGGCAAAGGGCGAGATCTGGTTCTACCCAATCTCGCCCATATCCGTGATCGCAGCCTGATCGTCGTGGACGTGAAGGATGGTGAGAACTGCTTTGCGTCCCGCGAGCATCGCGGGGACGGGCTTGGCTCCCCTTGCATCTACCTCAATCCGTTCAACCTTCTGGGTCTCCCCAATACCCGCATAAACCCTTTGCAGGTGCTGATCGATATTGTTCTAGATGGCGGCGAGATCGACACGCAGGCCGACGAGATCGCCCAGACCATCCGCCCCATGAACCCGCGTGAAGGGGATGGCTGGGTCGGAAAAGGCTCGGTGCGGCTTGTCTCAATCCGCGCCGAATATGCCGCGCATTTCGATCCCGCCAACTGCACGCTCGGCGGTTTGTGGAAATTCGTGAACGCGGGCAATGATGAGCTGGAACGCGAGTTTCAGCTTATGACCAGTTGCGGCATTGAGGGCATCGCCCGTAAGGCCGCCGCAATGGCGGCAACCTATGCCGATGCGCCAAAGCAATTCGAGGCCTACAGGTCGGACGCTATCGAAGCCCTTGCGGCGTTCGAGGTCGGGAAAACGCTGGATCGTGCAACTTCCGCGCATGATTTTGACTTCGGGCGGCTGAAACATGAGCCATGCACCGTCTATCTCATCACCCCGTCCGACAAGCTCGGGGTTGCCGCCCCTTGGGTCAGCCTGATCGTCAATTACGCCATAGAGGCGATAGCCCGCGAGCGGGGCGGCGTGCGGACCTGTTTCCTGCTCGATGAATTCCCGCAGCTTCCGCCTGCGCCCGCGATTTTGAAGGCGCTGCGCCTCTATCGCGGCAAGGGCATTCAGCTCTGGTTCTTCGCGCAAGGCCGCTTCTCGATGGAGGGGCGCTGGTCACAGGACGCGGTGAAGGAGATCGAGGATCAGGCCTCGATCCTCAATATGACGGGGATCGAAGACCCGTCCATGATGCGTGATGTGGAACGCTGGTCGGGCAACCGCACCATTGTCACCCGTGGTCAGAATATTGGCGGCGGTGCGGTTGAGAGCGCAGGAATCAATCGCGGCGAGAGCCGCCGTCCTGTTTTGCAGGCCGAAGACATTCGCGGCATCGGCGCGGGACGGCAAATCATCAAGGTTGCGGGCCTGCCGCAACTGGTGGTGTGCGACCGCCTGCCATTCTATGCAGTCGATCCGTGGAAAGTGCAGATCGGCGATGTGCGCCAGCTTCACCAAGGCGCGTTCTGACCGCCGAACCTCGGGAATTCTCAACTTCGATATGGGCGCGCAAACGGGCTATCCCGCTCATTCTTATCAGAATCTACTAATATTCAATATTTTCAAAAGTTTGCATTTCCTCAACTTCCTGCGGTAAACTGAAATCTTGATAGTGAGGATTGCTGCGGTCGGCGCGGGAGGAACGTGACGTTTCCCCCAGAGACAGCCAGCAATCGGCATATCTCAATCCCCGCGTCTTGGTTGAATCAACTGCTGCTTCACGCGGCAGGAAGGGGACATGCGGGTGTCACTGCTCACGCCGGAACAGATGGAACGATATCGCAAGTGCGTTGCGGATATTGATATTCCCGATCACGAGAAAGACGAACTCATCGGGATCGTCGCGCAAATCATGGCGCATTTCGTCGATGCGGCTTTTGGCGAAACGTCCGAGCAATTTATTCTCGATGCTCGGGAAAACAGCCATTTTCAAAACAATCCGGATGATGCTATTCTTGGTTTGTTCCAAAGCGACGAGAGCATTGACCCCGATGACGGGGGCGCGAGCAACAGCCCCAACAGCCCGTGAGGGCAAGGTTACGACATGACACCGATAAGAGAAAAAGAGGCGGTCATTTATGCCCGCGTGTCCACCAAGAAACAGGAGATTGAGGGCAACGGCCTCAGCTCCCAAGAAACCATCTGCCGCGAATACGCCGACCGCATGGGCTATCATGTGGTCGAGGTCTTTTGTGACGATTATTCGGGCAAATCAGCCAATCGTGCGGGTATCAAGGATTTGCTCGCCTTCCTGAAAAGCCGCAGGAAGCAAACCATCGTCATTGTTGACGATCTCAACCGCCTCGCTCGGTCGCTGCGCACACACTACGCTATCCGCGATGCCGTGGCGAAGGCTGGCGGCAAACTGGTGTCCCCCAAGCGGGTTTACGCCGACGATCCCGACGACGATATCCTTGAGATCATCGAAGCGGCATTTGCGGGCGAGCATCGCCGTAAAAATGCCGAACAGACCAAGGACCGTATGCGTGCCCGCGTCATGGGTGGCTATTGGGTGTTCCAAGCGCCTTGGGGCTATCGCTATGAACGCCAGTCGGGCGGCGGGAAGGTTCTCGTCCGTAACGAACCGCTTGCCTCCATCGTTCGGGAAGCCCTCGAAGGTTTCGCCTCGGGGCGCTTTGCGTCGCAAGGTGAGGTCAAGCGTTTCCTTGAGGCCAGTCCCCCCTTCCCGACAAACAAACACGGGCTGGTGACGTATGAAAGCATCGGTCAGCTCCTGACCCAGCCCCTCTATGCTGGCTATATCGAAGTTCAGCGCTGGGACGTGCCGCTTCGCAAAGCCCAGCACGAAGGCCTGATTTCCCTCGAAGATTTTGGCATCATCCAAGATCGGCTGGCTGGTAAGGTCCGTGCGCCGACCCGCAAGGATATCAACGAGGATTTCCCGCTGCGCGGTGTCGTCTGCTGCGCCGATTGCGGTCATCCCATGACCGCCGCATGGTCTAAAGGGCGTAGTGCGATCTATCCCTATTATCTGTGCCGCCAGCGGGGCTGCGAGGGCAACGGCAAATCTATTGCGCGGGACAAGGTTGAGGATGCCCTGCACAACCTTGTGCAATCACTCAAACCCGCCCCCTCGCTGTTCCAACTGGCGAACGAGGCCTTTCGGGATTTCTGGCAAAAGCGAGTGGATTCAGGCCGCGAAAAGATGACGCAGATGCGTCTGGAAATCGGTCGTATCGAGCGGAAGCTTTCGCAGGTCGTGGACCGTCTCGTAGAGGCCGACAGCAGCACAATCGTCAAAGCCTATGAAAAGAGGGTCGAAGAACTGGAACGGCAAAAGCTGATTCTGACCGAAAAGATTGCCAAATGCGGCACTCCGGCTCGCGACTACCAATCAAGTTTTCAAACCGCTCTCAAATTTTTGGCAAACCCTTGGAATCTTTGGGAAAGTGGTCGGTTGGAAGACCGCCGTGCCATGCTCAAACTGGTCTTTGGAGGGAGGATCGTATTCGACCGTTTTGAGGGCTTTCAAACCCCTGAAATATCCTTGCCATTCAAGGCATTAGGCGCAATTTCTGGCCCAAAAAAGGATATGGTGCGCCCGACAGGATTCGAACCTGTGGCCTCAAGATTAGAAGTCTCGTGCTCTATCCAGCTGAGCTACGGGCGCGTCGGGGGCGCCATAGCGTGCTTTGCGCTCAAGGCAAATCGGGTTAAGCAGCAAAATTGACGAAAGGGCACGATTTGGCATCGCATCATCACACACAAGAACCGCGTTTCCGCTATTTCGATTATGTGATGGCGGCCTTTGTCACCATTCTGCTGCTGTCCAATATCATCGGTGCGGCCAAACCGTCTTACATCCCCCTGCCCGACGGAACGCAATGGTCCTTCGGGGCAGGTGTGCTGTTCTTCCCGATCGGCTACATCATCGGTGACGTACTGACCGAGGTTTATGGCTATGTCAGGGCCCGGCGCGTGATCTGGACGGGCTTTGCTGCGCTGATCTTCATGGCTTTCATGGCCTATATCGTCGTAGCCCTGCCCCCTGCCAAGGGCTGGCCGGGGCAGGAATCCTATGAATTCGTATTCGGCAATAGCTGGCGCATCGTGCTGGCCTCCATCACCGCTTTCTGGGCCGGTGAATTTGCCAATTCCTACGTGCTGGCCCGCATGAAGATCCTCACGCAGGGCAAGGCCCTGTGGACCCGCACGATCGGCTCCACCGTGGTGGGGCAGGCTCTGGACAGTATCATTTTCTACCCGCTGGCCTTTTATGGAATGGCTGGCTGGCCGCCCGATCAGCTCATGCAGGTCGTAATATCGCAGTGGCTTATCAAGACCGGCTGGGAAGTGGTGCTGACTCCGGTCACCTATTGCGTGATCGGCTTTCTGAAGCGCCGCGAAGGGGTAGAGATTTTCGACGATGACACCGATTTCTCTCCCTTCGCGAAAAGTGACTGACCGTCGCGGCGCTTGGACAGGCCAGCGCTTAATTGGCCAGCAGAGCGATTAGCAGATAGATCACGATGAAACTGCCGAAGCCCACCACTGTGCCGATAGCGAAAACCAGCCGAACAATCAGCGGATCGATCCCGAGATAATCGGCAATCCCTGCGCAGACTCCCAGCAATTTACTATCGGTTTTATTGAGACGAAATTTGGCGGGTTCCTGAGTCATTATGCAACGATCCCTGCAATCAGCTGCCCCTGCGGCGCGGTTGAAAAGCTTGCTACCAGAAGAAAGCCGGTGATCGCAGCGGCGCCCAGACCGGCGAGAGCGCGATGGGCGAAAAGGTTAAAAGCGTTCATATAAAATCCCCTATTTTGTTAAAATGCGGCGACATTGCCGCGATACCAGCTTCATTGCATAAGCCGTGCCAAATTGAATTTCTTTTCGAAAACAGGTACTTGACAAAAATGGCTTCATAACGACATTTTACCTGAAACCGATATTTGGGAATTTTTGCCAATTGTCGGTTTTTCAAGATTTTCATGGCTTGCCGCCGGTTCCTTCTCTAGGTCAGCAGCGCATGGCGCTGGACCGGATCACCCTTTCGACTTTCCGCAATCATCGGGAGAGCCGTCTCGATGGCAGTGCGCATTTCAACCTGCTGATCGGCCCGAACGGCGCGGGCAAAACCAACCTGCTCGAAGCTCTGTCGCTCTTCGCACCGGGGCGCGGATTGCGGCGGGCGAAGCTTCCCGACATGGCGGCAATGGACGGGCCGGGCGGTTTCGCAATCAGCGCCGCGCTCGATCCGGGGGATCAGGGCGATCCGGTTGTTCTGGGCACCGGCACCGATCCGCAGCGCCCCGGCCGCCGGATCGTACAGATCAATGGCGCCGATAGCAGTGCCGTTAGCCTGGGCGAATGGCTTTCCATCGGCTGGCTAACCCCGGCGATGGACGGGCTTTTCACAGACAGTGCGGGCGCGCGGCGGCGCTATATGGACCGCATGGCGCTAGGGATCGATCCCGCACATGCGCGCTATGCCACACGCTTTGAAGCCGCTCTGCGCGAGCGCAACCGCCTGCTCTCCGACGAGCGCGAACCCGAACCGCCCTGGCTCGATGCGGTGGAAGCGCAGCTTGCCGAAGCCGGTGCCGCGCTGGCACAGGGTCGCGCCCGGCTGGTTACGCAGATTTCCAGAGCGCTCGCCCTGTTGCCCGATCAGCCTTTCGCTCGCCCTGCCCTTGCCTATCTTCCCGGCGGACCGATGGATCGGGAAGCTCTGGTCCGCGAACTGGCCCGGCAAAGGCCGCGAGACCGCGCAGCGCAGCGTACTCTGACCGGCCCGCATCGCGATGAGCTGGAAGTGACGATGGCCGGGAAAGGCGTTCCTGCTGCCCATTCCTCAACCGGTGAGCAAAAGGCCATGTTGCTGGCGATCACGCTCGCCCATGCCGAGCTCGCCGCCAATGGCCGTCCGAGCCTCCTGTTGCTCGACGAAGTGGCTGCCCATCTCGATCCGGTGCGCCGCGCTGCTCTGTTCGAAAGGCTGCGCCATGGCGGGTCGCAAATCTGGCTGACCGGCACCGAACTGGCTCCCTTTTCCGAAATCGAAGGAGAAGCGGCAACCTGGCGTGTGAACGGTGGCCGGCTGGAACGGCTCGATTAAGATTCGAAGCTAGTCTTCCGGCGGCAAGGCGGCGATCACATCATCGGCGGTAGCGCCGACTATCTCCTCCACACCGCGCGCTGTGGGATGGACATGATCCTGCTGAATCAATTCAGGCTTATCGGCCACCGCCTCAAGGAAAAAAGGTACCAGACCGGCATCATATTGCTCGGCGAGATAGGGATAAAGGCCGTCAAATTCGCGTTGATACGCCTCACCCAGATTGGCCGGTGCGCGCATACCCATCAGCAAAACGGGAATCTTGCGACGCTGCAATTCCTCCATGATCCCATCGAGATTGGCGCGAGCTTCAGCAGGCGAAAGGCCGCGAAGCAAATCGTTCCCGCCCAGTTCAACCAGAGCAAGGTCCGGCTTGTCGGGCTGGCTGTCGAGGACGAATTTGATCCGCTGCAGCCCGGCCGCTGTTGTATCGCCAGAGACACCGGCATTAATAATGCGCGCGTTGATGCCTTTGGCGCGCAAGGCGGTTTCGAGTTTGGCGGGATAGCTTTCGCCCTTTTTCAGCCCGTAACCGGCAAACAGACTGTCTCCGAAAGCGAGAATGACACGCTCCTCACCCATGACCGGCCTCGGATCGGTGTTTTCATCGGCCACATTCTCTCGCGGTTGCGGCGATGGTGGTGCGTCACTGCCGCAGGCGGACAGAGCCAGCGCCATGATGGCCGAAAGAATAACCGAAACTGTGCCAAAACGCATGTAACGCTCCCTTGCTCTCGCTTTGTCCCTATGCCATCCCGGTTGTGTGACAAAGCCCTCTGATGCGCAAAGTGCGATAATCGCACGCGACCTTCGTCTGACATTGGGAGACGGCCCTGCCGCCGTCGAGATTTTGCGGGGCATCGATCTGACTGTCCCGAACGGCCAGATATTGGCGCTGCTCGGGCCTTCGGGCTCGGGAAAAAGCTCGCTCATGGCAGTGCTGTCGGGGCTGGAACGCGCCAGCAGCGGAAGCCTGCATGTGGCGGGACAGGACTTCTCCACGCTCAGCGAAGACGAACTGGCACAGGCCCGGCGCGGACGGATCGGCATCGTTCTGCAGGCCTTTCACCTTCTTCCCACCATGTCCGCCCGCGAAAATGTCGCCACCCCGCTGGAACTGGCGGGCGAAACCGATGCGTGGGAGCGGGCCGGGCACGAACTCGACGCAGTGGGGCTCGGCCATCGCCTCGATCACTATCCCGCGCAGCTTTCGGGCGGGGAGCAGCAGCGTGTGGCGATTGCCCGAGCCATCGCACCGCAGCCCGCCCTGATCTTCGCGGACGAGCCTACCGGCAATCTCGATGCGGCGACGGGGCACGATATCGTCGATCTTCTTTTCGCCCGGCGCAAAGCGAGCGGAGCCACTCTGGTAATTATCACGCATGACCCGGCGCTGGCAGCCCAATGCGACCGGATCGTCACACTGGCCGACGGGCTGATTGCCAGCGATGGTTCTGTCGCATGACCCCGCCAGCCTCATGAACGGGCTGAACTGGACTGCGGCATGGCGCATTGCCCGACGCGATCTGCATCGCCGTTTCCGGGGATTGCGTCTGCTGCTCGTCTGTCTGCTGCTGGGTGTCGGCGCGCTGGCGGCGATTGGTTCGCTGACCGGTGCGATCCGCAGCGAGCTGGTTTCTCAGGGGCAGGAAATTCTCGGCGGAGACCTTCAGGTCGAAGTATGGCAGCGACCTTTACGCGAGGCGGAAATCGCATTTCTCGAACGCCACGGTACGGTTTCGCGAGGCTTTCGTATTCCTGCCATGGTCACTGCCGGGGACCTTGCTGCGCCGGTCGAAATGAAAGCGGTCGACCGAAACTGGCCTCTTTACGGGGTTTTCATACTTCAGGACGGCAGAGAAGCAGCGGCACCGCCCAGCGGAACCACATGGCTCTCTAAAGATACCTCAGAGCGGCTGAATCTGACCACAGGTGACAGACTAAAGGTCGGAAGCGTCAGCTTGACCGTCGGCGGAATCATCGGCAGCGAGCCCGACCGGCTAAGCGAAGGCTTCAGTCTGGGGCCGACCATGATCGTCTCCATCGACACGCCCGAGGCGGCAGGGCTGACCGCGCCGGGCGCTTTTTACGAAACGAAAACGCGCCTTCGAATCGAAGATGGCACTTCGGCACAGGCCCTGCAGGAGAATGCCGCACAGCGCTTTGCCAATGAAGGGCTGGAATTCAAAACCAGCGACCGCGCCTCGCCCGGTGCCGAGCGCTTTGTCAGTCAGATGGGCGAATTTCTCACACTGGTAGGGCTGGCCGCGCTGGTGATTGCCGGGATCGGCATTGGCGGTGGGGTATCCTCTTACCTCGAAGCGCGCCGCAGCTCGATCGCCACGCTGAAAATTCTCGGCGCAACCAGCCGCGATATCGCGCGGATCTATGCCTTGCAGGTCGGCGTAGCCGCTCTGACAGGTGCAGTGATCGGGCTCATTGCCGGAATGCTCGTCACGCCCTTGCTGACTCAAGCGCTCAGCGCAGTACTGCCGGTGAAAAGCGGCCTGCTGTTCGATCCCGTCGCACTGCTGCGAGCGGCAGCTTTCGGTATGCTGGTCGCTCTGATTTTTGCTGCCCCTCCGATTTTGCGCGCCCGCCATTATCCGGCCATGGCACTGATGCGAGAACGTGTCGCGCCACTCACCCGCGCATGGCGCCCCGCTATAATACCCGTAGCTTTCGGCCTCGCCGGAATCGTGGCACTGGCGCTGATAGGCAGCCCGCAAATGCTTCTAAGCGGCGGATTTCTACTGGGTGCCGCCGCTCTGCTCGGCCTTCTGGCTGTGCTGGGTCGCGCCATTCGCTCGCTTGCAGCCCGTCTGCCGCGCCCGAAAAGCCCGGTCCTGCGCGCCGCGCTCGCCAATATCCATCGCCCCGGTGCATCCACGCCTGCGCTGGTGACGGCGCTGGGTTTCGGCCTGTCCGCTTTCGTGCTGCTGGCCGCGGTGCAAACCAGTCTCGACGCCAATATCGCCCGCACTGTTCCTGCTCAGGCTCCCGATTATTTCATGCTCGACCTGCCGCGCGATAAAGTGGCGGAGCTGACCCAAATGGTCGAAAGCGAAGTTCCCGGCACAACGATCCGCACAGTGCCGACGCTGCGTGGAGCAATTCTTGCTTATGGCCCGGAAAGCCATCCAACGCTGGTCAGCGAGCTGGAAGAATTGCCCGAAGGTGCATGGGCGCTGCGCGGGGAACGCGGCCTGACCTATTCCGCAGATATCCCCCCCGGCAATGTGCTGACCGAAGGCAAGTGGTGGCCGGAAAACTATGCGGGCGAGCCACTTGTATCGGTGGATGAAGAACTGGCCGGAATTCTCGACCTGAAGCCGGGCGATATCATCCGCTACAGCCTGCTCGGCACCGAAAGACAGGCGCGTATTGCCAATTTCCGGCGGATCGACTGGGAAAGCATGGGCTTCAACAACGTCTTCGTCTTTTCCCCCAATGCATTGGAAGATGCCCCGCATAATCTGGCTGCCACGCTCGACTTTCCGCCGGAGGAAACGCATGATAGCGGCCCGCTATTACGCAAACTGGTCGCCGCTTTTCCGGCCAGTTCAGTAATCGAGGTCGGGCCGTTGCTGGAAGAAGCGCGGACCATTCTCGATCAGGTGGGTATGGCTATTCTCGCTGCCGCCTCGGTGGCTGTGCTGGCCGGCATTGCCGTGCTGCTCGGCGCGCTCGCCGCCGCGCGTGCGGCGCGGCGCTATGACACGGTGATTCTGCGCGTATTGGGAGCGAGCCGCCGACAGCTTATCCTGATGCAGCTCACCGAATTCGGCCTGCTGGCGGTTATTCTGGGGCTGGTGGCGCTGGCCCTTGGCAGTGCGATGGGCTGGCTCGTTATCACACAGCTTTTCGGATTCGACTGGCTGCCGGACTGGCCGCGTGTGCTGGCCGTTCTGGGAAGCGGTGTAGCGCTTGTGCTCGCCTTTGCTCTGGGCACATCCCTGCCCCTTTTGCGGAGCAAGCCCGCTCAGGCCCTGCGCAGCTTATAAAAAAGGGGGAGCGCAACGGCACTCCCCCCTTCCCTCAAGATCAGCTTTTATCCTGTTTCAGGCCCTTTATCGGGTTTCAGGACGGGCCTTCAATCAGGCGAAGACGTCCGCGTTAGACGGATTCTTCGGGTCCGCGCCGAAGCGGTTGGGCCCATTGGTACCGGGCAAAGCCATCAGCACAATCAACGCAATAGACGCGATGAAACCGATATAAGGAATGAGGCCGGCCACAACGAAACCGAGATACCACCAGCCGGACATGTCCCGGTCGTGAAAGCGGCGCACCGTTACAGCAAGGCTGGGAATGATGACCGCCAAAATCCAGATCCCCAGCAACATGCCGAACAGGCCAGTGAACAGTGCACCGAAAGCGCTGGCCAGAGCCATTGGATCGTTCGGATTGATGGCGGGAAGGCCGGAAAAGGCCGCAATCATCAATACCATTGTCACAATGATGTTGAGCAATGCGAACATCCAGTATTCCTTGCGCCGCGAACGCCCCGAGAATTCGGCGTAACGTTTAAACGGCAAAATCATCCAGTTCATAAAATTCTTTCCTCTATTCAAAGCCGATCCCGTTCCAAATCGGCAATGTTTCAGGAAAAAGTAAAGATGGGTAACAAATTCATCACCAGCTGAAACGAACCGATGCACCATATGTTCTGGGATCGGTGGGATAGCCGGAAATGCCGCCCGGCTGGGCCGGCGTATCGAAAACCGTACTGTAATTGCGGTCATCCAGCAGGTTCCGTCCCCATACGGACAAAGTAATGCCCGCATCCATTTCATAAGCCAGCGAAGCCGTCAGATCATTGACCTCACGGGTATACTCGGCAGCCAGTGCCCGGGCCACGCTGCTATCGACGATATCGCCCTGCGCATCGCGCTCGACGAAATTGGGAAAGCCGTCTTCCAGCCGCGTATCGGACTGGTAGAGATAAGACACGCGCGGTGTGATAACACCATTGCCGATCGGTTGACTATATTGCGCGCCCAGCATGATCGACCATGTGGGAATACCGGCAGGCCGTTCTCCGCTGAGATCACCCACGGCCGAATCCCGGAAGCTGTCATAGGTTGGATCGAGATAGGTCACGCCCATATTGAGCGTCAGCCGGTCGAGCGGCGTCACCTGCCCTTCGAATTCCACCCCGAATGTGCTCTGCTTGCCCGCATTGAGCAGCGCAAAGCCCGTACCGGTGAAAATGTTGGACTGGAACCCTTTGATCTGCTGATGGAAGACTGCCAGATTGCCCGAGGCCCAGCCGAGATCGGCCTTGGCCCCGCCTTCGATCACGCGCGAATTTTCCGGCCCTGCATAGCGGCTGCCATAGGTCAGATTGTTCAGTGTCAGCCCGGCATCGGCCAGCGCCGCACGGCTCGATGGCGAAGGCCGACTATCCCGCGACAGGTTGATCGAACTTGCCTTGAATCCGGTTGCATAACTCACATAGAGATTGAGCGCCGGATCGACATCATAGGCCAGACGCACAGTATAGGTGAATTTGTCATCGTCGGTCTTGCCGTCTTCCACCGCATTGGGAATGTTGAGGAAAGGCGGCAAGAGCTGGAGCGGAGTCAGCGCAGCGAGCGGGTTGGCCGCGGGATTATTGGCATTGCCTGCCGCATAAGCCTGCATGGCCTGAAACGTATCGGCGGTTGCCGGATCGCCGGCGAAAGCGGCCACCGCTGCCGGATCGGCAGGGTTAATGCCGGCCTGCTGCAAGGCACCGCCCAGCAGCAATTGCTGACGGAAAGCGGCATATTGCGGCGCATCGAGATCGATGGCGGAGAAGACATCGCTCGATACCGTATCGGTCGAAAAACGCTTGCTGTCATTGGTATAGTTTCCGCCCAGCGTCAGCGTAAGACCACTGGCCACCTGCACATCGACCTGTCCGAAAATCGAGAAAGCATCGCTCTTCAGCGCATAGTTTTCGTCAAAACCTTCGCCTTCGGTGAAAAATTGCCCGGCATAACTGGTGCCGTCGGCCTGCCCGAAAGCCGTTTCCAGCGACGGTGTGCTCAACAGACCGCCCGATGCACTGCCGATCATCAGATCGGCGTAATCGCGGAACTGCGAGCCGAATCGCAGATCGTTATGCTGGTCGACCTTCTCATGAATATAGAAACCGCCCAGCAGGAGGCTGAAAATATCGGCAAAACTGGCCGATGCCCGAAATTCCTGCGTGAAAGTATCGAGATCCAGATTGCCCGCATTGGGATAGATCAGATCGGCGCTGGTAAAGTCCGAATCCTGCGCCGTCACTGAATCGGTATGACGGTAAGCGCTGATCGAACTCAGCGTGAGCGGACCGAGCTGATAATCGACCTGCGCCGAAACACCGTAATTTTCGATATCGTTGGTCGAGATATAGTTATTATAAATAACATCGTCACGGAACGGATCATCGATATCGTTAGTCCGGCCGCCCAGCGCCTGAATGGCCTGTGCAGCCTGCCCCTCACGCAGACTGAACACTGCGCAGCAGGTTTCGTCGATCTTGTCGTAATCGGCAATCAGCCGGACCGACAGGCCCGTGCCCGGATCGAACAGCGCCTGCCCACGGGCAAACCAGCGGTCCCGGTCATTACTGCGTGTATCGGTGCCGAGATCGCGATAGAAACCGTCGCGCTTATTGATACCTCCGGCCAGGCTGACCGCCAGACTATCTGTAACCGGACCTGTTACATAGCCCTTGGCGATACGCTGATCGTAATTGCCATAGGTCAGTTCCGCCGATCCGGTGAGATCGAATTGCGGTTTCTTCGTGACAATGGACACCACACCGGCAGAGGCATTCTTGCCGAACAGCGTCGATTGCGGGCCGCGCAAAACTTCGATCCGCTGAACGTCGGGCAAATCGGTGATCTGCGCTGCGGTGCGCGACCGATAAACATTATCGACGAACACCCCGACCGAAGGCTCGATACCCGGATTGTTCGCGCCATTGCCGAAACCGCGAATGAGAAAATTGACATTTGCCGAACTGCTTAGCTGCTTGACCCGCAGTGAAGGCACCACGCTTTGCAGATCGCGCAAATCGCGGATCTGGGCACGCTCGAGCGTATCGGCTGTGGTCACCGTCACGGCAACCGGTACATCCTGCAAAGTCTGTTGCCGTTTCGTAGCGGTTACGATGATCGTATTGCCCGGGACCCCGTCATCTGCGCCTTCACCCGGCTTTGCCGGCTCGGCCATTTCAAATTCGAACTCGCTGTCATCCTGCGCCTGTACCGTTTCCGGCATAGCAAGCATGGAAAGAGCACTTGTACCCAGCAGGAAAGACGAAAAAACCGTCTTACGCCCCAAGGACCTGCGCT
Organism: Altericroceibacterium spongiae; assembly: GCF_003610805.1. Classification (GTDB taxonomy): domain Bacteria; phylum Pseudomonadota; class Alphaproteobacteria; order Sphingomonadales; family Sphingomonadaceae; genus Altericroceibacterium; species Altericroceibacterium spongiae. The sequence continues at coordinate 26,263 of NZ_RAPF01000001.1, read as the reverse complement.
GCATAAAAACCCCTCTCAATTATCCCAAAAGTGCTCAGATATCTGTGCCATAGGGAGACAAATAATCCGCAATCCAAATGAGCGCCGCTTCATATGCGCCTGACAGCCGCTTGCCAATCGTGATTAGCGAGCGAAGGTTAACACTTATTAGGAATTGCAAACCATACGCGCTGTTGCCGAATGCCGCGACATATTGTAGGGGCGCGCCGTTTCGCGGGTGTAAAACGCTGTTTAGGTGATCGCCCGCCTCCCAAAATTGAAAGCTTTGCACCCATGTCCGCGAACCAGCGCAATATCGCGATTATCGCCCATGTCGACCATGGCAAGACGACCCTGGTCGATCAGCTCTTCCGCCAGTCCGGCACATTCCGCGAGAATCAGCGCGTGGATGAACGCGCCATGGACTCCAACGATCTGGAAAAGGAACGCGGGATCACCATTCTCGCCAAGCCGACCTCAATCGTATGGAACGACATCCGCATCAATATCGTCGATACACCCGGACACGCCGATTTCGGCGCCGAGGTGGAACGTATCCTGTCTATGGTGGACGGTGTCATTCTGCTGGTGGACAGCGCCGAAGGCGCGATGCCGCAGACCAAATTCGTTACCGGCAAGGCACTCGGCCTCGGCCTGAAGCCAATTGTGGTGGTCAACAAGATCGACCGCCCCGACGGTCGCCCGCAGGAAGTGCTCGACGAAGTGTTTGATCTTTTCGTCAGTCTCGATGCCAATGACGAACAGCTCGAATTTCCCACGCTCTACGCGTCGGGCCGCAACGGCTATGCCAGCGAAGACGAAAATGCGCGTGAAGGCGATCTGACGCCGCTATTCGAAACCATCGTCAACCATGTTCAGGCACCGGGTCTCGATCAAAGCGGTCCCTTCAGTTTCCTTGCCACACTGCTCGACCGCGACAACTTCATGGGCCGCGTTCTGACCGGCCGTGTACAGTCGGGCACGATCAACATGAACGATCCGATCCACGCGCTGAATGCCGATGGCAAGGTGGTGGAAACCGGTCGTGCGACCAAGCTGCTCGCTTTCCGCGGGCTCGACCGGGTACCGGTGGAAAGCGCGAAGGCAGGCGACATTATCGCTCTGGCCGGTCTCGAAAAGGCTACCGTGTCGGACACGATCGCCGATCCGCAGGTCAAGGAACCGATTGCCGCACAGCCGATCGATCCGCCGACGCTGGCCATGCGCTTCTCGGTTAATGACAGCCCTCTGGCCGGCCGCGAAGGCAGCAAGGTGACGAGCCGCCTGATCCGCGACCGCCTGATGCTCGAAGCCGAAAGCAATGTCGCCATCCGCATCACCGAAAGCGCCGACAAGGATTCTTTCGAAGTGGCCGGACGCGGCGAATTGCAGCTCGGTGTGCTGATCGAAACGATGCGCCGCGAAGGCTTCGAACTGGGTATCAGCCGCCCGCGCGTGTTGTTCCGCGAAGAGAACGGCCAGCGCCTCGAACCGTATGAAACTGTCGTGATCGATGTCGATGACGAATATTCGGGCACGGTTGTCGAGAAGATGCAGCGCCGCAAAGCGGAAATGACCGAAATGCGCCCCTCGGGCCTCGGCAAGACCCGCATCACCTTCTCCGCCCCCAGCCGCGGCCTGATCGGCTATCACGGCGAATTCCTGTCCGATACGCGTGGAACCGGCATTATGAACCGCGTCTATGAAAAATACGACGTGCATAAAGGCCCCATCGAAGGCCGCGCCAACGGTGTGCTGATCTCCAACTGCACAGGCGAATCGGTCGGCTATGCTCTCAGCTCGCTGGAAGATCGCGGTGTCCTGTTCATCAAGCAGCAGGAAAAGATCTATGAAGGCATGATCATCGGCGAAAACGCCAAGCCGGACGATCTCGAAGTCAATCCGATGAAGAGCAAGCAGCTCACCAACTTCCGCTCCACCGGCAAAGACGATGCTGTGCGTCTCACTCCGCCGCGGGTCATGACGCTGGAACAGGCCATTGCCTATATCGATGACGACGAAATGGTCGAAGTGACGCCGGAAAGCATCCGTCTGCGCAAAGCCATTCTCGATCCCAACGAACGCAAGAAGGCCCGGCGCAAAGGCGGCAATTAAGATCCTGCTCTGCTGCCGGGCTATGCCAATGGCATGGCCCGGCAGCAGGCAATTGAGAGCACGAGACAGCTATTCGCTTTATCGTTTCAGACGGGCCATTCGGCCTGCTGTAACACCACCCGATAGCCATGCGGATCCTCATAGGTCCGGCCCGAGCGGTCCCAATACGGGTTGAAGGATGGCACCGGATCGAAACCCGCGGCTTCCATGCGCTGAGTGGCGACACGCCACTCAGCGGGATCGGGAAGGTAGAAAATCAACAGATTATCCTGCGTAGGTGCGCGCCCTGCCGGATGCCCTTCCGTCCGGGTGAATTCGAAATGAAAGGGTGCACCGGCACTCCCCAGCATCACGCCATCAATGCCATCATGCCCGGTGAAACTGCCAATCACTTCCAGACCGAGCCCGTCACGATAAAAGGGCAGCAGCGCCGCGATATCATCGGTCGGCCGGGCAACCCGTAAGGTGTTTTGGGTAATCACAGAGTTCTCCGCTTTTTCTAAGCGAAGCGATAGCCGGAAGTGCTTTCTCTTGTCATTCCTCGGGCCGACATGTGTGCCCGCTGCGATATCTCGCGTGCAAGAAACCGGGTCGATGGCCTGGAATATGCCTTGCCTTATCCACCTTTGCGGCTTTGACTGTGCGAAATACGGAGGGAAAGGTTCCCGCCGGACACGGGCCTAGTTACGCTGGCTGAGACTTCGCCGACCAAAAACCGTATACAGATCGGTTCCGAGGGTGACAAGGGAAGCTTTCTCCCTATGCTTGCGCGCCATGCAGACAGGCACTCTCATCTCACTCGCACTCTATTTCATCCTGATGATCGGCATCGGGCTCTATGCGTGGAAGAAGTCCACCGATTCCAGCGAAGGTTATTTGCTGGGCGGCCGCGATCTTCCTCCTGCTGTAGCAGCTCTGTCCGCTGGCGCATCGGACATGTCGGGCTGGCTGCTGCTGGGTCTTCCCGGCGCGCTCTACGCCTCAGGACTTGTCGAAGCATGGATCGGAATAGGCCTTTTCCTCGGCGCTCTGGCCAACTGGATCATTGTGGCCCCCCGCCTCCGTCATCAGACGGAAACGCTGGATAATGCCCTGACTATCCCCCAGTTCCTCGCCAACCGTTTCCCCGACAAGGCGATCGCGCTGCGTGTCGTATCTGCCGTGATCGTAGTGGTGTTCTTCACCGTCTACACAGCGGCAGGGCTGGTCGGCGGCGGCAAGCTGTTCGTCACCAGCTTTGCCGGATTATTCGGCGATACGGGGATGAGTGACTACATGACCGGCATCTGGATGACCGCCGGAGTAGTGCTCGCCTATACTATGGTGGGCGGCTTCCTCGCCGTCAGCCTGACCGACTTCGTGCAGGGCTGCATCATGGTCGTCGCGCTGGTGCTGATGCCGGCCGTGGTACTGTTCGATGAAGGCAGCCCGGCCACGGTCGCCCAGACGCTGCATGCCATCGACCCCAACTTCCTCAGCCTGTTCAGCGGGCTGGGCTTTATCGGTTTCATATCCGCCATGGCCTGGGGTCTCGGCTATTTCGGCCAGCCACATATTATCGTTCGCTTCATGGCTGTACGCGACGTGAAAGCCACCAAGACGGCCCGCAATATCGGCATGAGCTGGATGTTCGTGTCGTTGATAGGTGCGCTGGGTGTCGGCATTGCCGGCCGCGCCTATATGGAAATGAACAATCTGCCGATGGACGATCCCGAAACGATCTTCATTCAGCTGGCCCATTATCTGTTTCATCCGCTGATTACCGGCTTCCTTCTCGCCGCTCTGCTCGCCGCCATCATGAGCACAATCAGTTCGCAGCTATTGGTTTCTTCCAGTTCGCTAACCGAAGATTTCTACCGGCTCTTCCTGCGCAAACATGCCAGCGAAACTGAAATGGTGAATGTCGGGCGGGTCTGCGTATTGCTGGTATCGCTCGCCGCCATCTATATGGCACGCGATCCGAACAGCGAAGTGCTGAGCCTGGTTTCGAACGCATGGGCCGGCTTCGGCGCTGCTTTCGGGCCACTCATGATCCTGTCGCTTACCTGGCGACGCATGACCGGGGCAGGTGCCCTGTCCGGCCTCATTACCGGTGCAGCTGTCGTCATCCTGTGGATCGCCACGGGTCTGAACGAAAGCACCGGCATTTACGAAATCATTCCAGGCTTCATCGCATCGTGGATCGTGACCATGGGCGTCAGCTTCATGGGCACGCCCCCCGATATCGATCATGACAGTCTGGTGCATTAAGCCTCGGACCACCGTTCCTGACGCATAAGTCGATCAGCCAAAACATTAAAAGGGCGCGCTTTGATGAAGCGCGCCCTTTTCTCTATTCTTCAAAGCACCTGCCGATTGTTCCGGCACATCATCGGCAAGCGATAAAGCGGTTGCCTCTCAACCTATTTATAGAGCCGGAAATCGGGCTGTCCGTTGGAAGCGCTGATGCCGCCATCGACCGGCAGATTGACGCCGGTAATATAGCCAGCATCTTCCGAAGCGAGAAACGTAACCGCCCCTGCAATATCTCGTGGTTCAGCCGGGCGTTTGATCGCCAGCCGGTCCATAAAAGCCTGCATCAGCTCTTCATTAGCATCCATACCTTCGGTCATATCGGTCTTCGTGAAACTCGGATCGACAGCGTTCACCCGTACACCGTCGCGCCCCCATTCCAGTGCCAGCGACCGGACAAGCTGAGTAACCGCACCCTTGGATGCTGTATAAAGCGCCTGCCCGTAATCGCCGCCCAGGCCCGACACACTGGATGTGCAGATGATGGAACCGCCGGTCTTCTTCAATTCAGGGAAGGCATCGCGGCACATATAAAGCATGCCTTTCACATTGATGGCGAGCATATCATCGATCGTCTCGTCATCTTCTTCCGCAAAGGGACCTGAAGAAGCTATTCCGGCATTGGAAAAGAGCACATCCAGCGCGCCGAAACGCTCAACTGTCCTAGCGACGATATCCTGTGAGAAGCCTTTTTCCGAGACATCGCCCTCTACGATCAGCGTGTGCATCTCATCGAGATCCTGCGCTACTTTTTCACAATCTTTCCGGTTGCGGCTATTGAGCACGACATTCGCGCCTTCCTCCGCAAAACGCAGGGCGGTTCCCTGACCGATTCCGCTGGACGAGCCGGTGACGATCACGGTTTTCCCGGTAAAGCGTTGCATAAAAATCTCCTTGGATCGTTTATCCCGCAACGCTCGAAGACGATCTGTGGTCCTACGGAATGGAACGCGCATGCAATAATCTGCACATGGCCAAGATATCCTTGGCGCTTAACCCTCGCCATTTGCACGCAGCTCTCCTAAAGGCGTGCCGATGAATACTGCCGACCTTCGCATTGCGCTCTTCAGCGGCAACTATAATTATGTCCGTGACGGGGCAAATCAGGCTCTTAACCGCCTTGTAGAATATTTGCTGCGGCAAGAAGCTGCCGTGCGCGTTTATGCTCCGAAAGTGGAACATCCCGCTTTCGAGCCTGCCGGCGATCTGGTGGGCCTGCCCAATATACCCATCCCCGGACGCTCCGAATATCGTGCACCACTCGCGCTGTCACCGCGCGTGCGCAAAGACCTCCGGCAGTTCAAACCCAATGTCGTGCATGTTTCCTCGCCCGATATGGCTGGCCATCGCGCGGTGACATGGGCACGCAAGCGCAAACTACCGGTGCTCGCTTCGGTGCATACGCGGTTCGAAACCTACCCGCGCTATTATAATATGGCCTGGCTCGAACCTGTTCTCGAATCCATGCTTCGGCGGTTTTATCAGCGATGTAGCGGACTTGTTGCCCCCTCCCCCAGCATGGCGGATGTGCTTCGCAAACAGGACATGAATGCAGATATCGGCATCTGGTCGCGCGGAGTGGATCGCGATATCTTCAATTCTCGGCGCCGCGATCTGGCATGGCGCCGTTCGATCGGCATCGCGGATGAGGAAGTCGTTATCGGCTTTCTCGGCCGGCTGGTGATGGAAAAAGGTCTCGACGTTTTTGCCGACACAGTGCGCATTCTGCGCGAGCGCGGCATTTCCCATCGCGTGCTGGTGATCGGCGAAGGCCCCGCGCACGAATGGTTCGAAAGCCATGTCAGCGGAGGCATTTTCCTCGGCCATCAACAAGGCGCCGACCTCGCTCGCGCAGTGGCGGGTATGGACCTGCTGTTCAACCCTTCGATCACCGAAACATTCGGCAATGTTACGCTGGAAGCCATGGCTTGCGGCGTGCCTGTCGTCGCTGCCCGCGCCACGGGAAGCGACAGTCTGGTGCATGACAATGCGACAGGCCGTCTGATAACGCCGGGCGATACCGAAGGCTTTGCCGGCGCCATCGCTACCTATGTCAACGATCCGGGGCTGCGCGCGGTGCATGGTGCAGCCGGAGAAACCCGCAGCCTCGAATTTTCCTGGGACCGAATCAATCAAACGGTCGCCGACACCTATATCCGGCTAATCGGGGAGAAAGCCGCTTCATGACGATCTGCCCGGTGGCAACCCTTGGCAAAAGGGGCATCCCCACCCTATCTCTCCTTCATCATGGATGACCTGTTTGCAGACCAGACGGTGCCCGATACTGCGCCGGAGCGTCCACGTGACGATGCCCCGCTAGCCGACCGGCTACGCCCGGTCGCGCTCCCCGAGATTATCGGACAAGACCACCTGACCGGTGCGGAGGGCGCAATCGGACGCATGGTGGCAGCAGGCCGCCTGTCCTCCATGATCCTGTGGGGGCCGCCCGGCACCGGCAAGACCAGTATCGCCCGCCTGCTTGCCGCAGCGGTGGGAATGCGCTTCACCGCGATCAGTGCCGTCTTTTCCGGCGTGGCTGATCTCAAGAAAGCCTTTGCCGAAGCCGAAAAGTTCAAAGCGGCCGGTAAGCGTACTCTTCTGTTTGTGGATGAGATCCATCGCTTCAACCGTGCTCAGCAGGACGGCTTTCTGCCCTTTGTCGAACAGGGCACCGTAACGCTGGTGGGCGCGACAACCGAAAACCCAAGCTTCGAACTCAATGCTGCTTTGCTGAGCCGCGCACAGGTGCTGATTCTGCACCGGCTCGATGCCAGAGCGCTTGGGCAATTGCTGGACCGTGCCGAAGCACTGGAAAACCGCCCTCTGCCGCTGACAGCCGAAGCACGCGATGCACTAATCGCGTCGGCCGATGGCGATGGCCGCTTTCTGCTTAATCAGGCGGAAACGCTTTATGCCGCCAACATTCCCGAACCACTCTCCCCAGCCCGGCTTAGCGATTTTCTCCAGCGCCGTATGGCGGTTTGTGACAAGGATCGCGAAGGGCATTACAACCTTATTTCCGCGCTGCATAAAGCGGTACGCGGCTCAGATCCGCAAGCCGCGCTGTACTATCTTGCACGCATGCTGGTAGCGGGCGAGGAGCCGCTTTTCGTGTTGCGCCGCCTTGTTCGTATGGCGGTGGAGGATATCGGTCTCGCCGATCCGGAAGCGCTCCATCAATGCCTTGCCGCCAAGGAGGCTTATCAATTTCTCGGTTCGCCTGAAGGCGAGCTGGCGATTGCCCAGGCTTGCCTCTATGTCGCCACAGCACCCAAATCCAATGCGGCTTACAAAGCCCAAAAAGCCGCCTGGCAGAGCGCCCGCGATACCGGGTCGCTTATGCCGCCGCAAAACATCCTTAATGCCCCTACCAAGCTGATGAAAGAAATCGGTTATGGTACCGGCTATACATATGATCACGATGCCGAAGACGGCTTCTCGGGCGATAATTACTGGCCAGAAGAAATGACTCCGCAAAGCTTTTACGAACCGGTCGAACGCGGTTTCGAACGAAAGGTTAAAGAGCGTATCGCTTACTGGAACCGCCTGCGCACCGAACGTGGGCACGATTAGCTTCCGCCACTTCGCCGGCATAGACTGGTCAGGCGCAGCCGGAGAGCGGCATAAGGGCATCGCGCTGGCGCTGTGCTCGACAGGGCACGGGGCGCCTGTGCTGATCCGTCCCGGCCATCGCTGGTCCCGCCCGGAAGTTCTCCGCTGGCTGTGCGAAGAGATGCCTGCCGATACGCTGGTCGGAATCGATCTCGGCATATCGCTGCCCTTTGCCGATTGCGACGCCTTCTTCCCCGGCTGGCAGCAAAGCCCTGCCACAGCACGCGGTCTGTGGGCACTGGTCGACCAGATCTGCGCAAAAGACCCATATCTCGGTGCAAACAGTTTCGTCGATCACCCGCAAGCCAGCCGCTATTTCCGCCGTCATGGCGGTCGCGAAGGCGTTCATTTTCGCATCGGCAACGCGCTGACGGGACAAGGCCGTTTCCGTCTGACCGAAAAATATCAACGCGCTCAGGGATGCAAACCTTATAGCAATTTCAACCTTGTCGGTGCCGCACAGGTTGGCAAATCCAGTCTCACCGGAATGCGTCTGCTGCACCGCTTAGGAGACACATTGCCGGTGTGGCCAATCGATCCTCTGCCCGAAAGGGGATCGGTTGTGGTCGAAATCTATACCACGATTGCAGCGATGGCGGCCGGCCGCACAGCGAACCGTTCCAAAATGCGCAAACGCCACGAACTAAATGCAGCTCTCCAACGGCTCCAAAGCGAAACATCGATGAGCGATTCCCCGATAGACGATCACCAGGCCGACGCCCTGATCACTGCAGCATGGCTGCGTATTGCTGCGCAAGATCCGAAGCTTTGGCACCCAACGGCGATGTCCCCTGCGATAGCGCGCTCCGAAGGCTGGACGTTCGGAGTAAAATGATAAAAATTTCCCCAGCTCCTTCAAACAGGGGCTGGACCTTTGCGCCACTTTATCGCATGGGGCGCGTCAGTGCCGGCTTAGCTCAGCTGGTAGAGCACCTGATTTGTAATCAGGGGGCCGCGGGTTCGACTCCTGCAGCCGGCACCACCTCCCTTACATACCGTTTGCTATAGACCCTCAAAAGGTTTGCAAACCTGTATGTTTTAAAGACAGCACTCCCTCAGGAAGACGCAATGTCGCTTGCCATTGCAGTGCGACACGAGAGCCGTGCCCGCCGTAAAATCGGCTTTTGCCTGAACGATCCTCGCGATTGACAGCTTCTCTTTCGCCGACCGATGACAGCTTGAGAAATAATATTTTTCTATTGCGAATTAAATAAACATTTGAGGGGGACTCTCCTCGGAATTTGCGCTGTTAGGGAGCGCACTGAGTGTCTCCAAATGTCCTGAATGGAGACAGAGGGGTTTTGAAGGGGGGGAACTGCATGTTTCGGAATTTCCGGCTTATTGATACTTTTTCGACCTGGACGAGGCGGCGGCATTTCGCGCGTGGTCACCTGACAGCGGGCACGGCCTTTCTCGGCATGCTCAGCGTGGCTGGATCGGGTGGTACTGCTCTGGCTCAGTCGGCCACGTATGATGTTGTGATCGACGACACTGTAACGGATCCGATCCTGATGGATACCTCTTATCCCGGCGGCGGCGCCCTGTTGCTGGACGAGAGCGGGTCAATCGTTCTGAGCGGCCCTTCGCAAAGCGCGGTGGGGACAGGCACGGAGGCCTGGACGTTTCAAATCGATGGCGCGATCCGCTCGAACGGGCATGGCAGCGGTGCTATCGCATCCCATGCGGATGACACGTTCAATGTCGGGGAAACAGGCGTTATCGAGGCCCTCGATTCCGGCACCGCCATCTTCTCCTCCGGGGGTATTACCATCGACAATTCCGGGCGTATCGAAGGGGAAGATTACGGGCTTCTGGTCACTTCTGGCGGTATTTCGCTCACCAACCATGCCGGAGCGACGATCAAGGGCGCCGTGCAAAATCCCGGGACGGGCACGAATTACATCGACAATTCCGGCAGCATTCACAACACGGGCAATTTGAGCTCCCTTTATCTGAATGGTGCTGCAACCATATACAACCGTGAAGGGGCGACGATCTCCTCCGATTCGATCACGATTGATGCCGGCTCTTCTGGCGCTTTTCTATACAATGAAGGCTCGATAACATCGACCAATGCAGTGGGCTTCGATACCAGCGCTGTCTTTTTTACCAAGTCTGGCACCATCACCAACACGGAGACAGGGAACCTCTCGGCGGACACCGGCGTATGGCTCGGCAATTGGTATGAGATGACCAGCCCGAAGGCCACTCTTAGCAACAGCGGCTCGATCTCCGGGACGAAATTTCATGGGGCCCTGTTTTACAACCTTGAGGAGGCGAGCCTGACCAATACGGAGACGGGCACACTTGAAGGCAAGGGGAACGGGGCACTTTTCTACGGCCTTACAAGAGGCGAAATCGCCAATGCTGGCACCATCCGCGGGGGGAACGGGCTTTTTGTCACAAATGATGCTACTCTTGCGTCGGATGGCCAGGTCACCATCGTCAACTCCGGCACAATCGAAGCAACAGCCGCTGAAGGATATGCCATCGCGAAGGGCAGCACGATCAGCTACGATCTGACGCTTGGTACCGGTTCGAACCTTATCGGCCAGGTCATGGCCGACAGCAGAGACACGCTGACACTCAAGGGCACGGGTAGCGAGGACGAGGATCTCAAGGGTTTCGGTTCGCTAACTATGGAAGGAAGCGCCTGGACGCTGTCTGGTGACGTGCAGGCCGATACGCTCGACCTGACATCCGGCGTGCTGACGTTAACTGGCGCGGACATCTCCTTTGGGAGCATAGGCATCGCCGACACCGCAAAACTCGTTGTCGATGGCAGCTTCTCGACGCCGGTTGCAATGACGTTCGCCGACGGCGCGCAGCTTGGCGGCACCGGCACGGTCGGTGAGATCATCGTAAATTCCGGTGGCATTCTCAGCCCGGGCAATTCTATCGGCACACTAAATGTCGCGGGCGACGCCACCTTCAACACCGGTTCGATATACGAGGTTGAGGTTGATCCTGCGGGAACGGCCAGCGACAAGACCATTGCCACCGGAGATATCGTTATCAACGGCGGTACGGTGAAGCATATCGGTCTTACCGGCAGCTATGACCCGGCCGCGACCTACAGGATACTAGAGGGCGGCACGGGCCTGACCGGTTCCTTCGACGACGTGACGTCCAACTATGCATTCCTTGACGCTTCGCTGGTCTATGACCGGGAAAACTACACAGTCGACCTGAAGCTTTTGCGCAACGATATCAGCTTTGCCGACAAGGTAAGCACCATCAACCAGCGCGCCATGGCCACCGCCACCGAGACAGCGGGGCACGGTAATGCCGTGTTCGATGCGGCAGCCATTCTGCCCGATGACGCATCGGCGCTTGGCGCAGCTTTCAACAGCCTTTCCGGCGAGATTCACGCCAGCCTGCAGTCAAATCTCGTGGAAGGCGCCGCCGCGCTGCGCACCACAGTCACCCGCATCGCAGACCCGGATTCTGCTGCGAACGCCTCCGAAGCCGCTGATCGCTGGAGACTCTGGGGCACAGGCTTCGGCTCCTGGAACCGCAAGGACAGCACTGGCAACACTGCATCGGTAAAGGGTAATACGGGCGGTTTCCTCGTCGGCGCCGATGTGGCGGCCTCCGAAGCGACACGTCTTGGCATCTTTGCCGGCTATGGGAGCACGGATCTCAAACTGTCGGCGCGCGGATCGAGCGCCTCGGCTGACAGCTATCATCTCGGCATCTATGGCGTCAGCTCGTTTACTGCAGGCACAGGCCTGTTCTCGCTGCGTGGTGGCGCCTCCTATAGCTGGAACGATATCGAAAGCGACCGGATGGTCGCAGTCGGTGCGCTCCTCGACGCACCTACGGCAAACTACGATGTCGGGACGACCCAGATCTTCGGCGAAGCGGGCTGGACCTTCGATCTCGGAGCAGGCGAGGTGGAGCCTTTCGCAGGTCTTGCCTGGGTTGGGCTCGACACTGACGACTTCACGGAGGTCGGAGGCCCTGCGGCGCTTGCCGGCCAGTCAGAGAATATGTCAACGCTGTTTTCGTCTCTGGGCACGCGTGGATCGGTGAGTTTCGCACTCGGCAGGCTACCGCTCAAACTTTCCGCCGGACTCGGCTGGCGTCATGCTTTCGGCGACGTGACACCACTGACCACTGCGAGCTTTGCCGGCGGGACACCATTTACGGTCGAGGGCGCGCCAATCTCACGTAACTCCGCGCTTCTAGAAGCAGGAGCATCGCTGTCACTAAGCGACAATACCCAAGCGTCGTTCGGGTATCAGGGGCAGATTGGAAAAGATGCTCGCGAGCATTTGCTGACCGCACATATCTCCGTTAGGTTCTGACAGCGTTTCCTACAGAACGAGTTCGAACTGAAAAGGCCCCCAGCCGATACGGCTGCGGGGCCTTTGTCTTTGAGGAGCCGGTTTCGCCCAAAGCCGCCACATTTGACCGAAGATTTCGTTTTCCGGGCACGCGTAGAAAATAAACACCTGCGTTCCCTTAAGACCCTTAGCATAGATGTGATGCCGCCCGACCGATGATCTCCTGCCAGGAGTGTCGCCGGAAGGCATAATAAATACACAACACTGACTCGGTTGATCTTCAAACCTCTTCCACAAACAGGCTTATTTTATTTACGATATCTATCAAATCCGCAGGCATAAATTTCTCTCTGCAAAGTGGATATTAATGAGCAACAATCCTATTGTGAAAAATGTTGCGGGATGAGCAATCTATAGAGAGAAAGAGTGGTTTATTATGAACCTCTTACAATTTTCATTAGCCATAGCCGCCGATTCATATTCTTCAGACATTCCTTGCCCCCTCGGAAAAAGCTTTCATCCGCTGACTGGCCGAAACGGTCATTCATTTTCTGGTCGAAAAGAGTAGTCGGGCGAACGATACTGGCCACCTGTATTGCCGCCGGATCAAAGGGGATGAATTCTGCGCATTTCTCCCTTACATCTCGCGGAAGCATACCAGCGAAAGACTGACGTCCATTCCTCAGATGGCGTAGCAAATTTTTGATTTGGATGCAGGAAATCCGAAAAGTGTAAAAATCGGTGCGACATTCGCTCTATCCCGCTGCATTCGGGGAATGACATTCAAATAGGCTATTATAGCCTGCTCCAGAAAGAGAGTGTTGCTCAAAAAGCACCACAGACTTTCTAAAGTCACCTAGTCTTTCACTCTTAAGCCCTTAGGATCGGCTCGCGACTGTGTCTCGGGCAGAAACACGTATGATTATCGGGCTTATCTTGTCATGGCAAAAGGGCTCGAAAGCATGTTTCGCTGACAAGAGGCTGATAAGACACACGATTCTCGGGAGTTTCCTATGCTGATCCGCCGTTCCCTGATCCCGGCTTCCCTTCTGCTACTGGCTCAGACTTCTGTTGCGCAAGCGGCCGAACCGGCAGATCTGGTACTCTATGACGCACGGGTCATTACGATGGACCCTGACCATCCCAAGGCTACCGCGATCGCCATCCGCAACGGAAAAATCCTCGCTATAGGGGATGATGACATTGCCAGTCAGTTCGAGGCATCAAGAGAAATCGATCTGGATGGTCGCATGCTTATGCCCGGTTTTATCGATACTCATGTCCATATTATCGGCACTCCGCGCCGCGCGGTCGATCTCACTCAAGTGGGTTCGATTGCCGAGGTCCAGCAATTGCTGCGCGACAAAGCCGAGGAGCTGGGAAAGGGAGAATGGATTACCGGATATGGCTGGGACGAAGCAAAGCTGGCAGAAAAGCGTAATCTCGTCAGCACAGATCTGGATAAAGCTGCACCGGACAATCCAGTAATGCTGACACGGGCCGGTTCGCATAGTGCGGTGGGCAACAGTCTCGCCATGAAGCTGGCGGATATCGATAGCTCCACACCAGATCCGGATCGCGGCGTGATCGATCATTTCGATAATGGCGAACCCAACGGTATTATTCGCGAACGGATCGACCTCTATGCCCGGCTCGTACCGCCACCCGCGCCCGGAGAAATGAAACCGAGCTTCGTTTCACGCCTGAAAGCTCTGCTGCCGCTGGGCATTACGAGCCTGATGGAGGCTCTGACCACCATCGATGACGAGCCCGCCGATAAAGGCGGCGCTCCGGATGGAACAGGCCCGGCCACTGCGCCAACTTTCAAGCAGTTCCGCGAAATCTATGCCGAACAGGGCGAAAGCCTGCCCCGCTCTACTCTCTATATAGCCTATCCCGGTGCGGAGCGGCTCAAAGCCTTTCCCTACCATACAGGCTATGGGGACGACCGGCTTAAGCTTGGCCCGATTGGCGAAATGCCGGCGGCCGATGGCGGCTTTACCGGTCCCACCGCCTGGACGCTGGAAGACTATAAGGATATGCCGGGATTCCGCGGCCGCGCTCTGACGTCGCCGGAGGATCTGCTCTCCATGGTGCGCACGGCGCGCAATCTTGGCTGGCAGATGGGTATTCACGCCATTGGCGATGCCGCAATCGAGCGGCTGGTGGCCATTTATGCTCAGGCTCTGGATGAAGAGCCGCAGCATGATGCCCGCTGGTTCACCGCGCATCTTACTATGCTACCGCCACCGGAAACGCTTTCTCTGATGGCCAGCCACGATATATGGGGGGCGGCACAACCCAACTTCCTATATAATCTGGAAGGCCGCTATAATCAGACGCTGGATGGCGAACGGCTGCAACATATCAACCCGGTAGGCACACCACTGCGCTGGGGCGTACATATGGCATTCGGCTCGGATAATCTGCCGATTGGCCCTCTATACGGTTTCTATGTGGCTGTGACACGCCAGGCCGCGAGCGGCACTGTTTACGGGAAAGATGAAGCCGTTTCCCGGATCGAAGCGCTGCGGGCCTACACGCAAGATGCCGCCTATCTCTCCTGGGACGAGAACAAGAAAGGCAGCCTGACACCTGGTAAGCTGGCTGACATGATCGTGCTCGATCACAATCTGCTGACAGTTCCCGAAGCGCAGATTCTCGATACGAAAGTCGACATGACCATCATTGGCGGCAAGGTGGTCTATCAGCGCTGAATTGCCAGCAGCCGCATAGGCATGCCCCGTCTCGAAGAAAGATATCAAATGATCGGTTATCAGGGTGTCAGAACCAGAGCTTTCATGGCAGCAGTCGCTCTGTTGTTGCTGATCCAGCCTGGCCTGTCCTTTGCGGAACGGCAAAGCTCAGCAGCTGTCGATCAGGCACGCATGGCAGCCGCGAACAGCGATTCTGCCAACTGGATGGGTCATGGAAGAACGTTTGACGAACAGCGCTTTAGCCCGTTGAAAGACATCAACCGCAACACAGTCGGCTCACTTTCTCTGGCATGGTATGTCGATCTCGACACATGGCGTGGACAGGAAGCAACACCGCTGGTGATCGATGGAACTATGTATGTCTCCACCGCCTGGTCCAAGGTCTACGCAGTCGATGCGGCCAGCGGCAAAGTTTTGTGGATCTTTGATCCGCAAGTCGATCCGCAAAAAGCTTTCGATGCGTGCTGCGACGTGGTCAATCGCGGTGTCGCAGCATGGAAGGGTAAAATCTATATTGGAACGATCGACGGGCGCCTGATCGCTATCGATGCGGCAACAGGCAAACAGGTCTGGTCCGTCGTGACGGCGGATCCCGAACAGCCCTACACTATCACCGGCGCACCGCGTGTCTTCAAAGACAAGATAGTTATCGGTAATGGCGGCGCAGAATATGGCGTGCGCGGTTATGTCACAGCTTATAACACCGAAACCGGCGAGAAAGTCTGGCGTTTCTACACCGTACCCGGCGATCCGGCCAAAGGCCCCGATGGTGAAGCATCCGATGCGGCGATGGAAAAAATCGCCGGGAAGAGCTGGCATGGTGAGTGGTGGAAATATGGCGGCGGCGGCACCGTGTGGGATTCCATCGTCTATGACGAAGAGCTGGACCAGCTCTATATAGGTGTCGGCAACGGCACTCCCTGGAATTATCAGATCCGCTCCGAAGGCAAAGGAGACAATCTGTTCCTGTGCTCCATTGTCGCTCTCGATCCCGATACCGGGGAATATATATGGCATTATCAGGCTGTTCCGGGCGACAGTTATGATTATACATCCACCCAGCCAATGATGCTCGCCACGCTGCCAATCGACGGCAAACGGCAAAAGGTGCTGATGCAGGCACCGAAAAACGGCTTCTTTTATGTTATCGACCGGGTGACGGGAAAGCTGATCTCAGCCAATAATTATGTGCCGCAGACCTGGGCAAAACATATCGATACGGCAACCGGAAAACCCGTTTTCGCAGATAATGCCCGTTACAAAGACGGGCCGGCCTATATTTCACCGTCTTCAGAAGGCGGACATAACTGGATGCCCATGTCTTTCGATCCGGATTTACAACTCGTCTTTTTCCCGAGCATGTCCACCGGCCTCTATTACGCGCAGCCCGAAAATTACGATTATGAACCCGGCCAATGGAATATGGCCGCCGAACTTGCTCCGCGAACAGATGGCAAAGGTGCAACTTTTACAGGAGCCCTGCTGGCCTGGGATCCCGTAGCGCAAAAGCAGGTCTGGCGTGTCCCGCAAACAGGTTTCTGGAATGGCGGTACATTGGCAACCGCGGGCGGGCTTGTCTTTCAGGGAGATTCCAACGGTATCTTTCGCGCCTTTGCCAGCCAAACCGGGCAGCAATTATGGAGCTTCGACGGGCAATCGGGAATTCAGGGCGGACCGATAAGTTATGCTATCAATGGCGAGCAATATATCGCCGTGCTCGCTGGCAAGGGCGGCTCCGGCCCGCTCTTTAACCGTGAAGGCCAAAACGATCATTATCCTATCAATGGCCGGATTCTGGTGTTCAAACTTGGCGGTACGGCGAAATTGCCCGCTTTCGATCCGGTGCCGAGACTCGATATAGAGCCAGTTACGGACACATTCTCGAAGGAGCAGATTCAGAGCGGCGCAGGCTCCTATTATCGCTATTGCTTTATATGCCATGGAGGTGATGTGCTGCCCAATCTGCGCCGATCCCCGTTCCTTTTCGACGCCGAAGCATGGCGCAGTGTTGTGATCGACGGTGCGTTGACCCCAAAAGGCATGGTCAGCTTCAAGGAACAGCTTTCGCCCGGAGAAGCCGAAGCCATTCGCGCCTATGTCTCAACTCTGGAACAATAAGTATCCGACAAAAGGTATTCTGTATCGTCTCAATATGCACCGGTGCCCAGCAGTCACCACCAGTTGGCAACAGATCATCTCTGCCTGATAATTAAATCATGTAATATAGACTGGAATCGACCGCACACGGCCTGTTCACTGGCCTTGTTTATCCGGCCATAAAGACAAAGGGGGACACAGTGCCGTTGAAGAAATTCCGCCAGTTTACCATAGTGCTGGCTGCTTTATCGGCCAGCACGGCCTTTGCGCAAAGCGACGATACAGCCCCGGCCGTTCCAGAAGTCGAAGAAAGCGATGTGGCCGTTCTGCCGGATGCCAGCTCACACTGGTTCCTCTCTTTCTTCAGTTTTCGCAACCCGGCACAGCTGATCAACGGAGACACGGGCAAGCTGTTAGGCAGCGTGCATGTAGCGCCCATGTCCAATATCGCCTTTGCGCCGGACAGGAAGCATATCTACGTTGCCGAAACGATCTGGACAAAAGGCAATCGCGGCACCCGACAGGACATGATTACCGTCTATGACGGCAGAACACTGAAACTGGATTATGAAATTACCCTGCCCGGTCGATTGCTGGTAGGGTTACGCAACAACACGCTGAGCCTGTCGGCCGACGGGCGCTATGCATATGTGTATGATATGTCTCCCGCATCCAGCATTATCATCGTCGATCTTGAAAAGCGCGAAGTGGCCGCTTCCGTAGAAATTCCCGGCTGCGCGATGGCATTTGCGGCGGGAAATGAAAAAATCCTCTCAATCTGCGGGGATGGATCGTTCGCCATTACCACCCATTCCGGGGATACGGCCAATGTCGAACAAACAGAGCCTTTCTTTCCTGTCGATGATGATCCGATCTATGACAACAGTGTTCTCGATCCCGCAACCGGCAAGGGATATTTTCTGAGCTATTCGGGGCTTGTTTATGAAGTGATAGCCGGGGGAACGGTACAAACTGCCGAGCCATGGTCCCTGCAGGAAGGCGCACATATGCCCCGCGCCACGACCGAACCGCTCATTGTCAGCTGGTTGCCCGGCGGCCTGCAACCCATCGCCTATCATCCTGAAACCGGCCGACTTTATGTTTTGATGCATAAAGGGGAATTCTGGTCTTTCAAAGAAGCCGGTGAAGAATTGTGGGAAGTCGATGCTGCCACGCATAAAGTTTTGCGCCGCGTGGCTCTGAAGCAACCGATTACAAGCGTTGCCATCACCGGTGATGACGCTCCTCTACTTCTGCTTGGCGGAGGTGACGGCAGCGTCCATATCTGGGATGCTGCTTCGCTGAGTGAAAAGAGCATGTTCCATACGCAAGGCCCCAGCACTTTCGTGGTCATGCCATGATGGACATATTAGCCATAGCTATTGCGGCCATAGGCGTAACGATACGCATACTGGTTGCCGCCATGTTTCTTGTCGCAGGCCTTGGCAAGCTGCGCGACATGGCTCATTTTCAAGCCGTCCTGGGCAATTACCGGTTGCTTCCGCAATTGGGCAGTTTCACCAGCTTCTTTTGCACTGGTTCTGGCAGAATTGGTGCTGGCGGCAGGATTGCTGGCCTGGCCGATGATCGCTGTACCCGGCGCGATGGCCCTGCTGCTGATATTTACCTTCGCAATGCGTGTGAATATTGCCCGCAAGCGCGATTTCATTTCCTGCGGTTGCAGCCTTTCCGGGCGGCGCGGCATTTCCAACAGCATGGTACTGCATAATCTGATCCTGTGCTTGTTGCTGATGCTGCCCTTGCTGCCGCTTGAACCGATTACCGGCTTTGCATTCGTCAATTGTGCGATTGCCGGACTATTGCTGTACCTTCTTCTTCAATTGTTCGGTGAAATCGCCGCACTGCGTATGCCGGGTGATCGCAAACCTGCTGCATGGAGCCAGTTATGACCACTGCCCTTATTATTTCTCAGGTTCTCCTGTGGATCGTTCTTGGCCTTACAATCCTCGGTGGTCTCGCCCTCGCCCGGCAGATCGGCGTTCTTTATGAGCGGGTTGCTCCCGTCGGCGCATTGACGCCGACACATGGCCCTGCACTGGGCTCTGCTGCCCCTAGGCTGAAACTGACGGCTCTCGATGGTCAGAATGTGGAGATTGGCGGGCCCGCCACCAGCGGACGCAGCACGCTTGTTCTTTTCGTTTCGGCACAATGCCCGGTCTGCAAAGTCCTGATCCCGACCGTACGCGACGTCGCACATAAAGAAAGGCTGAACCTTATCATGGCTGGCGACGCCCCGGAAGAGGAGCAGCGTAGTCTGATTGAACGCCATAGCCTGACAGACCTGCCTTTTGTGAACAGCGCCGAACTAGGCCGGGCCTATGCCGTCGATAAATTGCCTCATGCAGTGCTGATCGATGAAGCCGGCGTCATTGCGGGACGTGGTCTGGTAAACAGCCGCGAACATCTGGAAAGCCTTATCGTCGCACGCGATACCGGCATGCGTTCGGTGCAGGATTATCTGTCGGTAGCCAAAGGCTGAAACAGGCGCAAAAGGAATTTTAACAGGGATGAGCGGCATGAATTCAGACAGCCAGACCGAAAAATTCGTCAGAAAACTGGCACGAGGATCATCACGGCGCAGCCTGCTGTCCCGCATCGGTGCAGCACTGGTCGCGGCTCCGGTTTTCCCCTTATTGCCAGTCGATCGCGCAAATGCCGCCAAAGACCGGTCGGTACAGGCCAAGACCAGTTTTGCCCGCCATGCGCAAACCACTGACGATACTCAATGTGATTACTGGCGTTATTGCGCAATTGACGGTTCGCTTTGCACCTGTTGCGGTGGTGGCCTGCACACCTGCCCGCCGGGAACAGAGGCCTCTCCTACTTCCTGGATCGGTACATGTATCAATCCCGATGACGGCAAAGCCTATTTGATCGCCTATCGCGATTGTTGCGGCACAGCCGATTGTGGCCAGTGCTTTTGCGACAATACGGATCGCGCCACGCAGGTTTACCGACCGCAGGGTAATAATGACATCATCTGGTGCTTCGGTGTTTCCAGCATGGAATATCACTGCTCCACCGCCGTGCTGGTCGGTGCCGCAGAGTGACACCTTGATATGCTCAGGCAAAATATCTGTCTGTTCACCGGCCTGGCACTGGTCTGCGGAGCAATATTTGCAGCTGCAGGGACAACAGCTGCAACACCGCGAATGACGACTGCTCAATCCGACTATGTCGAATTTTGTGCAGGTTGCCATGGTATCAGTGGCAGTTCTGCGCCCGCTCCGGTTCCGGAATTACGTTCAAGAGTAGGTTATTTCATGTGCAATGACGAAGCGCGCGATTACCTGATCCGGCTGCCCAACGTGGCTCATGCACCAATCCGGGATTCTCAGGAACTCGCTGATCTGATGAATTTCGTCATTTTCAATCTGGGAGGAGATAGCGTACCGGATGATGCCCGCCCCTTTCAGGCCGAGGAGGTAGCACGGTTGCGGGCGCGCCCGCTTCGCGCCGGGGCACCACTGCTCGCCATGCGCGAAAAACTCGTGGCCGATCTCATCCTCGCATGCGGTGCGCCCGATAACCTGCAGGCATTCTATGCCCAGAAAGACAATATTGCGCGGTGATTCATACAAGAAATGTACAGCAACTAGCGTGAACTTTGCCACTCCGGTGCCGTTAAGGCACCGATCATCTTGGAATTGGCAACTTCCCCAAGACGACTTCGTTAGCGAGTATGATTCACGCATATCCCGGCAGGTTACGGGACAAAATTTATAAGTGATATCTGGAGATACGAATGAAAATTATGGCGTCAATGGCAGTATTGGGAATAGCAACGGTAAGCGCGACGCCCGCTTTGGCAAACTCATCCAATGGCGAAACGCTGTTCAAGCAGCGTTGCCAGATGTGCCACACCAACAAGCCAGGTGCACGCAGCGGCGCCGGCCCCAATCTCTCTGGCCTTTCGGGTCGCACCGCAGGCACTTCCGAGGGATTCCGCTATTCTAAAAAACTGGCCGCATCCGGCATTAAATGGAATCAGAAAACACTGAACAAGTTCCTGACTTCACCGAATAAGATGGTACCGGGCACGCGAATGGTCGTTAGCATTCCAAATGAAGAACAACGCAAAGCTGTCGTTCATTATCTGCTGACGGGCAAATAACAGACCACTGACGCTATCAGGGTCGCACAGAGAGGCGGTCAGGATGTCGATCCTGACCGCCTCTCTTTATTTCCTTGTATTGAGATAGGCAGGCCGACTGAAGAGCGCGCGTGCGACATAAGCGACATAAGTAGGAACGATGTTCCTCATTATCTCACGCGCCTTCCTCTTCTATTGAAAAAAGCCCCGGTCGAATATCGACCGGGGCTCAAAACGCCTCTGAGGGAAAAGACGTCCGGTCGCGTCTTAACGCCGGTAAGTGAGCGTCAGACCAATCGTCCGCGGGCGGAAGGTTCTGTTGGTGATATAATCGGTGCCGGGCAGATAATGCAGGCGATTGAGCCGCGGCGATGAATCGAACAAATTATCCACGAAGACCGACAGATTGGCCCCGTCCATCAGATCCGTCCCTGCCCGGAGACTGACAAAGTTTGTCGCCGGTGTCTGCACAAAGATCGGATCGTAGGTTCCGTCATTATCGGGATTCTGTGCTGAAGTCGGTCCCGAGCTACGTGCCGTGAACTGATAATCAATCCGGGCAAAAGCATTGCTGGCACCCAAGCTAAAATCATACTGCGCGCCAACGCTTCCCGTCCATGGTGAGGTTCCCAGCTTATCCCCATCCTCGACAAGTTGAGCTCCTTCGGCCGAAAGAACCGTCGCGGTATATTCGGAGGAATTATATCCCAATGCTGCTTCCAGACTGAGCCCCGAAACCGGCTTAAGAGAAAGCTGCAGATCGAAGCCCTTACTGCGCGCACTCCCGAGATTGTCGGTATACTGAATCCCGCAACTCTGAATATAAACCGATTGCTGAATGTCCTTCCAGTCGATGACGTAGGCGCTGGCTGCAATTTGAAGGCGACGGTCGAACAGTTTGTTTTTCGAACCGACCTCCCAGCTCTCCACCTTGTCAGAACCATAACTGTCAGGCGTATCCAGATTGCCGCAGATTGGAGGCACAGGCGCGTTGGCCGCCCCGGCACGGAACCCCTTGGACCAGGTCGCATAGAACAAGTTATTGTCATCTGCCTGATAGGAAAGCCCCGCCTTCGGTGTGAATGGCTTGTCTGTGCTCTTTCCGCTGGCAGTCGTTCTCAACCCGTTCTGCGAACCATCGGCAAAGTTATCGAAGGAATATTTCGTTTTGGCATATCGGCCGCCAAGCGTCACTTTCAGCTTGTCGGTTAGCGCATAAGTCAGATTGGCAAAACCGGCGATCTGCGTATCGGTAGCCTTGGTCTGGTTGATATAACTGTCATCCCCGTAAAGCTCATATTCAAAGAACTGCTCGAGCGTGATGCCAAAGGTCGTGGGGAAAAGGTCGTCAGTTGTTTCGACCAGTTCCTCGATGCTCTTTTGTTTGCTGCGCTGGTAGAACAGCCCGACCACCCAGCTTAAACGTGCATCGGGATCGCTAGACTGCAAACGCAGTTCCTGCGTGAAATTGCGCTGCGTGTTCGTGACCACAGCGGGGCTGTAATAATAGGGCAGATCAGGGTTGACACCCGTTTCTGTCACAAACGGATAATAAGGTGCATCTTCTCCGAAAACTATCCCGTAAAGCAGGGAATAATAGGACAGATTATACATCGTACCGTCATAACCGGTCGTGTTATTCCTGTGATAATAGCTCGTATTTGATACGACAGCGAAGTCGCCATTGTCATATTCGACATTGAGCGAGGGCATATAGAATTTGTCACGGCTACCCCGATATTCCGGGCTGCTGTTCAGGAACACGCCGTCATTGGGGTCTGAAAGGCCTTCGACATATTCATCGAATGTGTTCTTGGAACGCTTCTGGAAATGAATGGCCGGTGTAACGGTCAGTTCGGACGTTGGCTTAAAAGACAGCGCGCCATGCAACACGGTCACATCCCCGTGATTGGCATCCTTGTCATAGATCACTCCGTCAGCATCGGATTTGTCGATCCATCCACCATCGCGGCGATGATAGGCGCTGATTCGAAAACCCAGCTTGTCGTAAACAATCGGGCCGCCAATTGCCGCACCCGCTTCATAATTGAGCGCGCCATGTTCGGTGGTGGAAATTTCAGCCCGCCCATAGGCGCTATAGTCCTGAAGTCCCGGTTTTGGCGTGATATAGCGGACAGTTCCGCCTTCCGACCCTGCCCCGAACAGCGTACCCTGCGGCCCACGCAGAACCTCTACGCGTTCCAGATCGAAAATAGCGGGCAGTGTATCATGCGCATCGAACCCCAGTGCACGCATCTGGATTGGCGTATCATCGATATAAATTCCGGTCGTGCCCGACCCTGCGCCCGATGAAATACCGCGAATGGTGATCGTATTGTCGCGATTATTATAGCTGACGCCCGGCGTAAAACGGACTGCATCGGCAATTGATTTCACCCCCTTGGTATCCATCGCGCTCTGATCGAAAGCGCTGATGCTGATCGGAACACGGGAAATCGTCGTGCTCTGGCGTGTGGCCGTAACGATAATATCGTCTCCGGCATAATTTTCACTGTCGTCCGCCTCGTACTGCTCTGCGGATACGCTTTCCTCAGCCTGCGCAACTCCGCTCAGCCCGGCATAGGCTGCGGTCGCCAATAGCAGCCATTTCGGTGCTCGTCTCATTAGTGCCAACCCCCTGTTTTCTTTGCTTCTGTGTCCATATACAAACACAGCAAAGCTTATGAGGTTAACATCGCTCTTCTAGGTGAATATTGCGAGCAGAGTGGTGACCTATAGGCAACAATTTGGATAATGGTCGCTTCGCAATGCACGCGCGAAGGCCCGAAGCTCACTTTCAATCAACCGATCGCTTCATCACGGAGCCATCTGCGAAAGCGCAACAAAGCCGCTGAATTCCAGCGATCTTCACGTCCCAGTAAACAATAGCCACCGAATGCCACGTTCGCAAAGGGCTTCCCACTGCTTTCGATCCGCACCAGCCTTCCCTGATCCAGATCGTCCCCCAGCAGCAACGGATTTGCCAACGCGACCCCCCGCGACTGACGTGCTGCATTCAACGTCATATGGGCATGCCAGAGGCGCGGCCCGGGAAGTGTCTCACCCACGTCAACATCTTGTGCCTGCAACCAATGCCGCCATTCCACATCGGTATCTTCATGCAGCAGAGTATGGTCGAGCAGGTCACGCGGCCCACTCACCCTTTCCATATTGGCGACATAATCCGGACTAGCGACAGGATAGACCGGCGGTCGGGCGAATTCGAGCATCTGGACATGGCGAGGAACATCAGCCTCTTCCCAGGAGCGAAGATAGCGAATATCTCCATCCACCAAAACTGACCGAAAATCCGGGCTGGTATCAGCCGGACGAAAGTCGAGATCGATATCGGGATTTTTCTCGATAAAATCCCCCAGACGGTCCGACAGCCAGAGTGTGCCGAAACCGGGAATGCACCAGATACTCAGCGTCAGTCTTTGCTGTGGCTGCATAATTTCGGCGGTTGCATTTCCAATCAACTGAATAGCTTTATGAATTTCCTGATGATAGGCAGCACCGATATCGGTCAGTTGATAACCTTCCCGGTCACGCATCAGCAATTTGGCACCAAGCCAGTTTTCCAGTGAGCGAACATGCCGGCTGACAGCTCCGTGGTCAGTCTCAAGTTCTTTAGCTGCCCGCCGAATGCCCCCAACGCGCCCCACTGCTTCAAACGCACGCAGGGTCGCCAATGGCGGCAAGAAATTTCTGCTAATCATGCTTCATCTCACCACGCGAGTTTGCTTATAGCCAAGCACAGCGAACGAATGGCTTGCTTTGTAAAATTCGTTCAGAAACGGGGTTTGCGATATCCGACTAGGGCCGGTTTAGAGACACATTAATTGCAAGCGATAAGGCATGTTGTCAATTTGTCACCGCTCAGATCACGGCCAAGCGCATCATAATGTTATAATAGCGGTTGCCTGATCAATGCAGTGAATGCGCGCGAATATAGCAACACATTCGATCCGAAATTCTTTAGCTAGCAAATTCCGCCTTTTTTGCCCGACCGAGAGAAAGAGTGGCTAAACCACGCTGCCAGTACCACTCGAGCAATTCTACAGTATCATCACGATCCGACTTGGGGATGACCACACTATCCGTTTCTGGCTGGATGGCCATGTCAGTTCCTCCAAAAGTCACGAGGATGAGAGCGCCCCGGCGTCTCTACCTACCAAACGTTCTATGCCGGGCTTGGTTTCCAGCAAATTCCTCAACCCGGCTCACTCTCCACGCCTGTCAACCTTGACGCGGAGAAGTTACTATTGCGAATTAATTGCATTAAAGCAAGTTAATTTGCTTTTGTTAAAAGCATTCCACCGCATTTCGCCTTCCGTCTGGCGAGACATAGAATGGGCAGGTCATGAAAAATACCAGTAAGGATACGTGAAATATATGCCCAACACGCCCTTCTCCGCCAGAAAAGGTGTTGGGATTATGGAATCTATCAAAAAGACAAAACTGATCAGGGATGAGAGCCGTCCGCTTTGTCAAAATGGCATATTAAACGAGCGGATGAGTACAAAAGGCCTTCAAAACAGCGTAGCTTTCATTTTTACAAAAAATCCTGGTTCATGTTGAAGTTAATTTTTCTTTTTACATCATAGCCTTAGGCAAAACTGCATCATTGCAGAAATTTTATAATTAACGACCATTAACACATGATATAAACTGAGACCTTAAACGGTGATAAGAGGAGCGAAGGGGCGCTCTTAAGGGGATTTTGTGAAATTTAATTTCACACTTCTCAATTATACTTCTGTGTAGAATTTTTATTCTAAGTTCTCGTTCAAGCAATCGATATTTGGGGATATCATGTTAGAACTTATTTCATGCCGTTTATTCGGCCATAAGATAAATCGAAGTCGCGTGTGGAACGATGGCTCAAACTATAAAACAAAGTGCCAACGCTGCGGGAAACTAGGCTTCGTGGACAAAGGGTATCCAGAGCTTGATTGAAGCGAGAGCGACGAAGCCGAGATAGGATTCCTTGGTTTTGTCGTAGCGGGTGGCGACCCTGCGCCAGTTCTTCAGTTTGTTGAACAGGC